>CBCYME010000027.1:0-134056 GCA_965183835.1 Paracoccaceae bacterium | reverse complement strand
CTATTCGATTTTCCTGCCGATCCACCCTGAAACGGGCCGGGTTCTGTATGTGCCGATGAAGTCGGTGAATGTGGCGGATCACACCATCACATTTGATGACGAAGACGGCAAAGAATGGACGCTGCCCGTTACCGGCGGCAATGTGAAGCTGCAGTGGAAGCCTGACTTTGGCGCGCGCTGGGCGGCGCTGGGCGTTGATTTTGAGATGTACGGCAAAGACCACAGCACCAACACACCGATCTATGATGGTATCTGTCGGGTGTTGGGGGCCAAAGCGCCAGAGCATTTCACCTATGAGCTGTTTCTGGACGAAAACGGGCAGAAGATTTCGAAATCGTCTGGTAATGGCGTGTCGATTGACGAATGGCTGACCTATGCCAGCGCCGAGAGCCTGTCGTATTTCATGTACCAAAAGCCCAAGACGGCCAAGCGGCTGTTCTTTGGACGTGATCCCAAAGGCGGTGGACGAGTATCACCAGCAGTTGCGGGCCTATCACACGCAAGAGCCTAAGGCGCAGTTGAACAACCCGGTGTGGCACATCCACGGGGGCAAGGTGCCTGAGTCGAACATGGTTGTTCCGTTTGCGATGCTGTTGAACCTCGCGTCTGTATCAGGGGCCGAGGACAAAGAGACATTGTGGGGCTTTATCCGTCGCTATGCGCCGGATGCCACGGCTGAAACGCATCCTGATCTGGATCAGGCAGCGGGGTTTTGCGGTGCGGTATTTCAATGACTTTGTGAAACCGACGCGCACCTTCCGTGCACCGACCGACCAAGAGCGTGAGGCGCTGGAGGCGCTGCGGGCTGAGTTGGTAGCCTATGACGGTGAGATCGCGGACGAGGCGCTGCAATCCGTGGTGTATTCGGTTGGGCGGGAACGCTTTGACCCGATGCGCGGCTGGTTCACAGCGCTGTACGAAGTGTTGTTGGGTGCAAGCCAAGGGCCACGCTTTGGTGGGTTCATTGCTTTGTATGGCGTTTCCGAAACTGTCGCACTGATTGATCAGGCGTTGGCTGGCGACTTCGTTTCAGAATAACGATCTGGCGCGCGAGCTATGCTGCGCGCGCCGTCAAGCGGTGTGTGTTTCCAAGTTCTTTCCAAGGAACACACACAAAATCAATCTCTTAGTGCTTTTGTCGCGGATCACTCGTTGATGCGGGGCAACGGCACCGTGACGGTGCTGTGAGGCGGTTTTAATTCCTTTTTCCTATTCAATGGCTCGCGTTCGGGTGCAGCCCGGACCCGAAACAGTATGCGCCATCGCAGGTGACCTGCGGCGCGTTTGGGAAAGGGAATTTGATGAACAAGGCAATCACCGACGGCATTAACTTTATGCCACCTCTGTTCAAGGATGGTTTGACGGTTTGGTCCAGCGGCGACGGTACGCCGGGGTCAGATACATATGACGGAGCTGCAAATGCTGCGTTTGTTCCTGCGGATGCGGATTTTAGCGGCTGTCTGGAGCTGCAAAAAAACATCAACCACACAGAAATTGCGGCATATGGGGCAGACGCCTTTGCAGCCGGGGTGCTATTTGCAGGTCAAGGCGCGGGGTCAAAGCGATCAGTGGCAATCTGCCTTCGGTGCGGATTGCAGCCTGGGCCGGCGGCGCGGGGAACACCCACATTTCCGGCGTGACCGAAGTGGGTCCGGCGACGACATTGACCAGCTATGGCGAAGTTGTGGAAATCACGGCGATTGTCGGGTCGGGCACGCGCGGCGGTGTGGATATGCCATGGGGGCGCAGTGCGCTGTATGGTCACTTTGGTCTGAACCTAGAGGGGGCCAACGGCGGCATCGTGCGCGTAGATGACATCGAAATCGTTGATATCACCGGTGCGTTTCTGCGCGATCTGATCGGCGTCGTCGATGTGCGTGACTTTGGCGCCGTGGGGGATGGCACCACGGATGATTCCGCTGCGTTTGAAGCGGCAGATTCAGCCGCCAATGGGCGCACGGTTTACATTCCTGAAGGCACGTATCGTCTGAACCAGACGGTGAACTTTGGGTCGGAAGTGAAGTTTGATGGCACGGTGACGATGCCAACGGATCAGATGCTGCTGCTGACCAAGAATTTCGATCTGCCCAACTATATCGATGCCTTTGGTGATGAAGAGTTGGCGTTTCGCAAGGCGTTCCAAGCCCTGATGAACAGTGTTGATCACGAAACACTGGACATGGGCGGACGCAAGATTGCCGTCAACGGCCCGATCGACATGCAGGCGGCTGTGCCCAACAAAACATCTATCTCGACCCGTCGCGTGGTGTGCAACGGTGAATTTGATGTCAAAGGAAACGCCGCGTGGGACACCGCAGTGTTCACCTCGGTTGCGACCTATGATCCGTCGGATTCGCGTAAGCTGAAAAACGTGACGAATATCGCAAACATTCCGGTTGGCGCGCTGATCACCGGCAATGGGGTGGGCCGCGAGATCTATGTGCGCTCTAAGGATGTCGCTGCTGGCGAAATCACCATGAACGCGGGTCTGTATGATGCGGATGGATCGCAGACTTTTACCTTTACCGAGTTCAAATATCTGTTGGATTTCCGCGGCTTTAGCAAACTGACCAAGTTCAACATGCTGGATATTGAGTTCCAGTGTAATTCGCAGTGTAGCGCGATTTGTTTGCCTGCGATTGGGGCGACGTTCAGCCTGAGTGATTGTTTTATCAGTCGCCCCAAGGATCGCGGCATCACGTCGATTGGGGGCGGGTGCCAAGGTCTGTTGATTGACCAGTGTCAGTTCTTGTCGTCCGAAGAAGCGTTGGACGTTGCGGATCGCAAATCGATTGCGATCAATGCCAACGCAAATGATGTGAAACTGCGCAATAACCGGGCGACAATGTTCAAGCATTTCGCGGTTCTGGGTGGTGACAACAGCATGGTCATCGGCAACCACTTTTTCCAAGGGGATCATGTGACCGATGGCATCCGCAGCGCCGGTTTGATCCTGATTGGAGATTACAATTGCGGTATGGTGTCCAGCAACTACGTTGATAACTGCTTCATCGAGTGGACCAATGAACGTGATCCACAGCCGGATTTTGACGGCGGGTTCTCTTTCAGTTCCATGAGCATCACCAACAATATCTTTTTGGCCCGTGATGTGGCGCCTTGGTTCAGCTTTATCGTGGTCAAGCCTTATGGCACTGGGCATTGGCTGAATGGTGTGACGATCACGGGCAACAAGTTCCGTGCGACCAGCGGGTATATTGAGCGGGCCGAGCGGGTGGATACCAGCTTTGCTGATCTCAATTTCACGCGCAGCAAGAACGTGACGTACACCGCGAATATGTACCATGGCGTGACGAAAAAGGTGAACAACCCGTTGCGTGTGCGCCATGTGCAATCGACAGCGGCACAGACTTGGACCGTGGTGACAAATGATGAGCTGCCGTTTGGCGCCAACGCCCGTTCGGTCGAGGGGCTGGTTGCGGTGGATGGCATTCGCACGGCAGGGGGCAGTTTGCGCTATACGATGCCCTATGTGCGTCATGAGCGTGGTGCGAATGACGATGCGATTGATGTGGTGTGGTCCGAGGCTGTGCAAGGGTCCATCGAAGTGAACATCCGGATCGACAAAGTGTAAGGGCGATCGTCCCTCTGGTGGGGTTAGAAATCGCGCCAGAGGGAGATTTTGAGGCCGACGCCTTTGGGGTAGGCGGATTTGTTTTCAAGTCCAACGACCCAGCGGACGCCTTTTTTGCCTTTGATCATGACAGAGGGTGTGACGGTCCATAGGATCGGCGCACCCTTTATGTATGTGGTTTCGAGTTGCAGCAGGGGATTGAACCGGCGGTCATTGGACAGGCCTGCGGTCAGGTCGAGTTTGTAAAATGGATCTCCGGCGCCGGTGCGGTGTTCCATGGCGGCATCAATGGCGAGCCAGCCAGATCCCCAAGGTTTCGCAAACCCCAGCCCATAAGAGAGGGTGAATTTGTACATCGGGTGCCAGTCTTGGGGGCCGTGATGTGCGCCAAGACCGATTTCGGCGGCGAACCTGCCTGCCTCGTTCAGATCGGCAATTGGAAAGCGTGAAAATATCAGTGCATGGCCCGAGAGCCCGGGGCGTTCGTTCAGGTCAAGCCCCAGTGTAAGGCGCGGGGTGGCGCCCCATTCGGCGTAGACGGCCGATTTGTAATCGAGCACGTTGTTGTCTTGGTGGAGTGTTGCAGAGAGCGCCAGAAAACCAGAACCCTTATCCCGCAGCCATGCACCGGCGAAAGCCGGGTGGGCCGCGGTTAAGAAGAAGATACAAAAGGCCAGGATACGACACATCTCACGCCTCCGGTCTCAGGTTGAATTGCCGAGGTTAACAATGTGTTATCAAGTTCCTTAAAAAGTTCTTAAATTGGGTCGAAATGTCCATTGCACCGGGGTTTTTCCTCTCTATGCTGCGATGCGGCGTTAGAGGGGACCGGCCTGTGGGATATGTCATAACGATTGCGCAACAAAAAGGGGGCGCAGGCAAGACAACCATGGCCGTCAATCTGGCGGTGGCTTTTGCCAAAGCGGGCAAGTCGGTGGCCTTGATGGACACTGATCCGCAGGGCAGTTCGGGGCGCTGGTTTATGACCCGGCTTGAGACGCAGGACGATCCGGGTTTGGAGTTTTCCACCGCCTCGGCCTGGGGTGTCACCTATGAGGTGCGCAAGCTGGCAGAAAAGCATGACATCGTGATCATCGACACGCCGCCCAAAGCGGATAGCGACTTGCGCCCGGCGTTGCGTGCGTCGGATCTGGTGTTGATCCCGGTGGCGACATCGCATCTGGATTTATGGGCGGTTGAGGTTGTGCTGTATCTGGCGGATCGCGAACGCAAACCCGCGATGATGGTGATGACCCGCGCCCGTCCGGGCACCCGTCTGGCAGCGGATGTTGCGGCCAAGGCGGCAGAAATGGAGGCCAGCGTGGCCACCGCCGTT
Source organism: Paracoccaceae bacterium (assembly GCA_965183835.1). GTDB lineage: Bacteria > Pseudomonadota > Alphaproteobacteria > Rhodobacterales > Rhodobacteraceae > OMPR01. The sequence continues at coordinate 129,128 of CBCYME010000027.1, read as the reverse complement.
TTGTCCAATCGGGTGGTCTATGCCGAGACATTGGGGCAGGGGCGCACGGCGCTAGAGGCCCGTAAAGGGCCAGCCCATGGCGAAGTCACTGGTTTGATGCAGGAAATTGAGGAAGTTTTGCGCAACTTGTGATAGGCTGGGTCCGAGTCAAGGAGGACCAGCATGCCAACAATTTCCAAAGCCGCCACTGTCCAGACTGTGATCACCACCTTTGAAATGACACCGGGCACGTGTCAGGATCTGCTCGAAGCACTGACAGAAGCCTATGCGGACTTTATCTCGAAACAGCCGGGGTTTGTGTCCGCTGGATTGCATGTGAATGACGCGCAAACGCGGATAGCCAATTATTCCCAGTGGGAAAAACGCGACGACTTTCTGGCGATGTTGCGGACGCCCGAGATGCGGGAGCGCAACCGTAAGATCAATGAAATGTGCAAGAGCTTTGAGCCGGTGATGTATGATGTGGCCGAAACTTTTGGCTAAAATGGGCTGCTGCAACAGCATGACCTGAATCAAGGCAACACATCCAATATCGGCGCAGGATGAGACATACCTAAACGGAGGCGCGACTGATGTATCACAATATTCTTGTTCCTATTTCCTTTGACGCCGAGCGGGACACCACCGCTCCGCTGAAGCTGGCGCAGCTCTTGGCGACGCCGGATGCCAAAATCACGCTGATGCATGTGGTGGAACACATTCCGGCATATGCGATCACCTATATGCCTGCGGATTATCTGGCCGAAGCGCGTGCCGCTGTGCAGCGAGAGTTGAATGAAATGGCGGCCAAATTGCCAAACGCTGTGGGCATCGTGGTTGAGGGGCATTCGGGGCGCACGATCTTGGACTGGGCGTCTGAGAACACCCCGGACCTGATCATTCTGGCGTCCCATCGTCCCGAGTTGCAGGACCTGATCCTAGGCTCGACATCAGCCCACGTGGTCCGACATGCTAAATGCGCGGTGCATGTGGTGCGGTGATCGGGATTTGTAAGTGAGATGAAGACAAGCGGCCTTGGTGAGGGATCACCGGGGCCGTTTTGTTTTAGGATGGCGCTTTTAGGTTTGATGGGGTGCTGGAACGAAAATTACACACTACCTAGAACAGCGGAGGGCGCAAATCGCGACCTTTGCAAAGTCTCGTATCTGACCTTGCCGTCTTTGATGGTCGCCTCGACAAACTGCGGCGCGGATCGTCAAGCCGGCCATTCATGTAGGCTGCAGCAATTCCATCAAAGCGATGACGGCAAAGCGGATTTTGGGGCATTCACCAAAGCGTTAAAGGCTGTTTTCCATTCGCTGATTTCGAGCGGCTACAAACTCCAGAACACTGTCGCGATAGGACCGATACGCTGCGACAGAATTTGGCAGCGGCCATGGCTCAAAGTCGTTGAAAGACATGTAGAACCGAACCGAATTGTAGTCATCAGTGACCAGATCGTTCAGTAGGAAAAAGTCCACATATCCGCGAAAGTTGTCAAAAAGTTCAAAAAACAAGGCGTACTGTCGCAGTGTGGGCGCAAGCGGGCTGTCTTTTCCCAGATAGTGCCTACGGATACACTCGAGTGTCAGATCAAAACGGTCACAGATCTTGTGGTTGCACCCGCGTGCTCCGTTGATGGTCATTACACCCTTAACCCGGTTTGAAGGGAAAAGGATGTATCCCCCCAATCGTGCTTGCAGCGAAATAGAACTCGTCCACCTCAGCATTGGGTATTTGACCAATGATGTGGGCCAAGCGTTTCGTATTTTTGTACGAATGCGTAATCGCGTCACTGGAGAACCGAAATTCACTCGATCCGGATTTGTAATACAAGTGAGGCTTAGGTCCTGCATCATCGAGTTGGAGCAACGCGCCGCTGGGCAGAAGCTTGATCATCAATGTGGTGGAGGCTCCCAATGTTTGACGCTGGCTCCATTATCCCGCCCGCGCTTGTTCCATCCGGCGTTGCAGACGACCGTCAGCACGCTTTGGCACAGCTTTTTGGTGAGGCTCGTGCGGGCATAGATTTGGGTGCTCTGGTTAGGAGCGATCCAATGACCGTGAATGCCTGCCTGTTGCCATTTTTGATCCGCGAATATTCGGCACAGGCGTTCACCGCACCGGACCTTTCTGAACATATTCAACGCCGTATTCTCAAGAACACTTGGCAATTGAAATCACTGCATGGATATGACGGAGGAGGGACGCTGGGCCTGAGTTTGCTGGGTGCAAGGTGGTCTGATCCGATCTATGATTGCGATGCCTGCGCACGTCCCCCTTCGGTCTGGTTTGCGGCTGCGCATACTGGATCAGACGCGGCTCGCCCTTCGTGGTAGACCGGGACCGTATCGGTTGGCTGAAGGAGTGATCAGGTAATGCAGGCGAGAACATTTTATGCATTGGACGCGCGCAATCTCCCCATGGCGGGGGCAAAGGTGCGGGTGCAGGTGCATGAGACGCAGGCTATAGCGTCTGTCTTTGATGATGCGGGCGCAGAACTGGAGCAACCACTGGTTGCAGATGCGCGCGGGGCGGTGCGCTTTGCCGCGCCCAATGGCACCTATGACCTGATCGTTGCCATTGCCGCCGACGAGGAAACCATACAGCCCAAAGTGCTGTTCTTTGATCCAGAGGATATGGATCAGGCGCATTTTGCCCGCTGGGATGAGGCGCATCTTGCCCGCGCGGCCGGGCGACTGGCCGAGGTCTTTACGGTAGGGCCACACGGCTATCAGCTTACAGAGAGTGCGGACAATCCAACCGGCTTTGGCGCAGGCATCCTGCCACTGGCAGCATCCGGTCAAACCGTCAGCCTGGCACAGTTTGGCGCGGCGCTGGATGGTGTTGGTGATGATGCGCCTGCGTTGGATCGCGCGGCGGTCTGGGCCAATCAGAGCGCCCTGACCTTGGTCGGAGCTGGTCGGGCAAAACTGCTGGGTGATACCAAGGTGACACTCACCTGCGATTGTGACTTTTCCGGGCTAGTCTTTGACGCCAGTGATTGGGGGGGCGTGATGCGCTTTGGCCGTTCCGTTCGGCCCGTCACTTATCCGGGCGATCACTGGTTAGTGGCCAACCTGCTGGCCTCGCCGGATCTGTCCAAAGGTTCTAGCCAATGGGATGGATGGGGTGGCTTGCCCGAAGTGCGCGACGCCTTTGTCATGATCTATACGGACCAACCGTTTTACAGCTATCGCGGCAAGGTCGTGAAACGGGTTGAGATGAACCGTGGCTATCGTGACGGCGTGATGGCCAGCCCCTTGCGTTACGATTTGACCGGCGTGGGTATTCAAAAGGTTGTGGTCTTTCCGATGGAACCGCGCCGCCGCCGGGTCGCTGGGCTGACCATCGATATTGGCGACAACGATGCGAGCAACAGCTATGTGATTGTGGAAACCAGCCTGCTCGACATCGAGGCGCGGTTTCTGCAAGGCGGGCTGGTCACGGCCAACCCGACGTTGATCAGCTTTGAATGGTGTTGTGCGGTGCGGGCGCGTCTGGATTTCCAATATCCAAACAAACACGCGGCGGGCCAATACACCTATAATCTGTCCATGAAGAACAGCTACGACCTCGACATCACGCCCCACGGCGCGGGCGAAGGTTGGGGCGCAACCGGCAGCAACTTTTGCCAGCGTGTCACGTTCCGCGATGGGGCGCTGAGCCGGGTCGATTTCCACCGTCCCTTTGTCGAATGGCTGAAACTGCGTGACATGGTGGTGGGCGATTGGGGCGTTTTGGTCACGGCTTTGGGCGATCTGGACATTGAAAACACGATCTTCAACGCGCGCAATGTGGACAGCGGCGCCAGCCCCGGCGTGCTGCGCTCTCGCACGGATACCGGTGGCTTTGCCGATGGACATTTGCGGATGCGCAATATCACGATTGTTGCGGATGCAGGATCAGGCGACCGCCAGCTGATCCAGCACAACGCCGCCGCAGGCAATCCCAAGCCCGTCGGATCGCCAATCGATTATCGCTGGTGGCGCTCGATCACCGTGGATGACCTGACCTATCAACCCGCCGGATCTGACCGGTTGGTGATCGCGCCGCTGATCACGGATGCGGATGCCGCGCCCATGAAAGTGGCGGAAACCATCACCCTGCGGGATCTGGACGGGCCGGTGGCTCTGGACATGGACACCACCGGGGTTCTGGCGGATGGCAACCGGCTGTCCTTGCGTCTGGACGCGGCTGAGCTGGCGGCACTGTCTATCACCGGCGATGGCCCCGCGATCACCGGCACCTATAGCCATTTGGTCACCGACGCCGATGTAACGATATCTGCGCGCGGCAACCACGCGCTGTTTGGCGGGCGCCTCAACGGTTTGGACCTTGGCCAGCCCGCGCACCCGGTCGCCCTGCGCGCGGTGGGCGCGCTGATTTCTACCGCCGTCACTGGCGAAAACCCCAACACCGACTATCAGGAGTTCTGAGCGATGCCCGATGCCATTCTAACTGATTTGACCATGCGCAAGTTTGCCGCCGCTGTGGGCGGTGGCCCGGCTGTTGAGGTGACACAAATTGCCCTCGGCGATGGCAACGGGGCAAACTGAGCCTCACCCACAGAAGTGGTCCGCGCCTATAGTTGGAAAAGCGGGGTGAGTTGCTGGTGACGAACTTTGAGATTTAGCGGGGTTACAGTGTTGCTCAGAAGGCTTTGAAAGAGCAATCTCCGAGGGGGGGTAATTCAATTTCCTATGACTATGTCCTGATCAAAACAGAAAAAAGGATAGGACCCATGGATCAGGGGATTTGCCCAGCCTTGGATAGGGTCGCACCTAAAATACTTTAGGTGTTGCGACGCTGGACGCGCAAAGCGAAGCCCGTTAGGAATTGCGGTTGTGAAAAACGCCACTGCTTTTGCTGGAGTACACCTCTACCAAAGCTAGAGCGCAGCTGCGCGCAGGTTGTGACCTTTGCAAGGTCACGTCTTCGGACCCAACCGGACATTGCAATAGCACGTAACTGCTGCAGCGCAGCGCGCAAAAGCGGACCAGCCAAACTTATATCGGTTTTAGAGGTTCAGGTCTGCCGAAAGCTGCGTCAGTGCGCCTTCAATAACGTCTCGATCCGGCTTGTAGAATACCCAGTTCTTAATCTGCTTTGACGTCACCAGTTTGGCGTCAGCCAGAACCTTCATATGGGATGTTACCGTTGGCTGCGTCAGCCCGATTTTTTGCGTGATGTAGCCGACACACACACCGTCCTCCACCAAATCACCGTCGCGCTGTGGGGGGAAGTGCTCTGTCGGGGACAGAATCCATTTCAGGATCTGCAGTCGTTTTTCATTTCCGAGCGCCTTCAGCACATTCAAAGTTGACGATTGAGTGGGCATATTGATATCTATCTATATAGATGGTTTCCTAAGGAGATGTGCCATGTTTGACCCCCGTACGCAATCGCGTCAATCGCTGGAGCTGTCATCGGACATGGCTTCGGCCTATCTCGAAACGATTTGGCAACGGGATGTCGCAGCCTCAGAAAGGGCCTGCGCTGATCTCAGCGGGTTTGACGGGGAAATGCCCGTTGCTCCGAGTGATTCAAGCGACACGCTGCATGTGCTGGACAAGCTCGGCTCCCCCGCCACCACAGCAACAACCGGCGGGCGTTTTTTTGGGCTGGTTGCGGGCGGCACTTTGCCTGCGGCTTTGGGAGCAAGGGTTTTGACAAGCGCGTGGGATCAGGCGGTGTTCAGCGATGTGACAAGCCCGGTCGGCGTGAAGCTTGAACAGGTCGCCTCCAAATGGCTCCTGGATGTCCTTGGATTGCCAGCGCACTGCTCGGTCGGATTTGTGACCGGGGCGACAATGGCGAATTTTACCTGCCTTGCAGGCGCACGCCACGCGATCCTGGAAAAGCAAGGTTGGGACGTTCAAAAACAAGGGCTTTGGGGCGCTCCCCCGGTGCGCGTTATTGCGGGGCAACAGGCCCATGTAACAATACTCAAAGCGCTTACGATGCTCGGCATCGGCACTGATTTGATCGAATGGGTGGCCTGCGACGATCAGGGACGTATGGATGTCAGCAAGATGCCCGTACCTGATGAGAATACAATCGTTCTGGCACAGTCCGGTAATGTGAATTCCGGCGCCAGCGATCCGATCGCAGACATCGTCGCACAGGCGAATGGAGCATGGGTTCATGTAGACGGGGCGTTTGGCCTTTGGGCGGCTGCGAGCGATGCGACACGTGATCAACTCGCAGGCTATGACGGCGCAGACAGTTGGGTTGTGGATGGGCATAAATGGCTGAACACGCCTTACGATTGCGGATTGGCCATTTGCAAACATCCCACCGCAATCCATGCGGCCATGGCGACCCAAGCGCCCTACCTTAAGGTTGGCGGGGAAGCCGCGCCAAAAGACATGGTGCCAGAATTTTCACGCGCCGCACGGGGAGCGGAAATCTGGGCGGCGCTACATTCACTGGGGCGCGAGGGGCTTTCTGATTTGCTCGATCGGACCTGCAGACATGCCCGGATGCTCGCAGATGGTCTGCGGGACCAAGGGTTTGAAATCCTCAATGACGTTGTGCTGAACCAGGTCGTCGCTGCCGTGCCCTTTGCTGACGGGTGGTCTGGAAAAATGGCGGCGGATGTTCAATCCAGTGGAGAGGCCTGGTTCGGCCCAACCCACTGGCAAGGCAGAGAAGCTGTCCGGTTTTCGGTATCCTCTTGGGCAACGACCGAGGATGACATTGCGCAAACCCTAAATGCTGTGGCCAAGGCGAAAGTAAATTTGGAACAGGCGTAGGGTCGGCCTATTGGCCATATTCCTGTTCGAAAGGTTCTGGGAAAGCATATATGTGTCATGCAGGACCAGCAGCCCTAAACCTTGAAACAAGCACAAAACCAACGAAAAGCGTGGGATCATCATGTCAAAACTTGGCAAAACAACAGAGATTTTGCATGCGGATCGCAAGCGCGGCACTGAACATGGCGCGGTTCGCAAACCCGTGCATAATGCGGTCCAATACGGGTTTGAAAGAACGGAAGATCTGATTGCGTCCTTCCAAGGTAAAACCAAGGGCGCTTTTCACTATTCCAGGAATGGCACGCCAACGACCACGGCTCTGGAAGAAAAAATCAACCTTCTCGAAGGTGGGTTTGCAACGGTGACCTTCAGTACAGGCATGGCGGCAATAGCGGCAACCTTTACCTCTCTGCTCGTTGCGGGTGATCATTTGATTGCCAGCAAAAACCTGTTTGCGAACACTGCCAACCTGATCAACACCCTCCGGGGCTTTGGCATAGAGGTGACATTGGTTGACCCTTCTGATGTTGCGAATGTTGCAGAACATGCGAGACCAAACACCCGAATGGTTTTTGTCGAGACAATTTCCAACCCTGCAACGGAGGTGCCCGACCTGACAAGAATTGGCAGTTTTTGTCAGTCAGCCGGGATTGTCTATGTCATCGACAACACAATCACGTCCCCCGCGTTGTTCCAGCCGAAAAGCGTCAATGCGAGCATCTCAATCAACTCGCTCACCAAGATCATGGCAGGGCAAGGCGCCGCGCTCGGCGGTTCCGTGACGGACACTGGCAATTTCGACTGGTCTGCCTATCCCAATATCGACGCAACAAACCGTTCAGGTGAACCCGCCACCTGGGGCATCACGCAGATTAAACGTAAGGGATTGCGCGATTTTGGCGCCACATTGCCTCCTGAACAAGCCAACCTGATTTCACTTGGGCTGGAGACGCTGGAGATGCGCATTCAGAAAGCGAGCGCGTCCGCCCAGCAGTTGGCAGATTTCTTGAACAGTCACGACGCGGTAGATGCGGTGCGCTATCCGGGGCTGGCCTGCCATCCGCAGAACCTGCTTTCTAAGTCACATTTTACATCCCACGCATGGCTCTTATCCTTCGAGATCCGGGATCTTGAGTTCATGATAGCTGCCATCGATCGGCTTCAGTTGCCTGTTCGTGCAACCGGCCTTGGAGATTCCCGCACGCTCATCATTCCGGTCGCTCCAACAATCTACGATGACTTGGGCGAAGACGTGCGCGCACTAATGGGTATCCCGGACGGCTTGGTGCGCGTCTCTGTCGGGCTGGAAGATGTCGATGACCTGATCGCCGACTTTGATCGGGCGTTGCTTTCGGGTAAGGGCTGCTGAGGCCACCGCATGCCCCAAATGCTTTGGGTCGCCAAGCCACGATTACCTTTTGCTCAAAATTTGTTCACCGATCGTTGCGGTGTTTCGTTCTGCGTGCTCACGATTGGAATTATGAGTGACTGCCAAAGGTTAGTTTTCATGACGGCAACTTGCCTGCCTTTCAGCAGCACAAGACTGAGGGCCGCTTTGCGGAAATGGCGTCCTCAAAGCCATTGCGCGACGGTCGGTAATCCGGAACACCTCATGCTCACCTCGTCGCAGGCTTTATGTCCAAGAGCTTAGTATCGCTAAGGCAGTCCAAACCCTGAACCCCGAGTTTGCCATCTGCAATCCATTGAATTGGAACGGTTGAGGCCGCTATTGGGTTTGGCCGATGTAGAGAACGCAGGGCAAATGTACCGACCTCTTCCCCATTGCTTCGTGAACCACGTCTTTGTGTCACAGGTGTGCGGTCGACAAGCGCCCCGACTTTTTGTGTTTGAGGGAGTTGCGCAAAGGAGTAAGTTATGGCGTCAAATTTCAGGCAGAAGGAAATCCTTGAGCTCGCCCGCAAGGAGGGAAAAGTCACGGTAGAAGGCCTCGCGGAACACTACGACGTCACAGTTCAGACCATTCGGCGTGACCTTTCCGAACTTGCAGAAAGCGGTCGGCTCGAAAGAGTGCATGGCGGGGCGGTTGTGCCCTCTGGCGTAGTGAACATCCTCTATGAAGAGCGCCGTCGCCTGAACGATGTGGGCAAAAAAGCGATTGCTGTCGAATGTGCCCGCGCCATCCCTGATGGGGCTTCGGTTTTCATGAACATTGGTACAACGACTGAAGCCGTCGCGCATGAGTTGTTGGATCACGAGAACCTGCTGGTTGTCACAAACAACCTGAATATCGCCAACATTCTGGCGATCAATCACAGCTGCGAAATCATACTGGCAGGGGGCGCCCTGCGCCGCGCCGATGGCGGCATCGTCGGTGGTTTGACAGTCGAAATGGTCAAGCAGTTCAAATTTGACTACTCGGTTCTGGGTTGCTCGGCCATCGACGCCGACGGAGACCTGCTGGATTTCGACGGGCAAGAAGTGATGGTCAGCAAAATCGCCATTCAACGGTCCCGAAAAGTTATGATTGTGGCCGACCACCTCAAGTTTACGCGCAAGGCACCGCTGACAATATGCTCCTTGAGCGATGTCGATGTGCTGTTAACAGACGACAAACTTTCTCCACAGCTGACAGCCAATTGTGAGAGCTGGGGCTGTCGAATCGTGACCGTATGAGCGTGTCTCTGGTGCGCTCGGATGTCAGAGCCTTATGAAGTATCGGACCGAAATTGGCTGGTTGTTCGTGACCCCTGCTGCACTGATCCTATCGCTTGTCGGGCTGGTTCCCTTGATCACAGTGGTGAACTATTCATTTTTCGAAATTTTCATTCTGGACGCACGTTTTGGGGTTGGAACGGAATGGTACGTCGAAATTATCGGGTCGGAGCGCTTTTGGGCCAGCTTTGGCCGCAGCTCGTTGTTTTCCGCATTCATTCTAACCATCCAGTTCCCCCTCGTTATGGCTCTCCCTTTTGAATTCCGAGACAGGCATATTGGGTCGCCTTTTGCCAAATTTGGTGTGGCCGCCTGACTGGAAACTCACAACCCGACACACTTGGGCAGTGATCATTGTCATGAATGTCTGGCATTGGACCAGCCTTGTGGTGATCCAATGCCACAGTGCTTTGACAACAGTTTCAGCAGCTCACTATCAAGCTGCGGCAATTGACGGGGCCAGCCCATGGCAAGTGTTTCGCCATATCCAACTGCCAAAATTGCACCATGTGCTGCTGATGGCAATCCTGCTGCGGTTCATGGATTCCTTCATGATTTACACCGAAGCGTTTCCCATCAATGCAGGTGGCCCTGACGGGGCAACGACATTTCTCGCTGTGGACTTGGGCGAAGAGATAAAGGCATTCAACTATGGCCCTTCCGCTGCGCGATCCGTGATCTATTTCATGATCGTTTTGACGGTGGTGTGGATGTTCTGCAAAGCCCAAGGCACACTGGATCGCGGAGAAAACTCGTGATGGTTGCTTATCGATACTTGCCTGTCCTGAAAAGCACGGTCTTGCTGGCCTTCATCCTCTTTGCTTGCCTGTCACTGGTCCAAATGACAATCATCAGTTTCACTGTGACGCTGCCAAAGCCCAGTGCTGAGGTGGGCAGCCTCACCCTTAGCAATTACGCAAGAATTTGGAACGATCCCAATCTGCGTTCCGCCTTTGTCAATTCGATTGCCTATGTACTGATCAATATCTGCATCACAGTTCCCGTAGCGATACCCGCAGCATATGCGTTTTCGCGCATGTCATTCACAGGCGACAAGCACCTTTTTCTGGCTTTCATCGCCTTTCAGATCACGGCGCCCGTGGTTCTGACGTTACCCATTTTCCCGCTGTTTTCGGGGTTTGGGATCGTGAATTCAGTCTTTGGGATCGCCTTGGCGCATTGCCTGTTCAATCTGCCAATCTCCATCTGGGTTTTGCAGGGATTCATCTCGGCTTTCCCTAGGCTCAGGACTCTTAACCAGAATATGACGGTTGCCGCCACGCTTGTGGTTTCAGGTGGACGACTCAAGCCAAAGGGAAGTCGAAAACGGATCTGAAATTCCAAGCTAACATCGGGCCTTTGACAATCGAATGGCTGCTCTGGTGAAACCCAATTGTGATTTCGCGGCCGCAGAGAACTTCTGCTGTCCGCTCCAAGTCTAGGGCCGTCATGTCTGCTTTGGGCTGGCACAAGTCATCCGCTGGGGATGGCCGCTTTGCGGGACTTTGCTGCCGTTCGCTACGTATGTCGACACAATCGCGAAAATCAGATTTGACGGCGGAACTGAAGGTAACGAGTAGAAACAGGATTCAATGAAAAGTTGTCAGTGTTAGGCACCCGAGCAACTTTGAAAACTCTATCCATTCTATTCGGACCTAACGCCCAAAACACATCGGGCCAAGATCGCCGAATTCCTACGACTTTTCGATAGGCGTTCTTGGTTGTAGAATTCTTTGGTTCCTCGGCCAATTGAGGTTGAGCGCTAAAACGCGTCATCTCATCAAGTAGTCGATTGATTTCCCGTTCAGATTTCTTCACTTCGCAGGCCAAAAGCTCAGTCTCCTGATCCAAACCATAACCCATAAGGTCGAACGGCCATGGAGCTTTTGATTGAAGACCTACCTGAGATTGAGGCCATTGAAACTCCTCAATCAGTCGAGCAAGAGCCCCAACCGTAATAATCGGCTCTAACCAAAGGTGTATCTTTCTCGAATGATCGGCCTTGAGGCCTCCAAACAAAATTTGCTCTTTGGCCGCGCTGAGCTCCGACAAGAAGAAACCATGCATTTCCCTCACATATCCCGCGTCGATAGCGCGGAGAAACCACTTGGCATCAAATTCAGTTAGTTTCTCCAGGTTGTCTGTCACGAAACCATCGGGACGCAGGCTTTCGTCCCTCGCGTTGCAGAAAGATTGAAGCCACCCGGATAAAAGTCTTTCAGCAAATTCATGTTTTGACGTGTTCAACTCACACCTCCAACTAGCGCAGACGACTTGAAACCTTAATATAGGCACAACGGATACAGAAGGCATTTAGCTCACACAATCTGCATCCGTTCGCAGATTGAACGAATGCTAAGGGCTCACAGCCGACTTGCGGCGGTGCAGCACCTGATCTTGCACCAAAAGGCCACCGCCAATGGTCTGATCTGCCCCACCGGATGCCCGAAGTCAGCCCAAAGCGGACCTAGGCTATCGACACGTCGGGGCGGATTGCGGACCTTCGCTGCGTTTTACACCAATGTCTCCCATGCATCTTCAAGCGGCTCTATGCTAGTTTGGTAAACTTCGCGATGGGAGCCTGAAAAGACACAGGCTCCCGAGTTGAGATTGTTAGACCACCTGTATGGCAGAACTTGGATGTAAGGCACCTATTCTACTTTTCGGATAAACTGAGTCATATTGTAGCCGTATTCACCGTCGCTGACCATTTGGCTGGGCCCGTAATGGCGCATGAGGACGTTGAACCTTCCTGTGGTGTTACCTTCCACGGTCGGGATGTTGTTCGGCATCCCGGCACACCCAAAGCGCAGCGTAAACGTGCCATCTGCGTTTTGCTCCGGGTCCATTTCACTAGAGACGTTTGCGACGTCGTTGAACATGTAGCCATCGGCATTGTACACCGTTGCCGACCAGAAATATTCCGCTTCCGGGTCAACGAAAGTGGTCTCATAGCAGGCGTCTGCATCGAAGTAGGGACTTGTCTGGTAGATATTGTCCCGCACCATCGCGCCGCCCCAACCACCGGCCGCACCAACATAATTCATATAGGATGTCTGGCCACTCTCGACGTTGCTGTAGGCTGTCGCCTGATGATAGCCGTCGCTAAAATCGGCATTCCCTTTAACCTCGATTTCCTCAAACGACACTTCTTCCCAGTCTTGTATGATGAACTCTTGCGGCTCAGGCGCTTCGACAACGAGATTGTCGCGCAGATCCGGATCGAGGGTTCGCACGATCACAAATGCGAAATCCGTTTTTGCAGTGATGTTATAGTGACCCGGCCCATAGATCATGCGTTGCGTTTCATGGTTTTCATCGATGATCTGGGTCGTCACGTATTTGTCTGTCTCAGGGATGGTAATGTACACTTCCCGACTGGACACATCGAATACAGAGGTCGAATACGCGGTGTCGCGGTTCATGCGAACGACAAATTGTTCTGCTGGATCGCTGCTCGGCACTGGCATCTTTAGGAAAGTATTGATGCCGCCTGCTTTTTCGATGATGGCTGCAAATCGCAAGTTGGTATAAGCCTGCGGAAAGTTTTCTTCGGTTACTGTGATCGCTTCTGCATGGGCGACGGTCGCCGTTACCGCGGCGGCGGCGGCGAGCAAAATGGTTCTCTTCATCTCATGATCCTTTGAATTATTTTTAGCATTTTTCACTGTTCTAGCGTTGGTTCTTTATAGGTTTGTCTCTTGGGTCTCGCTGACCACATTCCTCATAGAAACGAGGAAACAAACCAAGCAAATCGCCCAGATCACACCCTTTAATATGACCGAACTTACGTCTTCGTGCGGGTGGTCCGCCCGGAATGTCTCTTGCCTGATCCAAGCCTCCAAATGCGCTGCAAAAGGAACAAACATTCCCCCTGTCGCGTAAGCCCAAGCCGAAGCCATTAGCGTCGGTCCCCAAATGGCACCGCTGCGCCAGACCAAAGCTGCGGTCAAAAGCAACAAGCCACACAAGTAGTCTTCGATCATTGTTGTGGCGTTGATGGAAAAATATCCAACGCCTCTACGTGCTGTTTCGCCAACTAGAAAAACAGCTACCATCAGCCATGTTAAGTAATAGACAAATCTCATTCTGTTTCCTGTTTCAGTTCTCTCAGAAAGCTTGGTGTTTGAGCTTGCGTCGGGTTCTAAGACAGCAGCCCCGGCACATGCGCTCAGTCCATCAGTTCAATGTCACCCGGACGCCAGGATTTTTAGACCAGGGCTCTGTCTGGCTGTAGAGCCACTGGATGGCGAAAAAACCCTTGCCAGGAACCGTTTCGATCCAATTGTCTGCCCAACCTGTGGGGTACTTATCTGGTGTAAGCGATCCCTTCGGGAATTTGGTATTGTAACCCGGTGTTGGGTCATCGGCATGCAATGCGCCAGCACATAGGCTTCCGGCAATTGCGGCCGCACCAGCGGCAATACTCAATGAGTTGAAACTTCCCATCAGTCTTCCTCCCTGAAGATCCTGTTTTAGTTTTCGGATAATGAGGTGGCAGCGCTTTGCTCGAGATGGCCACGAACCGCGCTTTGCTGCATTTGCTTTTTAGGCCGTGCTCCTTGTTAGGGATGAAAGCTTAAGCGCCGGGACTTATTAGCTAATTTTAGTTCTGAACTGTAAAGCAACTAGCGCGATTTGAATCTGTACTCAGATTCTAAGAAGCACTGGCAATCAACTCAAGGGGTAGCTATCAATAATGGTTATGAAAAAATTTGATATTGCTTCCCTTGATGGACAGCTTTTGGTGACCTTCTTGACGGTGCTAGAAGAATCCTCAGTCTCAAAAGCAAGCATTCGCCTTGGGGTTGCTCAATCAACGGTCAGCCATGCGCTCGCTCGCCTCAGGGACTTTTTCGACGATCCTCTTTTTGTACGTTCAGGTCAGGCAATGCTGCCAACGGAACGTGCGAACTCTTTAAGGATTCCCGTTCAAAATGCGCTGGAAGCCCTTCATAGGCTCACTTTTGAGCGCAGCTTTGAACCCGAGAACGAAGACCTCTTCTTTATCGTTGCGGCAAATGACATGCAGCGCGATTTGATCTTTCCAAAATTGCTACGTGAACTGCGCAGCGACGGCGTATCCGCCGCATTCGAATTCATTCCCTCTGGGCATCCTACTTCGGGTATGATGCGCGAATCTCGCTGTCATCTTGCGCTAACACCGTTCCCACCCGACGCCACGGACATTGTACAAAAGCCGATCTTCCACGGTCAGATGATGTGCTTTTTTGACGGGTCGGTTCGGAAAGCCCCTGTGACGTGGGAAGAGTACTGTGAAGCAAACCACATTACAGTGCGGTTTCCAGATGGAGGAACATCCCTAAGGGCACTGACGGGAGTGGACAAATCTGAAATCCACGAGGCCCGCATATCTGTGCCCAACTTCAACTCCATCCCTGTGTTCATCAAAGGGTCAGAAAACCTCGCAACAGAAATGAACCTCATGAAATTGAGCGTCCTAAGCGAGCTTGAAATGGCCCCTCTGCCAAAGTCATCGGACACTATGACGATTTACATGACTTGGCATCAGCGCAGCACCAACGATCCAGCACACATTTGGTTGCGTGAAAAGATCTCAACCATCGCGGATGAGGTTATGAAAACCGCTGCGACCTCTTGAACCGAAGACGGGCGGTATCGGCGGTCCTTATTCAAGCTGTTTGCTGCCAACCCGGCAACAAGCTCAGTTCTGACAAATGTGCAACGAGTGTAGTGATACGCCTGACACCGTACCGCCCTGCCTGTACGCCATGCCGGCCGAACTGAGCATGCGCAGTATCAGTCGTTTGGGCTCACAGCCGACTTGCGGCGGGGCAGGACCCTATCTTGCAGCAAAAGGCCACTGCCAGTGGTCTGATCTGCCCCACCGGATGCCCGAAGTCAGCCCCAAAGCGGGCGTTGCTGTCAGTCCTGGCCTGCGACGGTTGAGCAGACGTTATTGAACTTCGTTGTGGGGCAGCATTACCAGCATTTCAGGTTCCTCATTTTGCAACCAAAAACTTGTTGGTCTAGATTTGCAGACGGGTCACAGTCTGATGGACGACCAATAGGTAAGGAAGCACATGTCACAGTCAAATCAGTTCAAAAAGATCCAAACTCAAGGTGTACATCACATCACGATCAACGGGGCTGACCGCCAGACCTCGCTTGATTTCTGGGAAGGCGTGTTAGGAATGCCATTCATTTTTGACCAGCCAAATCTCGATAACCAAAACGAGGGCCATCTGTATTTCGATCCTGGTGATGGCCGCCTGATCACCATTTTCACCAATGAAGAACGAACGCTGGATGCAGGCTACGTACCAGATTCCATCGGGTCCTTGCACCACTTGGCACTCAACGTAAGTCAAGCCACGTTCTGGCAGATTCCTGCACGTCTGGATGCTCGTGGCGTAAAACACACCGGTCCGGTTGATCGCGGCTTCATGGATTCAATTTACTTCCGCGATCCATTGGGGCTGCGGATCGAACTCGCAAGCTACAGATTCGAGCCGCCAGAAGGATGCCGCCATGCGGACGTTATGATCGAGGCGCACAGAATCCGCGTCGCCCGATACGATCATCATATTGATCGCGAACACATTGCGGACGCCATCGAAGTGCTGGTCCAACGTAAACAAAGCTCACTGACTGAGGACAGATCACCACGAGGCGCTTATTGAAGATCAACTCGGCGCACCCGAATTTTCGCCAAGTATGACGCTGAAAGACCTTAATCCGCGTTCCATTGCAAGCTACTTTAGCCCGTTTTCGTTGAATCCGACGCGTCGACGCTGTATTGTTTAACCACATAGTTTTGTGGTGACAAAAGTGGCTGAAATTTCGATCAGGTTGGCTTCCGGTGATCACGACATCGAGGCTGCGAGAACACTTTGCCGAGAATGGTTAGACTGGCATTGGAACGCCTACCCAAACGCCTACCCAAACGACTGGCCGACCGAGGGCAATCCGATGGATCGTGGTAAGTTTGAGGTGACCCTTGAAAAGTTGCCGAACCTACACGCACGGCCGCGCGGCGGCATTGTCATCGCTTCAGTCGACGGCCAACCCTCGGGGTGCGTCATGTACAATGAGGCAAGTTTTGATATGGCAGAATTCAACCGCATGTTCGTAAGCGAGACTGGGCGGGGCCATGGTGTCGGTCGCGCAATGTTGGAATTCATGTTCAATCAGATGGCTGCTGATGGCTACAGAAAGGTGACGTTTTCGTCCGCAAATTTTCTCACGCATGCCAGAGCGATGTATGAAAGTGCCGGGTTTCTGCCTGCACCACCTCCAGAGGGGTTCCCCGACGAATGGCGCAAGTATGTCTACTTTATGGAGCGTTCTCTGGATTGACGGAGTTGGACACAGCGCAGCACTGTTGCTTGCAGTCGCACTCCGCAGGCCTCATACGCACAAGTGCAAACTGGTAGAAGTGGGATCCTGGCCGACGTTCGCCGCGCGCGGAGCGGGGTGACCGGAATCAGCCCAAAGCGGACATGGCGCTTCGACACACCGGGCGGAAACCGGTCATTCGCTGCATACCTCACGAAAGGCAGTTTCGTGAAATTGTCAACTCGTTTCAGTACTGAAGACTGAATCTGCCTTCCGCTCAATCAACCGAGCGAAAAAAGGATCCAATCGCTTTGATTTTATCATTGCTGCTATTTCTGCAAAACCGATAGTGCGGAGTTGCAGCCCGCGCTATCGGTTTTGTTTTAATAGTCCGAGCTATAAATTAGGCCAACTATCCTTCGGGCGCATACCAAATTGGTGACGTGTAAGCACGCTCTACGATGGTCATCGGAACCTCTGGTGCAAAATTTGCTTCTTCAAAATAGATAGCATCGAAAGCTGTCCAACGCGGCGTTGGGATCTCAAGCACACGCGCATAATAGAATGCACTAAGAGATGGATCAAAATCAGGGTCTTGCCAGACGGATATTAACTCTGGAGCACCGATGGTATTTGACCAAGTGGCGTTTGCAACGTCCGTAGTATCTCTCACCATCGGAAGATTTCCAGTAGCATCAATGGCTCTCTCGCCGGACCAAGCTACATTGTAGATTTTCTCCTGCATGGTGCCTTCGGAATCTACCCACCCTTTCACGATTTGGATGCGGTCGAGATTTCCTGACCATGGGTCTTTTAGGGCCGCGACAAGAAAGTTTGGCGACGTCGATCCTTCAGGAGCAGGATGAAGGTCACCCCCCATAGGAACACCTTTGCCATAGCCGATAGCGCCTGGGTTTCGGCCTGTAGAGTCGGCCTCATCGAATTCCCATCCGCCAAAAAAGCGCACAGCAATCCGTGTGCCCGTTGTTCCGTAAACCTCTTTGCGCTTCATGCTATCCCAAATTGAGGCACGGGTATTCTCGTGCGCCCAAACAGCGGTCAGACCCGACGCTCCAAGCTGCCAATCTTTGACGGTACGCCCTTCGAAATCAAATGCGTTGCCCGTCGATCTTTCGGCAGATGGTTCGCTTGCTGGAAACTTCCCAAAGAAGTTATTCTCTTCGGCTGAGGACACGCCAGTATGATCATCTGTTGATCCGATCATACCAAACTTGAATGGGTTCGTACCGAACTCATCCTTTAGGGACAAACCTCGTTTTAAGGCTTCGCGGGAGTACTCATAATCGATCATTCCGGGCTCTTTTGGAACCACATTTAGGTTGCCTTTATCCCAAATCTCAAAATCTGCAAACTCGTCCGATGGCGCGAGAGAAGGATGCTGTTCAGATGTCCCTTTACTCTGTGTCACCTCATAGAGGGGCTCCCAACGGGCCCTCAGAGCAGCCCATTCAGCATCAATGGGATTGCCATCCGGAGTTTCGAGAGCGAACATCAATCCATTGGACAAGTTCCCATTGTGCGGAACCGCGAGCACCTTCCCCCCCGTTTTCTCTTCGTAGTTCGCCATCCATTCCCAAAGATCGCTTGGAATCTCGCTGTCAAACGTCGTCATAGGCCGCACAAGGTCAGCGAGTGCTTTTCCATCGCGATATACGACGTTCCTGTGCAGATTATTCCCTCCGCCAAAATTTGACGTCCATTCATAGCCGATGAGAGCCGTGAAATTTCCGGGGTCGTTGTTCTTTTCAACGATTTCAGTCATTTTCTTCCAAGTGTCATGCTGAACGCCGTTGTCAGTCAAAGCATCTGGCAGTTGACCTTGCCCTTGAAGGGTGATCATTTCCATGACGACAGCACTGGCGGCCTCACCGCCGGCATTCATTCCCTGATTCCAACTTTTTAATTTCGGATCTGACATAAAAGCCGGATCGCCATCAAGAACTGCGCTCATCACGCCCATAGCGTCGGAGTGATCAGCAACCATCATAAAGTCATACGGCCGAGACAATTTCACCGGCACGCCAGTACTAGAGGTTATTTCTGCGCCTTTAGCGTACCTAAGCGCGTCATCCGGCCCAACCCTTGTTCCCGCAGCTATTGCATCGGGAGACCAAGAGGTATGCAGGTGGATTTCTCCCCATAGCGGCCGCGGAGGGAAATTCTGACCAGCATATGGGGAGTAACTCGGTTGACCGAAAAAGCGCTCAACCTCCGCAGGGTCAATTGTTCCGGCGTCCGTCGTAACTTGCGCATGACCGGAAGCAGAAAGAAACGTTGAAATACTAAATGCGGCGAGCGCCAGTTTCTTGGACATGGAACTAGTCCTTTGCGTTTAAGGGATTTTTGAATTGGGCGAAAAAATGGAAATCTGATATTTTTATCGTTGGCTAGATTTTGATTCGAAGCAAGATGTCTCCGAGTTCTTTAAATTGATAACACTCACACTCACACTCACGAAGCAGTGGCTAATTTGAGTTCTTAAAGAGTACCCCAGTTGAGAGTGAGCTAAACTTATGTCTCAAGATACGGTTTTATGGACCTATAAACCAAATGAAACTCACTTTGGCAGTAACAGTCTTAAAAGATCTGAGTATAGCCCTTTGCTTCATCGATGAGAGAGTAATTTGGCTAAAATGTTACACCACTTGCCAAGCGAGAGAATGGGCGCATTGCTGCCGTTCACAGCGCTTTGCACCAAGGTCTACTCGGGGCCGTTCCCGCGACTTTGCAAAGTACACTAACTGCGCATAGTTGCCGTCCCCTGCGGGTGGCTGCTCCCAGCCCAAAGCGGACATTCGTTCGGCGGGCAGCGAAGGCCGATTAAGATGAAGATTTTCTGATGCGGGCCAGAGTGTGCGGTTGCGGCTTGGCGAGAGGGTGGCCCGCGTTGGAAAATCTCTCAGGGAGGAAGCCGCGGGGGCTGGGCGGTATCTATGGGGAAAGAGCGCTGTGGGCTGGTTTTGAAGCTGCTGCGGATGCGTTGTTTTGCGGATTGAAGGTGGCTGTTTTGCCGTTCGGCAAGCGCGGTTGCCGTGGAATTGGCCTAGTGCGCTGTCGATTTGCACCTTTTATGTGACTTCTGGGATCGCTGCGCACAACGGATTTTGGCCGTTGTCGCTGAAGCAACCGGTTTGCATAGGATGAGATGAACGGGCAATTGATCATGCGGCCTGTTTCCTTGGTGGGGCGCGGGATCGGGGAATCTGCCCGCGTTTGAATGTTTCGATGATCAGCATCGTGCCACCACAACAGGGGCATGGTTCCCGCAATGCAAGTGGTGCGGGATCATCGGCGTAGCGTGGTTCTTGTTCTGGAGCGCTTGCCCCAATCAGGGCACGGACCTTTGCGATGTTGGCCTTGCGTTGAGCGGAAGCCAGCAAACCGTAATGTCGGATGCGGTGGAACCCGTCGGGCAGAACATGCATCAGGAACCGTCGGATGAACTCTTCTGTGGGCAAACGCATCACCTTTTGTCGGTCACCACTCTTGATGCGATAGTCCTTCCATCGGAACGCTACGGCGTTTGCATCGGCGCAGACGAGGCGCTGGTTCGAGATTGCGACACGGTGCGTGTAACGACTGAGGTAGGCCAGAACTGCCTCCGGTCCGCCGAAGGGTGGTTTGGCATAGACCACCCATTCAATTTTGCGGAACGGGGCCAACCAGTTTGCAAATGCACCGGTTTTAGCCAGCCCTTTTAGGTCACTATAAAACGCCAGATCACCCGAGCGATGCAGCGCCATCAACCCTTCGATGAACAGGCGTCGGAACAGGCGCGACAACACTCGCACATGCAGGAAGAAGCCCGGTTTGCTGGCGATCCACCGAGTGCCACCCGGTGACAGGCCGCCGCCCGGGACGATCATGTGAATGTGGGGATGATGCGTCAGCGCAGATCCCCAAGTATGCAGCACGCTGGTCATGCCAACGCGAGCACCCATGCGCTTGGGATCAGCGGCGATGGTCATCACGGTCTCGGCGGACGCCCGGAACAGCAGGCCGTAGACGGCCCGCTTGTTCCAAAGGGCGATGCGGGCAATCTCGGCTGGCAGGGTGAAGACCACATGGAAGTACTCAACGGGCAGCAAGTCTTCGGCCCGTGCCGCCATCCAGTCACGCGCAGCAGGTCCCTGACACTTCGGGCAATGCCGGTTCTTGCAGCTATTGTAGGCGATATGCTGGTGATCGCACTTGGTGCAGGCTGCCACATGCCCACCGAGTGCCTCGGTCCGGCAGGCCTCTATCGCCGACATCACCTTCAGCTGGCTCAGGCTGACATGCCCTGCATTGGCCCGCCGCCACGCGGGACCGTGCTTGCGGAATATGTCAGCAACCTCCAGCCTTGGGCGGGGCAATCCCCGTCCGTCATCCGGGTCGCTTCTTGCGTGTCTGCAGGTTCAATTGTTTGAGGGCTTCAAACGGGCTGGTCGTATCCCGGATCATCTTGGTGGCGACTTTGGTGTACTGGGCTGTGGTCGTCAGCTTGGCATGGCCAAGCAGCACTTGGATCACCCGAACATCTGTCCCGGCTTCCAGCAAATGGGTGGCAAAGCTGTGCCGTAGTGTGTGCAGCGTTGCGGGTCTGTTGATCCCGGCCATGCGCTTGGCGGACGTAAATGCCCTGTTCAACTGGCGGGGTGAGATCGGGTTGATCTTTGGCTTGCCGGGGAACATCCAGCCCTCGGGACGTGCTTCGCACCAATAATCACGCAACAGGTCGAGCAATCCAGGTGACAGCATCACCTTGCGGTCTTTACGCCCCTTGCCCTGCACGACATGGATCAACATTCGATCACTGTCGATATCACTGGTCGTGAGATTGCAGACCTCAGAGGCGCGCAGGCCAGCACCATAAGAGATACTGAGTGCCGCTCGATATTTGAGCCCCGGACCCGGTGCCACCGCCAAAAGTTCTGAAACCTCTTCGACGCTGAGCACAGCAGGCAGTTTGCGCGGCTCGGTGCGGAATTGCATGTACTTCTTCATCCCATCACGCCCGCAGGTCATCGAGAAAAAGAAACGCAAGGCAGTGATGCGGGCATTGTAGACCGAGGGCGTGACCTCGGTATCTGTCATGTGAAGCTGATACGCGCGCAGCTCCTCGGGTGTCGCCGTATCTGGTGAATGCTTCAGAAATCCGGCAAAATCCTTGATCGCCCGAATATGCGCCCGTTGAGATTGCGGCCCTAAACCCCGAATGCGCATATCTTCGATCATCCGCTCACGAAGCGGCGTTGTTCTCTCGCTGACCATGAAATCCTCCTGTCTGTCGATTGAGAAACCTCAATCGTCAAACAGATCAGCCAGATCGCAAAATCCGCCAACATGTGGGATGCTTGAATACACTTGCCACAAGCGCCAGTGCCGCGCGAGCGGCTTCGTCCAAGAGCCCATTTTGTGAATTTTTTTACGCTGCGAGCGCTCGCAGAGAGGAAACTGCCGCACTTGAAAACTCGTGCTGCAATGCAGCGGTCAACCCGGGCATCTGTCGCTGGCAATATAGCGAGTTTTAGGCAACGGATAGCTACGAACTTTCGTGCACAGCGCGGCAAACTCGGACGAATGACCCGAATTGACAAATGCTGCACCGTGCGCGAAGTCTGCAAACTGTTCGTACGGATATTATTGTGTGTTTTTGGGGAGATTTATTATGCACTTTTCTGAGAGCTATTTGGGGAAACTGCGAGCCTTAGTCGGAAACAGATGCCTTTTGGCCGTCGGTGCGCGCGTCTTGATCGAAGATAACTTGGGTAGGT
The DNA here is from genome assembly GCA_965183835.1 of Paracoccaceae bacterium. GTDB lineage: Bacteria > Pseudomonadota > Alphaproteobacteria > Rhodobacterales > Rhodobacteraceae > OMPR01. Next base: position 106,621 of record CBCYME010000027.1, on the reverse strand, counting down.
TTCTGTTAATCAAGCGAACAGACAGCGGCGTTTGGGGTTTGCCGGGTGGATTGATGGAACTAGATGAATCTCTGATGGACGTTGTTTTTCGAGAGGCCTTGGAAGAAGCAAGCGCATCCATTGAGAGGGTCACAGCGTTCGGTTTGTCTTCAAATCCAAACGTAGAGAAACACACATATCCTAATGGGGATCAGTTGCAAAACATCTCCCTGCTTGCCCACGGCTACCTCGCAAACTCCGATTATGCCCCCGACGGTGATGAGGCATCCGAGATTAAGTTTACCCGCTATGAGGATATTGACCGAGATAGCTTCGAATCGACTGAGTACCCTACGTTTGCACACTGGCAGTCATTTAAGGACACGGGGGTTTTTCAAATCGTTTGATCGTTCGCGACATACGCGAGATGATAACAATCGGCCAAAGAGCGGACTTTTACTGCGGCGACGCCAAACCTTACTTTCGTCCATATCCGCAGTGTGTGAGTTAATGCGAAGCGCAGCGAAAGCCGGCACCGCCATTTTCCACTTTCACACATCTAAAGTTGCCTGAATTCGGGTAGAGGTTTGAACGTCTGGTTTAGTGAAGCCATGGCATCGTCAGGCAACTGTCGCTGCAGATGCAAACAGTTTCCGCGACAGCAACAGCCGCGACTGCTTAAGGTCGGTTTGTCCCGTTCAGTCGACACTCGAGTCCAAACTTTGCAAATTCCGCTATCTGCGCTTAGCTGACCTAGGTGCGCAGGGCAGCATGTGGGTTTCGATCTGCTAGGGCTTGAATGGCCGCTTTTGCCTGTCTGGCACGGAATTTTCGCAGACGCAGCTAAGGTCGGGTTTCCGCCCGGAGTGTCGAAGCGCCATGTCAGCTTTGGGCTGGAACCCGCCCGTGATGTAGGGTGACGTGAACGGCCCAGACCGGCCATTGACCGGTGATCTGTGTTGCTGCGGTGCGGCTCGTCATTCCAGACCTTCGCTGCAGGTGCAAAATCGCGCCGACAGCGAACTGGTAAGGTGCGGGACTTTGTTAGCTTTCGCTGCGGCTGCGCCAAGGTCCGTTGTCTTGACGGTTGTCATCTGACCTCAAGTCGGCTGAGAAAGCATTGGGAACTCATTAGAGTATCAACGTAGTTCCTATTTTCCATTTTCAAAACCATTGGAATTGGTCGCGCGCCCGCACGAAGGTCACCCAAATTGCAAACCACTCACGTTGAGGGCAATCATCACAGAGCATACGTTCAGTGCTGCCATCTTCCGATAACTGTTCGAGCCAATTTCATCGTCAAAACAGCGCTCCCGCAAGAAACAAGTACCAGGATCATCCCCCATCGAACACATTCATTTCGGTTGAGCCTAGCAGTATCGCGTAAGTCGCTGAAATCAAAGTCGCCGTTACCAAACCAAAACATCAGGAACGCCATAAGCCCTAAGAGAAGCGGCGTTTTATAGGAATCGTACCCTAAACGCACAGCGGCTAAAGCAAGCGCTATTGAACCAGCTGCCATGACAATTAGCCGGGTCGTTGCCAGTAATTGTTTGGGGCAGCTATCATTGAGACCGGGGGGGGCGGCGCGTAGTGTCCAGAAGCCGCCAGTAAAACCCCAGACATAGCAAATAACACCATAGGCATTGCAAGGGTTCTTGCGGCTATCTTCAATAACCAAAGCACTGAATACGTTCATCCATTGTTAGAGGTTGGATGCTGTCGCAACGATTGCCAACCAGCACTTGTTGATCATAGTGGCAGTTGGTGAGGACCTTTGCATATACCAATGTGAGTACGAAGCTTCCACATGGCTAACATCAGCATTCACTCAGCGCGTAGCATATGTCAATTAGGGCTCAGACCTGCCTTGGGGCAGTGCAGCGCGTGATTTTGCCCTGAATGCCCTACACTGGTCTATTCGGCCCCGCCGGATTACTGCTCTCAGCGCTGGTTTCAACTGATCGATGCAACACTTTAATCTTTAGTCAAAGATGCAGCTTGGACCTGTCGCGGTTTGATGCCGCTCCTTTGATGGCATTTACTGCAACAAAGGAGGCTGACTATGGGACAGAAACGGACGGACGAATTCCGCCAGGATGCGGTGCGTATTGCGCTGACAAGTGGGCTAACGCGTAGGCAGGTGGCTGATGATCTGGGCGTGGGCATGTCGACGCTGAACAAATGGATCACGACGCATCGAGACACGGATGTGGTTTCGAAGGAGGATTTGAGCCTCGCCCAAGAGAATGACCGGCTCCGGCGCGAGAACCGCATTCTCAAGGAGGAGAGGGAGATCTTAAAAAACCGTTCCGGGTTTTGGCCCGCCTGTGCGCGGTAGAAACAGCCCGTGCTAGTGTTGCTCTATGAAGGGCAGCGGCCGTTCGCTTATTGGTGGTCTGCTTTTGGGCAGAACCCCGTTAAAAAACGTGGTCCATGGGTTGATGCGAACTTGAGAGTGGTGACGCTGTTGTACGGTGATCCCGGTTAGGAAGATGACGGATTTGCATAGCCCACGCCCTTCTGTTGCCAACAGGAGGACAGAAGATGGCGAAGCAAAAGAGCCACAAGACGCCAGCGATTGAGACCGTGAACATCGGCGCTGCTGCTGTTGATATCGGTTCACGAGAGCACATGGCGGCGGTGAACCCCGACGCGACCGACGACCCGGTACGCGCGTTTGGCACCTTCACCCATGACCTGCATAATCTTGCTGATTGGTTCAAAACGCACGGCGTTACCAGCGTTGCGATGGAATCCACGGGTGTCTACTGGATTCCGGCTTACGAGATACTTGAGCAGCACGGCTTCGAGGTCATTCTGGTCAACGCGCGCTATGCCAAGAATGTCCCAGGCCGCAAAACCGACGTAAGCGATGCCAGTTGGTTACGACAGCTGCATTCCTACGGTTTGCTACGCGGCAGTTTCCGCCCATCAGCTGAGATCGCCACACTGCGGGCGTACCTGCGCCAACGGGAGAGGTTGGTAGAGTATGCGGCGGCCCATATCCAACACATGCAGAAGGCACTGATGGAAATGAACCTGCAACTGCATCACGTTGTGTCTGACATCACCGGTGTAACCGGAATGAAGATCATCCGCGCGATCGCCGCAGGCGAACGGGATTTGGACGTTTTGGCATCTCATCGCGATGTCCGCTGTCGCGCATCTGTTGAGACAATCAAAGCTGCCCTGAACGGTAACGATCGTCCGGAGCACCTCTTCGCGCTGACCCAGTCACTGGAGCTCTATGACTTCTACAAAGGCAAAATGCTGGAATGCGATCGCCATCTTGAGGCTACGCTAGCCGAACTGGGCGCAGACCAAGATCACGACCCCAGCCAGCTACCCCGTCCACGCACAAAGACCAAGCAGGTCAGCACGCCGTCATTTGATGTACGCGCGGCGCTGTTTGGAGTTCTTGGTGTTGATCTGACCGAGATCCATGGGATGGGACCTTCACTATCGCTCAAGTTGGTTGGGGAGTGTGGGACTGACCTGCGCGCATGGCCAAGTGCCAAACACTTCACGTCATGGCTGTGTCTGGCACCGGGCAACAAAATATCTGGTGGAAAAATGCTGTCGTCTCGGACGCGACGGTCATCGAGCCGCGCCGCTGCCCTCTTACGATTGGCCGCTGTTACAATCGGACGAAGTGATACTGCTCTTGGCGCATTTTATCGACGGTTGGCCGCCCGAGCAGGCAAGGCCAAGGCAGTCACTGCGACGGCGCGCAAGATCGCCGTGCTGTTCTACAACACCCTACGGCATGGCATGACGTACAAAGACCCCGGCGCAGCACATTATGAGGAACGGTACCGCAACCGTGTCCTTGGTAACCTAAAGCGTCGCGCCAAGTCATTCGGATATGATTTGCACGAACTGCCTGCCGAGGTTGATATGGCTGTTTCTTAGGAAGCAACGCAGTTCTTCGCGGGCCAAAAGCCATGAGGTTCAGGTTCAGGTTCATTGAAGAACACGCGGAGACTTTCGAAACGGCGCGTCTTTGCAAGGTCATGGATGTCAGTTCACGTGGTTTACGTGCGTTCCGCAATCGACCGGCCAGTCGCAGACAGCGGTCTGATTTGGTCACGCTGGCCCACATCAAGGAGCCGTCCCGTCTCAGTCTGGGCAGTTATGGCCGGCCACGCATGACCGAAGAACTGAAAGAGATCGGCTTGGATGTCGGTCACCGTCGTGTCGGACGTTTGATGCGTCAGAACGGCATATCTGTTGTGAGAACGCGCAAACACAAGGTCACAACCGACAGCGATCACAAGTTCAACATTGCGCCGAACCTGTTGGATCGCGATTTCAACGCCGACAAGCCCAATCAAAAATGGGCTGGCGATATCAGCTATGTCTGGACACGCGAGGGGTGGCTTTATCTCGCGGTGATCCTGGACCTGCATTCCCGTCGTGTCATTGGATGGGCTGTAAGCAACCGGATGAAACGTGACCTGGCGATCCGGGCGTTGAAAATGGCAATCGCGTTCCGACAACCACCCAAGGACTGCATTCATCACACGGATCGCGGGTCGCAATATTGTTCGCACGACGACCAGAAGATCCTGCGCGAGAACGGGTTCAAGGTGTCGATGAGCGGCAAGGGTAACTGCTATGACAACGCGGCAGTCGAAACCTTCTTCAAAACCATCAAGTCAGAACTGATCTGGCGGCATTCATGGGAAACACGGCGGAAGGCAGAGATGGCGATCTTCCACTCTCATGGTTTGCAAACAAACCATTGCCGTGCAACGGAATACATTAACGGGTTCTACAATCCGCGCCGCCGACACTCAGCATTAGGCTGGAAAAGCCCGGTCGCTTTTGAACGGAAGCTGGCTTAAACGAGCACTGGGAGCGGCACAAAAGCGTGACAGGTCCACCATGGATCAGAGAATTTGTCAAGCCTTGGAGATGGTCGCTCAAAATACTTTAGGTGTTTCGACCCTGAACACGCAAAACTCAGATGATAGAGATTTCCATGATCTGTCTGTTTGGAGCATCAAAAAAGCACTGAAAGAAGCTTATGAGCTGGGCAAACTGGACGCGCACAGGGAGGCCGGTTAGGAATTACCCTTGTGAAAAACGCCACATCTGTTGCTGGAGTACACTTCTACCAAAGCTAGTGGGCCGCTTTGCGCAGTTTGCGACCTTTGCAAAGTTTGGGCGATTTTCCGGAAGCGAACTTTGATGCTGATTGCGGATAAAGACCGCTGAGAGCCCCACTTTGACCGATGCTGCGCTGTGCATAGATGTCCGTTTTGTAGAACTATTGAAGTGGCGGAAGTTTAGGGCCGCCATGTCCAAGCCTTAACGAACTTTTGAATAATAAATTTCCCTTTTGAGTTTTGGAAAAACGTAGAAAAAAACTGCACGGCTATCACCAATGTTAGCATGCTGAGCAACATACGGTTTGGGCTACGGGTTATATTCTTCAGCTGTAGTGCCTGCTGATATGCGGTCAAGTGATCGGAACTTTCCCTTCTATGGTTTTCCAGGAAAACTTCAACTTCAGATGCCAATAACTCAGCTTCGCGGCTTTGGTGTGAATCCATGAACCAAAAAACAGTGGCAAATGAAATCATCATTAGCCCGAAGAAAAACGGTGAAAATCCTTCCCTCATTTCGAGTTGTTTACTCCATTTTCCCTAATCCTTACCAATCATAGCAACGCTAGTAGACTTTTGAGAACTAGCAAAGCAGTCATTGACGCAGCCGCAGCGAAGTCATCCTTTGTCCGCATATCACCAGTTCGTAACCCGCGCGGCGAAGGTCGGCTATCGCAAATTCGCGTTCCGGGCAGTGGGTCAGCTTTAGGCTGTAATCAGGCATCAGCCTGTCAGGAATTGGCGTGGTGAAAATTTCCGTCCAGAAGCTAGTGGACGAGAGTCCAGAAGCTAGCCCGCCGCTACAGTTGGCGAGCCGCAGAGGTTAAACGTAAACTTAATTATCATCGAGGGGGAAGTGGTGGCGGTACAGGGACTTGAACCCCGGACACGCGGATTATGATTCCGCTGCTCTAACCAACTGAGCTATACCGCCATGGTGTGAGGGGCGATTTAAGGGACAGCGCGGGGCGGGTCAAGTGCATCCGGTGCTGAATCTCATTTTTTGTGTAGAAAAATTTTCACCGTCTGTTTGGGGGCTTGGTGGGTCAAGACGAGAGGCTGGCGGGAAGGCGGGTTGAGATGGAAACACTGCGGATAAATCCTTCGCAATCGTCCAGTGCGGTGATGGGCAGCATGTGTCCCAGGCCGTCGAGTTTTTCGCAGCGCAGGCCGTATTGTTCCATCGATTGGCCTTGTTCGGTGATGGGCAGAATTGCGTCGTCGGTTCCGAACAGGATGGCGCCGGGGGTGCGCAGTTCGCCGTATCGGGTGGACTGGTGTTCGATGCTGAGATCTGCACCGACCGCATCGGCGGAAGCGGCAACAAAAGCTTTGGGGCGCAGGCCCAATGCGCCGCCAGCACGGTCAAGGAAATCCTCGGGACAGGGTTCGGGGGCAAAGACGGCGGTCAGCGCGGCTGAGGCGGTGTGCTGGGCCATAGGGACGGCAATTGTGTTGGCCAAGGCGCGGCGCACAAAAGGTGAGCGGATCTGCAGCGGTTTGAACACGTCAGGGGCGCCGCGCAGGGGATGTGTCAGGGGCGCAAGGAGGGCCAGCCCGGCAATCCAGCGCGGATTGTCCAGCGCGATAGCCAGCGCCACTGCGCCGCCCAGAGAATGCCCGACCAGAACGGGGTCTTTGATCTGTTTCAGGGTCAGGAACTCGGCAATCATGCGGGCCTGTTCGGGCAGCGTGGCAAGATCGTCAGAGTCGCGTGTGGAATAGCCACATCCCGGACGATCCAGCGCGATGACGTGGTGATCTTGGGACAAGCGTTTGACGAGGCCATAGGTGAAGTGCTGCAATTGCCCGGACAGTCCATGGATCAGCACAAGCGTCTGTTTTTTCGGATTTCCGGCCTCGACATAATGGATTGCGCCGTCTTTCACGGTTTGGATTTTACCGGCTTGCGGGGAGAGGAATTCCCCCAGTCGCGCCAGTTTGCGGGTCCAGAAATAGGACAGGGTGAGACCTGCCAGCAAAAGTACCGTGAACGTGCCCAAAACAGACAGGAGGATGGTCATTTGGCGGGAGTCTCCGCAAAGCTGTGGGGATCGGGCCCCGGCGGTTTCTGTCACGCAGCAAGACTTAGTCCAGCTTGTTCAGGGCGTCCAGTGTCGGAAAAGAAAGGGTGTCGAGCAGGCGGAAAACCTCGGACCGGCAATCGGGGCCGGCCCAGTCGCTGGGGAAAAAGGCGCGGGGCAGGCCGGGATGGCGCAGGACCACACGCCGCCAGCGGTGGATCAGCAGCGTGCGCAGGGCGGCGATTTCCCACGCGGTGGGGTGGGCGTTTTGTGGCCGGTTTTGGGACACGCTTTTTGCCGCGTCGCGCAGGTCCTTGCAGGCAAGGATCAGGTCGGGGGGGCAGAGCCGGGTTTTCAGCCAATCGGGCACGGATCGTGCAGTGGCCTCGAACGCGACCAGATCATCGCAGTTTTTGGGCAGCGGGCCAGAGCCGAGGGCGACAGTGCGTCCGATGCTGATGTAATTCTCGGCCAGCAGCAGGTCATCCAGGGGGTGAATGCCGGGGCCGTCTTCGGCGATCAGGATGTGCCAGTCCTTGGGGATTTCAGGCGCGCGATTATAGATGCGGGGGGTGACCTTGGCGGATTGGGCGCGGCCAAAGTCGGTCAGGAAATGCACTGAGGCCCGCCCCGAACGGGTGCTTTCGATCCAGCCATCTTTGCGCAGGCGGTGCAGCGCCACGCGCATGGCCTCGGGTTTGATGCCCATGGGTTGAATGATCCGTGTCAGCGCTCCACCCGAGATGCGGTCACCAGGCTGTTGGGCCAGATCCCCAAAGAGGGATACGATCAAAGACCACACCCGCTGGTTTTGCGGATCAATCAGGCGGGTGACAGAGGTTTCAAACCAGATGTTTTGGGTCGTCATGCCTATAGTTTACGGTGTGCCGTTGCCGGGCGCCATGGGAAAAGCAGCCATTCGCCATGGCTTGGATCACTGGTCGGTCCCAATTTTTCAAGAGTGCCAAATCCTGGCTAAGCGGACTGAGCTTTCGACCAGAATACACTACTTGATGTTAAGCCAGAGGTTCCCGTTTTTTTCCGTTAATGTCACGAAGAGGGTATCGCCCTGAGCCTTGGTTACGCAAAATTCCTGTTCCCCCCCAGCGTAAATCGACCTCGGGTATTCGGTCTCCAGATACTTTGGCCTGTTTGGTGTGGGAAAGGCTGGGTCGCGAACATAGCGAAAGCTTCGCAAACCCCAGATCGTTGGGCGCGCGATCAAGGCGGCCTCCGTTTGAGATTCGCAAGCATACGCTGGACACAAACAAAACTCGGTTTCGTTGTGTATGTTTAGGGTGGTTATGTATCCACTTTCCATCTCTTGCCAATCTTCCTCAAACGCGCTGACATTGAGGCTCAAGACATTGATCATAAATACCGTCAGGACAAACAGTCCACATAGACCTGCAAAACGGCAAAGCCACGTTACGAATGAGCGAAACATCATTGCAATTACCCCGAACGCTTTGTCTTTGAGCGATCAATCTTGCTCAAGTGATTTGCTAGACCGCTGTTTGGCCGGCTTCAATGCAGAATTATTGGCAAGAGTTCACGATGGGGACAAGCTGGTTCTTTGGGGCAAATAAGTAGCAAGAGACATAAGCTTTGATTGCACCTGTATATCGGGGCCCTGAGCTGCCTCAAGGCCCCAACGTGGATCAATAGGCGTTCATGGTCAGCAGTTCGTATTCTGCGACCATTTCATCATCCTGATTGGTTAGGGTGACGTGCCAGCGGACTTCGCCGTATTCATCGGTGCGCTGAGTCTTTTTCTTGACGCTGAGACGAACCTTGATGCTGTCCCCGGCGCTGACGGGTTTCATAAAACGCAGGTTATCAAGGCCGGTGTTGGCCAGAACGGGGCCTTCGTTGGGTTCAACAAACAGACCCGCAGCAAAGCTGAGCAGCAGGTAACCGTGTGCCACACGACCGGGGAAGAAGGGGTTCCGCTTGGCGGCGTCGTCATCCATGTGGGCATAAAACGTGTCGCCGGTGAATTTGGCGAACAGTTCGATGTCATCCATGGTGACGGTGCGCGAGGCGGTGTTCAACGTCTCGCCAATCGACAGTTCACCATATTTACGCGTGAACGGGTGCGCGGTTGCCTTGATCTCGGGCGTGCCGGGAACCCAGCGTTCGCCAATGGCGGTCAGCATCTCGGGCGAGCCTTGGATCGCGGTGCGCTGCATGTAGTGCTTGACGCCGCGCACACCGCCCATTTCTTCGCCACCACCGGCGCGACCGGGGCCGCCATGCACCATGTGGGGCAGGGGAGAGCCGTGGCCGGTGGATTCCTTCATCGAGTCGCGGTTGTTGATGTAGATCCGACCGTGGTACGCGCCGGAACCCAGAACCACGTCGCGCGCAACAGCGGGGTCGTGGGTGATCACGGATGTCACGAGCGAGCCTTGGCCGCGGTTCGCCAACGCGATGGCATGGTCCAGATCGCGGTAGCCCATGACGGTAGAGACGGGGCCAAAGGCTTCGGTGTCGTGGACCCGCTGCGCGTTGTCGGGGTCGGCGCAGTGGAACAACATGGGTGGCAGGAACGCGCCCTTGTCTTTGTCAGCACCTTGGACGTCAAAGTTTTCAGGATCGCCAAAGACGCGCTCGGCCTCTTGGCCAAGGATCGCGGCCTTTTCCAGCACGTCCTGTTTTTGACCGTTTGACACCAGTGCGCCCATACGGGTGCTGTCCAGACGGGGATCACCAATGGTGATTTTCGCCAGACGTGCGGACAGGGCTTCGATCACGGCTTGTGTTGTGGTTTCGGGTGCGATGATGCGGCGGATGGCGGTACATTTCTGACCGGCTTTGGCGGTCATCTCGCGGCTGACCTCTTTGATGAACAGATCGAATTCTGGCGTGCCGGGTTCAGCGTCGGGGCCCAGAATGGAGGCGTTCAGGCTGTCTTGTTCGGCCACAAAGCGCACGGCGTTGTTCAGGATCACCGGGTTTGATCGCAGCATCAGCGCGGTGTTGGCCGAACCGGTAAAGCTGACCACATCCTGCATACCGAGGTGGTCGAGCATATCGCCCAGACCGCCCGAGACCAGTTGCAATGCGCCGGGGGGCAAGATGCCAGCGTCCAGCATGATCTTCACCGCCAGCTCGGTCACATAGCAACTGTTGGTGGCGGGTTTCACGATTGCAGGGACACCGGCCAGCAAAGTGGGGGCCAGCTTTTCCAACATACCCCAGACGGGGAAGTTGAATGCGTTGATGTGGACGGCCACACCCTGCAACGGGGTGCAAACGTGCTGGCCAAGGAAAGTGCCATTGCGGCTGAGTTGTTCCAGATCGCCATCCAGATAGACGTGACCATCGGGCATTTCACGACGCCCTTTGGAGGCAAAGACAAACATGGTGCCGATGCCGCCGTCGATATCGATCATGTGATCGCTTTGAATCGCGCCGGTGTTAAAGCTGAGATCGTAGAGCGCTTGTTTCTGCGCGCCCAGAGCGTTGGCCAAGGCTTTGATCATCTTGGCACGTTCGTGGAATGTCATCTTGCGCAGGGCGGGGCCGCCAACTGTGCGGGCGTAATCCAACATGCCCTGCACATCGAGCGAGCTGTTGCCCGCAGTGGCAAAAGCTTCGCCTGTGATGGCGGAGGCGATGGTGCGCGCGCCTGCATCTGGGGTGATCCATTCGCCGGCTGCAAAGCTGGAAATCTGTTGTAGGGTCATGGGACCTCTCCTGTTTCGAGTCAGGCAAATGTGCGCCCGGTTGGGGGTATGATATTATTGACCGACTGATCGGTCAATTATTTTGATGCAAAAAGTTGATGCTCTTACGAAATCGGCCGGAGCGAGGGGGTCGCTCCGGCCGAGTGTCAGTGTCAGTGCCCGAGGGAGCCAAAGTAATTTGGCAAAACCAGAACCACCCAGGGGACCAGGACAATTAGCGCTAATCGGAAGATATCTGCGGTCCAGAAGGGGGTGACGCCCTTGAAGATAGTGGCGGTTGAAACATCCCCAACGACCCCTTTTAGAATGAACACGTTCAATCCAACCGGGGGTGTGATGAGTGAAATTTCGGTGACCACCACAACCACAATGCCGAACCAGATCGGGTCATAGCCCAGCGACGTGACCAACGGGAAGAAGATTGGCACGGTCAGCAACAGCATCGACAGCGATTCAAAGACACAGCCAAGGATGATATAGATGCCGAGGATCATCAGGATGACTGCAAAGGGGGGCACCTCATAGGCGGTGACCATGGCGATCAGGGCCTCGGGCAGGCCTGCAAGGTTGATGAAGTTTGAAAACACCTGTGCGCCGATCAGGACGGCAAATAGGGACGCGGCGGTGAAAGAGGTTTCTTTGAGAACCTCAAAAATGCCGCCAAAGGTCAGCCCACCCCGGAAGAGAGCGATCAGAAAGGCACCAGCAGCGCCCATGCCTGCGGCTTCGGTCGGGGAGAAGGTCAGATTCAGCGGTTCGAAATCAAACGCGCCGTACAACCCGCCGATGACGAGGAAGAACAGCAACAGCACAGCCCAGACAGAGCCAAGTGCCTTAACGCGTTCACCCCATCCGGCTCGTTCACCCGCAGGACCGGATTCAGGGTTGCGCCAGACGGTCCAGCGGACGGCAAAGAGATAGAACAGGATGCCCAATATACCGGGCAGAACCCCTGCCATGAACAGTTTGCCAATAGACGTTTCGGTCAACAGGCCATAAATCACCAAGATCACCGACGGCGGGATCAGGATGCCGAGTGTGCCGCCTGCCGCGATGGATGCGGTCGACAGTTCATCGGAGTAACCATAACGGCGCATTTCGGGCATTGCGACCTTGGACATGGTGGCCGCTGTTGCGAGCGACGATCCACAGATGGCTGAAAATCCACCGCAGGCCGCGACGGTTGCCATGGCGATGCCACCGCGCATATGGCCAAGAAAGGCGTTGGAGACTGCATAAAGCTCTTTCGCCATGCCGCCTTTGTTCACAAACAGACCCATCAGGATGAACAGTGGCACAACGGACAGGCCGTAATCCTGTGCGGTGTCCATGGTTTGACGACCCACCATCGACATCGCCGCCTTGAGGCCGCGCTCAGAAAAGATCGAGCCGCCGCGTTCGTAGGCGAAGCCCAGCGTGCCGACGAGGCCCATGGCAAAAACGATGGGCATGCGCACGAGCACAAGCACCAGGACAAGGGCAAATCCGATAAGGGCGGCGGTCATTGTGCGGACTCCGACAGCAATTTAGGGGCAAAAAGGTGAAGGATGCCGGTGATGATCATGGCAATCGCGGTGATGGCCAGAGACACAGTAATGAACCAGCCGATGTAATATGTCGGGATCGAGAGATATTCGGTGACATCGCCGTAATCACGGGCGCGTTCGGACAAAATCCAGATGCGTTGAATAGGCCAGAACAGCAGTATGCCGCTGACGATATAGAGAATTCCATCACGCAGGCGGCTGAGACGCAGGCGGTGGAAAATTCCGTCGGTCAGATCGACTGCGATATGGCCATCGCTCACGGAAATGATTGGCATTACGGAAAACACCAGAATAGCCATCAGAATGCGGGTCAGCTCGGTCGCGGCCTCGATCGGGGAATTGAAAACGGATCGTAGGATGACGTCGCAGAATGTCATCACCATCAGAGCGAACAGCGCGGCGCAGGCCACGAAAACGGGCAGGGCGCTGGCGCGGCGGATGAGGTGGATCAGGGGGGTCATGCGGGCTCCTCCCACGGGGGATTGGCAGATCGGGGGTAAGCAGGGCCGCCACGGATGGGCGGCCCTGATCGTCGATCAGAACTTAGTTCGCGGCCATGTCGGCTTTGATCTGGTCGTACGCGGCCTGCGCGTCGATGCCGGCGTCGGACACTTCGGCGATGACCTTGGTGCGCACGTCAGCTGCGATGGCGTTGAATTTTTCCAGATCCGCAGCCGAGGCGGCGTTGATCGCGTTGCCCTCTGTCGCGGTGGTTGCTTCACGGCCGATGGCGTCGATCTCGTCCCAGATCTTGCCGATTTCGCGGCTCAGGGGTTCACCGAACACTTTGTCGTCCAGCGCGGCCTGAAGATCGGCAGGCAGATCGGCAAAGGTGTCTTCGTTCATGATGAAGGCGAACGACCCACGATACAGGCCACCGGGAACTTCGTACACGTTCTTGGCAACTTCGGTCAGTTTGAAGCCTTTGCGTGATTCCATCGGCATGACAACGCCGTCGGCTGCGTTTGAGGCCAGTGTTTCGTACACTTTAGGCGCAGGAACTTTGATGCCTGTCGCGCCCAGAGCAGAGCCTACATCGCCACCAACGCCGCCGGGGATGCGGACCTTGAGACCCGAAATCTGGCTCATGTCAGTCACGGCAGCATTCGAGTGCAGCTGAGCAGGGCCGTGTGTGTGCAGGGCGATCAGCTTGACGCCGCGGTGCTCGTTGGCTTTGGACAAGAACTTTTCGTAAGCGCGCCAGTAAGCAACCGAAGCGGCCTCGGCGGAACCCTCATAGCCGGGCAGCTCGATCAGCTTGGTGGTGACGAAACGACCGGGCTGGTAGCCGTGGAAGATGATCGAAGCATCAGCCGCGCCATCTTGGATCAGGTCCATCTGTGCAGGAGGAGGGGCAATGCCCAATTTCAGTTCGGCGGTGACTTTGCCGTCTGTGGCCTCTTCGACCATTTCAACGAACTTGGGCCACATCTTGGCGTTGATGCCGTGGGTGGGTGGCGCCCAGCTGGAAATCGTCAGTGTGTGGTCCGCGGCAAAGGCTGCGACACCTGTTACGGCCAGGGCTGCTGAGGCCAGCAGAGTGGTCAGTTTAGTCATTTTCACCATTGGGTTTCCTCCCTCAAAAATGGTATTGGTGATGTCGGTTAATGGTTGGTTTTGTAACTATCAACCGTCGGCTTGATCTTATTTCATCAGGTTGCAGGCTCTGCGAGTGTCCAGGAGTTTGGACTTTCATCAGATACCAACTTCATGATTTCGTTAATTTTTTCCCACCCTATTTGACCAGCGAGATGCATCGGTCCGCCGCGCCAGCGTGGGAAGCCGTAGCCGTGAAGCTTGACCATATCCACGTCTTCAGCCCGCTCGGCGATGCCTTCGGCGACAATACGAGCGCCCTCGTTGGCGAGCACGGCGATCAGGCGATCGGCGATTTCTTGTGTTGAGTATGCACGGCGGGTGATGCCGCGCTCTGTGGAGTATTGCAGGACCAGCTTGTCCACCTCGGGATCCCTCTGTGGGGTGCGGTTGCCCTTGGCATAGGTGTACCAGCCTTTGCCTGCGCGCTGGCCCAAACGATCCATTTCACACAGCGTGTCGGCAATACGTTCGTAGCGTTCGTTGGGGTCACGCGTTGCGGCTTGGCGTTTGCGGTTGGCCCAAGCGATTTGCAGTCCGGTCAGGTCCTGCAGCTCAAACGGCCCCATGGGCAGACCTGCGCCGCGTGCGGCGGCGTCAACCTCGTGCGGCAGGGCGCCGTCGGCCAGCAGGTATTCCGCTTCGCGCCGATACGCGGCCAACATGCGGTTGCCGATGAACCCGTCGCAGATGCCCGACAGGACCGAGATCTTGCGCAGGCGTTTGCCAAGGGCAAACCCGGTGGCCAGAACCTCGGGGGCGGTGTATGGGGTTTTGACGATTTCCAGCAGCTTCATCACATGGGCGGGGCTAAAGAAGTGCAGCCCGACACAGCGTGACAGGTTGGGGATGCCGTCAAAGATCCGCGTTGGATCAAGGTAAGAGGTGTTGGTGGCAAGGATTGCGTCCTTGGATACCACCGAGGCCAGTTGCTGGAACACAGAGCGTTTGACATCCAGATCTTCGAATACCGCCTCGAGCGCCAGATCCACAGGGGCGGCATCGGCATAGGTGTCCGTTGTGATCAGGCGTTGCAGCATATCCGCCTGTTTGGCGGGAGAGATTTTGCCCCGCTTTACGCCACCTTCGATCAACCCGACGACACGAGCCTGCGCGCTGGCGGCGGCTTCGGCGTCGCGTTCAATCACGGTAACGGTTAGTCCGCCCGTCAAACAGGCCATGGCGATCCCCGCACCCATCAAACCGCCGCCAACGATAGCAACGTGGTTCAGGTCGCGGGGCGCGATGCCTTCGATGGCTTTGGGCTTGCTGACGGCGCGTTCGGCAAAAAACGCATAGCGCAGTGCTTGGCTCTCAGAGGATTTGCGCAGCTCAAGATGGCGGGCGCGTTCCTTTGGCTGTCCTTCGGCAAAGGGCAGGGCGGCCCATTGCAGCGCTTCAAGGTTCAACAGGGGCGATTGCTGGCCTTTGGCGCGTTTTTTCAGCACGGTTTCTGCTGCGACATAGGCGTCGACATCCAAGGCGGCAACCGTGCGGTCACGGATTTTGATGGGGCGCTGGGGCAGGTCGGCGGCAAAGGCACGCGCGACCTCTTTCAGATCTCCGCTTGTGATCTGATCAATGCCGCCCAGTTGCAGCATCTGCGTGGCGGGGATGATCTTCCCCGAACACGCCAGATCTATGGCGGCGGACATACCAACCAGACGCGGCGCGCGTTGGGTGCCACCAGCGCCGGGGATCAGGCCCACGTTGACCTCGGGCAGGCCGAATTTGGTGCCTTCGACCGCGATGCGCCATGCGCAGCCCATGGCGATCTCTAACCCGCCGCCCAGAACTGTGCCGTGCATGGCGGCGATAAAGGGTGTTTCGCTGTCCTCTAACATCTGCACCACGTCGGGCAGGTGGGGCTCTTCGGCGGGGCGATCAAATTCGGACATGTCACCGCCCGCGACAAAGGTGCGCCCGGCACAGGTCAGGATCGCAACGCGGGCGCCTTGCACTTCGGCTATGGCATTCGCCAGCCCGGCACGCACTGCGGTCGATGTTGCATTGACCGGAGGATTAGCAATCTCGACCCAGGCGATATCGCCATCCCGTGTTACGTTCACAACTGTGCTGGCGGTCATATCCGTGCCCTCGTATCGGAGATTCGTCATATTCAAGAAATTTATTGACCAACCGTTCGGTTAATGCAACAGTTTTGTCGAAACATATGAAAAGCGGGTCTGACATGAGTGATACGATTCTTGCGCAAGATCATGGAAATTGGGTTGAAATCACCCTTAACCGCCCTGATCGTCTGAATAGCTTTAATGACGAGATGCACTATGCATTGCGTGCGACTCTGGAAGGGGCCCGCGATAATGGCGCGCGTGCGGTGCTGTTGACCGGGGCAGGGCGCGGGTTTTGTGCGGGGCAGGATCTGGGGGATCGTGATCCGTCCAAGATGGATGGCCCGCCAGATTTGTCAAAAACCGTGCGCACATTTTATGCCCCATTGGTTAACCTGATCCGCTCGCTTGATTTTCCGGTCATCTGCGCGGTGAACGGGGTTGCTGCGGGGGCGGGGGCCAATGTGGCGCTGGCCTGTGACATGGTGTTGGCTGCTGAAAGCGCCAAGTTCATTCAGTCGTTTTCTAAGGTGGGTCTGATCCCTGACACAGGCGGATCGTGGCACTTGCCACGTCTGCTGGGTGAGGCACGCGCCAAAGGGCTGGCTTTTACTGCGCAGCCGTTGCTCGCAAAACAGGCCGAGGATTGGGGGCTGATTTGGAAAGCGGTTGCTGATGATCAGTTGATGGAAGAGGCGCGCGCGCTGACCGCCAAGCTGGCCGATGGTCCGACATTGGGACTGGGCTTGACGAAGCAATGCATTCAGGCCGCCGCTGTGGACACGTTGGCGGATCACCTGGAAATGGAGGCCGACGCTATGAAAACCTGTGGTGAAAGCGAGGATTACGCCGAAGGCGTTTCGTCATTCCTTGAAAAACGCGCCCCCAAATTTCAGGGTAAATGAGCATGACGCCAAAGGAACGTGCAGAACGCGCCGCACAGGCGATGTGGGATGGGGATCAGGCCTCGCAGTGGGCAGGGATGGAGATCACCCATATTGATGAGGCCACCGCGACACTGGAAATGACCGTCGCGGCCCATCATTGCAATGGCCACGCCATTTGCCATGGGGGGGTAACGTTCATGTTGGCGGACAGCGCCTTTGCCTTTGCTTGCAATAGCCGCAATCAGTCTACCGTGGCACAGCACAATGTGATCAGCTTTACTGCGCCGGGACAGTTGGGAGACCGGTTGATTGCCAAAGCGACCGAGCTGAGCCTGACCGGGCGCAGCGGAATTTATGATGTGACAGTAACCAATCAGGACGGCCGTAAGATCGCGGAATTTCGGGGTTTTTCCCGCGCGATCAAGGGCTCTCTGTTCGACGAGTCCTGAGCCGAGGAGGAACCCATGAAAGATTTGACCCCAAACAAGGCCGATCTGGACCCGATCGAAATTGCTTCGATCGACGAGATACGTGCGACCCAGTTAGAGCGCATGAAATGGTCGTTGCGCCATGCCTATGACAATGTGCCAATGTACAAACAGCGGTTTGACGAGGCGGGTGTACACCCGGATGATCTGAAGTCGCTGGCGGACCTGTCCAAGTTCCCGTTCACCTATAAAAACGATCTGCGTGACAACTATCCGTTTGGCCTGTTTGCTGTTCCGCGCGAGCAGATCATCCGCCTGCATGCCTCGTCTGGGACTACCGGTAAGGCGACTGTGGTCGGCTATACCGAAGGGGATATCAACAATTGGGCTGATCTTCTGGCGCGGTCGCTGCGGGCCTCGGGCCTGCGCCGGGGCGATATGGTTCACAATGCCTATGGCTATGGTCTGTTCACCGGCGGTTTGGGCGCGCATTACGGCATCGAACGTCTGGGGGCAACGGTTGTTCCCATGGGCGGTGGTCAGACGAAGAAACAGGTTGGTTTGATCAACGATTTCAAACCCGACGGCATCATGGTGACCCCATCTTATATGCTCAACATTCTCGAAGAGTTCCACAAGCAGGGGCTGGATCCGCGCGACAGCTCTCTGTCGGTGGGTGTGTTCGGCGCGGAACCTTGGACCAATGCGATGCGTCTGGAGGTCGAGAAAGCCTTTGATATGCATGCGGTCGATATCTATGGACTGTCGGAAATCATGGGGCCGGGAGTGGCCAATGAATGTGTTGAAACCAAAGATGGCCTGCACGTGTGGGAGGATCATTTCTATCCTGAAATCATCGATCCCCAGACGGGCGAGGTGGTTTCCGATGGCGAAATGGGCGAGCTGGTATTCACCACGCTGACCAAAGAGGGCCTGCCGATGGTGCGGTATCGGACCCGCGATCTGACGCGTCTGCTGCCGGGAACTGCGCGTTCTATGCGACGGATGGAGAAAATCACCGGTCGTTCAGATGACATGATCATCCTGCGTGGTGTAAACGTGTTTCCAACCCAGATCGAAGAGCAATTGATGGCGACGGGCGGACTATCACCGCATTTCCAGATTGAACTCTACAAATCTGGCCGTATGGATGCGCTGCGCGTTTATGTTGAGGCAAACCCGGATGCCGCTGATGAGCTGAGCAAAACTGCATCGGCGCGGATGTTGAGCAAGCGGATCAAGGATATGGTCGGTGTCTCGACAGAAATCGTGGTGGGGGACCCGGGTGAGGTTGCCCGTTCTGAAGGCAAGGCGCAACGCGTCATTGATAATCGAGACAAGGAATAAGATTTGGCCCGCACGATTGCAAAAGACTACGATCAGAAGCGTGCTCAGATTTTGAAATCTGCCGCGCGCGTGTTTGCGC
The DNA here is from genome assembly GCA_965183835.1 of Paracoccaceae bacterium. Taxonomy (GTDB): domain Bacteria; phylum Pseudomonadota; class Alphaproteobacteria; order Rhodobacterales; family Rhodobacteraceae; genus OMPR01. Next base: position 87,856 of record CBCYME010000027.1, on the reverse strand, counting down.
GCGAAGGGTTTGATCGGGCGTCGATGACGCAGCTGGCGCGAGAGTGCGGGATCTCCAAGGCGAACATCTATCACTATTATGACAGCAAGGATGCCATCCTGTTTGACATCCTCGAAACCTATCTGCGGGAATTGCGGGATTTGATCTGTGGTATACAGATCGAAGGACTGAACGCAGAAGAGCGGTTACACAAAGTGATTGCGGAAATTCTGCTTGCCTATCAAGGCGTCGATGATGAGCATCGGGTGCAGACCAGTGGCATGTCCGCATTGCCAGAAGAGCAGCAAAAGGTGCTGCGTCGATATCAGCGCGATATGGTGGAATTTCTGAACGGGATCATTGCCGAGATTGCTCCGGATGTGTTTGGGCATGACGTCGACAAGCTGCGGGCGACGACGATGTCAGTTTTTGGCATGCTGAACTGGTATTATATGTGGAATGCCGGGGCAGGCCCGGACGCTCGCGAAGATTATGCTGCGGTGGTTTCCAAATTGACCCTGCACGGGGTGCGGGGTCTGTAACAGCCCCTCTGGCACGGTTACTTTTCTAATATATCTGTATGTGCTTTCAATCTGCGCGGCCTTTAGCCTTGCGTCCTGCGGACGGCAGCGGGCCCAGCAATCGCGGCTTTGCCGCGATTGCTGGGCCCAACGGGAGGAGACGCCCCACCCGGGGCATTGACGACGGGCGGGAGTGCTTTGGGTATTGGTTAGGGGCGTTTCAGCCCTAAGCTTTCCAAAAGGGTGCTTGCTTCGGCCTGCCAGCGCGTTTTGAGTTCTGCGTTGGTGGATTTGCGCAGGCCCATCTCTTTTAAAGAATCCGCTTTGGTTGAGGACGTTGACCCAAAGCTGGCTGCAACGCGGGGCCACCAATAGTCGATAGAGGCTTGCAGCGCAGGAGCCTGATCTTCTCCGATCAGTTTTACAGTCCCTTCGGCGGCCAATTCAGCGTGACGTGTTTCGACGGGCGTAATGGTGCGGAACGCCTCGGCAAGCGGTTGATACGAAATCATCGAGAACTCGGTCAGCTGAATGACCACGGCGCGGCTCATCAATAGGTTCATCGCAACGGAATCAACCCAGCCTTGAAGAGGATAGTTGAACACAGCCAAACGCATGTCATGATCGCTGCGCGAGGTTCCGATATCTGCATCACGATCCAGACGCGCGGTCCAGGGGTGGTTGTTGGCATAGCGATCGGCATCAGCACCAAAATCGCCCATGATCCGCAGCACCTTGTCAGCGTTATCGGTTTTCTCGAGCACGATCTTGGCCGCAGCGATCCGTTCTTTGATACCGGGGCCGGAATTGATCACGTCTGCAAACCCGGCGGCGCCCGCCAGTTCACTGTCCACAAACGTGGCCATCAGTTTCATGAGTTCAGCGCGATAGCGCGGTGGAACGTTGGTCGGGTTGGTCAGAACACCACCTGCAGCCAGGTAGTTTTCGATTGTCATTTCTTCTGCCATGGTCCCTCTCCCTTACTGGTCAAAATCAACGGTGACGGAATCCGTCAGCGGGAAGGCCTGGCAGGACAGAACATAGCCCTTTTCGACTTCGTAGTCTTCCAGTGCGTGGTTTGCGACCATTTCGACCTCGCCCTCGATCACCTTACAGCGACATGTTGAACAAACTCCTGCTTTGCAGGCGTAAGGTGCGTCCATCGCATTTTCGAGCGCCGCATCCAGAATCGACAGGTCTTTGGGCATGGTGATGGTCTGGGTCGACCCATCCATGGTGATCGCTGCTCTGGTCTGGTTCGCGCTGCTGGCTGCATCACCCGAGACAACCTTACGTTTGGCCCTGCCCGGTTGGGCGCTGGCAAACAGTTCAAACTTGATCTGGCTGTCATCCAGCCCGTGATCGCGCAGCGCGGCAGCAATGCCCAGCATCATGGGCTCTGGGCCACAGATAAACGCGGTATCGACGGATTTGATGTCGATCCAATGCTTGAACAGTTCGGCACATTTTTCCTGCGTGACCAATCCTGTGAACAGGTCAATGTCTTGTGCATCTGATTCAAGAATGTGAATGATGTTCAGGCGACCCATGTAGAGGTTTTTGAGATCCTCCAGTTCTTCGCGGAACATGATCGAGTTCACGCCCCTGTTGGCATAAACCAACGTGAAGCGGGATTTGGGTTCACGTGCCAATGTGGTTTTCAGGATCGACAAAACGGGAGTAACACCCGATCCGCCGGCAAAGCCGAGGTATTGTTTGTCTGCGTCAGCATCTAGTGCTGTAAAGAACCCGCCCATGGGGGGCATCGCCTGAAGGGTGTCGCCAACGGCCAGTTCTTCGTTGGCCCAGGTTGAAAATGCACCGCCGTCGACACGCTTGATGCCGACTTGCAGAATGCCGTCGTCTTTCCCGGCGCAAATGGAATAAGAGCGGCGCAACTCTTCGCCATCAAATTCCTGGCGAAAGGTCAAATACTGGCCTTGGGTGAAATCGAATTCTTCTGCAGCGCCGTTGACCGGTTGCAGGGTGACCACGACAGCGTCGCGGATAGTTTTATGAACGTCTGTGACGGTCAGATCGTGAAAGCGCGCCATCGGGCGTCTCCTCTTATCTGGGGGTCAGATGCATTTGAAATAATCGAACGGTTCCAGGCAGTCACTACAGCGCCAATGGGCTTTGCAGGGGGTCGAGCCGAACTGGCTGACCTTTTGCACATTCTTGCTGCTGCAATGTGGACACCGCTCGGGTCCGCCCGCAGGCTGGGGCGGCGCGATACCGTAATCTTCTAGCCGGGCCTTGCCACGTGCGGTCAGCCAATCGGTGGTCCACGCCGGGCTTAGCTGGCGTTTCAGTTCCACTTTTTGAATACCGTGATCGCGCAGGGCGGTTTCGATATCTAGATTGATGATCGATGTGGCGGGGCAGCCCGAATAGGTGGGCGTCACCGTGACCGTCAGCGTGTCCTCTTCCCACGCGACGTCCCGGATGATGCCCAGATCGACGAGCGAGATCACAGGGATCTCGGGGTCGGGAACGGCATCCAGCCATTCCCAAACCTGTTTGACGGTTGGCTGGTCCATGATGCTTACCAGTTGCCGTCAGGATAGACGCGCTGCAGCCACTGCATTGAGCATAGCAGGTGACCCAGATGTTCGGTGTGCATTGCACCGGTTTTGCCACCTTTTTGGGCAAATCGGTTGCTGGGCACGGTCAGCGTGGCCTCGTCCAGAACCTTTTGCACCAGCGCGTCATATTCATCGCGCAGGGCGGCTGGGTCGGGGGCGATGCCCGCAGAAACCATTGCGGCGTCTACATCATCAGCCAGGAACATCTCGCCTACGTAAGGATAGAGATAATCCAGCGCCTTTTGCATCCGGGAATGGCTCTCTTCGGTTCCGTCCCCCAACGCGACAACCGTGTCGGCCGAGCGTTCGAGGTGATAGGCGACCTCTTTGCTGGCTTTCTCGGCAATCTCAGCCACGCGCGGATCGCTGCTTTTGATCAGGCGCGCGATATAGATCGAGTGCCAGGAATCAAACAGGAACTGACGCATGATGGTCTGACCGAAATCGCCAATCGGCATTTCGCACAACAGCAGATTGCGGAAATCCCAAGCGTCGCGGTGGAACGCGAGACGGTCGGCGTCTTGACCTTTGCCTTCGACTTCGCCCGCATAACCTAGCCAGAACTGGGTCTGACCGATGAAATCCAACGCCGTGTTGGCCAGCGCGATGTCTTCCTCCAGAACGGGGGCGACGCCGCACCATTCTGATGTCCGATGGCCGAGGATCAGGGTGTTGTCCCCCATCCGCAGCAGAAACTGAAACAGAGCTTCCTGCTGGGTCATTACATCGCTCCTACTTCGTCAGGGATGTCGAAGAAGGTTGGGTGGCGGTAGACTTTGCTCTCGGATGGTTCGTACAGCGGACCTTTGTCGCTGGGCGAGCTGGCGGCGATATTCACAGCCTCAACCACCCAGATCGACACGCCTTCGTTGCGGCGGGTGTAGACGTCGCGGGCGTTCTTGATCGCCATTTCGGCATCAGGGGCGTGCAGCGAGCCGACGTGTCGGTGGCTCATGCCATGCTGACCGCGGATAAAGACTTCCCATAGGGGCCATTCGTTGTTCATAGCTCAGTTCTCCTCCTGGCTCGGCGCGGGTATAGAAACCGGTGGCTAAAACCGGGTGCCTCGCGCTGCGGATTTCGTTCGTTCTTTATTCGGCTGCCATCTTTGCAGCGGCTTTCTTGCGGGCGTGGGCCATCATGCCATCGCGGACCCAGGCACCTTCGTCCCAAGCTTTGTTGCGATCAGCTAAACGGTCAACGTTACAGGGGCCATTGCCTTTGACCACGTCAAAGAACTCACCCCAATCTGGCTGACTGAAATCGTAGTGACCGGTTTCTTCGTTCCATTTCAGGTTCTCATCCGGAACCGTCAGGCCCAGATATTCAGCCTGTGGCACGGTTTGGTCGACGAATTTCTGACGCAGTTCGTCGTTGGTGTTGATCTTGATCTTCCACGCCATCGACTGGGCCGAGTGGACCGAGTCTGAATCCGGGGGACCAAACATCATCAGCGATGGATACCAGAACCGGTTCAAAGCATCCTGAGCCATCTTTTTCTGGGCATCCGTGCCTTCGGAACAGGCGCGGATGGCATCATAACCCTGACGCTGGTGAAAGCTTTCCTCTTTACAGATCCGCACCATGGCGCGGCTGTAAGGGCCATAAGATGTCCGCTGCAACGGCACCTGGTTCATGATCGCAGCGCCATCAACCAGCCAGCCGATGGCACCGATGTCGGCCCAGTTCAGCGAGGGGTAGTTGAAGATCGACGAATACTTCATACGGCCATCCAGCAGCATTTCAGTGACTTCATCGCGGGTCACACCCAGCGTTTCGGCGGCACAGTAGAGATACAGACCATGACCGGCCTCGTCCTGAACCTTGGCCAGCAGGATCGCCTTGCGTTCCAGTGTCGGCGCGCGGGTGACCCAGTTGCCTTCGGGCAGGGTGCCGACGATTTCGGAATGCGCGTGCTGGCCCATCTGGCGGATCAAGGTGGCGCGATAATCTTCGGGCATCCAATCTTTGGGTTCAATCTTTTCGCCCGCGTCGATGCGCGCCTGAAACTGGCGCTCTTGGTCGGACATTTCCCCGTCGGATTTTACTCCGGTTGAGGCGGTCTTGATCATTTGTGCATACATCTTGGCTCTCCTCAGGACGTCACTTTAGCTATCGCGCACTGGAAACCAGAAAACCGGTTCCCACTTTTCAGGGCGCGCTTCATACGCGTTCCAAGACCAGGGCGGCACCCTGACCGACTCCGACGCACATGGTGCACAGCGCATAGCGCCCGCCGGTGCGTTGTAATTGATAGGCGGCGGTCATCACGAGACGCGCGCCAGACATGCCCAGCGGGTGACCAATCGCAATGGCACCCCCGTTGGGATTAACATGGGGGGCATCATCCGCCACGCCAAGGGCGCGAAGTGTCGCCAGACCTTGAGACGCAAAGGCTTCGTTCAATTCTATCACATCCATCTGGTCAATGGTAAGTCCGGCGCGGGCCAGCACCTTTTGGCTGGCGGGAACCGGGCCAATACCCATGATGCGCGGTGCAACGCCTGCAACCGACATGCCCACCACACGGGCCATTGGCGTCAGGTTGTTCCTGGCCGCAGCGGCTTCGTTTGCCAACAGAATGGCGGCAGCCCCGTCATTCACACCCGAGGCGTTGCCCGCGGTGACCGTTTTGTCGGGGCCATTTACGCCTTGGAGCTTGGCAAGCTTGTCCGCACCGGTGCCGGGGCGAGGGTGTTCGTCTGTATCGACGATGATCGCATCGCCTTTGCGCTGTGGGATGGTGACGGGTGTGATTTCGTCCTTGAATACACCAGCCTCATGCGCAGCGGCCCACCGGGCCTGCGAATTGGCAGCAAACGCATCCTGATCGGCACGATTGATATTGTAATCTTCGGCAACGTTATCCGCCGTTTGTGGCATGGAGTCGGTGCCATACATCTCGTGCATCTTCTTGTTCACAAAACGCCACCCGATGGTGGTGTCGTAAACGGCATTGGCACGAGTAAAGGCGCTGGTGGCTTTGGGCATCACAAAGGGCGCACGGCTCATGCTTTCGACACCGCCTGCGATTACCATGTCATAATCACCAGCTTTAATGCCGCGTGACGCCATGCCGACGGCATCCATTCCGGACGCACACAAGCGGTTCACGGTGGTGCCGGGCACCTCGTTCGGCAGTCCGGCCAACAGAGCGGCCATGCGGGCCACGTTGCGGTTGCTTTCACCGGCTTGGTTGGCGTCGCCATAAATGACGTCATCAATGGCAGTCCAGTCCACATCGGGGTTGCGCGCCTTGAGCGCAGCAATGGGCAGAGCCGCAAGATCATCGGTTCGGATCGACGATAATGCGCCGCCGTAGCGTCCGATTGGGGTCCGTTGTGCGTCGCAGATGAAAGCATCCATGCTTCGTATTCTCCAAATCCCTGTGCCACTAAAAGGTGACCGTATGGTCGGGTAATACGTGTGATTGTGATTCGCGGCAAGAAAAATGTAACACAAAAATGTAATTTGAAAGAAATCGGTAACATATGGTCAGGTCTGACAGCTAGGTGAGAATAACAGAAAACCCGCCTGACAAAGTAGACGGGTTCCCAAAGTTACAGCTTTTTGCGAGGGTTAGAGCTGACCAGCTTCTTCCAAAACCTTACGGGCCACGCGGAAACATTCTAACGACTGTGGTACACCACAGTAGATGCCAATGACGTGGATAATGGCACGGATCTCGTCTTTGGTGACGCCGTTGTTCAACGCGCCGCGACAGTGGATCTCCCACTCGTGCATCTTGCCGAGCGCACCAAGCATGGCAAGATTCATCATGGAGCGGGTTTTGGGTTCGATCACATCATCGCCCCAGCCAAACCCCCAGCACCATGCGGTCATGGCCTCTTGAAAGGGGCGGGTGAATTCATCTGCGGCGGCAAGATTGTTTTCAACATATTCAGAGCCAAGCGTTGCTTTGCGCTGTTCCAGACCTTTGAGAAACAGGTCTTCGTCAAATGTATCGGCCATTTGGGCGTCCTTTGAAGAGGGTCAGAGGCAGGGCTGTGACCTAGGGGCAAGATACCCTTAGTGCTGCGCTGCTTTGGTGGCTCCGTCAAGCGACGTTCGCCTATCAAAGGTCGTAAAATGGTAAAAGCGGCCAGTGCAGCCAAGTGCATTGGCCAAGCTGCTTACAGCGTGTCGGACATAACCCGACGGATAATGTCAGCACGCTCCACGCCACGCGCGCTAAGGTCTGCATCGCTGAGCGCCGACAGGGCCTCGATCTTGCGGACTTTGGCGCTGGCTTCGTTCAGGTGCAAGAGGGCGCCGAAGATGCCAGAGAAGATATCAGCCACAACGCCAAAGACAGCTGGGATCGAATGGGTGTTTGCTGTTGTATGTGCCATTGAGGGTACTTTCCACTTCGGATTTCGAGTTGGTTTAAACTTATGCTGCATGTGCAGCATGAGCTAGTCCTATTGCGGAATAGCCGCCGTGCGTTTTTTGCAAATCTAATCTGGAAATGCTTCTTTTTAGGGAGCGGGGCGCAGAGTGCCGTATCTGGAAGGTGGGGCAATCTGTTTTGGAACCCTACGTCCGTTGGCGGGAAACTCTCTTGATCTTGCTGGGGGTCCGGCCCAACCTGCGTGGACTGCGGAATGTTGTTCCGCATCGTGAAACAAGAGGGGAGAGGTCTTGTTTGGCTCAGGAAACCATACGGCCGTTTGCCGTCAGGTTCCAAGAGCAAGGCAGGTGCCAAGCGCAACTCTGCAGTTAGACTTTGCCCCAAGAGGACGATGAGTCGCCAGTTTAAAGATGGGCGACCCATTGGGATGAAAATAGGAGGAGCGGCCAAATGTCAGAAGCCATTGGGTACGAACGCATCGGCGATATCGCCATTCTTGCAGCGAACAATCCGCCGGTGAATGCCCTGGGGCATGATGTGCGCAACGGGTTGGTTGATGGGATCGCCCGGGCCGAGGCCGATGGCGCCAAGGCCGTGTTGATTTATGGCGAAGGGAAAACATATTTCGCGGGGGCGGACATTCGCGAATTTGGCAAACCCCCGACCCAGCCATTCTTGCCGGATGTCTGCACCCGGATCGAAGCCTCGCCGCTGATCGTGGTATCGGCTTTGCACGGCACGGCGTTGGGCGGTGGTTTGGAAATCGCGCTAGGCTCACATTATCGCATCGCGGTTCCATCCGCGCGTGTTGGCCTGCCTGAGGTTCTGATTGGTGTAATGCCGGGTGCGGGTGGTACGCAGCGTTTGCCGCGCCTTGTTGGTGTGGACGCTGCCGTGGATGTGATTACCTCGGGGCGGCAGATCGGAGCCAAAGAGGCGCTGGCGCTGGGTATTCTGGATCGCGTGGCTGAGGGAACGCCCCGCGAAATTGGCCTGGCCTATACTCAGGAATTGCTGGACAACGGCGCGGGACGGCGCGCTATCAGCGAAATGCCAGCCCCCGAGGCGGTCGATTTCGATGCGCTTTACGAGATGGTTTTGCAAAAGGGCCGGGGCCAGATTGCGCCTGCTGTGGCCGTTCGCGGTGTGCAGGCGTGTTGTGAGCTGTCGTTTGCTGAGGGCATGAAGCGCGAACGCGAGTTGTTCATGGAACTTATGGCCTCGGATCAGCGCCAGGGTATGATCCATGCGTTTTTCTCGGAACGCGCAGTTGGCAAGTTGCCTGAACTGAAGGGCGTCGCGCCACGGGACCTGAATGCTGCCGGTGTGATCGGTGGCGGAACCATGGGCGCCGGCATCGCAACGGCTGCGTTGTTGTCAGGCCTGTCTGTCGTGATGCTGGAAATGACGGCCGAGGCCGCCGAAGCGGCGCGTGGCCGGATCGAAAGCAACCTGAGCGGCGCGTTGAAGCGAGGTAAGCTGAGCCAAGCCCAGTTTGAGGATCTGACCACCAAGGCGCTGACGCTGGCAACGGATTACGCCGCACTCGGCGATGTGGATCTGGTGATCGAAGCCGTGTTCGAGGACATGGGCGTTAAGAAGCAGGTGTTCACGCAATTGGATGCGGTGTGCAAGCCGGGCGCAATTCTGGCGTCAAACACATCCTATCTGGATATCAATGAAATCGCTGCCTGTACCAAACGACCCGAAGACGTGATCGGGTTGCACTTCTTTTCACCCGCGCATGTGATGAAGTTGCTGGAGGTGGTTGTGGCTGACAAGACGGCCGCAGATGTGGTGGCCACAGGCTTTGCGCTGGGCAATCGGTTGAAAAAAACGTCGGTGCGGGCGGGTGTTTGTGATGGTTTCATCGGCAATCGCATTTTGTCGACCTATCGCACCTGTGCCGATCACATGATTTTGGACGGGGCTAGCCCGTATCAGATCGACAAGGCCCTGACCGATTTTGGATTTGCGATGGGACCTTATGCCGTCGCGGATTTGGCGGGGCTTGATATCGGCTGGGCCGTGCGCAAACGCAAACGCGCCGAGGGCGTTGACCCACGTGCGCGCGATTTCACCTATGCGGACAAGCTGTGTGAAGACGGGCATTTCGGTCAGAAAACCGGCACAGGTTATTACGTCTATCAGGCGGGTAAACGGGCTGGCGTACCAAACCCGGATGTGATGCCGTTGATCGAAGCAGACCGGACCACCCAAGGATTGACCTCGCGGGACTTTAGTGACGAAGAAATTGTGCGTCGCTATATGGCGGCCATGGTGAATGAAGCCGCAAAAGTGGTGGGCGAGAGCATTGCGCGTCGCCCGCTCGATGTGGATGTGACGCTGCTCTATGGCTACGGGTTTCCGCGCTATCGCGGGGGGCCGCTGAAATGGGCCGACATGGTCGGTCTGCCGGGGCTGCTGAGTGACATGCAGGACTGGGCCAAGGAAGACGGGTATTTCTGGCAACCTGCGCCGCTATTGGAAAAACTAGTGGCCGAGGGCCGCACATTTGATGATCTGAACAAGGAAACCGCATGATGAAACAAGCTGTTATTGTATCTGCTGCCCGCACGGGCCTGGCGAAATCTTTCCGTGGGTCGTTTAACATGACCCATGGTGCAACGATGGGCGGCCATGCCGTACAGGCGGCGGTTGAACGCGCGGGCATTGATCCGAGCGAGATCGAGGATTGCATCATGGGGTGCGGCACGCCCGAGGGCGAAACCGGTGGCAATATCGCGCGCCAGATCGGCCTGCGCGCAGGTCTGCCAATCACCGCGTCCGGCATGACCGTAAACCGGTTCTGTTCGTCGGGGCTGCAAACCGTAGCGCTGGCAGCCAATGCAATCACCTGTGAAGGCACCGGGCCGATGGTGGCCGGAGGAGTCGAGAGCATCTCGATGGTGCAACCGAAGGCGCGCCATGCAGCCGAAGCTTGGCTCAAAGAGCATAAGCCCGCAGTTTACATGACCATGATCGAAACCGCCGATATCGTAGCGGAACGCTATGGCATCACGCGTGAAGAGCAGGACGCTTACGGTTTGCGCTCGCAACAGCGGATCGCAGCTGCGCAGGCGGCGGGCAAATTCGCCGATGAGATCGTGCCAATGAAGGCGATGATGGCGGTCAAGGACAAGGAAACCGGCGAGATCTCGATGAAAGAGTCGCTGGTGGATCGCGATGAATGCAACCGGCCAACCACAACGTTGGAAGGTCTGTCCGGTCTGGCGCCTGTCCGGGGTGAGGGCAACTTTATCACTGCAGGCAACGCCAGCCAGCTGAGCGATGGCGCTGCGGCTGTTGTGATGATGGACAGCGTCGAAGCCGAAAAGCGCAACATCGAACCGATGGGGGCGTTCAAAGGCTTTGCCGTAGCCGGATGTGAACCTGATGAGATGGGCATCGGTCCGGTCTTTGCTGTGCCGCGCCTGTTGGAGCGTCACGGGCTGACTGTGGATGATATTGACCTGTGGGAGTTGAACGAGGCCTTTGCATCGCAAGCTCTGTACAGCCGCAATCGCTTGGGCATTGATGACGAAAAGTGCAACGTGAATGGCGGTTCGATCGCGATTGGTCACCCGTTTGGCATGACCGGCGCCCGGATGGTTGGGCACATCATGCGCGAAGGCAAACGCCGGGGTGCGAAGCTGGGCGTCGTCACCATGTGTATCGGTGGCGGCATGGGCGCGGCAGGTCTGTTCGAAATTTATTGATCGCAGTGGCGCCTGTCTGGCCCATCGAGGGCCTGACAGGCGCGGCCCGACGCGGGGCGACGGGCGGGTTCGCAATTGAGATCGGATATGAAGAAAAGAGTATGAGATGGATTTGAGTTATACCGCCGAGGAGCTAGCCTTTCGCGACGAGGTGCGGGCGTTTCTGGCTGAAAAACTGCCCAAAGAGATGTCAGACAAGGTGCGGCGGGGCGAAAACCTTGGCAAAGAGGGGCATGAGCTCTGGCACTCCATTCTGAACAATCAGGGGTGGTTGTCGTACAATTGGCCCAAAGAATTTGGTGGTGCCGAATGGAACGCTGTGCAGCGCCACATTTTTGATGATGAATGCGCCGCAGCTTATGCGCCACGGATTGTCCCGTTTGGGCTGTCGATGCTGGCGCCTGTGTTGCACAAATTCGGGTCCAAAGAACAACAGGACCATTACCTGCCGCGTATTCTGGATGGCACCGATTGGTGGTGTCAGGGATATTCTGAGCCGGGTGCGGGGTCTGATTTGGCTTCGCTTAAAACCAAGGCGGTGCGGGATGGTGATCATTATGTAGTCAACGGTCAAAAGACCTGGACCACTTTGGGGCAATACGCCGATTGGATTTTCTGTCTGGTCCGGACGGATCCAGATGCCAAGCAGCAGGAAGGCATCTCATTCCTGTTGATCGATATGAACACGCCGGGCATCGAAGTGCGCCCGATTGTGTTGTTGGATGGCACGCCTGAGGTGAACGAGGTCTTTTTTGACAATGTTCGGGTGCCTGTCGAGAACCTTGTGGGCGAGGAAAACAAGGGCTGGACCTATGCCAAGTATCTACTAACCCACGAACGCACGGGGATCGCCGGTGTTGGTTTTAGCCGCGCAGGATTAGATGCGTTGAAGCGTGTGGCACGGGTTGAAACGGCCAATGGTCGCCCCCTGATCGAGAACCCACTATTTGCCGCGCGCATCGCGCAGGTCGAAATTGATTTGATGGCGATGTCGACGACGAACCTGCGGATTATCTCGCAAGCGTCGGCAGGACAGGCACCGGGTGTTGAAAGCTCGATGCTCAAGGTCAAGGGTACGATTATCCGGCAGGAAATCAACGATATGATGCGGCGCGCGGTTGGCCCCTATGCGATGCCGTTTGCCTCTGAAACGGTCGAGGGGGACAACGATCCGATTGGCCCCGACTATGCTGGACCTGTTTCGGCGCAGTATTTCAACAATCGCAAATTGTCGATCTTTGGAGGCTCTAACGAGATCCAGCGCGGCATTATTGCCAAAGTAAAGATGGGAGGGTGAGCCATGAATTTTGACCTGACCGAAGAGCGGCAGATGCTGCAAGACACGCTGCGTCGGTTCCTGTCGGACCGATACACCACGACCGCACGCAACGAGATTATTGAAAGCGACGCGGGCCTAAGCGCGGAAATCTGGGCTGAACTGGCTGAGCTGGGCGTGATCGGCGCGCTGTTCACAGAAGAGCAGGGCGGTTTTGGGGGCGCGGGCTTTGATATCGCAACCGTGTTCGAAGAACTGGGCCGCGCTGGTGTGGTAGAGCCGTTTTTGGACACGGCTGTGTTAGGCGGCGGGTTGATCACCGCATTGGGCAATGCGTCGCAAACCGCACTGATTGACGATGTGATTGCGGGTGGCCTGCATCTTGCCTTGGCGCATGGGGAACCCGCCAGCCGGTATGATCTGAGCCGGGTCGAAGCCACGGCCAAAGTCGATGGTGACGAGATAGTCTTGAACGGTCGTAAAGCGGTTGTGATCAATGCCGAGGCGGCCGGCTATCTAATTGTTTCCGCCCGCGAAGGCGGCGGGGCGTTTGATCTGGATGGGATTTCGTTGTTTCTGGTGCCTGCGGGCACAGCCGGTTTGACGCTGCAGGGCTATGCTATGATGAGCGGTGGACGGGCCGCCGAGGTCACGCTGGATGATGTGCGATTGCCTGTTTCTGCGCGTTTGGGCGCGGCGGGGGCCGGGTATGGGGCGCTTGTCGATACGGTCGCGCGGGCCAATGTGGCTTTGGCTGCTGAAACCATGGGTGCAATGGAAACTGCGACGGAACTGACGCGCGAATACCTTGTCACCCGTAAGCAGTTTGGTCGCCCGATTGGCACGTTCCAGGCGCTGGCACATCGTTATTCGGATTTGTTGATTGAGCTGGAACAGGCACGGTCTGCTGTGACCAATGCGGCCGGTAACCTGGAAAGCGCTGATCGTGATTTGCAAATCGCAGCGGCGCGCAATCTGATTGCCCGTGTGGGACGTTTGGTGGCCGAGGAGTCCATTCAGATGCATGGCGGTATCGCGATGACCCAGGAATACGAACTGGCCCATATTGCCAAGCGTATCGTGATGACGGATCACCGTTTCGGAGATGCAGATTATCACTTGGAGCGGTTTATTGACCTCAGCGCAGCCTGAAACCGACAGCCCGACCATAAAACGGTCGGGCTGTCAAAACGCCACTGGATTTGAGATCGAGTTGTGCGCAGAAACGGGGCACGCCAAGTGCTTTTTGGATCTGGCGCCGGGGCATTTGAACTCTCACGGTATTTTGCACGGCGGTATCATTGCCATGATACTGGACGTGGCTTGTGGCAATACGGCTTCGGCCTATTTCGACAGGGTTGAACATCCGCTTGTTTTGACGGTTTCGTTGAACACCAATTATATCGGCGCTGTTCGCGAGGGGCGGGTCATTGCCACGGGGAAACCTGCCGGTGGGGGGCGAAACCTGTGTTATATCAACGGTGAAATGCACCACGAAGATGGCACCTTGATCGCAACGGCAACGGGCGTGTTCAAACGCCACTCAAAGGCGAAATAATGCTGGCACGGGTAGATGATCTGGGTGATCGGCTTGTTGTTGTGAATATGAACAGCGCGCGACGGGGGGCGTTGTCACCCGATCTGTATACGGCCATTCAGGACGCGATGACGCGTGCCAAAGAAGACCGCGTGCGTGCAGTGGTTCTGACCACTGAGGGTGGGTTTTTCTGCGCAGGCGGTGATCTGAACGTTCTGATTGAACGACGCAAACTGACCGAAGACCAGCGCCGCGCAAAGGTGGATGAACTGCACGGGTTGGTGCGCCTCATCCGCGCCTGCCCGGTTCCAGTGATCGCCGCCGTCGAAGGCGGCGCGGCAGGGGCTGGTCTGTCTTTGGCTTTGGCCTGTGATTTGATCGTTGCCGCCGAAGGCATCAAGTTCACGGCCGCATATGTCAAAGCGGGTTTGGTTCCGGATGGGGGGCTTACATCGGCTTTGTCGCAGATGCTGCCACGTGCCTTGGCGATGGAGATGTGCCTGTTGGCGCGCCCTGTATCCGCCGAGCGGATGGAGGCGCTGGGTGTTGTCAATGCGGTGGTGCCTATGGGCGGGGTTGATGCAGCGGCACACAAGCTGGCGGATCGATTGGCGCAAGGGCCGCGCACTGCGCAGGGTGTTATCCGCGGCTTGGTGGCGCAAGCCTATGAGACGAGCGAGGCAGCGCAGTTGGACGCAGAGCGCGATGCCATGGCGCGGGCTGCTGGTGGCGACGAGGCCGCCGAAGGGATCGCGGCATTTCTGGAGAAACGCGCCCCTGTGTTCTGACTGGGGGGCAAACAGCGGGGAGGGCTGATTGGATGGCAAAATGGCATGACTACCTAGGGGCGCAGATTGCATCACGGCCGGACGCGCGGGCGTTCACAGACGATGGCGGGGCGGATTGGACCTATGCCACGCTGGATACAGCGATTGATGCGCTCAAAGATACCTTGCACAAGGCCGGGGTGCAGCCCTGTGATCGTGTGGTGATCGTCGCTGAAAACTGTGCGGCGGCAATTGCCAGTTTGTTTGCGTGTTCGCGTCTTGGTGCCTGTGTCATCCCAGTGAATGCACGCCAAACCGAAGTCGAACTGTCTCGTATTCTGGACCATTCAAAACCGGTGGCTGTGTTGTTTACGTCTGCGGCGTCAGGGGATGCGGCTGACCATGGGGACCGGCTGCAAGCGCGTGGGATTTCCGGGCCATTTGGGGCGATGCAATTGGCGTCGCCCTTTGATAGCGCGCCGGACGAGATGCTGGCCGATGTGGCCGTTATGCTGTTCACGACAGGTACAACAGGCACACCTAAGGGGGTGATGCTGACCCATGACAACGTGCGGTTTGGCGGACGAACGTCGGCCGAACTGCGTGGTATGACGCAGGACGATGTAGTCTATGGCGTGTTGCCAATCACCCATGTTTTTGGGTTGGCTTCGGTTGTCACGGCTGCGACCTATGCCGGGGCGCCGGTGCGGCTAGAAGCACGATTTTCTGCGTCGCGACTGTATGAGCAATTGAATGATGGTGTGACGCTTTTTTCTGCGGTGCCACAGATGCATGCGTTGTTGATGCAATATGCCAAAGAACAGGGCTTTGATCACCTGCCGAACAGCGTGTTGCGCTATACCTCCTCTGGGGCAGCGCCGTTGGATCCGGCTTGGAAACGTAAGGCCGAGGCGTTTTATGGTGTTGCGATTCAGAATGGCTATGGCTTGACGGAAAGCACGGCGGGGGTTTGTGCATCAAGCAACGCGTTGGGGGATCCCGATATTTCTGTTGGTCCACCATTGCCGGGTGTTGAGATACGGCTCGACCAAGCTGTTGAAGGTGGTGGAGATGAGGTTGGCGAAGTGCAAACGCGTGGACCCCATGTGATGAAGGGGTATTATCGCAACCCAGAAGAAACGGATAAGGCGCTTGATGGCGAGGGCTGGTTGCGCACCGGGGATCTGGGACGGGTTGATGACCGGGGCCATCTGCATATCGCAGGGCGCTGTAAGGAATTGATCATCCACGGCGGGTTCAATGTGTATCCCCCCGAAGTCGAAGCCGCTTTGAATGATCACCCCCAAGTGATCCAGTCGGCCGTGATTGGTCAAGTGGTGCAGGGGGATGAAAAGGTGGTTGGGTTTGTCCAAGTGGCGCCTGACGACGCCCCGAACCTAGAAGAGTTACGTGCATTTGTGGCGCAGCGGCTTGCCGGGTACAAACGCCCAAGTCAGATCATCGTTGCTACTGAATTGCCCGCAGCGCCAACCGGTAAAATCCTGAAACACAAATTGTTGGAATTCTTTGCAGACCAACTGAGCTGATATCTCTCGAAAGCCTCCCGTGCCCGCGGCACCTCGGCCATGCCGAGCTCCCTTTGCGGCGTTGGGCGTAGCGCCGTGCCTTTGGCACGGCGCTACGCCCAACGGGAAGAGATCTTTGTCAAAAGGTCGACGAAGGGCGGGAGAGTTTGTCCGCTGTCATGTGGCACATTTGATTAGGCCCAGACGCCCTGTGCGGCAGCGCGGATGGCCTTGATGTTGTCGCCATAAACGTCAGGGTTTGTGACCGACCCACCTTTGAACACAGCTGAACCTGCCACAAGAACATCTGCACCAGCTTTGGCGACCAAAGGCGCTGTGGTTGGGTCGACTCCGCCATCAATTTCGATGTGAATTGGGCGCTCGCCAATCAGGGCTCGCAGCTGCTCAACTTTTTCGATTTGGCTTTGGATGAATTTCTGGCCACCAAAACCTGGATTGACGGTCATCACGCAAACCAGGTCGATCATGTCGAGCAAAGGCTCAACCGCAGAAACGGGCGTACCGGGGTTCAATGCGATTCCTGCCTTGGACCCGGCGGCGCGGATCGCTTGCAGGGTGCGGTGAACGTGCGGTCCAGCTTCGACATGTGCGGTGATAACGTCAGCGCCCGCTTTGGCAAAGGCTTCGATATAGGGGTTAACTGGCGCGATCATCAGGTGGACGTCCATCACCCCTTTGATATGGGGGCGGATCGCGGCACAGGTCGCGGGACCAAACGTGATGTTGGGAACGAAATGCCCATCCATCACGTCCACGTGGACCCAATCGGCGCCTTGAGCTTCGATGGCTTGGCATTCTGCGCCAAAGTTGGCGAAATCAGCAGAGAGGATAGAGGGGGCGATCTTGATCTTGCGGTCAAAGGTCATAGCAGCACCTGATTGTGAGAGAGTCGGCTGGCGTATACATCCATTCTCGCACTAGCGATAGTGGGCGGCAGACGGTGTAAGGGATGTAAAGTTCAGCACGTTGCCCCACCTTTTTCACCGATCACATACAAAAGGGCGCGTTACAAAACTTTCACCGCCCTGACACACAAGTTTTGAATCCCGGCCCTAAACCCCCGTCTTAACGAAATCGGGGGTGGCACGTGCTGCGAATTGATAAACTGACCAAACGCTTTGGCGAAAACGTAGCGGTGGATACCGCGACGCTGGACGTGGATAAGCCCTGTATGATTGGCATCATTGGCCGGTCGGGCGCGGGGAAATCCACCCTTTTACGGATGATCAACCGGCTGTCGGATGCGAGCGAAGGCCGCATTCTGTTTCAAGATCGCGATGTAACGAGCCTGACTGGCAAGGCCAAGCGCGCCTGGCAGGCCGATTGCGCGATGATTTTTCAGCAGTTCAACCTTGTGCCGCGCATGGATGTGGTCAGCAATGTCTTGCACGGCACGCTGAATCATCGGTCCACTTTTGCCACCATGTTCAACCTGTTCCCGATGGCCGATATTCACCGGGCCATTGATATTCTGGACCGCCTAGGCATTGCCGAACATGCCCCTAAGCGGGCCGAGGCCCTGTCTGGGGGGCAGCAACAGCGTGTCGCGATTGCGCGGGCTCTGATGCAAGATCCAAAGATTATTCTAGCGGATGAACCCATTGCCTCGCTCGATCCAATGAACGCGCAGACCGTAATGGAGGCGCTGCGCCGTATTCACGAAGAGGACGGGCGCACGGTCATTGCCAACTTGCACACCTTGGATACAGCGCGTCGGTATTGTGACCGTGTTGTCGGTATGCGTGACGGGCGAATTGTGTTTGATGGTTTGCCAGAACAGCTGACCACCGGCGTTGCCCGTGAAATTTACGGCGCTGACGCCACCTTTTCCGAGGCGGCAACATCGACCGAAATCGAAACCTTGGATGCTACCATTCGCGCCGAGCGCAAGGAAGCCGAGGCACACGTCTAATTCAACCCCTTTCATCACCCGGGCCCGATGGGGGGTCGGGCGTACTTAACCGGAGACAAGAAGATGAAAAAACTGATCGCCGCCATTGTGGCCACCACTGCTCTGACCAGCCCGGTCATGGCCGAAGACATCAAAGAATTCCGCATCGGCCTACTAGGTGGCGAAAACGCCCAGGACCGCATGAACAACAACGAATGCCTACGCGCCAAAACCGAAGAGCTGTTGGGCGTTCCAACGAAATTGTTCGCGCCTGCAGACTACAACGGTGTGATCCAAGGCCTGCTGGGCGGCACGCTGGACATGGCATGGTTGGGTGCAAGCGGCTATGCCAAGACCTACCTGTCTGACCCCGAAGCGGTTGAGCCGATTTTGGTCAAGGTTAACAACGACGGCGGCTACGGCTATTACTCGATCGGGTTTGCCCGCAAAGACAGCGGCATCACTTCGCTTGAGGACATGAAAGGCAAAACCTTTGGCTTTGGCGATCCCAACTCGACCTCAGGTTTCCTGATCCCGTCCATCGAGATCCCCGAAGTAACTGGCGCGACCATGACATCGGGCGATTACTTTGGCGAAGTGAAATTCACCGGCGGTCACGAGCAGACAATCGTTGCTGTGAACAACGGCGATGTGGCTGGCGGCGTAAGCTGGGCCGATGGTCTGGGCGACTGGGAAGACGGCTATAACTCGGGCGCGCTGCGTCGTGCGGTTGATGCGGGTCTGGTCGACATGAATGATCTGGTTCAGATCTGGAAATCCAAGCCAATCCCCGAAGGCCCGATTGTCCTGCGCAAATCACTGCCTGCAGACGTCAAAGTCAAATTCACTGCCCTGATGGCATCGCTGCCGTCGATGGACCCTGATTGCGCCTATGGTGTTTTATCGGGTGAAGCCAAAGGTGTTCAGCCAATCGGACATGATGCTTACGAAGTCATTATCGAAGCACGTAAATTGAAATCCAACTGATTTTAGCACCAAAACCGCGGGGTCTGGCACCATTTGCCAGGCCCCGTTTTTATTGCGGGAGCATTCCAATGACAGACCTAAGTGCAGGGTCCCAATCCGTCGCGCAGATCCGCGACAACTATACTGCGCTGACCCAGCGCAAACGGGTCTATGGTGGTATTCTTCTGATCCTTTTTGTCAGTCTGATGGCCGCAGGGTTTCGTACCGCTGATGCCCGCAATGCCGGGTCATTTGTGGATGGCTGGCGCAGAATGCTGGATTATCCGGCCGAGGTGCTAAGCGAGGCTTGGGAAAAAGTGACCGAGCTGCCAGCACATCTGGTTACGTTTTTTCCGGCGCTTGTGGAAACATTGAATATTGCGGCAGCCTCTACTTTGATCGGTGCTGTGGCGGGGACGTTTCTGTCGCTGCTGGCAACACGGGGCATGGCGCCATGGCCGGTGTTGATCCCGGTGTTTCGCCGGATCAGTGATATCTGCCGCGCAATTCCTGAAATCGTGATCGCCTTGGTTTTGATTTTCATTTTGGGGGGCGGACCTGTTCCTGCGATGATTGCGATTGCCATCCACACGGCGGGCGCGTTGGGCAAGCTGTTTTCGGAAGTGAACGAAAATGCCTCTCTCAAACCTGTTGAGGGGCTCGAATCCGTCGGGGCCAAATGGGGGCAAAAAATGTATCTGGGGGTGATCCCGCAGGTCGGTCCAAACTATGTCAGCTATGCCTTGTTGCGGTTTGAAATCAACATCCGCGCCTCAGCCATCCTGGGCTTTGTTGGAGCAGGGGGCATCGGTTACGAGTTGCGCAATGCGATGTCTTGGGGGCAGGGGCGTTATGACGAGGCGGCTGCCATCTTTATCTTGCTGTTCTTGACCATTGTCACCGTTGATCAGCTTTCGGGTGTTGTGCGTGATCGCTTGACCCATGGAACCGCAAAGGGAGCGACAGCATGACCACCTTTGATACAAATCTGACCACCGATATGTTGAAGGCCGAGGCAGACCGTTTGTTCTCACGGAAACGGATGCTGAACTTTGGGTTACCGCTGCTTGTGCTGGCGTACCTGACATATGTGTTCTTTGCTTTTGATGTTCTGGACCTTTACGGCAAAGCGAATTGGAAGAACGGCAAAACGTTGGTGGCCGATAGCTACAGCTATAAGACCCATGTGACCCGTGACAATCGCAACGCCGAAGTCACCGTTGCCATCGAGGGAGAGCGTAAAGGGGCCTATCCCGAAGGCGCGTCCCCCGAGTGGGTTGAACTGGGTGAAACGACGGTGATCGATTTGGAGGATGGTCACATCGTGACCTTTGGCCCGAAAACGATCACCTATGACGTTCCCGGATATGGTGTGATCAAGGCGACCCCGAACCGCAGTCAGGGGGTTCAGGCTGAATTGCCGAGCGAGGTGGTGCCCGAGTGGATCAACCTGTCAAAGAACCGTTTGGCGATTACCACGGATGCAGGTCGGTTGACGGTGACCCGCAACCGATCCGAAGTGTTCCGCTATTTCACCGGGTGGGAGCTGTTCTGGTTCACCCTCGACAGCCCCTACCATGGTAAATCGCCGACTGAGTTGATGGGGTTGGCCTTTGCGGGCGAAGCCGGCGCTATCTGGCAGGATTTTTGGACTAACAAGATGTGGCGGCATCAGGATGTGGCCTGGGCCATTTTTGAAACGATCCTGATGGCGTTCCTCGGCACGCTTGGGGCGGGGATGGTGGCATTGCCATTGGCGTTTCTTGCAGCCCGAAATTTCTCGCCCCTGCGGTCGATTACCTTTGCCACGCGCCGCTTGTTTGATTTCGTGCGCGGTGTGGATGCGTTGATTTGGACCGTTGTTTTGTCCCGCGCCTTTGGTCCGGGGCCGCTAACCGGCGCGTTGGCAATTTTGGTGACAGATACAGGGACGTTCGGCAAAATATTCTCTGAAGCTCTGGAGAATGTGGACAAGAAGCAGATCGAAGGCGTTCAATCGACCGGAGCCAGCGCGGCACAACGCTATCGCTTTGGTGTGATCCCGCAGATCACCCCAATTCTGCTCAGCCAGCTGCTCTATTTCCTTGAATCAAACACCCGCAGCGCGACGGTGATTGGTGCCATTACCGGAGGTGGAATTGGTTTGTTGCTGACGCAGGCAATTATCACCCAAAAGGATTGGGAAGAGGTCGCCTATTACATCGTGCTGATCATTTTGATGGTGATGTTCATGGATTGGTTCTCGGGCTGGTTACGGCGACGCTTGATCGGAGGCGCGGAAAAGAAAGCGCGTAAGCGCAAGGCAGATCCTAAAGCCAAGGCGTTTGTTCTGCCTTAAAGCGTGCCTTTTAACACACAGATAAAACAAGCGTTTGGAGCCGATGGGGAATGCCCAGGGCTCCAAACGTCTTTTTGGTTTCAATACAAAGAGAAAGATCAGGATATGACTGAACCGAAGCTAAAGGCCGACGTGCCCTTTGTGCATCCCGAGTGCCAAATCAGCGAGAGTTCATTTGGTGCCTATGTGGAGATTGGCGCGGGCAGCCGGATCGCAAATTCGACCATTGGGGACTATTCCTATTGTGATCGGACCTGTGATATTGCCAATGTCGAGATTGGGAAGTTTGCAAATATCGCTAGCTTTACGCGCATTGGGGCAACGGATCACCCTATGGAAAAGGCATCGCTGCATCATTTCCACTATCGGTCAGGTGATTATTGGGCCGATGCAGAGCATGATGGAGACTGGTTTGCCCATCGGGCAGGGCGTCGGGCGTGGATCGGGCATGACACATGGATTGGTCATGCTGCCATTATCAAACCCGAAGTGAAGATTGGGCATGGCGCGGTAGTGGCCTCGGGCGCGATCGTGACCAAAGATGTCGCCCCCTATACGATTGTCGCAGGTGTGACGGCGCAGGTGATACGGCGTCGGTACGAGGAGTGTGTTGCAGAGCGTATGATGGAACTTGCGTGGTGGGATTGGACCCATGCTCAGTTGCGTGCCGCTCTTTCTGATTTCAGAGCGATGCGTGCCGAAGCGTTTCTCGAAAAATACGGCTGATCGGATCATCGAGAACAAGGTACTCCCGCGCCCGCAGGATACATCGGCTTAGCCGATCTAGCCTTGGCGGCCTTGGGCGTGGCATCGCGCTTCGCGCGGTGCCACGCCCAACGGGAGGAGGTGTTCCGTTAGGATCATCGACGACGGGCGGGAGCGTTTCGCCGCTAAGTCACTCACTTCCAAGTGTGAGCGTCACATGGTCGCCAGCGAACCACGTGCGGCCGTACTCAACAGGGTTGTTTTCAGGGTCCACATTTAGCCCGGTGGATTGCAGAACGGGTGCCCCTTCGGAAATGCGCAGGTGCAGTGCTTGGGTCGGATTTGCTTGCCGGGCGTTCAGGCGGGTCCATTTGCGTGTGTAATCGGATATGCCAATCAGCTGCAGGGCTTTGGTCACTGAGTGCGTCTCTCGCAAAGCCTCCAGCATGTTTGGAAACCGCTTAGCGGGAAAAATGCTTTGAAACACGGCAATCGGTTGGCCGTCGGCAAGAGAGAGCCCGTCGTAGACATGCACAGGATTCCCTTGATCTAGTCCCAATGCCTGGGCTTCTTGTACGTCAGCCGCGCGGGTATTCAGGGCCAATATTTTCTTGCCCGGAATCTTGCCGCTGGCTGAAATGTTTTGGTGATACCGCACCCGTTTACCAATGGGGTAATCGGTCGGCTGTGCGGTCACAAAAACCCCAGCTCCCCGCCGGGCGTGGATCAGTCCTTGCTCCGACATGTCAGCCAATGCGCGCCGGACTGTGTGGCGATTCACGCCGTGTGTCGCAGCCAGTTGAGATTCTGTTGGTAGGCGGTCTCCGCTGGCATAGCGACCTTCGGCAATGTCAGCGGTTAACGCCACTGCGATGGATTTCCAGACGGGTGTTCGGCTCATGTCATCAAAACTTCACAAGTCAGAGGATTGCGTGAGGCCCAGCTGAGGGCTATGATTTGTCTAGTTGTATAGTTGTTGTAGACAACTTCGCCAAGAGGCTATTATGGCAGATGATATGAATAACAGCGAAAACGCGCGCAAGGAGTGGTTGAGCCTGATGGCTGCTGCCCCGGAGGCCGCACTGATGTCGCTTTGGAATGCAGTGACGGATCGCCCGCCGTTCGAATGGTTGCGGGCGCCCGAGGTGGGCGGTGTCATGGTGCGGGGTCGCATGGGCGGCTCCGGGGCTCCGTTCAACCTCGGAGAAATGACCGTCACGCGCTGTTCGCTTGTGTTGGCGGATGGCACCGTGGGGCACGGGTATGTGCAAGGCCGCTCTAAGCTCAAGGTCGAAGCAACGGCGCTGATTGATGCCTTGATGCAGACGGGTGCTGCGGACCAAGTGCAGACGCAGGTCCTTGACCCGCTGGCCGCGCAAATCCGGACCGCCAAACAGACCCGTGCAGCCAAAGCGGCGGCCACTAAGGTGGAATTCTTTACCATGGTTCGAGGAGAGGATTGATGTTGGCACAAACAACTCAATTTTCGGGCGGCTTTCAAAATGCGCCCACAGACGCAGCCCATGCGTTTCGCGCGGCGATGACCGTCATGGCGCGTCCGGGCGAAACCTGCGAACTAAGCGGGGCCCAAGCGCCAGCGCCTTTGTCAGAGGCGGCGGCGACCTTGCTCTTGACCCTATGCGACCCGGAAACGGGAGTGTACTTGGCCGGTGACGCAGACACCGCAGATGTGCGCCAGTGGCTGACGTTCCACACGGGTGCTCCCTTGGTCGGCGCGGCTGAGGCGGATTTCGCAATTGGAACATGGGCCGCGTTGGGCCCGCTGAATGCTTATCGCATTGGGACCGCAGAATACCCGGATCGCTCGGCCACGTTGATCGTCGACGGCGATGCAGAGTCAAAAACTACGGCCACCTTGACCGGCCCCGGTATCAAAGACACGGCACATTTGTCCTTGCCCGACATCCGGGCGGTGCAGGCGAATGCTCAACTCTACCCTCTGGGCATTGACTTCTTTTTCACCAGCGGCACACAGGTCGCGGCCTTGCCGCGCAGCACGCAAATTTCTGTAGGGGGCTAAGACATGTATGTAGCTGTCAAAGGTGGTGAAAAGGCCATCGACAATGCGCACGCCTGGCTCGCCGAAGAGCGGCGCGGCGATACTTCGGTCGCGGAACTCAGCATCGCGCAGATCCGCGAACAGCTCAGCCTCGCGGTCAACCGCGTGATGACCGAAGGCTCGCTGTTTGACCCGGATCTGGCGGCATTGGCGATCAAACAATCCCGCGGGGATCTGATCGAGGCGATTTTCTTGATCCGTGCCTATCGCACTACTCTGCCGCGCTTTGGGGCGACTTTACCGGTGAATACCGGGGACATGGCTTGTGATCGCCGGATCTCGGCCACGTTCAAGGATGCGCCGGGCGGGCAGGTGCTAGGCCCAACATTTGACTACACCCACCGCTTGCTGGATTTCAAACTGGCCGCTGAAGGAGAGGTCGCGCCCGCTGAAACCGGCACGCCGCGCTTTGAACCGACGCCACACATTACAGAGTTCCTGCAGGGTGAGGATATCATTCAGCGTGAACCGGACAGTGATGCCGTCCCGGGGGATTTAACGCGCGAGCCGATGGAATTTCCATCCAACCGCTCCCTGCGTCTGCAATCGCTAACGCGCGGGGACGAAGGGTTTATTCTAGGCATGGCCTATTCAACCCAACGCGGTTACGCGCGCAACCACGCGTTTGTCGGTGAGTTGCGGATCGGCAAGGTGCCTGTCGAAATGGACATTCCCGAACTGGGTTTTTCGATTGAGATTGGTGAGTTGGAATTGACCGAATGTGAAACGGTGAACCAATTCCAAGGGTCCAAGACAGAGCCGCCGCAGTTTACGCGTGGATACGGTTTGGTCTTTGGTCAATCGGAACGCAAATCCATTGCGATGGCTCTGGTCGATCGTGCCCTGCGCTGGAAAGAGTTGGGCGAAGACAATCTGGGTGCGGCTGCGCAGGACGAAGAATTTGTTCTGAGCCATTCAGACAACATTCAGGCCACTGGGTTCCTCGAACATATCAAATTGCCCCACTACGTTGATTTCCAGTCTGAACTGGAACTGGTGCGCAAGCTGCGCCGAGAAGCCGAAGAACGGGTTCAGGGTGAATTTACCGTGCAGGAGGCTGCGGAATGAGCGACTATAATTTTGCCTATTTGGACGAACAGACCAAGCGGATGATCCGCCGGGCGATCCTCAAAGGGTTGGCGGTGCCGGGCTATCAGGTGCCATTTGCCAGCCGTGAGATGCCGATGCCGTATGGCTGGGGTACGGGGGGCGTGCAGGTGTCTGCGGCAACCCTGACGCCGGACGATACATTCAAGGTGATCGACCAAGGCGCGGATGATACGACCAACGCGGTGTCTATTCGAAAGTTCTTTGAAAATACCGCTGGGGTCGCCGTGACCGAGGAAACCGAAAAGGCGACCGTGATCCAGACCCGCCACCGGATCCCCGAGGCCGAGCTGAGCGAAGATCAGATCCTTGTCTATCAGGTGCCGATCCCGGAACCGCTGCGGTTTTTAGAGCCGCGCGAGACTGAGACGCGTAAGATGCACAGCCTTGAAGAATACGGGCTGATGCATGTGAAACTGTACGAAGATATCAGCCAGCACGGCGATATCGCAACGGCCTATGCTTATCCCGTGATGGTGTCGGATCGCTATGTGATGGACCCGTCGCCGATCCCGAAATTCGACAATCCGAAACTGGAAATGTCGGCTATTCAACTGTTTGGCGCGGGGCGCGAGCAACGGATTTACGCGGTGCCCCCCCATACCAAGGTCGTGAGTTTGGATTTCGAAGATTACCCGTTTGAGGCCACCAAGGCGGATCATCCCTGTGATTTGTGTGCGGCCGAAGACAGTTATCTGGACGAAGTGATTTTGGATGATGCGGGCAATCGGATGTTTGTCTGTTCAGACACGGATTATTGCCGGTCTCGCCGTGCGGCGGGCCACATTGGCCGATTGGGAACGGAGGATGCGGCATGACCCCGTTGTTGCAAGTTCAAGGCATCGAAAAGCGTTATGGCACGCGGATTGGATGCACGGATGTGAGTTTTGACCTGTTTCCCGGCGAAGTCATGGGGATCGTTGGTGAAAGCGGGTCGGGTAAGTCGACGTTGTTGAATTGCCTTGCTGGACACCTAGAGGCAGATGCTGGTCAGGTGGTGTTTGATACACGCGCTGACGGGCCCGTGGATACGCTGGCTATGTCAGAGCCCGAGCGCCGGATGCTGGGCCGCACGGATTGGGCGTTTGTGCATCAACATGCCCGTGACGGATTGCGTATGTCGGTCAGTGCGGGGGGCAATATTGGTGAGCGGCTGATGGCTGTTGGCGATCGCCACTACGGCGATATTCGGGACAAAGCGATTGATTGGCTGGGTCGGGTCGAGATCAACGAAAACCGTGTTGATGATCGTCCGACAGCCTTTTCGGGCGGTATGCAGCAACGCCTGCAAATCGCGCGCAATCTGGTGACGGGTCCGCGGCTTGTGTTCATGGATGAACCGACCGGTGGATTGGATGTGTCCGTTCAGGCGCGTCTGTTGGATCTGTTGCGTGGCTTGGTCCGTGAAATGGGGCTGAGTGCGATTATCGTGACCCATGATCTGGCTGTTGTTCGTCTGCTGGCGGATCGGTTGATGGTAATGAAAGACGGTCATGTGGTTGAGGCGGGCCTGACGGATCAGGTGCTGGATGATCCACAACATGCCTATACGCAATTGCTGGTTTCCAGCGTGCTGCAAGTTTGAGGGGCGAGAGAGATGATTGAACTCGAAAACGTAAGCAAGAGCTTTACCCTGCACAATCAAGGCAGTGCAGTTATTCCGGTGATGGCGGGTGCGTCGCTGCGGGTCAAACCCGGTGAATGTGTGGCGCTAACCGGGGCCTCGGGTGCTGGGAAATCAACGCTGATGCGGGTGATTTATGGCAACTATCTTGCGGCGTCGGGCCGGGTGATGGTTGGCGATCTGGATGTGGCACAAGCTGAACCGCGCGAGATTTTAGCCCTGCGTCGTGAGACGCTTGGCTATGTAAGCCAGTTCCTGCGGGTGGTGCCCCGGGTGCCGACGCTAGAGGTTGTGGCCGATCCACTGTTGGCCTTGGGCGTTGATAAAGACGCGGCGTTGGATAAGGCAGCGGGCTTGTTGGCCCGGCTGAACATTCCCGAACGGCTTTGGTCACTGTCGCCCACCACATTTTCGGGGGGGGAACAGCAGCGCGTGAATATTGCGCGCGGATTTGCCCATGACTATCCAGCGATGTTACTGGACGAGCCGACGGCCAGTCTGGATGCCACCAATCGCGCCACTGTTCTGTTGCTGATCGAAGAGGCCAAGGCCCGCGGCGCGGCCATTGTGGGTATTTTCCATGATGTCGAGGCGCGTGAACGGGTGTGTGATCGTGAAATCGACGTGTCGATCTATACGCCGGGAATGGCTGCATGAGCCTTGCGTCTGTCATAGCAATTGTCGGCCCCTCTGGGGTCGGCAAAGACAGTGTCATGGCGGCGTTAATGGCGCGGGATTCTGAGATCCAATCAGTTAGGCGGGTCATCACACGGCCCGAGGGGGAAGAGGGCGAAGATTTCACCCGGGTGTCTCCCTCGGATTTCCAGGCGATGCAACAGCAGGGCGCGTTTGTGCTCAGCTGGGCGGCACATGGGTTGAAATATGGCATCCCTGTTGCGATTGCCCAGCAACGTCAAACTGCGCGGGCCGTTTTGGTGAACCTGTCGCGACATGTGCTGAAAGAGGCCGAAGACGCCTTTGGCGACTTCATCGTGATTTCGTTGACGGCTGATCCTAAAGTCCTTGCAGAGCGTGTCGCGGATCGGGGGCGGGAAACTGCGGTTGATCAAGTCAAACGGTTAGCACGATCAGTCGCGCTTCCAGAGGGGTTGACCCGTGTTGTTGAAATCAACAACGACGGGCCTTTGGATCAAACGGTGGACGCAATCCTTGCTCAGCTTGCACCGGTGAGGGGGTAACGTTGGATCAGATGAAACCGTCCCTCGGAATCCTCACCCATCAAAGCCAGATCGTTGATTTCAAATGGTTTGGGAAGAACGGGCGTCAGGTATGTGTCCAGCGTCGTCAGAACGTGGGGCAACAGCGATTTGTCCAAGCGTCCGGTCAGTGTGATGTGGAATTTGAAGCTCTCCATCACGTAAGGATAACCCCATTGCACCAGATTGGCCTCTTGCGCCGGGCTCAGCCCCTTGGCGCGACGTTTGTCCAGTTCGGCTTGCGGAGCAGGGGCACGAAAACGATCCAATCCTCGCACGTATTCTGCCGCCAACGCGCCGAGTGGCGCGATGTCTCCGGTCGGGCGCAAAGCCAGAAACTTGCCAAGTTGGGCCAGTTCCAGCCCTTCCAGATGAACCGGGGCGGTGCCGGATGCCAGATCGGCGCAGGCTTGTTTCAGGGCCTCAACCGTTTGCCCCTCGGCCAGTCGAAAGGGCGGCTTCATCGTTCCGTGCAACCCGTATTTGCGCGGGGTGTCGGTAATCTCGGCCACCGGCAGATCATCCAGCAATGGATGCGCAACCTGCGTGCCGGTTTCCATGTCCCAACCCAGCCAGGACGCCCCGAATTTAGTCCAGTCCGCCCCTGTGGGCGGCGCAAAGTAGAGCGCGTATCGCGTAAATGTCACATTGGCCTCCTATGTCGTGGCCTTCCCAATAGCTCAAACCATGTGAAGTTCCGATGACAGAAGAGTTGATCCTTGCCAATGCCACCCTTGTTTTATCCAATGAGACCCGTCGCGGTAGCATTCGGATCTCAGGTGGTACCATCACCGATATTGCCGATGGTACCACGGTGCCTGTGGGCGCGCGCGACTGCGAGGGGGATTTTATCACCCCGGGCCTGGTCGAGCTGCACACTGACAACCTAGAACGCCACATCCAGCCCCGGCCCAAAGTCGATTGGCCCCACGCTGCGGCCATCATCGCCCATGACGCCGAACTGGCTGGGACCGGGATCACCACCGTCTTTGATGCGATGCGGGTGGGGTCGATTGATAAAGGGGGCCGTTATGGGCGATATGCGCGCGGTCTGGCCAGCGAGTTGTTGGAACTACGGGCAGCGGATGCATTGAAAATCAGCCACTTCATGCACCTGCGGGCCGAAGTGTGTTCTAACTCACTGGTCGAAGAGCTTGCTGAATTCGGAGAACAGGATCGTGTCGGTCTGGTCTCTTTGATGGATCACACTCCGGGGCAGCGTCAGTTCCGGGATATCTCTAAGTTCGAGGCCTACGTTCGTGGCAAACATGGTATGGACGCGGCCCAGTTCGCAGACCATGTCGCGCATCTGAATGCATTGCGTGCGCAATATGGAGACTTACACGAGGTCGAAGCGGTAAAGGCCGCAAACCGGTTTGGCGCAGTTCTTGCCAGCCATGATGACACCACCGCAGACCAAGTGGCGACATCGGCAGGGCATGGGATAAAGCTGGCCGAATTCCCAACCACGGTTGAGGCGGCACGCGCCTGCCATGACCATGGGATTCAGGTTATGATGGGGGCACCCAATTTGATCCGGGGTGGATCTCATTCTGGCAATGTGGCTGCGCGCGAGTTGGCCGAACTGGATCTGCTCGACATTGTGTCGTCAGATTATGTGCCCTCTGCGCTGTTGTTGTCTGCCGTGAAAGTGGGCGAACTTTGGGGGGATATGGCACGTGGTATTCGCACCGCGACCCTTGCGCCAGCGCAGGCTGTTGGCCTGTCGGATCGCGGCGAGATACGGATCGGCGCGCGGGCCGATTTGCTGCGGTTCCGAATGCGGGCCGGAGTTCCGGCCCTGCGGGCTGTGTGGTCGCGTGGTCAGCACATCGCCTGAGTTAGGCGCGATAGAACAAATACCGGTCCGGGGCGATGGTCTCTGGGCCGGTGACCTGCTGAAATCCGACAAGCGGTTGGCCTGATATGATCAGCGCGCCGGGTTTCATTGCAGCAGCGATCAGTGGGCTGAGGTGCGCGGCTTCTTGTACATCGTCCGCTTTGATGCCAGAGCCGAAATCGTAGTGCGCCAACGCGATGCGCGCACCGCGTTTCACCAATGCGGTAAGCATGGGTTCCGCTTCGCCTTGCAGGAAATTCTCGGCAGGGGGGGTGCAGGACGGGTGGCATTGCAGGACGCGATCCATCACCCAAATCCGGCGATCTGGCAGGACTTCCCGCAAGTGATCATAAGTGCGCCCATTGCCCAATCCCATATCCAGAACATCACCGGGCATATCTGCAATCTGTTGGGCGGCCCAGCTCAGACCGTCACGTTGTGCTGTCAAACGGCGGAGCATCGAATCCAGTCGGCTCATCAGGCGAATTCCTTATTCATCTTCTGCGGTCGGCGCAGTCCAAACCTGAACCGGTCCAGCCATCAGGCGGGCCACAAAGTCACGTGTAAATGTCCAGATCTGTTCATCATGGACAAGGTGGTGCGTCAACAGGCCAAAGGGTTCGCTGGCGTCTGTTCTACCCTCTCGGCGGTCTTTCAGCAGTTTTACGGTTTGTTCGATCAAACGGGTCGTGGGTATAAGGCTGCGGGTGTCGCGCCAGTCGATGGGATCTAGGTGGGTGTTGATCTGTTCCAATCCCGGTGCCGCAGCCGATTGCTTGCGGGGGGTGGCAGTCGAGAGGATCTTGAAGCCCAATTTGGGTAACCCATCGCGCACATCGGGTGCAATCCGGTTCCAAGGGGGGACAAACATTGGGCGCAACGTAGGGCCAAACAAGTCTGTCAGGCGTGTTTGGCCACGTTTGATTTCATTCAGAACAACAGGTGCTGGCCGGTGTGTGCCAACTTCGACCTTTTTCTGATCCGCTGAGGCATGGTTTTGATGGGCCCAGCCATGCACGACTGGGATGAGATGGGGGCGGGTGGCAATATATGTGGCGAGTTCGGGCGTGGCAGTGGCCGGGATGACCGCGATATGAACAGGCAGACCTAGTGCCTCTGATAACTCAGATAAGCGGTCCAATTCAGGTGTCGGTTCGATGGCGTCATCGTCCCGCCACCAAAGCGGCAAAACCATTTGCGCTGCATGCCAGTCGGCTAATTCTTGATCTAACGGGGCCCAATCTACGCTCATTGGGTGGCCACTTTCAGGTTCTGTATGATCTGTACAGTCTGAGCAGCCCCAGCGAAATTCAGCGCGACTGTATCCCGACGCGGGGCTTGGATCGTTTTGTCTAACGCGCTGAGCAGTGCATCGGGCGTTAGGTCTGAACCATAAACAACTTCGATATCGGGCATGTGAGTCAAACTGTTTGCGCGCAGGGTTTGTTCGACCTCTCCCCCCTCATCAAAGGGGATGATGACTGCAGGGGTTTGGGCCTGAAGCAAATCTAATGTGGTATTGTATCCGCACATGCTGACGGACGCGTGCGCATGGGGTAGCATCTGACGAAAATCTGGCCGCGCGCGTTCAATCTCAACGGGTGCGCCCTGCGCCAGTTGTAACAGTTCGGAGATGAGCGCCGGTGCGTCTTGCCCTCCAACCAACAAGCGCCAGCGCCGGTTGGTGGTTTTTCGGGCGGCCTCGATGGCCGTGCGAAAAATGCTTTGGCCAACTGATCCACCGCCTGCGCTGACGAGTATTTCACCTGATCCGGCTTCGGTTGGATGTGGCCCCGCTTCTGGGGGGGCCACATAACCTGTGTATTGTATTTTTGGTGCCAGCTGATCAGAGACGGGCCAACTTGCCTCAAGTTGGGTGGTTTGGGGATCGGAATGAACCAAAACCACATCATAGTAATCGGCAACAATCGCGTCTGTTTGAACGGCTTTTGCGGGTTTGGAAGGCGGTGCAAGGATATCACGGATCGAGGCCGCAATTATGGGTCTGACGGGCAGCGCGCGTGCGGCCTCTAACAGGGTTAGAAATTCAGCCCTCAAAACCCGGCGGCCAAAGGGGAATAGCTCGGTAACCAAGACATCTGGGGCAAAGCTATTCAGCGCTGAGACAGCAGTTTGCACGCGCGCAGCCAGATATTCAGGCCTCGCGACTTCCCCAGAGGCCGTCAGAAGGCGGGTGAAATTCACCCCATCCGATCGCAGCGGGGGGAGCGGGATAAGATCGACACCGTTGTGATCAAGCTGTGGAACCGACAGCCCGCCCGACAAGATTTGTACCTGATGACCCTCGGCGGCAAAGGCACGACCCAGATTCAAGGCCCGGCTCAGGTGTCCCGTGCCCAGCAGATGGGTCACTGCAATCATGACTTTCATGCGAGAGCGGTCCGTTTTATCAGGCGCACGGGCTCTGGCCAGGGTTGCATGTCAGGCAGGTCAACCACAAACAGCCGGTTGCGTTTGATCCGAAACGGGGCAGGACCCGAAAAATTCCAACCATAGGCTTTGGCTAGTATCATGCGCATGATGCCAATGTGACAGACTGCGATGGTGTCCGTTGTGATCCCTTTGACCCAAGGCTCAATCCGGCTCCAGACCTCGGCCGGGCTTTCGCCGTTGGGGGGGCGATAATCCCATCCCCAATCCTCGATGTGGCGAAACCCGCTGTCAGGTTGTTCGACCAGATCGACGCCACGCAACCCTTCCCAATCGCCCCAGTTCATTTCCGTCAGGTCTGGTGCTGTTTTAGGGGCTCTGCCCGCGATGATTTCGGCGGTTTCACGGGCGCGGTGCAGGGGACTGGCCCAAAGATCAGCCGCGTCCCATGGGGCTGGCAAAGAAAACTCAGCAAGTTCTGCACGGGCTGCATCATCCAGTGGGATATCGCTGCGCCCCTGAATGCGGCCTGCGCGGTTCCAGTCTGTATGGCCATGGCGGATCAAAGCAAGACGAGGCATCAGATTTCCTTTAGCAGCGGGGTGGCCGTGGCCCAGAACAGTTTGGATATTGCGCCAATGAGATGCGATTGGGCAATGCCGCGTCTGGCGCTTTCACCAAGATGTTTGCGTTTCACGGGATCGTTCAAAAGGGTCATGACTTGCGCGGCCAAGGCGTGCGGACCCTCATCCGGGTGAGGGGCGTTAGGGGTCAGAACCACATCGCGCACGCCGGGGCGATCTTGCGCAATAACAGGAACGCCTGCGGCTTGGGCCTCAAGATAGACCATGCCAAACGCTTCGTTCACACCCGGCCATAAGAACAGACCTGCTTGGGCATAGACCTGTTGCAGATCGTGTCTGTCCAATTGTCCCAGAAATCGAACACGGTCGCCAAAAGATGCCATCATCTGTTCGACCTCGGCGCGCGCAGGTCCATCGCCAACAATGTCCAGCTGCCAAGACCCGCTCAGATGATGAAGGGTCTCAGCGATGATGTGATAAGAGGCCAGCTTATCCCCATGACGCATCATTCCGACGCTTAATATCGGTCCCGTCAAACCCGATGCAGCCGGCAGATCCCGATAGGGTAAGAAAGGCGGAAGGTGCGTCAGCATTTGGTGATCCGCTTTTTCCCGTTTCAGGGTGATTAAGTCGTTAGCCGTCAAATAATAGATGGCGTCCGCTGCGTCGCAGGCGTCATGGGCGGCCTGTGCAAAATCAGCCCAAGGTCCGGTGAGACGACTAAGCGCCCGCGTGCTTTCGATCTGAACATAGGGAATGCTCAAAGCGCGACAAACTGCTGGGCCGACCAGGTCGGGGGCCTTGTAATAGTTGTGATATGTCACCCAAAGCTGGGTGTCGTGCGTTACTTCTGAGCAGAGGCGATCCACTTCTGCCTGTGCGGCTTGGCGCAACTTGCTTTGGACCTGTTTATCTCCGGTTTTGTCATAGATCCGCAGATCTGAGACGAGATCAACCGAAGCCCCGTTCAACCCAATCGCGGACATCAGGTTCCGCGCCATTTCACGATCCCCCGAGGGCACGGGGTCAAAGGGGGATTTCATCGGCGCATAAAACGCGACGCGGGTCATGAGCTGATGGGCTGGCAGAGATCGTGCAACCGCTTGGACAATCGCGCAATGCCCGGATTCATCCCAAAATCTTGGGTCAATCGAGTGCGGGCGGCCTGTGCCATGGACTGTGTGTGGGTCGGGTCGGCTGCGATCTCGGTGATGGCTTGGGCCAACGCCGCCGGATCATCGTCGCTCAGGGTGCCGTGTGTGCCAGTGTCGATGAATTCAGGAATGGCCGAAACCGGTGTCGATAGGATTGGCAGCAATTGCGAGGCCGCTTCCATCAGAACATTTGGCAGGCCATCGCGGTCCCCATCTGCGGCAACCCGGCTGGGCAGAACAAATAGGTCGGCGTCGCGCATCGCCGAAATCACCTCGGGCTGGTCGCAGGCACCACGCCAGGTAATACGCTCTGCAACACCAGCAGACACGGCTTGTGTTGTCAGCGGATCCTTGAGGTCGCCGCCGCCGATATGGGTCCAATGCCAATCCAAGGTTGACGGCAATTGGGCAAAGGCGGCGATCAGTTTGTCAAAGC
Source organism: Paracoccaceae bacterium (assembly GCA_965183835.1). Taxonomy (GTDB): domain Bacteria; phylum Pseudomonadota; class Alphaproteobacteria; order Rhodobacterales; family Rhodobacteraceae; genus OMPR01. The sequence goes on along the minus strand of CBCYME010000027.1, from coordinate 53,241 downwards.
CCTTTTTCTCAACCAAACGCCCAACGGAGACCATATGAAAGGGGGCCGTTGGCTTACGCAGGTCTGCGGGGCCTTTTTCCGGAGGGGCTGGAAACCGCGTCAGATCCAACCCGTGATAGATCAGATCCACCCGTGCCGGATCATCTGACATCTCGCGCAAATGCACGGCCCCAAAGGCGGTGCAGGTGGCGCCAAATTCTGCACCATAGGTGTCAGCCTGCAGCTTTTCGCGCTTTTCCCACTCTGGCGATGTCCAGATGTCTTTGGCGTGTGCTGAAAAGCTCCACGGGAGATCACGCATAATCGCGGCATAGCGCGCAACGGACGACGGCGTATGCATAAAATGGGCGTACAATCCATGCGTGTCCGTCGGTAATTCGGCGGCTAGAACACAGGCTTGCCCAAAACGACGGATGCGGTTTAGGTTTCGGTCGCGCGCCAAATCCTGCCGCCAGATGCGATAGGCTTCGCTATACCCGGGTAGGCGTTGCGCAATCTCACGGGCCGCCCAAACGCGCGCCGGATCTTCGTGCAGGTATTCGGGTAAATAACGCACCCGCGCCTTGAGACGATCATGCAAGGGGTGACGCTTTTTGTCCGTGGGATACCGCAGCGACCAGATTTCGAAATCGTGGCCGGCCTCTTCCAACGCGACAAGCTCTTGGGCAATGAACGTTTCTGACAGCCGTGGCCATCCTTTGACCACAACGGCCAACGTCGGGGTGTTCTGAGTCATTGAGCGGCCTGTTCGGCATTTGTTTGTAAAAGGGTGTCGACCCGCTGGGTGACGTAGTCCAAACCGTCCAGCAACCCGTCGGTCATCGCACGCGAAGGAAGCGGCTGATTGCTGAGTTCGCGGATGGCCCGGATCATCGATTCGGGCGTTAGCCCATCCCGGTTTTCGTCCAGCATACGGACCAGCCCCAGCTTTTCAGCGCGCGAGGCGCGCAACCACTGTTCCAGGCGCGGTACGGTGCGAGGGACGATTACGGCGCGTTTGTCAAAAGACAGAACTTCGCAAAAGGTATTGTAACCGCCCATACAAACCACGCCTTGGGCTCCGGAAAACAGGGTTTCGATCTGCGATTCAAAACCAACGGCCGTCACACGACCGTTCAGGGCCTCGACGCGTTCTTCGAAATCCGCACGTAATTCACCAGACAGGAAGGGCCCGTAAACAAGGACGGCGCGGGGGGAAAGATCGGGATCTTGTTCGTAGGCAGACAAGACCAAGTTAACCATGGCTTTGCCATCGCCACCGCCACCCGGTGTGATCAGGATATACGGGGCTTCGGGCGAGGTGCCAATCGGTCCCAGATCACGCCGCAAATACCCTGTCCAATGCATGCGGGTTTGGGTTGCTGGGCTGAGCGGCAGGCCAGCAGTCGGGTCATAGATGGACTTCATGCCATAGACCCAGATTTCATCGTAGAATTTTTCGGTCGCCTCAACGGCACCCTTTCGGGCCCACTCGGTGGCCAGAACATCGGGCTCATCCAAAACGTCACGCAGACCCAAGATCAGTTTGGTACGCCCGCAATCCTGCAGCATTTCAAGGGTCGGCAGCAGCTCACCGCGAAACCCTGTGGGTTCTTTGTCGACGATCAGAATGTCCGGATCGTATTGCTGGGCGGTGGTGCGAATGATCCCAGAGCGTAAGTCAGTAACCTCTTCGATTCCCATGCCAATGGTCTGAGAGGCATAGCTGCCATCACTGCGTTTGGTCACACCGGGCAAGCGGACATGATCCACGCGGCGCGGAAAAGTGAACCGGCCCGCAACGGGCGATCCAGTCAAGATCAGCGCCGACGCTGAAGGGTCCGCTTGGGTGATGGCACTGGCCAAGGCCCGGGACCGCCGCAAGTGGCCCAACCCAAAAGTGTCATGGCTGTACAACATAACGCGCGGGGCCCGAGGTTCTGCACCTAGGGGGCGATCCTTCATGTCTTTCGTCATGGGTGACCCTGCATTGAATTTCGAAAACTGCCAAATCGTTTTGTTTGAACAGCGAAAGACACGATACCAGAATGGCCTGATGTTTGGCCAGCACCCAGCACCAATCGACCCGGCGCGCACCGGGGGAGTGTTTGTAAGCCGATCGCAATCGGAACAGGATCTCCTGTAGCTTTGCTTATCATCTCACTCTCTACACTCTGCTTCGGTTTTTCACAAAATCCCGTGGCCAAGTCTTTTGTCGCCGTCCCAGTTCGTTACACCAAGAATTTTCATGGCGTGTATGGTAACTCTAGTATTGAAATCGGACCCGTTTGAAAACACGATTTTGACAGATGCGGCGACAGGGCAGAGTGGGCCGTGTGCTACACTCGCGAAATTGTGGTGGCGGGTTGTTTGAACCAACCGGTCACCTCCTGTAAGTTTCCACGATCTTTAAAGAATGAAAGCCTGCTGTACATGATGCAATTTCTTTTACGCGCTGTTCTGACACTTGGGGTGCTGTTGATGTCTTTTGCATCCAGTGCAGAGGCTCAATCAGCCTTGATCCCTGGGTATGGGGCAAAGACTGCAGAACCCGCGACCCCCTCAGAGGGGGAGTTGGCCACCGCAATACGTGAGGCCTCGGAAGCGGGGGCAAGCGTCATCGTCATCGACAGCACTGGTAAGTTGGTGTCGTCAGGAACCAATGCCAGCCACGAAGAAGATGCTGAAAGCAAGGATCCGATGGGCGATGCGTCTCAATTGATGCGAGCGCAATCTGAATATGACGAGTTCGTCAAAGCGCTTAAATCCCGACTGCAGGCGCTGCCCTATTCGATCTTTGAAGTTCAGTACATTTTGCGCCAGACCAGCCCAGACGGGGAAATCACAACCTATCTCTGGGTTCTTGTGGTCAACGTTGTATTGTTGTTGATCGGCCGATGGCTGTCGGTTGAGATTTACGGAAAACGTGTCGCGCGAAAATATGTGGTGTCGCGAATTTTGGAAAACCCGGTGGGGTACCGGGACAAAATGCCGTTCCTTGTGTTTCGTTTTCTTATGGGCATTGGCGGCACGCTGTTTGCGATGTTTTTTGCATCAATCCTTGGTTACGCTATTTTTGGCACTGCTCAGGATGTATCGATTCAGTTCACGGTTACCGCAATTTTTATGGCCTTTTTCCTGGCGCGCACCGTTTCGGATCTGTGGCGTATGGTGCTGTCACCTTTCCTTAGCCAATACAGATTGCCGCCGTTCTCGGACAAGGAAGCCAAACGGATTTATATCTGGGCCTCAGTGCTGGCGACCTACGATATCACGGCGGTTTTGTTCGCAACTTGGGTTGCGGATTTTGGCCTGAACTACAATGTCTATGCGATGGTGTATGGGGTGCTGACCGCAGTCGGCGCGTTGGGGAACTGCCTGATGGTTGTGTTCAATGCCCGTGCCATTTCATCTGCCATCCGTGGTGGACAGACCCCGGAACAAGTGTCGTGGATATTGAGATTCGTGTCCTATGCTTGGGCCCCGGCTGTGGTTGCTTATGTGGGCTTTAGCTGGTTTGCGCTGGCACTTGATCTGGTGCTTGAGAACCCGACACCGATCCCGCTGGTGGTGGGGACATATGGTATCTTCATGTCGGTTGTGGTCGCCTATGGCGCCCTGAATTACCTGCTTGAGCGCTACTTTGATCGCACGCGCAAAGTGCAGATGATCAATGAAGAGCTTGCACTGGCTGAGGCCGAAGAGACCGAATACAGCGCACCCGCGCCTGTGCATAACGGATACATTAACACATTCGAAGACCTCGCACGGCGTGTGGCGGGCATTTTGGCTTTTGTGGTCGGGGCCTATGCGTTGCTGGCGATCCTGAACCCGGATGTGGAATGGGCCGAGGATCTGCCGTTTGAACGCGCGCTGGACGTGATGGTGATCGTGTTCATCGGCTATATCGTGTTCCACTTCTTTCGCATCTGGATCGACAGCAAGATTGCAGAAGAGACCGACGATGCAGAAGAGGGCGAACTAGGCGACGAAGGGGGCGGCACAAGTGCTAGCCGGTTGGCGACCCTGTTGCCGCTTTTCCGTGGCGCGATCTTGGCTGTGGTTGTCGTTTCGATTGTTCTGATTGCCTTGATGGAAATGGGGATCAATGTCAGCCCGTTGTTTGCGGGTGCTGGTGTGATTGGTTTGGCGGTTGGATTCGGCTCGCAAACTCTGGTTCGGGACATTTTCTCGGGGGCGTTTTTCCTGTTGGATGATGCGTTCCGGAAGGGGGAATATATCGATATTGGCGACGTGAAAGGGACCGTTGAAAAGATCTCGGTCCGTTCTTTCCAGCTGCGCCACCATCTCGGGGCGTTGAACACCATCCCATTTGGCGAAATCAAAGTGCTGACCAACTATTCCCGCGATTGGGTGATCATGAAGCTGCCGCTGCGGGTGACCTATGACACGGATGTGGAAAAGGTCCGAAAGTTGATCAAGAACCTTGGTAAGGAGTTGCTGCATGACCCTGTAATCGGTGAGAACTTCATTCAACCGCTCAAATCGCAGGGTGTTATTGAAATGCAGGATTCGGCGATGATCATCCGGGTCAAATTCATGACCAAGCCTGGGGATCAATGGTTGGTGCGTAAGCGGGTGTATCAAGATATCCGTGAGCTATTTGCCCAAGAAGGCATTCACTTTGCCCACCGCGAAGTGACGGTTCGTCTGGCGGATGGCAAGAAAGAGGCGGACCTGACACCCAAACAACGGGAAGCTGTCACTGGTGCTGCGCAAGCGGCAATAGACGAAGACTATCTGGACGATATTGGTCCCGGCGGTAGCAACGATTGATCCATATGGAGCCTCCCGTTTCAAACAGGAGGCTCCCGCCCCTTCGGAGCGTCTCTGACGAGACACTGCTTCGGGTTGGGCGTGGCCTCGCTGCGCTCGGAAGTGGGCTGTTTTGAAGGGTATGGAACAACTAAGGGAGGCCGCGGTATGTGGCCTCCCTCTTTTCGTACCTATCGGCGTGGATGCTGTCTTGTCCTCTACTGTTGGTAGGGATCCAGACTATCGCGCAGACCGTCACCGAGGAAGTTGAAGGCCAGAACGATCACGATAATCGGCAGCATCGGAATAGCAGTCCAGGGGTAGATTTCGATCGATGCGAGGTTCTGTGCATCATTGAGCATGACGCCCCAGCTCACGGCTGGGGCCCGCAAGCCCAGACCAAGGAAGCTGAGCGCGGTTTCCCCAAGGATCATTGCAGGGATTGATAGAGTAGCCGACGCGATCAGGTGACTCATAAAGTTCGGTAGCAGGTGTTTGCGGATCACCCGGCCCGAGCTTGCCCCCATCATTTCAGCGGCGCAAACATATTCCTCTTCGCGAAGGGACAGAAATTTGGCGCGCACCGCACGAGCGAGGCCGGGCCAATCCAAAATGCCAAGAATGACTGAGATGATAAAGAACACCGAAACCGGGCCCCAATTCGACGGGACCGCCGCAGAAAGAGCCAGCCAAAGCGGCAGTTCCGGCAAGGACCGCAGAATTTCAATGATCCGGTTGATGAACCAATCCAGTTTGCCGCCAAAATAACCCGCCATAGATCCGAGGATGATCCCCAGGAAAAACGAGACCGAGATTCCGATCAGACCCACTGTGAGCGACAGCTGAGCCCCGTACATGATGCGGCTGAACACATCACGTCCAAGACGGTCAGAGCCCCACAAAAACACTGTGGCGCCTTCGGGGGCGCAGAACAGGTGCGTGTCGCTGGGGATCAAGCCCGCAAGGTTATACTCGTCCGCCTTACAGAAAAAGCGAATGGGCAAGGGCGTGTCTGTGTCTGGCACAAATTTCCACTGAAACGTCTCGAGATCCGCTTCGGCGGTGATCGGATAAATGAAAGGCCCGACAAATTCGCCCTCGTGAACCCAGTTCACCGACTGAGGTGGGGCATAGAGGTGATCCGACTGACGCTCGTTCGGGGTGTAGGGCGACAAAAAGCCCGCAAATGGCAACATCAGATAGCACAGCAATAGAAAGATGCCAGAGATCAAGCCCAGCTTGTGGGTTTTGAATTTGCGCCAGATCAGTATCCAGTTTGGCGCGTCCAAATCGCGGCGCTCAAGCTGCTGGATAGAGGCTTGAGGATCATACGGAGCGTCGTCGACATAGCGACCGTCGGGAAGATGGGTCATGTCTCACGTCCTTCGTAGCGAATGCGCGGGTCAAGCAGAACCAACAGCACATCGGAAATCATCGTGCCCATTAGGGTCAACAGCGCCACAAACATCAGCACAAAGGCCGATAGAAACTGATCTTGGGTTTTGAGCGCGGTGAGCAAGGTTGGGCCAATTGTCTGGAGCCCAAGCACAACCGACACCAGAACAGAGCCAGACACCATAGACGGCAGCAGGTTCCCGATATCGGCAACAAAGGGGTTAAAGGCCATGCGCAACGGATACTTGGTCAACATGCGCGACGGCGCCATGCCTTTGGCAATGGCCGTTTCGACATAGGGTTTCCCCAGCTCGTCCAACAAGTTTGCGCGCAAACGCTGCATCATCGCAGCCGCGCCCGAGGTCCCGATCACAAAGGTCGGAACGATCAGGTGGATCAGGATCGACCGCATCTTTTCAAATGTCATCGGTTCGCCTTCGAACCGGGGATCCATCAGGCCACCGATCGGCAGGTCAAAGTACTTGTGCCCATAGTAAAACATGATCAATGCGAGCAGAAAGTTTGGGGTCGCAAGGCCCAGATACCCAACAAAGGCAGAGGTATAATCGACCCATGTGCGCGAGCGTGCGGCGGCAAGAACACCCAACGGCAACGCGATCATATAGACAAACAGAACGGCCGCGACATTGACCAAAACAGTGAGCCAAAGGCTCTCGCCGACGATTTCCGCCACCGGGCGATCAAATTCAAAGGACCAACCAAAGTCGCCTTGTAGCAGGCCGGAAAATCCCTGTGGTCCGGGAATGAAGCCGATCCAGATCAGGTATTGCTGATACAGGGGGCGATCCAACGCGTATTCTTTGCGCAAAAACTCGGCCTTGGCGACACCGGCGGATTGACCAGATGCCCGCAATTCAGCGATCTGGTTGCTCAGATAATCGCCGGGGGGCAGGTTGATGATGACAAACACTAGCGCCGACACAACCAGCAGCGTCAGCAGCATGGTCATGAAGCGATAGATCGCGTAGCGCAGGATGCTCATGTCTCGCGGTCCTCGTCAGTCGGCAACAAAAAATTCATCAGGGCGGTGAACCCCGAAATGAGCCCCGGGCTCCCAAGCCCAGAGCGCCTTTTTCGGAACATTGCGCATCCGGTTCGAAACCACGATTGGCTGTGGCGCCTCGGCAAGCATACCAATGCCAAACAGCTGATCGGCGTGAATCGCCAGCATTTCACGCCACGCAGTTTCGCGCTCTTCATCGGTTGTCGCGTTTTCCCAAAGTTTCAGCAGGTCTAACAGGCGCTGCGCCTCGGGAACATCGGGGGCTTCGCCGGCGGCACCGTTGGTTTGAAAATGCTGCCCCCATTTGGGCCATGCGAGAAAAACCTGATCCGTCGGGGCAAGATACCCGGGCGATGTATAGGATTGTGGGATCCCGTTATCCCAGCCAAACCAGACAGAGGCCATCGAGCTGCCGGAATAAACACGGTTGCGCAGAATGTCGCGATCTAGCGGGCGCATGATCAACTTCACACCAATATCGCGCCAGGTATCTGTCACGATTTGCAGTGCGTTTTCAACCTCTTGTCGTTCGCCCGCAGTCTCAATCACCAACTCCATTGGGCGCCCATCGGGCAGCATGCGGATTCCATTGGTGTCTCGGGTGTCCAGCCCGGCCTCATCCAGTAGCGCGTTGGCAGCTTTCGGATCATAGGCGGCCCATGCGTCGCGGTTTTCCTGTTCAAAGAACGGAGAGGTTGGCAACACGGTCATCGACCCCGGCTTGGCCAGTTTGAAATAAAGCGCTTTGTTGATGGTGTCGCGATCGATCCCCAAAGACAGGGCGCGGCGGACACGGACATCGCGTAAAACATTGCGCCAAACGTCATCGGCAAAGTTCAAATTAGGATAAATCGCTATCTGCGAGGCAACACCGGTTTGCCACAGCCGGGTGTTATAATCGCCATCCGCTTCGCCCTTTTTCAAGATGGACACGTCACGGAAATCAAGACCGCGTCCCTGAAGATCGGACTGACCGGCGTTGGATTTGGCCGCGACTAGGCCTGGTGCGACGATCTCCATTTGCACAATGTCGATATAAGGCAGCTGAACCCCATTGGTATCGACGCGGTGATAGTAGGGGTTGCGTACAAAGTTATGGCGGATCTTTTTACCCGAACTTGCATTCAACCACGGCTGCAACGTGGGCAGTTTGTGATTGTCGAACTTGTACATATTATCGCGTTTATTGTGCAAAGCGGCCCAGCTTTTAACGCGGGTGTCTTCGACCTCTTCTGCCAGTTGGGCAGGGTCTGCGTAATCCCCATGATACTGCTTTAGGAATTCAGACGGGCGATAAATGAAAGGGGGGCGCGCTTGCGCCAACGACTGCAAAAAGTTGGGATTGGGCTTGGACCAGGAATAAACCACCGTCAGAGGGTCAGGAAATGATACCTCGGGTAGTTCGCCCCCAACACGCAGAAAATCAGGCGGGCCCGACGGGCTGAGCAGCTCGTGGTTGGTGACATCTTTCCACCAATACTCAAAATCTGCCGACGTGAAAGGCGAGCCATCCGACCATTTGTGTCCCTCGCGCAGTTTGAGCGTGAAGGTCTTGTTGCCCTCGTTTTCAAAGGAGGCAAGAAGGTCAGGCACCAGCTGATAATTTTCGTCGTAAATCACCAGACGGGCGTAGCCATAGACAACCATCTGGCGGATGTCTTTGGATCTGGTCACCATGGTGTTGAGCGTGCCGCCGGGGGTTCCCAACTCTCGCCCGCGGGCTTCGAGATCTACAACAATGGGTTGATCTGGAATGCGGTCCTGAATCGGAGGCAGATCGCCTGCATCGACTTCGGCCTGCCAAAAGGCGCTTTCCTGTAGGGCTGGAATGGCTTCTGCCCAAGCAGGAGACAACGTGCTCAGCAACAGCGAGGCCGCAAGCGAAAGGGATTTGCGGGATGTCTCAAACATGGCGACGCACCTTATGACCAGGTTCCAATTCGATAAGCGAGGGTATCACGGTCTCAGAGAAGCGAAAGGCTTCGCTCCAATTATCCGGAGAGCCGGCCCCCTGAGCGACCAGTTTCAGGTCGATGGGACGGTCGATATCCGGTTCTGGCTGCGCCGCGATCAGCGCTTTGGTGTAGGGATGTTGGGGATTGTAAAACAGTGTTTCTGGCGGGGCCTGTTCGACCACCAGACCTTGCCGCATGACGGCGACCTCATCAGCGATCCGTGCGACTACGGCCAGATCGTGTGAAATGAACAGATAGCTCAGGTTCAGGCGATCCTGAATCTCTTCGAGCAGGGTCAGGATTTGCTCTTGGACAGATACGTCCAGAGCGGATGTAGGTTCATCACAGACCAATAATGAGGGGTCGAGCATCATGGCTCGCGCAATCGACAGGCGCTGGCGTTGACCACCAGAAAAGGCGTGCGGAAAGCGCTTCAGCATGTCCGGATTTAGTCCAACCCGGTTCAACATTTCAGCCGCTTTGTCGCGTTGTTCCGACGTTGATCCGATCTTGTGGATCTCAAGTGGCTCGGTCATCGCATCCAAAACCCGCATGCGGGGGCTGAGCGAGCTGTAGGGATCCTGAAACACCATCTGTGCCTCGCGTTGAAACGCGGTGCGCGCGGCGCGCGACATTTGGTGCACAGCAATCTGTTCTTGATCCCCTGAGGGTCGAAACAGCACCTCGCCACCGGGATCTGGCAATTCAGCGCCAAGGGCGATCCGGGCTGCGGTGGTTTTTCCCGAGCCGCTTTCACCTACAATCGCGAGTGTTTTCCCGCGCGCCAATTGAAAATCAACACCCCGACAGGCGTGAATCTTGACCTCGGGCTTCCAAGCCGACCCCGCGCGCATGGTATAGGTCTTTGAGACGTTCTTCATCTCGAGGATCAGATCATCGTCCGGCATCGGAAGGCCGACAGCCGCCCGATCAGGGATCGTTGGGGCAGCATCAAACAGTTGTTGTGTGTAAGGGTGGGCAGGCGCGCGCAGCACAGCAGCAGCCGAGCCGCTCTCCATCACGCGCCCTTTGTGCATCACCACGACCTTTTCGGCCATATTCGCCACCACGCCCAGATCATGCGTCACCAGGATCAGCGCCATGCCGATTTCCTGTTGCAACTCTTTGATCAGTCCCAGCACCTGCGCCTGTGTGGTAACATCCAAAGCGGTGGTCGGTTCGTCCGCAATCAGCAGGTCAGGTTTAGAGACCATCGCCATCGCGATCATCGCGCGTTGGCGCATTCCGCCGGACAGTTCAAAGGGATAAGAGCCATAGGCGCGTTCAGGGTCTGGAAACCCAACGCGATCAAACGTTTGCAGAACTTCGCGTTTGGCTTCTTTTTCGGACATCCCGCGATGAAGCCACAGCACTTCGCTGACCTGATTGCCAATTTTGTGCAACGGGGAAAGAGACCGCATCGGTTCCTGAAAGATCATCGAAACCCGATCGCCGCGAATATCTCGCATTTTGCGTTCGCTGAGTTCTGTAAGGGTTAACGGCGTTTCGCCCCCATTTAGGGTGATCCGACCAGTGGCAATGCGTGCGATGCGTGGTAGGATTCGCAAAACCGCGCGGCAGGTCACGGTTTTTCCTGATCCGGATTCGCCCACCAACGCGAGGGTTTCACCGGGGGCTACCTCGAAATTTACGTTCTGGACGACCGGCTCGGCATCCCCAAACCCAATGCTCAGATTTTCGACAGACAACAAAGGGGTCATTCAGGTGATCCACCCGATTGGCCAAAACGCGACATTATATTTTAATACCCCCTAATCTTTGTAAGTCACCATCGCTTGGACAGACCCGACTCGTCAAACACGATTTTGGGACTAAACGTCACGAAACAGGGAGAATTACGTCAACTGTGGCTACACAACCGCACTCGGATTTGGCATGACAGGCATATTCGCGGCCATCCCGGTCGTTGCCGCAAAGGAGAGTTTGCCATGAGCCAAGACATCAGCCGACTAGATCTGTTCATTGATCGCATGGCGTCTCAGCGCGCCAGTCTGGATTTCGCCATTGCGCAAACGGCTGACATGACAGGGCCTGTCTTCGAACTGGGATTGGGGAATGGGCGCACGTATCACCACATGCGCCAACGCATTTCTGGGCGCGATATTTTTGTGTTTGAACGCGCTGTGGCCTCGCATCCTGATTCGACACCCGCCGATGAGATGCTGATTTTGGGCGATGTGCGCGAAACGCTGCCTGCTTCGGTGGAACGCTTTGGCCCAACGGCCAGCTTGATCCATGCGGATCTGGGCGGCCATAATCGCGAAAAGAATGATGTATTTGCCCGGTTTGTATCCCCACTGATCGAGCCATTGTTGGCCAAGGGCGGTCTGATGGTGTCCAGTGACCGGATGTATTTCGAAACCCTGACCGAGCTGCCCTTGCCCGAAGGCGTGGTAGAGGGGCGTTGCTTTATCTACCAGCGTTAAGGGCTGCGGCAACCGCGCCGGTGTCATACCCCTGTCGCGGGCCCTAAGTATGATCTGGGCAAGCAAAAGAGGTGTAGTATGGGCGGAATTCTTACGCTGAACGCAGGCAGTTCATCGATTAAATTCGGGGTGTATCTGGCCGCGCCAGAACCAGAGCTTTTGCAACTGGGCCAGGTGGAAAATCTGGGCCCAGTGGCGCGGTTGATATTGGACGCGACGGACAGCACGGCAAAGCAGGTGATCGAAATCGGTCCGGCGGATCATGCCGCTGGGGTCCGTGCGATCCTGAACGCGATTATTCCGGTACTCGGCGGGCGCCCGGTTACGGGTGTTGGGCATCGCATTGTGCATGGCGGCAAAACCTTTGTGGGTCCGGTTGAGTTGACCGAAGATGTTTTGAGCCAGCTCGAGGCCTTTGTTCCGCTTGCCCCCTTGCATCAACCCCACAACATTGCGGCAGTGCGCGCGGCACAGGACGCCTTTCCAGAGGCGCTGCAAATCGGGTGCTTTGATACGTCGTTCCATCAGGGGCACCCGTTTGTGAACGATGCTTTTGCCCTGCCGCGGCGATTTTATGAAAAAGGCGTGCGCCGCTACGGGTTCCATGGTCTGTCTTATGACTACGTCACGGGCAAGCTGCAGGATGATTATCCGGAGCTTGCCAAAGGTCGGGTTGTGATTGCGCATCTTGGCAATGGGGCGTCGATGTGTGCCGTGAAAAACGGGCAAAGCATCGGATCGACCATGGGCTTTTCTGCCCTTGATGGTCTGCCGATGGGCACCCGCTGTGGTCAGCTGGATCCGGGGGTTTTGCTTTATTTGATGGAGCAGGGGCACGGGGTCGAGGCGATCACCCATATTCTGTACAAGAAAAGTGGATTGCTGGGCCTGTCTGAAATCAGTCACGATATGCGGACCTTGCTTGCCAGCGACGATCCCCGGGCCAAAGAAGCGATTGAGTACTATGTCTTCCGTATCCGACGCGAGTTGGGAGCGATGGCCGCGATCATGGGGGGATTGGATGCCTTGGTGTTTTGCGGCGGCATTGGTGAACACGCGGCCCCGATCCGGGCACAAGTTTTAGAAGAGATGGGGTTTTTGGGGCTCGCGCTGAATGCTGAGGCCAACGACAGCAACTCGACCGTTATCAGTCAGGGCGATACGCCCGTTCTGGTGATCCCCACGGACGAAGAGCGGGTGATCGCGCGCGCGCTGTGCGCAGCTTTGGTCTGATCCGTCTGCCGCAGGGTCACAAATTGCGGGGCTGGTGACACGGGCATTGTGCTGTCTATCCTGTCTCCATTGCAAAGTAAGAGAGATAAGTATGTTGTTTTATGACTGTTCTACCGCCCCCAATCCGCGCCGTGCTCGGATGTTCATTGCTGAAAAAGGGATCAAGATTGAAACCAAAGATGTCTCGATCGCAAAGGGGGAGCAGCTGGATGCAGCGTTCAAGGCGGTGAACCCACGTGCAACCGTGCCGGTTCTGGTGACGGACGAAGGAACAGTTCTGACGGAAAACCTTGGTATTGCTGCCTATCTCGAAGCGCAGTTCCCAGAGCCCCCACTGATGGGACACACCGCTGATGAAAAAGGGCTGGTGTTGATGTGGAATTCAATCGCTGAACAGCAAGGTGGCGCGCCGGTCGCCGAGGCTTTGCGCAATTCGAGCCCGTTCTTTAAGGATCGCGCCATTCCTGGGCCTGTGAACTATGCGCAATTGCCCGAGCTGGCCAAGCGGGGGACGGATCGAGCGCGCAAGTTCTTTGATCTGCTCGAGGAGCGTCTGCAAGACAGCGCCTTTGTCGCCTGTGATCATTTCACGTTGGCGGATATTTCAACCTTTGTATTCGTGGATTTTGCCCGCGTGATCAAAATGCGCATTCCCGAGGGGCATAGCGCGACACAAGCTTGGTATGATGGCATTCAAGCGCGCCCGAGCGCGCAGCTGTAACCGCTACTTGCAAACCACCGGATACGTCGTGCGAAATGGCGTGTCTGGATAGCGCTTGCTCTTGTCAAAGCACGTGACGCGACCAACGCCGTCCATCCAAACCAAATGCGGGTCATAGTAAACCTCGCCTTTGGTCTTGGACAGGCGCATCGTTTCGAAATGCAGATGCACCAGAACCCCCAAAGCACCTGTATCCCCCATTGTTCCGATCTGTTGACCGCGCTGAACGATGTCTCCAACCTTGACCAGCCGTTTATCCAGATGCTTGTGCACCGTGCGCAATTCATCGCCATTGGGGGATCGACCATGGTTTATGACAATTCGGTTGCCATAGACTGGTTCCGAGTAGCTTTTGATAACACGCCCCGGGGCGGACGCCAGAACCGGGGTGCCACGTCTCCCCCAGATATCGATGCCCTGATGCACCTTATCCTCGTCTGAACGGAACTGTTCCGAGATATAGGGCGCATTTGGCGGCATGGTTATCGTAAGTTTGTCTTTGTTATCCATCTCATGGTCATAAAAATCGGCAGTGCCGTATTTTTCGACCCCAAAACATCAGGTTAAGCAGCTGAGCATTGCTGATGCCCATAGTAAACGCGAAGCCATCTGGCCCTCCTAAACCGTTAATCCAGTGAGGCGTGGCTGCAAGTGTACCAAGACCACCGCGTCGGGGCAATTAAGAGGGGAATAAGTAATGTACAGAAATGTCTAGACAGATGTGAACAGTCGGCCTAGCGTGCCGGAAAGCATGTCCTAGGGAGGGCCGAATGAAATCTCATTATCGTGTTGTGGTTATCGGCGGGGGCGTGGTGGGCGCTTCGGTGTTGTATCATTTGGCCAAGATGGGCTGGAAAGATGTGTGCCTGATCGAACGATCTGTGCTGACCGCCGGGTCCAGCTGGCATGCGGCGGGCGGCATTCATGCGTTGAACGCCGACCCTAATATTGCGGCGCTTCAGGCCTATACAATCGATCTGTTGCCTGAGATTGAAAAGGAAAGTGGCCAGAACATTGGTCTGCATATGACCGGTGGCCTGACGATGGCCGGCACCCCGGATCGGTGGGAATGGCTGCAATCAGCATACCGGGTGTTTCAATCTATCGGGATCGAAGATTGTCGTCTTGTGACTCCGGAAGAGGCCGGAGAGTTGAACCCAATTATGTCGACGAAGGGCATGTTGGGGGGGATGTGGGCCGATCGCGAAGGCTATGTCGACACCACCGGAACCGTTCATGCCTATGCGGGTGCTGCCAAAAAACATGGCGCGACAGTGGTTGAGCACAATCAGGTTCTGGAATTGCGTCAGACAGCGGACGGGTGGCAGGTCGTAACGGAAAAGGGCACAGTCACCTGCGAACACGTGGTCAACGCTGGCGGGCTTTGGGCCAAGCAACTGGGGCGCATGGCCGGGGTTGAATTGCCGGTTTCGCCGCTCAAGCATCATTATTTGGTCTCGGATACGATCCCAGCGCTTGAGAAATTGGATTTCGAGGTGCCCATGACTGTGGACCTCGAAGGTTTCACCTATATGCGGCAGGATCAAAAAGGCCTGTTGCTGGGGATCTATGAGGTCGATCATGAACATTGGGCCATGGATGGTGCCCCTTGGAATTATGGGATGGAGCTGTTTCAGGAAGACACGGACCGGATCGAAAAAGAGCTAACGCTTGGATTCGAACGCTATCCGGACTTGCAAAATGTGGGGGTTAAGACATGGGTCAATGGGGCGTTCACATTCTCGCCCGATGGCAACCCGCTGGTTGGACCTGTGCCGGGCAAACGCGGGTATTGGACCGCCTGCGCGGTGATGGCTGGGTTTTTGCAGGGCGGCGGTGTTGGCAAGTCGCTTGCTGAATGGATGATCTACGGAGAGCCAGAGGCCGATGTCTATGGCATGGATGTTGCGCGTTATGGCGATTTTGCGCAGAACAAACGCTATATCCGCGAAACAACGGGGCAGTTTTACTCGCGCCGGTTTGTCATGACTTATCCCAACGAACAATTGCCAGCAGGGCGCCCGCTCAAAATGGCACCTGCGCATGACGCGATGTCGGCAGCCGGGTGCAAATGGGGCACCAGCTGGGATCTTGAAGTGCCGTTGTATTTTGCTCCGCAAGGGTTTGAAGAGACGCCCACCCTCAAACGCTCTAACGCCTTTGATATCGTGGCTGAGGAATGCCAAGTGATCCGCAATGGTGTCGGCCTGTTGGATATCACCGGATTTTCCCGTTTCGAGGTGAGCGGTGAAAACGCCAAAGAGTGGCTGGATCAGATTATGGCCAGCACACTGCCCGGGCCGGGCCGTGCGAAACTGGCCCCGATGCTGAGCGAAGGTGGTAAGCTCAAAGGGGATCTAACCGTTCTGAATTGGGGGGATGGAACATGGTGGATCATGGGCAGCTATTATCTGCGTGCCTGGCATATGCGTTGGTTCAACGACCATTTGCAGGACGGTGTAACGGTTCGGGATCTGGGCGAAGAGATCTGCGGCTTTGGTCTGGTTGGACCAAAATCACAAGAGGTGATCGAAAAGCTGGCAGAACAGGATATATCAGGTCTCAAGTTCATGGGGTGTGGGGACTTCGACATTGGGATGATCCGCGCCAAAGTGGCCCGCATGTCTGTCACCGGTGAAAAGGGGTATGAAATCAACTGTCGGTATGGGGATCACATCGCCCTGCGTCGCATGTTGTTAGAGGCTGGGGCGGGTGAGGGGATCCGCGAATGCGGCTTCAACGCGATGCTGTCCACGCGTTTGGAAAAATCGTTTGGCATTTGGTCCGCTGAATTCACTCAAGGCTATACGCCCGGTATGACCGGAATGGATCGGTGGATCGATTGGGATAAGGAATTCGTTGGAAAGGCCGCCGCGATAGCAGAACGCGATGGCAATGGTCCGGCACAGATTCAGGTTACGCTGGAAATCGACGCAACGGATGCGGATGCCAGCGGGTATGAACCCGTATGGGCAAACGGCGAAAAGGTTGGGTTTGTCACCTCGGGCGGTTTTGGCCATAGCACTGGCAAATCTTTGGCGATGGCCTTGGTGAACCGGGATCAGGCGGGCGAGGGGACCAAATTGTCTGTGCATGTGGTTGGCGTTGAACGTGCGGCGACCGTTATTGCCCCATCCCCTTACGACCCTCAAGGGAAAGCGATGCGAACATGAGCAGGCGGGGACGTCGCGCTCGCACAGGCGCACCAGCAGAGCAGCGCAAGGTCGATTATCACAACCTGCGCAATCCCTTTCCACCGATGAACGCCTTTAGCGAGGACCGGATAGAGGCGTTGCATCAGGCCTCCCTCACGGTGTTGGAAGAGATTGGCATCAAGGTCCTGTTGCCCGAGGCGCGCGCCTTGTTCAAAGCCGGTGGTGCCCGGGTTGTGGATGAGATGGTGTTCATCGGGCGGGATATGGTCGAAGCGGCGGTCGCATCTGCACCCAAATCCATTCCCATCCGGGGTGCGGTACGTGCACGCGATATCACGCTCGAGCTGGGGAACCTCGTGTTCCAGCCGGGGGCGGGGGCGCCTCATGCGACGGATTTGGAACGGGGCAGGCGGCCCGGCAGTCTCAGCGATTTTCGTGAGATGGTGCAGTTGACGCAGCATTTCGATGTGCTGCAGATGGTGCCGCCCTTGGTCGAGGCTCAAGATATTCCAATGCACCTGCGTCATTACGCGATGACCGAGACGGTCTTGACGCAGAGTGATAAGGTACCGTTTATCTATTCGCGCGGGACACCGCAGGTAATGGACGGGTTCGAGATGATCCGCGACTTTCGCGGTGTCTCGGATGATGAATTTCACGCCACACCGCATTGCTACACGATCATCAACACCAACTCACCGCGGGTGATTGATATGCCAATGGCGCAGGGATTGATCGACTTTGCACGCGCTGGGCAGGTGTCGATCATTACGCCGTTTACGTTGATGGGGGCGATGGCACCGATTACGGTGGCCGGCGCGATGACCTTGTCCCACGCTGAGGCGTTGGCCGCGATCACCCTGACACAGCTTGCCAAATCCGGGGCTCCGACGTGTTATGGCACCTTCACCAGCAATGTTGATATGAAATCCGGGGCGCCTGCCTTTGGCACCCCGGAACATTTCACCGCGTCGCTGGTGGCGGGGCAATTGGCGCGGCGTCTTGGGTTGCCTTGGCGTTGTGCCGGGGGTAGCGCGGCGAATATCAATGATGCGCAGGCGGCCAATGAAAGCCAGTTTGGTCTTTGGGGGTGTTTGATGGCTGGGGCTTCGGTCGTGATCCATTCTGCTGGGTGGCTTGAGGGTGGTCTGACCGTGTCCTATGAAAAAATCATAACAGATCTGGAGGTGTTGCAGATGGTGGCGGAGCTGTGCGCTGGTACACCTGCAACGGATGCTGATATCGCACTGGATGCGCTGCGTGAGGTGCAGCCGTCCGGGCATTTCTTTGGCGCGGGTCACACGATGGAACGCTATCAGACCCAGTTCTATGAACCCTTGGTTGGCGACTGGTCCAACTTTGGAACGTGGACCGAGCGCGGGGCGGTGGATGCTGACAATCGCGCGACAGGTATCTGGCGAAACATCGTGGATAATTTCGAGGCCCCGTCACATGATCCCGATAGGGTCGCAGGGTTGCAAGATTTCATAGCGCGGCGCACCGAACAGGGCGGCGCCGCGCCAGAGAGTTGAGAGTTCGACAATGAATACGAAACCTGTCCTGCACCGGGATGACCCCAAGGCCGAGCCGCTGACTGGCAATATCAAGGTCACGCGCGATGATTGGTTGAATGTGGCGATGGATGTGTTGATTTCGGATGGGGTGGATCAGGTTAAGGTCCTGAACCTTGCAGCGCGCATGGCTGTGTCGAGGTCCTCGTTCTATTGGTATTTCAAATCACGTCAGGAACTTTTGGATGCGCTGCTTGCGCGCTGGCAGGCGACGAACACCGCCGCGTTGATCCGACAATCCGAAACGGAGGCGGCGACGATCACCGCGGCGGTGTGCAATGTGCATCGCTGTGTAGTCAATCCGCGTTTGTTCGATACCGCTTTGGATTTCGCAGTGCGGGATTGGGCGCGCAGGTCGGGCAAGGTTCGGCGCATTCTGGATCAATCCGATGCGCGCCGGACCGAGGCCCTGACTGCGATGTTTGCAAGGTTTGGATACGCCCAGATAGAGGCGGTCACCCGTGCGCGCGTGCTGTATTATATGCAGATAGGATATGATTTGGCGCAGTTGAATGAGCCTGTTGAATTCCGTCTCCAATTGCTGCCGCACTATTTGCTGGTGTTTACCGGAGTCGAAGCCCAACCCGCAGAAATCGAAGAGTTTGGTAGCTATGCCAAGAGTTTTTGGGAGGAGAGCATATGAGTCATCCTGACGCGATAATCATTGGGACGGGCGTGATCGGGGCTGCCATTGCGTTTGAGATGTCCAAGGCAGGGTGGAAAACACTGTCTTTGGATCGGAACAAGCAGGTCGGTCATGGCTCAACCGCGGGGTCCTGTGCGATCATTCGGATGCACTATTCGACCTTTGATGGCACCGTTTTTGCATGGGAAGGGTATCATTATTGGCGTGATTGGGCTGCGTACCTGGGGCTGCCAGCAGATGCCAACTTGGCGAAGTTCAAACAGACCGGATGTCTGGTGATGAAAACCGAAGCCAACGGGTTTATGAAAAATCACATGGCCAACAGCGCGGCGTTGGGCTGTGAATACGAAGAGTGGAGCCGCGAGAAGATCCAAGAGCGGTTACCAATCTATGCAATGGAGAGTTTTGCACCGGCAAAGCGTTTAGAAGACCCTGAATTTGGTCAACCAAACGGGGGCAAGATGGGCGGCGCGGTGTTTTGGCCGCAAGCGGGCTATGTCACTGACCCGGCGCTGAGTGCGCAAAACCTGATGGATGCGGCGCGTCAACACGGGGCGCAAGTGCGCACCGGGGCAGAGGTCGCTGAGATACTGCAGACCAATGGTCGCGTCGCTGGCGTTAAACTGACAAGTGGTGAAGAGATCGCCGCGTCAGTTGTCATCAACGTGGCGGGGCCCGGATCGGCGCAGATCAATACAATGGCTGGGGTGTTGGATGACATGACAATCCAGACGCGTCCTTTGCGACAGGAGGTTGTACATGTACCGGCCCCAGACGGGTTCGACTTCGAAGAGCAAGGCACGATCATTTCAGATAGCGACATCGCGCTTTATGCACGCCCGGAACACGGCAATCATATTTTGATCGGATCAGAAGACCCAGAATGCGATCCCCACCAGTGGTGCGAAACAGACACCGATTATAATCCTGATTTTACGGATCAATGGACAACACAGGCGATGCGGTATGCGCAGCGCGTGCCGAGTTTGGGCATACCGTCTAAAACGCGGGGTGTTGTGGATCTTTATGATGCATCGACGGATTGGATTCCGATCTATGACAAATCCAGTTTGCCGGGGTTTTATATGGCCTGCGGCACCAGTGGGAACCAATATAAGAACGCACCGATTGCGGGCAAAATGATGACCGCTTTGATCACCTATTGCGAAGGTGGGGCAGACCACGACGCCGCACCCTTGCAATTTGACCTACCGTATATCGGGCGCAGCATCGACGTGGGCTTCTATTCCCGCAAACGCCCGATAAATGAGGAAAGCAGTTTTTCCGTTCTGGGTTAAGCCAAGGCCGCCTGCGCAGCATCACGGGCGGTTTTGATCGCCGCTTCGCGCACGGGACCATAGCCCCGAATGTCATTCGCAACAGTCAGGGCTGCGGCCCATTTCGCATCTGTGCTTACGCTATAACCGGTGCTCGCTTGGTCTAGCAGCTCTTCGTACCAGCGCAGGGTGTCACGATGCATCCGGGCTTCGCTGTGAAACCCAAAGGGATTCAGGGCAGTGCCACGCAGGGACTTCCCCTTGCTGAGCGCGCCAAGCACCGGGCGAAGCCATGGGCCAAAGGCACGTTTCATAGGACGCCCGCGGGCATCCTTGCCTGTATTCAATACCGGAGGCGCCATGTGGTATTTGACGGTGAAATCGCCCTCGAACTGTTCGGACAATTCACTTGCAAAGGTATCCGCCGTCATCAAACGCGCGACTTCGAACTCATCTTTGTACGCCATCAGTTTGAACAAATTGCGCGCGGCGATCCAGGTCAGATCATCTGATGTGTTGACCCGTAACGCCGTGATACGATCGCTATATCGCTGTGCGTAAGTGGCGTTTTGATACTCGGTCAGAAACGCAACACGCCGGGCGATCATCTGCTCTAGTGTCTCTTTTGTCGGTGCTGGATCGGTGGAACCCTGCAAGCGCGCCGGATCAACAGCCAGAGCCCGGCCCACAGCAAAGGCCAGACGGTTCTTTTCAATCGCAACACCGTTCAGCAAAATGGCTTGGTTTAGCGCGATACCGGACACAGGAACCAACCCCCTTTGCCACGCAAAGCCCAGCATCATCACATTGGCAAACACCGCGTCCCCCAACAGCTTTTCGGCTGCTGCATTTGCATCGAACCCTGCGACATGATCGGGGCCCACAACGCGCCCGATTTCAGCCTCTCGGATATCGACCTTTAGCTGTGCATCGCGACGGAGCACCAAATCCCCGGTTGGCATTTCAGCGCGGTTCAGCACGACCTTAGTGCCCTTGCGATAATGAACCGACGCTTTGGGCGCCGAGCTGACGACGATATCACAGCCGATCACGGCATCTGCGGCGCTGCTATCGATGCGCACTTGGTTCAGGGTCTCGGGTGAGGTGCTCAGTCGGATATAGCTGAGGACAGTCCCAAATTTCTGGGCAAACCCGGTGAAATCCAGCACCGAGGATCCTTTGCCCTCAAGATGTGCGGCCATGGTGACCAATGCGCCAACAGTGACAACGCCCGTGCCGCCCGCCCCTGTGACTAAAAGGTCAAAGGGTTCCGTGAGTGGTGGAAACTCAGGGGTGGGCAGTCCGGCCTCGACGGTTTCAATGTCCAACTGCACGGCGCGTTTGCGTCGCGTGCCCCCTTCGATGGTGACAAAGCTGGGACAGAATCCGTTCAGGCATGAGAAATCTTTGTTACAAGAGCTAAGGTTGATTTTGCGCTTGCGTCCCAATGGGGTTTCACGCGGTTCGACGCTCAGGCAGTTGCTCTCGACCGAGCAATCTCCGCAGCCTTCGCAAACCAGATCATTGATATAAGCAAAGCGATTTGGGTCTTCGAGCGTGCCCCGTTTGCGGCGACGGCGTTTTTCAGTTGCGCAGGTCTGTTCGTAGATCAGGACCGTGACACCCGGAATGTCGCGCAGTTCGCGTTGGACAGTGTCCAAGTCGGTTCGATCATGAAACGAGGTGCCAGCGGGGAAATCCCCCTTGCTGAACTTGCTCACGTCGTCGGAAACTAAGGCTATGCGATCCACGCCTTCGGCTCGGCATGTTTGGGCAATTCCGGTGACACTGACGGGGCCATCCACCGGTTGACCGCCCGTCATTGCAACAGCGTCGTTGTAGAGGATCTTGTAGGTGATGTTGGTTTTGGCGGCGACCGCCTGACGGATTGCCAAACTGCCAGAGTGATACCACGTCCCCTCGCCAAGGTTTTGAAAAATGTGCTTGCCACCGTTGAATTTGGAGGCCACGACATGAGGAACCCCTTCGCCGCCCATCTGGGCGTATCCAACGGTTTCACGATCCATCCAACTGGCCATCACATGGCAGCCAATGCCGCTGGCGGCTGTCGACCCTTCGGGGACTTTGGTTGACGAATTATGTGGGCAACCTGAACAAAAATAGGGTGTACGGTTTGCGCCGGGGACATTGATCAACTGGGGGGGGGTGTCGGTTAGGGTTTTGGCCTTTGCTGGCAGACCTTGTTCAGGGAAAAACGCATCCAAACGCGCGGCCACAATCGGGGCTAGCATCAGCGGGCTCAGCTCGCCCGTCCATGGAATCAAAGGTTCGCCATGGCTGTCGTATTTGCCGACCATTTTGTGGGGTTTGTCGCCGGGCCAGTCGTAAAAATACTCTTTGAATTGGGATTCAATGATGCCGCGTTTTTCTTCAACCACCAGCACCTCGGCCTTGCCTTTTACAAAGCGCAAGGCATTGCGCCGCGCCAAGGGCCAGACCATGCCAACCTTGTAGATATCAATGCCCAGATCCCGGCATTTCGCCTCGTCCAGACCTAGCAGGCGCAGCGCCTCCATCAGATCAAGATGACCCTTGCCGGTGGTGACAAAGCCGAATTTAGCGTTGTCCAGATCATAGACACGCTTGTCGATTGGGTTGGCCTCGGCAAAGGCCCGAACCGCGCGCAGCTTGTGCTGAATCCGGGTTTCGATTTCGGGGCTGGGCAAATCGGCCGAACGGACGTGCAGACCCCCGGCGGGCAATTCAATTTCGGGCAAGGCAAAGACGCGATCGGGGCGAAGATCAACGGATCGGGCACTTTCCACAGTTTCGCTGACAGCCTTGAACCCAACCCAAGTGCCTGAAAACCGGGACAGGGCCAGGCCATATTCACCGTGTTCCAGATATTCTGCGACTGATGCGGGGTTTAGGGTCGGCATAAACCACGACATAAACGCCACATCCGATTGGTGCGGCATGGATGAACTGACACAGCCATGATCATCGCCTGCGACGACCAGCACACCGCCTTTGGGGGCGGAGCCATAGGCGTTTCCGTGTTTTAATGCGTCGCCAGACCGATCCACGCCCGGACCTTTGCCGTACCACATGGCGAACACGCCTTCGTGTTCACAATGGGGATCAAGTGTTGCCTGTTGCGCGCCCAGAACGGCAGTGGCACCCAGATCTTCGTTCACTGCGGGCATGAATGTGATGTTGTCTTGTTTGGTCCGATCTTTGGCTCGCCAAAGTTCCAGATCCAAAGCCCCCAGCGGTGACCCACGATATCCTGAAATGAACCCGGCAGTGTTTAGCCCAGCGTCGCGATCGCGTCTGGCTTGATCCATCATAATCCGCGCCAGGGCCTGCGTTCCGGTCAAAAAGACCCGGCCATCCGTGTTCTGATACCGGTCTTCCAGTTGATAGGTGCGGAATTCCGGAGTTGGGCGCGTCATGGCGGGGATCCTGTGTTTGTTCCTGGCTAGGATCGAAGGAATAAACCATTCGAGATGAGTAATGATGTCGATTTTCGTGAATAATTCTGGAAATTCGGATAATTTACCCAATTAATCACGAAGATTCGAAAGGATAGACCATTTCATGCAGTTGGATGACCGCGATCTCCGAATTTTGACCCACTTGCAACAAGACAGCCGACTGTCCAACTCAGATCTGGCCGATCAGGTTGGTATGTCCGCATCGGCTTTGTGGCGGCGTGTGCGCAGTCTGGAAGAGGCCGGCGTGATTGAGCGTTATGGTGCCGTGGTGAACCCATCCAAGATGGGGCTGGGGTTCGAGGCGATTGTGCATGTGCATCTGACCCGGCATGATCCGGACAAAATTGTGGAATTCATTCGCGCCTTAGAAACCAGCCCAGAGGTACAGGAATGTTATGCCACGACAGGGCAGGCCGATTATCACCTGCGCGTTTTGTGTCGCGATTTAGCGGCTTATAATCAATTTCTGGAGTCGTTTCTCTTTCGTCTCCCGGCTGTTGCGAGCGCCCAAACCAATGTTGTTCTGCGCACGTTAAAACGGAATCGCCCGGTCAGCTTGTAAGGCGCCGCGCTCCTTCATTTGTTTCTTGGTTGGCGACAGAGTTTGAAATTTATGCAATTTAACTTATCATTTGCGGAGTTTTACCGTTCATTTCAGAGCCCGGATTGATTTTCCTTGAGCATACCGGGGATCGAACGGAACATAGTTAACGTTGTTTTTGACACCTGTTTTTGGGATTGGCGCTGTAATGTTGAGGGCCAGAGTTTTTAAATGCCATCGACCGGCGCTTGCGCGGTTGGGGTGGATCTTAGGGGCAATTCCGTTGCTCTGGACCCCTGCGCATGCCGAAACGGATCCCATGAATGCTCCGTTACAAGTGGTGCAGTTTGGTGAACAGGACACGCTGCGCGGGGTTGTTGGCAACTATCTCAAGGACCCAGACTTGTGGCCGACTGTCTTAGCGCTCAACAACATTGCATCACCTGCTGATTTGACCCCCGGTACTGAATTGCGACTGCCGGTCCGTCAGGTTTTTGCAGCGGACGAGGCGCTGTCGGCGTCGTTGACGGCCATTCAGAAAGCCAATGCCGAAGGTGCGCGCATTTTTGCACCAGATGAGATAGGCAATGCTCTGGAAAACCGGGACGCGGCTGTCAGGCAACGGGAAATCGGTGAATGGCGGCAAGTGGTCAGTTACGCGGGGGTTGCGAGGGATTTCGCTCAAGAAGCGCTTGATATTTCAATCGCTCAAAGGGATCGCTCGGCCGAGGCTGTGGTGTCGGATGTGCAAGGCGATGTCGAGGGGCGGGCGCCGGTCGAACCAAGTTGGTCGGGGCGGGATCTAAACGATGTCTTGATCGAATTTGAGCGCGTCCGCACCTTGTCATCCAGCACGACGCAAATCACGTTTCGGGATCTCAGCCGGTTGCGGCTTAACCCAAATTCCAATGCGACAATCCAACGAATGCGCTCGGACCCGTTAACAGGGGGCGAAGTGACCAAAGTGTCGTTGGCGAATGGCGATTTCTACGCGCTGCTGAACCAACTGTCCGACAAGACCACCTTTGAGATCGAAGTTCCCGGAATCGAGACAACGACAAATTCGGCGGACTTCTGGATTAAGAATGACCAATCCGGTGCCCGGTTTGTAAATTACGACACGCCCGGGTTGGAGATCGAACAGAATGGCCAAAAAATCCTGCTGGGCGAGAACGAAGGCGTTGTGATCTCAGGGCGGGGGGCACAACGGGCGGCTGTTTTGCAAAGTCCCCGGTTGGTGGCCCCGACGATGGGTCAAATCCTGTATTCAAAGGGCGCGGACCTAAGCTGGGACACTTTTGAAGGGGCCGAAGGGTATTGGCTGGAAATCGCAAGCGACCCCGGTTTCAATCAGATGCACGTTTCGGAATGGGGTATTCGTGAAACAGCTTTTGAGGCTGCGGAACTGACCCCCGCACGGTATCATTGGCGGGTGGCTGCACTGGATAAGTTGGGGTTGCCGGGGGAATGGAGCACGCCGCAAGAGTTTACCCTACGTATTGATACGACCCCCCCGTTTTTGACGTTGCTCTCTCCTGCGACCGGAGCAATCGAAACCAAACCCACTGTCGAAGTTCTGGGCGCGACCGAATTGGACGCGCAGCTCCTGCTCAATGACCAGGCGGTCGAGGTCGGGGCGGACGGGAGTTTCCTGATATCAGTGGCACTGGTGCCTGGTGAAAACACGGTGTCGGTTTTGGCGACAGATCCGGCCGGAAATCAAAGCACGCGCAGCCATGTGGTCGTGTATCGCCCCGCAAAAGCGATTGAGATCGTCTTGGATGACGACATCGCGCGGGTTGGTGACGCTTTGGCAACACGGTCAGAGCATTTGTCAGTTTTGGCGCAGACCACCGCAGCCGACGCCACAGTTGTGGTGCGCGATCAAACCGGTGACATTGTGGTGCGCACGCAAACCCAGCCTTCGGGTGTTTTGACATTTGCGGTGCCGGTGGATCAGAGCGAACAGGTGTACCGGATCGAAGTTCTGGCACCGGGCGGGGCCGTTGAGGGGGATCTAAAGTTCTTTGCTCTGCGGGATCAGATTGCCCCAGAGGTGAATTTGGATTTACCGCCGCCGCGGGCGACCTCTGATAAGGTATTACAAGTGCAGGGATCTGCTGGGGATGCGGCGTCTTTGACCCTGAATGGCACGGCTTTGCCCTTGGCCAATGGGCGGTTCAATCTGTCCGTCACACTGTCACCCGGTGACAATGAATTCGAATTGGTGGCGACGGATGCGGTCGGCAACGTTCAGATCAAAAAGCTGACGACCCTGTTTGACATAGACCCGCCAGAGATTCTGAGTGTGGATGTGCGCCGGCCTAAGGGTGTTGCCGGTCCCATTGAGTTGGAAGTTCAGGCACAGGACGCCTCTGGTTTGCGACAGGCAGCCCCTTTCCTGATTTCGATCGATGGAATGGAACGCGATGGCTTCCTGAGATGCGATAGCAACAGTGGTTTGTGCCGGGCCGTTCTGCCGTCAGAACCGGGTGAAATTGAGATCATCGAACTGATTATCGAAGATTATGCAGGGAATGCTGCGTTTGAATAACAGATGCCGGGCTTTGAGCGCAAAACCGGCAAAGGAGGAGACGACCATGGGGATGATACGGATTTGGGCAGCGGTAACGCTGGCAGTCGCTTTGTCCTTAGGGGGCGCTCAGGCGCAGACGTTGGTCTCTGACGGAATATTAGTGGTCTATGGCCCCAAGGCGCCGAGCCGTGAAGGGGACGTGGATCGCCGCGAACAAGTCTTCTTTTCCGTGCCCGCTGATATGAAAGACCGCGTTTATGTGCGTCTGTTCGATCCCGAAGTTGGGGGGCAGGACGATTTCACCTATGGTGGTGCGGGCGACTCGGAAACCACCTTCCGTCTGTTCGGAGGGGAGGGGGCTTTCTCGCAAGCAGAGCGTCCAGAACCCGTCGCTGATCGTGCGCGCGAGCCACGTCTTATCCCCAATGACCCGGTGACGCAGCCAGGTAAGGTGATCAAGGAAAAGGCCTATGGCTCTGATCGGAAAACAGATGGCCGCTGGGTGACTTTGGGTGTCGTAAAATCA
Organism: Paracoccaceae bacterium; assembly: GCA_965183835.1. GTDB lineage: Bacteria > Pseudomonadota > Alphaproteobacteria > Rhodobacterales > Rhodobacteraceae > OMPR01. The sequence continues at coordinate 26,001 of CBCYME010000027.1, read as the reverse complement.
CGCCAAGGCGAGGTGATCGACGGACGCGCCTATTTCCGCATCGATGTGCAAGGCAGCAAAGGAAACGACGGCAACGGCTTTTCGCTCGACGTCAGCCTGTCGCGCGACCGTAGCCGCGCCCCGGCTGGATTGCAGATGTTTGCCTATCGACCGACTGTTCGCTGGTCCGCTAACAAGGCCGCGACACAGGTCTGGTTCACCCGGACCGTTGACGGCCCGATGCAGGTGCAAAGCTTTGATGGCGCAAATGGCACCTTGGCCTTGGTGACGGATTACGCCGATCTTGGATTGCGGATTTCAGGGCAAGATTTCTGGACCTCGGATACGGTTGAAACCACCGAGACCAATCTGGCGATCAGCCTAGAAGGCGGGTTTGAAACGCCCAATGATGTGACCTTGGCCGTTTTTGATGCAAACGGGGATGCGATCCCACTGAGCATGCCGCCCCGTCGTGCCCCAACCCCTGCACGCCCCACGGCGATGGCGATTGGCCGTCCGTTGGCCGATTGTCGGTCAGTTGCGTTCGACGCCAGCGCCTCAAGTGGTGCAAGCCCTTTGGGGTATCTTTGGGATTTCGGCGATGGGCAGACTTCGACCGAACTTGTGATTGCGCATCGGTATACCGAGCCGGGACGCTATTTGGCGCGATTGGAAATCCTAGAGCCGGGCACGCGTCCGGGGCGTGGGGATGCGCTAACGGTTCCGGTTCACGTGCGCAATGCGCCGGTGGCCGTACCAGGGGCCGATATCATCGTTGCACCGGGGCAGTCCGTTGATTTTGACGGATCCGGATCGCAGGCCTCGGATAGCCCGATTTCTGGCTATCTGTGGAATTTTGGCGATGGCAACAGGGCTGAGGGAGCGCAGGCCCAAAACGTATATGCCACGCCGGGGCAATACCGGGCCGTTTTGCGGGTTCAAGACGATAGCCTGCACCCCTGTAATTTTGGCACAGCCATCCGGCGCGTGATTGTGAATGTCCCCCCGGTTGCCGAAGCCGGAACAGATCAGAGCGCGATTGTCGGGCAATCCGTCGTTGCCTCTGGCGGGGCCAGCTATGATGTGGATGGTTTGATCGAAACATGGCGTTGGGACATGGGCGATGGCACCGTGCTAGAGGGGCAGACCGTCACGCATCAATACGCCCAATCGGGCACTTATCATGTTGGATTGACGGTGATCGACAACAGCGGTGTTGCGAACAATCAAGCCACCGACGTGATGCGGGTGCAAGTTAACGCTCCACCCGTGCCGTCCTTTACCATCCCTGACCGCCCTATCTCTGTGTCCGAGGTCGCCGTTTTGGATGGATCGGCATCGGTCGACCCAGACGGCCAAATCCTCTCTTACATCTGGGACTTTGGCGATGGGGCCATCGGTGAAGGACCGGTAGCCAATTATGCTTGGACACAAGCAGGCGAATTCACTGTCACCCTGTCCGTCGAAGATGACAGCGGCACGGATACCGCGCTTCAGTCGACGTCGATGGTGGTGCGGGTCGATGCGGCCCCCGTTGCCAACGCAGGACCAGATCAATTTGTCAGCACAAGTGAGGTCATGTTCGATGGTGGGCAATCGCAGGATCTAGATGGCACCGTAAGCGAATGGCTCTGGGACTTTGGCGATGGCAAAACCGCGATGGGACAACAAGTCACCCACGCCTTTCTGCGGGCCGGGGTCTATACCGTGGCCCTGCGCGTGCGCGATGACAGCGGCGCACCGTTGAATGTTGATCGTGATACAATGCTGGTGACTGTCAATGCAGCCCCTATTGCCGATGCAGGGCCGGGGCAGGTTGTGGCACCGGACGAAGAGTTCGTTGTTTCGGGGCGGGCCTCTGTCGATCCAGATGGTGAGATTTCGCAATATCTGTGGATGTTCCCGGATGGTACGACACAGATCGGTCAACGCGCTGCGCACAGCCTGAGCGCGCCGGGGTTGCATCGTATCCGATTGCGGGTCGCTGACAATTTCCAAGGGATCCCGTCAGAAGATGAAGCCGAGGTCATGATCTCGGTCAATGCGCCCCCTGTTGCGGTGGCCGGCGCGGATCGTCTGATCGCACCCGGGGACACGCTGAAATTCGATGCGGGTCACAGTTTTGACCCAGACGGGCAATTGGCGAGCTATCGGTGGGTGTTTGATGATCTTGGCGCACCACTAGACGCAATGACTGTTGAACGCGCCTATCTTAGCCCCGGCGTCTGGTCGGCTCAGCTGGTCGTGACTGACAACAGCGGGGTTTTGAACGGAACCGACAGCGATGATCTGACAATCCGCGTGAACCACCCGCCCCTTGCCGAAGCGGGCGAGGCTATTGTAACGGACCGGCTTTATGTCAGCTTTGATGCATCTGCGTCGAAAGACGCGGATGGGGATGCATTGATCCATCAATGGGATTTCGGGGATGGATCCGCACCGGTGTTTGGGGAACAGGTTACACATGTCTATGCGCGCGCAGGTGTGTTTCCGGTCACCCTCCGTGTGGATGATGGAACGGGGCTGAGCAATGCACAGGCGATCGATGCCACCACTGTGACGATCAAAGCCCGTCCTGTCGCAGATGCCGGCGGCAATCGCGATGTGTGTTCCGGTGAACCGATTTTGTTTGATGCCTCAGCTAGCACGGACCCCGATGGTGGGTTGCTGCTGTACGAGTGGGATTTCGGGGACCAAACGGGCTCTGACCTGATTAATCCAACAAAAACGTACGAAATGCCGGGGATTTACCCCGTTACGCTGAGCGTGCGCAATGAATCGGGTACAGATCATGGCACCAGCCTTGATCGGATCGCAGCCTTGGTCCGTGAGGGGCCCATTGCAGCAGCTGGCGAAGATCGAACCGTGTGCTCAAATCAACTGGTGCGGTTTGATGGGTCTGACTCAACAGACGCCGATGGCGCTGTAAATGCCTATGCGTGGACCTTTGGGGATGGCGGGAATGGCAGCGGTGCGACACCTGTTCACACCTTTACCAGACCTGGGGATTATGCCGTGACGTTGACCATAACCGGGGATGCGCAAGGGGCTTGCAGCCCATTGGACTCCGACGTGGCGAACATCAAAGTGGTCGCCGCACCCAGTTTGTCGATCGTTGGTTCCGAGCGCGCCGCCGTCGGACGGCCAGCCGGGTTTTCGGCAAATATCGAACAGTTGGGCGAGGCGGAGCTACAAAATCTGACCTGGGCCTTTTCAGACGGCACAACGGCGACGGGTCAAGATGTCACCCATGTCTTTGAAACCGCCGGTGAGTATTTCGTGACATTGAAAGCCGAGCTGACCGGGGGAACCGAGGGATGTAATGCCCTTGAAATCCGGCGCAAGGTTTTTGTGAATGCGGCCCCTGAACCCGCGATTGATGCGCCTGATCGCGTTGCCGTGGGGCAAGACGTTCGGTTCGATGCAGGACAGTCGGTCGATCGAGATGGGGCAATCATTCATTTCGGTTGGAATTTTGGCGACGGTTCAACCGGCACGTCAGTGTCTACGATTCACCGGTTTGATACCGCCGGAACCTATGAGGTGACCCTGACAGCACAGGACGATTCCGCTGTTGGCAATAGCACAGCCAGTGTTGTGCAGAAAATCACGGTGCATCCTGCGCCGGTCGCGGGCTTGGTCTCCCCCGGGGCCGTCTGTCCCGGAGCCGAGGTGCCGTGGACTGTTGCGGCGGCTGCCGATACGCAAGTGGACTGGTCTTTCGGGGATGGGACAACTGCACTGGGGGCCACAGTAACGCATGCCTTTGACCGCCCGGGTCTGTTTCCGGTTCGCGCTTTGCTTGATGATGGCGATGCATTGCTGAGCAGCCAGCGGGCCGAAGAGATTTATGTCCGTGTGAATTCAGAACCAACAGCATTGGCTGGACCTGATCGGGTTGTGTGTCCGGGAACCCCTGTTGTTTTCGATGCTAGTGCTTCGGGGGATCTGGATGGTGCGTTGCAAAGCTGGGTCTGGGAATTCAGCGATGGGGTTGAACTACAAGGGCAACGGGTTGAGCGTATTTTTGAAACCCCCGCAGACCTGATGGTCAAACTGCATGTCCGGGACGATAGCCAAGCAGCAGGCTGCAACATTGGAACGGATACAGCGCGCGTTCTGGTGAATGCCCCACCGGCAGTTGATGCAGGGGCAGATCGCAGTATTCGGGTCGGTGCCGCCCATGATGTGGAGCGTTTTGAGGCAATTGATGCAACGGATCCAGACGGTCAGGGCGTGCGCCTCTCGTGGGACTTTGGCGATGGCACGACTGCCAGCGGCGCGGTTGCCCGCCACCGCTTTGCAAGCGCGGGCGATTACACCGTTACTGTCAAAGCACAGGATGCGACAGGACTGTCCTGTGGGATCAGCCAGGATAGCATCACGGTTTCCGCCACTGAACGCGGTCAAGACTGATGAGAATTTGACACGACGGGCGGTTGTTAATCCGTTAAGTTGGCGGTGATGAGATTCCCTTTGCGCCTCAAGTTCTTTGTTTTTGCCGTGCTTTTGGCCGTAGGGCCTTTGGTGTTGGTATCACAAAACCTGACGCGCCTGACTCGGGATGAGCTGAAAAGCGCGGCAAACGAAGATTTGACAACCGTGGCTACAGTGTTGCGGACGTCGTTTGACAACACCTTTCAGGGGCGGTGGTTGACCCCGTTGATGGTCATTCGCAACGGGGTCGACAGCTCGGACCTTGGGGTGCCGCAAAAAATTTCATTGCTGACATTGGGCTTACAGGAACTGCCCCAAGTGGTGTCTTTGCAGTTGTCGATCGAAGGGTCTGACCTGCCTATTCTTGTGACAAACGAACAATTTGCGGCACGCGTGCGCGATGCCGGGGTGGATCCGGTGCAAGTGCTCTCGACCTCGCCCGACCTGATCAAAGCGATCGCCGAGACGGGGCAATTCGGTCGACCTGTCATCGCGCAAATGGGGGCGACAGGGGATTGGATCGCGACATTGGCGCTCCCCTTGACCACACGGATCGCTGGTCGTCAGGTCATGATGGCCGCTAAAATTGATCTAACGTTGCTGGGGGAGATGGTTCAGCGACATCCCTTTGCACAGCGCGGTGAAATCACGGTTGTTGATCAAAGCGGGCAGCGGGTTTTGGTTGAGAAATCTGAATTGCTGACACGTCGGCAAATCGTTGCCTCGACTTTACCACTGATCGTGGCCAGTGCCCGCGCTGATGCTCTAGAACCTTATGTTCGCCCGGATGGGACGGCAGTGTTGGGGGCTTATGCGTTCCCTGAGTGGTTCCCGTGGGCGGTGATAACCGAATTGAGCGAAGACAAAGCCTATGCGGTCGTCAATGCGATCACGCGCCAGATCTTGATCGTGGGTTTGATTGGATTTGTGCTGGCCTCACTGGGCGCGCTTTTGTTTGCTCAGCGCCTGACGCAGCCCATTCTGAAGATCGGAGAAGCGGCAAAGCAAGTTGGTGAGGGCAAATTTGCGACCCGCGTGGAAAATGTTCGAACACGGGATGAAATCGGGGATCTGGCTCTACGCTTCAATGAAATGATTGCCCATCTTGGGGAGCGTGTTGAGTTGATGAAATTCGTGTCCCATGGCACGGTTTCAGCCATCCAGCGCGCAGATCAAGAAGGCATGGAACGAGGCGGCGAACGGCGCCGAGTCTCGGTCATATTTACCGACATTCGTGGGTATACCGAATTCTCAGAAAGTGTTCCGCCCGAAGTGGTGATTGAGGTGCTGAATCAGTATTTTGATGTGCAGGCAGATATCGTCGACGCGCACAACGGGGACGTTGATAAATTCGTTGGCGACGCATTGGTCGCGGTTTTCGAAGGCGAAAACATGGAAGCCCGCGCTGTCGCCTGTTCCGTTGAAATCAACGAGGCCATGGCTGGTTTGCTCAAAAATCACCCTGAACATGGATTGCATGTTGGCATCGGCGTGGCGTCAGGCGAGGTTGTGATGGGCGCTATGGGCGCGCGTGAAAGGATGGATTTCACGGTACTGGGGTCGACTGTCAATCTATCGGCGCGGTTGTGTAGCAAAGCGGCACCGGGACAAGTGTTGGTTGATCAGGCCACCCAGACGGCAGCGATTTTAGGGGATGTGGTTTATGATCCCCTCAAACCGATTGCGCTTAAAGGTTATGCAAATCCGGTCCCTGCATTTGCGGCGCTACGAAATCAGTGCGCGTAAACGACCCAGAGCCAGGCCATCGCAATATATGTAAGCTGGTGTAAACATTGATCAAAACCAGCAGCACGCCAGAATATGGCTTGGGTGGGGGTCAGCTTCTTCTTTTCTGAATAGCTGGCTTTTCCGTAGTCTATGTTGAAATGCACGACCCACTCAGCGGCGACGATAAGGGCTATGAAAGTGAGCGGAGCCCCAACAATTAGAAATACCAGAATTGAACCTAGAACGTGAACGCCTGCATGTTGAGCACGCCCCAGATGCCAGTACTCGCCGCGTCCGCATAGCATTTTGGGCGTCTGCAGGAAATAATCCGCAAACATATGCTTGACCTGAAAAAGACAGAGCAAGACAAAAACCGTGCCGAGCGAAACGGGCAACATAGACCTCCTCAGGATTGCCTGATTAGAACTTAGGCGCTTCGAGGCTAGGCTGCAAATGAACAAATTCACATTGTGCAAGAACAGTCTCTTTTTTGAATACTATTTGCACGAACGGGGTTGAGCGCGATAGGCTGGACCCTATCTTGGTTTTTACATGTCGGTTTCGTTTTTTCGCCATGCTCAAGTTTAGGGATTGGCCCCATAGAACGCACTCTTTTTCGCTTTATCTGGAAGTATTCGAAACGGGATCAGCTGGTGCTGTTGGCGGTCACGACGACACTGTTCCCTCTGCTTTTTCTGACATTGGAGTTGCCAAAGCGGATCATCAACGACGCGATTGGCGCCCAGAGCAGCACGATCGAAGCGTTTGGGTTCGTTTTCGATCAGGTGACATTCTTAGGCGTTTTGTGCGTTGGGTTCCTGTTGGCTGTATTGGCGCATGGCTTGATGAAAATGCGGATCAACACCATGAAAGGGGTGTTGTCCGAGCGTATGTTGCGTCGGTTCCGGTATATGTTGATCGGCCGCATTTTGCGGTTTCCACAGCCTTACTTTGAGCGCGTAAGTCAAGGCGAACTGGTGTCGATGGTGACGGCCGAAAGCGAACCTATGGGGGGCTTGATGGGGGATGCCATCAGCCAACCGGTTCTGCAAGCCGGCCAGATGATCACGATTTTGTCTTTCTTGTTCCTGCAGAGTTTCTGGTTTGGTTTGGCGGCGGTGGCCCTCATCCCACTGCAGGCGTGGTTGATCCCCAAGCTGCAACGTCAGATCAATCTGTTGAACAAAAAACGCATCCAAGAAGTGCGTGTTCTAGCAGCGCAAATCGGGGAAAGCGCGGCGGGCGCGTCAACGTTGCGGGCGAATGGCGGCTGGCGGTACCGGATGGCAGGTGTGACCAACCAGTTAGGTCGTCTGTTCGAAATCCGGTTTGAGATTTATCAGAAAAAGTTCTTTATGAAGTTCCTCAACAACTTCATTTCGCAACTGACGCCGTTCTTCTTCTTTTCGATTGGGGGGTATCTGGTGTTGCAAGGGGCTGTGTCCCTTGGCGCGTTGGTCGCGGCTTTGGCCGCGTACAAAGACCTGTCCAGCCCGTGGAAAGAATTGTTGGCCTATTACAACCAAACGCAAGACATGTCGTTGCGGTGGGAGGTAATCCTTGATCGCTTTGCTCCACCGGGCATGGTAGATGCCGCATTGTTCGAAGGAGAACCCGTTGAGCGTCCACGCCTGAATGGTGACATCGTCTTTGAACATGTTTCTGTTCGCGACGCAGACGGAAATCTGGTGCTGGATGATCTGAATGCGACGCTGCCCGCTGGCGGCGTGATTGGGATCAAGGCCCCAAGCGAAGAAGACCGCCGTGCCCTGTCTGAATTGCTCACACGGGAAATTGTGCCGTCCAGTGGGGCCGTCACCCTGTCCGGGCTGGACCTGTCGACGTTGCATCAGGCGGTTCTGGCCTCGCGTGTTGGCTTGGCGACGTCTCGCCCCGTTATGTTTCAAGGCACATTTGGCGACAACGTGATGATGCCGATGCGGTATCAGCCACAAGGAGAAACCCGATTGCCAGCCTTTTACGCCGAGGCCCAACGCGCAGGGAACAGCCCAGACCCTTTTCACGCCGATTGGTTCGATCCAAAACAGGCTGGGTTCGACACGCCCGGCGCAGTCCGGGATTGGTGGCTGCGGTTGATCGAAGGGCTGGGATCCGGCGCGGCCTTGTTCCGCCGTGGTGCCGAACAAAGCTTTGAGTATCTGGATCATCCCGAATTGGCCGAGCGCTTGATCGCCTTGCGTCCACAGGTGCAACAAGCGGTACAGGATGCGGGATTAACGCAGCACGCCTATTTCTTTGATCCAGAGACCTATAATGCTGCCCTGCCTGTGGCTGAAAATCTGTTGTTCGCGACACCCAAGGTTCCCTTTACGCTGGACCTCTTATCCAAGCAGACCGAGTTTTTGGCCAAGTTACGCGACCTTGGTCTTGACGAAACACTGGTGCGCCTGACGCAGGATGTCATCGATATGCTGCGCCAGATTTTTGGCCTGGATGGTACGGATCACCCCCTGTTTCGTAAGCTTGGCCTCGATGTAAAGGTCTATGAAACCGCAGTTGAACTGGTGGAAAAGACCCGTGCTGACGAGACGACAGTATTGGGTGATGCAGATCTTGCCAGCCTGTTGGCCGTGCCTTTCCGAATTTCGGCGGATCAGATCGGGCCTGCGTTTTCGGATGAGTTGAAAAAACGGATTCTGGAAATTCGCCAGGGGCATTCCGCCGAATTGCTGCGGTGTCTGAATAACGTATTTACCCCCTTATCGCCGGATGAATTCGCACCGGGGCTGAATGTTTTGGACAATGCGTTGTTCGGCAAGGTGAGCGAAGTTAGCGGTGCAAAGGCGGATGAGCTGCGCAAGTTGATCACGGATGTGTTGGTCGAAGGCGGCGCGCAAAGTCTGGTGATCGAGCTGATTTATGACGTCCCGATTGCGTTGGGCGGGGCCAACTTGCCCGCGATCTTTGCCGAACCGCTGGCGTTTACTCGCGCGACGATCAAGCGGCCCGATGTTCTGATCTTGGACAAGGCCCTAGCCAGCTATGATATGCAAACCCAGATTGCGGTCTATCAGAATTTGCGCGTGCTGTTGCCCGACACGACTGTGATTTATCTCAACGATCAATTCCAATCGCCCGAAGTTTTTGACGTGTTTTTGGAACTGGATCAAGGGCGGCTTGTCACCGAAGATTTGCGCGAAGAGGTCACCGAAGACAGCGTTGCCTCGGCGGATCTGGGGCGCAAGCTGCGGGCATTGGAACAGACGCCATTGTTTTCGGGGCTGGACCGGCGTCAGCTGCGGCTGTTGGCGTTTGGGGCGCGGTGGTATTCAGCGCAGGCTGGCGAAACCGTGTTTTTGAAAGACGATGAACCCACCGATGGGGCCTATGTTCTGATCTCGGGCGAGGCAGGCTTGTATCTGCCAAAAGACGAAGAAGACGATGAGTTGATCGTCAAGGTTGGACCGGGGGCTTTGGTTGGTGAATTAGGATTGATCCGAAAAGAGCCGCGCGCCCTGAGCATGGTCGCAGAAGAGGAACTGACATGCCTTCGGCATCGGCGAGGAAGAGTTCTTAGCTGTTGTTGAAAACGATGCTGCGACCGCGTTCAAACTGTTGCAGGTTGTGTCTGGGTATGTTTCCAACTGACCTGACTGCTGGTTGAACACAAAAGGATCTGCGATGAAATTGCTGCGCTATTTTGATGGGGACCGCGTGTGTCCGGGCGTGTTGGATGCAACAGGAACGCTGCGCGCGCTCTCTGGGAGTTGTTCTAGATATTGATGGGGGCGCACTGGCGTCCGGGGGCACTGGACGGCCTTGATATTGAGGCCTTGCCAATCGTACCGGGTGGGCCGCGATTGGCCCCCTGTGTTGGCAATGTGGGCAAGTTCCTGTGCATCGGATTAAACTATTCTGATCACGCCGAAGAAGCTGGCATGCCAATCCCGGAACACCCCATTCTGTTCCTCAAAGCCAACTCAGCTATTTCTGGTCCCCACGATGACATCTTATTGGCCGCGCGGGTCCGTTGCCACCGATTGGGAAGTGGAGCTGGGCGTTGTGATCGGGAAGACCGCGAAATTACGTCACAGAAGCCGAGGCGCTTGATCATGTCGCTGGGTACTGTGTGATCAACGATGTGTCTGAGCGTGATTTTCAAACCAAGCGCACAGGCCAGTGGACCAAGGGCAAATCCTGCGATAGCTTTGGACCAATCGGGCCTTGGTTGGTCACCAAGGATGACGTTGCCGATCCGCAGAGCCTGCATCTGACATGCGATGTGAACGGCGAGCGAATGCAGACCGGATCAAGCGACAAGATGATTTTCACCATCGCTCAGATCATTGCGCACCTCAGCGAAATGATGACCCTACATCCGGGGGATATCATCGCAACAGGCACACCCCCGGGGGTGGGCATGGGCATGACGCCGCCAAAGTACTTGAAGCCGGGGGATGTTGTCCGGCTTGAAATCGAAGGTTTGGGCGTTCAGATCCAAACAGTTCGGGCTGATGACTAAGCATCTAAGGCGCAAGAAGACTTCGGGCTAGATCGGCCCGAGGTGAACATGACTAGCGCGCTTCGCAAAACAGCCGGTACAGCAGGCCAATCACTTGTTCGGTGTTCCGATCCAGCAGCGAATAATAGATGGTTTTGCCATCTCGGCGTGTGGTGACAAGCCCCTCATCACGTAGACGCGCGAGCATTTGACTGACAGCGGCTTGGCGAATTTCCAGTAGGTTTTCCAACTCAGTCACAGATTTCTCACCAGTGCCGAGGTGGCACAGGATCATCAACCGACCTTCGTGGGCCAGTGTCTTGAGATACGCGGCCGCTTCTGCGGCGCGCGCTGCCATGTCAGTCGTGGTTTCCGGCGTGAGAGGGGGAGATGCTTGGATCGTCACATTTTTCGTCCTGAATGCGTATTTCCGACATAATGCCCTATTTCCAAGCCTACTTCTAGCCCTCCTTGGCGGGTGCGCCGCCTTGAAAGGCATTCCCGTTCACGTAGTCGCATGGTGCGTCTTGCATTTCGAGGTGAAGTCCTGTGTCCAGGTAGGGGTGCGCACGGGCCAAATCTTCGTCAACTTCGATCCCCAAGCCGGGGGCGTCTGGGGGTGTGACAAAGCCATTTTCAACTTGAATGCTGCCTTTGATCAGGGCGTCATGGAACGGTGTTTCAATGGATTCCAAAAGCAGGATGTTCGGAATGGACGCGGCCAGTTGGATGTTCGCAGCCCATTCAATCGGACCCGCATAAAGGTGCGGCGCCATCTGTGCATTGAACAGCTCGGCGATAGCAGCAACCTTTTTCATCTCCCAAATTCCACCGGCACGGCCAAGGGCGGGTTGCAGGATTTCTGCAGCTCCAGCACGCAACACAGCGCCGAATTCGGTTTTGGTTGTCATGCGCTCGCCAGTGGCAACGGGAATTCGGACATTGCGGGCAACGCGCGCCATGTCTTCGATGTTGTCAGGCGGGGTGGGCTCTTCGAACCAAAGCGGGGAATAAGGTTCTAAAGCTTGCCCCAGGCGGATCGCACCGGCCGTATTGAATTGGCCATGGGTGCCGAACAGCAGGTCTGCTTTGTCCCCGACAGCTTCGCGAATGGCTTTGCAAAAGGCCACAGACATTGAAATGTCTGACATGGCGGGCATATGACCGCCGCGCATTGTGTAGGGGCCGGCGGGGTCGAATTTCACTGCCGTATACCCGCGGCGTACCATTTCAGCGGCACTTTCAGCAGCTAGTTCTGGCGAGGTCCAAAAGGCATCGATATCTTGGTGGGGCAGGGGTACAGATAGGTGTAGGCGCGAATGCGTTCATTCATTCGACCGCCGATCAGAGCATGGACAGGGCGGTTTCGATCTTTGCCCAAAATATCCCAACAGGCGATTTCCAAGCCGGAAAACGCGCCCATGACGGTGAGATCGGGGCGCTGAGTAAAGCCGCTGGAATAGGCGCGTCGAAACATCAGTTCGATGTTTTCAGGGTTTTCGCCCAGCATGTGCCGTTCGAATACGTCGCGAATCACATGGGTCATCGCCTGCGGGCCGATGGAGGACGCATAGCATTCCCCCCAACCGGTGATCCCTGTATCCGTGGTCACCTTGACCAGGATCCAATAGCGCCCACCCCAACCGGGGGCAGGCGGTGCAGTGATGATGACATCAAGATCTTGCAGCTTCATCGTCTATTCTCCGAGTTGGGGGGCTTTGCGCCTTTTAGCGATTGAACAGAATCACATTCCGCTTCGCTGATCCAGTTTTGGTATCTGCGATGGCTTCGTTGATCTGATCCAGTTCCCAGCGCCCCGAAATCAGCTCGTCCAGCTTTAATCGGCCCTGTTCATAAAGGTCGATCATCCACGGAATATCGCGTTGAATAACGACATCCCCCATTTTCGAACCGATCAGCCCTTGTCCTACAGCGGCCATGATCACTGGTTCGTAGCTAGCTTTGGCGCCAGAGTGGGGCATGCCGATCATTACGGCTTTGCCACCACGTCCAAGGTATCGTGTGGCTTGTTCATAAGCTGGGATTGCACCAACTGTGACCAATACCGCATCCGCGCCACGCCCGCCCAAGGCTTTGTAAGCAGCTTTCCACGGAGCATCCTGCGTGGCCAATACACCGTGCGTGGCCCCAAATTCCTTGGCGATTTCCAACTTTTCTTCGGTCATGTCGATGGCGACGATGCGCCGTGCCCCGGCGATACGAGCCCCCTGAATGGCGTTCAGGCCAACACCCCCAGCTCCGATGACAACGACATCCTGACCCGGGCGCAATTGAGCCGCGTTTACCACAGCCCCGACGCCCGTGATCACACCGCACGATAGGAGAGAGGCGACATCTTTCGCCATGGTTTCAGGGATTTTGACGATCTGGCGGTGGCTTACGACAACCTTTTCCGCAAAAGCACCGCAAGCCATCCCTTGATCCAAAGGTTCCCCATCCGCAGTGCGCAGAGGGCCCTTGGCCGTGTTGTAAGGGGTTTCACAAATCGTGGGTGTTCCACCAGCGCAAGATGGGCATGATCCACAGGCGCGGATCAGGGTGACCACTACAGGATCGCCGATTTTATAATCTCCGCTACCTTCGCCTGTTGCTGTGATCACACCGGCCGCTTCGTGTCCGTAGACAGCTGGCAGAAACCCGCCCCACGCGCCACCCGCATAGCTGATGTCGGAATGACAGATTGCCACTGCGTCCAGTGTGACTTCGACTTCGCCTATTTGGGGGTCGGCCAGTTGCACCTCTTCGATGACCAAAGGTGCGTTGAATTCTCGGCAGACTGCCGCCTTGATGGTTTGCATGGTTTCCTCCCTTGCTTGGGTCTACGGTGGACTGGCAAACGGGGGGGCTGCAAGCCGGAAACCGGCAGGATTAGGTCGTTCTTACGCCACGGAAATTCGCGCCCGCATAAAGATCACCAAACCGATCGACATGAGAACCAGTGACAAGAGGAACGGGGCCCCCGGTAGATAAATGGCGGTGCCTTCGCGAGTGAAAACCGAAAACACCGAGGCCATCATCAGCGGCGAGACAATCATCGACAGCGCATGCACCGCGGTCATCACGCCTTGAAGCTCTCCTTGTTGGTTGTCTGCCACCGCTTTGGACATGATCGCCTGCAGGGCCGGGGGGACAACCGCGCCAAGGGCTGTGATCGGGATCAAGAGAAGCGCAAGCGTGCCCGACGAGATGAACGCAAGCAGTCCGAAACCCACGAAATCAAACAATTGCCCATAGATGATTGTCCGTCTTTCGCCGAACCACCGGATTGCATAACGCAGCACCCCGCCTTGGACTACGGCCATCAGAAACCCAAAGATGCCCAAAGACAGCCCGATCATTTGTGGGGACCAGCCAAACCGTTCTTGGGTAAAATAGGACCAGATCGCTGGGTAGACATAGATGGCAACCGAATACAGGAAATAGGCCCAAAGCAACGGGGCAATTCCGGGAACACGTGCGATGGAACGGAAGGCCCCAAACGGGTTGGCGCGTGTCCAATGAAAGGCGCGCCGGGTCTTGTCAGTGACTGTCTCGCGCATCACAAAATAGCCAAGAACGAAATTGAGCGAGGCCATAATCGCAGCGGCGTAAAACGGCGCACGAGTCCCGAATTCACCCAATACGCCCCCGATCAATGGACCAAGAACAAACCCCATGCCAAAAGCCGCGCCTAACATGCCAAAATTGGCGGCCTTGTCCTCGGGTTTTGAAATGTCGGCGATGTAGGCGCTTGCGGTGCCATGAGTGGCGGCGGTGATGCCGCCAACGATCCGGCCCACCAGCAACAGCCACATGGATCCAGCCAGCGCCATCACGAGATAGTCCAAGGCCATAACGAACAGGGATACCAACAGGATTGGACGTCTGCCAACGCTGTCAGACAGATTGCCGATGACCGGGCTGAACAGGAACTGCATGACGGCAAAAACAGTGCTCATCACGCCGCCCCACAGGGCGGCATCTGCCAATGTTCCGCCCTGCACCTCTTGGATCAGGTCCGGCATGATCGGCATGATCAGACCAATACCCACCGCGTCTAGCATCACGGTGATAAGAATGAAAATGGTGGGCAGGCGCATAATGAACGATCCGGTTTAGTTCGTCGCAACCTAGGCTTGGTGGCGACGAAACAGAAGCGGCTCAGTTCGCATTACGTTGCGTTACCTTGGTGGCGAACTGACGGGCCTCGGCTGGGGCGTGACCCATTTGGTGCGCCACATCGAACAAGGGTATTCCATCCAGCTGTGGCCAGTCGCGCGCGACCAAGTCCCTGAGGGGGGTATTGGTGGCGGATGCTTCTTTGCACAGGGCTTTGGTCGCGGTCTGTGCATCGGGTCGACGCATGTGCTCAGCCAAGGCAAAAGAGAGCGCTTCGGCGTGAATCATATCAAGCTGCTGGTTCAGATTGGTTGCCATCGCATCAGGGCAGGGGACTATCCCTTCACACAAAGCGCGCGCGGTTTGGCTTGCGGACCCAGCCCCCAAAACAATTTGGGGCAAGCACATCCATTCGGTGAACCATGCGGCCCCGTCCCGCTGATATCGGTGCATCGAAGCCCCTTGCAACGTATTGAGCAGGCCGCTGGTTTGATGCGCCAGCGCGACAAGCACCGAAGGGGTAACAGGGTTCTGTTTTTGTGGCATGGTCGACGATGACCCGGCCCCGCCCAGACTGATTTCTTGGATACCGGTTTGCACCAGTTGGGTCGCATCTTCGCCCAATTTCCCAAGCGCGATCGTCACGCGGGTGAACCAATCCGACAGCCGCAAGATCGGAGTGCGGTCCGTGTGCCAGCTGCGTTCAGGGTCGGTCAGGTTCAATACCTGTGCAAGGCCTGCGCGCGTCTCTGCCGCCAAAGGGCCAAGTGCCGATGATGTCCCGGCAGCCCCTGACAGGGAAACCATCAGGCAATTTTTGCGCAAATGAGAGAGCTCTTCGAGCAAATCCAGCAAAGGCATGCCCCAGCTTGCCGTCACAGCCCCGAAACTTGTTGGGGTGGCGTGTTGGCCATAGGTGCGCGCTGGCATCGGCAGGGCGGCGTGTGTGTCTGCCAATGTGCCCAAAGCTGTTGTGATCTCCACCAGATCCGTTTCGATCAGGGTCAATGCCTGACGCAGGCGCAACATCAATCCGGTGTCGATGATGTCCTGAGATGTGGCGCCCCAATGGGCGAACTGGGCGTGTTCTGGGGCCTGCATTTCATCGCGAAAAGCAGCAACCAGACCCGGGACACTGACGCCGTTTTGACCCGTTGCCTGTGCCAATGCGCCGGGGTCTAGCTGGATTTCCATCGAGGCGCGGTTGATCGCGGCAGCGCTTTCAGCGGGGATAACCCCTTGATCGCCCTGAACCTTGGCCAACATCCCTTCGACCAGCAACATGGCGCGAACTTCGGCGCTGTCGGTGAACAAACGCCCAACTTCCCCTGTAGGAAAGAGGCGAGAAAATAGGGACGAGTCGAAAACAGAACCAGCCATCACAGGTGTCTTTCAATGTCGCAAATCAGGTCGGTCAAGGTTTGCGGGTGGGCGAAAAAAGGCGAATGCGAACTGTCCATAACGTGGACATGATCCTGTGGCCAGTCTGCAGTCATGGTCTGCTGATATTCAGGGGGGATTGTTCGGTCATCTGAACATCGGATGTAATGTTTCGCCACTTTGGCAAACCGATCCGTAACGACCAGCGGGTCGGCTTGCGGGCGAATGGCCTGTGGACGCAAGCGGGCCTTGGCATAGGCAATCGTTTCAGGCGTGCAATCGTGGTAAAATGTAGGTCCGATTTGATCATCGGCCACGGTATAGCTCAGCCCGTCCTCTGACCGCTCAATAGCGTGCATAAGAGGCTGGCGTGGTGCGCGTTTGCGCATTTCAATCATCGATAGACCAGATATCGGGACATAGGCACAGAGGTATATCAACGCCCGGACTGTTGATGGCACCGCTTCGGCAGTGGCGCTGATCGGATAGCCACCCCATGAATGGCCCACAAGGATGGTATCTGGTGTCATCTCATCAAGGATTGCATCCCGACACCCCTCTAAGGAGATGTCAGCCACAGGGGTTTGGTCATTGCCGCTGCCGGGTAAATCGATGGCCTGCGCGGTGTGCCCGCGCGCGTTCAAAGCCGGTATGACATCACGCCAGCACCACGCGCCGTGGCAAGACCCATGCACAAGAAGAAAGTCCGCCATAGATCAGATATGTCCCGTGTCGCGCATGAATTTGGTTAACACAGCGGCGTACTCTTCGGGCTGCTCGACACAGGGTAGGTGCCCGGCTTTGCGGATCAGATGGAATTGCGACCCCGGGATCAAATCGACGGTTTCACGCACCAGATCGGGCGGTGTCGATCCATCTTCGGACCCGGCGATGCCCAAGCGTAGGCAAGCGCAGACCGCTGGTTGGGGTATAGAAATCAGTTCCGGAAATGGCGGCGGAACATCCCGCGTACCCTTCGTCGGGTTGCCGTACCAGCATGTTGCGCCACAGTTCCAATTCAAGTGTCGCGCGAAATCCTTTGGAAAACCACCGCTCCATGATCCCATCCGCCAGGGCCTCGATCCCGTTGGCTTTGACTTCGGCAATGCGCTGATCCCAGATTTCGGGTGTTCCGATCTTGGCGCCGGTGTTTGACAACACCATTGCGCGCACCAGATCGAGCCGTTTCACAGCTAGCCCCTGCGCCGTCATTCCGCCAATGGACAAGCCAACAAACAGGGAGTTTTTGACTTCTAACAGGTCCATCAGGCGTTCCACATCCCGCACCAAGGCGCCCATGGAATAAGGCCCGCGTGGCATCGACGACAGACCATGACCGCGTTTGTCATAGCGGATCAGTTTCAACCCCTTGGGAAGGTAGGGCAAGATCGGATCCCAAAGCCGCAAATCAGTGCCGAGTGAATTTGAAAACACTACAGGCACACCATCAGGATCCCCGTCGATGCGATAATGAAGTTTTACGTCGCCAAGGTCCGCGATTTGCATGTGTCGTTCTCCTGTCGTGCCCAAGAGGCAATGTGTTAGATGAATTGGTGTTATTCACTGATATTCACTGATAAACGTGACTCAGCGTGTGTTCACCCGTATGTGCGCCATGATCTGCCCGTGGTCCGAAGCGAGCTTGTTATACGGGGCTTCGGGGTGGCTGCCATCCGTCAGGTGATCGTTGAAAACGCTATAATACTCCATCTCACCAATGGCTTTGTCCCAAGTGCTGTAGAAATGGCGCGACATATAGATTTGGTCGATGCTTTCATAAACGCCACCAAAGGCCGAGGTATAAACCATATCCCGCAGCGATTTGCGCACGAACATTTTTTCGCCCGACCGTAGTCTGACACGATCTACGGCCTCGGTGATTTGCTCGTTCTCCACGCGGCTATATCGGTCATTGGGGTGTTTGGCATCGTGGCGCAACATCCATGAATAGTTTTTGAAAGGCTGCTCGCCAGAAATGATTTCAGAACTGACAGCATGTTCGCCGTCGTTGAAATCGCCCAAGACCATTACGGGGTGCCCTTTGTCGAGCTCAGCTACGATTTCGCGGCGTAAAACCCAAGCCTCGGCCATACGTCTAAGCGCGGCACGCAGCGCGCCCATGGCCCGCCCCACCGGATCATAGGCAGTCAGCACGGCTTCGCGCGAAAAATCTTCACCCTGTAGGCGGATGAATTCGCCAAGTTTCGATTTCAGATGGCAGTTGAACACGTTTACAACGGTCCCGGCCACAGGAATGCGTGCCTTTAAGGTCGGGCGGGAAAGCCGTCGTAGCGTGAAATGCCCGGCGTCCTCACCGCCCCCAAGCGCCGACATCGGGATGTGAACAGGTTCTTGCAGGTCCTGAATGATTTCGGGTGTCTCACTGAAGCCAAACCGAGACAGGATCGCCAACCCGGGACGTCGTTCACCGGGCTCTCCGTCAGAGGTGTTTGGCGCAAAGGCCAACGATGCGGTTTTGTATCCACCAAAGGCCAATTTCCGAAAGATCGCTTTCTTATGATAGCGTTTCGAGGCATCCGGCAAATTGGCCTCGTTTGCCAATGCGCCACGTTTTTCCACCTCTGCCATGACATCGGCCAAGGCTTGTTCTTCGAATACCTCCTGAAAACCGATGATATCGGAATCCATGGTTAACAGTTGATCAGCCATCCAATCTTGTTTCCAAGCGTATTCCTCGGGGGTGTATTGTTGGAACTTGTAGAACTCTTTGTCTGCCCCAATCAGGTTTTTGACATTGAACGAGGCAATGGTGAAACGGGTCATGGTATCCTCAGATCTGTTGGGGAGGCCGATCAGCCCCCTATAAGAGATGTCACGCGAACGGTTCTAAGGCTGAGCGAAAC
This sequence comes from Paracoccaceae bacterium, assembly GCA_965183835.1. GTDB lineage: Bacteria > Pseudomonadota > Alphaproteobacteria > Rhodobacterales > Rhodobacteraceae > OMPR01. The sequence goes on along the minus strand of CBCYME010000027.1, from coordinate 7,032 downwards.
ACCTCGGCGTCCACATTGCCGCCAGATGCAACTGCAATCACAGCATCCCCTGCGATATCTGATTTGCGAAACAGGGCGGCAGCCAAGGCGACGGCTCCGCCCGGTTCCAACACGATTTTGAGCCGGGTAAACGCCAGCGCCATGGCATGTCGGGCTTCGTCTTCGCTGACGCTCAAACCCGACCCGCAAAGGCGTTTCATGATGGGAAAGGTGATCTCTCCGGGGGATGGGGTCAGGATCGCATCGCAAATATTGCCCGCCATGGCTGGGTTGGTCTGGATTTGGCCCGTTGCAAGCGAGCGTTTTGCGTCATCAAAGCCATCCGGTTCTGCGGGGCGTGCGCGCAAACCGGGGGCGTGCTTTTCGAGAGCAAGCGCTATGCCTGACGTTAGGCCGCCACCGCCGCAACACACCAGAACATCTGCGGTGGTCACACCCTCTTCTGCGGTTTGTTTTGCGATTTCCAATCCGGTTGTGCCCTGACCTGCGATCACCTGTGGTTCATCATAGGGTTTGATAAGCGTCAGACCCCTTTCCGAGGATAGGCGATCTCCGATGGTTTCGCGGGTTTCGTTGGCCCGATCGTACAAAACCACTTCGGCCCCAAGGGCGCGGGTATTCTCGATTTTCAATCGTGGCGCATCTGAGGGCATGATGATGACCGCGGCCACCCCATGCTTGGCACAAGCCATGGCCACGCCCTGTGCATGGTTCCCCGAGGAATAGGCAAGAATACCGCGCTGGCGCGTGGCTTCGTCCAATGCCGATACTGCCGACCATGCGCCGCGAAACTTGAAGCTCCCCGTGTGTTGGAGACATTCGGGCTTCACTAAAACCCGGCGGCCAGCGATCTCGTCTAGAAATGGCGAGCTGAGCATTGGGGTTTCTCTGGCGTGGCCCTGCAACCGCTGTGCTGCGGCTTCGATCATGGCGAGGGTGCTCATTCGGCTTGCTCCAGAATTGTGCGGATCACTTGCAGGGACTGCGGTTCATCCAAAAAGGGAACATGGCCCCGGTCTGGAACCTCGGTAGAGATAAGGCCCGGGTGTCGTTGGTGCATTTCTGCAAGGGTCGGAGCATCCAGAATGTCTGAATTCCCACCGCGAATAACGCCGGTCGGTATCTTTTTCAGGGCCTCATAAAACAGCCACATGTCGGGCGTTGCGCCGGTTGCGGCCTGTTCCAGCAACGCCTTGCGCAGGGCCTCGTCATAGCGCAGTTCTAACCCCGTTTCCGTGGCGTGATATTGAATTTCCGCTTGTTTGCGCCAAACGTCGTATGGCACGCCGGGAAATTGCGGTTCCATGAAGTGTTGTAAAATGGCGGCGGCTTGGTCGTGCGTCTTTGACACGGGCTTTTTGCCAACATAGTCCATGATGCGGGCAATGCCGGGGGCACCAACCACCGGGCCGATATCGTTTAACACAACCCCTGACAGGCGTTCAGGGTGACTGGCGGCTAGGGCCATTGCGATCAGCCCCCCACGCGATGTGCCCAAAACTGTTACGCGATCCAGTTCCAAATGATCCAAAAGCTCGATCACATCATGGGCTTCGCGCAGGACATTATAGTTCATGTAATCCGGGTCATAATCGGATTGTCCGCGCCCACGATAGTCCATCGCGATCATGCGCAAATCTGCAACGTGCGGGGCAAGGAACGAAAAATCCCGACTGCATCGGGTTAATCCTGCGAGGCATAGCAAAGGTTGCCCGGTGCCGGTGTCTTCAAAATAAAGTCTTTGGTGGTCGGTGGTTTGGAAAGTCGCCATTAGGTTCCTGCCAACTGTGGAATTGTGGTCAAATCAGACAGAACATGCGCGGGTGTCCAGGGCAGGCGATCCATCGGCTCGCCTGCGCGGTTCACCCAGGCGGTTTGAAATCCATACCCGCTGGCCCCGGCAGCATCCCATCCGTTTGAGCTGACGAACAGAACCTCGTCTCGGTGACAATTGAACCGCTCTTCGACCAAATCATAGACGCGGGCGTCTGGCTTGAAGATGCCAACGCTTTCAACCGACAGAACATCGTCCAGCACGGATTGAATGCCAGCAGATTGAACCGCACCGTCCAGCATCGCGGGCGATCCATTGGACAGAATGGCGGTATTCAGCCCCGCCGCTTTCAAAGCTTGCAACATCTGGGGCACTTCGGGATACGCCTGCAATTCCCAATAGAGGCTAAGAAGACGAGCGCGCAATTCGGGCTGACCATCCAAGCCGGTTGCCTCTAATGCCCAATCCAATCCTTCTTGGGTGACATCCCAGAAATCGGCATGGGCTTTGGTGATCGCACGAAGCCAAGTGTATTGAAGCTGCTTCAACCGCCAGTAATTGGCCAATTCCGGCCACTTGTCTTTCAGGGCCTCGTTCCCGGGTTCCGCCGCTGCTTGACGGGCCGCAGCTGCGACGTCGAACAGGGTGCCGTATGCATCAAAGACGCAGGTCGTGATTGGCATGGTTATTCTCCTCTGAGGGCAGCCTGTCATATGTGCCGACGAGGGAAAAGAGGGGCAGGGTTTACTTTGGCGTGACAAAGTCTAGTGTGGCGCCTCTTTTAACGACCGATGGATCGGAACATTCATGACCCAAGCGAAATCTGGCGACACCGTGCGCATTCACTACACTGGCACTTTGTTGGATGGCAGTACGTTCGACAGCTCCGAGGGGCGCGAACCGTTGGAATTCGTGGTGGGATCTGGGCAGATCATTCCGGGTCTGGATACGGCTATTCCCGGTTTGACTGTTGGCGACAAAAAAGAAGTGAACGTGCCCTGCCAAGAGGCGTATGGCCCGATCAACCCGGAAATGCGTCAGGCCATCCCACGCGAAGGTATCCCGGATGAGGTTCCATTGGAAATCGGCATTCAGTTGCAGATGCAGTCGCCAGACGGGCAGGTTTTGCCAGTAACCGTTGTTGAGTTGGACGAGGCGACCGTGACACTGGACGCCAACCACCCGTTGGCCGGTCAGGACTTGATCTTTAACATCGAAGTCACGTCTATCAACTGATTGATTTTCCCGCGTGGGGGGCTCAATGCCCCCTTCGCGTATCAGCCCCCTGCTTTTGACGCGCCGCGTCGCACGGGAATACGATTCTGCGGCATTGCGCTTACGGTTGGGGGCGCGGGCTGCTCAGCCGCCGATGGCTCAGCATCAGAACTGAGCAAACCCAACAGCGCTGTGATAGAGCCTGAATCCTGATCTTCGTTCAGTGTCACGATCAGCGGTGGGACGCTTTCCGCGATGTCTTCTTGCGAGCCAATAGCTGGACTTTGTTCCACAAGGGGAAGGGGTGTTTCAGCTTCAGCACCCTGCAAGGCAGCTAAATAGCCGCTCACCTTGGGGTGGGACAGTGCGATGACTGCCATCAGGAGGCCACAAATCGTCATCAACGTCATGTGCATATTTCGCAGCGCATGGGGGCGGTGATGGGGGGGGCGCAGGTCTGCGCTAAGAGATACGTCTGTCTGTGTCATGGTCTCAAGGTGACAGCCGACTGTGGCCAAGTCTGGGCACCTAAATGACAATCTCACGCAAATTTGAAGCGGGCATTGCGGCCCGCCTCAGAAATTTGATTACATCGATTCCGGTTGGGGCATGCCCAAAACGTGGAACCCGCCGTCAACGCGGACAATTTCGCCAGACGTGTAGGCGCCAGCATCTGATGCCAGATAAACGGCTGTTCCGCCGACGGCTTCCAGTGTTGCGTTTGACCGCATAGGCGCGTTGGTGCCTGCAAACTTGAAGGTCTTGCGTGCACCGCCGATTGCGGCACCGGCCAGTGTTTTCATCGGGCCGGGGGAAATCGCATTGACGCGGATACCATCGGGGCCAAGGTCATTGGCCAAGTACCGTGTCGCGGATTCCAAGGCCGCTTTGGCCACGCCCATAACGTTGTAGTTCGGTACAACTCGGTTTGATCCCTGATAGGTCAAGGTCAGCAAGGTGCCGCCGTTGTCCTTCATCATTGGATATGCGCGGCGGGCCACTTCGATAAACGAATAGGCCGAGATATCCATCGAGTTCTTGAAGTTCGCCCTCGAGGTGTCAAGAAAGCGACCCGTCAGTTCGGTTTTGTCCGAATAGGCGATGGCATGGACAACAAAGTCGATTGTGGGCCAGCGTGCGCCCAACTGTTCAAACGCCACGTCCAAAGACGCATCGTCTGTTACATCCACGTCCACCATGAAATCCGACCCGACCGATGCGGCCAGCGGTTCAAGACGTTTGCCAAACGCTTCACCTTGATAGGTAAAGGCCAACTCGGCTCCGGCGTCGGCCATGGCTTTGGCGATGCCCCATGCGATCGAGCGATCATTGGCGACGCCCATGATCAGCCCACGTTTGCCTTTCAAAAGATCAGACATATTCGTTACCCGTTATACTTGGACAGGATCATCGATCCGTTGGTGCCGCCAAAGCCAAAGCTGTTGGTCATGACACTGTCGAGCCCTGCGTCAAATTTCGTTTCCAATGCGATTTCCTCGGGCTTCAGCGCTGGATCCAAGGATTCCACATTGATCGACCGGGCGATGAAATCATTGTCCAGCATCAGCAAGCTGAAGATCGCCTCGAGTGCGCCAGCCGCGCCCTGTGCGTGACCGGTCATCGACTTGGTTGAACTGATCGGTGGCGTGTTGCCTTCGCCAAACACACGACGGACAGCCTCGACTTCGCCCACATCGCCGACCGGGGTCGAAGTGCCATGCGCGTTGATATAGCCAACTTTGCGGCCTTCGGGCAGGGTCGACAACGCCAGACGCATTGCGCGCTCTCCGCCTTCGCCAGACGGGGCCACCATGTCGTGACCGTCTGAGGTCGCGGCATATCCGGTGACTTCGGCATAGATCTTGGCGCCGCGCGCTTTGGCGTGTTCTAGTTCTTCGAGAACCAGAATGCCGCCGCCGCCTGAAATAACAAACCCATCGCGATTGGCGTCAAACGCACGGCTCGCGGTGCTGGGGTCGTCGTTATACTTGGACGACATCGCACCCATGGCGTCGAACAGGCAGGACAGCGTCCAATCCAGCTCTTCACCGCCACCGGCGAACATCACGTCCTGTTTGCCCAGCATGATCTGCTCTGCTGCGTTGCCGATGCAATGCAAAGAGGTCGAGCAGGCCGAGGTGATCGAATAGTTGATACCCTTGATCTTGTAAGCAGTCGCTAGGTTGGCCGAGATCGTTGAGCTCATGCATTTAGGAACGGCAAAGGGGCCGATCCGTTTAGTCGCGCCGGTTTTGGCGACAACCTGATGCGCGGTCAGCATCGCGCTGGTGGACGGGCCGCCAGAACCTGCAACCAGACCGGTGCGCTCATTGACGATATCGCTCTCGCTCAGACCAGCGTCGGCGATGGCCTGACCCATAGCGATATGCGCATAGGCAGCGCCTGGCCCCATAAAGCGCAGAGTACGCTTATCCACATGGTCGGCGACGTTCAGCTTGAGCGTGCCCGCGACGCGACTGCGAAAACCGTGCACGGTCATCTCGGGGCTGGCTTCGATACCAGAGGTGCCGGATTTCAAAGAGGCCAGAACCTCTTCTACATTGTTCCCGATGGAAGAAACGATCCCCATTCCGGTGACGACGACGCGACGCATGTGCGTACTCCTTAGAAACTTTAGGAAGGATAGATATAAGAGGTCAGCCGTCTGTTGCCAGACCGACCTTCATATCCTTGACCTGATAGATTTCCTCGCCATCAGCAAACACGCGCCCGTTGGCAACGCCCAGCTTCAACCGGCGGTCGATAACGCGGGTAAAATCTACGTTATAAGTCAGCATTTTGCGATCTGGCTTGACCATGCCTTTGAGTTTGACTTCGCCAACACCCATTGCCATGCCTTTACCAATCATACCGCGCCAACCCAGATTGAACCCGGTCAATTGCCACAAGCCATCCAAGCCCAGGCATCCAGGCATGATCGGATTGCCAGGAAAGTGGCACGCAAAGAACCAGAGATCAGGCGTTATATCGAATTCAGCAACGACATGACCTTTGCCAAACTCACCGCCATCGGCTGAAATGTCCGTAATCCGGTCCATCATCAACATGGGTGGTTCTGGCAGCTGCGCGTTGCCGGGGCCAAATAGTTCGCCACGGGCGCATTTCAGCAAGTCCTCTTTGTCAAAACTGCTCGGGAATTGGGCCATTTGCCGCCTCTCCTGCCTAGGAATCCTCTGTCTGTTATGCTCCTCTATCATCGCCGCCCGAGGTCCTGCAAGGGTGTGACCGAAGGGAAGTGTGCGGTCAAAGGTTCCAGCTGCGAATGAATTTCATTTGAAATTGACCTGTGTCGCACTCTATATAGACATAGTCCCAAGCGAGTCTGATGATTATGACGCCACATAGCCAGGAATATGCAACCAATTGGTTGGTCGACGCGGGCCTGCGCCCGACACGTCAGCGCGTTGCTTTGGCAGAGCTGTTGGTGGGCGATGGCAATCACCGTCACGTCACCGCAGAAAGCTTGTTCGATGCCGCAAAAGGAAGCGGCTCTGCTGTTTCCTTGGCCACAGTTTACAACACGCTGCGCGCGTTTTGTGATGCGGGTGTGTTGCAAGAAATCACGGTTGATGGCTCAAAAAGCTATTTTGACACGAACACGCATGATCACCCTCACTTCTTTTGGGAGGACGAAGGCCGTCTGTCAGATGCCCCATCGGATCAACTGGTCATCCAGCGATTGCCAGAAGCCCCCGACGGGGTAGAGATTGCGTCGGTTGATGTGGTCATCCGGTTGCGTCGCAAAGCTTGATCTAGCGCTTTAGAGCCGCCGAAATCGTTTTCCGTGCTTCAATAAGTGTTGGGTTTTCGGGCCCGGTGCCGTGGCGTGCAAGAACGACAGGCTCACGGGTATTGGCCGTGAGTATTGGCAAGCGCACAAGAGGGGATCCATCATAGCTGGTATCGGTGGATGGCCCGGAATAGCTGATCCCAATGCCCTCGCCGTGGGCCGCAAGACTGCGCATGATCTCTAGTGACGCAGCGCGGTGGGCCACTGTGGGGAATAGATTGCGGTGTCGAAA
>CBCYME010000026.1:0-56017 GCA_965183835.1 Paracoccaceae bacterium | reverse complement strand
AAGCCCTGCAGGCCAATGTCACAGTGGCCGAGGCCGCCGTCACCCTCGCCGAGATTGATCTGGCAAACGCCACCGTTCGGGCACCCTTTGACGGTATCACCAATTCCCGCCATGACCCTGCTGCCAGGCAACCGGGTCACGCCCAATGTACCTGTGCTGGCCTTCCTCGACATCAACAACCCTGTCATCAACCTTGTCCTGAGCCAAAACCAGGTCCGCAATGTCAAACCGGGCAGCCCGCCGAGGCGGTGTTCAAAGCATTTCCCGGACAGACGTTTCAGGGAACGGTGTCGGGCCTCTATCTTACATCTCCGGATGCAGAATACGATCTGGATGGCGCTACGCCCGAAGTGCCGGCAATCACCGATACAACCTATGTCGTGGTGTTGGACCTTGAGACACACGGGCAAACCCTGCCGCCCGGCTCTTCCGGTCAGGGGCTGGTGCTGACGGATCAGGGGACAAAGTTCCAATTCATCAATCAACTGACCTTGCGGATGACAACATGGATGAACTTCTTCTGATGTGGCCGCGCTTTGCATTAACCGCCTTGATAGCAAGTCTTGCCTCAGCCGCATCTTCTCAAGAGTCCAGCCCGCGTGATCGGCTTGAAGCCGCTGCGGCAACCTCGATTGGTGGCCCTGCAAGCGCCGAAGCCCAGCAGGAACAAGATCGGCTGCGCAGGCTGCAAACCTCACGATGGCCCGGATTTGATCGCACCATTGATCCAGCCGAGTCCTGGAAAGAAAGGTTGCGAAAAGACACCGGCCTTACCCTGTCGTTTGACTATCAGGCGCTCTACCAAAACTCTAACAGCACCGTTTCCGGTGTTGACCAAGGCGCGGCGGGACAAGCCAGAATTCTGGGCACATGGACACTTGCGGATCGTGAGGGCAGTAACCCCGGCAGCTTTGTCTTCATCCTCGAGAACCGGCACAAGCTGGGTCTGGACCAGACACCCCGGTCTCGCTGGCGAGATTGGCTATGCCGGACTCACTGGCCTGACCTTTGGCGACAATGGCTCCGTCCTGTCTGTTGCCTATTGGTCTCAGGCGATCATGGGGGGGCGCGGCGGCCTCGTTGCGGGCCGAATTGATCCGGGCGATTACACCGATGTTCTAGGCTACGTGAACCCCCGCACCGGGTTTCAGAACTATGCGATCAATTACAATCCCGTCCTGACAGTCCCGGACCCCGGCTTTGGAATAGGTGGCGGCGTCCACCTGACAGATCAGATCTATGTGCTTGGGATTGTTTCGGATGCAAATGGGTCGCTGACGGACGTTGAATGGTTTCCGGGCGGCGCCGAATTCTACAAATACGCCCAGATCGGTTGGACACCCGCCCGCAACCAGCGTTATCTGACCAATGTCCACCTCGGTGCCTATCACATCGACGCCCGCGGGACAAAGGCCTGCCATCCAGCTCGGGTGTGGTTCTGTCCGGCAACTACACATTTGAGAATGACCTGATGGTGTTTGGGCGCATGGGGTGGTCCGACGGCAATGACCCAATTGCCAAACGGGGGGCGACCGGCGGCTTGATCTGGCGACCGGGGTTCTATGACGACCTCTTTGGCATCGCGGCAACATGGGCAGAACCCGTGACCGCAGGGTTGAAAAATCAAACCACGGTTGAGGCCTTCTATCGCTTGGACATCTCTGACAATCTGGCCCTGACTGCGGACGTGCAATATCTCAACAACCCCGGTGCCAATACAGCAGACCCGCTGGTGTTTGGTCTCAGGCTTCGCTTCAACCTCTGAAGACGAACCGTGACAACGCGCGCCCTCGGGCGAAAGACAGGCTTGGCACAGGCCGCCGCCCGGGCAACCTAGCTCTCTTTGCTTGCCCGGTCCAAATGACCCAAATCCCGCGTCGGTTCGATCCGATCCCGCACCCGCGACTTCAGCTCTTTGACATCCGGGAACCCGCCATCACGCTTGCGTTCCCAAATCAGATGCCCATCCACGGAAATCTCAAAAACGCCGCCCATTTCACCGGGCACCAACGTCACCCCGCCCAAAGCCTCTGCAAAGGTTTGCAGCAGTTCCTGCGCCATCCAACCGGCACGCAGCAGCCAGTTGCAGCCGATACAATAGGTGATCGTCACGTGGGGTTTGTTCATCTGCCTATTTCCTTCTGATCTGCGCTCCCAGACTGGCCCCGGCACCAACCGGGCCAGTCTGAGAGTCACCCATACAGAAAACAAACGCGAGGCTCTACTTGCTATGCATCCGCCGCTTGCGGTCCCGCGTCACCCGTGTCGCCTCTTCGGACCCGTCATGAAAGGTGCCGAACCACTTGTCCCACGGCATTTCACTGTTGCCATAATTGCACTCGTAATAGCGGTGATGCAGCTGGTGGAAAAAAGGCCCCAATCAACAACTGCTGCCGATCCCGCGCCCAGATCGCCTCGTACCCTGAATGCGAAGACGCCGCGCCCAACAGCAACCAATAGCCCAAGAACAGCATGTGGACTGGATGGCTGGGCAGCACCAACAGGATCAACATCGCACTGAAAAAGAACAGATGCTCGACCGGATGCATCGACGTGCCCGACCACGGCCCCGTATTCACATTGCGATGATGCACCGAATGCACATGCCGATACAGCTTGGGGTGATGCAACACGATGTGAACCCCATAAAAATGCAGGCTCTGCCAGAGCGCAAGCACAGGGAACAACAGCACAAACCAGATCGGATGAACGCTAAACTGCAGCGTCGTCAAACTGCCATTGGCATACATCCAGCGCAGCCCGATCTCATAGGCGGAATAGATCGGAACCCCGGACAACAACGAATAGAACATGTTGTCCCACGTCTGATAGCCAAATTTATACAGCGCATTCTTACGCTTCATATAGGGGCGCGGGTCGTATTTCAGCAGCTTGCCCTGCCCGTCGACGCCATAAAACCACAGGTGCAATCCCCCCGCGACCACCAGCAAGGCAATCCAATTGCGCACCAGAACCCAGGCCATCCAACCCGGCGCAAATTCTGCCTGATCGGGCCCCACAGGTTGCAGCCACAGCCCCACAACCAGCGCCAGTATTAGAAACAGGGATCGGTCCGACACCTGCAGATAGTTCTGCCAGGCCCATCGGGCCAAAACCTTGGGCCGGGGGGGCCAGTGCCAAAAGGGTGCAAACCCTACGGGGAGTTCAGGATGCCAATGCCATTCACGGCTCATTGGACCCGGCGCGAGCCGGTCTTTGGGGGTCATATCGGTCATGTCTCTGTCCATAAATCGCAGTATCAGATTGCTCAAACGGCCCTGTCACAGGCGGAGCAAACGGAAAAAAGCGATTGATGGCATACATGGGTCGGGTCCTTCACTTGCCCCTATTCGAACGAAACAAACCCCCAGCCGCGCCTCTGATATCGACATCTCGGTGGTCGTTTTCCGGCCAAAAGTCAGCACCTGCGCGCACCCTGTCGCGATTTGGCACTCAACAACCGGATCGCGATCTTGCTCTCACCCTGTTTCATCGTCACTGACGACCGCAGGAACCCTCAAACCATGCAAGGACACCACATGATCGAGCGTATTGAAACCGGGGTCAGATCCTCCAAAATCGTCAAGCACAACGGCGTGGCCTACATCACTGGTCAGGTGGCCGAAGGCGACACCATCCAAGCCCAGACCGAAGAGTGCCTGCGCCGTCTGGATGCCCTGCTGATCCAAGCCGGGTCTTCGCGCGAAAAGATGTTGCGCGCCACCATCTGGCTGGCAGACATGAGCGACTTTGCCGGGCTGAACGAAGTCTGGAACGCTTGGGTGCCCCAAGGCCACGCCCCCGCCCGCGCCTGCGGCGAAGCCAAACTGGCCCGCCCCGAACTCAAGGTCGAATTCATCGTCGACGCGGCCTACGACTAAACACGGCTTCGGGACATCGGACTTAATTTATCGGTCTGATGTCCGACCCAAAAAGCCAGCGCCCGCCCATTAGGGCCGACGGGCGCTGGCCAGGGGCGCTGTGCGCCACTATTCCCGGCTGGGGGTCAATACATCACCCAAACATCCGCTTTTTACGGGCGCGGGTTTCGGCGGTGGCCTCGGTTGACCCGTCGTGGAAGGTGCCGAACCACCGATCCCACGGCATTTCCTGATTGCCATAGTTGCACTCGTAATACCGATGATGCAGCTGGTGGTAAAACGTCCCCAACGCCAGCTTGCGCTTGTCCTTGATCAGCAGATCCTCATAGCCTGTATGGCTCATCGCGGCACCGGGGCCCTGAAACACAATGTGGAAATACAGGTGGATCGGATGCGAGGCGACAAACCAGTGGATGCACAGCGTGGTCAGATAGATAAAGTGCTCCACCGGGTGCATCGAAAATCCCGACCACGGGCCAATACAGACATTGCGGTGATGCAGCGCATGCACACGCCGATACAGAAACGGTTGATGCAGCAGCCGATGCACCCAATAGAAATGGAACGCTGACCACATCGGAATGATCACCAGAAACGCCAGAAACCAAACCGGGCTTTCAGTGAATGTAATCGTCGGCGTGTAGCCATTCGCCATCAACCACATGGATACCACCTGAAACCCGGTCAACTGCAACACGCCCGACCCAAGCGACCAGAACATATTGTCCAGCACCTGATCCTTGAAATCCCACAGCTTGTTGTTCTTGCCCTGATCGCGACGTTCGAACTTCAGCTTTTTCCCCTGCGCCTTGCGCATGTAGAAATACCAATGCAGCGTGCCTGCCGTGACAAAGATCATCCCAAAATTGATGGCATAGATCTGCGCGATCCAGCCAAAGGCAAAGCTCTGCGCTGTCTCTAACGATGGGTAAAAGAAATACCACAACGCCACGGCGGCAATCGCCATGCACACCCGTTCACTCAGCGTCAGCCAATTGCGCGCCAGCCATCCCAGCAAATAGGCGGGATTGGGCGGCCACTGAAAGATCGACGGATCCTGCAGCGGCAATTCCGGGTGATAATTCCACTCACGCGTCATATCCTGCATCTGCGCATCCGAAGATGGCGCAGACATCTGATCCAGATTTGGGGTCGTGTCGGTCATTCTGGCGCCTCCCTCTTGGCCAAAATCAGGTCTTTATTGGTGCAGCGGGGTCCAGCGGTCCAAGGCTTCGCTCAACTTGTCGGCTTCGCCGGGCAGCATCCCAACGGTGTGATCCGCATCAGGAAACGCGCCCGATTGCACGTCTGTACGGAACCCAGTCAGGGACTTGTCCCGTTCCGCCGCCAACGCCTTGCGGATCGTTGCCACATCACCCCATGCCTTGGCGTGGCGCGGTGGATTTTCCACATCGCCACAGATGTCTTCCATGAACGAAAAGATGATATCGCCACCTGACCCGGCCCCAATCGAATGGGTCAACAGGGTGGTTTTGGAATTGATCGCCTGCAACGCCTCAACCGCAACGCATTCCACTTCGACCGCTGCGGCGCCTGCATCCTCGTATCGGCGCATCCAGTCGAGCAGCTTCATCGCCTCCTCAGCTGTCTTGCCAAATGTCTTTAGTCCCCCTGTTAGGGTCGACTTTCGCGGCACCAACCCCACATGGCCCTGCACGGCAAGTCCTTCATTGGCGATCAATTCAACGATCCCCATACCGCGGGGGGTAAAGATCGCATCCGCGCCCTTTTCAGCCGCCTTCATCGCAGCGGTCAGGCACTCCTGCGGCTCAAAATACTGGCACATCGTCTGGCTCGACGTGATGAATGTCTCCGGCGCACCGGCCCGCACCGCATCGTAATCTTGATCCGAAATGGTGATCAGATCGATCCCCATCTCCTGACAAGCGCGCGCCTCACCCTCACTCACCGCAGATACTTGGGTCATCTTGTTGCCAGCCGCCTTGTTGGCGCGCAGACAATCAATCGTCAGGTTACGGCGGGCAGGTTGACCGCCATAGGTATAGATATTCTTCATTCGGTTTCGCCCATCGCGCTTAGGTAAATGTCATGGAAATGGCGCATCGCATGTTCTGAAATGTCGTGCGCATCTGGGTCGGTGATGTACCACCCTTGGGTATACCCGCGTTGGTGCAGCCCCTTTTGCACGTTTTCACACAAACCGCGGTCCTCAATCGACACCACATCCGTGGACCACTCGGCTCGCAACCGCGCGCGCTCAGCCATGCCCGGATCCGTCGGGGTGGCCGTGGTCAAAGACAGCGACTCCCGCTCGGTCAGATCCGGCGTGACCGGATCGAACCGCGAGGCATAAAACCCTTGCGCGCCGGGGAACTGGCCAAAGATGGTGTTGGGAAACAGGAACCAGAACTGGCCCGTGGTCACGTCGTGTTCCAGATCCAGCGGAAAGGCGGCATTGTCGGCCTTCATCGCGGTGGGCGCATTTTGATAGGTATAATTCTGGTACAGATCAAACCTGCTCTGGGCGATGTCCATCATATCGTCAAACGAATGATGCGCCGGGCCGCAATGGTGGCATTCCAGATAGTTGTCCAGCATCACCTTCCAGTTGGATTTGCAGCTGTAGGTATGGCCATAGGCGGCGTCGCCCTCGACCACCAGATTGGGCAGATCGGGCACACAGGCCAAAATCTGCGCCTCAAGCCCTGGTGCGAATTCGGCCAGCGACTGCGCGTCGGGATCAAGGTTCACAAACAGAAAATCAACAATCCGATCCACCCGGATTTCCGACAATCCAATGGTACTACGCTCTGGCGCGTCGGTATTGCCGCGCTTTTGCATCCCCCGCAACGCCCCGTCCAACCCAAAGGTCCAGGCGTGATACGGGCAGGTCAACACAGCCTTGTTGCCCTTGCCCGTAACCAGTTGATGACCCCGATGGGGGCACACATTGTAAAACCCGCGAATGTCACCAGCCCGGTCTTTGACAAGGAATATGTTCTGATCAAACAGGCTAAGCGTTAGAAAGTCGCCCGGATTGGCAAGTTGCCCAGCATGACCAGCCAATTGCCAACTGTTCAACAACAGCTCTTTCTCGCGATCCAAAATCCGCGCGTCCGTATAGTACCGGGCGGCAAGCGTGCGCGTCCGGGCTGGAGGGGTGTCCAACATGGGATGACCTTTCTGGCGTGTCGTGTGGCGGGATCACCCCGCCAAACGCTTAGCTGGCGTAATCTGATCCTTCGGCGTCCAGGATCGCTTTCATTTCGCGCATGTGTGCTTCGGCCTGGCTTGGGTAATCCTCAAGCTCCTGCGCGGTTTTTTCGGCGACCTCATCGCTGAGAATGCGCAGCTTCTGACCCGTCTGTAAGGCGCGGATATAGGTCTCAGCCGCACGTTCGAAATAATACAGCCGGTTGAAGGCATCCGCCGCATCGCTGCCAATCACCAAGACACCATGGTTGCCCATGATCATCACCTTTTTCTTCGGATCACTCAGCATTGACGCGCAACGCTCGCCTTCGCTCTCAAACGCAAGACCGCCGAATTCTTCGTCAATGACATAGCGGTTGTAAAACGTCGCCGTGTTTTGATCGATCGGAGGGATGTTGCTATCCGCCAGCGCCGCCAACACCGTGGCATGGATCGAATGCACATGCATCACACACCGCGCATGCGGACAATGCCGATGGATCGAGCCGTGCAAGCCCCATGCCGTCGGATCCGGCGCGCCGGGTTTATCCATCGTGGTTGGATCATTGGCATCCAAAAACAACAAGTTCGACGCTTTGACCCGGTCAAAATGCATCTGGTTCGGGTTCATCAAGAACTGCGATCCATCCTCGTTCACCGCAAGGCTAAAGTGGTTTGCCACGGCTTCGTGCATGTTCAACTTGACGGTCCAGCGAAAGGCCGCCGCCATATCAACACGTTCGGACCAATGATCCATATTGGGTCGCAGGTTGGTAACGCTCATGGTCGAATCTCCGGGATGGCATGGTCAATTTCGGTGCTGCCTAAAACCTGCATCCCCCGCCCCTGTTTGACCAACGAAAAAAACATGGGTATCTCATTAGCGTTACTAATACCAAGGTTATGCAAATGCAAAATCCACTGCCGCCGCTGGGTTGGCTGCGCACGTTTGAAGCAGCAGCACGCCACCTGTCCTTTACCGGGGCCGCACGGGATCTGAACATGACCCAAAGCGCGGTGAGCCAGCAGATCAAATCGCTCGAGGGGCATTTAGGGCGCCCGCTGTTTCACCGCCGGCCCCGGGCGCTGGAACTGACCGAGGCCGGGATCACCTATCTGCCCGTGGTCCGTGAGGCGTTTCGCACACTGGTACGCGGCACACGAGCAGTCCTGGGGGATCAACAAAACACCGTTCAGGTTCAATCCAACCTGACCTTTGCAGTGAACTGGCTGGCCCCGCGCCTGCCTGCCTTTCGCGCCCTACACCCCGAGGTCCAGCTGACCATCTCAACCGAGCTGTGGGAGCCCCGCGAAATGGCCGAAGGCGCAGCCGTCGAAGTACGGTATTCCCTGCGCCCCGCCGATACCGTGCGCACCGAACTGCTGCGCACCGATCACTACTATCCCGTCTGCGCACCGGATTTCCCGGTCACGTTGGACACCTTGCAAGACCAACCGCTCTATGACTGTTCAAACCTGTTGTCGAACTGGGCGAATTGGGCAGAGGATCAGGCTCTAACATGGCCCAATCCGCCGATAACCTATGCGACGACCTATATGGTCAGCCTCTCGGTTGCGATGGCCGGCGGGGGGCTTTGCCTGGCCCACGATACAATCGTCCAAGGCCTGATCAAAGACGGCCGCCTGATCGCACCGTTTGAGCATCGCGCAAAAATGCCCGAGGCCTACTACCTGCTGCTGTCCCCCCAAGCCGAAGAAACCCCCGGCGCCATCGCGTTTACCACCTGGCTGCGCGCCGAAATGGCCGCCGAACAAACACCCTAAACCGGCAAACTCTCCCGCCCGTCGTCAAGGCCCTCACGGGACCTCTCCTCCCGTTGGGCCCGGCAGGCGCGGGCTTTGCCCGCGCCTGCCGGGCCCGCCCCCTGCCGTCCGCAGGACGCAAGACCAAAGGTCGCGCAGTTGGATAAGGAATTCAGCCCTCAGCTATCGGGCAACTGGGCACCCAGGCATACCCATCCGCACACAAGATATAGCTTTCTCGCAACCCATGCGGTTTGTTCGCAGCCTCTTGCAACACCATCGCCCCCGCCGCTTTGGCCCGCTCGACAGCAACATCAGGATCTGTCTCGTACAGGCGGATTTCCACACCCGCCCCCCGCGGTGGGTTTTCTGGCAGCAGCCCTAGCAAAGGATTCGAATGATAGGTCTGATCCGAATGCAGCTGAAACACCTGATCGCCATAGGTAACGATCGCAAAATCCGCCGTCACCTGATGTGACTTCATCTCAAAAACAGTCTCTAAAAAGGCGCATTCCGCCCTCACGTCCCGCACCAGCAGATTCAGCCCGATCCCCCGCAATGATCGCCCAAACCCACCTGCATCTATTGTCTCATAGTCCACTGGCCCACCTCCGCTCGCGTCCCATCTGCAACTCTGCCCCTCCGCCCCGATCACAGCAAGACATTCCACCCCTTCCACATGACCCTTTTATGATACCGCAACACGGGGGGTTGCACCCGCCGCAACATTCGGGAAAGTTGTGACATGGAACATACCCCTTTCCCAAGCTGGCCCGACGTCGCCCCCCAATTGATAGCCGTAGCCGCAGGCCGCGCGCCTGCAGATACTGTTGTCCAGGGCGGCATTTGGGTGAACGTGCACACCCGCGAAACACTGCCTGATCATTCTATCGCCATTGTCGCCGGGCGCATCGCCTTTGTCGGTCCAGACGCGAACCACTGCATTGGCCCCGACACGCAGATCATCCAAGCAAATGGCCGCTATATGCTGCCCGGGCTTTGCGATGCGCACATGCATATTGAATCGGGCATGCTGACCCCCGCAGAATTTGCCCGCGCCGTCATCCCCCATGGCACCACGTCGATGTTCACCGACCCGCATGAGATCGCAAATGTTCTGGGTCTCGACGGGGTCCGCATGATGCATGACGAGGCGCTGCTGCAGCCCGTCAACATCTTTACCCAGATGCCATCCTGCGCGCCCTCGGCCCCGGGGTTGGAAACAACCGGATACGAAATCACCCCCGATGATGTGGCACAGGCGATGACATGGCCCGGTATCATTGGGCTGGGTGAAATGATGAATTTCCCCGGCGTGACCAATGCCGACCCCAAAATGCTCGCCGAAATCGCCGCCACCCAACGGGCTGGCAAAACCGTCGGCGGCCACTACGCCTCGCCCGATCTGGGTCCAAACTTTGCCGCCTATGTCGCCGGTGGCCCCGCAGACGACCACGAAGGCACATGTGAGGCCGACGCCATCGCCCGGATGCGGCAAGGCATGCGTTCCATGATCCGACTTGGCTCGGCCTGGTATGATGTGGAAACACAAATCACGGCCATCACCGAAAAAGGTCTGGATCCGCGCAATATGATCCTGTGCACCGATGACTGCCATTCGGGCACCTTGGTCAATGACGGCCACATGAACCGGGTTGTCCGCCACGCCATTGCCTGCGGCTGTGATCCGCTGGTGGCGCTGCAAATGGCCACGATCAACACTGCAACCCACTTTGGTCTGGAACGCGACATTGGGTCGATCACACCGGGGCGGCGCGCAGACATTATCCTCAGCTCAGACCTGACGGATCTGCCGATCGAACTGGTCATCGCACGCGGCCAGATCGTGGCTGAAAACGGCTCTATCCAAGTCGATTGCCCCCATTTCGACTGGCCCGACCACGCCCGTGGCACGGTTCATCTGGGTCACACCCTGACCGGCACCGACTTTGAAATCCACGCACCTGATGGGGCAAACTCTGTGCGCGCCAATGTCATCGGCATGGTGGAAAACCAAGCCCCGACCAAAGCGCTCAAGGCCGATCTGCCGGTACAAGATGGCTTGGTCCAAGGCGATGGTGACACATGCCAGATCGCTTTGGTGGAACGCCACCGCGCCACCGGCGGGGTCACAAATGCCTTTGTGTCAGGCTTTGGCTACACCGGCACCATGGCGATGGCCTCGACCGTCGCCCATGACAGCCACCACATGATCGTGGTCGGCACCGACCGGGATCAAATGGCACTGGCCGCCAACCGCTTGGCCGAGGTCGGCGGCGGTGTCACCCTGTTCAAGGACGGCGAAGAACTCGCCCTTGTCGAACTGCCCATTGCAGGCCTGATGTCCGACAACCCCGCGACCGAGGTCGCCGCCAAAGCCGACACCTTGGTCGCCGCGATGCAGGCCTGCGGCTGCTCGCTGAACAACGCCTATATGCAACATTCCCTGCTGGCGCTTGTTGTCATCCCCGAACTGCGCATCTCGGACAAAGGATTGGTAGACGTGCGTACCTTTGAAATGATCGACCTGCTGGAGCCCGCTGAATGACCACCCTCAAGACCCCGAACACCCCGGCCCCCACAGAATTCACCGATCCCCTAGCAGCCGTCGCCCAGCTGGAGGAGTTGTACACACAGGCCACCACATTCCTGTGTGACAGCTTTAGTGATGTGCTGTCCACCGGCCCGGCCGATACCTTCTTTCGCGCTTATTACCCTGAAATCCGGATCACCACGACCAGCTACACCCAGATCGACACCCGGCTCAGCTTTGGCCATGTGGCGAACCCGGGCACCCACGCCACCACGATCACCCGCCCTGATCTGTTTCGCGCCTACCTGACCCAACAGATTGCGCTGCTGATCCAGAACCACGGCCAACCCGTCACCATCGGCGCTTCAACCACCCCGATCCCGGTGCATTTCGCCGTGGCCGCCAACCCTAACATCACCGTCCCACAAGAGGGCGCCGCCGGGTTCACCCTGCGCGACATGTTTGATGTGCCGGATCTGTCCACAACCAACGACGATATCGTCAATGGCACCCATGTCCCAGAAAACGGCACCGGCCCGCTGGCCCTGTTCACCGCCCAGCGCATTGATTATTCGCTGGCGCGGTTATCACATTATACCGCCACCGATGCAGAACATTTCCAAAATCACGTGCTATTCACCAACTATCAGTTCTACGTCTCTGAATTCGAAGCCTACGCCCGCGCGCAACTGGGCGACCCTGACAGCGGCTACACCAGTTTTGTCAGCACTGGGAATATGGAAATCACGACTCCCGAAGCACCACTGGAGACCCCGGCGAAACTGCCGCAAATGCCGACCTATCACCTCAAGCGGCGCGATGGCTCAGGCATCACACTGGTCAACATTGGCGTTGGTCCCTCCAACGCCAAAACCGCCACCGATCACATCGCCGTTCTGCGCCCGCATGCATGGCTGATGGTCGGGCATTGCGCCGGTCTGAGAAACACGCAAGCGCTGGGCGATTTTGTTCTGGCCCACGCCTACCTGCGCGAAGATCACGTTCTGGATGACGACCTGCCGGTCTGGGTGCCAATCCCGGCACTGGCGGAAATCCAGATCGCGCTGGAACAGGCCGTCGCCGAGGTGACAGAACTGCGCGGCTATGACCTGAAACGGGTAATGCGCACCGGCACCGTCGCCACCATCGACAACCGCAACTGGGAACTGCGCGACCAATCCGGCCCGGTCCAGCGCCTCAGCCAATCCCGCGCCGTGGCCCTAGATATGGAAAGCGCCACAATCGCCGCCAACGGGTTCCGATTCCGTGTCCCCTATGGCACCTTGCTCTGTGTCTCAGACAAACCCCTGCACGGTGAATTAAAGCTTCCTGGTATGGCATCCGAGTTCTATACAACCCAAGTTAACCGCCATTTGAACATCGGAATTCGCGCGATGGAGGCCCTGCGAGGCATGCCTTTAGAGCGCATACACAGCCGGAAATTGCGTTCTTTCGACGAAACTGCGTTCCTCTAAGGCCAAAAATCGCCGAAAACCTCATATTTTGCAGGTTTTCGACGCTACTATTCGTTGTGTTCACCCACAACATCCCGTTAGTGTTACGCCATGAGGCCCAAGTCATCGGGCACGTTAAGGAGACCAAGAAATGGCAAAACCTATGACCAAAACTCAGCTCGTTGCCGCACTGGCCGAGGATATGGGCACTGACAAGAAAGCCGCAGGCGCAGCCCTGGACGCCATCACGGCTTTGATCACGCGCGAAGTATCCGCTGGCGGTGCCGTGACTCTGCCCGGCGTTGGCAAAATCTATTGCCGCGAACGCCCCGAGCGTATGGTGCGCAACCCTGCCACCGGTGAACAGTTCCAGAAAGATGCCGACAAGGTTGTGAAAATGACCATCGCCAAAGCGCTCAAAGACAGCGTGAACGGCTGATCGAATTCTTTCGACAGTATCTTAAAAGGGTCACCACCGGGTGGCCCTTTTTTGTTGCGTACTATATTACTGCTTAGGCGCGACCTCGCGGTAACTGTCCCCCAGTGCAATCTTGTCCAACCGCAACCGAAACGCCTGACCAGAGTCCCCACGATAGATTCCGGTTTTCAAATTACATTTCCGATCCCCTTGGGACCACCCCAAAGGAACTCTGCGATCATAAACCGGCTTAGCATCGACCCACAGCCGGGCGCGTCCCTTTGCCCCCATTCGAAACCCCAACACGATGGGGACCCAACGCCCCTTTGGCATCGATCCGGTCCACAACGCTGCGTATTTGTCCGCATCACGGCGGGACACCAGTATCAGATTGCCGTTTGCACTGAGATTAAGTGAAATCGGCGGAGACTTCTTAGTACCATTCTGATGACACTGGAGCAGCAACTGCCACGTATCATCCATCACGGTTCCCGCGGGTACAAACACTTCGAACCCATAAAACCAATCCCGATTAAATGTTATACCGGAATAGATTTGTAACTCGGCCCGATCTTTGCTTTGCCCGGATGGCGTGGGCTTACTGCGCAGTTCCAACACTGCGGACCCATTGCGTTGGTCTTTTACGATCCGCCCGGGCATCCCCCCACCTTCACGTCGAAACCGGTATGCGCGGCCTTTTTCATTCACCCCTTTGGACGTGATCTTGGCCGAGTCAAAATCCAACCGGTAATAGGTATCTGCAACCAAAGGCATGCTCATCATAGCCACTAGTATGGCAACCAAAAGAGACACCATACCCCAACGCTGTCTCAAACCCTGCTCAACAATCACATTCAATTCCTTCTAGCACTCAATACTTTCTTTCACCGCGAAAACGTCTCGTCTGAATTCATCGCCGCCACGGACACCAATCCGGCGTCATGGGTCAACCCACAGGCCATGATCATCGCACGCGACGCGACATTGTCCGCCGCCACCTGTTCGGTTGCAATATCCCACCCGAACCGCGCCTGACTTTCCGCCAACGCCAAGGCATTCACCAACTTGCCCAAGCCCCGACCGCGCAGTGTCTCTGTCACCGACACCATGCCCGCAAACATATGACCACCCAACCGACTGTCCCGGTGATACCGATCTGCGACCGAAGCCGTCGCAATCAAATCTCCAGCTCCATCATAGACACAAGTCGTCAGCACCGGCACCGCCTCGGACCGCATATAATACGCAGGATAGGGCGCGACCCCAGTCTCGGCATTCAACGCCTGCACCTGTTCAAGCTGCGCCGCATTCGGACAGCTATGATGCACAACGCTCCATCCTGTGGCCAAGGGGACGCTTTCGATCACCATGCTACAGGCCGCCAACACCTGCTCTTTGCTTCCTAACAGGGCATGCCATACCGGCGTTTTCCAATGCGGCCCAAGCTTGTCGTGGATCAAACTAAGCGCCAAGTCGTGATCTATCACCGGAAACCCCATCAACTTATCTTCGCCTGCCAGTTGGTGCACCACGCTCCACCCGACCGCATCCGGATCCAGACAATGCAGCACCCGTCCACCGTTCACTAAACCCGGAGTTTGGGCAATCATGGGCTGCCGATCCTGCAATCGCCTTTGAACGGATACCGAGTTTTCAGTCCCGATAAAGTCCGTCATTCTCAAATCCTTTGTCTGCAAAAATGGAAAACTCAAGATCGTGACTTTAGCCTTCGTTTCCACCCTTGCACGCCTTGGGGAAATACGGAACTGTCCGCCGATCTGTTGAAAGGGACACATCATGGATATCCGTGCCATTATCATGGGGTTGGCCTTTGCTCTCATGTGGTCTTCGGCGTTTAGTTCAGCGCGGATCATCGTTGCAGATGCCTCTCCTTTGTTTTCCTTGGCTTTACGGTTTTTAATCTCGGGTTTGTTAGGCGTGGCCATCGCCCGTCTCATGGGTCAAAGCTGGCGTCTGACTCGCCCGCAACTGTTTGCCACCGTTCTGTTTGGCGTCTGCCAGAACGCCCTCTATCTGGGTCTGAATTTCTACGCCATGCAAACGGTCGAGGCCTCGGTCGCGGCCATCATCGCCTCGACCATGCCCCTGCTCGTGGCCCTGGCCAGTTGGCTGTTCCTGGGTGAGAAACTGAAACCCTTGGGCGTGCTGGGCTTGTTTGCTGGTATGCTGGGCGTGGCCATCATCATGGGCGCGCGCATTTCACAAGGCATCGACCTTTTTGGCATTGCCTTATGCGGGCTGGGTGCTCTGGCGTTGGCCTTTGCGACACTCGCAGTGCGCGGGGCAACATCGGGCGGGAATTTCATGATGATCGTCGGTCTGCAAATGCTGGTCGGCTCCGGCATTCTGTTTATCGCCGCGCCGGTATTTGAAACCATCCACATCAACCCGACCATGCCGTTCCTGTTGGCTTTTGCCTATACGACGCTGGTGCCCGGACTGGCCGCAACCCTTATCTGGTTTCTGCTGCTGGATCGCATCGGTCCCATCCGCGCCGCCACATTCCACTTTCTCAACCCGGTGTTTGGCGTTGGCGTGGCTGCTGCTTTATTGGGCGAAAGCCTTGGGGTTTTGGATGGCATCGGTGTTCTTGTCACGACAGTTGGGATATTGGCTGTCCAATTGTCCCGACAACCCGCACCAAAATCAACTTAACGCAACATTGCTTCGATCTGTTGGATGAGTTTTGCCGAATCTGGGCGCGTGTTTGACCTATAGGTTTTGACCACAGTCCCATCCGGCCCGATCAGAACCTTGTTGAAATTCCAGCTTGGTACAAATCCTATTTCGGATTGCACCGCGCGATAAAAAGGATGAGCCTTTGAACCGCGAACCGAAGTGATATCTGCCATGGGCAAATCCAAATCATAGTTCAGCGCACAGAAGTCTTTTATTTCGTCCGCGCTGGCCAGCTCCTGATTGAAATCATCCGATGGCACCGCAAGCACCACTAACCCACGATCCTTGTAGCGATCGTAGACCGTCTGAAGCGCCGCATACTGACCTGTGAATGCACATTGCGAGGCGGTATTCACAACCAAAACGGGGTTTCCGCGCCACGCTTCGACAGACAGAGTCCCCCCATCAATTGAGTTAAACGTCCCTTTAACAGGGGTGGCTTGGGCGACGGCGCCCAGCAAAAGCAAAATGGTTAGCAAATAAATCCGAAACATCTGTAAACCCTCCTAAAGTTATATACGCGGTGAAAAGAGGGCTGGATCACTTGCACGTTGCCGCGATCTCGATGAAACATACCTTTTCTTTCACGGGCTCAGACCCATTTACTGCCTCATCACACTATTCCGGAGGATGCATGACCCAATACACCAAAGACCCGCAGGCCATCGCCGCCCTCTCGCGCGAAGAGTTCTATGTCACCCAAAACAGCGGCACCGAACGCCCCGGCACCGGCAAACTGCTGAACAACAAAGAACCCGGCATCTATGTGGATATCGTTTCGGGCGAACCGCTGTTTGCCTCGGCTGACAAATACGAATCCGGCTGCGGCTGGCCCAGCTTTACCAAAGCCATCGAACCCGCCCACGTGCTGGAAATCGAAGACCGCACATTGGGCATGGTCCGCACCGAGGTCCGCTCGACCCACGGCGACAGCCATCTGGGGCACGTGTTCCCCGACGGCCCACGCGATCGCGGCGGGCTGCGCTATTGCATCAACTCGGCCTCGCTCCGGTTTGTCCACCGCGACAACATGGAATCCGAAGGCTACGCAGACTACATCAACCAAGTGGAGGATATCGCATGAGCACCGAACGCGCCGTACTTGCAGGGGGCTGTTTCTGGGGCATGCAGGACTTGATCCGCAAGCAGCCCGGCGTCACCCAAACTCGCGTTGGCTATACTGGCGGGGATGTTCCTGACGCCACCTACCGCAACCACGGCACCCACGCCGAAGGGATCGAGATCCTCTTTGATCCCTCGAAAACCAGCTATCGCAAACTTCTGGAATTCTTCTTTCAGATCCACGATCCGACCACCGCAAATCGGCAGGGCAACGACATCGGCCTCAGCTATCGCTCGGCGATCTATTACGTGGACGAGGATCAGAAAGCCGTGGCGCTGGACACCATCGCAGACGTCAACGCCAGCGGCATCTGGCCCGGCACCGTTGTGACCGAACTCGAACCCGTCAGCGCATTCTGGGATGCCGAGCCCGAGCATCAGGATTACCTACAACGCCTGCCCAACGGCTACACCTGCCACTTTGCCCGCCCCGATTGGGTGCTGCCAAAACGCTCAGAAGCCGCAGAATAACCAAAATCAACGCCCCTCCGGTTCGGTGGGGCGTTTTTCGTTTCGGGTTATTGGGCGTACCCCGGCTCATCCCGATCCAAAAGACGTTTCATCGCTGCAAAATGAAACTCGATCTGCCGATCATCCCACATATTCGCCGCCAACTTTTCTGCGACATCATCCGGTAAAATGGCAAGCGGACGCCCCGAGGCCATCGCGGTCAGCTGATATTCACACGCCACTTCAAAGTTGTAGAAATCGTCATACGCGCGCGCCACAGTCTCCCCCACAACCGTGACCCCATGATGGGCCATCACCACGATATTGCCGGTCCCGATGGTCGCCGCGATCCGCCCCCCTTCGCCGTCATCAAAGGCCGAGCCGCTAAAATCACCGTCATACGCGACCCGCCCCATGAACCGCAGCGCGTCCTGATGGCAATTCTCCAACCGCCCCCCTTCAATACAGCCAAGCGCGGTTGAATAGGTCGGATGCGCATGCAAAACGCAACGGGCCTGAGGCACAGCACGGTGAATATGCGAATGGATGTAAAACGCCGACGCCTCAATCTCTCCGTCGCCCTCAACCACAGTGCCGTCGTGATTGGCCAACAGCAGATTCGAGGCGGTGATCTCAGACCAATGCAAACCGCGTGCATTCACCAAAAAATGGTCATCATCCACCGCGACTGAAAAATGGTTGTCCACACCCCGTTGCCATCCGTTGCGGGCCGCCAATCTCAAACTCGCCGCCAGATCCAGTCTCTCTTGCTGATGTCGCATGTCCGTCCTCATCATGATCCACACTCAGGATACCCCGAAATGCGGGCCGCACATGTTCAGAAACCGCCAGCTCTGTCGCATGTGGACGTCACGCGCTACCCCAACGCAACGCGGGGTCGGCCACTGGCTTCGACCGTCAACATCCCCTCGACGAACACGTCCCGCGCCTCAATCCGCGCGGTGCGAATGTCATGATCGACCAAAATCTGAATATCTTCGGCTCCGGCAGCTTTGGCTTCCTGTTCCGCCTCTTGGCGTAAAACATTCTCTAACAAGGCCAAAGCGGACTCAGAATCCCCGAAATCCTGCGGCCCGGCGTCTAGATGCACGCGATACATTCCCTCGGATGGCGAGGTCACCGTGCCACTGCGCCGAAACGTAACCCGTCCGACCACAGCCCCCACAGCATTCGCGACACCCGCATGTTCGGGCAAAATCATGTTGCAGCGCAACTGTTCACCAACAGCCGGGTAATAACTCGGGGCCGAGGCCCCCAACCCAACCACATCCACATTCAACGCCGCATCCAACGCCAACAATCCGCGATGGCCCGACAGCCCCTTTTGCATCAAAACATGACGCGCCAATTGCTCTGGCGGGATGCCGAAATCCTCGGCTTCTTCGGCAAAAGCAGTCTCTAACAAGGTCAAAGCGGTCTGTTTCGTCAACTGATCCACAATCATCTGCGCCAAGGTTTCGGGCGTGGCCGACAACCGATCCCCCGACCCAACCCGCTTGCGCGCAAACAGCTCCATCGCTTTGTGCGCCGCAGCACTGTCCCACGCATCCAACCGGCCCAAAACGTGGCTCGCGTCCGATGGGGTCACGCCAGACACCTGCACAATGCCCCGATCCACCAACCGGCTTAGCGCGCTGTGTTCCATCCGGGTGCGCAGCACCTGATCCAATGGCAACACCTGATCGCCCAACCGCTCTAGCAACACAGCCTCACGCGCGCCGATCCCATCGGATGGGATACCCGGCACGGTCCGCGCGAACCGGGCGTCGTGTTCCCCCGGTGTGGCAGATCGCAATTGCGCGTCCAGCACATCATGCACCACATCGCCCGCTTCGGCTGCGATCAACGACAGCGGCAAAACCCGGCGTGGGCCAAGGAAAACGCCGCCCGCTAACCCTTCGGTCACCACATGGACCTGACTGTCCCCGCCCAAACCGCTGGTGCGCATCGCGACGGCCTCGACCATGGTGCGAAACCCGCCAACCCGCGCGCCCGCCGGGTCAATCGCCGGTTTTCCGTCTTTGATCAACGCCACATCCGTGGTTGTGCCGCCGATGTCCGAAACCAAGGCATTTTCCACATTGGTCAGCCAGCTTGCCCCAACGATAGACGCCGCCGGGCCGCTCAGAATGGTTTCAATTGGCCGGTCGCGCGCCTGTTCCGCGCTCATCAACGCGCCATCGCCGCGCACCACCATCATCGGCGCAGTTACACCCAGATCACGCAACGTGTCCTGTGCCCGGCCAATCAACCGGTCAATCATGCCAATCAACCGCGCATTCAATACCGCGGTCACCGCCCGTTTAGGGCCGTTCAGCTTAGCCGACAACTGATGCGAACAGGTCACCGGCGCGCCGGTTAGCTCTGTGATGATCCGCGCCGCTTCCAGCTCATGCGCCGGATTGCGCGTGGCAAACTGCGATGCCACCGCAAAGCCCGATATCCCAGTGTTAGAGCCTAAAAACGCCTCCAACGCCGCCACATCCAACGGCATCGCCTGATTGCCCGCGTGGCTGTGCCCGCCGTCGATCACCAGCGCCGGATCGCCCTTTAGCGCATCCGCAAGCCCGTGCTTTTCCAAATCCCGCGCCTTGAACCCGATATAGACCAACGCAACACGCCCGCCCTGCCCTTCGACCAAAGCATTTGTCGCCAACGTTGTGGACAAAGACGCCAATGTCACCTCAGACGCGGCCACATTGGCCTGCGCCAACACCGCCGAAATCGCATTGCCCACGCCAATCGCCAGATCCGCGCGTGTGGTCAGCGACTTGGCCGATGCGATCACATCCCGTTCATCCCGGATCAGAACCGCATCCGTATAGGTTCCGCCTGTATCAACCCCCAACGCCAGCGCCATTGGTGTCCTCCTTCTGTTCGCTCGGTATGGATGTAGCGGCTAAAACAGACACGTCCCGTCTGTTTGCGTCACTTATTCGCCGCCATCCCCAAATTAATCGCGCAGCCGCTCAACCGCCCAGCGCGCCGCGTCTGAAACGGTTGGATCCGGGTCTTCGGCCAATCCCTGCGCGACGGGCACCAACGCCGCATCCGCCGAATTCCCGATGGCATACAGCACATTGCGCACAAACCGATCCCGCCCGATCCGCTTGATTGGCGAGCCCGAGAAAAACGCCCGGAACGCGGTATCATCCAACACCGCCAATTCCGCCAGCTTTGGTGCCTTCAATTCGTCCCGCGCCGCGTACCGCATATCGCTGGCCGCAACGGCGAATTTGTTCCACGGACAGGCCGCCAGACAATCGTCACAGCCATAAATCCGGTTGCCCAACTTGCCGCGTAGCTCGGGCTCTATCGGGCCTTTGTGTTCAATCGTCAGATAAGAAATGCAGCGCCGCGCATCCAACTGATAGGGCGCTGGAAAGGCATCCGTCGGGCAGCTGTCCAGACAGGACCGGCACGACCCACACCGATCCGGCTCCGCCGCATCCTCAGGCAGCTCCAAAGTGGTGAAAACAGACCCTATAAAGGCCCAATTGCCCCAATCCCGGCTCACCAGATTGGTGTGCTTGCCCTGCCATCCCAGACCCGCCGCCTGACCCAAGGCCTTTTCTGGCACCGGTGCGGTGTCCACAAACACCTTCACCTCGCCACCGCCCTCGGCGATCAGCCAGCGCGCCAGACGTTTCAGCCGCTTCTTGACCAGATCGTGGTAATCTTTGTTCTGCGCATAGACCGAAATCGCGCCCCGGTCCTGCTGCTCCAACACCGCACGCGGATCATGCTCGGGCGCATAACTTTCCGCCAGCATGATCACTGATCGCGCCTCGGGCCACAGGGCCGCCGGGTTGCCACGCCAATGCATGCGTTCCGCCATCCACCCCATCTGCCCGTGATACCCGGCCTCAACAAACGCGCCCAACCGTTCAGGAACCAATGGCACATCCCACGGGCGACAGACCCGACAGGACACGAATCCTTCAGCCAGCGCCTGTTCGACGATGCGGTGTTTCAGGGGGGCGTCGGTGTTCATCTGACTTCAATATCCTCAGGGGGACTCACGGCACACAGCCCCTACCCCCATTTGATATCAGAAATCCAGATCAGCGTAATGCGCAGGCGGGCGGAAACCCGGGATCTGATCCGCCAGAATGTTGCGGAACGCCGGGCGGGATTTGATCTTGGCGTACCAGTCCTTGACCGCCGCGCTGCGATTCCAATCCACATCCGAGATATAGTCCAACGACGACAGATGCGCAGCCGCCGCGAAATCCGCCAGCGTCATGGTATCACCTGCCAACCACCGGCGGTGATCCAACAGCCACGCCATGTAGTCCAGATGATACTTGATCGCCTTGGCCCCGTCTTTGACGTTGCGGCTGTCCGGGTATCCCGCGCCTGTGACCTTTTTGTTGACCCGCTCGTACAACAGCTTTGATGTCACCTCATGATGGAACTTGTCATCAAACCAGCTGACCAGACGGCGCACTTCGTACCGCGCTTCGGGGTCTTTTGGCATCAGACGCGGTTCGGGGCGGGTCTCTTCAATGTATTCACAGATCGCCGCGCTTTCGGCCAGCATCTTCCCGTCCAGCTTGATCACCGGCACCTTGGCCGCCGGATTACGCCGCAGGAAATCTGTGCTCGCCTCCCAATACCGTTCTTCGACCAGCTCGACCTCGATCTTCTTTTCAGCGAGCGACAGGCGAACCTTGCGACAGAAGGGGGACAGGGGGACATGAAACAGGCGAGCCATGGGAATCCGTTTACTCTTTTAAGGTTGATATCCCAGCAATGCCTTGCCCGGACAGGATATTCAATCCTCGAAACACTTTGCCCGGCCATCTGCGCGGATGGTAGCCGCCCCATCATAGATCGAGGCCGACCGTTTGCGCAGCTTTGCGGTGGGTTTTGACGCCGATCGGGTCTTGGGCGACGGCAACACCGCCGCCAGCCGCGCCGACTGCACTGCGGTCAATTTATCGGCACTGACACCGAAATAGTGCTGCGCCGCCGCCTGAACGCCAAACACACCCTCGTCCATCTCGGCCACGTTCAGATACACCTCTAGAATGCGCTGCTTGGACCACATGGTTTCAATGCCCAACGTCAGCCCGGTTTCCAACGCCTTGCGAATCCAGCTGCGGTTCTGCCAGAGGAACACATTCTTGGCGACTTGCTGCGACAGGGTCGATGCGCCCCGCCGACTGCCCTCTTCCAAGGCCGCCCGGATTGCGTTCACATCCAATCCCCAGTGCAGACAGAAATTGGCATCCTCAGCGGCCACCACGGATCGCGCCATCACCGGCGCAATCGCGTCAAACTCCACCCAATCCTGCTTGACCGATCCCAACCGCTGCCCCTCGGACCACATGGTATGGGTCGTCGGCGGGTTCACAAATCGAAACACCACAATCGCCACGGTGATCAGAACAATCAAAATTGTCGTTGCCCGCAACGCAATAAACCCAATCCAAGCCATCGGGCGAAACGCCCCTTTGCTCGATTTGGTCTTTTTGGCCTGCTTTTTTCGCACTGCTTTTTTTGCCATGGCCAATCTATAGTCCAGA
Organism: Paracoccaceae bacterium; assembly: GCA_965183835.1. GTDB lineage: Bacteria > Pseudomonadota > Alphaproteobacteria > Rhodobacterales > Rhodobacteraceae > OMPR01. The sequence continues at coordinate 32,969 of CBCYME010000026.1, read as the reverse complement.
CACCCCCCTGCCTCCAAGACCCAGTTGTGCGGCAATCCCCTGCAACAGTTGAGTTTACCCCCCAAACCCCCTATCTCAGGCACCATACGGCGCAGAGGACAGACCCAAGTGGCAAACCATCTTTACAAGAATGACCTCCCCGATGGCCTAGATCTGGGCCCCATCGTGGCGATTGACTGTGAAACCATGGGGTTAAACCCACACCGCGACCGCCTGTGCGTGGTGCAAATGTCGGGCGGCGACGGCGATGCCCACCTTGTGCAGGTCGCCAAAGGGCAAACCGACGCGCCGAACCTGTGCGCGATGCTGGAAAACCCCGATGTGCTGAAACTGTTCCACTATGGCCGCTTTGACATTGCCGCGATGTACAACGCTTTTGGCGCCCTGACCGCGCCGGTCTATTGCACCAAAATCGCCAGCCGCCTGATCCGCACCTATACCGACCGTCACGGCCTTAGAAACCTGACGCAGGAATTGCTGGGCGTCGACATCTCCAAACAACAACAGATGAGCGATTGGGGTGCCAAAACCCTGACCAAAGCCCAGCTGGACTATGCCGCCTCAGACGTGTTGCACCTGCACAAACTGCGCCATGAACTGAACAAACGACTGGCCCGCGAAGACCGCAGAGAAATCGCACAGGCCTGTTTTGACTTTCTCCCCACCCGTGCCAAACTCGATCTGGCAGGCTGGCCCGATACGGACATCTTTGCCCACTCATGACCAGTTTTCAGGATATCGCCCGCCGCGTGATTGCGGTGGAACAAGACGGGCTTAGCCAACTGGCCGCCGGTCTGGACGACAGCTTTGACCGCGCCGTTGACACCCTGCTGAATGCCACCGGACGGGTGATCCTTTCCGGCATGGGCAAATCCGGCCACATCGCCCGCAAAATGGCCGCCACCTTTGCCTCGACCGGCACGCCCGCGCATTTTGTCCACCCAGCCGAGGCCAGCCATGGCGATCTCGGCATGATGGCCCAAGGCGACGTGGCGCTGGTGCTGTCCAATTCCGGCGAAACGCCCGAACTGGCGGATATGGTCGCCTATACCCGCCGCTTCAACATCCCGCTAATCGGGGTGGCCAGCCGCCCTGATTCGACCCTGTTGAAACAATCCGACGTGGCGCTTGTCCTGCCCTGCGCCGAGGAAGCCTGTGGTTCTGGCATCGTGCCCACCACCTCGACCACGATGACCTTGGCGCTTGGCGATGCCTTAGCCGTGGCCCTGATGGAACACCGCGCCTTTACGCCCGAAAACTTCCGTGACTTCCATCCCGGTGGCAAACTGGGCGCGCGCCTGTCCAAAGTGCGCGATCTGATGCACGCAGGCACCGCCCTGCCCACCATCCCAACCACCGCCCCGATGAGCGACACGCTGATCGAAATCAGCCAAAAAGGGTTCGGCGTCGCCGGTGTAACCCGCCCCGATGGCACCCTTGCGGGCATCATCACCGATGGGGATTTGCGCCGCAACATGGATGGGCTGCTGGACCTGACCGCCGAACAGGTCATGACCGCTGATCCCACCACCATCGGCCCCGATGCATTGGCCGAAGAAGCCGTCGCCATCATGAACGCGCGCAAAATCACCTGTCTGTTTGTGGTGGACCCCAATGGTCCGGCCACGGCACAGGGTCTGCTGCACATCCACGACTGCCTGCGCGTCGGTCTGGGTTAACAGGGGACAGGGGCTTTGGATTTCTATTCCCGCATGGTGCGATTGCTCAAGGTTCTGCTGCCTCTGGCGGCCCTTGTCCTGCTGTCGACCCTGTTTTTGATTTCCCGCAGCATTGGCCCCACCGCAGACATCCCCTTTGCCGAAGACGAAATTGCCGACCGGACGCGCGATCAGCAAGTCACCAAGCCCTACTTCTCCAGCACCACCCCCGCAGGCGAAGAAATCACCGTGACCGCCAGCCGCGCCCGCCCCGGCGACGCGAACGCCCCAGCTGTGGTGACAGACCTGAACGCTTGGCTCAAACTCACAGACGGCAAAGTGATCACTTTGACCTCAGACACTGGCGAGGTGCGCATGAACAAGAACCAAGCCAAGTTTCTGGGAAATGTGCTGATCACCTCGACGGATGGCCTGCGCGTGACAACCGACGAACTGCATTCTGCCCTGCGCGAGATCGCCGCCCAGACCCCGCGCGCGGTCGCCGCAAGCGGGATAATCGGGGATTTTACGGCGGGTAATATGGATATCACTACAAAAAATGGTGACGGACCTGTCCATATGCTTTTCAAAAATGGGGTTAAGCTGGTATACCAGCCGCAAAATTCAGAAAGATAGCCTGTGCCGAACATCCGCGTTTTGATTGTCAGTCTCCTGCTTGCCCTCGGCGCAGCCCCTGTTTTGGCCCAATCCGCCAACGTTGCGTTTGGCGCCATCAAGGCTGATCCCTCCCTTCCGGTCGAAGTCACCGCTGACACGCTGGATGTAAATCAGGAAAACGGTTCGGCTGAGTTTCTCGGCAATGTCGTTGTGGGACAGGGCGAAATGCGTCTATCGGCCAAACGCGTGCTGGTGATCTACAACCAAGAAGCCAGCGGCATCGAACGGATGGAGGCCACAGGCGACGTTGTTTTGGTCAGCGGCCCCGACGCCGCCCAAGCCGAACGCGCCGATTACACCATCGACAGCGGCGTGATCGTGATGACCGGAAATGTGCTGCTGACGCAGGGCCAGAATGCGCTGACCTCGAACAAAATGACGGTGAATCTGATCACCGGAACGGCGCAGATGGCGGGCCGGGTGAAAACAATCCTGAATTCGGACAAGAATTGATGAGCAGCCCGAAACTAACAGTGACCGAGGGCGCCTCGGGTCTGAAAATTGATAAACTGCGCAAATCCTACAGCAAAAAGACCGTCATCCGCGACGTGTCGATGACGCTTGGCCGCTCCGAAGTGGTCGCCCTGCTGGGTCCAAACGGGTCGGGCAAAACCACCACTTTCTATTCCGTGGCCGGGCTGGTCTTTCCCGAGGCGGGCACCGTCACGATTGATGGCCAGAACGTCACCACCCTGCCGATGTACCGCCGCGCGCGCCTTGGCATCGGCTACCTGCCCCAAGAGATGTCGATCTTTCGCGGTCTCAGCGTCGAAGAGAATATTTCCGCCGTTTTGGACGTGACCATCAAACACGGCCACAAACGCAAAGAACGGCTCGAGGAACTGCTGTCAGACTTTTCCATCGAACACCTGCGCCGCGCCCCCGCGCTGGCGCTGTCGGGCGGGGAACGCCGCCGCGTGGAAATCGCCCGCTGTCTGGCCGCCGATCCCAAATATCTGCTGTTGGATGAACCCTTTGCGGGCGTTGATCCGATCAGCGTTGGCGACATCCGCCACCTTGTTGCCGACCTCAAAAAACGGGGCATCGGGGTGCTGATCACCGACCACAATGTGCGCGAAACCCTCGAGATCGTCGATCGCGCCTATATCCTGCATGACGGCAAGATGTTGATGTCCGGCACCCCCGAAGAGGTGGTCGACAACGAAAATGTCCGCCGCGTGTATCTCGGCGAAAACTTCCGCATTTCCTGATACTTAGGCCAAATTCCGCTGAACCCCGCGCGAATTTTTCGAACTTTCTGCACCACTTACGATTGACTCTTTGCCCGTCTCTTGCGTCAATTGCGCTATGGCAAACCTGCGGTCTGAAGCTGTCCTCGGTCGTCCCTTCGTTGAAGGGTTCGAACGCATACAGCCGCGGCACCTGCCTAATCCCATCATCCGACAATAACAGGTGCGCCCAAATTATTGGGCGTGAAAACGGATGAGAATAGCGAAGGAGAACACATGCGTTACCAAATCAGCGGAAAACAGATTGATATCGGTGCAGCCCTGCAAACTCACGTGCAGACCGAATTGGGCGAGGTCGTCAAAAAATATGCGGAACGCCCGACCGATGCCAACATCGTCTTTTCCCGTTCGGCGCATGAATATGTATGCGAAACCACCGTCCATCTGTCGACCGGCCTGACAGCGCAAGCCAAGGCCCACGCGACTGAAATCTATGCCGCCTTCCAGGGTTGCTGTGATAAAATGGAAAAACAGCTGCGCAGATATAAGCGCAGGCTCAAGGACCACCACAAGGACCGCGCTGAGCCGGTTGAACTCTTTGGCGCATCCTCGTATATCCTCGCGTCTGACGAGTCCCACACCGAGGCCGAGCCTGATACGCTCCAGCCTGTGATCGTGGCAGAAATGGAAACCAAGATTCCCTCGCTCTCGGTCGGAGAGGCAGTGATGCAGATGGAATTGGCCGGCGCACCGGTCTTGGTATTCCGAAAAGAAGGCAAAGACGGATTGAATGTCGTGTATCGTCGAGAAGACGGAAACATCGGCTGGATCGATCCGTAAAGGCAAGAATTTAGATATGTGTGTCCTCGCATCTTGCGGGGACATCATTTTGGAGCAAGCACGGTATGGAGCTTTCAAGCATCCTTAAACCCGAAGCGGTCCGGGTCTTCTCGGCTGCGTCGAGCAAAAAGCGTCTTTTTCAAGAGATCGGCGATCTCGCGGCCAGCGCTCTGGGCATGAATGCCCAAGCCACCGTCGAGGCCCTGATGGAACGCGAAAGCCTTGGCCCAACCGGCGTCGGCAGCGGCGTCGCCCTGCCACATGCGCGCATGCCAGGTCTGGAACAGGTCAGCGCCGTGTTTGTGATGCTGGAAAAACCGATCGATTTCGGCTCGGTCGATCGCCAGCCTATCGATATCGCCTTTGCCCTGTTCGCCCCAGAAGAGGCCGGTGTGGAACACCTCAAGGCACTGGCGCTTGTCTCGCGCACCCTGCGCGTGCCAGCGGTCTGCGCCAAATTGCGGGCCAACCTGAACCCCGGAACGCTCTATGCGATTCTGACGGAACCACAGGCGGTTCAAGCCGCCTAAGCGGTGCCGCCCACACGGGGGACCAGCACCCCAGACACACAAAAGGCCCCAGCGGGGCCTTTTTTATTGGGTCGATGTGATCAGACAGGCGTTAGCCACCCATCTCCAATGTCCACCACAACTTGCCGCTTTTTTCCTGATACCAGGCAAAGCCCATACTGATGGCATTTTTGTCCATCAGAACAGACCGCGACCCATCCTCTTCCATCCAAGCCGCCAATGTTTCCAGCTCGGTTTCATAGGTTTCCGAAATCGCTTCGCCGATCAGCGGGCCGGGATATCCCGCGCGGGCCGCCCGATCCAACGGCGATGACCCGTCCGACCCAAAATGCCACGGGCGGTTCTGCGCCGACATATCCCGCGCATGGGTGGCCGCAGCCGCATTCAACTGCGCACTCAACTCAACCGGGGCCAACCCCGAGGCCGAACGCAGCGCATTCACCGAATCAAGCATCCGGAACTGCAACTTGGATGAATCCCCCCGAACCCGGTACACTTTCGGCAAAGGTTTGCCGTCTGCGCCCAAACTCTGCGAATTATTCGACGGGGTACACGCCGCCACTACGACAAAACATGCCAACAAAAGGGAAAAAATGCGCGTCATGGGCCACCTGAATAGATCCGTTACAGAGCCAAATACCCTGACTGGCCCCTAGGCGCAAATGCGCAAACGCAACAGAGCCCAACCAAAGCATGGTTTGATTTGCGACTGAGGCTTTCTAGCCATATCATAGCCCAAATTTCGATATTAACGCGTAAAGGTCTGCCCAAATGGTTAAAAAGCTTTCTTTGCCCCCGTCGCGGCGCACATTTCTGGTCGGCGCCGCCAGCACACTCGCAACCCCCGCTCTGGCGCAATTCGCGCCTGATGACCCATTGCGCCCCGCCCCCGAACCCGAAGCCCCGGTGCGCCGCAACACGTCCAGTTTCCGCGCCATGAGCTGGAAACCCTATTTCTCGAACACCCGAAACGGGGCCATTCTGGTCGATACAACATCGCGGGCGCTGCATTATTGGTCCGATGACCAATCCATTTATAAACTCTATCCGTCTTCTGTGCCGCTGACCGATGAATTGACCCGCCGGGGGCGCACCAGCGTCATCCGCAAGGTCGAAGGCCCCGGTTGGTCGCCAACACCGTCGATGAAAAAGCGCAATCCGGAATGGCCCGACCACATTCCGCCCGGTCCGGACAATCCGCTGGGCACCCATGCTTTGTATCTCAGCTGGAAATATTACCGCATCCACGGCACCCACGATACGCGCAAAATCGGACGTCGATCATCGAATGGCTGCATTGGTTTGTACAATCAACATATTGCTGAATTGTTCTCAATGACCAAGGTAGGCACCCAAGTGTTGCTAATTTGACCACATTTCACTGCTCCGAGTCCGAAATCGGACAACTAGCATTTGCATTCCAACCTAGTAGCTGGTTAGAAAAAACCACGAGGTAAGTCTTGGGTGCACGACTCATATGTTGAATGTCGTGCGAATTCTGGAGGTTAATTATGAAGAAACTTGTACTGGCCGCAGCTCTGACTGCAGCAGCATCAACCGTATCCGCTGGCAACATTGCTGAGCCTATCGTTGAAGCACCTGTAATCGTCGAAGAAACACGCAGCTCTTCAAGCGGCATCCTGCTGCCCCTGATCCTGCTGGTTCTGGTTGGCGCAGCTGTAGCAAGCTCTTAAGCTTTTTACAGACGAAATTGGAAAAGGCAGCGAAGCAATTCGCTGCCTTTTTCTTTTGCGCTCATGATGCGTGATTTTCAAAGATGTGATCGTTCAGGTCGCCGACGTCAGCCAAACCGACGCCAGCCCCTCAGACCGATCACACGGACCTCAGTCCAACCACCCCTTCAGATTGCTTTCAACCACCGCGCCCAGCGCCGCAATATGCGCGTCGTCGTCATTCAGGCAGGGAATATAGGTAAACACCTCTCCGCCCGCGTGCTCAAAGCTCTCTTTGATCTCTTCGTTGATCTCTTCCAGCGTTTCGATGCAGTCCGCCGAAAAGGCAGGCGCACAGATCGCGATGTTCTTTTTGCCCTGCTTCGCCAACTCAGCCACATGCTCAACCGTATAGGGTTTCAGCCACTCCTCAGGGCCGAACTTGGATTGGAACGTCGACATGATCTCGGTCTCGTCCCACCCCAACCGCTCGCGCAGCAGCCGCGTGGTCTTGGCACATTGGCAATGATACGGGTCGCCCTGCATCAAATACCGCTCTGGCATGCCGTGATACGAACACACCAGAATATCGGGGCGCGTCTCTAAACCGGCATAGGCGCGCTCGATCGATTGGGCCAGCGCATCGATGTATTCAGGGCGATCAAAATAGGGCGCCACAGTGCGACTCGCCGGTTGCCAGGTCTCCTCCATCAGCGCCCGAAAGAACTGATCGTTGGCCGTGGCCGAGGTCGCCCCCGCGTATTGTGGATAAAGGGGAAAAAACAGAATTTTTTCGCACCCGGCTGCCACCATCTCGCGGACTTTGGATTTGGTCGATGGATTCCCGTATCGCATGCAGTATTCCACCATCACCTGATCGCCGTAGCGCTCTTGCATCGCGGTGGCCATCTTGGCGGTCTGATCCTTGGTGATCGTCAACAGCGGGCTCTCGCCCTTGTCATGGTTCCAGATCGATTTATACGCCGCCCCCGAGCTGAACGGCCGCTTGGTCAGGATGATCAGCTGCAACAACGGTTGCCATTTCCACTTTGGGTAATCGATCACCCGCTGGTCCGACAGAAACTCGTTAAGATATCGCCGCATCGGCCAGTATGAATAATCATCCGGCGTTCCCAGATTGGCCAGCAGAATGCCAACTTTGCCCGTCTTTACCTGTGGGTGGTCAGCTGGCGCATGGGCCGGGCGGGTCGCGTCGAACATATCTGGCATCCTGAATAAACGTCGGTCTAGAGGGGGAGATAACGGGAATTCCCCCCCGGTCAATCCGACAGATTGGTTTCTTGTGTATTTAACGCATCCGCCAACCGCGCCTGCGCTGATCCGGGAAGCAACGGCTTGGGCTGACTTTCGTCCGGCGACCACCCCGTCAAACACACCAATTCAAACGTCGCAGGCAACCGCCCCGCCGCAGTGGCAAAGTGCTCACGATACAGCGCCTCAGCCCGCGCAAACACCGCCCGCGCAGTGCCATGACGCACCCGCGCGCCCAGCGCGTTGGTTTCCCCCATGTCCCGCAGATCCCGCATCAGGTGCGGCAAGTCCCTGTATTCGGCCGTTAACGGCACCGAATCCGCCACCGGCAAGGCCAACCCAGCCCGCTGCAACAACGCCCCCAGCTCGCGCAACTCTCCCATCGGCGCAACACGCGGCGACAACCCACCCCGCACCTCGATCTCGGCCTGTCCCAAGGCGGCACGCAACTGATGCAACGTCTGCCCGCCCAGACAGACAACCAACAGCAACCCATCCGGGCTCAAGGCACGGCGACACTGGATCAACTGCCCCACCGGATCATTGGCCCAATGCAATCCCATCGCATGCACCACCAGATCATGACCGCCCACCGGCAGATCCAGCACCTCGTCATCCGCCACCAACCGCGCGCCGGGCAACACGTCGGCCCAAACCCCAGCAAAGGGCGTCACAACAGCCGGTGCCGTAAACGTCTTGTTAACCAAAGACAGGCGATCCTGCACCTCATCCACCGCAGCGTGGTGCAGGAACAACGCATCAGAACGAACCCGGGCGCGGTGCGCGGCCAAAGCATCGCGATCCACCAGCAACGGCGTATTGGGGGCAGGCATTTTCATGAGGTGCAATTAATCCGATGTGGACCCGGATTCAAACAGCCATCGAACTGATCTACCCGCCACGCTGTCTGGGGTGCGGGGATCTGGTCACATCTGACTTTGGCCTATGTGGCCCCTGTTGGCGCGAAACGCCGTTCATCGCAGGCACCATTTGCGAAAGCTGCGGCACCCCATTGCCCGGCGGTACCGATGGTCACCGGATCGAATGCGACGACTGCATGACCACGCCCCGCCCATGGCGGGATGGCCGCGCCGCGCTGCTCTATACCGGGCGGGCGCGACGGATGATCCTTGGCCTGAAACATGGGGACCGCCCCGAATTCGCGCGCCCCGCCGCGCTGTGGATGGCGCGCGCCGCCAAATCCATACTGCACGACAAAATGCTGATCGCGCCGGTGCCCCTGCATCGCTCCCGCCTGATCAAACGCCGCTACAACCAATCCGCCCTGCTGGCTCAATACATCGCCAAAGAAACCTCTCTGTCCTACTGCCCCGATCTGCTGATCCGCACTAAAAACACCCCGATGTTAGAAGGGATGACCGCAGACGAACGCACCAAAACCCTGTCCACCGCGATCCACCCCCACCCTAAGCGTCGCCACCGAATGGCCGCGCGCGATGTGTTGCTGGTGGATGACGTCATGACATCCGGCGCGACCCTCACTGCCTGCGCCAACGCCTGCCTTGCCGGCGGCGCACATCATATTTTCGTGCTCACACTAGCGCGCGTTGCCAAGGACACCTAATTCCCCCTAGATTGACGCAACTTTCTAGGGAACGAACATGAAACCGGTCGAAATCTACACCTCACCGCTTTGCGGATTCTGTCACGCGGCCAAACGCCTGTTGAACCAAAAGGGCGTTGAATTCACCGAAATCGACGTGCTGCGGAATCCCAAGCGCAAACCCGAGATGATCCAGCGCGCCAATGGTGGCCGCACCGTTCCGCAAATCTTTGTTGGCGAAACCCACGTGGGTGGCTGTGATGACCTGTATGAACTGGAACAGGACGGCAAACTCGACGGGTTGCTGGCAGCCTGATGAAAACGGCCCTGATTCAAATCACCTCCTCGGATGATCCCGCTGCGAACCTGAACATGGTGCGCGGTATGATCGCCGAGGCGGCAGCAAATGACGCGCGCTTTGTCCTCACCCCCGAGGTGACGAATTGCATCTCAAACAGCACCACGCACCAACGCGAGGTTCTGCAGCACCAAGAGGATGACATCACCCTCGCCGGTCTGCGCGCCCAAGCCGCTGAATTGGGGATCTGGATTCTGATCGGGTCACTGGGGATCAAAACGCATGACCCCGATGGCCGCTTTGCCAACCGCTCGTTCATGATCAACCCACAGGGCGACATCGTCGCACAGTACGACAAGATCCACATGTTCGATGTGCAAGTTACCGAAACCGAAACCTTCCGCGAATCAGCCAACTATCGCCCCGGCGAACGCGCAGTGGTGGCCGATACCGATTTCGGCAAAGTCGGCATGACCATCTGTTACGACCTGCGGTTCCCACATCTGCACGCCCAACTGGCCCATGCAGGTGCCACGATCCTCACTGTCCCGGCAGCTTTTTCACCCGTGACCGGGGCGGCCCATTGGGAATCGCTGCTGCGCGCACGTGCCATAGAAACGGGATGCTGGGTAATTGCCCCGGGCCAATGCGGCGAACACCCCACCACGCGCGGCAAGGTGCGCCACACCCATGGTCATTCACTGGTTGTCGCCCCCTGGGGCGAGGTCCTAATCGACGCAGGGACCACGCCGGGCATTCACTATTTTGATCTGGATGATACATCTGTTACAGAAGCACGGCGCAAAGTGCCCGCTCTGACTCATGTTCGGCCCTTCACCGGCCCCTAATCCAGATCTGAAAATGACCGACGATACCAATGCCTTAGCGGTCACGCTGTTCAGCGAGATCCTGACCGCAGACCAACTGCTGCGCAATCGGCTCAGCCGCGCGCTGCCCAAAGGCATGGAAATTTCGCATTTCTCAGTGCTGAACCATCTGGCCTCGGTGGGTGGAGAGCGCACCCCGGCGCAATTGGCCACCACGTTTCACGTGACGCGTGGTGCCATCACCAATACATTGGCGAAACTGGAATGGGCCGGATACATCCACATCCGCCCGGATTGGGACGATGCACGCCGCAAGATGGTCGCACTCAGCCCCGCCGGTCTGCAAGCGCGCGATCGCGCGATTTCCACCATCGCACCACTGATCACCAAGGTCGTGGGCGAACTCGGATCAGACCGCGTCCGCACCGCCTTGCCCGTCCTGCGGGATCTGCGCATTCAGCTCGAAGACGGCTAAACCCGGCAACGCTGCGTCACAAAATCAGCCCGTTAACCTGATTCGCGCGCCCAAACCTGTGGCGCGGGGTCGTTTCGTACGAAATCACGCCCAAACTCCCCAACCTTGCAAAATCGGGGTGCTTTCGGTGGTTCTCGCAAATCGTAAATCGTACAGAATCCCGGTCAGAGTCCCCAAAACAGGCTCAGATTTGCGCCCCGCAGGCCGCCAAACCGCTCTGGAACTGGGGGTTAACAGGGCGTGCGTTAGCTGGGCTTCACGCTGGCGGTCACATAGTTCACGCTCAGATCCCGGTCCGAAATCGACCAGCTCCAAAGGATCGGATTGAACACGAATCCCTTGCGGTCCACCACGTCCAACCCGGCCTGTGTCAGCAGCTCGGCCAGCTCATCCGGCGTGATGAATTTCGACCACTCATGCGTGCCTTTGGGCAGCCATTTCATGATCACCTCGGCCCCCACAATCGCAACGGCATAGGACTTGGGGTTCCGGTTGATCGTCGAACAGATCTCTAACCCACCGGTCCGCAAAAGCTGTTGTGTTGCAGTGAGATAGGCCAGCGGATCGGCGACGTGCTCGACCACCTCCATGTTCAGAACCACATCAAATTGTTCACCCGCTGCGGCCATGTCTTCGGCTGTGGTGTGACGATAATCAATTTCCAGACCAGATTGTTCAGCATGCAATTGCGCGACGGGCAAATTACCCCCTGCGGCATCTGCGCCCACCACCGTGGCCCCCAGCCGTGCCATCGGTTCAGACAACAATCCACCCCCACAGCCAATGTCCAGAATACGCAATCCTTTGAACGGCTTAGCCTGCGTCAGATCACGGTCAAATTCCCCCGCAATCTGCTGTGTAATATAGTCCAAACGACACGGATTAAGCATATGAAGCGGCTTGAATTTACCGTTGGGATCCCACCATTCCGCAGCCATCGCTTCGAATTTGGCAACCTCAGACGGGTCCACTGTGTTTGGATGCGCTTGCATTCCTGTCTCCGTATGCTCTTTTATCCTTAAGGACTATATAGGCCCATAATGGACAAATACCCGGACCAAAAGCGCGCAGTGCAATATCTCTACCCGCGGATCGAACCTTTTGATCAGCGGATTCTCGATGTTGGACAAGGCCATCGCATCTATGTCGAACAATGCGGCAACCCAAACGGCGTGCCCGTAGTGGTTCTGCACGGCGGCCCCGGCGGTGGGTGCAGCCCCGCGATGCGGCGCTATTTCGACCCTGCTGTCTATCGTGTGATTCTATTTGATCAGCGCGGCTGCGGTCGGTCACGCCCCTATGCCTCGGTTGAGGATAACACGACTTGGCATCTGGTATCCGACATCGAAACCATTCGGCGCACCTTCGACATTGAACAATGGATGGTCTTTGGTGGTAGCTGGGGCGCAACCCTATCGCTGCTCTATGCACAAGCTCACCCAGATCGGGTTATGCACCTGATTTTGCGGGGTGTTTTCCTGATGACCCAATCCGAACTGGATTGGTTTTATGGAGGCGGTGCTGGAAAATTCTGGCCTGAAACCTGGGCGCGGTTCGCCAATCTCATTCCTGAGAACGAACATGGAAACATGATTCAAGCCTATCATAAGCGCTTGTTTTCCGGGAATATGACCGAGGAAATCCGATACGGTCGGGCTTGGTCTGCTTGGGAAAATGCACTCGCCTCGATCCACTCCAGCGGCTCGACCGGCGAAAGCCCCGGCGACTACGCTCGCGCCTTTGCCCGTCTCGAAAACCACTACTTTATCAACGATGGGTTTCTGGAATTCGACGGCCAGATTCTAGCCAATATGGGCCGGATTTCCCACATCCCCGGCGTGATCGTGCAAGGGCGCTATGACATGATCTGCCCGCCCAGCTCTGCCTGGAAACTGAGTGAACTCTGGCCGATGTCCGAACTCAAAATGGTTCGTAACGCGGGGCACGCCTTGTCAGAACCCGGCATCAGCGCCGAGCTGGTGCGCGCCATGGATCGCATTGCGGAGCAAGTGACATGACCCGCATCGACCGCCGCGCGCTCTTTTCAACTGGTGCAGCCGCTGCCTTGCTGGCCGCAACCGGAGTCGCCCTCGAAGCCGCACCAAAAGCAGGCGGCATCCTGCGCCTTGCCGTGCCACGTGACGAGTCGCTCGACCGTGTCGCCCGCGGCGCTATGTTTGATACTCTGACGGAAATCGGCCCAGACGGCGCATTGCGCGGGGAACTTGCAACCAGCTGGCAAGCCAGCCCCGATGCCCGCATTTGGACCATCGACCTGCGTGACGACGTTTTGTTTCACGACGGCACCGCTCTACAGATCACCGATGTGACCAAATCGCTGGAAACACTACACGAATTGAACGGTATTGTAGCGACGGGACCGTCTCAATTGCGGCTGGAATTGGCGCAGGGCAATCCCGGACTCCCCTTCCTTTTGGCAGATGCACAGTGTCGTATTGGACCAAATGGGCAGATAAGCGGTCCCCTTGCGACAGCGATTGGGACAGGTTGCTATCGCGCGTCCCATGCCCAAGACGGGCGCAATTTTCGCGGCATCAAACAGCCCAATCATTACAAACAAAGTCAGGCAGGTTGGGTCGATCAGGTTGAGGTGATCGTGATCCCAGACGCTGCCGTACGTGCCGAGGCCCTGCGTGACGGATACGTCGATGTGGCCGCCCTGCCCCACCCCGAGGGGCTGCGCGAACGGGCAAAGTTCCGCTATCATCCGTCGGAACGTGACATGGCGCTGGCAGTTGCAGGCACGGTTGGCATGCCCCGACACATCAGCCCCCGGGCGGTGCTGGATGATGGGCGGATCGCAGAACGTTGGTGGATGCTTTAACCTGACCTCAAACCCGTGTTTCGCCGTGAAACGCCCCACACGAAACACCGGGGGTTGCAGACTCGGGGGAACGGGCGTATATGGCTTTCAACAGCGGCGCGTCGGGTCTTTGGGTCCGGGGCACCACCGGAATATATGACGGGCCGCGCGCCCGTTTTTTTGTGCTTGGACGACATGACAAACGACCTGATAGCAAAAGCTGCAATTGATCAGCGAATGGCCGAAATCATCACCCCCGTGATCGAAGATCTGGGGTATGAGCTGGTGCGCGTTCGCTTGATGAGCGGCAAGACAACAACCCTGCAAATCATGGCTGACAAAGCCGGTGGCGGGATCGAAGTGGATGATTGCGCGGCAATCTCGAACGCGGTGAGCGCGACGCTCGACGTTGAGGATCCAATTCTGGAAACTTACGCGTTGGAAGTGTCGAGCCCCGGCATCGACCGCCCCCTGACCCGTCTCAAAGATTTCGACATGTTCGAAGGCTACGAGGCCAAAATCGAAACCACCGAGCTGATCGACGGACGTCGCCGGTTCAAGGGTGAGTTGGCCGGTGTTGAAGGGAACGAAGTTCTGATCAACATCGAAGAAGGCACAATTGGTCTGCAATTTGAATGGCTCAGCGACGCCAAACTGGTTCTGACCGATGACCTGATCACCGAAATGCTGCGACAGCGCAAAGCTGCTGGCAACCTGAACGAAGACGCTTTCGACGAGGTCGAGGCCGACGAGTCTGAAGAGGAGGACAACTAATGGCAATTACCTCTGCAAACCAGCTTGAGCTGTTGCAAACCGCCGAGGCCGTGGCCCGCGAAAAGATGATCGACCCCGGTCTGGTTGTCGACGCGATGGAAGAGAGCCTCGCACGGGCTGCTAAATCTCGCTATGGCGCAGAGATGGACATTCGTGTGTCCATCGACCGCAAGACCGGTAAAGCCACCTTTACCCGCGTCCGCACCGTTGTCGAAGACGAAGAGCTGGAAAACTACCAGTCTGAATTCACTGTTGTGCAGGCCAAGCAATACATGGCCGATCCACAAGTGGGTGACACCTTTGTCGAAGAAGTCCCGCCAGTGGAAATGGGCCGTATCGCAGCACAATCCGCTAAGCAGGTCATTCTGCAAAAGGTGCGCGAAGCTGAGCGTGATCGCCAGTTTGAGGAATTCAAAGACCGCGCCGGCACCATCATCAATGGTCTGGTCAAGCGCGAAGAATACGGCAACGTCATCGTCGATGTGGGCGCTGGCGAAGCAATCCTGCGTCGCAATGAAAAGATCGGCCGCGAAAGCTATCGCCCGAATGATCGTGTGCGCTGCTACATCAAAGACGTCCGTCGCGAACCCCGTGGCCCTCAGATTTTCTTGTCGCGGACCGCGCCAGAATTCATGGCCGAATTGTTCAAAATGGAAGTGCCCGAAATCTATGACGGCATCATCCAGATCAAAGCCGTCGCTCGGGACCCCGGTTCGCGCGCTAAGATTGCTGTGATCTCGTTTGACAACTCAATCGATCCTGTTGGCGCCTGTGTTGGTATGCGCGGTAGCCGGGTTCAGGCGGTTGTGAACGAACTGCAGGGTGAAAAGATCGACATCATCCCGTGGAACGAAGATCAACCAACATTCCTTGTGAACGCACTGCAACCTGCAGAAGTGTCCAAGGTTGTTCTAGACGAAGAAGCCGAGCGTATCGAAGTTGTTGTTCCCGAAGAGCAGTTGTCGTTGGCAATTGGTCGTCGTGGTCAAAACGTTCGTCTGGCAAGCCAGTTGACCGGTCTCGATATCGACATCATGACCGAAGAAGAAGAATCCGCACGCCGCCAGAAAGAATTCGAAGCGCGCACCGGGTTGTTCATCAAAGCGCTGGATCTGGACGAATTCTTTGCTCAGCTGCTGGTTTCCGAGGGGTTCACCAACCTCGAAGAAGTCGCATATGTTGAGCTGGACGAACTGATCGTCATCGACGGTGTTGATGACAGCACCGCACAAGAGCTGCAAACCCGCGCCCGCGAATATCTGGAAGCACAGGCCAAGGCCGCATTGGATGCTGCCCGTGCCCTAGGTGCCGAAGACAGCCTTATTGAATTTGACGGCCTGACACCCCAGATGGTGGAAGCGTTGGCAAAAGACGACGTGAAAACGTTGGAAGACTTTGCCACTTGCGCGGACTGGGAACTGGCCGGTGGCTGGACATCAGTCGATGGCCAGCGCGTCAAAGACGACGGCATTCTTGAGCCCTTCAACATGACGTTGGAAGAAGCTCAGCACATGGTTATGACAGCACGCGTTCTATTGGGTTGGGTTGATCCCGCCGAATTGGAAACAGACGAGGAAGAAGACATCGACGCAGACGATCTAGACACCGACGCCTCTGATCAGGAGGTCGGGGCCTGATCTCAGGCCCCGAAGGTTTCCAGATGGGTCGCGGTGGCGTCTCCAAGGATCACTCGGATGGTCCAGACCGCAAGTGCATCGTCACAGGCGAAGTGCAGCCAAAATACGGGCTGATTCGTTTCGTGGCGGGGCCTGATGGTCAGGTTTATCCGGATGTGATGGGCAAATTGCCTGGTCGCGGCGTTTATGTTGCAGCCGACCGGGCCGTTTTAGACAAGGCTGTCAGCAAAAAGATGTTTGCGCGCGGCCTTAAAATGCAAGTTACGGTCGCGGATGGGCTGGTCGACGATATTGAACGTCAGCTGGTTCGTCGGGTGGTCGATTTGCTGAGTTTGGCGCGCAAGTCAGGCGCAGCAGTGGCGGGCTTTGAAAAGGTTAAGTCATGGCTCGACAAGGAAGAAGCTCAGATTTTGCTTCAGGCATCTGATGGATCTGGGCGCGGCAAGTCAAAACTAAGTACACCACACTTGGGCAAGTACATCGGTTGGCTGACCGCAGACGAATTGGGCATGGCCTTTGGCCGCCAAACAGTGATACATGCGGCGCTGACCTCTGGTGGACTCGCCAAACGTGTTGTAGAGGAAGCGCAGCGCTTGCGAGGCTTGCGCGAAACGGATGGCGGCAGCGGCCGCACGGAAGGGTAATAAGCTTAATGAGCGATAGTGACGGCAAAAAGACATTGGGTGTACGTGGTGGCGGTTCCCGTCCGGGGAATGTGAAACAGAGTTTCAGCCATGGACGGACCAAGAATGTCGTGGTGGAAACCAAACGCAAACGCGTTGTGGTTCCCAAGCCCGGCGCTGGCAAATCCGGGGGCACTGGCCCTATCGGGGATCCGTCGCGTCGACCTGCAGGAATTACCGACGTCGAAATGGCGCGTCGCCTGAAAGCGGTACAAGCCGCCAAAGCGCGTGAAGTCGAAGATGCGGCTAAGCGGGCCGCAGAAGAAAAGGCACGTGAAGAAGACCGTGCCCGTCGTCGTGCCGAAATCGAAGCGAAAGAACGCGAAGAAAAAGAACGTGCCGAACGTGCACGTCTGAAGGCCGAAGAAGAAGAGCGTCAGCGCAAAGAGGCCGAAGCGGCCAGCAAGCGCGCGGCAGCTCCTGCTCCGGCCCCAGCGGCGGCAAAAGCCGACGCTCCGTCGCGCCCTGCACCAAACAAACCTTTGGCAGCACCTTCGCAGCGCAAGAACGAGCGCGAACGTGAACAACGCCCATCGCGTGGCAAAGGCCGTGATGATGGTCGTCGTTCCGGTAAACTGACACTGGGTCAGGCCACTGGTGGCGAAGGTGGACGTCATCGTTCCATGGCCGCCATGAAGCGGAAACAAGAACGTGCACGTCAGAAAGCCATGGGCGGTTCGGTCGAGCGTGAAAAGGTTGTTCGTGATGTTCAGCTGCCCGAAGCAATTGTTGTTTCCGAGCTGGCGAACCGTATGGCAGAACGTGTTGGTGAAGTTGTAAAATCGCTCATGCAAATGGGTATGATGGTGACACAGAACCAAACCATCGACGCCGATACTGCGGAACTGATCATTCAGGAATTTGGCCACAAAGTTGTGCGCGTTTCTGACTCTGACGTCGAAGACGTGATCAACGAAGTCGACGACAAAGAAGAAGAAATGGTTAGCCGTCCCCCGGTCATCACGATCATGGGCCACGTTGACCACGGTAAAACATCGTTGCTGGATGCCATCCGCGACACCCGCGTTGTTGCAGGCGAAGCTGGCGGTATCACCCAGCACATTGGGGCCTATCAGGTCACGACCGCAGGCGGCTCTGTGCTCAGCTTCCTCGACACGCCCGGCCACGCGGCCTTTACTTCGATGCGCTCACGCGGTGCTCAGGTAACGGATATCGTGGTTCTGGTTGTTGCCGCGGATGATGCTGTGATGCCACAGACCATCGAAGCGATTAACCACGCCAAGGCGGCGCAGGTTCCGATGATTGTTGCGATCAACAAAATCGACAAACCTGCGGCTGACCCGACCAAAGTGCGCACCGATCTGTTGCAGCACGAAGTCATCGTCGAAGCGATGTCTGGCGAAGTACAAGACGTCGAAGTCTCGGCCGTTACCGGTCAGGGCTTGCCTGAACTGCTCGAAGCGATTGCGCTGCAGGCTGAAATCCTGGAACTGAAAGCGAACCCGAACCGGGCCGCTCAAGGTGCCGTGATCGAAGCACAGCTGGACGTGGGTCGCGGTCCTGTTGCCACCGTTCTGGTGGAAAAAGGCACGCTGCGTCAGGGCGATATCTTTGTTGTGGGTGAGCAGTACGGTAAGGTTCGTGCACTGATCAACGACAAGGGCGAGCGCGTCAAAGAAGCTGGTCCATCGGTTCCTGTCGAAGTTCTGGGTCTGAACGGTACACCCGAAGCGGGCGACGTTCTGAACGTGACCGAGACCGAAGCACAGGCCCGTGAAATCGCAGAATACCGTGAGAAAGCCGCCAAAGATCGACGTGCTGCCGCTGGTGCTGCGACCACGCTGGAACAGTTGATGGCCAAGGCAAAAGAAGACGAAACCGTCTCTGAATTGCCGATCCTGGTCAAAGCTGACGTGCAAGGTTCTGCCGAAGCGATCGTTCAAGCGATGGAAAAAATCGGCAACAACGAAGTCCGCGTACGGGTTCTACACTCGGGCGTTGGTGCAATCACCGAATCAGATATCGGCCTGGCCGAAGCATCCGGCGCACCTGTTATGGGCTTTAACGTACGTGCCAATACATCGGCACGGAACACCGCCAACCAGAAGGGTGTTGAGATCCGGTACTATTCGGTGATCTACGATCTGGTCGACGACGTAAAAGCAGCCGCATCTGGCCTGCTGAGCGCCGAGATCAAGGAAAACTTCATCGGTTACGCCAACATCAAAGACGTGTTCAAAGTGTCCAACGTCGGCAAAGTAGCTGGCTGTCTGGTCACCGAAGGTGTGGCACGACGCTCTGCGGGTGTTCGCCTGCTGCGCGACAACGTTGTGATCCACGAAGGGACCTTGAAAACCCTCAAGCGCTTCAAGGACGAAGTTGCCGAGGTTCAGTCAGGTCAGGAATGTGGCATGGCCTTCGAGAACTACGAAGACGTCCGCCCCGGCGATGTCATCGAGATTTTCGAGCGCGAAGAAGTTACGCGTACCCTCGACTGATTTTAATATCAGAACAAATTCAGCGGCGATCATGGCAACATGGTCGCCGTTTTTGTTTGTGAGCCACATCGCAGAAACAAAAAAGAGCAGCAAATCTGCTGCCCTTTTTCAAACGTATTACGGTGTAGTATTACTCAAGCAACAACCTGAACCGGGTGCCCCATGTAGACTTTGTTATCGACTTTAACGGCAATTCTACCGTCCGGTAGTGAGCGAACAAAGGTACCTTGAATCGAAACACAGCTGCCCAATGTGATAGTTCTTAGCAAGTCAAATCCCCCCCAAAGGAATTGAAAGATGATCTAACTGTACTGCAAAATTTATCGAATTCGATACATAAATTCGACATAATTGGGTCTATTTTCGCTAGGTCAGAAAATTCCCATCATTAATCGCAGACAAAGTGGCTTTTTCGGGGTCCCTTTTCAAGTATTCACAGCCAATCCCGCAGAATTGGCACCAGCGGGACGTCCGCTTCGGGCATGGGGTAATTTCGCAACTCGTTGGCGCGCACCCATTTCAAAGCTTGATTTTCACGGGATTGGGGAATGCCCTCCCACTTGCGGCAGGCAAAGAGGGGCATCAAAAGGTGAAAGTCGTCATAGGCATGGCTGGCAAACGTAAGCGGTGCCAGGCAAGAGGCCCATGTATTGATCCCCAGCTCCTCTTCCAACTCACGGATCAACGCCTGCTCTGGCGTTTCTCCGGCTTCGACCTTGCCACCCGGAAATTCCCACAGCCCAGCCATGGATTTGCCTTCGGGGCGCTGTGCAAGCAGCACGCGCCCCTCGACGTCGATCAAGGCCACGGCGGAAACCAGAACCATTTTCAACGGCTTATCCTCAGACGTCACGACCGGTAATCCGCGTTAATTTCGATATATCCATGAGTGAGATCACAGGTCCAAACAGTCGACGCCCCCGATCCAAGCCCCAGATCAACGGCGATGATCAGATCTTGCGCCTTCATATACTCGGCAGCCTCTTCTTCGCTGTAGGTGGGGCTGACCCAGCCCTTTTCAGCCACCAGAATATCGCCAAACGAGATGCTGAGCAGATCGCGGTCAGCCGCCGCGCCCGATTTGCCAATCGCCATGACGACCCGACCCCAATTGGCATCTTCGCCGGCGATCGCGGTTTTCACCAAGGGGGAGTTTGCAATCGCTAGACCATGTACTTTGGCATCTGCATCCGATGCGGCACCCGTTACGCGGATTTCAACGAACTTTGTTGCACCTTCTCCGTCCCGCACAACCTGCTGCGCCAGATCCAACATCACGTCGTTCAACGCTTGGGTGAACGCCGCATTTTCTGACGCATCCACGCCAGAAGCCCCCGTCGCACAGACCAGCAACGTGTCCGACGTTGACGTGTCGCTGTCCACTGTGATGCAATTGAACGTCGTATCCGTCAGGCCGCTGACGCTGGCTTGCAGCGAAGCCTGATCCACTTTCGCGTCGGTAAAGACATAAACGAGCATCGTCGCCATATCCGGCGCGATCATGCCCGAGCCCTTGGCGATGCCCGCGATTGATACGGTTTTGCCATTGATTTTGACTTGGGCGCTTGCCCCTTTGGCAAAAGTATCCGTGGTCATGATCGCTTGAGCGGCGGCCTCAACGGACTCTGCGGACAGGGTGCCATTCAATTCTGCAAGCTGCGCAATGATCCGATCATGTGGCAGCGGTTCGCCGATCACGCCTGTTGACGAGGTAAAAACACGGTCTGTTGAAACGCCAGTGATATCGGAAACCGATTGGGTCAAGGCGGCGACTGAGGTCTGTCCATAATGGCCTGTAAAAGCGTTAGAATTGCCTGAGTTCACCAGAATTGCGGCGGGGCCATCACTGGCGCCCCCAATCTTGGCTTGGCAATCCAGAACAGGTGCAGAACGCGTGGCCGAGCGAGTAAGCGTGCCCGCCACAGTCGTCCCGGAATCGAGAACGGCCAACATCACATCTGTTCGTCCCTGATACTTTACGCCGGCTGCTGCAGTAGCAAAACGTACCCCTGCAATTACCGGCAACTGTGGAAAATGCGCTGGGGCCAGCGGCGAGGTTTTTGTGATATTGGCCACGTTTTCTTACTCCTGCAAAAGCTCGACATCGCGCAGAACTTCTGGCGCCAACCCATCGATCTGAATGCGGTCAATTTTGCCAGCTTTGGTCAATTCGGCAATCCTTGCGTCGATCGCTTCTTGCTGAATCTCAGACGCCAGCTCTTCTTGCACTTGGGCAAGTTCGGGTGCTTTGCTTTTGCGCTTGTCATTCAAGATCAGCACGTGCCAGCCAAATTGGGTTTGAACGGGCTCGGAAACCTGACCCGGCTTTAACTTCAACACAGCTTCTTCGAATTCCGGGACCATGGCGCCTTTGCCAAACCAGCCCAGTGATCCGCCGCCGGGGCCCGAAGGGCCGGTCGATTTTTCTTTGGCGGTTGCTGCAAAATCAGCGCCGTTGTCCAACTCTGCTTTGATGGCTTTCGCCTGATCTTCGCTCTCGACCAAAATATGCGAGGCATTGAACTCTTCACCACCGAACCCGTCGGCGTATTTCGTGTCATAGGCCGCCTGAATGGCTGTTTCCGTTGTGACGGTGCTCATGATCTCTTCCAGCATGTCGGCTGCCAGCAAAGAGCGTTTTTCATTCTCAAGCGCCAGAGCTACATGTTTAGGAACGTTGTTCCCACGCGACTGCTTTAGAAGGCTTTGCTGAACCAGCTGATCCAAGATGGCATCATACAGAACCTTATCAGGAAGCTGCTGATACTGCTGTGGCAGCGCCGCATGTGCAACGATCATGTGACCCAATGTGATCTCTTCGCCATTCACGGTCGCAACGATTGTATCTGCGTCTGGTTTCGTCTCAGCCGCCAAGGGCATAGCCATCAGCGCGACAACAGCAAGTGTTGGCAAAAAAGTGAGGCCTTTGGGCATTCAAATCATCCTATTCTCGGACCGCGACGGGGCGCGGCGTTGACACTGTTTGGTCCGCCGCTTACATCGCTTTGAAGCCTTGGACAGGACCACCTGCACCCCCGTATCTATGGGTTGAGCGCAAATGGAACAACCCTGTCGAATTGCACTGTAAAGATAGATCCGTTGGAGTGAACATGCTGGGATTTGGAACGCTTGCCAAAAAGGTCTTCGGAACGCCGAACGACCGCAAAATCAAAGCCACCCGCCCGCTGGTCGCCAAGATCAACGCGTTGGAAGAAGAGGTCGAAAAACTTTCGGATGCTGGCCTGATCGAAAAGACCCAAGAGCTGCGCAAGCGCGCGGTCGAGGGCGAAAGCCTTGACGATCTATTGCCAGAAGCCTTTGCAAACTGCCGCGAAGGCGCAAGACGCGCCTTGGGCCTGCGGGCCTTTGACACCCAGTTGATGGGCGGTATTTTCCTGCATCAGGGCAATATCTCGGAAATGAAAACCGGTGAGGGGAAAACCCTGGTCGCGACATTGCCTGCCTATCTGAATGCCTTGACGGGCAAAGGGGTGCACGTCGTCACCGTGAACGAATACCTGGCCAAACGTGACTCGGAATGGATGGGCAAGGTTTTTGCCGCTCTGGGCATGACCACCGGTGTGATCTGGTCCGGTCAGCCCGAAAATGAAAAACTGATCGCCTACGAATCAGATATCACCTATGCCACCAATAACGAGCTGGGCTTTGACTATCTGCGCGACAACATGAAGTCCGAGCTGGCCGAAGTTTTCCAGAAACAACACAATTTCGCGATTGTGGACGAGGTCGACTCGATCCTGATCGACGAAGCGCGGACCCCGCTTATCATCTCTGGCCCCGCGCAAGACCGGTCTGAACTGTATGTTGCCATCGACGCCTTGCTGCCGTCGCTGACCGACGAACATTACGAACTGGATGAAAAGACCCGCAACGTCACCTTTACCGATGACGGCAACGAATTCCTGGAACAGCAGCTGGTTGCCCGTGGCCTATTGCCCGAAGGCCAATCCTTGTATGATCCGGAAAGCACCACCGTCGTGCACCATGTCAACCAAGGGCTGCGCGCGCACAAGCTGTTCCAACGGGACAAGGATTACATCGTGCGCGATGGCGAAGTTGTCCTGATCGACGAATTCACCGGCCGCATGATGCCGGGCCGTCGCTTGTCTGATGGTCTACATCAGGCAATCGAAGCCAAAGAAAACGCGCAAATCCAGCCAGAAAACGTGACGTTGGCCTCGGTCACGTTCCAGAACTATTTCCGCCTGTACAACAAGCTGAGCGGCATGACTGGGACGGCGTTGACCGAAGCCGAAGAATTCGCCGAAATCTATGGCTTGGGTGTTGTCGAAGTTCCAACCAACCGCCCAATCGCGCGTATCGACAAAGACGACCAAGTCTATCGCACCGCGCAAGAAAAATACGAGGCCATGATCAAGCAGATCAAAATTGGCCACGAAAAGGGGCAACCGGTTCTGGCCGGGACGACTTCTATCGAAAAATCAGAAATGCTGAGCCAAATGCTGACAGCCGAAGGCATCAAGCATAACGTCTTGAACGCACGTCAGCACGAAAAAGAGGCGCAGATCGTAGCCGAAGCCGGCCATCTTGGTGCGGTGACCATCGCGACTAACATGGCGGGCCGTGGGACCGATATTCAGTTGGGCGGCAACGTCGAGATGAAGGTGTTGGAGGCTTTGGCCGAAAACCCCGAAGCTGACCCAGCCGAACTGCGCGCTGCCGAAGAAGCACGGCATGCCGAGGAAAAACAAAAGGTTCTGGATGCAGGCGGCCTGTACGTCATGGCGTCAGAACGGCACGAAAGCCGCCGTATCGACAACCAGCTGCGTGGCCGGTCCGGACGTCAGGGTGACCCCGGTAAAACAGTGTTCTTCCTCAGCCTCGAAGACGATCTGATGCGGATCTTTGGATCTGAGCGCCTTGAAAAAGTGCTCAAGACTCTTGGCATGCAAGAAGGCGAAGCGATCATTCACCCTTGGGTGAACAAATCGCTAGAGCGCGCGCAGGCCAAAGTCGAAGGCCGCAACTTTGACATGCGTAAAAACGTGCTAAAATTCGATGACGTGATGAACGACCAGCGTAAGGTTATCTTTAACCAGCGGCGCGAAATTATGGCTGCCGAAGATCTCGCGGAAATCGTCTCGGATATGCGCGAGCAGGTGATTGACGACTTGATCGATCAATACATGCCGCCAAAATCTTATGCGGATCAGTGGGACACCGAGGGGCTGTATGCGGCCGTCATCGAAAAGCTGGGCGTTGATGTCCCGGTTATCGAATGGGCTGCTGAAGAGGGCGTTGATGACGAAGAAATTCGCGAACGTCTGATCAAAGCCACCGACGAGCAGATGGCCAAGAAAGCCGTCGCCTTTGGCCCCGAGAACATGCGCAACATCGAAAAGCAGGTGTTGTTGCAGTCAATCGACACCAAATGGCGCGAACACTTGCTGACGCTGGAACATTTGCGTTCAGTTGTTGGGTTCCGTGGATATGCCCAGCGTGATCCGTTGAACGAATACAAAAACGAAAGCTTCCAACTGTTTGAAACCATGCTGGACAGCCTGCGGGAAAACGTCAGCCAGCAATTGGGCATGGTGCGTCCGCTCAGCGAAGAAGAGCAGCGCGAGATGTTGGCGCAAATGGCAGCGCAACAGGCCCAGATGCAGGCGCCCGCAACTCCCGAGGCAGAGCCGGTTGAGGCGCCGCTTGATGGGTTTGACGAAAATGACATCTCGACTTGGGGTAACCCCTCGCGGAATGACAAATGCCCCTGTGGATCAGGTCTCAAGTTTAAGCATTGTCATGGGCGTCTCGCCTAACCCGAGCGCCACGACACTGACAAAATGACTCCCCAAGGCGGCCACAAACTGGCCGTCTTTTTTTATGACACTCTGTGTGAGCCAACAGGCCATGGAGTGTGCAATGATTCCGAAACTAAAAATTCTAACCGTGGGCGGCACCCTGTGCTGCGCTTTGGGAATCGGGTATTTGATGCAGCAATCAATACCGATTTACCGAGCCCCTCAGTCGCCTAAGCCGATGGCTGTCCAACAGGTGGTTCTAGAGCCACACGGCGTTTCGGATGTTGATGACTATGCCATATTCAACATGCAGGACATCACGCTGACTTCGGCACGGCCAAATCTACCGGCGCCCCGGCGCCTGTCTCATGTATCGCTGGACTACGATCATGTTGGTCGGGCTTTGACCTCGACCTATGATCTATTGCCACACACGCCATCTGATCCTGACGTGCCGCAACTGGGATGCGCAATTACAACAACCGCCAAAGTCGCCCCGATGGCGAGTGTTGATTTGTCAGTTGACGCGCCATGTTATGGCAACCAACGCGTTACAGTGCACCACAGCGGCTTGATCTTTACCGAAACCACAAATTTAGATGGTCAGCTACAGGTCACAATCCCCGCACTCAGCGAAAATGCTGTATTTGTGGTCGACTTTGGAAACGGCCAAGGCGCTGTTGCCATGACACGCATCAAAGACTTGGCTGCATTTGATCGTGTTGCCCTGCAATGGGATGGTCCTGCAGGGTTTCAAATCCATGCGCGTGAATTTGGCGCAGGCTACGGTGAAACAGGCCATGTGTGGGCTGGTGCCACAACCCAAGGGCAAGGCATATCGACCCAGTTGGGCGTCAGCGACACGCTGGCACCAAAACTGGTTGAAATTTACACATACCCGTCAGAAGGCTCGGACCGTTCAGGAACCGTCGCCCTCAGCATTGAAACCGAAGTCACCAATGACAACTGCGGACGTGATTTTGCGGCGCAATCCTTTGAGATGCGCGCAGGCGGCGCCCTACGGACACGTGACCTATCGCTGTCAATGCCCAATTGCACGGCTACAGGTGACTTTCTAGTGTTGAATAATCTTGTCGAAGACCTGAAAATCGCCAGCAAGTAAATCGCAGGTTATTTTCAGGATTCCCATGGCTTGGCTTCGTGCGGCGTTTTCAGCCGCACTCTTTCTTTTCGGATCTGTCCAAGCCACATCGGCACAGGACGTCATGTTGACCTCGCGCGATGGCAAGGTCGAAATCGAAGGCAACCTGTTGGGCTTCGATGGAGAATTCTATCGCGTCGAAACCAAATATGGCGAACTCACTGTTGATGGATCGGGCGTGTCCTGCGAAGGCCCCGCCTGCCCCAGCCTTGTTGATTTTGTTGCGGAACTTGCCTTTTCTGGATCGTCCTCGATGGCAGAGGTTCTTGTTCCGGCTTTGATCGAAGGGTTCGCCCTTAGGAATAGATTGCGTACGAAACGCAAAACGCTGGATGAGACGCATTTTGTCTATGAGCTGTTCCAGCCAAATCGCACCCAACCGTTGGCGGCAATTACCTTTCGTGTGACGACCACCGACGAAGGCTTTGCTGATCTTCTTGCGAATGAGGCCGATGTTGTCATGGCCCTACGCGAAATCCGCCCCGCAGAACAAAAACGCGCCCGTGAAGCGGGCATGGGCGATATGACCAAATCCAACCGCAGCCGGGTTCTGGCTCTGGATGCGATGGTTCCCGTGGTTGCACCAAACAATCCCGTTCAGCGCATCTCGACACCTGAGCTGGCCCAAGTGTTTGCGGGAGAGATTACGAATTGGGCAGACCTTGGCGGTCCTGATGCCCCGATTTCCCTGCATCTGCCTGCGTTCGGATCGGGTTTGGCGCAAGTCGTCGAAGATCGATTGTTGAAACCCACCCAAAAACCACTATCCCCATCCATCAAGCGGCATAAACGCGGCAGCGATCTGGCCCGGGCGATCTCAACCGATCCATTTGGAATGGGCATTGCCAGTTTCGCGGATACAGGAACGGCACGTGCCCTTACGCTGACCGGATCTTGTGGATTTTCCCTGTCTGCCACACGACGCACGATCAAAACCGAAGACTACCCGCTCAATTCCCCAATGTTCCTCTACCTGCCTGAACGCAGGTTGCCGAAAATTGCGCGTGAATTCCTGGCCTATACCCGAAGCCCAGCGGCGCAGGTCGTGATCCGTCGCGCTGGCTTCGTGGACCAAACGCCGGAATTAATCCACCTCAATGCACAGGGCGACAGATTTGCAAATGCCATTGCCGCCGCCGGCGAAGAGGTGCCGCTTGAAGAAATCCAACGGGTTGTTGAGGTTCTAAGCCCATTGGCGCGGCTCACCACGTCTTTTCGATTTGAAGCCGGATCATCCCGCCCTGATGCCCAATCACGGGCTAATATCCAGCAACTGGCCCAAGCTCTGGAGGCGGGGCGCTATGATGCGCACCAGCTGATGTTCGTCGGCTTTAGCGACGGGGATGGGAATGCGGTAGGGAATGCAAAGATTGCCCAAAAGCGCGCTGAATCGGTACGTGATGCGGTTTTGAATGCAGCTGAAACAGCCAACCTTGATCGGATAGATATCAGCGTCCAAGCCTTTGGCGAGGCTCTTCCCATGGCCTGTGACGACAGCGATTGGGGTCGCCAAGTGAACCGGCGGGTCGAGGTGTGGGTGCGTTAGAGATACCCATCAGAGCGAAAGCTAAGCTCGGTCGATTTTCCAATGATCAGATGGTCATGCAGCGTGATCCCCAACGCGGTACAAGCATTCTGAATGCGTTGTGTCATGTCGATATCCGCCTGTGACGGCGTTGGGTCCCCTGAAGGGTGATTGTGCACAAGGATCAAGGCCGACGCATTCAATTCCAAGGCCCTCTTGGCCACCTCACGGGGATAGACCGGCACATGATCGACTGTGCCTTTGGCTTGCTCTTCGTCCGCGATGATCACGTTCTTGCGATCCAAATAGAACACCCGGAATTGTTCCGTCTCACGATGGGCCATAGTTGTGTGACAATAATCAAGCAACGCATCCCAACCTGACATCACATGGCGCTGCATCACTTTGGCACGCGCCATACGATGGGCAGCGGCCTCTAGAATCTTAAGGTCGGTGATCACGGCATCCCCAATCCCTTTAACATCCTGTAACCGCTCGATTGGCGCGGTGAGAACGCGGTTGAAGTCCCCGAATTGGTCGAGCAACACCCGCGCCAACGGTTTCACGTCCTTGCGGGGGATGGATCGAAATAAAACGAGCTCTAGCAACTCATAGTCCGGCATTGCGGCCGCACCGCCCTGCATGAACCGTTCCCGTAACCGTTGGCGATGATCTCTGATGTAAGACGGCAAACGACCAGACGGCAATTCCACCATCGGCGCTTCGTCAGTGTCAAATAACATCGGGGCTTCGGCAAAGGCATCCTGTGACATCCCTTAACCCTTGGCCCGAATCGGTTTCCAGAAGGTTAACGCGCCTCACCCGCCATCCGCGCCGTCGCTTTGCGCACGGCGATATGCAGCAACACCGATAACACCCCAAGGGTCAACATGGCGGCGAACATCAAGTCCGTTTTAGCGCGTCCATTGGCCAGCAACATCAGATACCCTAATCCTTTGGACGCCCCGACCCATTCGCCAATCACAGCCCCAATCGGCGCATAGACAGCGGCCAAGCGTAACCCAGACGCCAAATTCGGAAGCGCGGCAGGAACACGGATTTGCCACAACACCGCGCGGGGCGTGGCCTGCATCGTGCGCGCTAGATCCAGATACCCAGGCGGTGTGCGCATCAACCCATCAAAAAACGAAGACGTCACAGGGAAGTAGATAATCAACACCGCCATCGCGACCTTGGACCACAGCCCATAGCCCAGCCACAGGGTCAGGATCGGGGCCAAGGCAAAAACTGGCAACGCCTGCGTAAAGATCAACATTGGCTGCACCAGAACTCGCGCCACACGCGATGTTGCCAATTGGATTGCGGTCATGATCCCCAATGCGGCCCCCGCCGCCAGCCCGATCAGCACCTCAATTCCTGTCGTCAGGGTATGTTCTGCAATCAACCAACGGCTGTTCCACCACGTTTCTGCCACCAGCATGGGCCCGGGTAAGATAAATTTCGGCAGGTCGGTCAGACTGACAACAGTTTGCCAGATAGCCACGGCAAACACCGCTGCGGCCAGTGCAGGAAGATACCTCATGCAGCCTCCCCCCGGAGCAGACGCAAGAGCGATGCCTGAGCGGCCAAGGTTTCCAGATCATCCACTTGACGTGGAACATCTGTATCTGGCGGCGCGCAATGCGTTAAACCGGATTGTTCCATCACAAGGATCGCATGCCCAAGCCGCGCGGCCTCGCCCGGATCATGAGTGACCAACAACACCGTGCGCCCGGCCAGCAATTCGACCGCAAGTTCCTGCATATCCGCGCGGGTTTGGGCATCCAACGCTGAAAAGGGTTCGTCCAACAAGATGACTGGTTTGTCCTCCATCAGCGTCCGCGCCAACGCAACCCGTTGGCGTTGCCCCCCGGACAACTGATCGGGCTTTTTAAGCGCGTGATCCATCAACCGAACCCGTTTGAGCAGGCGCTGCAGGCGCGCTTGATCGGGTTTTTCGCCGCGCAGACGTGCCCCCAAGGTGATGTTCTGGGTCACTGTTGCCCAAGGCAGTAACAGATCATCCTGCGCCATATAAGATATCCGGGGGGCCAGATCAGCACCATCCGAGGCCCGGATCGTTCCGTCAAAGACCGCCCCCGTCTGCAGCCCGGCCATAAGCCGGAGTACAGTTGATTTTCCAACACCCGATCCCCCCAACAAACAGGTCCACCGCCCAGCAGGCAGTGTCAGTGAAAGCGGTGCAAACAACTGTCCGGTTCCAATATGCGCCTGCCCTACAAAGGTGATTTCGGGTGCCAATTTCACGGAGTCATACCCATTTCCCAAAACCCTACTTCGAGCTGCGTTGCTGTGGCAAAGGTGTGACACAGCCCTTTCCAGCACGGCAGTTGGTCATAGTTTTCACCCAAACGATGAACCAATGCCCCCTCTAACAACGCGCCAACGGACTGGATGGAAGCTTGATAATCCTCACCCGCATAGGTGTCGATCCAGTCGCGATAAGTTTCGCTGGTTGCCTCTTGCGATAGCCGTGCACCAATTTCGGCGTAGCCCATCGCGCAAGGCGCCAACGCGGCCAACAGCGACAGGAAATCGCCTGAATATCCGGTTTCAAGCACAAAGCGTGTGTAAGCTAGGTTTTCAGGCCGCTCAGGCGTGGCAAACAGCTCTTCCTGTGAAATGCCCGCTTCGGCACACACGCCGATATGCAGCTTCATCTCTTCGCTGATCAAACCGTTGACCGTCGCCGATGCGGCAAGCATCTCTTCGTGGGTTTCTGCCTTGACCACACCCAATGCCCAAGCGCGTGAGAAATGGATCAGGAACACATAATCCTGCCGCAGATAGTGCAGAAAAGACTCGCGGGGCAGCGTGCCGTCTTTCATCCCTTCGACGAAGGCGTGGCGGGTATAGTCCCGCCACACATCGCCAGAGGCTGCGCGCATCAATCCAAAGGCGCGGCCATACTCTGGTGCGCTACTCATTTCGCGGTCACATCGATGGTGATGGCATCCACAGGATTGACCGAGTCGATCATTCCTTTGTCGCTCAGGAACGCCTCGAACCGTGCATACCGACCGTGATCAAAACCAGCAGGACGCAGCGCGAAACGTGGCAGGGTGTCGACCCAAGCGCGGGCATTCAACTCGTCCTGTAGCTCGGTCGAGGTGGAGGAGAACACCTTCCAGCTTGCTTCGGGGTTGTTGACCATGAACTGGGTCGCTTTTTCAGTCGCGGCCAAGAAACGCGCAATCTTGTCGGCATCCATTTTTTCAGGATTGGCGACATAGATCAACTCATCATAGGCGGGTACGCCTTCTTCTTCGATATAGAAACAGGTGCCGGGGTGACCTTCGATATCCATCTGGTTCAACTCAAAGTTCCGATAAGCACCAATAACGGCATCCACCTGACCCGACATCAACGATGGTGAGAGCGAGAAGTTTACGTTGATCATTTCAACATCGCTCAGCGCCACATCGTATTTGCCCAGAACGGTGCCTAGAACCGCCTCTTCTACACCGGCGACCGAGAACCCAATTTTCTTACCTTTCAGGTCCGCCGGGGATTTGATTGGCCCGTCTTTCAGAACCAGCAGGCAGTTCAACGGGGTTGCAACCAAGGTTCCGACGCGTTTCAGCGGCAGGCCTTCGTGGATCTGCAGGTGCAGCTGCGGCTGATAAGAAACCGCCAGATCAGCCTGACCAGCCGCCACCAAACGAGGCGGGGCAGATGGGTCTGCCGGGGCCACGATTTCGACCTCAAGTCCTTGATCAGCAAAATACCCATTCTCCTGCGCCACAATGATCGGGCCGTGGTCGGGGTTGATGAACCAATCCAGCAGGACGGTCATTTTGTCGGCAGCCATCGCCGGGGTCGCTGCAAACAGCGCCAGTGCCGTAACCAGTTTTTTCATGTTCGCGTTTCCTTTTGAGTATTAGGAGGTAGCAGCCGCGACGAGAACAATTTCGCCGGGCCAGTTTTGTTGAATGCGTTCTGCCGTGCGCCAAGCCCGCAGGCCCGTTGCGCAACACAAAGCAATGCGCGTGTCGGGGTCAGGAAGGTGGTTCAGCACCTCATCCGGTGGAATGCGGTTTGCAGTGGGCAGGATCGGTTCAGGGGCCTCATCCACACCGCGCAATTCGATGACAAAATCGCTGTCGGTTAGTTCAGATGGCCCAACAAAGGACAGGATCTGATCAGGCTCGGGCGCGCCGTCAAACCGAAACGCCGTACTCCGATAGGTGTGCGCATCAAATTGCACCATCTGGCCCAATGGCGAGGGATCAAGCCCCAACAGCACGGCCAATGTCATCTGCGCCTGCATCGCACCGATCAGAACAACAACCGGCCCCAATACGCCAGCGGTGGCACAGCTTGCTCCACTGTCCGGGGCGTCAGGGAACACAGCGCGCACCGACGGGGTACCACCACAAAACCCGCCGACGTATCCGCCCATGCCCAACACTGATGCGCTGATCAGGGGTTTGCCCAATGTCCGGCAGGTATCGCTCAGCGTATAGGTCGCCGCATAGCTATCGGCACAATCCAGAACCACATCAGATTGCCCAATCAAGTCAGCGGCATTTTCGCTTGTTAGCGTCTGTTTTTTTGCAACTACAGTGATGTCACTGTTCAATTCCTGGCAACGTTCTGCTGCGGCTTGCGCTTTGGGGCGGTCACAGTCCCCTCAGAAAACAACGTCTGACGGTGCAGGTTTGACAGTGCGACTGTGTCCCCATCCACCAGCGTTAAATGACCAACCCCGGCCCCTGCAAGCAAAGGCAGAACGGGGGCAGCCAAACCGCCAGCACCGATCACCAAAACTCGCCCTGCCGACAAGCGCGCCTGTCCCGCGGCCCCAACTTGGGGCAAGATCATCTGACGGGCATACCGGTTCACCGTGTGGCCTCGATCCATTGACGAACGCGCGCTTCGGGGTCCGTGTTGAGGGTAATGTCAGTCACGGCAGACACGATGTCCGCACCGGCCTGTAAGACACCGGGCGCGCGCTCAACGCTCATTCCGCCGATCCCGACCAGTGGGATATCCCCAACCCGCTCTTTCCATTCTGTGACACGCGGCAGACCTTGCTGGTGCCATTTCATCTTTTTCAGGATGGTTGGATAGACCGGACCCAAGGCCACATAGGC
>CBCYME010000025.1:0-20300 GCA_965183835.1 Paracoccaceae bacterium | reverse complement strand
CACCTGCATGATGGAACTGCTCTATGCCACCGGCATGCGTGTCAGCGAACTGGTCTCTCTGCCGGTGTCCTCGGCTCGTGGTGATCCGCGCATGTTGCTGGTGTTGGGCAAAGGCGGCAAGGAGCGCATGGTTCCACTGTCCCCGCCTGCCCGCGCCGCTCTCGAAGCTTGGGTAATAGAACGCGATCTGATGCAGGAAGAGGCCACCGCCAAAGGCCTTCCCAATTCCAAGTACCTGTTCCCCTCACGCGGAAAATCCGGCTTCCTCACCCGGCATCGGTTTTACCTCTTGATCAAAGAATTCGCAGTCTCTGGCGGGGTGTCCCCGAACAAGGTCACACCGCACACCCTGCGCCATGCCTTTGCCACACACCTGTTGGCGAACGGTGCTGATCTGCGATCCATTCAAACTCTGTTGGGTCATGTCGATGTGGCCACAACCGAAATCTACACCCATGTTTTAGAGGAACGCCTGGC
This sequence comes from Paracoccaceae bacterium, assembly GCA_965183835.1. Lineage (GTDB taxonomy): Bacteria > Pseudomonadota > Alphaproteobacteria > Rhodobacterales > Rhodobacteraceae > OMPR01. The sequence continues at coordinate 19,823 of CBCYME010000025.1, read as the reverse complement.
GGAATTGGTTCTGGAACACCATCCGCTGGCAAAAGATCCCCCCAAAGACGGCGGCTAAGCCCTTGAACCGCAGTCCTGTCATGCTCATAACAGTGATAGCTTTAAGGACAGATCGGCCCAATGGACCCCACCACCTCTATGATCGACAGCACATTCTGGATCACAACAGGCTCAATCCTGTTGCTGCTTGTTTTGTCTGGATTTTTCTCTGGCTCTGAAACCGCGTTGACCGCGGCTTCGCGCGGCAAACTGCGCACGCAGGCCGACAAAGGCTCGCGCGGGGCGCAAAAGGCGCTGGACATCACCGAAGACAACGAACGTCTGATCGGGTCCGTCCTGCTGGGCAACAATCTGGTCAACATCCTGTCCGCCTCTCTCGCGACGGCCCTGTTCACGCGCCTGTTTGGCGAAAGCGGTATCGCCTTGGCAACGCTTGTGATGACCCTGCTCGTGCTGGTCTTTGCCGAGGTGCTGCCCAAAACATATGCCATCATCCACGCCGAAAAAGCCGCCGCAGCCGTGGCGCCAATCATCGGGGTGATCGTCACTCTGTTTTCCCCCATCGTTGCCGCCGTCCGCCTTTTGGTGCGCGGTGTACTCAGCCTGTTTGGCGTCAAGATTGACGCCGACAGCCATATGCTCGCCGTGCGCGAAGAGATCGCCGGCGCCCTGCATCTGGGCCACTCCGAAGGCATCGTCGAAAAAGAAGATCGCGACCGCATTCTGGGCGCGCTGGACCTGAGCGACCGCGCCATCGAAGAGATCATGCTGCACCGCTCAAACATCCAAATGATCGATGCAAATGCCGACCCCGAAACCATCTTGCAACAGTGTTTGCAAAGCCCACACACGCGTTTGCCTGTGTTCCGCGATGAACCTGAAAACATCATTGGCGTTGTGCACGCCAAAGATCTGTTCCGTTCAATGTATACGCAGGTTGGCGGCGCCGAAGGCGATACCGGCAGGTTGAAAGCCTTTGACATTTCCAAGGTTTCCAACCCGCCATACTTCGTGCCCGAAACCACGACGCTCGACGATCAGATGCGGGAATTCCTGCGCATGCGCAGCCACTTTGCCTTGGTCGTGGACGAATATGGATCACTGCAAGGCCTGATCACGCTCGAGGATATCCTCGAAGAGATCGTCGGCGAAATCACCGACGAATTCGATCCCGCCGCCGAGATTCAGGTCAAGAAAACCGAGGACGGTCAGTTTCTGGTCGACGGTGCCATGACAATCCGCGACCTCAACCGGGCAACCGATTGGTCGCTGCCCGATGACGAAGCCAACACCGTGGCCGGATTGGTGATCCACGAGGCGCAGATGATCCCCACCGTGGGTCAGGTCTTTGCCTTTCACGGCTTCCGGTTCGAGGTCATCACCCGCGAAGGAAACCGCGTCACCGGTCTGCGCATCCGCCCCCTCTAATGCGGCTTGCCAAGAACGGAAAGCCAGGCCTGCACCGCCTTTAGGCGGTAGCGGGACACTGGAATTCTGGCCCCAGACTGCGTGAGCAGTTCATGACCGCGCAGCTCTATCACCTCTGACGTGGCGACCCAAAAAGACCGATGTGTCTGAATACCATCTGACAGCGCCACCTGCGCCAACAGATCCTTCATACGCGCGCGCAACCGCACCGTCCCCATCGTGGTGTTGATGATCAGATAATGCTCTTCGTTGCGCACCAATTTCAAACTGTCCACGGGCAGGCTGCGCCCATTCAACCGAACAAACCGAACCTCAGCGCTTGTTCGCACCCGGTGTCGCGCCAGTTGAAACTGTGGATACAGCCATAAGAACGCAGTCATTTCACACAGATGCGCCGCGATCATGTTCTTGAGAACTGTACGTCCCAAAAGACCATTCCCTTGATCCGCGACAAGACTGCCGGGGACCGCCGGAAACCAAGATGCAAAGACCGTAAGAGCAAAAACCAATGGCCCCGTTGCGAAAATCAACGGCAAAGGCCTAGAAGTGAATTTCGCCCACAGGTCACAAGGCACCGCAATCCAAAGCGGCAGCAGTAGCACATACAGCGCGATACACCCGAACCAATACAACACCAGAACCGCAAACCCTGCGGCATCATTCATAGTCTGGGCCTCGCCCCAGATCATCACACACAACAGTATAGCCAGCAAAAACAGAACATTTAGGCTGCGTATAAAGGTTTGAAATTCACGTAACGTGAAATACACAACCTTTCCATTCGTGAGCATAACGCGATATTCGCGACTATCTTCTTTCTTCATAACAACTCTCAAGGTGATCCTATTACACCTTCAGAGCCGATGGTTTTCCTAAGCAAAAAACGCGCGGCCTCTCTGGGTCGGTCAGAGTCGTAAGTGTGTTTTTCTGTTTAACGATTCAATGGGACACTGACCGCAGTTTTCCCCACGTCTATCAAGTGTGGTGGGAAATGGGCTCCCGGTCACCGCTTAGTCAGGTGCCCGGGGGCTTCCCCTTACGCAAGGCAATCACGCCACTCTGGACTCCTCCAGCGACATGTTTTGTCGGAAACGGATGTGCGGCCCCCCTCGTTTCAGGGAACGGTATGGGAAAACAAGGAGGGAATTCATGAAAACCACCACGCGTGTAGCCGTCATTGGCGGCGGTGTTGTCGGCGCTTCGGTATTGTATCACCTGACCAAATTGGGATGGTCTGACGTGATGCTTCTTGAGCGTTCGGAACTGACATCAGGCTCGACTTGGCATGCAGCAGGCGGATTTCATACCCTCAACGGCGACACCAATATGGCGGCCCTTCAGGGGTATACCATCCGCCTTTACAAAGAACTCGAAGAGATCACCGGCATGTCCTGTGGCCTGCACCATGTGGGCGGTGTAACGCTTGCCGACAATCAGGATCGGTTCGACATGTTGCTGGCCGAACGCGCCAAGCACCGGTTCATGGGGCTTGAGACTGAAATCGTCGGCCCCGAAGAAATCAAAAAGATCGCGCCCGTCACCAATATCGATGGCATTATCGGCGGGCTTTACGATCCCTTAGATGGGCATCTGGACCCCTCAGGCACAACACACGCCTACGCCAAAGCCGCGCGTATGGGCGGCGCGACCATCGAAACCCACTGTATGGTTCAAGAAACCAACCAACGCCCGGATGGAACGTGGGACGTTGTCACCAACAAGGGCACGATTCACGCCGAACATATCGTCAACGCGGGTGGCCTCTGGGCCCGCGAGGTCGGCGCAATGGCCGGGATCTACTTCCCGCTGCACCCGATGGAACACCAGTATCTCGTCACCGATAACATCCCCGAAATCGAAGCGATCATTGATGGCGGCGGCGAACACCCCCACGTCATGGACCCCGCCGGCGAAAGCTATCTGCGCCAAGAGGGGCGCGGTCTCTGCATCGGGTTCTATGAACAACCTTGCAAACCTTGGGCCGTTGACGGAACCCCATGGAACTTCGGGCACGAATTGTTGCCAGACGACTTTGACAAAATCACCGACAGTATTGAATTTGCATACGAACGCTTCCCAGCCTTGGCCACCGCAGGTGTGAAATCCGTGATCCACGGCCCCTTCACCTTTGCCCCGGATGGCAACCCGCTCGTTGGCCCGGTTCCGGGCGTGCGCAACTATTGGTCCGCCTGTGGCGTCATGGCCGGGTTCAGCCAAGGCGGCGGCGTTGGCCTCACTCTGGCGCAATGGATGATCGAAGGCGAACCCGAACGCGATGTGTTTGCCATGGACGTCGCCCGGTTTGGCGATTGGATTAGCCCCGGCTACACCCGCCCAAAGGTAATCGAGAATTACCAGAAACGCTTTTCCGTCTCGTATCCCAACGAAGAACTGCCAGCCGCACGCCCCAACAGAACCACCCCAATGTTCGATACATTCAGCAAGCTGGGCGCCGTCTGGGGCCAGCAATTCGGGCTCGAGGTCGCGAACTATTTCGCCCAAGGCGATGAACCGACATACGAAACCCCCTCGTTCCGCCGATCAGATGCCTTTGACGCCACAGCCCGCGAAGTGCGCGGCGTCCGCACCGCCGTTGGCATCAACGAGGTGCACAATTTCGGCAAATACCTGATCAAAGGTCCAGGCGCGCGCGCTTGGCTAGATCGGATCATGGCCGGACGCATGCCCAAGCCGGGGCGCTTGTCCCTGACCCCGATGCTGTCGCCAAAGGGCAAGCTGATCGGGGACTTCACCGTCTCTTGTCTCAGCGAGACCGAATTCCAGCTCACCGCCTCTTATGGCAGTCAGGCGTTCCATTACCGCTGGCTCGATCAACATAAAGATGACAGCGTAAGCATTGAAAATATCAGCGATAAACGAAATGGGTTCCAAATCGCAGGCCCCAAAGCCGCCGAGGTTCTATCGGCCTGCACCCGCGCCGATCTGAGCGATTTCAAATTCCTGGATGTGCGCCGCATGACCATTGGCATGACCGACTGCATCGTTCAGCGCGTCAGCTATACCGGCGATCTCGGGTACGAAATTTACTGTGATCCGATGGCGCAACGAAACCTCTGGGAAACACTTTGGGCCGCCGGGCAACCTCATGGCATGGTGCCCTTTGGGATGCGCGCAATGATGTCGCTGCGGCTTGATAAATTCTTTGGCTCTTGGATGGCCGAATTCTCACCTGATTACACAGCTGCAGAAACCGGGCTGGATCGCTTCATTTCGTTCAAGAAAAATGTTGATTTCATCGGCCGCGCCGCCGCCGAAGAAGAACGCGCCAATGGCACCGATCGCAAGCTCGTCGCCTTCGAGGTCGATGCAAACGACGCCGACGTCAACGCCTATGAACCCATCTGGCTCGAGGGCAAAGTGGTCGGGTTCTGTACCTCTGGTGGGTATTCCCACTATGCACAGAAATCGATTGCCCAAGGCTTCCTGCCCACGGATCGCATCGCCGACGGGTTAGAGGTCGAAATCGAAATCCTCGGCGAAATGCGCAAGGCTCACGTGATCTCTAACCCACTCTTTGATGTCGATGGGGCCCGCATGCGCGGGTAATTCACGCCAACATTTTCCGGGAGAGGGGCAAAACCGCTCTACTCTCCCGGTGATATCCTCCCTAATGTGGCGGCATGATCCATATTCTGATCCTTGCGGCCGGCCAATCCTCGCGTATGCGCGGGGGGGACAAACTGTTAGAACAGGTCGACGGCGCAGCCTGCCTGACCACCATGGTAAACCGTGCGCTGCACAGCGGGCGACCCACCACCGTCATTGTCCCCGATCTGAATCATCCACGCGCCAAAGTCGCCAAGGGTGCCCGGCTTATCCCATCCCCCGATGCGCATTTGGGCATGGCCCATTCGATCAAGACGGGGGTGGCCGCCCTGCCCGATGACACAACGGCGGTGATGATCATCCCCGGCGACATGCCGGATTTAACAGCCCAGGATATTCAGGTTCTGGCCGACACCTTTGATGCCACGCCCAATATCGACATCCTGCAAGCTGCGACCCAAGACGGCACGCCCGGTCACCCGATCATCTTCCGCGCAACCCTGTTTGACGACTTTCAAAACCTGACGGGGGACAAGGGCGCATTTGCCATCCTGCAAAACAACAAAGACAGACGAAAACTGCACGCGCTCCCCGGACACCGCGCACGGTTGGATCTGGACACGCCCGAAGATTGGGAAAACTGGCGCGCAAAACGCAAAAGTCAGGACACCGAAGCGTCCTGACCCAGCCCGCGCACCCCGAAAGGCGCGGAAATAGTGCTGCATAAGCGGGGTTAGCCCTAGGCCCGGTGCTGATTACATCAGCAGACGGGCTTCGTGTTTCTTAAGCGACCGGCGCGCTGCGGCGTAGGCATCAAGCCCCTCACGGGTCTTCAGCTCTGGGAAGAGTTCAAAGATTTCCGTGCGTTGCGCATTGCCCATTCCGGCCAAGGTCTGATCCCCCGGCTGGAAGCTTTCGGTCCATGCACCGTCTGACAGCACAACTTCGTGCTGATCGAACATAAAGTGCACATAGGTCACGTTTGACACCTCAACCACATCGACGCCTTCCAGACCCGTCAGGTGCTTGGCAGCAACCAACACTTCGCGGTCTTCAAAGTACAGCGCGGTTTTGTCGTTGGCGACCAGAACGCGGTGGTTCGGACTGACCATCATGTCCCGCTCTGGCAGACCGTTGCCCAATGCGCCTTCGCGGATCAGGATCGGGTTCAGATGTTCGGCATGGGCCAGCTCTTTGGTATCAAGCTGACGCTGTCCAATCCATTTGATGTCCTGAATGCCATTGTCACGCGTGATGATACGATCCCCAATCTGCAGATCTTCGACACGACGCTCGCCTTTTGGCGTGGCAATCAAAGTCCCCGGCGTAAAGCAAGGAATGATCGCTTCGATCTCACGGAATTCAGAGGTCCCGGTTTCATCGCCAGCGGCGTCAAAGAACCGAACGATACCGTTCTCTGGGTTGCCAGCATCCAACTCAACCGTCAGCGTCCCGCCTGGGTTCGCCGCTTCGGCTGCGCCGCGCAGATCCAGCGTATCGATATCCAAACCATCAGCGTCTTCGCCACCAATGATCACATCGCCCTGACCTACGTTGAGGAATGTGTCGTCATCGCCCTGACCGGAAAGAATGTCGCCGCCATCATCCGGATCTTCGTTGCTGCCGGAAATGGTGTCATCGCCATCTCCACCAACCACGATGTCACGACCTGCGCCGCCATCCAGACTGTCGTCGCCTTCGCCACCGTCGATCGCATCGCCGCCACCGTCACCACTTACGGTGTCGTCGCCGGTTCCGCCAAAGATCACATCGGTATCGTCACGACCGTGAACGCTGTCGTTGCCGCCACCTGCAAGGATCACATCCTGCTCGTCGACCAATGGGGATACCGCATCATCGCCATCAACCAAGTCACCTTCGGGGTCACCGGTATAGGCAAGATCGATCACATCATCGCCGGACGTGCCTTCGACAACACCATCGACACCCAACGTACCGGGTCCACCCGGAGCGCCTGGCGCGCCAGCCGAAGTGCTCGTCGCCGTCGGAGACCCAATAACCAGAACCTGCTCGATCTCAGAGAAATCAGCGGTGCCCGCAACGGACAGATCCGGATTGTAATAGGTGATCGTACCAGATTCGCCATCTGGGTCGGTGTCATCATAATCAACCACGGCCAGACCGGTTGCGATCACGGTGTCAAAGTCGTCGCCGCCTTCGCCACCTTCGATGGTGTCCCCAATGCCGGCACCGATCGTATCCCGATCGTCGCCACCAAACACAAGGTCCGCACCTTCACCGCCAAGCAGGACATCATTGCCCTCTTCGCCGTGAATTTCATCTTCGCCGTGACGACCAAGAATTGTGTCATCCCCGGTCCCACCCGAAAGCGAATCTTCGTCAATGCCGCCGTCGATCCAGTCGTCGCCAGTGCCACCCACAATGGTGTCATCGTCATCTTGGCCGAACAGGGTGTCATTCCCCGCGCCGCCGTCGATATAGTCGAGACCATTGGTCTGCTCGACATCTGCGGGACCGTCAGTCCCGTCATCACGAATGTTCAACCGATCTGGGAACGACGGATCCAGCCCGCCGTAGACCATATCGTCACCGTCACCAGCGTCGATCGAGTCCGCACCTTCGCCACCAACGATCAGATCGTTGTCCGCGCCGCCGGAAATGGTGTCATCATCCAGACCGCCATCAATGCTGTCGTCGCCGGTTCCGCCGGTAATAACGTCCGCATCATCACCAGTCAGAATGATATCATTGCCAGCCCCACCATCAACGGTGTCTCGGTCATCAAAGATATCGCCATCGGCAGGAACCGCGGGCAAACCGTCATAGGATGGGAAACCGCGATCTGGCAGATTGCTGCCAATGTCGCCACCGGTGTTGATCACGTCATTGCCATCGCCGCCTTCGACGCTGTCTGAGCCATCACCGCCGTCGACAGTGTCGTCACCGCCGCCACCGTAGATTTCGTCGTCGCCGCCGCCACCAATCAGGCTGTCATCGCCATCCGGGCCGGTGTCGGCATTTGCCACATCAAAGTACACATCGGTAAAGCTGACTTCGCTATCCCCAATGCCTGCAACGCTATGATCAATAACCACCCGCCCAACTGGTCCGGGGATGGTGACAAGAACAGAATAGACCGAGTTGTCAGGGTTGGCATGTCCACCGTCACCTGTCGCAGTGTCGTCCCCCGCAACGCCATCGGTGTCGCTGAGTGAGACACCAATCCCGCCAGCCAGGTTAACCGTAATGGGATCACCATTCGGGGCATAGGCCTGAACCATCACCTCGCCATTGGCATCAACATCATTCACGCGGAACGAAACATTGGTTACCGGGTCAGAAAATTCGAGTTGATACCCCGCAGCGTCCGTCGGGTTTTCCAAGTCAGAATTCAGCGCGCTGTTGTCGTCGGCGTCAGGTCCGTCAGTATCAATATTGGTAACGAACTGTTCCTGAGTCGAGAAATCACTTCCGGCTGTAGGTGTCTCATCAAGAACAGAGAACGTCACATCCACAGTGCCGGTGTTCTGAACAAAACCACCGCTCAGATCATCGCCATCGTCGACGTCGCCGCCGTCATCGGGGTCTGGTGCCAGATCCCACTGGAATGCTTCGCGCGTTTCACCGCTGGCACCGCCACCGGGGGCCGAGCCATCGCCATGCAACACATCGTCGCCTTCTTCGCCATCAACGGTGTCGTTGCCGCTGCCAGCGTAAACAGTGTCATCCCCTGCGCCTGCGGAAATGCTGTCATCTCCGGCACCGCCATCAACAACATCATCATCAGGTCCATGGGTCGGATCGATAGCATCGCCACCATCGATCACATCGCCTTCGGGATCGCCAGTGTACGCCAGATCAATCACGTCGTCGCCAGCCGTACCATCAACGATGCCATTGCCTTGACCCACGACGGGTTCGTCCAGCACGGCCACATAGTCGATGCCGCCGCTAAAGGGCTGGTCGAAATTGTCGTCTGTTGCTTCACGCGCACCGATGGAAAAGCTTTGTTCCGTATCGGTGGTCACGTCCAACGTCAGGCCGGTCACGTCACTTGATACGTTCTCTGTGGTGCCTTGGGTAACGTTCTCTACCTGCAAATGGGGACCTTTGTCGGCAGACCACGCATAGACCACCCGAACAACATCACCACCGGCAAAGAACCCATCAGCCGTGCTGAGGATTGCTTCGTTGCCGCCATCGCGATGCTGCACTTCGACAGCACCATCGCTGGTGACGCGAATTTCAAAGAACCCACTGTCAGCACCGGTTCCGCCGCCGGGACCATCGGTGCCATCTGCGCTTTGCTCAACGCCGCGGCTGACAACTGTATTTGTATCTGAGCCATTGTCGCCAAAGGGGCGGAACACTGTCACGATAGAGCCTTCGCTCAGGTCAAATTCCTGATCGTCTCCGTCGTCGATATCCATGCGCCCGCCTTCGGCCGTGCTGAACATCCAGCCTGCGGCAAAATCCGGATTATCTACTGGCGTACCATCCTGGGCAATTCCGTCTCCCAGGCCTGTATCATCAGTTTCCGCACTTGGTCGGAAATCCCACAAGCCGATTACGTTGGCTGAATACGGGTTGTCAAAATTCGTCGCCATCACATTCTCCTTTTCGGCATACTGGATGCCGTCCCGCTTACATGCGGATCCCCCCACATACCGAGATGCACATGATGGTCCCACAGCAACCACAGCGTTCGCATAAGCGACAGATGGAGAGAGCGGTCCGCGCTCACAGTGGAGCGCTCAGATAACTCATAAGAGTCATCCGCTTGCGCAATCGTCACAATCAGCTTGGCAGCAGCTGCGCGAACACACAGTTCTCTCGCATCGTCAGATGCAAATCGTTGTGGTCACCCCCATGACCAACAGACATCGCCCCCCAGTTGGGCTAATCTATAAATACCGGACGGTCCGAAACGGGCAAAGTGAAAAGACTCCTAAAATCGACCAGACTTGCAGCTTGTCGGCCAGTCGACCTCTTAAACAGCCCAACAAGGATCTCCCCAAGGTTGTGCATTGTTTCAGCCCGGTTAAAATATGCCTGCGTTTTTACTACACCCAGTGGGCTTGGGCCTGCTGAACACCTAAGTAACGGCAAATACTCTCTGTTTTTGTTTCCGTTCAGTGAACAGTGAGATTCAAAACACAACCAAGAGGGACCCCCTCGAGAGCAGCCACTATTTCGCCTCAGTTGACCCTATTTTCGGAACCAATCCTTGAAATTCAGAGGTATTTTGCAGGAATCGGCGTGCAATCCGCCTTGTTTTGGTTCGAATCAACTTAGAATTTGCCCAAAATTGGCCGTTCAGATTCGCCACAGGTCAGTTCGCCTATTCCGGGGTTCGACCGCGCAAGGCCCTCAGCCGTGAGAATGGCCATCTCCCGGTGATGCACATTTCCCAACCCACGGTGAATTGAGCGCCGAGCAAGAATTCGTTTTACTGCCCCACGCACCCACGTTAGCTATTTTTCATTACAAGGAGACTCCGATGGGCAACGTGACAGTATTTTCGGCCAAAAAGATCATTACAATGGACCCCTCCCAACCAACAGCCACTCATGTGGCGGTTCAGGACGGCAAAATCCTCGCCACTGGCGGACCCGATTGCGCCGATGCTTGGGGCCCTGTCACCCATGATGACCGTCTTGCCGATACCACCCTGATGCCCGGCTTTGTCGAAGGTCACGCCCACCTGATGGCCGGGGCGATGTGGAATTATGCCTATGCGGGCTACCACGACCGAATTGATCCTCAGGGGGAACTCCACCCCGGAATGACCGATCTGGATGCGGTGATCGCCAGCCTGCAATCCTTTGAACAGGACCTCCCCCCCGGTGAACCTTTGATCGGCTGGGGCTTTGATCCGATATTCCTGCCCTCTGAGCGGATGAACCGGCATCATCTGGACACAATCAGCACCGACCGCCCTATTGTTATCATCTATTCCAACTTTCACCTGCTCTGCGCCAACACCAAAGCCTTGGAAATGGCGGGCTATTCGCGCGAGACCAATGTCGAGGGCGTCATCAAGGACAATAATGGCGACCCAATTGGCGAACTTCAGGAAATGGCCGCCATGTTCCCTGTGATGCGCCGCACCGGGGTCGACTTTCGCGGACTGTCCCAAACCGAACAGGCGATCCGATCCTACGGTGACGTCTGTTGCCGTGCCGGCGTCACCACCGCAACCGACCTCTATTCCCACATGGAACAAGAGGATCTGTCGGTCTTGCTCTCCGTCACATCAGACCCGAATTTCGGGCTGCGCCTCGTGCCCGCCTTAGGCGCCGCTGGCGGATCACCCGATGAATTGGCTGAGCGCGCCCTATCCTTGCGCACCGCGTCCACCGACAAATTGCGCCTCGGCGCGGTTAAACTGATGACGGATGGGGCCATTCAGGGCTGGACCGCGCGCGTCAAATGGCCGGGCTATGTCGGCGGGCAACCCAACGGCATCTGGAACACCCCGCCTGAAACGATCTTTGCCTTATGTGAATCCATGCAAAAGCATGGAGTGCAGATGCATATTCATGTGAACGGAGACGAAGCCTCCTCTGTCACCTTAGATGCGCTCGAGGCCGCGGCCCGCAAACATCCATGGGCCGGGGCACGCCATGTCCTGCAACATTGCCAACTGATGGGCCGGGATCAGTTTCGCCGCTGCGCGGACCTAAATGTTTGCACCAATATCTTTTCCAACCACATTTATTACTTTGGCGACCAGCACGTGGCGCTCACCATCGGCAAAGACCGCGCCCATCGGATGGACGCTGCCCGTTCCGCCTTGGACGAAGGGTTGCGGATCGCCCTGCATTCCGACGCGCCCGTCACGCCACTGGGTCCGCTGTTCACCGCATGGTGTGCCGTAAATCGCCAAACCATGACCGGCCAAGTGCTGGGCGAAAACCAATGCATCACGGTTGACGAGGCGCTATACGCCATCACGCTTGGCGCGGCATACACCCTGAAACTGGACGCCGAAATCGGCAGCATCGAAACCGGTAAGACAGCGGACTTTGCCATTTTGGACCAAGACCCCACGGCGGTAGATCCGACAACTCTCAAAGACGTTGGTGTGCTTGGCACCGTCTCTGGTGGACATGTGCGCCTGCTATGACCCGCCTGCCCCTCACAGTGATCAGCGGCTATCTTGGCGCAGGCAAAACGACCCTGATCAACCGCCTGCTGGCCGAGGACCACGGCCTGCGTCTGCTGGTGATGGTCAATGATTTCGGCGCCATCAATATTGATGCGGCCCTGATCGAAACATCCGGCGATGATACCATCGCTCTGACCAACGGCTGTGTGTGCTGCACCATGGGGGCGGATCTGTTCATGGCCTTGGGCGATGCGCTGGACCGCCGCCCCCGGCCCGACCATCTGGTGATCGAGGCCAGCGGTATCGCCGACCCCGCCGCCATTGCCAACGCCGCCAAAGCCGAACCCGAGATGTCATATGCCGGGATCGTCACGCTGATAGATGCCTTGAATTGTGCCGATCTGCTGACAGATGACCTGATCGCGCCCCAAGTCGCGCAGCAAATTCAAGCGGCCGACCTGAAACTGCTGACCAAAGGCCAGACGCTCTCTGATAAGCTGACCCAACAACTGCAGGCACATGATCTCTCTCTACCTATCCCACTCCCCGATGGTCCTCTGGCACCGTTGGTATTTGGGGTGACACCCCTGCCCAATTCCCGGCCCACAATCTCACACCCTATATATGCACATTGGAACGACCCCGCGCCTGACCCGCTCAACCGTGCCCAAATTGAGACCAAAATCCAAAACCGACCCGATGGGCTGTACCGCCTCAAAGGGTTCGTTTCCGGCCCCGATGGGACATTCGAAATTCACTGTGTCGGCACCCACACAGAAATCCGTGCCTCAGACACGCAAGCCCAAGGGATCGTGGCGCTGGGCCTCGCAGATCGCATTTCTACCGATCAAATCGCCACATGGTGGACCACATGACCCGCGACTCAGCCCTGTCTTTATCAGACAACGCTTTTGAAACAGGAACGTTCTGGCACGCCTTGGCCGATCTGGTGCGCATCCCCTCCGAAAGCCAAAACCCCAACGCCGCCCCACATCTGGCCGGCTACCTAACCGATCAGATCATCCCCCGCGCCGAACGGTTGGGCATGACCTGCACCCTGCTCCCCAACCCAGCTGGCGGCGCACCCTTTCTATTGGCACAACGGATCGAAGACCCCACCCTGCCCACCGTCCTGTCCTATGGGCATGGCGACGTCACCCACGCCCAAAGCCCAGATTGGGACGACGGCCTGACACCCTTTGACCTGACCCACGTTGGCGATCGGGTCTATGGCCGTGGCACCGCCGACAACAAAGGCCAGCATCTGATCAATCTCACCGCCTTGGAAAGTGTTCTAACAACGCGCGGACACCTTGGTTTCAATCTCAAACTCCTGATGGAAATGGGCGAAGAAATCGGATCGCCCGGTTTGGCCGACCTCTGTGAGGCAGAACAAGACCGGCTGCGCGCTGACGTCTTGATTGCCTCAGACGGCCCCCGGTTAGCCCCCGATACCCCAACCCTGTTTATGGGCGCACGCGGCGCGCTCAATTTCGATCTCAGCATAGATCTGCGACCCGGCGCGCATCATTCCGGCAATTGGGGCGGCTTGCTGGCTGACCCGGCAATGATCCTGTCCCACGCACTTGCCACGATCACCGACGCGCGCGGGGCGATCCAAATCCCGGAATGGCGTCCCCAAACACTGACCCAAGACATCCGCACCGTACTTGCCGACCTACCAGAGCCCAAAGGCGCCGACCCCGATTGGGGCGAACCAGATCTTAGCCCGGCGGAACGTGTTTTTGGCTGGAACGCCTTTTCCATTCTCGCCCTCCATGCCGGAAAACCTGACGCCCCGGTCAATGCCATCGCAGGACAGGCCCGCGCCACATGCCAACTTCGTTTTGTGGTTGGCACCCGGGCCCAAGACATCCTGCCTGCCCTACGCCGCCATCTGGACCGCAACGGGTTCGAACGCGTGACCATCACCGAAACCGACGAAACCCCGTTTGACGCCACCAGATTGGACCCCACCCACCCTTGGGCGCAGTTTGCCATCACCTCGATCACCCACACGGTTGGACGCAAACCCCATGTTCTGCCCAATCTTGGCGGCTCTCTGCCCAATGCCTGTTTTGCTGAAACCTTGGGCCTGCCCACGATCTGGGTGCCGCATTCCTATGCTGGGTGCAATCAACACGCCCCAAACGAACATGTGCTAAAGCCGACCGTGCGTCAGGCAGCACAGGTCATGACGGGCCTTTTCTGGGACATTGCCGAACACGCACCCCAAAAATAAAGCAAGATGAACAAACCTTAATCTGCCCATCAGCAAAGACACAGATTGCCCCCTTAGTTTCCTGATCAACCCCGGAACAGAACCCGGTCAGATTACAGGAGACTACAATGAGCTTTCGCAAATCCCCTCGCCTTTCCTCGCACCTGCCGCAATGGGCTGGCGCATCCGCGCTCAGCGCGCTGTTGCTCGCCTCAACCGCCCTGCCCAGTGCCGCCGACGAAGCCCTCGCTGACCTGGTAGAAGAGGTCGCGCCCTCGGTTGTTACCATCCTGGCCACCCAAGAGGCCAAACAACAGCCCGCGGGCGCACAGCAGTTTGACCGCAACGGCCAGCCCTTTGGCGAATTCTTCCGCCGCTTTGGCGCACCCGATCAGATGCCCCGCGGCCAACAAGGCCCCCGTCAGGGACTGGGATCCGGCTTTATCCTCGAAGAGGACGGCCTGATCATCACCAACCACCACGTCGTTGATGGCGCCGACACAGTAACCGTCCGCCTCAGCGATGATCGAGAGTTCGAAGCCCAAATCATCGGCATGGATGCCTTGACCGACCTTGCCCTGTTGCAGATCGACGCCGGTGAGATCCTGCCCGCCGTTGAACTCGGCGACAGCGACGCAATCCGCGTCGGCGAAGATGTGGTGGCCGTCGGCAACCCATTTGGCCTCAGCAGCACAGTCACCACCGGCATCGTTTCCGCCAAAGGCCGCAACATCTCAGACGGGCCCTATGCCGAATTCCTGCAAACCGACGCCGCGATCAACAAAGGCAACTCGGGTGGGCCGCTCTTTAACATGCAGGGCGACGTGGTTGGCGTGAACTCTGCGATCTATTCCCCCACCGGCGGGTCGGTTGGTCTGGGCTTTGCCGTCACATCAAATATCGTCGACACCATTGTGGCGGATCTCAAGGATGACGGTCAGGTCAACCGCGGTTGGTTGGGTGTTTCGATCCAGAACCTGAACGCCGACATTGCCGCCGCCATGGGGCTCGAGGGCACCAATGGCGCGCTGGTCTCTGACATTGTCCCCGACAGCCCCTCGCAGGGCGTGCTGAAATCCGGTGATGTGATCGTCGCGTTCAACGGCACCCCGGTGAAATCCAGCGCCGATCTGCCCCGCCTTGTCGGCGCCACCAAAGCCGGGAACGACAGCCGGATCGAGGTGTTCCGCAATGGCCGCCCCGAAACCGTGACTGTCACCATCGGCACATTTGAAACCGCCGCCGCCGACATCGACACCCCGATGCAAAGCGAATCGTCGGCCAAGGTGCTGGGCGTCACCGTTGCCCCCCTCACCGAAACCGCCCGCGCCGAAGTTGGCGTTGACGATACGGTCTCCGGTGTTGTCGTCACCTCGCTGTCGCAAGACGGACCAGCCGCCAAGGCCGGGCTTAAGGTTGGCGATGTCATTGTCAAACTGGGCAGCGAAGAAACCAAAACGCCCACCGCTTTGAAAAAGGCGCTCAAGTCGGAAAAGACAGATCCCGCACTTGTGCTGATCAACCGCAGCGGCAACCAGATCTTTGTCGCGGTGGAAATCGCCTAACCCACACCCTGACGCGCGCGCCAAGTTTCGAGGGGTTCTAGCGCGCGCCTGGGTCGGCGGACCACCACTCACGTCATTTCTGCCGGCCCGGCCGGGCGCGCCCCATCCGCGCCCGGCCATTTCATGCACAGCACGTGCAATCCATTTTTCCAGACTGTATATTCAAAACAAAAGGATGACCCGACATGAGCAGACGCCTTCTGATCGTCGAAGACGACACCGACACCCGCGAGTTCCTTGCCAAAGGGTTTGGTGAGGAAGGCTTTACCGTGGAAACCGCCCCCGATGGGCGCGAAGGCTTGTATCATGCCACGGACGGCGGATTTGACGCCATTGTGCTGGATCGCATGTTGCCCGGTTTGGACGGGTTGGCGCTGATCAAATCCATCCGCGCCGCAGGGCTGAAAACCCCTGTTTTGATGCTCACTGCAATGAGCGCGGTTGACGAACGCGTCAAAGGGCTGCGTGCCGGAGCCGATGACTATCTGGTCAAACCGTTCTCGTTTCAAGAACTCCATGCCCGGATCGAGGCTTTGTTGCGCCGCCCCCAAGACACTGAAGAAACATCCACACTGACCTGCCATGATCTGGAAATGGATCTGCTCAAACACAAAGTCACCCGTGCCGGACAGGAACTGACGCTGACCCCGCGCGAATTCCAAATTCTAGAATTCTTTTTGCGGCGCAAGAACCGCGTCATCTCACGAACCATGTTGCTCGAGGGGGTCTGGGAATACCATTTCGACCCCAACACAAATATCGTCGATGTCCATATTTCCAAATTGCGCCGCCAGATTGATGAGGGGAACACAAAGCCCCTGATCGAAACAGTGCGCGGTGCTGGCTACATGATGTCTGATGCGTAAGCCCTTGATACAAAGTCGCAATGCGCGCACGCGACTTGTCTTGGCCAGCGTCATCCTCAGCACGGTGATGACGGCCGCAGTTCTGACATTGGTCTATCTGACAGCCAATCGCACAATCGCAAATGAGACCCGCAGCGTCGTTACCGCCGAACTGGCCGGCCTTGCGGATGAATACGAGCGGATGGGTACAATCGGCCTGATCCGCGCGATTGAGCGACGATCCGAAGACGCGGCTGCCCGGGATGCGCTCTATCTCCTGGCCGACGCCCAAGGCAATGTTCTGGCCGGTAATCTGATTGGATGGCCCAAAGACATAGAACCCGGCAGCGGCTGGGTTGAACTGGATCTGATAAAAACGGACTCTGGTGAAAGCGTCTCAATCTCTGCCGCATCCATCAAACTCCCTCTTTATGAACGCCTCTTGGTTGGGCGGGATACATCGGCAAGCCGCAACTTTGATCGGGTTTTACTCCGTTCCGTCGGCCTGTCCCTATTGGCGGCGCTTGCGCTCAGCCTGTTGACGGGCTGGCTCTTAACCCGGCTGGTCTTTTCCCGCCTTGCCGATATTGCCCGCACGTCCGAGGACATCGTGTCCGGTGATCTGTCGCGCCGCATCCCCTTGCGTGGGACGGGCGATGAGTTTGACCAGATGGCGACGACATTGAACGGCATGCTCGATCAAAACGAAGATCTGATCAGCAATCTGCGCATGACCACCAATTCCATCGCCCATGATCTGCGCTCGCCGCTGTCGCGCTTGCGTCAACGGGTCGAGCAGCTGACCGATATCACCCGCACCGACGCCGAGCGCGACGCGGATGCCGCCCGCGCCTTGGCCGAGGTCGACCACCTCTTGCGGGTGTTTTCCCAACTGACCGAAATCTCGCGCGCCGAGGCAGGATTGGGCCGCGACGAATTCGAACCCGTCGACGTGCCCGCCTTGGTGCAAGATGTCGTCGAATTCTACGATCCGGTCGCTGCAGACAAAAATGTGACCATCACAGTCGAAGGCGACGCAGCCCCGATACCGGCGCACAAGACGTTGCTGGCGCAGGCCCTCTCAAATCTGTTGGACAACGCGTTGCGATACGCTCCTGAGCAATCGACGATTACCGTTAAGCTGGAACAATCAGCCACGGACCTGTGCCTCTCGGTGCGCGATCAGGGTCCGGGTGTGCCCGACGCCGATCTGAATCGCTTGTCACAACCCTTTGTCACTTTGGACCCGAGTCGCACAAACAAGAACTCTGGTTTGGGATTGGCTTTGGTGGCGGCCATCGCGCGGATGCACGATGGTACGTTTGAGGCCCGAAATCGTACGATTGGTCTGGAAATCAGCCTGACTTTGAAGAACTAGCGCCCGTCAGAAAAGGTGGCAAAGGCATCCGCGATACCTTTTGCCGCCAATTCTAACAGCTGTGCCCCGTGCTCAGGTCGGGCCAAAGCCGAGTGCGATCCGACCCGCCCGTCGGGGAATTTTGCGCGATGTTCATCCGGTGGCCCATGCTTATCTCCTGCGTGGGCCTTGATAAATTCAGGACTCAAGCGCATCGGGGGCGTTGCCGCGTCATCCTCGGGCAAGACACCAAACAGGGCTTGGGTGATCGCGATTTCAGAGGGGGTGGCGTGCATCCCTTCCCAATCCCCGTACAGGGATTTGCGCAGGGCATTGGCCTCGGGGGCGTCCCACCAGCTCATGATTTGCAGCGCCCTTTTGGGGAGTTTACCCCCAATTTCGTACAAAGGGGCCAAATTTGCACCATGTCCATTGACCACAAAGACACCTTGAAAGCCCTGCGCCAGTAACCCTTTGATAACTTCGTCGGCCATCGCCTTGAAAACGGGTTCTGACAAAGACACAGTCCCAGGAAAGCCAGTGTTGAACGGTGCAGGCGTATAAGCAAGCGCAGGCGCAACAATCGCGTCGCAGTGATCTGCCGCCGCTTGCGCCACCGCGTCGGCGCACATGGTGTCGGTTCCGATCCGCCCCATTGGCCCGTGTTGTTCAGTCGATCCAACGGGCAACAACACACAAGCGCCCGCCTCTAACTTGGCCTCGACTTGTCGCCACGTCATATCCATCAGTTTCATTGCACATTTCCCGAGCGCTAAAAACAAAAGGGGCCGCGCAATTGATGCACGGCCCCGAATCAAATCACTGAAACCTCAGAGGCCCCAATTGGCTTTTGTTGCCTCAAAGAACCCTTTGGCCTGTTTCACTTTCACCCAGTTGTTGACGTAGTTGATCCAAACCTGATCGGCCTGTGGCAACAACATTGCAATCGGTGTCGGCGCACGGGGTTCGGTGCCGGGAACCCGTGTAATTGGGAACTTTTTCTCCAGTGTGGACCCTTCGATGTTGGAGGTGATAAAGACGTCTGCGCGTCCCGCCAGAACCTCTTGGAAGCCGCGTGCGGGGGCCTCTACGACCTTGATATCCGCATTTGGAAACCATTCCCGCGCCAGTTTTTCAAACGTGGTTCCCAGCGTGGTTGCCACTTTGACACCGGGCTGGTTGATCGAGTCATAGCCATTGAATTTCTCGGCATTTTCCTTTAGCGTGAACGGGAAAATCTCAACAGAAATATAGCTTTCCGAGAAACCAGCCACTTTCATGCGGGGTGGGGAAATCGATGCAGAGCCGGTCAGGTGGTACTTGCCCGCAACCACGCCGTTGACCAGCGTTTTCCAGTCTGTCGGCACAAATTCGACCTTTACGCCAAGATCAGCAGCCAACTCGTTCATCACGTCGATGTCGAACCCTTTGTAGCTGTTGGTTGCAGGGTCGCGCAAAGTCATAGGGTTCCAATCCCCTGTGGTGCCAACCTTGAGCACGCCCGTGTCCAAAATTTCATTCAAAGCAGACTGCGCCTGCGCTGCACCTGACAGTGCAAATCCCACGGCCGCGACGGCGGCTGCCTTAAGGATACGTTTCATTCTCTTCTCCCGTTGGTGGCTTTTATTGTGGTCATCATAACCAGATTGTTGCTTGATTTAAGGCAAAGATGCACCATACTCTCAAGAAAAAAATTTCCCCCCAGGAAAAAACCCAAGGGAGTTCCTCATGACTGAGACCGCGATTG
>CBCYME010000024.1:0-152710 GCA_965183835.1 Paracoccaceae bacterium | reverse complement strand
TGCCCGCGGTTGAGCGGCCTCGGGATTTCACCGCTGCCTCCGAGGCTTTGTCGATGGCGTATTGGCGTGCCATAGGGTCGTCGGACACGGCCAGATCGACGGCCTCCAGCCGCTTGACCTCATCCCGCAGACGTGCGGCTTCTTCGAATTCAAGGTTCTCTGCTGCCTTGCGCATGTCTGTCCGCAGGCCATCCAATACCGCCTCTAGGTTGGCGCCATGCAATGGTTTGTCGATGGTGGCGGTGACGCGGGACATATCCGTGTCGCCCTTGTAAAGCCCCGCCAAAACATCCTCGATGTTCTTTTTCACTGTCGCCGGTGTAATCCCGTGTTCGAGGTTATAGGCCTGTTGCTTTTCGCGGCGGCGGTTGGTTTCGCCAATCGCGCGCTCCATCGAACCGGTGATCTTGTCCGCATACATGATCACACGCCCTTCGGCGTTTCGCGCCGCGCGACCGATGGTCTGTACCAAAGAGGTTTCAGAGCGCAGGAAGCCTTCTTTGTCCGCGTCCAGAATGGCAACCAAGCCGCATTCAGGAATATCCAACCCCTCGCGTAACAGGTTGATGCCGATCAAGACATCAAACGCGCCCAATCGGAAATCGCGCAGGATCTCAATTCGTTCCAGGGTGTCGATGTCCGAGTGCATATAGCGGACCTTGATCCCCTGCTCATGCATGTATTCGGTTAGATCCTCGGCCATGCGTTTGGTTAGGGTGGTGACCAGCGTGCGGAATCCGGTCTCGGTCACCTTGCGCACCTCGTCCAGCAGATCATCGACTTGCATGCCCACGGGGCGGATTTCGACGGGGGGATCAAGCAAACCCGTGGGGCGGATCACTTGTTCCGTAAACACACCGCCAGATTGTTCCAGTTCCCACGCCGAAGGGGTCGCCGACACAAAGATCGATTGGGGGCGCATCGCATCCCATTCCTCGAACTTGAGCGGGCGGTTGTCCATACAGGACGGCAAGCGGAACCCGTGTTCCGCCAAAGTGAATTTACGCCGATAGTCACCCCGATACATGCCACCGATCTGTGGCACGGACACATGGGATTCATCCGCAAAAACAATCGCGTTGTCGGGGATGAATTCAAACAGGGTTGGGGGTGGCTCGCCGGGGGCACGGCCCGTCAGATAGCGTGAATAGTTCTCGATCCCGTTGCAGACGCCTGTTGCCTCTAACATTTCCAGATCAAAGTTGGTGCGTTGCTCAAGGCGCTGCGCTTCGAGCAGTTTGCCCTCGCCGACCATGCGGTCCAGCGTCTGGCGCAACTCTTGCTTAATGTGGATCATCGCCTGCTGCATCGTCGGCTTTGGCGTTACATAGTGCGAATTCGCGTAGACACGGATCTGTTCAAAGGTATCGGTTTTTTCGCCTGTCAGAGGATCGAATTCTGTGATCCCTTCCAGCTCTTCGCCAAAGAACGACAAACGCCATGCGCGGTCTTCAAGGTGCGCCGGAAAGATTTCAAGGGAATCGCCGCGTACCCGGAAAGACCCGCGCTGGAACGCCTGATCGTTACGCTTATACTGCTGCGCCACCAGATCGCTCATCACGCTGCGCTGATTGTACTCGTGACCAACCTTGAGATCCTGCGTCATGGCGCCATAGGTTTCGACCGATCCAATACCGTAGATGCACGAGACCGATGCGATGATGATCACATCATCCCGTTCCAGCAACGCACGGGTGGCCGAGTGGCGCATCCTGTCGATCTGCTCGTTGATCTGGCTTTCTTTCTCGATATAGGTATCAGAGCGCGCGACATAGGCTTCGGGTTGGTAGTAGTCATAAAACGAGACGAAATATTCAACGGCGTTGTCAGGAAAGAAGCCTTTGAATTCCCCATACAGCTGTGCTGCCAGTGTTTTGTTTGGGGCGAGGATGATCGCAGGGCGTTGTGTTTCCTCGATAATTTTCGCCATGGTAAAGGTTTTACCGGTGCCCGTCGCTCCCAGCAGAACCTGATCACGTTCACCGCTTTGAATGCCGCCCTTTAGTTCGGCGATCGCTGTGGGCTGATCCCCTGCGGGCTCGAATTCTGTCTCCATACGAAAGGCGATGCCGCCCTCAAGCTTGGGACGCGCCTGAACCTGATCGGTCGAGGTCGGCATTTGAGCCGCGGTTTTATCTGAGTGGGCAAAAGCCATGGAGGGGATTCCTTTCGTGGCTGGATTTTGGTCTGTTTTTGTTCTTGTTCAAGGGGCATTCGACCAGAACCGTGCAAACACCAATAAACATGAGACAAAAGGTGTCTTGCTCAGCACGAGGGACTCGCGCATACATGACGACAGCGAGATACGAGGAGACTGCGATGCCTGCGCGGATTTTCAAGCCTGCCAGAAATGCGATGACATCGGGACTGGCCAAGACCCACAAATGGGTGCTGGAATATGCACCAGCTTCGTCGCGCGAAGTGGATCCGTTGATGGGCTGGACGTCTTCTTCGGACACGCAATCTCAGGTGCGGCTCAAGTTCGACAGCAAGAAAGAGGCGATGGATTACGCCGAAGCCCATGGCATTGACGCGCAAGTGTTCGAACCTAAGACGCGCAAACCGAATCTGCGGGCGGGTGGATATGGCGAAAACTTTGCCACCAACCGTCGCACCCCTTGGACCCACTGAACATGATTGAGATACGGCAGGCCGATCCCGGAGCAGAAAACCTGCGCCCTGTCGTCGAAGATCACCTGACACACAGTCAGAGCGCCGGACCCGACGACAGCAACCATACAATGGGCGTCGATGGGTTGAGTGGTGATGGTATCCGCTTCTGGGCCCTCTTTGACGACGAAACCCCGCTAGGGTGCGGCGCGCTAAAGCAGCTTCCTGATGGCTCTGCCGAAGTGAAATCAGTGCACATCGTCGAATCCGCGCGTGGTCGCGGGCTGGCGCGGCAAATGATGGCGTTTCTGGCGGAAACGGCACAGGCCGAAGGGGTCAATGCCCTGGTTCTGGAAACTGGCTCTGACTTGCTACCAGCGTACGATTCAGCCCGTAAATTGTACGAAAATTTGGGCTATAGCTATTGCGCGCCCATCTATGGTTACGAAGAGGATCGCAACAGCGCGTTTATGCGCTTGGATCTTGATCCCGTAGCCTAAAAAATGTTTCAGCATTATCCGGCTGATCAGCCCCACCTAAATGGCCAGTTTGAATGTGAGGGGATGATCGCTGGATGTGCTTTGCGAATTGTGTGACGCTTTCATATTTCGCAAACGCAAAATTTAGGTACCCAGCGTGGCGGTCAAGAATTGAAGCTCCTATATTCGTCAAGCGCCGATTTGAGCTGATTTTGGTACACAGAGCTGGCTGTAGATTTCGCGAACGATGTAGCGTTTTAGGCAACGAATGATCTCGCTTTTGCTCTTTCCATCTTTGGTGCGTTTTTTGACATAAGCTAAGGTTGGTTCGTGGCTTCGCATTCTGACAATGGCCACACGATACAGGGCTGCGTTGGCTTGTCGGTTGCCGCCACGGTTCAGCCGGAAGCGGTGGGTTTTGCCGCTGGATGCGGGGATTGGACAAACACCACAAAGCTTCGCAAAAGCAACTTCCGAGCGGATGCGGGTGGGATCGTCGCCAACCAGGATTAGCATCTCTGAGATTGTCAGCGTCGCAATACCATGAGATGCCATCAAGTCTGGTGCACGTTCAGTGACAAGACGCTCCAGCTCTTTGTCGTGTGTAATAATCTCCTCATGAAGCCGTATCCAGCGACGTGCCAAAGCACGCATGGCCGCCTTTGCTGAGGCCAATGGCGTATCGATGACAATAACTCGAAAGGCCGCGATGTGACGGATCAGCGTGACTTTTCCTCGGATATGATCAAGCGTTTCCCGAAGTTCCGCAGGCGCGTTTATGACTAGCGTCTTCAGTGTCACCCTCGCCTGTGAGCGTGATTTGACAGCTGTATCGCGGGCAATCTTCAAATACCGGATCATCTCTGACGACCCCGATTGTGTCTTGGGCTGTGCCGTTGCTTGGCCAGATAGAACGGATCTGGCAGCGCCTTCGGCATCCAAGATGTCTGTCTTGCCTTGCGTATATCTCAGCTGACGGTTTGGACGCGTAACTTCGACGACGTTGTGACCTTGCTCCAGCAGGGATCGGGAAAGCCCTGCACCATAGGAACCAGTTCCTTCGATTCCAAATGCTTGAACTTTGCCAAGAGATTGAGACCAGCGCTCAACTTCCAGATATCCTTTTGCATTGGAAGGAATTGTAAGTGCAGCCAATCGGGTGCCTTGCGTATCAATCGCAACAGCGACATGCGTTGCTTTATGCGTATCGATGCCGGCAATTACTGGATGTTTGGTCTTCATGATGCCCTCATTGCTAAGAATGCCCAGGCATCGATCCGAGGGGACAGGATGTGATGGTACGCAGACCGTCAGGCTCCTATGAGGTCACATCTCGCCCGTTTCCGGGGCGACTTGACGGTCGACACGTCAACACAATGACACGTGGTCAATCGTAACATGGGTCAGGCCATCAAGCCGCAATACCATACTCACAGTCATAGCAGTTGGGGGGAGGGGCGGTCACGGTTCCCTGAGCATTTTGTCCTTTGCCCAAATTGGTGCCAACGGTTGAGGCACGTTTAGGACCGGCATGTACAACGATGCCGCCCAAGGTAATCAGCCCGATGGCCACGAAGATTTCCCAGCCGGGTTTGCCCATGCCCAGCGACAGCATCAAGAGTGTCGAAAAGACCGGAGCGGAGTACCCCAGCACACCCAGTAGTGCCGCATGACCGTGACGCATTCCGAGATCCCACAGGAAAAAGGCGCCCCCTGCTGGGCCCAAACCCAGCGCGAGGATCACCCCGACATCCATCGCCTGAAGGGCCGGTAGATTGGCGCCAGATGCCCCCCACCAGATCCCGCACATCAGGGCCGCGCCAAAACATATCGTCGTCATCGCCGGTATGGCATCCGACTGGTCGTGGCGCCGCAAGTTCGAGAACAGCGCCCAAAGAATGGCGCCGAGAAAGGCAAGACCATAACCCAAAGCATCAGATGCCTGCAAAGCAAAGCCATCTTTTCCGATCAGGACCAACACCCCCGCAAACCCAAGGGCCGCCCCTAAGTATCCAGCAGGGCCACTGTGCAGGCGAAAGAACAGGTTTCCCAGAATGATCAGGCAGACAGGCCAGAGATAGTTGATCAGCGAAACTGGGATTGGAGCAGCATGATGAAACGCTTCGAGATAGGCTAGGTGATATGCCGCCAAAAGCCCGGCAAACAAACCGATACGTTGATCGAACAATCGAACTGGTCTGCGCCCTGTTGCTAGGCAGATGGCCCATCCCATAACCGCCGCGATGGCAAAGCAAACAGTCAGCACCAGATGCGGGGGCAGCGAAGCCGACAGCGCGCCCAAAGCGCCCAGCGTGCCCCAGGACAGGATCGCCAGCGCGCCCAGACCGGTGTGGCGGGCCGAAAAGGCGGCAGGCATCAGAAGACTTCGCTGCCGAGAACAGCGTCGTCAGAGGGTTGCAAAAGGATGGTTTCGCCCGCGCCATTGGGCACACCCATGATCAGGATTCCGGATTTGAACCCTGCGATGTTGCGTGGCGGCATGTTGACGACGCAGACCACATTGCGCCCCATCAGCTCTTCTTCGGAATAGTTCTTGATCTGGGCGCTGGACCAGCGTTGGCCCAGCTCACCAAAGTCGACACAGACCTTGTAGGACGGATTGCGGGCGCGGGGGAAATCCTTGACCTCGACGATCTTGCCCAGGCGCATTTCGATCTTGGCAAAGTCGTCATAAACGATCTGGTCTTTGTTCATTTCTATGTCCTCACTTTACAGCGTTCATGTCAGTGCGTTCAGAATGGCGTCTTCGGATCTGCCGGTGTCGGCGGTGCCGCCCAGATCGCGGGTCTTGGTTTCAGGGTTTTCCAGCGAAACCTCAATGGCCTGCTCGATATCGGCAGCGGCCTCTGCCTCACCCAGGTGCTCGAGCATCATCGCCGCTGTCCACACGGCGGCAACGGGGTTGGCGACACCCTTGCCCGCAATGTCCGGGGCCGATCCGTGCACAGGCTCAAACATCGACGGGAACGTGCCCTCGGGGTTGATATTGGCTGAAGGTGCGATGCCGATGGACCCTGCGACCGCAGGGCCAAGATCGGACAGGATGTCGCCAAACAGGTTTGACGCCACCACCACGTCAAACCAATCTGGATGCAGCACAAAATGTGCGGTCATGATGTCGATGTGGAACTGGGCGGTGTCGACGCCCGGGTGCCGTTCGGCTGCGGCGGCAAAACGTTCGTCCCAGAACGGCATGGTGTGGATGATGCCGTTGGATTTGGTGGCCGAAGATACATGCCCCCGCTTGCGGGTTTTGGCCAGCTTGAACGCATAGTCCATGATCCGGTCGGTGCCGCGCCGGGTCAGGATGCTTTGCTGAACAGCGGCCTCGTGTTCGGTCCCCTGATAGACACGCCCGCCGATCTCAGAATATTCACCTTCGACATTTTCACGCACGATAATCATGTCGATATCATCCGATCCCCGCCCCGCCAGCGGCGAAGTGATCCCCTTGAGCAGCCGCACCGGGCGCACATTGGCATATTGATCCAGCTCGCGCCGCAGCGGGATCAACAGCCCCCAGAGCGAGACATGATCCGCCACCCCCGGAAAGCCGACCGCGCCGAGGTAGATGCTGTCGAATGCCTTGATCTGGTCGATCCCGCCCTCCGGCATCATCCGCCCAGTCTGATGATAGCGTTCGCAGGACCAGTCAAATTCTGTCCACTCAACCGAGAACCCGTTTTTTGCGGCCATACGGTCAATTACGCGTTGGCCGACGGGAAGCACTTCTTTGCCAATCCCGTCACCCGGGATGGCTGCGATGCGATAGGTCTTTGTCATGGCTGGTCTCCTTCAGGCGATGCCGCCGATATGCAGGGTTTTGACCTCGAGATATTCGTCGATACCGTGATGCGCGCCCTCGCGCCCCAAACCGCTTTCCTTGATACCGCCAAAGGGCGCGACCTCAGTGGCAAAGCCACCAACATTGATGCCGATTATGCCAGTCTCAAGCTCTTCGCTGACGCGGAAGGTGCGGGTCAGATCGTTGGTGTAGAAATATGCAGCCAGCCCGAATGGTGTGGCATTGGCCGCCGCCAGCACCTCCGCCTCGGTCTCGAACCTGAACAGCGGCGCAACCGGGCCAAAGGTTTCCTCTTCTGCGACGATCATGTCAGTGGTCACCCCGGTGATCACTGCGGGGCTGATAAACCGGGTGGTTTCATCTTGCTGTTCGCCGCCGACAATGACGCGACCGCCTTTGGCCGTGGCATCGTCGAGATGCGATTTGATTTTGGCGATGGCGGCCTGATTGATCATCGGGCCGATCTCGACCCCGTCTTCGAATCCATCGCCCAGTTTCATGTTGCCAACCACAGCCGCCAGTTTTTCAGCAAAGGCATCATAGACACCGGCCTGGACAAAGATCCGGTTGGCGCAGACACAGGTCTGTCCACCGTTGCGGAACTTTGAGGCCATGACGCCGTCGACCGCCAGATCAAGATCGGCATCGTCAAAGATGATAAAGGGCGCGTTGCCGCCCAGTTCGAGGCTCAGGCGTTTCATGGTGCTGGCACATTGCTCCATCAGCAGTTTGCCCACGCGGGTCGAGCCGGTGAAGGACAACTTGCGCACCGCCGAGCTTTGGGTCAGGGCGTTGCCCACACCAGTTGGATCGCCGGTGACGATGTTGATCGCACCCTTTGGGAACCCGGCGCGTTCGGCCAGCACTCCCAAGGCCAGCGCAGTAAAGGGGGTGAATTCGGACGGCTTGATGACCACGGGGCAGCCCGTCGCCAGCGCAGGCGCGATCTTGCGGGTGATCATTGCGGCGGGAAAGTTCCACGGCGTGATGATGGCGCAAACGCCGACGGGTTGTTTCTGCACGATGATACGGCGATCTTGCACCGGGCTGGGAATGGTTTCGCCGTAGACCCGCTTGCCCTCCTCAGAGAACCATTTGACGAACGACGCGGCATAGGAAATCTCGCCCTTGGCCTCGGCCAGCGGTTTGCCCTGTTCCAGCGTCATGAGGATGGCCAGATCATCCTGTGCCGCCATGATCAGATCGAACCATTTTTCCAACAGCGCACCACGATGGGCTGCGGTGGTTTTCTTGAAACTGGCAAAACAGGACTCGGCCGCCGCAATGGCGCGCAGGGTCTCACCCTCGCCACAGTTCGGCACTGTCCCGACAACAGAAAGTGTTGAGGGGTTATCGACGCCAATAACTGCACCATCGTCGGCATTGATCCACTCGCCTGCGATTAGGTTTTGCTGCCTAAACAATGAGATGTCTTGAAGGTTCATGTCTTTCACTCCAGAGGTTGGAGAAACCCTACCAAAGGCACGGAGTTGGAAATCTTGAATTCGCGGGATCAACGGCACGTTCTACTGCAATGATCCTGAACACGGCATTTTATGCGGCGCTCTAATCCCGTTCGACGAGATCCTGTACTGGCACGCTGTGTTTTTCGACCACTGGTTTGATCACGATGTAAGAGAAATACTTGTCGATCCCAAGGTTTCGATCGAGCAAGTTTTCCATGATTTCCTGATATTGCGACACGCCGCGTGCAACGAATTTCAGCAGATAGTCATAACCGCCGCTCAGCAGATGACATTCGACAACATTGTCGTGCTGCCGGATTTCGTTTTCGAACTTGATGAAATCCTTGCGGCGGTGATCGGCCAGCGTGATTTCGGTAAAGACGATGACGTGGTCGGCCAGTTTTTTGAGGTTCAGAACCGCACGGTAACTTTGGATATACCCGGCCTTTTCAAGGCGCTTGACCCGTTGCAGGCAGGGGCTGGGGGACAGGCCCACAGCCTCTGCCAGATTCACGTTGGTGATGTTGCCATGCTCTTGCAGGGTGGAAAGAATATTGATGTCGATCCGGTCGAGTTTCGGTGTTCCAGCCATATTCTTTCCTCCTCCGGGTGTCCGGGTTATCCGGCCAGTTCTGCCTGATGTGCGCGGGCCATGTCCATCATGCTGTTGAACCGGAAGTCATAGGTGGGCATCTCGCCGGGGTTCATGGTTGCACCGAACCCTTCTTTGTCGTGACGGCGATAGATCCAGCAGTTGGCCAGCCCGAATTTGTTGGCGGGCGCATGGTCGTGGAACATGCTTTCAGCGGTGTGCAGGATGTCTCCCTTTTCGATGCCCTGACGCGCCAGCATCTCGAGCATATAGTCGAAATTGCCGTCTGCAGGCTTGTAGCTGCCGACATCCTCGGCGGTATAAACGCCGTCAAAATGCACCCCCAAACGGGCATTTGCCCCCGAGAATGTCAGATTGTCCGTGTTGGTCAGAACCACCAGTTTGAAATGTTTCTTGAGGTAGGTCAGTGCTTCGATGGTGTCATCAAAGGCCTGCCAGTGACGGGCCGACATGCCATAGGCTTCACACTCTTCCCAGGTCACCTCGACGCCCCATTCCTCGGCCAGACGGCGATACACGACGGGCAGAAGTTCATAGTATTTCTTGGCAGGCGAATAGCGCTGTGCGGTGCTTTCGTAAAATGCGTGCGCCTCAAGAATATCATCCCGTGTCAGGGTACGGCTCACCCGGTCAGTCAGCGGTTTCAGACTAGTAATCATGCCACCTTCCCAATCAAGGAGAGTGCCGTAAACATCGAATGTGAGGGCTTTGAAGTCAGACAGTTTCATAGGTTTATCCTTCTACGTCCAGAATTGTGTCCAGGGTTGCGCGGAGGCGAGCAATCAGCAGGTCAACCTCAGCTTCAGTGATGCAGATGGGTGGGGCAAGGCCGATCACGTCGTCGGCAAAGGCGCGGAAAATCACGCCGTTCTCGTAACCGGCCTTGGCCAGCCGCCCGGCGATATTTTTGTCCTTGGCGGGTTTGGCGCGGGTTTCCTTGTTCGACACGATCTCGATCCCTGCCAATAGCCCCTTAGACCGGACATCACCCACGACGGGGTGGTCCCGCAAGGTCTTCAGTTGGGTTTCAAAATAGGCGCCGACGGTTTTGGCATTCTTGATCATCCCACCTTCGTAAAGCTTGATAACTTCCAACGCGACGGCGGCGCTGACTGGGTGGCCGGAATAGGTGAACCCATGCCCGAACGGCAC
Source organism: Paracoccaceae bacterium (assembly GCA_965183835.1). Taxonomy (GTDB): domain Bacteria; phylum Pseudomonadota; class Alphaproteobacteria; order Rhodobacterales; family Rhodobacteraceae; genus OMPR01. The sequence continues at coordinate 142,564 of CBCYME010000024.1, read as the reverse complement.
GCCTTTGGGCGCGGCATCGGCAATGGTCTGATAGATGGAATCCGACACGAACACCGCACCCATTGGCGCATAGCCCGAGGTCAGCCCCTTGGCGGTGGTCAGGAAGTCAGGTGTCAGATCTTCGTGCTCGCACGCAAACATGGGCCCTGTGCGGCCAAATCCGGTGATCACCTCATCCACGATGAACAGGATGCCCAGTTCGCGGCAGATGTCTTGCATCGCGCGTGCATATCCCTCAGGCGGCACGATTACACCGCCAGAACCCTGCACCAGTTCCATGATGAAGGCGGCGGTGTTGTCCGCGCCCAGTTCAGCTACCTTGGCCCTGAGATTGGCCACGCCCTGCGCAATGATGTCTTCATCCGTTGTCGCGTCGTTGCGATAGGGGAACGGAGAAGCAATATGGTGCTGCCACTGCATCGGCAGATCGAACTTGTCATGAAACACTGGTAAGGCGGTCAGGCCAGCCCCACTCGAGCTGGAGCCGTGATAGCCTTTTTCCAACGCGATGAAGTGCTTTTTCGATGTCTCACCGCATGCGTTGAAATAGTAACGCACCATGCGAATGACAGTATCGACGGCGTCCGAGCCGCCCAAGGTAAAGAACACGTGGTCCAGATCGCCGGGGGACAACTCGGCCAGCTTGGCGGCCAGCTCAATCGCCGGCTCGCTGCCAAAATGAAAATACCCGGTGGCATAGGGCAGGCGGCGCATCTGTTCTGCTGCGGCTTCGACCACGCTCTCATGACCATAGCCTGCGTTGACGCACCACAGACCGGCAAACCCGTCGAGCAACTCGTTGCCGTCGGTGTCGGTCAGGAACACGCCTTTGCCCGATTGCATGACGGTTACGCCACGCTCTTCATGAGCGCGGATCGGTACGACGGGATGAAAATAGTGCGCGCGGTCTTTTTCTATGAGCGAGTTTGAGAGCATCGGTTTCTTTCCCAGATTTGGCATTCCTTCAAAGTAAGGGGGCAAGCCAGAAGAAAAGTATGTTTTCCCTCTTTGAACGGCAGTTATGGCTGAATTTCTAGAATTCACAGCATTTTATGCTGCGTCTATCCGCATGTATTTTTAGGGGTTAGAGCGGATTGTATTCTGAAAAGCCAGTTCTCCAGCATATTCTTAGAGTACCCGAGATCCCTGCGCCATTGGCTCTGAAATCCCATGCCACGCACAAGGTACATGGATTCGTTCATCATCGCCTGACGGATCTGCGCGTCACACCGAACGCCGCCAGTTCTACATGCCAGACATCGTTCAGGGCATCGTTAATTTTTTGGGATTCGACGGGCACATAGGCCAGTTCCGCCTCATTCACGCGTGCCTCAGCAATGTGTCGAGAAAGCGAGTGAATTTGTACGTTGATGCTTTGTTGGTTCTGTCAGGAAATGGCGAGCCGTGGAGGACTCGAACCCCCGACCTGAGAATTAGAAGTTCCCTGCTCTAATCCAGCTGAGCTAACGGCCCGCACTTTGAGGGATACCATTCTAACAGAGTCGCCGAATTGTCAACTGCGCTCAGCCCCCTAACGGTTGAATGAATTCAGTTCATTTATCACGTTGGTTTTGCTTGCGGTAACTTTGCTGTTTCGCTGCATTTTTCGCCAACCCCACCAGAATCGGCACAGGCAAACTGACCAAGCTATAACCTTCGCAAATAGCACAGGCAAAGCACGTCTCTCGCACTTGCGAGTCATTTCATCATGTTTGGTGAATGGCAGGGGCATCAGGGTTCGAACCCGAGACCTACGGTTTTGGAGACCGTCGCTCTACCAACTGAGCTATACCCCTAAGATCGAGGACCAAATATGATAACATGGCCGGGGACTCAAGAGGAAAAGCACCCCAACTCCAACGGAATCACAAAGAAATCCGACAACACATTTTCTTGATGGTATTTTTTGACTACAGAAGACCCCGAAACAGAGGACTATGATCTTGAACCTACGACGTAAAATTGCTGACAGCCCTAGGTTCAATAACATGATCGAGGGGCTGCTTGCAGGATATATCCGCTTTGCCTATCGGACCTCGAAATGGGAAACGCATGGGTTTGAGGCGATGGACGATGTTCTGCGCACCAATGAGCCGGTGATCGTCGCCCTTTGGCATCAACGTCTGATCATGGCGCCTTACCTGTTCAATCTCGAATTGGGCCAAATCACGTCCCTGACATCTACGGGGCGTGCTGGCCGTCTGGCTGGGCAGATCTACACCCGGTTCGGCATGAGCACGATCGCGATGAACAGCAGGGATCGTCATGTGACCATGTCGCGAAAAATTCTTGGCAAGATTCGAGAGGGGTTTTCCGTGGGGATCGCCACGGATGGCCCGCGCGGGCCCGCACGTGTCGCGTCTTTGGTGCCGCTCATTTGGGCGCGGGCTTCGGGAAAGCGCGTCTTTGTGGTGGCTTTTTCCGCCAGCCGTGTGCTGGAATTGCCCACTTGGGACCGCCAATGGCTTCCCACTCCGTGGAGCAAGGGAACCCTGGTGTGCCATGAGTGGACTGAAACAGTGCCGCGCAAAGCCACTGACGCGCAGACGGAAACGTTGCGCCTGTCTCTGGAGCGCGCGCTTGATGAGATCACGGATAAAGCTGACACATTAGCCGGACGCGATCTCTCCCCTCGCAAGTAGCGAACTCTCAGGGCGTTTTGTGCCACCGAAACATTCAGCGACGTTCTAAGGCCTCACAAACTTGGCTGATCCTATGGATCGTCGCGCAGGGATTTCGTTTCCTTGGGGGGCTGTTGCACCGTGAGTATTCCGAATGTGGGGAACCGCATGATCGCCCTGAGCGTTGCGTGTCGTGGAAGCGCGATGATGCGGGTCACAAGCAATACCATCCCCGTCAGCATCATTGCGCAGGTGGTATCCCGGATTACCCACAGATGTCGGTCCAAGGCCAACGGATCGGGCCGCGTCGCAGCCCCACATCGCCACCAGATGTTGCAAGGCAACCTCTGGCTCGTAGGGGCTGGTGCGGACATAAACGCTGACCCCGACGCTGCAAGCGATCACGGGCAGACTGAGCAGCAGCATCACAATCCGTCTCGGTGATAGGAATTGCGCACGCTGGGCCTCGGCCCGCCGTATGCGCTGAACCGAACGGGGGTTTAGGTCAACATCTTGGATAATGCGTTCTCGGTTAAACATTTGCCTCATCTACACGCGGGAGTTGGCAAAAGTATGGCCATGATCAATCCTAACCGGAAAATCGCGTTCTCTTTTCGCGTATCATGATCGCGCCGCCTGTTGTTGCGCCACATTTTCCGCAACCATCTGTTTGTAGAGTTCGCGAATGCGTAGGGTCATCGGGCCGGCGCCTTGGTGTGGGCCGATGGCTTTGCCGTCAATTTCCGCGACGGGGGTCTGCGCGCCGAATGTGCCGGTCAAAAACGCCTCGTCCGCGCCATAGGCCTCGTACAGGGAATAGTTCTTTTCCTTTACGATGATGCCATTGTTGCGGCACAGGTCGATCACCTTTTGGCGGGTGACACCGTTCATGCAGTAATCCCCGGTCGAGGTCCAAACCTCGCCCCGGCGCACGATGAAAAAGTTGCAGGCATTGGTGGTGTTCACAAAGCCATGCGGGTCCAGCATTAGGCCTTCGTCCGCCCCGGCCTGTTCTGCCTGCAAACAGGCAATGACGCAGTTCAGCTTTGAGTGACTGTTGAATTTGGCGTCCTGACTCATCGGCAATCCACGGACCTGTGGCACAGTGGCAAGACGGATGCCGTGACTTTGAACGCTTTCGGCGGGTTTGGAATGTTCGATGATCGCAACGATGGTCGGGCCAAAACGCGACAGGGCAGGGTGTTGAAACGGTTTCGCCTTGCGCCCTCGGGTGATCATCAAGCGGCAATGCGCGTCTGACGTCATGCCATTGGCTTTGGCGGTGTCGTTTAGAATGCGCAGGATATCGGCGGGGGTTTCGTCAATCTCAAGCGAGACAGATTTCAACGAGTTAAACAGCCGATCCATGTGTTCGTCAAAGAAAGCCCATTCGCCATCATAAAGGCGCATCCCCTCCCACATGCCATCGCCCAGCATAAAGCCACTGTCATAGACGGATACCACGGCTTCGGCTTTTGGGACGATCTGACCATTGACGTAGATCTTGATATGCTCGTTGCGGTCATCTGCCTCGGCGTCATGTGTCGAATGGCTTTGGTCAATCATGGGGGGTCTATCCTTGTGGTCGTCGGTGTCTCTGACTGCGGCGCAACTTGGCACGAGGACAGCAGGGATTGTCAACAACTCGCGGGTGGGTTTCCCTTGACGCCCATTTGGGTTTCAGTCGTATCTGTGCTCAAGCGCAAACCCGGACGCAGGAGCTGCACATTCGATGACCCCAGATTTTTGGCACGACCGTTGGCAAACCAATCGGATTGGATTTCACGAGGCAGAGGCAAACAGGCTGCTGGTGGCTCATTTCCCTCAGTTAGAGGTGTCAGCGGGGGATCGGGTGTTTCTGCCGTTGTGCGGCAAGACACGGGATGCGGCATGGCTATTGGCGCAAGACTTACAGGTTGTCGGCGCTGAATTGAGTCGCTTGGCCATTGAGCAGTTGTTCGACGAAATGGGGCTGGTCCCAGAGATCACCGAGCGGGGCGCTCTCACCCGGTTCAAAGCGCAAGATATCACGATGTTTGTGGGCGATATCTTTGAATTGGATGCGCAGGCGTTGGGTCGGGTCGATGCGATCTATGATCGTGCGGCCCTTGTTGCGCTTCCGCAAGACATGCGGGCGCGATACAGTCAGCACCTGATCAATATCACCGGCGGCGCGCGTCAGTTGCTGATCAGTTTTGACTATGACCAATCTCGCATGGATGGCCCTCCGTTTTCTGTTGAGGCAGATGAAATCAGCAACCTTTATGCGGGGGCATATTCAGTGGACGCGATCGCGCGGACTCCGGCGACGGATCGTATGAAAGAACGCTGTGATGCGATTGAAACGGTTTGGGCGCTGCGCTGAGCGGGTCGCTCTGGATTGCTGGCACGTGCTGACGTAAACAGGCGGCAGTTCTTGTAGAAAAGGCCGCAGACATGACCGTAGATTGGATTGCATTGGATTGGGCCGCTGATCGCCAGCGCGTTTGGGCCATGCAGGGTGGGGATGTCGTATCCGAGTCGGCACACGAGGGCGGGTTGACCGTCACTCCCCAGAACCTGATTTCTCTGTTCTCTGACTGGCTGTCAGACAAGCCGCTTCCAATCATCGCATGTGGCCTGCTTGGCCCGGTTAGCGGCACCACCCCTTGTGCGCCGCTGGCGGAGGGGGCGTGGTCGATGGATATAGGCGATCCGCTTGTTCAGTTGCATGTCATTCCCGGGCTCAAGCAAAAAATGCCTGTGGACATGATGCAGGGCGATGAGACCCGTGTGGCGGGGTTCTTAGCCCTGAACAAGGATTGGGACGGGGTTTTGTGCCTCGTGGGGGCCGAAACCCGTTGGGTGCATGTCAGCGCGGGTGAGGTGGTGAGTTTTCAGACCTTTATGACCGGCGCGGTGCTGGCGGCCTTGGCCGCGCAAACCGGATTAAATCAATGGTTGAACAGTCCGGATCTTGAGTCCGCTGCCTTTGACGCGGCGCTGAGCGATGCCATGGCAAAGCCAGAGCGTATTCTGGCACGGCTCTACAGCATTCATGCCGAAGGGGTGTTGGATGGGCTGTCTCAAGGGCAGGCGCGGGGCCGAATTCTTGGCGGTCTGATTGGCGCTGAATTAGCGGCAGCGCGCCCGTTCTGGTTGGGTCAGCAATTGGCGGTCATCGGGCAGGGGGCAATGGCACAGGCCTATGTCGATGCTCTGGCTGCACAGGGGGCTCCTGCGACTTTGGCGGACGAACCGCGGATCACGCGACAGGGGTTGCAGGTTGCTAGGCGCGCTTTGTCCACTTGAAGTTTTGGGCCGAGAAAGAAAGATTGCATGCAAACGAATAGAGGAGCCCAAAGAATGGCTTTTACAGTACAAGTCCCCGTCCGGTTTCGTCATTGTGACCCTGCAGGCATTGTCTTTTTCCCGCGCTATTTCGAAATGATCAATGATGTCGTCGAAGACTGGTTTGCAGAGACGCTGGATCTGCCATTTGAAAAGCTTGTCATCGCAAACGGTGCCCCAACAGCCCAGATCGAGGCAAGCTTTACCGCGCCCAGTCTGCACGGGGATGTGCTGGAATTTCGTTTGACCCCGACCAAATTGGGCCGCAGCAGCGTGCGCTATGAGCTAGAGGCGCATTGTGGAACCGAACTCCGGCTGAAGGCTTCTGCGACGCTTGTTTACATTGAAAAGCTCGGCCGGTCTCAGCCTTGGCCTGACGATGTTCGCGGCCGGATTGAGGCTCAGCTGTCGGAAACCGCTAAAGCCTGAACAACAAGATTGGGCAGGGTCCGACTGTCGTCATAGCTGATGGTGTGCGGGATCTGATCGATTTCGGTTTTGCGATACCCTTGTGTGAACAATAAAAAGGGTATCGCCGCGCGTTGGGCCGTTTCCGCATCAATCTCACTATCGCCCACATAAACACGGTGACCATCCGGTAGCGCATCGAATGTAGTAAGCAGGGGCGTTGGGTCTGGCTTGCGCTGCGGCAGGCTGTCACCGCCGATCACCGCCTGAAAATAGGGTGCGAGGTTCAGGGCGTCTAAGACGTGGTGGGCGGCTTGCACCGGTTTGTTTGTGCAGATCCCCATATGGTAGCCTTGATCGCGCAGCGTGTTCAGGGCGTCGTAAACACCGGGGTAGACTTTGGTCAATGCAGACCCTGCCGCGTTGTAGTGGGACAAAGTTGCGTCACAGAGTTGAGGGTGCAAGCTGGCGTCCAGCTCACAATGGCGCATGACCCGTTCGACCAGACTGGGCAACCCATCCCCAACAAAAGACGTCACCTGAGCAACGCTCAGAGGGGCAACATCCTGCTCGGCCAGCATCTTGTTGGTTGCAGCTGCGATGTCTTGGGCGCTGTCGATCAGGGTGCCGTCCAGATCAAATACAATAGTTAGAGTCATCGCAGGCCGCCTTGTGATTGGAATGACAGCATATCAAGGGTCCAAGGCCGTGCGTGCAAGTGGAATCTATGCTGTCAGGCCTTGTGACGCGGCTGTGACCTGCGCAGCGACACCTGCAGGCCACAACCGGGGGTTAACCCGCTTCAGCGACAAACCAGTATGCGCTGTCTTTGCGTTCAACCCGGCCTAAGCCTCCGTCGGGCAGGTGATACCCGATGAATTGCATTTGGTCGGCGGCCATATGATCCAGCAGGCGCATACGCGTCTGTGCGGCTGTTGCCCGATCTTGGTCCGACCCAGAGTGCCAGTCAGGGCGTGCAAAGGCGACGTGGTGATTGCCGATGGAATCCCCAACGACCATGACTGAATTTGACCCCTGCCGGATTTCAAACGCCATGTGTCCCGGCGTGTGCCCGTATGAGGCATGTGCCGCAACGCCAGGCAGAATTTCCTGACCATCGTCAAACAGCGTAATACTGTCCTCCAGAACCTCAAGACGCCGCTTAGCACCCACAGCCATTGTGGTCCGGGCGTCTTCGATGGTGTCGACGGTGTTGGGGTCTAGCCAAAATTCCCATTCGGTCCGGCCAATCATGTGTTCTGCTTCGGAGAACAGCGGATCCTCGAAATCGTCCAAAACCCCCCCCAGGTGATCGGGGTGGCCATGGGTAAACACGACATGCGTGACGTCTTCGGGGCTTAGGCCCAAGGCATCCAGCGCATCGACCAATTCGCCGGCGGTTTCCTGAAACGCGGGTCCAGATCCGGTATCAAACAAAACCGTGCGTTCGCCGTCCCGCATGAGGGTCACATTGCAAGAGGGGGTCAAAGGGCCACTGCCCAATCCATATTCACTCAGAATCGGGGCCAGCTCATCTTTTGGCATTGGCGCAAAAATGAAGTCAGGGGGCAGAACCAGATGACCGTCGCTTAGGCTTTGGATCTGGGTGGTCCCCAGTTTCAACTCTGTTGCGGCCCAACCAGATCGTGGGACAATTGAACCCAGACCTGTCATTCCGGCCAACGCCAGACCCGTATTTTGCAGCATTTTGCGGCGTGTCAGTGTCATACAGCCTCTCCTCTTTCTATAAATTCTCGCATTCATAGATGTGAATGACAATGAGACATTTAAAAATGAGACATTTAAAAATGAGACATTTAAACATGTATTGAAAGCGTACGCTTTGGGGTTGACAGTACCTTACTATTTTTGTCAGATTATACGCAGAACGTCAGCCAACCCACATCGGACCGGGTCAGCCAGATAAAATGAACTTAAACCATTTCGACCAGTTGACCCGATGCAAAGTGCTGAATTCATGACCGTTTCCTCAAAACAGAACCGTTCGGCCAGCGCAATGTGTACCCCTGCCCATCGCTCAGGAGATGATCCTATGAATATCCAGAACCCAACCCCGACCCAAGGCTACCCTATCACTTCGCTGTTGCCAGCACACCGGGCCGAAGAGCTGACCAAAGGTGGAAATCTGGCGCATATTGAGCTGGGTGATCAACTTTACACACTGCGCATCACGCGCGCTGGTAAGTTGATCCTGACGAAATGAGTTCAACAAATCGTGGCGGGGCGGCTGTTGGCCGCCTTGCAGATCTTGCCCCCGTCGAAGCAGGGGCAGTGATGTATCTGCGGCTGTGGAGTGACGGCGCACATGGCCGCGATGATGCGGCCAGCGATTTCAATCTTGCGTTGGGAACAGAGCAAGGGCGTGCCGTTATGGTGACGCTGGAACAGATCTGCATGCTGTGCGCCAAATACAGCCGCCGACCAATGATCCGTCATGGATTGGGCTGTTCCTGCCTCGGGGCAGATGAAAACTGTTTCGCGCAAATGATCGGCGCGGCCTCGGATGGGGACCGCGAAGATGCAATGATGATGGCGTCCTTGCTTGTGCGTCCGGATTATGCACCGTCATTGGCAGGGTTGTCTGAAAAGTTGGGACTGGCGCTGCGCCGTATGGTGCAGCCGCAATCCTATCAAGTGGCGACGCACCGGCCGCACACGGCAGTGGTGCATTAGCCTTAATCGAATTTTCAGTAGAAATTTTTAGAACCTAACAAAACCTCTGACCCTTAAGGGTCAGAGGCATTTGACGTCAGCAGCACCCACATCCGGCGTGATGGTGATGATGGTCCGGAACGGGTGCAGCGGGTGCGAAATCGCCAACTTCGGCTAGAATTTGACGCAGGCTGATAAGGATCATCTCGACATCCTCTTGCTCGATCGTCAGTGGAGGGCGGATTTTCAGGATGTTATCCTTGGGCCCCTCGCTGCCAATTAAGATGCGATGATCGCGCATACGGTTCTTGACGTATTTGCAAATCTCAGTGCCTTCGGACCCGTCCAGGTTGATCAGCTCGAGACCCAGAAACAGCCCCATGCCCCGAACATCCCCGACGCAGCCAAACTCGACTTCCAGCTCTTTCAGTCCAGAGATCAAAATGTTGCCCATCTCGCGGGCGTTGTCTTGCAACCCTTCGTCATCCACGATGTCCAACACTTCTTTACCGATGCGGCAGGACAGAGTTGATCCACCAAAGGTCGAAAAGAACTCGATCCCGTTATCAAAACTTTCCGCGATGGCTTTGGTTGTCACCACCACGCCCAGAGGATGACCGTTTCCAATGGGTTTGCCCATCACCACGATGTCGGGCAGGGCACCTTGATGTTCAAAGCCAAAATAGTGGTCGCCAAGTCGGCCAAGGCCGGTCTGGACTTCGTCGGCAATACATACGCCACCGGCGGCGTGGATCTTTTCATACACCGCTGCCAAATACCCTTGGGGAGGGATGATTTGCCCACCAACCGAAGGGAAAGTCTCGGCAATGAAACCGGCAAGCCCGTGGCCTTTTTCTTGCAAGGTCGCAATGGCTGGATCAACAAGGTCTGCATACTTCTGCGCCCGCTCGGGGTCGTCCCGTTTGAAGCTGCCGCGATAGTCGTCTGCGACCTCGACCAGCTCAACCCAATCCGCCTGACCGATGCCGCCGGGCTTGTTGAATTTATAGGCTGATATCGCGACCGCCGCATTGGTGTTCCCGTGATAGCCGTGATCTGGTGTCACCATCCCTTTGGCGCCAGTATGAGCCCGGGCCAGGCGTAGGGCCAATTCGTTGGCCTCGGTCCCGGAATTGACAAAGAAACAGACCTCGAACTGATCGGGAAGTTTCGACAGGATTTTGTCAGCAAAGGCGGTTTGCGCCGGGTGCAGGTATCGCGTGTTGGAATTCATCCGCTTCAACTGATCCGCGGCAACGGCCTGAATACGGGTATGGGCGTGCCCGACATGGGGGACGTTGTTGTACGCATCCAGATAGGGGCGACCCCATTCATCAAACATATGATGCTTCCACCCGCGCACCAACATGACCGGATCATCATAGGTCAGGGAGAGGTTACCGCCAAAATGATCATGCCGCCCTTGCAGGATCTCGCCTTTGTTGACCGGCTGATAGAACACCTTGTCGTCTGGCAGGTTCAGCAAAGCGGCGGGGTTCGGGCACACCCCGTGCCAGAGATACATCTCATCGGGGTCCCCGACACCGGGCCAGTCGTTTTGCATGCCATCGGTGGTCAACGCCAATTGGAAATGCACATGCGGGGCCCAGCCACCGTTTTGCGTGGCATCCCCCAACCGGCAGAATGTGGCACCCTGTGCCACCGGATCACCGGGTTTCAGGCGGTCGCACACTTCGGGGTCCAAATGCCCGTACAGGGTATAGAACGGATCCCCTTCGGGGGTTTCATGATGCAGGATCACAACCCCACCATAATCCAGATGACCCGCGCGGTTTTCGATGGCTTCGACACGCCCGCTGAGGGGGGCGTGCAACAGTGATCCCGCAGGGGCAAAAACATCGACCGCCAGATGAACGGTACGCCGGTCGCTGGCTTTCCACGGGCCTTTGCGGAACCCCGGCTCGGCATAGATCAGGCGTGGTTCATTGTAATACCCCATCCACCAATCGGGGCCAAATTCGGCTCCAACCTGTGCCGCTTCGCTGAGGGGCATGTCGAACGGGTTTTGCGGCCATGTTGAGTTCTCAACAGAAAGCGACCCCATAGGCACATCGTTCAAATCGCGCTCAAACAGGGGGGCAAATTCGCCTCGGTGTGCGTTCAGGTAGGCGTGAATGCGATCCGCGCCATCGGTCACCGGCATGTAACATGCAGCCCTGAGGCGGGCCGACATAAGTCCGCCATTCACAGCCGAGTTTTCAAGGAACCGCCAAGCCGGGGCTTGTGAAATGGTGACATAGGGGTCTTCTGGGTTTTCAATCGCCATCAGGGTCGAGTTGACGACTGAGACAGCCAGACGCATTTGCAACAGCGGCCAGATCAGATCGATCTCTTGCGGGCTCAGACGGGCAGCGGCGTGATATCCTTGGACCAGTGCAACCAGCGCGGCCTCGGGGTTCGGGTGATCGAGAACTATATACGCGCCAGCAATTGCCAGATCACAGACTCGCGGGGCGGCACACATATCGCCCAAGTCGATCAGGCCAGTGACCTGCTTGGCCTCGCCCAGATCACCGTCGATCAGAATGTTGTAATCGTTCGCGTCGTTGTGGATCGCCTGTTTCGGCAGATCGTCGAGCGTGGGTTTGACCGCCGCGAAGGCGTTGGTGATCTCACGCAGTACCGCTTGGCGCTGGGGGTCAGAGATGGCGGTCAATTGGTCGCTGACCCATCCGGCCTGCATCAGATCCCATTTGAATTCGCGATGCAGCCCGTCGTGATGGAAGTCTTTCAGGGCGCGGTCCGTTGCCCCCAGCACACGGCCGAGTTTCAGGATCAGGTTCAGCGATTTGGGCGCGGCTTTGGCGTAACAGTCCCCCGGCAGCCGTTCTTGCAGCCATGCCAGTCGAGTTTGACCCTCTTCATCCGTCAGTTCGGGCAGGGGCGTGCCGTCGAGGCTGGGAAATACCTTGGGAAAGGGCAGGCCGGGGGCGGCTTCGGCGATATGGGCCAACGCCTTGATTTGCATATCAACCAGATCGGCGGCGCACCCGGCATGCATGACTTTCAACACATAGTCTTTGCCATTTGTGGCTTCGACCAGAAAGTTTAGGTCATATTCCCCGTCCAGCCGTGTCAGCTTGCCAGAAATACCCCAAGTGCGCGGCAGGGTGTCTGCCCAGAAATCCAGTGTCATGGATGTGTCCTTTGTTGCCCTGTGACGCCCCGCCCACGGCTTTTGTCAAGAAACGGCGCCGCTGATACACGGCTCCCTTCAGAAAAATGTTAGCGCTTAGTCCAGCGCTCGCAGCCGCTTGATCAGAGCCGAAGTATCCCAGCGCCCCCCGCCAAGTTTTTGCACGTCCTTGTAAAACTGATCGACCAGAGCCGTAACTGGCAGCGAGGCCCCGGTTTCATTTGCAGTATCCAAACAGATGCCCAGATCCTTGCGCATCCAATCGACCGCAAACCCGTGCTCGAAATGGTCATCCAGCATGGTTTCATAGCGGTTTGCCATCTGCCAGCTGCCCGCAGCCCCTTGGCTGATCACCTCGACAACCGAACGCCCGTCCAATCCGGCCTTTTCAGCAAAATGGAGCGCCTCGGACAGGCCCTGCACCAGACCGGCAATGGCAATCTGATTGCACATCTTGGTCATTTGACCGGCACCACTGTCGCCAATACGGCGACACATTTTGGAATAGATCTGCATCACCGGTTCAGCGGCGTCATAGGCGGTCTGATCGCCACCACACATGATGGACAGAACGCCATTTTCGGCCCCCGCCTGACCGCCAGAAATCGGCGCATCAACAAAGGCGATGCCTTTGTCTTGGCCTACGGCATACAGCTCGGTTGTGACCTTGGCAGATACCGTGGTGTGATCGACAAAGATCGCGCCACTTTCCATGCCATGAAACGCGCCGCCTTCACCGGTGCAAACCATGCGCAGATCGTCATCATTGCCCACACAGGCAAACACGAGGGTCGCGCCTTTGGCGGCCTCTTCTGGGGTCAGCGCCATCGCGCCACCGTGTTTAGTGACCCAAGCCTCGGCTTTGGCGGCGGTGCGGTTAAAGACGGTGACGTCGTGGCCAGCGGCCTGCAGATGTCCGGCCATCGGATAGCCCATGACCCCTAGGCCCAGAAATGCGACTTTTGCCATTGGTATTCCCCTTGCGTGCTGAGACCCGCCCCGCTGGGTGAGCCCTAAAATTTGCTACGTGAGACAAACCAAAGCTTAGGCCAAAGGGCAAGGTGTCTTAGCATGTTGGGTCACGATCCCTATGGCTTGTCGGCCGGGTGATCCAAGGCTTGGGATCTCTGGGGCGGTTATGTGCCACCGATCTGACGTTCCATCAGGCGTTGGTACAGACGGGGCGCGATGCTGTTGATCCACCATGCCATGCGGGCGATCCGGCCAATTGGGATCATCGGACGCGCCTTTTCAACGCCGCGCATAATCTCTGTGGCTGCGGATTGTGGGCTCATATAATCCACCCCATCGGTCGCTGATCCGGGGCGGGCGGTCCCGTCAGATTGCCTTTGGTCATTGCCAATATTGGTGGCCACAAACGAGGGTGCGGCGATAGATGTCTGAACGCCATGCGCTTTTTCTTCGGAGCGGAGCGATTTGAAAAAACCCTCTAACGCGTGTTTGGACGCTGCGTACGCTGTGCGGTGATAGAGGGGCGCAAACCCTGCGACGGATGAAATGGCCAGATGGGTCCCTTTGGCCGCGCGCACGGCCCCCAAAAGCGCCCGCGCCATTTCGACCGCTGCAAAATAGTTTATCTCAAAGACCTTGCGATGACCGGTGTCATCACTGTCCGCAAAACTGGTGATCTGGGTAATACCTGCGTTGTACACGACCAAGTCTATGCTGGGGCTGTGTTTCAGAATGCTCTGCATGGCCTTGGCCAATTGGGTGGGATCGGTCAGATTACACTGTATGGGGATTTGGGTGTCGGTTTCGGTAAGAGTTGAGACCTCTAGATCCAGCAGAATGACCCGCCAGCCTTTGTCTTGTAATTGTGACGACAACGCTTGGCCAAGGCCGCCAGCACCGCCAGAAATGACCGCTGTTTTCATAATTGTGCATCCCTTTTCCAACTCTCAAACACTTCGGCGCTGGTTTGCTTTGGAGTGTAGCCGAATTCAGCCTTCAGGGCGTCGTTGGCCAGAACCGGGCGATATTGCAGGAACCGCACCTGTTCTGGTCCATATTGGCTCAGCCGTAGCGGGTGCGCGATGGCCAAAGCCGCTTTCAAAACCCAGACAGGCAGGCGCAAAACGGGTTTGTTCAATGCCTTGGCCAGATCGGTGACGCCCATTGCGCCATCGCCTGCCACGTTGAAAATACCCGGCGGACCATCCGTTGCTGCCCGGTGCAGAATACGGGTCAGGTCCTGTTTGGCGATGAACACAAACGGGCTTTCGCTGCCGTGCAGGGCCAGCAAGCGGGGTTTGTGAAACAGGGCGGTGATTTGGTTCTCGGTGCCGGGTCCCAAAACTGTTCCAACCCTCAGAATGACCTGTTCGAGGTGCGGTGCGGTTTCTCGGGCCTGTGCCAGCATCTCTTCGACTTGGCGTTTGTGATCGGCATAGGCAAATTCAGGATTGCCCCGGACAGCATCCGTTTCTCTGAGTGGAACGGGATTGTCGGCGTGGTATCCGTATGCAGCCCCGGAAGAGGTGACAACCAGCCGCTTTACGCCGTGCGCGATTGCGGCCTCCAGAACCTTGCGGGTGCCTTCGACATCAACTGCGTAGGCAAATGCTCGGCCGGTTCCCTTGGGTGGGGTCACAATCGAAGCTAGATGAACAATCACGTCAGGTTTGACCTTGGCTATGATCCGTTCCGGTTCATTTGTGGTCACGTCCATGCGATGAAATGAGACCCCATTCGGCAGGGGGCTGGGGGGCTGCAAATCGGTGGCAAAAACCGTGTGTTCGCTCAGTTCGTGCAAAAGCGCCTTGCCGACCATGCCAGCCGCCCCGGTTATTAGAATGCGCGTCATTTGCGGGCCTCCGTTCGGGACCAGATTGATGCAAGGACAAGGCCCGAAATCGCGTGCCAGATACCCCAGAACGCGGCTACGACAGCCATGCCGCCCAAGCCGTTGAAAAAGGCAAAGATCAGAACCAGACCCAGCCCGGAATTCTGAATGCCGGTTTCGATGGTGATGGCGCGACGATCAAAGGGGGACAGCCGGGCCAGAGTGGCCACAGCCCAACCGCCCCCCAGTGCCAGTGCGTTGTGAAGGATAACAAGACCGGCGACTGCCCCGGCAAAACCAAGGAAGAATTCCCAGTTTGCCGCCAGAGCGAGTGCGATAAAGGCGATAAAGATACCCATAGACAGCAACTGCAGCGGACGGCGCAATCGAAAGGTCAGGCTGGGTCGATGCAGGTTCAGGTACATGCCTAGAACCAAGGGCAGGATCAGCATCAGGCTGACGGTTATGGCGATTTGCACCGGATCAATCTGGGTTTCCTGCAAAATGGCGCGGGTCGGGGCATAGAGCCCACCCCACAGTGCAATGTTCAACGGTGTAAGCAGGATCGCCCCGATGGTGGCAAAAGCTGTCATTGAGACAGACAGGGCCGCGTTGCCCCCGGCCCGGTGGGTGATGAAATTCGAGATGTTGCCGCCGGGACAGGCGGCAACCAAAATCAGGCCCAACGCGATTGAGGGGCGCGGCTGCGTCACTAAGATCATACCAAAGGTCAAAACGGGCAGGATCAGGAATTGAGAGATCAGCCCGGCTAACAGGGGTTTCGGAGCGCGTCGTAGCCGGTCAAAATCTGAGGGTTTTAGATCAATCGCGATGGAAAACATCACAATTGCCAGAATTGCGTTCAACAGCGTCAGGGACGCAGGCGAAAAATTCAACGTGATATCATCAATACCAGTCATGACTTGGCCTGCGTCAGCCGCTTGATCCAACCGGTGACCGCCCCGCGATAGGTTGCCTTGTCGACGTAATAGGCCATTCGCGCCAGTTTGAGATACTGCATGCCGCCGGTGGCACGCTGGAACTCGGCGGATTTCTCGGCTTTCAATTCCGCCGCAACTGGGCATTTGTTGGCCAGCCCTTTGATATATCGGGCCACCATTTCCGCTTGTTCGTGACGCCCTTGCCAGCCTAGGCCGCTGGCCTCGATCATGCCCAATACAAACAGGTCATCGCGCGCTGGGTGAATGGCGTTCAGGTACAGATGCGGGGCGTCGCCTTGCCAGTTCAACAGATCCGGGTCGATGAACGGATAGTGCAACTTGTACCCGGTAGCGGTCAGGATCATGTCATAATTTTGTACAGTTCCATCGCGAAAATGTACGGTCTTGCCATCGAGGCGTTCGATGTCGGGTTGAATACGCAGGTCCCCGTGCCCGGCGTGGTACAGCACCAACGAGTTCACAACCGGATGGCTTTCGTACAGTTGGTAATCGGGTTTTGGGAAACCATATTTTTGTGGGTCGCCTACAAACCATTTCAGGATCATCCCGTCGATCCGGCGCTTGAGCCACATGGGCAGTTTGATCAATCCGCCCATCGTGTCCGCAGGTTTGCCAAACACGTATTTGGGGACAAAGTAATATCCGCGCCGCATCGACAAATCGCACAGCTTGGCATGGTGGATTGCATCCACCGCGATATCGCAGCCGGAGTTCCCCGCGCCTACGATCAACACCCGTTTGTCTGTAAACTGTGACGCGTAGCGATATTGCGACGCGTGGATCAGCTCGCCATCGAACTGACCGGGGAAATCGGGGATGTTGGGTTCGGTCAGGGTGCCGTTGGCGATCATCACACCTGCGAATTCAGCGCTGTGATCCCCATCCGGGTCTGACCAGTCAACACGCCACCCTTCGCCCGGCCCACCCAGCGGTTCCACATGGGTGACCTTGGCGTTGAAGTGGTATTGATCGCGCAAACCAAAGTGATCGGCAAAGGCGCTAAAATAGCGTTTAAGATCGCGATGCGACGGGTATTCGGCAACGTCGTCGTCCATCGGGAAGTCTGCGAATTCCGTCATGCGTTTTGATGAAATTAAATGCGCCGTTTCGTACATCGTCGAATTGGGTCCGTCGATGTCCCACAGACCGCCCACATCTGAATGCAGCTCAAATCCTTGAAACGGGATTCCCTGTTCAGACAGGACCTTGGCCATCGCCAAGCCCATCGGACCTGCCCCGATTAGGGCAAATTGTTCACGTGTCTGTGTCATGTAGCCTCCCGCGTTGCCTTTAACTTGAACGATCGTTCAAAATAAGGCAAACTGTATTTCAAGAGGACTGCATATGCTTGAAAAACAACGAAAAAGAGCCCCATCCGCACGGTCATTAGAGACCAAAGCGCGGATTTTAGACGCGGCGGAGCAGGTTTTCGCTGTGGGAGGATTCGATGGGTCCTCGATCCGCGATATTGCAGCGCTTGCCGAGGTGCAGGTTGGGTTGGTGCACCATCACGGCGGCGGTAAAGAAGAGTTGTTTCACCAGACGGTGGCCCGCCGTGCGGATGAATTGGCGCGTGTTCGATTGGAGGCGTTGGAAGCTGCGCGGGTAGACGGTCTGACGCTGTACAAAATTCTGGATTGTTTCATTCGCCCCTATGTCACGCTGGCCCAAACCGGGGGCGCGCATTGGATCGCATATGGGCGCATTGTTGCGCATGTCTCGGTCGACCCTCGGTGGCGCGACATTGCGGCCGAATGCTTTGACCCCACCGCCGGAGTTTTCATAGATGAAATCGCGCGCTTGTATCCAAAGGCCGAGCGGCAGGAGATCGCGGCGGGTCAAATCTATTCGGTGGCAACCATGCTTGCGCATCTTAACACCGGATGGCGGGTCGAGGCGTTGAGCCCGGGTGCACAAGAGGCCGATCTGGATAAGTTGGTCCGGTTTTGTGCTGCCGGTGTTGAGGTGATGATAGAAGGGGCCTGAGGTTCGCTATTTCAATAGCGTTCTAAATTGCGTTCAAGCTTCTGCTTCTGGATTGGTTCGAAAACTGTTGGGCCTCGGTAAACCCCCGCCCGGTCAGGGCAGGGGCTGTTGAGGGGTCAGTTAATTCGGCCGAGAAAACCCTTCATCTCGCTAGCAATTTCAGCACCGTGATCTTCTAAAGCGAAATGTCCGGTATCAAGCAGGTGAAATTCCAGATCCTTCAAATCACGCTTGTAGGGGTGTGCGCCCTCAGAGGGAAAGATCGGATCGTTCTTGCCCCATACCAACAAGGCAGGCGGCTGATGTTCACGGAACAACGCTTGCCATTTCGGGTACTCGGCAGGGTTGGTGCCGTAATCGAGGAACATTTCCAACTGCACCTCTTGGTTGCCCGGGCGGTCCAGCAGATACTGTACATGCCAAAAGTTATCAGGGTTGATCGCTGAGGGGTCTTTTACGCCGTGAGTGAACTGCCATTTGGTGGCATCCAGCGTAAGGAAAGCGCGCAAAGGATCGCCTGTTTCTGCGGAGGGGGCCGCCCAGTAGGCCTTGATCGGATCCCAGAATTCACGCAGTCCTTCGTCATAGGCATTGCCGTTTTGGATCACAAACCCGGTTACGCGTTCGGGGTCGTTGGCAAACATGCGATAGCCAACGGGCGCCCCATAATCCATCACATAAGCAGCGTAATCCTCAACCCCTTTACGGTTAAGTAGTTCTGTCATGAGGTCGGCTGTATTAGCAAAACTGTATTCATATTCAGCGGCGTCCGGCATGTCAGAGGCCCCGAACCCAGGGTAATCCGGTGCGATGACATAATATTCGTCTGCCAGTGCTGGGATCAGGTTGCGGAACATGTGCGACGAGGTTGGAAAGCCATGCAGCAACACGACGGTTGGGTTTGCGGGGTTGCCGGCCTCACGATAAGCAATTTTAAGCCCGTCAATGACCTCGGTTCTCATGGCGGGGGCAAAGGTGTCGGGTTGGCCGGCTTGCACGGCAATGGGTAGGGCGGTTGCGCCTGTGATCAGGGCAGAAAGCGCGAAATTGGTGAACGTCGTCATAGGAAGTCCTTTCAGGTTAGGGTGCAAGGGAGGGATCGCAGCCTTGGGCAAAGGCTGCGGTCTTTGAGTGCCAGAGATGTTGGGTTTAGTCGGCTTTTAGGGCTGTAACTTCAGTTTGTAGCCGCTCATTTTCGGCCTTGAGTTGGGCAATCTCAGCCCCCAATTTGTTCAGGTGCGGGCGCAATTCGGCCTCGGTATAGCGGGGGGTGATGTGGCGAGGACAGTTCCAATCCATGCCTTCGACGGTGATGATGGCCGCGCGTTCTGGTTCTGTTTCTGAGCCATCGGCAAACAGGCTTGCGGCGGCTTGCGCGCCCTCGGTAAAGGATACCCGCCCCACGATCTTGAGCCGTCGTTTGTTGGCGTAATCCATCAGGATAAGCGACACCCGGTCATTGCCATCCAGATTGCCGCGCGAAATGTACTGTTTGTTGCCGGTCAGGTCAGCGTACCCGATTGTCCGTTCGTTCAGCACCCGCAAGAACCCTACGGGGCCGCCGCGAAACTGAACATACGGCCAACCTGTTTCAGAAACAGTGGATTGATAAAACCCATCCCGCGCCTCGATGAATGCCTTTTCTGCGGGGCCGATCAAATGCCCACTTTTGGGGCCATCGGCGATGAATTTGGCATAAGATGCTGCCGATCCCATGCGTTCTTGGTGAGCACGGACAGCGGGGGTGAACATGAGTTCGGAAAAGGCGCGGGGCATTGGTTTATCTCCTCTACAGGCTCAACTTACAGGCCAAGGTCACTTAGGCCGGGATGGTCATCGGGGCGAGGGCCGAGGGGCCAGTGAAACAAGCGATCCTCTTCGCGGATGGGCAAATCATTGATCGAGGCATGCCGGTTGGCCATGCGGCCATCTTCGGCAAATTCCCAATTCTCGTTGCCGTATGATCGGGTCCAATTGCCGTCTGCATCACACCACTCATAGGCATAGCGCACCGCAATGCGGTTGTCGGTGAAGGCCCACAGCTCTTTGATCAGGCGGTATTCGGTTTCTTTTTCCCATTTGCGGGTCAGCATAGCGTGGATTTCTGCGTGGCCCTTGGGGAATTCAGCACGGTTTCGCCACGTGCTGCCGTCGGTATAGGCGGGTGTAACCAAATCGGGATTGCGGCTGTTCCAGCCGTTTTCAGCCAACCGGACCTTTTCAATGGCTGTTTCGCGGGTAAACGGAGGGAGGGGAGGACGTGTCATGGCGGTGTCTTTCAGGTCAGTGTCGCGGCCAACAAAGCCAGTGTCAGGATGAGGGGGGCGCAATTGGCCGGGAACGGAGAGATGAAACGAGGCATGGTGAATTTCCTTGGTGTACCGATCAGTAAACTATGAGGGTAAAGTGTTCCGATCAGTAACCTTTTTCAAGATCTTTGTTTTCAGAAAGATTTTCTCAAAATTCGAAGGTGACATTAAAGTGTTTTATTTCAGTCGGTTGGTGGGATCTGGTTGCACGCAAGAAAGTTTGTGACTATGTACAGATCGGTACACTAAGGAGCCGAATCATGCGCCCGAACAAAAGAGACGAGCTGGTCCGCAAGGCGCTGCAGGTGTTCTATCGCGATGGGTTTCATGCCACAGGTATGGATAAGCTGGTGACGGAAACCGGCGTCTCTAAAACGTCGATGTACAAACACTTCCGCACGAAAGAAGAATTGATCGTGGCAGCGCTGCAGCTACGCGACGAAAGCTTTCGGGCCTGGTTTCTGGACCGCATTCAAGAGCTTTCGGATACGCCAGAAGGGCAGCTGATGGCCGGGTTTGATGCTTTGGGGGAATGGTTCACTGAGGACGGGTATCGCGGCTGTATGTTCATCAAAGCCGGGGCCGAATATCAGGAAAAGAGCCACCCGATCCACCAACAGGCGGCCGGGCACAAACAGGCGTTGTTGGATCATTTTACCAGACTGGCAACCGAAGCCGGAGCCAAAGACCCCGTGGCGCTGGGCAGTCAGATCCTGTTGCTGAAAGAGGGGGCGATTGTGTCATCTGTGCTGCTTAATAGTTGCAAGCCAGCACAAGATGCTAAAGAGGCTGCGCGTGTTTTGTTAGATCACGCACTAGCAAAGTAAGGTGGCGCGAGGGACCCCCCGCGCCAGTTGGTTTCAGGCGAACTCTTTTTGTTCGGCAACGTGCGTTTTCAAGATTTCTGGTGGCGCAAAGCGGTCACCGTATTTGCCGGCCAGCTCTTCGCACCGGGCTTGGAACCGGTCCAGCCCATAAGTATTGACGAACTGGATATAGCCCCCCGTGTGGACCGGAGCACCAATGCCCAGAATGGAGCCAACATTGCCGTCGTTCACAGTGCGCAGCACACCCTCTTCGAGACAGCGCAGGCTTTCGAGAACCGCGCGGAACAGGATGCGGTCTTTGATATCCTCATCCGGGATATCCGCACCGTCTTTGCGCCACGCGGCCAAACCGGGCCAGATGGTTTTGCCGTCGGTCGAATAGTCATAGAACCCTTTGCCTGTGGCGCGGCCGTGGCGTTCGTGCTGGCTGATCATTTCAGCGAGCATGGCGCGCGCGCCGGGATTCTGTTCGTTGGCAGGGTCCAGCAAACCCATTTCGACCTGCGTGTTGTAGATGTCGGTGACCAGTTTGATCTGCACCTCATCCAGCAACGACAGCATACCCGTGGGCATCCCAATCAGGCGGGACAGGTTGTCGACACGCACAGGGTCATGCCCTTCGGCCACCAGTTCCACGGCTTCGATGATCTTGGTGCCGATGGTGCGCGAGGTATAGAACCCGGTTTTATCCCCCACGATGATCGGGGTTTTCTTAATCTGACGGGCAAAATCAAAGGCGCGCGCCAGTGTTTCATCCGATGTCTGATCGCCTGCGATGATTTCAAGCAATGGCATCTTGTCGACAGGTGAAAAGAAATGCAGGCCGACAAAGTTTTCCGGTTTGGCCGACCCGGTCGCCAGACGCGTGATTGGCAAGGTCGAGGTGTTCGACCCCCAGAAGCCACCCTCCGCAAGCAGGGCCTCGTGTTCCGCTAGCACCTTGTCCTTGATGTCGATCTGTTCAAACACCGCTTCGATGATCAGATCGCAGCCTTTAACGTCTTCGGATTTGTCCGTTGGCGTGATCAAAGCCAGAACCGCATCGCGTTTTTCAGGGGTCATCTGACCGCGCTTGATCCGCTTGTCCAGCAACCCGGCGGTATAGGCCTTGCCGCGTTCGGCGGCTTCCATCGACATGTCCTTGAGCACCACGGGAATACCCGCCATTGCAGCGGAATAGGTGATACCCTGACCCATCATGCCTGCACCAAGAACGCCCAGACGGTCCACTTTGGAGCGTGGAATATCTTTGGGGCGGCTGGCCCCACCGTTGACCTTGTTCATGCCAAAAAACAGAGTCGAGATCATGTTCTTTGTCGTTGCCAAGGGCGTCAGCGAGGCAAACCGGCGACTTTCATAGCGTTGCGCGGTGTCGAAATCGACCTTACCTGCGGTCTCGGTCATGATGTCGAGAATACGCACAGGCGCAGGCATCAGACCCTTGGTTTTCTTGTAAAGCATGGCCGCGGCACCAGCGATGCGCGTCATGTTCTTGGGGGAGTTCGACGGTCCACCGGGGAAGCGGTAGCCTTTGGTGTCCCAAGGTTGCGTGATCACAGCTTGATCACCCTGAACGGACAGGATCCATTCCTTGGAGCGTGCCAGCAGCTGATCGGCGGATACGACCTCGTGGATCAAGCCCGCTTTCAGCGCCTTTTCTGGCGAGATCTGACGCCCCTCAAGTAGGAACGGCATCGCGCCCTCAAGTCCCAGCAGATATGTCATCCGCACCACGCCACCGCCGCCGGGCAACAGACCCAAAGTGACCTCGGGCAGGCCGATCTTGGTTTTTGGGTTTTCGGAGGCAATGCGATAATTGCACGCCAGACAGATCTCAAATCCGCCACCCAATGCCGCACCGTTGATTGCGGCCACAACCGGAACCGGCAGCTTTTCCTGACGGCGCATCACGGCTTTGGTGGCTTCGACGCTTTCAAACAGGGCACCTGCACCATCGGGCTGAATGCCCTTGAGCATGTTCAAGTCCCCACCGGCAAAGAACGTGTCTTTGGCCGAGGTCCAGATGACGCCAGTCAGGCCCTCTTCGGCCTCGATCTTGTTCATCGTATCCGCAAACAGCGGCCAGAATGCGTCGTTCATCGCATTGACCGGGCCGTCCATATTCATGGTGATGGTGACGATTCCATCGGCGTCTTTTTCGTAAGCAAATTCACCCATAGTCATAACTCCTTACAGACGCTCGATCAGGGTCGAGATACCCATGCCACCACCGACACACAGCGAAATCATCGCGCGTTTCTTGCCGCGGCGTTCCAATTCGTCCAGCACGGTCGACACCAACATGCCGCCCGTGGCCCCCAAGGGGTGGCCCATGGCGATTGCGCCGCCGTTGACGTTGGTGATTTCGTGATCAATCCCAAGGTCTTTCATGTAGCGCATCGCGACCGAGGCAAAGGCCTCGTTGATTTCCCAGATGTCGATGTCGTTGACAGTAAGGCCCGCCTTGGCGAGGCATTTCTTGGCCGCTGGTCCGGGGCCTGCCAACATGATGACAGGATCGGTTGAAATCACGGTGGCGGAAACGACGCGCCCGCGCGGTTCCAGCCCCATGTCTTTGCCTGCTTGTTCTGACCCGATCATCACAGCCGACGACCCATCCACGATGCCCGAGGAATTGCCGGGCGTGTGCACGTGGTTGATCTTGCTCACCTGCGGGTATTTCGCCAGCGCCATGTCGTCATAACCAAAGCCACCCATCTGCGCGAACGACGGGTTTAAAGACCCGAGTTTCTGCATGTCCGTGGTGGGTTTGATGAAGTCATCACGCTGCAAAATAGTGATGCCGTTCTCGTCTTTGACAGGCACGACCGAGTGGTCAAACCATCCGTTGTCACGGGCGTGTGCCGCGCGGCGTTGGCTTTCCATTGCAAAGGCATCCACGTCTTCGCGGCTGTAGCCGTCAATGGTGGCGATCAGGTCCGCGCCGATCCCTTGGGGGGCGGAATTCTGGTCAATCACGAAATCAGGGTCGGTGAACATCGCCCCGCCGCCAGACAGCATCGGAATGCGGCTCATGGATTCGATACCGCCAGCAACCACCAGATCCTCTTGGTCTGAGCCGACTTTGGCCGCCGCCATATTGACCGCTTCCAGTCCGGACGCGCAGAACCGGTCCAATTGGACACCCGGAACGGATTCATCCCAATGCGCGGCTTGCACGGCGGCTTTGGCCACACAGGCGCCCTGATCCCCAATTGCGGCGGTACAGCCCATGATCACATCGCCGACCAATGCGGTATCCAGATCATGGCGGCTTTCCAACTCGCGCAGCAGGCCAGCGGCCAGCTGAATGGGTTTGACTTCGTTTAGGGTGCCCCCGGCCTTGCCCTTGGAACGCGGGGTGCGGACGGCGTCGTAGATATAGGCAGCAGTTGCCATGAAATGGATCCTCCGTTGACGGTTGGCAGCAGGGTAAACGTGGGGTCGCAAATCCGACAATGATCTGGCGGTGCAGAAAAATAGACATTAAGTGACAAAGCATGGCGGTCAGAATTCCAGCGGCCTTTGCGGCAAACATGTTAGAGGGCGCAACCCTGCAGGGGTTTGATCCTGCGGCTTTGTTGCGTCGGGCAGGGTTGCCGCCGCAGCCGAGCGATTTGGCCGCGCCTGATTTTGTCAAACTTGTGCGCACGGTTACACTGACAATGGATGATGAGCTGGGCGGTCTTCAGCATCGCCCACAGCGCATCGGGATCACTGCGATCATGGCGGGATCCCTGAGCCATTCAGAAACGCTGGGCGCGGCCTATGGCCGGGCGGTTCAATTCTTGGACCTAATGGATAATTCGTTTCGCTACGGTTTCCGCGAGTCCGGGTCGAGCGTGATGTTCGAACTTACGCGGATCCCCGGTCGAGAGGTTCTGAACGTCATGGCGATCGAGATGATTTTGGTGCTGGTGACGCGTATGCTCAGCTGGATGGCTGGCAATCGGGGGGCCACAAATGCAGCGTGGTTTGATTACCCTGCACCTGGGCATGTCGCGGCCTATCGTGGAATGTTTACCCGTGCGCCGATGCAGTTTGGGCAATCCAGTTCAGGCATCGCCATACCGGCGGGGTTGATGAAATTGCCCATCGTGCGCAGCGAAGCCCAAGCGATCAATTATGCCCGGCGGACGCCCTTGGATGCGTTCCTGCCGGTGGATGCAGCCGTGGGTCTGTCGCTAGAGGTGGCGGTGGCGGTCGAGAACGTCCTGACCGTTGAGCGGCGGCTTGCAGATATGGCCGAGGTTTGCTCTGGGCTTGGCATTGCCCAACACACCCTACGCCGTCGTTTGAAAAAGGAGGGCGTGGACTATTCGGACATCCGCAAACAAGTGCGCCGGGATCTGGCGGTTCGCCTGCTCACCACATCGGATGCGTCGGTCGAGGGGATCGCGGAACGCGCGGGCTTCAGCGAAGCCAGCGCGTTCATTCGTGCGTTCCGCAGTTGGACAGGGGTGACGCCGCGCGCCTATCGCCTGTCGGAACTTTAAGACACGCGGCCTTTTCGGTAGCGCGCGTGACGTCCTATTGCCCCGCCAGCCCCATCTGACGGACTGCCAGATCGCGCATGATCTCTTCGGAGCCGCCACCAATCGCCATGACTTTGATTTCACGCCAAACGCGCTCCACCGGATTGCCATGCAAATACCCGGCGCCGCCGAATATCTGCATGCCTTCGGACGCGACATATTCCAGCGCTTTGGTGGATTGCACCTTGGCTTTGGAAATCTCTGCCACCGGCATCACGCCTTGGTTCATGGCCCAGCAAATCCGTTCGACATAAGCTTCGATCATGTCAATTTTGGCGGACATTTCCGCGAATTTATGCGCGATGACCTGATGGTCGATCAGGCGCTCACCAAAGGTTTTACGTTCGCGTGCCCAATCCAGCGAGGCCTCGTAACACAGCCGCATCATGCCCAAGGACCCGGCGGTCATGGCCAGACGTTCGTAGTTGAAATTGTTCATGATCGCGATAAAGCCCTTGTTTTCAGGACCGATCAGGGCCTCGGCGGGCACCTCGCAATCATCAAAGTGCAACATCGCCTGTTCTGAGCAATGCCACCCCATTTTGCCCCCCAGCGGCGTTCGGGTGAAGCCGGGGGTGTCGGCTTCGATCAGGAACAGCGAAATACCAGCAATACCTGGGCCGCCTGTACGGGCGCCAACCACAAACCATTGGCTGTCCATGCCGCCGGTGATGAACGCTTTGGCCCCGTTCAAGACCCAATTGTCACCTTTGCGCACGGCCTTGGTGCTGAGGTTGGCAACGTCCGACCCGCCCCCGGGTTCGGTGATGGCCAGCGACGAATTCATGCGCCCAGCGATGATTTCGGGCAGGATGGTGTTGCGAAAATCATCCGGCGCGAACTTAGCAATCGGACCCAAAGAGATCATGCGCCCGCCCACGGCAGCCGCAAAGCCTGATGCGCCACAGCCAAACGCGAGTTCGGCATAATCGGCGCGCATAAAGGCATCATCGAACCCCAGTCCCCCGTATTTTTCGTCGATCCCAAACCCAAAGACACCAAAGCTGGACACCCGTTCATGCATTGCCCATGGCACGGCCTTGTTCAGCTCCCATTCATCAAGGTTTGGTTTCACCTCGTCATCAAAAAACCGTTTCAGATTGGCGCGAAACGCCTCGCGTTCGGGGGTCATAAAAGGCGAAGGACAGGTCATTTCGGTTCCTCTTGAGATGTTCGGTGTTCAGGGGGCAGCACGATCAGCTGCGTTTCCATCATGCGGGCAAAGCGGTCGACCATCCGGGCCAGATAGGCCGGATCGCTGACAAAGCTCTCGTGCAGGATCAGCCCCCGCAGAAAATTCCGGCACATGCTCCACAACAGTTCTGCGTCGTCTGGGTCAGGACCAGTGCCGCGATAGCTCTGTGTGACAGAGGTCAGGCTGATGCGGTCCCAATGGTGCAGACGATCCTCGAGCAATTGATACAGTTCAGGGTCGGTTCGGCAGGCCACAAGGATTTCGACAATTGCACGCCCACCTGATGAATTCACAACGTTGTCCCAGGCCTTCATGATCAACTCATAAACTGGCACCGGATTGTCGCGGGGCGATCCGGCGCGACGTTCAACTGGCCCCAGTGCATTGCCCAGCAAATCCATCGCGGTGGCGGCAACAAGGGCTTGTTTGGTGGGGAAATGATGGGTGATGGCGCCGCGTGAAACACCGGCTTTTGCCTGAATTTTGGCAAATGTCGTCTCGGCGTAGCCCAATCGATCCAGACAATCGATGGTGGCCTGACACACTTTTGTGCGGGTCGCCTGCGAGCGTAAATCTTGCGGGGTTGGTTTGGTGGGGGCGGGTGTCTGTGGCATCGTTCCGTGGCGTCGTTTGTTGCAATACCCCGTTGACCGGAGCGATGGCTGGAACATAAAAACAGAACGGACGGTCTGTAAAGTGCCGTTTTGATCGGGATGGAGGAACGTGACGTGACAAACGCACTGCGGATCGGCGGGGCCAGCGGGTTCTGGGGCGAAGCACCACATGCGACGGCGCAGTTGCTTGGCGCTGGTGTGGATGTGCTCGTCTATGATTACCTCGCTGAAATCACCATGTCGATCATGGCCCGGGCGCGGCTCAAGGATGCCGGCAAGGGGTACGCGGGTGATTTTGTTTCAGACGCAATGGGCCGCAATCTGGCGACGATCGCTGCGCAGGGCGTTAAGGTTCTGTCCAACGCGGGTGGTGTGAATCCTGCGGCCTGTGGGGCAGCGCTTAGATCCAAGATCGCTGAGGCAGGGTTGTCTTTGACGGTTGCGGTGGTTGAGGGGGATGATCTCCTCCCACGGGCGGCGGAATTTGCCAGCGCGACCGAGATGTTTTCAGGGGCGGCAATGCCCGCACGGGACAGAATCGCGTCGATGAATGCCTATATCGGGGCGGCCCCGATTGTGGCGGCGCTGAATGCGGGCGCTGATATCGTGATTACGGGGCGATGCGTTGACAGCGCGCTGACCTTGGCGGCTTGCATGCATCATTTCAATTGGTCTGCGGATGACTTTGATTTGTTGTCGGCGGGGTCGTTGGCCGGTCATTTGTTGGAATGTGGGCCGCAATCCACTGGCGGGAATTTCACCGATTGGGAGCAGGCCGGGGATGTCGCCCAGATCGGGTATCCGATTGCCGAGGTTCACGCTGATGGCACTATGGTGTTGTCCAAACCCGATGCCACAACCGGTATTGTTTCAACTGCCTCAGTCTGTGAGCAGATGCTGTATGAAATCGGCGACCCACAGGCCTATTTCCTGCCCGATGTGGTATGTGATTTTTCCGAGGTTCAGTTTGCGCAGCTTGACGGTGACAGGGTGCAGGTCCGCGGGGCTAAGGGGCGACCAGCCTCAGGGCAGCTCAAGGTGTCCACCACGTGGGCGGATGGGTATCGGGCTGGCATAGTGTTTCAGTTCAACGGCCGCGATGCTCGCACCAAAGCGCAGGCGTTCGCACAGGCCGGTTTGGATCGAGCACGTGCAACCCTTACCAAGATGGGTGCGTTGGATTACAGCGAGGTCAGTTTTGAAGCCTTTGGCGGGCGTCCCGGTGATGGCCCTTACGAAGAGATCGCGTTCAAAGCAGCAGTGCGCCATGATGATCCGCGCGCCATTGGTCTGTTCCTTAAGGAATTGATCGGTGGAGCCTTGGCGACACCGCCGGGATTGCATTTCTTTACCGGTGGCGGGCGACCTAAACCCTCGCCCGTGGTCGCGTTGTTTTCCTTTTTGGTGGACGTGGATCAGTTAGCGTACAAAATCACGCTTGATGACAAGGCGATAGATTTTGAACCGGATCAGGGTGGGGTGAAACCACCCGTTCCAAGTTCACCAAAAGCGCCACCCTATGCAGCCCCCTCAACCGAAATGATCACGCACGGCCTCGAAGATTTGGCATGGGCGCGATCCGGTGACAAAGGCGACAGCGCCAACATCGGCGTCATTGCCCGCCACCCCGCCTATATCCCTTACATTTGGGCCGCTCTCACACCGGATCGGATCGCTGAGGTCTTCAAAGACCAGACACCGGGCGAGATTGAACGGTTTTTCTTGCCCGGATCCCATTCCATGAACATCCTGATGCACAACGCCCTTGGCGGCGGTGGCATCGCATCCTTGCGCAACGATGCGCAGGGCAAGGGCTTTGCCCAGAAACTCCTGTCTATGCCGGTGCAAATTCCGGCCGGGCTGATCCTGAATTCGAATTAGGGAGCGACGCATGGGCTTTGTCAGTCAAGTTGTCCGCGAATCCGAAACCTTTGCCAAGAACCGCGCCGGAATGCTGGATCTGGTCGCCGAAATGCGCGCGCTCGAGGCGCGTCCGGTCGCCCTGTCTGAACAGCGCCGCGAACGGATGGAGGCCCGCGGCCAAATCACACCGCGCGACCGGCTTGCGCATCTGCTGGATCCGGGCATGCCGTTTTTGCAGATTCACGGTCTGGCCGGGTATTTGGTCGACAGCAAAGACCCGGCAAAATCGGTGCCGGGGGCCTCGGTTATCATCGGCATTGGGTTTGTTTCGGGCGTGCGCTGCATGATCGTTGTGGATGACGCGGGTATCAAGGCAGGGTCGATGGTCGAAATGACCGGCGCGGCAGTCCTGAGCGCACAAGATATGGCGCTAAAGCAGAACTTGCCCTTTGTGCATCTGGTCGAAAGCGCCGGTGCGAACCTGATGGAATATAAGGTCGAATTTTGGGCCAATGGCGGTAAGCTGTTCCGCAATCTTGCGCGTCATTCGGCGGCAGGTTTGCCCAACGTTGCGGTGCTGCATGGTCCCTCCACCGCCGGCGGGGCGTATATGCCCGGGTTGGCTGATTACGTTGTTGGCGTGAAAAACAATGGCATGGCGGCGTTGGCGGGCGCGGCCTTGACCCATGCAGCCACGGGTGAGCGGGCAAATGACCGTGATCTGGGGGGCTCGGAAATGCACGCCACCATTTCAGGTTTGGTGGAATACTTGGCCGAAGACGATACCCACGGCGTGGAAATGGCCCGTGATGTGATGGCGCGGCTGGATTGGAACAAATCCCTGCCTGTGCGACATGAAAAGCATGTCGAGCCCCCCCGGTATGACGCTGACGAAATTGCGGGCGTGGTGCCAACCGACTACCGCATGCCCTATGACGTGCGCGAAGTTGTGGCGCGTCTGGTCGATGGCTCTGATTTCGAGGATTTCAAACCGGGGTATGGCCCCGCAACCGTGTGTCTGCAGGCGGCGATCAACGGTATTGCAGTTGGTATCATCGGTAACAATGGCCCGCTCGACCCGGCGGGTGCAAACAAGGCGACGCAGTTCATCCAACTTTGCGGTCAAAGTGATACGCCGCTGATTTTCCTCAACAACATCACGGGATTTATGGTCGGTACGCAGTCCGAACAGGGGGGCATGATCAAACATGGTGCCAAGATGATTCAGGCTGTGACCTCGGTCGATGTGCCGAAAATTGCGCTTTATATCGGGGCCAGTTTCGGGGCGGGAAACTATGGCATGTGCGGTTATGCCTATGACCCGGATTTTCTGTTTGCATGGCCCAATGCTGCAACCGGCGTGATGGGTGGGGAACAGGCCGCCGGCACGATGGAGATGGTCGCCCGCGCTGGCTTCAAACGCAAAGGCGTTGAGCCGGATGAGGCCAAACTGGCGGCCCAAACCGCCGCTATCACGCATCATTTCACCTCTCAGGAGGGGGCGTTTTTCACCTCGGGGCGGTGTATTGACCACGGCGTCATAGATCCGCGCGACACCCGGCGGGTGTTGGGGTTCTGTCTTGAAACCTGTCTTGAGGGACGGGCGCGTAAAGTTAAGCCAACCTCATATGGGGTGCATAGGTTCTGATCATGCTACCAAATTCTCCTCATTTAGAGCTGGAACAGGACGGCGCGTGGCTGACCGTCTGGTTCAACGAGCCTGAAAAACGTAACCCCCTGACTGGTGAGCGGGTCACGGCGCTGCTTGCTCTGTGCACCGCCTTGCAAACCTCAGACATTCGCGGGGTTACCTTTCGCGGACAGGGTGGGATCTTTTGTGCGGGCGGTGATCTCAAGGCGTTCAAATCCGTGTTTCAGGGTGGTGCGTCGAAACAGGATATCATTGATATGAGCCTGCAAGCCGCCGACTTGTTTGATGCCGTCGCCGCGCTACCGCAATTCACTGTGATGGCTGTCGAAGGGGCTGCAATGGCGGGCGGTTTTGGTCTGGCTTGCGTTGGCGACATGGTGATTGCGACCGAGGGGGCTAAGTTCAGCCTTTCTGAGACCCGCATCGGCCTGACCCCTGCCCAGATCGCGCCGTTTGTGGTCGCGCGTCTGGGCCTGCCTACAGCGCGTCGATTGATGCTGACTGGTGCTGCGTTCGACAGTGCCATAGCGCAGGAAACGGGATTGGTGGATCAAATCGTTTCCCCCGGCGGGATGGAAACAGCCCTTGGGCAGGTGCGATCCAATGTGCAGGCCGCTGCGCCTGCGGCCTTGGCGGCGATCAAACAGCAATTGGCGCAGATGCCGTTTCAAACACGCGATCAGCAACGCCAGATGGCCGCTGAAAGCTTTGCGGCACGGATGCTTTCGGATGAGGCACGCGAAGGTATCTCCGCATTTTTTGACAAACGTAAACCCAAATGGGCAGAGGGCTGAACAGATGGCATTTGATACAATTCTGGTGGCCAACCGGGGCGAAATTGCCGCCCGTGTGATCCGCTCGGCTCAGGCGCTGGGGCTGCGCGCCGTGGCGGTTTACACCACGGCTGATGCACAGGCCCCGCATGTTACATTGGCAGATGAGACCGTGTGGATCGGCGACGGGCCAGTGGGGGGCAGTTACCTTGATGCGGCCAAAATCCTTGCGGCCGCACAGCAAACCGGGGCCGGGGCCATTCATCCGGGATACGGCTTTCTGTCTGAGAATTCGGAATTTGCCGCTGCGGTCGAGGCTGCGGGTTTGGTCTTTGTCGGACCGGAGCCACAGGCGATCCTGTCGATGGGCAACAAGGCCGAGGCCAAGCGCCTGATGATTGCCGCCGGGGTGCCCTGCGTACCGGGGTATGAAGGGGCGGATCAAGCCGACGATGTGCTAATAGAAGCCGCCGATGGAATCGGGTTTCCGATCATGGTGAAAGCCGCCGCAGGCGGTGGCGGGCGTGGGATGCGCTTGGTTCAAGATAAGACAGACCTTGCAGAGGCGATCAGCTTGGCCCGATCCGAAGCTGAGAATGCCTTTGGCTCTGGAGAGCTGATCCTTGAAAAGGCAATCATCGCCCCGCGCCATGTCGAAATTCAGGTCTTTGCTGACAGTCATGGTGCAGTCATCCACTTGGGCGAGCGGGATTGCTCGGTCCAGCGCCGTCATCAGAAGGTTGTCGAAGAAGCGCCGTGCCCGGTCATGACACTCGACCTGCGCGCAGCCATGGGCGCAGCAGCCGTGAACGCGGCGCGCGCAGTCAATTATCGTGGGGCAGGCACGGTTGAGTTTCTGCTGGATGACGCCGGGCAGTTCTATTTCCTAGAGATGAACACCCGATTGCAGGTTGAACATCCGGTAACTGAATTGGTCACCGGGCTGGATCTGGTGGCGATGCAGATCGCTGTGGCACAGGGGGAACCCCTGTCGTTGACCCAAGAGGGCATGACCCTTAACGGCCACGCGATCGAGGTGCGTCTCTATGCCGAAGATCCTGCCAATGACTACCTGCCTGCAACCGGTCCCATTGATCTGTGGCACCCGGCCACAGGCCCCGGTGTGCGGGTGGATTCAGGGATTGTCACCGGGCAAGAGGTATCGCCTTTTTATGATCCGATGCTGGCGAAAATCATCGCCCACGGCCCGACGCGTCAGGTTGCACGTGCGCGTTTGATTAAGGCGGTTCGGGAAAGCATCCTGTTGGGCACCGTGACCAATTCGGCCTTTCTGGCGGACGTTCTGGGGCAAGAGGTGTTCGCACAAGGCGAGGCAACAACCGCCTTTCTGGATCAGGCCTATCCCATAGGTTTCCCCGAAACGCAGGCGCGCGCCCAAGATGCGGCGCTGGCCTTGGCCCTGCTGCTTGATGGCGATGCGAAACGGGCAAGACAGGCTGCTGGCTATGTCTCTGAGGATCAGCTTGGCTGGTCTAGTGCAGCGCTGTTGCCGTTGAATGTGACGTTGACCTTTGCCGGACAAGACCTGCACCTGCGCGCGACTGCTACACTTGGTGGTTGGACGATTGGGGTGGTGGATGAGACGTTTGAGATCTCCCTGACAGCCCGCGACTCAGGCCAGATCCGCGCCCGTGTGAATGGGCAAACGGTTGACGTGGTCGCTGTGCTTAGCCGCGATAGCGTTCAAATCGCGGTAGGGGCTGAACGCATGACGTTTTCCCGAGTGCGACCGGGGGCGCAGGATGAAACCGTCGTTGCCGGAGGGCGTGTCAGCGCGCCGATGCCCGGACTGGTGGTCGATGTCATGACTCAACCGGGTCAGACCGTGACCAAAGGCGACACGCTGGCCGTTTTGGAAGCCATGAAAATGCAACATCAGATCATGGCCGCTGTCGATGGAGCAGTCAGCGCTGTGCATGTCAAAGCCGGGCAACAACTGACCGCAGGTGACGTGATGATCGAGATTGAGGAGACCTGAGTTATGAATTCCGACCTGTGCCGCCAATTGGGCATCGAATTCCCGTTGTTTGCTTTTAGCCATTGCCGTGATGTGGTGGCGGCTGTGTCCCGTGCCGGGGGCATGGGCGTGTTTGGGGCTGTGATGTACACGCCCGAACAGCTGCGGACAGAATTGGAGTGGATCGATGCCAATTGCGATGGCAAACCTTATGGTGTGGATCTGATCGTCCCCACCTCGATCCAGAAACAGGGGGCCGAACCCAGTGATGCGGATCTTTTGGCCTCGGTTCCGCAAGAGCATGTCGAATTCGCCAATCAGGTGCTGGATGAATATGGCGTTGCCACCGATGATTTGGATGCGGCGCGCGGCGATCTGTTGATGTTCTCGCACAATATGAACAGCGCGGGCGCTCAGGACATGCTGGATGTGGCGTTCTCATTCCCGATCAAGCTGATTGCAAACGCGCTGGGCACGCCTCCCCCGATTATGATGGAACGCGCCAAGGCCGCAGGCGTTCCTGTCGCTGCTTTGGTTGGGGCCAAGAAACACGCTGAATTGCAGGTCGCCGCAGGGGTCGATATCCTTGTGGCGGCGGGCGGCGAGGCGGGCGGTCACTGCGGTGAAATCTCGACCATGGTGCTTGTGCCCGAAGTCGTTTCGGTCGCTAAGGGCACGCCGGTATTGGCCGCTGGTGGTATCGTGACAGGTCAGCAAATGGCAGCGGCAATGGCCATGGGGGCTGCGGGCGCGTGGTGCGGGTCTGTTTGGCTGACCACCGCGGAAGGGGAACCGCCGCAACAAATCAAGGATAAGATGTTGGCTGCGACCTCGTCCGATACGGTTCGGTCGCGGTCGCGTACCGGCAAAGGGTCGCGACAGCTCAAATCTGCCTGGACGAATGCCTGGGAGGTCAAAGGCCCCAGCCCGCTGCCGATGCCGCTGCAGACACTGGTATCGGAACCGGCGCTGCGCAAGGTCGAAAAGCTGGCGCAGTCCGGCCATGATGGCGCGGCCGAATTGTCGACCTATTGGGTCGGGCAGGGGGTTGGATTGATGAACCAAGCCACCTCAACCACCGCGGTGGTGCAGGATTTCAAGCAAGATTACCTTGCCGCCGTGGAACGGCTAATGGCAACGTTGGAGGAATAAATGGAACAGGCGCAGGATTTTCTGAATGAGAGCGAGGCGCTTTATGCGGCGCTTGCAGATGTGCGCGGGGATGCGTGGGATCAGGTGACACAGTTCAAGGGCTGGACCCTGAACGATGTCATCGTGCACCTGCATTTCTGGAATCAAATGGCAGATCTGTCTTTGCAGGACGAAGACGCGTTTGCAGCCAAGGTGGGCGCCGTGATGGGGGGGATCGCCAAGCAAGGGTTCCGCGCCACCGAGAACGCAATGGTTGCAGAACGCGGTGAACCCCTGCGCGAAGCATGGCGCAGCCTTTACACCGATATGGGCACGCGCTGGGCAGATCTTGATCCCAAGCGGCGCGTGAAATGGGCCGGGCCGGATATGTCTGTGCGCTCTTCGATGACGGCGCGGCAGATGGAGACATGGGCGCATGGACAAGAGGTGTTTGATATCCTGGGCGCTGAGCGGCACGAGATGGATCGCATCAAGAACATTGTGGTTTTGGGGATCAATACGTTTGGCTGGTCCTACAAGGTGAATGGACGCAAGGTGCCCGAGGTGATGCCGTACATGACCTTGGTTGCCCCATCAGGTGCCATTTGGACCTTTGGTGAACCAAACGACAATGCGATCACCGGATCGGCCGTAGAATTTGCCCAAGTCATGGCGCAGACACGGAACATAACAGATACCGCGTTAAAGCTGGACGGGCCAAACGCTGTTGAGTGGATGTCCATCGCTCAGTGCTTTGCGGGCGGGGCTGAGACGCCACCGACCCAAGGGATGCGCCATCGCGTTGCGAACTAAACCAAAGGACGTTGCGTTGCAGAATTGGGACGCGGCGTCACCCAGATTGGCATAAAGGATCGCGCGCGATAGCTTTGGCCCAACCTAGATTTTTAATGAGGCATGCCATGACGCTCTTTACCCCAACCGCTAGCTGGATCACCGAAGAACACCGGATGTTTGCCGAAATGTCGGGCCGGTTTTACGACGACGAAATGGTTCCCAACATCGACTCGTGGAATGCCAACGGTGTCGTTGATCGTGGCTTTTGGAACAAGGCTGGCGAAGCTGGCATGATGGGCGGAACCATTGCCGAAGAATACGGGGGTGTAGGCGGTGGCATGGGCTTTGATGCCGTCGCGATGTACGAACAAGCTGCGCGGGGCGACAGCGGTTGGGGCTTTGGCATTCAGTCCATCGTGATGCACTATATCAACGGCTACGGCAGCGAAGAGCAAAAGCAGAAATGGTTGCCTAAATTGGTCTCTGGCGAAATGGTCGGCGCAATTGCGATGACCGAACCGGGTACTGGATCCGATTTGCAGGCGGTGCGCACGACTGCTGAAAAAGACGGCAACAGCTACAAAATCAACGGCTCTAAGATCTTTATCACCAACGGTCAGTCGGCTGATCTGGTGATTGTGGTGGCCAAAACGGACAAAACTTTGGGTGCTAAGGGCGTGTCGTTGATCGCCATGGAAACCGAAGGCACCGAGGGTTTCCGTCGCGGTAAAAACCTCAAGAAACTGGGGATGAAGGGCAACGACACTGCCGAGCTGTTCTTTGAAGACGTCAAAGTGCCAATGACCAACCTGATTGGTGCGGAAGAGGGGCAGGGCTTTTATCAACTGATGAAGCAACTGCCATGGGAGCGCCTGACAATCGGGTTGATGGCGCTGGGCGCGATTGATTTTGCGATTGCTGAAACCGTGAAATACACGCAGGAACGCAAGGCGTTCGGGCAGCGTGTGATGGATTTCCAAAACACCCGGTTCAAACTGGCGGAATGCAAAACCAAAGCAGAATTGCTGCGCAGTTTTGTGAATGACTGCATTGGGCGTTTGGAACAGGGCCAGCTGGACGCCACTACGGCCTCGATGGTGAAATACTGGGGGTCTGAGGTTCAGAACGAAATCATGCACGAATGCCTGCAGTTGTTCGGCGGGTATGGCTTTATGATGGAATACCCGATTGCCCGCCTCTATGCGGATGCGCGCGTTCAAATGATCTATGGCGGGACCAACGAAGTGATGAAGGAACTCATCGCGCGGTCAATCGACGTTTAATTTAAATAGGCGGGCCTCCCGCCCGTCGTCAACGTTCCTCGCGGGACATTTCCTCCCGTTGGGCCCGGCAGGGCGCGGCTTTGCCGCACCCCGCCGTCCGCACCCCGCCGTCCGCACCCCGCCGTCCGCAGGACGCAAGGCCAAAGGCCGCGCAGGTATGTCCTTGCAGCCAGTCAGCTCAGGTCTTGTTCACGGTTTCAATTTGTTCTTTTAGCCAGCTCTTGAATGCCTCAAGGGCCACGGGTGCGGGCCGTGTGTTTGGCCACACCAAAAAATAGTCCCCCAATGAGACGGTTATTCCCTCAAAGGCTCGGACAAGCCGACCCGAGCTCAATTCGTCTTGGATCAAGTAGCTGGGCAGCAGTGCCACGCCCAGCCCGTGGATCGCGGCCGGAATCATTGTGGAAAACTGATCAAACAGCATACCCCGTAACGCAGGGGGCGCGATATCCTGTGCTGAAAACCATGTTTCCCAGGCATTCGCCCGGGTATCGAGGTGAAGCAGCGATGCATCAAGCAACCAATCAGCAGAGCGTGGCACTTTGGGGCAAAGGTGTGGTGCGCACACGGGCACGACCTCTTCGCGCATGATCCGCAACCCGTGGACCTCTGGCCAGTCGAGGTCGCCAAAATGGATCGCGGCGTCAAAGAGTTCCGTTGAGAAATCAAAAGGTTTCAATCGCGTGTTCAAATTGACCGTTACACCGGGGTGTTTGCGGGCAAAATCGCTCAGCCGTGGCGCCAGCCAATGCATCGCAAACGCGGGCAGAACCGACAGGTTGAGCGATCCGCCCATTGGATTTGCTTTCAGCTTTAGCGACGCCTGCGCCAACTTCTGGATCGCTGCGCGTGCTTCGATAACATACTCCTGCGCCGCTGGGGTCAGCTGCAGTCGCATCTGATTGCGTTTAATCAGTGCGACATCCAATTGCTCCTCCATCACCTTCAGCTGCCTGCTGATTGCGCTTTGTGTCAGTGACAACTCTGCAGCTGCTGCAGAGGCGCTGCCCAGGCGATCTACCGCCTCTAGCGCAAGCAGTGAGCTGATGGAGGGCAGGAACCGACGCGGGATATCCATATAACTTTACCTCATACCTTTCTTCCGAATTATCATTCGCTTTCTTCGGATCATAGGGTGATATTGCTCTTGCTGCGCAAAGTCAGTCAAAGGACCTATTCCAAAGATGAACACACATACCGAATTCCAGCCCGCGGGTCGTCTGAATGGAATCGCCTTGTCCGAGATCGTGCAGATTTCTGAACGCGCAGCTGAGTTGCGGCGCCAAGGTGTGGATGTAATTGCACTCAGCACCGGGGAACCTGACTTTCCGACGCCCCCGCATGTGATAGCCGCCGCGCATCAGGCGGCTTTGGCGGGTCAGACGCGATACACGGCCACCGCAGGAACACCTGAGTTGCGCGCAGCAGTCGCGGCGCAGGCTGGGGTGCCCCCGGAACAGGTGATGATATCAACCGGTGCAAAACAGGTTCTTGCAAATGCGTTTCTGGCTACCCTGAATGCGGATGACGAAGTGGTCATGGCCGCGCCGTTCTGGACCTCGTACGCCGATATGGTTCGGGTTGCAGGGGGCACCCCTGTGGTTCTGACCTGCGATGCTATGCAAGGGTTCAAGCTAACCCCGGCGCAGCTGGAACAGGCCATAACCCCGCGCACACGGTGGTTGCTGCTGAACTCTCCGTCCAACCCAAGCGGGGCGATTTACTCTGCGGAGGAATTGCGTGCATTGGCGGATGTTCTGTCCCGTCATCCTCATGTCTGGGTGATCTCGGATGAAATCTATCAACACCTGAGCTATGTGCCTTTTACCCCGTTTGCGCAGGCGATGCCGGAGTTGGTCGACCGGGTTCTGACTGTGAATGGTGTGTCCAAAGCGTTTTCTATGACTGGGTGGCGGATCGGATGGGCGATCGGGCCGCAGCCTTTGATCAAGGCAATGACCGCCGTGCAGGGGCAAGTTACTTCGGGGACGTGTTCGGTCGCACAGGCAGCGGCTTTGGCGGCTGTTACTGGCCCAAAAGATCTGCTTGCGGATCGTCTGGTCGAGTTACGGGCCCGGCGGGATCTGATGGTTGATGGCCTGAACGCCGCAGGTTTGGCATGTCCCGTGCCGGATGGTGCGTTTTATGTTTTTCCGAAATGCCCGGCAAAAATGCCATCGGATCCTGAGTTCTGCCGGTATCTGCTGGATAAGGCGGGAGTTGCGGTTGTTCCCGGGCGGGCTTTTGGCATGCCGGGACATCTGCGCTTGTCATTTGCCTACGGGCGCGAAAGTCTGCAGCAAGGATTGGCACGCATCACCTGCGCGGTAGACGCTCTGTAACCTGTTTCTAGGGCTTTGCCCTTACCCACATTTCTTAAGAAAAGGTCGCCCAATGGATCGCGCCCAGATCGTTCATGAAAATTTCTTGTCTCGTGTGGCTGCGCGCGACTTTCCGACAGGCGCGACCCCACGCGCCGGTCTAAGCCCAACTGACGCTGTGTCTTTGTTTCGGGCACAGGTGCTGAGCCGAGCCTTGGACCGCACCAGCCGCGCGATGCAAAAGGCGGGGCAGGGATTTTACACCATCGGATCGTCTGGCCACGAAGGTATGGCCGCGGTGGCCCATGCCCTGCGCCCAACCGACATTGCCTTTCTGCACTACCGTGACGCCGCATTTCAGATTGCGCGCGCCGATCAGGTGCCGGGGCAACAGATCGCGTGGGACATGCTGCTGTCCTTTGCCTGTTCGTCCGAGGATCCGACCTCGGGGGGGCGTCACAAGGTGCTGGGCTCCAAGGCTCTGACCATTCCCCCGCAGACCTCAACCATCGCCAGCCACCTGCCCAAGGCGGTTGGGGCGGCCTATGGTTTGGGCGCCGCACGGCGCCATGCGCCAGAACACCGCGAACTGCCCGAGGATGGCATCGCCGTTTGTTCATTTGGGGATGCATCCGCGAACCACTCCACCGCGCAGGGGGCGATCAATTCGGCGGGCTGGACATCGGTGCAATCCGTGCCCTTGCCTCTGCTGTTTGTTTGCGAGGACAACGGCATCGGTATTTCGACCAAAACCCCAAAAGGGTGGATCGAAACCTCGATGGAGCACCGCCCCGGCATCAAATACTTCCGCGCCAACGGTCTGGACATTTACGAGGCGCATGCGGTCGCGCAAGAGGCAGCCGACTATGTCCGCACACGGCGTAAACCGGCGTTCCTGCATCTCAAAACCGTCCGCCTTTATGGGCATGCGGGGGCGGATGTCCCGACCACATATCTCAGCAAGTCTGAGGTCGAAAGTGACGAAGCCAACGATCCGTTGTTGCACAGCGTGCGCCTGCTGGAACAGGCCGGTGCCCTCAGTCCCGAACAGGCCCTAACGATTTACCAAGACACCTGCGCGCGGGTGGACCGCGTCGCGGTCGAGGCCGTCAAACGCCCCCACCTGAGCGATGCAAAATCTGTCATGGCCAGTCTGATCCCGCCAAAACGCGACTGCAAGCCCACCAACGGTCCCAGCGATGCCGCCCGTGCCGAGGTGTTTGGTGGCGACATGCGCGCCATGGCCGATCCTCAGCCGATGAGTCGGATCATCAACTGGGCCTTGACGGATCTCATGCTGGAATACGGCGAAATTGTCATGATGGGCGAAGACGTTGGTCGCAAAGGCGGCGTTTATGGCGTCACCCAGAAGCTACAGGCGCGCTTTGGCCCGGACCGGATGATCGACACATTGCT
Source organism: Paracoccaceae bacterium (assembly GCA_965183835.1). Lineage (GTDB taxonomy): Bacteria > Pseudomonadota > Alphaproteobacteria > Rhodobacterales > Rhodobacteraceae > OMPR01. Next base: position 101,933 of record CBCYME010000024.1, on the reverse strand, counting down.
TGACGAGCAGTCCATTCTGGGGCTGGCGATTGGCATGGCCCACAACGGGTTTATCCCGATCCCCGAAATCCAGTTTCTGGCCTATCTGCACAACGCTGAGGATCAGATCCGTGGCGAAGCAGCAACTTTGTCCTTCTTCTCGGATGGGCAATTCACCAACCCGATGGTGCTGCGGATCGCTGGTCTTGGGTATCAAAAGGGCTTTGGGGGCCATTTCCACAACGACAACTCACTGGCCGTCCTGCGCGACATTCCCGGCGTTATCATCGCTTGCCCCTCGACCGGTGCGGAGGCGGCGATGATGCTGCGGGAAAGCGTGCGATTGGCGCGCGAAGAGCAGCGCGTTGTGGTGTTTTTGGAACCCATCGCGCTTTACCCGATGCGCGATCTGCACGGGGCGCAGGATGCGGGTTGGATGACCACCTATCCCTCGCCAGATCAAGGTATCACCTTTGGCGAGGTTGGCGTGCACGGCGATGGAGCCGATCTGGCCATCGTCACCTACGGCAATGGGCATTACCTGTCGAAGCAGGCCCTTCCCGAACTCGAAGCGGCTGGCATAAATGCTCGGATCATCGACATGCGCTGGTTGTCGCCTTTGCCTGCCGAGGCGCTGCTCGCGGCGACCAAAGGCTGCAAACACGTGTTGATCGTGGATGAATGCCGCCGCACTGGCAGCCAGTCCGAGGCGTTGATGACTCTGTTTGCCGAGCACAGCGATCAACCCACTGCCCGTGTCGTTGCCGAAGATTGCTTTATTGCCACCGGCCCGGCTTATGCCGCGCCGCTCCCCTCCAAAGACGGTATTGTCGCCGCCGCGCTTGCACTGACAGGAGCCCGCTCATGACCCGCACCGCTGTTGTGATCTGTCCCGGTCGGGGCACCTATAACAAAACCGAACTGGGTTACCTGCATCGCCATCACGCGGGACGCATGGAAATGTTCCGGGAATTTGACGCGATCCGCGCAGAAACCCGACAGGACCCCGTGACAGAACTAGATGGGGCGAGCCGGTTTTCAGTTGGTAAGTATTCACGGGGAGATATCGCCTCGCCGCTGATCTATTCCGCCGCGCTGACAGACGCTCAGGCCTTGGCTGATGATATCGAGGTTGTGGCCGTCACCGGCAATTCCATGGGCTGGTATATTGCTTTGGCGGCTGCGGAGGCGCTGAGCCCAGAAAACGGGTTCCGGGTGGTCAATACCATGGGCACGTTGATGCAGGATCAGTTGATCGGTGGGCAGCTGGTCTATCCGTTCACTGACACCGACTGGGTGAATGACCCAGCGCGCAAAGCCGCGCTGTTGGCGCAATTGGACGATATAAACAGCCGCGATGGGCTTGTGCTGGCGTTGTCCATTGATTTGGGCGGGATGCTGGTCGTGGCTGGCAACGAAGAAGGGCTCAAGGCGTTTGAGGCTGAAAATCCTGTGACCCAAGACCGCTTTCCCCTGCGACTGGCCAATCACGCAGCGTTCCATACCTATCTACAGGCCCCCGTCGCGGCCCAAGGTCGGGCACAGCTCAGCGCGGATCTGTTTACCCAACCCAACCGCCCCCTGATTGATGGACGCGGTAAGATTTGGTGGCCGGGGGCGAGCGATATCAGTGAGCTGTGGGATTATACCTTGGGTTATCAAGTGACCGAGACCTATGATTTCACCCGCGCGATCCAAACCGCCGCGCGTGAATTTGCGCCGGATTTGTTCATTGTTTCGGGGCCCGGTAACACTCTGGGCGGGGCGGTTGCGCAATCGCTGACTTTGGCCAATTGGCAGGGCATGGACAGCAAGACGGCATTCCAGTCGGCGCAGGCGGCCAATCCCTTCTTGATTTCGATGGGGCGCGATGATCAACGTGGCTTGGTTGTGACATAAGCGACCAGCCTGCCCCAGTGGGGGTGGGCATCCCACCTGCACCCCATATTGCTGGTATACCCTGACCCCGAGGATCGAAATTGACATCTGAGAACGCGCAAAACCTTTGGTTTCAAACCTGTGCTGAACACGTTTCAGCACCGCGTTTGTCGCAGGACATTTCGGTTGATCTGGTTGTCATCGGCGGCGGGTACTCTGGCGTAGCTGCTGCCTTGCAAGCCGCCCAAAGGGGGGCCTCAGTTTGCGTGCTTGAGGCCGAAGACTTCGGCTTTGGCGGATCCGGGCGGAATGTGGGGCTGGCGAATGCCGGGTTATGGTTGCCCCCGGCTGAGATCCGCAAACATCTGGGACAGGCACAGGGGGATCGCCTTGTTACCCTGTTGGCACAGGCCCCGAGCCGGGTGTTCGACCTGATCGCCCAGCACGACATTCAATGCGAGCCGGTGCGCAATGGCACGCTTCATTGCGCCCATTCGCCCAAAGGGTTCACAGACCTGCAAACTCGTCACCGCCAGCTGTCTCAAGATGGCGCGCCGGTTGAATTGCTGGATCAGGCCGAAGCCACCCGGCGCACAGGCTCCACGGCCTTTCATGGGGCGCTGTTTGATCCGCGCGCGGGCACCATTCAACCGCTTGGCTATGTCCGGGGGCTGGCGCGTGCTGCCGTGGCTGCTGGTGCCCAATTGCATGCCCAAACCCCAGCGCTGAACATGCGTCATGACAGCGGGGTCTGGCAGGTCGAAACCGCCGGCGGCACCGTACGGGCCAAAGCGTTGATACAAGCCACCAACGCCTATCATCAAGATCTGTCCGCCTCGTTGCAAACATACGTTCCGGTGAACTACTTTCAATACGCCACCGACCCTCTGCCGAAAGATTTGGGCGACACCATCCTGCCCGGTGGCGAAGGGTGCTGGGACACGGGCCTGATCATGACCTCATTCCGTATGGATCAGGCGGGGCGTTTGGTGATCGGCGCGATGGGCAATCTCAACCACATCGCCAGCTTTGCGCATAAATCTTGGATCAAACGCAAACTGGCCGAGCTGTTCCCGGCCCTCGCAGCCCCCCCCCTGACGGCTGGCTGGCACGGGCGTATCGCGATGACGTCGGATCATATTCCTAAAATCGTCTCTATCGGCCCAAATGCGTTGGCTGTGTTTGGCTATTCGGGGCGGGGCATCGGTCCGGGGACAGTGTTTGGTATGGGCATGGCCGAAAGCCTGTTGTCGGGGTCGCCTGATCCGTTGCCCATCCCCGCAATCCCCGTGCACAAGGAAACATTGACCGGCGCGCGTCAGATGTTCTTTGAAACCGGGGCGACGCTGACCCATCTGGTGAAATCTCGCGGGCTTATCTAGCGCCTTGAGCCACTTGGGCGAGGGGCTTCGGCCTCGTGGGAAAATTGTAGGGCCAAGCGTTCAATCCGTTGCCGCAACCATCGATGCGCGGGGTCTGCGTTAGATCGTTCATGCCAGACCATATAAATCGCGACGGGTTCACATTGGAACGGCACTGGGGCGTTGTCCAACCCCGCCAACGGTCCCAAAGCCATCAGCGCCGTGTCCGTGGAAATCAGATCGCTGCCCTGGATAAATGCAGGGATTGCGTTGAAATGGGGCAGGGTCAGTGTCGGCGCCTTTATCTGGCTCTGATCGACCCCACGCAACACCACCTGCGCACTGCGCCCATCGGCAAAACGCACCTGAACATGATCGGCCTGACAATAGGATTCCCACGTTGATGGGGGCGTGCGATGGCGGGCATCGTAATAGATCCGCATTTCGCTTTGCATCAACCGTTTCTGGAAAATATCAGGCCCATCGGGGGGCATGGGCGTCAACATCAGCTGGCAGCGGTCGCTACGCAAAATGGCAGCGTCCGGCACACCCGAGGGCACAAAATCCAAACGCAGCTGCAACCCTTCAGACCGGGCCTCTCGCAGCAGTTGGGGAAAAATCAGCTCGCGCTGCAGATCGTTGGCTGCGATTTGAAAATGCAAGGCTTCGGCGTTGGGATCAAAGGGGCGCGCATCCGTCAGCGCCTTGATCCCGTCCAACACGTGCTGCACCGGCTCTTGCAAGGCGACCGCGCGTTCGGTTGGTGTCAGCCCTTGACCAGATCGCACAAACAGCGGATCGCCCAGAACCGCGCGCAATTTTCCCAAGGTGTGACTGACCGCGGATTGGGTTACGCCCAAGCGATCAGCGGCCTTGGACACCGAAGATTCCTCTAGAATGGTGAGGAAGGTCCTGAGAACCTTGCCATCCAGATCCGTAATATCGAAATTGTTCATGCAATCTATTATTAGGCATGAATGGTTTTTGTGTCGATAGAGCGCTAAGGCCTGACAGATACGCGAACAAGGGGCTTTATCATGGGTATGCGCATTTTTTCGGACAAGAAAAGACCGGTGCATCTGGGGTCGTATCCGTTAGAGCGGTTGCAGCGCAGGCACGACATGCCCGATCTGTCGTCCACGCAGGTACAGCAGCCGCTTAGTTTCCACCGACCTGATCAGCCCGATAGCATCGTTAATGCGATGGGTGAATTTCAGGCGATGATGGATGCCATTCGCGATGGGTTGGTGAATCCGGTTCAATCTGAAATTCCAACGGATCCACAAGACCGCGCTGATCACCTTAAGGCGTTTGGATATTTCAACGACGCGTCGATGATTGGCATCGGACCTTTGCCTGAGGCGGCATTGTTAGAGACGCCCCTGCGCAATCCCGATATTGACCGACTGGCCCATGCGCTTAAGACCCGCCAGACCAAGACACTTGCGTCTGGCATTGATGTGATCATGGCCGATCTGCGCGACAGCATGCAGGCCCCACCGCGCCCCATCGACGGCCACCGGAACGCGATTGTTTTCCTTTATGAGCACATGCGCGACCCCAAGGCGGCTGAGCCGGGCAGCGATTGGATCATGGACGCCCAAGATCACCGGGCCTGCCTGCTGGCCACGGAAAACGCGATGGTCATCGCGAATTACATCCGTTTGCTGGGCTTTGATGCACGGGCGCATACTGCGACCTCGACTGATGTGGATCTGGGGAAACTTGCTGTCGCGGCGGGGCTCGTGACATCCGAAAACGGTGATCTGGTTGCTCCGTGGCTGGGCAAACGTTTTGGCCTTGCGGTGATCACCACCGAAATGGATCTGGCACATGACCGGCCATTGGCCCCTATGGCCGACCAGCCATGGTTCAAAACCCAAGGCCCCGCATGGTGGCTAGGCGCGGGTTTTGCCAAGAATGCGATGAACCGCGATCCTTATGCCAAACGCCGCTATGTCGATGGCGCGCAACCATTCGAAAGGCTGAAACGCGTCGAAACCCCAACCACCTACATCGACGAAGAAAACGTGGCCCGCGTTCCCAAGCGCGCTGACATGTTTGCCCGTGCGCAATTCGGCGATATGGGTAAGGCCCTGCAAGCTGGGGCCAAGGGTGGTCACTACGTGCGCAAAGCTGCGCCCAGTTTTGCCCAACGCCGCGCGCTGGGGGCGTTTGTGCTGCTGCAAGATGGCGAAACCGCTGACGGCACCCGCCCAAGTGACGCGCAACGCAATGCGGACAACCTCAAAGCGGCCAGCTATTTCCTAGGCGCGGACGCGGCCGGCCTGAGCCGCTGCCCGGATTGGTCTTGGTATTCCCACGATGCAACGGGCGAGGAAATCGTGCCCCCCCACGATCAAGCCATCAGCATGATCATCGATCAGGGCTATGAAACCATGGAGGGGTCCAGCGGCGATGACTGGATCGCGGTCAGCCAGTCTATGCGCGCCTATCTGCGGTTTTCGCTGTTGGGCGGCGTGATGGCGCAACAAATCCGCAACCTCGGATACAAGGCTAAGGCCCACACCGTGATGGATGGCGAGGTGCTTCAACCGCCCTTGCTGCTGCTCAGCGGATTGGGCGAGGTCAGCCGCATCGGCGAGGTGATCCTGAACCCGTATCTGGGCCCCCGTCTGAAATCAGGCGCGGTGACCACCGACATGCCAATGGCCCACGACAGGCCTATAGATTTTGGCCTGCAAAAGTTTTGCGAGAGCTGCAACAAATGCGCCCGTGAGTGTCCATCGGGCGCGATCACCGCAGGCCCCAAGCGCATGTTCAACGGATACGAGATCTGGAAATCCGACAGCCAGAAATGCGCCACCTACCGTATCACCACACCCGGCGGCGCGATGTGCGGGCGCTGCATGAAAACCTGCCCTTGGAACCTAGAAGGGATCTTTGCCGAAAAACCGTTTCGCTGGGCCGCGATGAACATTCCCGCAGCCGCGCCAGTGCTGGCCAAACTCGACGATGCGGTGGGCCACGGCGAACTGAACGACGTCAAAAAGTGGTGGTGGGATATCGAACTAGACCCGGATGGGGCATACCGCCCGACCAAACACCCCCTGAACCGGCGCGGGTTGCAAAAGGATTTGGATCTGAAGTTCGAGGATCAGACTCTTGCTGTCTATCCCGCGCCGCTTGCCCCGCATCCGTGGCCCTATCCCTTTGCGATGGACCGCGAGGCGGGGATCGCCGCCTATGAAAACATGATCAGCGCCGAGGAATATCAAACCCGCAAGGCGGCGGGCGATCTGTCGGTCGTGCACCGCTATCAGATCTCAGGTGATGCCCCGGTGATCCGGGTGGAACTGTCCAAGGTCGATCAGATGACCGCAGACGTGACCAAATATGAATTCTCCTCGCTGGATGGCACTCCGTTGCCGCACTGGACCGCTGGGGCGCATCTCGACATTCTCGTGGCGCCCGAATTCCTGCGCCAATATTCGATGTCTGGCAATCCAACGGATCGCACAACCTATCAAATCGGAGTGCTGCGCGAGGACCAAGGCCGCGGTGGCTCGGCCCTGTTGCACCGTATCTTTGATGAGGGGCGCAAGGTCTTTGTTTCGAAACCCATCAACCATTTCGAACTGGATGAAACCGCCACCAAAACCTTTCTCATGGGCGGCGGGATCGGTATCACGCCGATGATCGCCTTTGCGCACCGGCTGCACGATATGGGGGCTGATTTTGAACTGCACTACTCTGCCAGCACGCGCGTCGGGGCCGGGTATCTGGAGGATCTGGCTGCAATGCCTTGGGCAGATCGGGTGCATTTGCATTTCTCGGACGAGGGCACCCGTGCGGATCTGAACGCCGTCATGGCCGGATACCAAACCGGCTGGCACGTCTACACCTGTGGCCCGGACCGGTTCATGGGCGGCGTGATTCAAGCCGCTGAACAGCAGGGTTTCCCCGAAGAGGCGCGGCATCTGGAATACTTCTCAGTTCCCGAACAACCGGAATATGAGAACCACGCATTCACCCTGAAACTGGTGCGCTCGGGCCGCGAACTCACCGTTCCCGCAGACGAAGACGCCGCCGAGGTTCTGAATGCGGCCGGCATTCAGGTGGATGTGAAGTGTGCTGACGGCATCTGCGGCGTGTGCAAATGCGGTGTAATTTCTGGCGAGGTGGAACACCGCGATTTTGTGCTGTCCAACAAGCAACGCGAAGGGGCGATTATCCTATGCCAAAGCCGCGCCGCCAAAGCAGACGGCGTGATTGAACTCGATCTCTGAACCGGGTCAATGTGCGGTGAATGCTGCTCGCGGTTAAACGGGTGGGGATGTGCTGTGGCTTCAACGGGCCCGAGTAACGGGGGCTATGCCTCCTTATTGAACAACGGCATTTGTCCATTCCTTGATGAATGTCCGCCTTTTCAGGGCGTCAAGATATGTCAAAAGCGCGGGTTCAAGAGAGATAACCGAGGGGTTTGTCCCTTGCAGGGATTTGTCTAAGGGGGGCAGGCGGGACCTGTTTGACCCGTTTTCATCGGAGGTTACATCGATCATATTCTGCATGAACCGTTCTGATGCCTCGGCATGCTGGGTTCCTTTTGAGACGAACCCGGTGCGCATCATCGTGGTTGGGAAATCTGAGGGTAGGATGATCTTGAAACGCGAGTCATTTTCTTGACGCGTCGCGGCGTAGCTGCCCAGTACATTGTACGCGACCAGCAATTTTCCTGAGGCCACATCGTCAATCATTTCGCCCGAGCAACAATAGAGCCGCGCATCAAGACTGCCCATGACCTCCATCAGGCGCCAATAGGTTTCAGAGGCACGAGCATCTTGTGTGGCGAACAGATACCCAACCCCGGACTGACGGACATCATATGTTCCCAACTTGCCGCGAAACAGGTCTGGCTGCTGGCGAAGCGCATGGATCAGCTCTTGTCGTGTTTGGGGGATAATTTTGCCGCTAAAGGCATCGCTGTTGATGACGATCGCGGCGGGTTCGGTCGTAAAGGCAAACAGGCGCTGCCGCCATTGTGCCCAATCCGGGTGGTCAATGGCGGAAAGCTCAAGCGCAAAGCCGTCATTGACGAGCTTTAGCTGCAGATCCATCGCGCTGGAAATGACAATGTCGAATTCGCCGGGCGTTTCGCGGAAAACTTTGTCGATGTGGGACGTCGTCGAGACCAAATATTCGACTGACCACGCAGGGTTATCACCGAGAAACTGTTCGATAATCGGCACAAAAAACGAGGTGTCCGTGCTGGAAATAATGCGCAGGGTTTGTGTACCGTTACTCGCTTGAAACAGCTGCCGGTCCTCCCAGTCTTGCGCGCCTGACACAAACGGCCAAAGGCAAAGGATCAAAGCGAAAAGGTAACGCATGCGCCGCCTCCCTTGCGGTTGGACAGGGTGAGTGTTCCGCCATGGACCTGAGCGACATCCTGCGCGATGGTCAGGCCCAACCCGGACCCAATGATCCCTTTAACGTTGTCCCCACGCAAGAACCGCGACACCAACTTCTCCATATCGTGTTCGGGAAATCCCGGCCCTTGGTCACGGATTTCAAGTGTTGGTACCGGAAGCGCGGCCACATGTATCGTGATGTCGCTTTCTGCGGGCGAGTATTTGAGAGCGTTGTCGATCAGGTTGCGGATCCCATTTTGCAAAAGAATGCTGTCACCGGCGACGATCACCTGACTGTCGCCGGTGATTTTCAGATCGATATCTTTCATTTCAGCAACCGGTGTCAGACGCAGGACAAGCTCTTGTAGCAGATCGACCAGATCCACCTCGGACCGTTCCAGATGGTCCGCCCGAAAGGTGATCATGGCGTGATCCAGCAATTGCCCCGCAGCGCGCGAGCTTTCGTCGATGGCGCGGATCATTGATCGCAGCGCTTGCCTGTTTTCGTCGCGGTCGACGCGCTGTAATGTTGCTTCGGCATGGGATCGCACCGTCGCCAGCGGGGTGCGGACACGGTGGGCAGCTTCGGCGATAAAATCCTCGGATTGCTTTAGCGACGTATCAAGTCGCCCCATTAACCGATTGAGAGATGAGACAAGTGCTGCCATTTCGACGGGAACCGGGCTGGCGACCGGGCTGAGATCCTTGGGCCCCCTTTTGGTTACTGAAGTGGTCAGGCGCTGTAGCGGTCGGATCGTCGTGGCGGTTGCCCAGAAAGACAGCAGAACCGACAGCAGAAAGAACACGGTGCCGAACAGGGCAACATTGCGGGAAATACGCGCCAGCGTCACTTGCAAGGCGTCTTGCGTTTGCGCAACAGAAACCGAAATCGTGGTGCGCGTGTCTGCCCCAACCAACATCCGCGAAGCGGTTGCCATGCGCGCGGTGACATCGTCGAACTGGGTGGTTGTGTGGGCCATCCGATCCCCCAACTGTCTTGTGTCATGTGGCAAAATCCCATAACCGGACAACAGGCTATCATCCTGATAGATGGCGTAAAATACCCGGTCGTCCGCCGCCGTGCTGAGCATCGACAAGGCCGCATAGGGGAAATCGACCTCCACCTCGCCATCTCGCAGGATGGCGGCATCCAGAATGGACATGACCGAGGCCTCTAGAATGCTGTCCTGACCGTGTTGGGCAATTTGAACCGCATAGCCGCGCACGACGAAAAACAGCAAAGCGGCCAGCAGCGCAGCCCCCCCGATCAACGTAAGCGTCAGACGGTTTCGCAACGACCCCGAGACATTGACTGTGTCAGCCATGATCAAGCCTGTAGCCCAAACCCCGGAGTGTCGTAATCCTCAAATCAGAGGGCTCCAAGTGTTTGCGCAACCGCCCGATATAGACTTCGATGGCGTTTTCAGAGACGTCTTCGTCATAGGAAAACAAGCGGTCGAACAGTTTGTGTTTCGGGAAAATTTGGCCCGGTGAATTGATCATCAGCTCGAACAAACGCAATTCCCGGTTTCGCAGATTGATTGCGGTGCCGTCTATGGTCAGGCTTCCGGCCACCGAGTCAAACGCGACATTTCCAAGCCGGATTGTTGTTTGGGCTGTTCCCGATTTGCGGCGCAAAACGGCGCGGCATCTGGCCTGCAACTCTTCGTGATCGAACGGTTTGGTCACGTAGTCGTCCGCCCCCAGATCCAACATGCTGATTCTGTCAGACACCTGCGAGCGCGCCGTCAAAACGATGACAGGTGTGTCCTTTTTCCCGGCGCGGTGCTGTTTTAGAAATGTACGTCCGTCCCCGTCAGGCAACATGATATCCAGCAAAATAAGATCGTATTCTCCGATCTCAACAAAGGCGAGGGCATCCTGAATTCTTTCAGCATGATCAACAACATGACCATCAATTTGCAGGCGCGCGCAAACTGCATTTGCCAGCTCTGTGTTGTCTTCGACCAATAGGAATTTCATGCGCTTTGCTCAGTTGGAAACGGCCATGACAGGTCCGTGTCAGGTTATTGTGGTTAGGTCCGTTAACTGAGCCACCTTTCGGACAGTTGTCAAATTTGGAGGAGATCATGATGAGTTTTTCACTGGGCCGTCGCGCCCTGATGGCGACCGCCGCTGCCGCTTTGGCCTTTGCTTCACCGGTACTGGCCGATGGGCACAAAGCGCTCGAGAGCCTGCACTTTCTGATCCCCGGTGGCGCCGGTGGTGGATGGGACGGGACCGCGCGCGGAACCGGTGAGGCGCTAACCAAAGCCGGTATCGTCGGCAACGCGTCCTATGAAAACATGTCAGGCGGCGGGGGCGGCAAAGCTATTGGCTTTCTGATTGAAAACGCCGACAGCAACCATGGCACCCTGATGGTCAACTCGACCCCGATCGTAATCCGGTCTCTGACGGGCGTGTTTCCGCATAACTTCCGCGACCTGACGCTTGTTGCTGGCACCATCGGCGACTATGCCGCGATTGTTGTGGGCAAGGACAGCCCCATCAATTCTATGGATGACTTGATGGCGGCGTTTGACGCTGATCCGCGTGGCACTGCCATCGGTGGCGGATCTGTACCCGGAGGCATGGACCACCTTGTTGCTGCCATGACGTTTGAGGCGGCAGGCAAAGATGCACTGGCTGTCAAATACATCCCCTATGACGCGGGCGGCAAAGCCATGGCCGCGCTGCTGTCAGGCGAGATTGCCGCCCTGTCGACAGGCTTTTCAGAAGCGGTGGATCTGGCTGGCGCAGGTGAGGTCAAAATCATCGGTGTGACCTCGGACGAGCGCGTACCCGCGGCCCCAGATGCCCAGACCATGAAGGAACAGGGGATCGACACCACCTTTGTGAACTGGCGCGGGTTTTTCGCAGCACCGGGCCTGCCCGAAGACAAGCTGACCATGTACCAAACCGCACTGGCAAGCATGTACGACACCCCCGAGTGGGAAGAGGTGCGTGCCCGGAACGGTTGGGTCAACATCCACAACTCGGGTGATGATTTCAAAGCGTTCCTGGAAGAGCAGGAACAGGTCATCGGTGACCTCATGAAGAAACTGGGTTTCCTCTAAAGTTAACCTGTTCGGGCAGAGCGGTGAGCCGCTCTGCCTCTATTCTGTGAGGGAGAGGGCCATGGCACTCGATCGTTGGATCGCACTCATTCTTGTCGGTATCTGCTTGGCCTATGGCTATGCAGCTTGGTTTACGATGGACGGCGCGCTGGCTCCGTTCATGAAACGCAACCCCATTTGGCCAAGCACCTTTCCTAAGGTTCTGTCGGTGATCGGATTGGGCTTGTCGCTGGTCATTCTGCTGGGGCTGGAAAAGTCCGAGCTCAAGGTTGCGGAGATCGATTACCGACGTCTGGGCGAGTACAAATTGGGGCAGGCGCTGCTGCTTTTGGCGCTGATGGTTGCCTATGCTCTGTGCCTGCGCCCGATGGGGTTCATTTTCTCAACCGGCGCCTTTCTTGTCCTTGGGTCGTTTATTCTGGGCGAACGTAAATGGCTGGTGATGGTGACGGTGTCACTGATCGCAACACTGATTGTCTGGTACCTCGTCCAGCAGGTTCTTGGCATTTACCTGCGCCCACTGCCCGGATTTATAGGAGGGTAATGCCATGCTCGAAGGACTTTTAATCGGCCTGCAAACGGCTCTGTCCCTACAAAACCTTCTCATGGTGATTGGTGGCTGCCTTATCGGCACGTTCATCGGCATGTTGCCGGGTCTTGGACCGATGTCGATCATCGCGATCATGATCCCGGTCGCGATTTCGATGGGGGATCCGTCGGCCGCGCTCATCTTGTTGGCAGGTGTCTATTACGGTGCCATTTTCGGTGGCTCGACATCTTCGATCCTGCTGAATGCCCCAGGTGTTGCGGGCACGGTGGCGTCAAGTTTTGACGGATATCCGATGGCCAAACAGGGCAAGGCAGGCAAAGCGCTGACCATCGCCGCCATCGCCAGCTTTGCCGGTGGCAGCATTGGGGCGCTGCTCTTGATGATTTTTGCGCCCGCCCTGTCGTCTGTCGCTTTGCTCTTTCATTCCGCCGAGTATTTCGCGCTGATGGTCGTGGGGCTTTCGGCCATCGCGGCCTTTGCAGGGACCGGACAGGTTGCCAAGGCCCTGATAATGACCATCCTCGGGCTGATCATGGCAACGGTCGGCGAAGGGGCTTTGTTCAACTTGCCGCGCTTCACCATGGGGATCATGGATCTTCAGTCTGGGTTTGGGTTTGTCACCCTTGCGATGGCAATGTTCGCGCTGCCCGAAGCCTTGTTTCTTGTCCTCAAGCCCAAGACAGCCCAAGCTGAGCAAGATGGCGAAATCAAAGACCTGCGCATCACCAAAGCAGAAGCCAAGGCCATTGCCCCCGTCATTGGGCGCCAATCGCTTCAGGGCTTTTTCATCGGTGTTTTGCCGGGCGCGGGGGCGACGATTGCCAGTTTCTTAGGCTACGCAGTCGAACGCAACATCGCCACCAAGGAAGAGCAGGAAGAGTTCGGTAAGGGATCCATCAAGGGCCTCGCCGCACCTGAGACCGCCAACAATGCGGCTTGTACCGGATCGTTTGTGCCGTTGCTGACGCTGGGCATTCCTGGCTCGGGGACAACGGCGATCCTGCTGGGGGCGCTGATTGCGCTGAACGTCACCCCCGGTCCGCGTCTGATGATTGATGAGCCACAGATCTTTTGGGCCGTTATCATGTCGATGTTCATTGGCAATCTGGTGCTGTTGATCCTGAACCTGCCGTTGATCCCTTACCTTGCCAAGGTCCTGTCTATCCCGCGCAACTATCTGATCCCGTTTATCCTCTTCTTCACGTTGATGGGGGCCTATATCGGGCAGAACAACGCCACTGAATTGTTGTTGTTGGTTGGCTTTGGTGTGTGTGCCACCGCTTTGCGCTTTGCCGATTATCCGCTCGCGCCTCTGCTGATCGGGTTCATTCTGGGTGGCATGCTCGAAGATAACTTTGCCCGGTCGATGCAGCTGTATGATGGCATTGGCTTTATTTGGGAACGTCCGATGACGCTTGGCCTGCTCGTGATTGCGGGACTCTTGGTTGTTCTGCCCAGCTACCGTGCGCGCCGTGCCCGGCTGCGCAGCCAAGGTGTAGCAGACGGAGATTAAAGATCGCGGCACATGCCCTGACAGTTTCTATCGCGGGCGTGGGCAGTCAGGGGGTTTACCACCTCGGGCTGCCCACGCCCTTCTGCTTAGGCAGTCTCAATGCGTGCGTTCGCTATACGGACATACATCATCTTCGAACGGAACATGCCGACGGCGAAAGCTGCTGTTTTCCTTCGGCGCTGGGTTGCTAATACGATCCATCCGAAAATGGCGAAAATCACTGCGGAGCGGATCCCAACCGACGAGATACCAGAGCGGCGGCAGGATCAGCATCGCCTGCGGTTCAACTTCGCGGTCTGTCTTGCGCCCCTTTGCATCCTGATAATCGAAGCAAAGACATTGCCTTTGCAAAAAACAAACCTCAAAGACAGACAGGAGCATAGGATCGATTTTGCCCACATCTGACAGATCCTGCTGCGGTGAAAGCTGACCGATATGCAGGCAATCTAAGACAGTGCGCAGATCCTTCACTTTATCAGACGGCAAAGCCCTTTCGATCTTTGCAAGCCCCGCGTCGGCAAGCTCTGAGAACGGCAGGTTCCCCGTCGCGCGCATGGCGGCCACGCTGATCAACAGCGCAAAGACCTCTGGAACCGAAAGCCGCGCAGTGGTTTGCATAGATTGCGGATCAAGCTGCAGCCCGCCACCACGGCCCACTTCGGAATGTATAACAAACCCTTCATCCCTAAGGGCGCTGATGTCGCGCAAGATCGTGCGCCGCGATGCGCCCACCTCTTCTGCTAGGGTGTCAACGGTGGCGGTGCCGTTGCGACGAAGGGTGCGTAAAATCGTGTCACGTCTGGCGCGGATGTTCATTTGGCAACTCTACCGTAAATAGTGTCAAATTTTGGCACCATTCAAACTTAGACAGATTCCAGCAACATGAAACAGGGGAATGAGTCAATGAAACGCACTGCAGTGAACCCGTGGGACTGGTCTTTAAAGCTCGGATACAATCAGGCCGAAGTGATCGAAGGGGCGACGCGTCAGGTCATCTGCGCGGGACAAACCGCGGTGGATGGTCAGGGCACTCCGCAGCACCTTGGCGATATGCGCGCCCAGATCACTCTGGCGTTGGATAACCTCGAGGCGACTCTGGCAGCGGCTGGAATGGATCTGAGCAATGTCATACGCTTGGGCGTCTATGCGGTGGATGTGGACGCGGCACTGAAAAACTTTGATCTGATGGGCATGCGTTTCGGGCCGCATCAGATTGCTCCACCGATGACCTTGTTGGGCGTGACCCGGTTGGCGCTTCCTGGCTTGCTGTTTGAGATCGAGGCGACAGCGGCGAGCTAACGGAACCCCAATAAGCAATCACGTAAAGCGTTCAGGGGCAGATACAAGTTATGTTTGGCCAGCTTTGCGTGACGCGACCCCCGGGTAACATTCAGAACCCCCAGAGGGTCGCGCCGAAAATGCGCGATGAAGACGCAAAAGATCAGGCTTATTTCAGGCCCAAAATCTCACGCGCCTGCGCCGGTGTTGCCACGGGGCGTTCGTATTTTTCGCATAGATCAGCAGCCCGCGCGATCAAGGCCGCGTTTGACGGGGCAAGGGTGTTCTTGTCGATGCGGATGTTGTCCTCAAGACCGGCGCGGGTGTGCCCGCCATTGGCAATGGCCCATTCGTTGACGATCAACTGGTTCGGCCCGATCCCGGCGGCGCACCATTCCGCATTTGGCGCCCGTTCGTGCATGATCTTGGCGTAGAAATCGAACACCTCTTTGTCCGCAGGCATCGCGTTTTTCACACCCATCACGAACTGCACATACAGCTTGCCAAACAGCAGCCCTTGCTCGCTCATCCGGATCGCGTGCAGGATATGGCTCAGGTCAAAGGCTTCAATCTCGGGCGTGACCTCGTACTTGATCATTTCCGCAGACAGCCATGCCACCAAATCGGGCGAATTCTCATAAACGCGCGTTGGGAAATTGTTCGACCCAACCGACAGTGATGCCATGTCCGGTTTCAATGGCAACATGCCGCCGCGATCGCGTCCCGCACCAGACCGACCCCCGGTTGAGAACTGAATGATCACGCCGGGGCAGTGCTTTTCCAACCCTTCCTTGAGCCGGGCAAACCGATCCGGGTCGGAGGTCGGTGTTTCATCATCGTTGCGCACATGGGCGTGGATAATAGACGCGCCTGCCTCAACCGCTGCATGGCTGCTTTCGACCTGCTGTGAGATGGTCACAGGCACATTCGGGTTATCCGCCGTGGTCGGAACAGACCCGGTGATGGCGCAGCACAAAATGCAAGGTTTGGACATAAGCAGGCTCCTCATTTCAATAGAAATAAGTCATCCCCCTGATGTCGGGGGATGTCAATTTGATTGCACACGAATGGGTTAGTTCAACGGTTGTCCCTCGACTGTAACGCGATGCATCAGCCGCCGCGCACCGTGATAATCCGCCACCGCATAATGCTGCACTAAGCGATTGTCCCAGATCGCGACACTGCCCGGTTTCCACTGGAACCGACAGGCAAACGCGGGTTGGGTGCAATAGTCATAGAGGTAATCCAACAGCGGCTGGCTTTCCGCCTTGGTCCAGCCCTCGAAATGGGTGGTGAATTCCCCGTTCACATACAGCGCTTTTGCCCCGGTCTGCGGGTGGTGAATGACCACCGGATGCAGCACCGGCTTCGTCACGCCCTCATCCGTCAAACGCCCATCCTTGGGGCTGTCGCTGAACGAGGCATCCGAATGCCAGGCTTTCATGTTCGCCAATGTGGCCTTTAACCCATCTGACAGATGCGCATAGGCGGCTGTCTGCGATGCAAATAACGTATCCCCACCAAAGGGTGGCAATTCCTGCGCAACAAGGATCGAACACATCGCAGGTTCGGTGTCATAGGAATGATCCGTATGCCAAGACCCGCCAATGACGTATTTCTGATCCGCTTCGGTACGTACCTCCGCAATGTTGGGGTGGGTGGCGACGGGGGTAAAGAACCGGTTCACATCAATGGTGCCAAAGCGCTGCGCCAGCGCGATATGATCCTCGGGCGACATATCTTGATCGCGAAAGAACACCACGCCATGCGTAAACAAGGCATCCCGTATCACCTGAAACCCGGCGTCATTCAAGCCGGTTAGCGACAGACCCGAAATCTCGGCCCCCACATAGCCCGCAACCTGCTTTACAGTCATTTCAGACATCCCGATTCCTCCTCGGGATGACTGTTCCTGAAAACCCGCACTGGGTCGAGTCAGTTGATGACAGCTGTCGCTTCAATCTCTAGCAACGCGTCGTCCTCGACCAATCCGGCCACAACCACCATCGCCATCGCTGGAAAATGCCGGCCCAACACCTTGCGATAGACCGCGCCGATTTCCCCCTGACGGGCCAGATATTCCTTCTTATCCGTCACGTACCACGTCAACCGGGTGATATGTTCGGCCCGTCCACCGGCGGCCTCGACCACGTCCATGATATTGCGCAGGGTCTGTTCCATCTGTCCGATGAAGTCATGGGTTTCAAACACCTGATCCGCCGTCCAACCGATCTGTCCGCCCACGTATAGCTGCCCGTCTTTGGTCAACACGCCGTTGGCATAGCCTTTGGCCGGGGCCCAACCGTTGGGTTGAATAATTTGATGAGTCATACTGCTCTCCGTTCAGTGCAGATCAGGGCGCAGGCGAAAGCGCTGGATCTTGCCGGTTTGTGTCTTGGGCAGCGCGTCGATGAACTTGACGCTGCGCGGGTATTTATAAGGGGCGATGGTGGCTTTGACGTGGTCTTGCAACGTCTTGACCATCAGATCGCTAGGCGTTTCGCTTTCGATGAGCACGACGTGTGCCTCAACGATATGACCACGCGCCTCATCAGGTGCACCGATCACGCCGCATTCACTCACTGCGGGATGGGCCAGCAGGGCCGCTTCGACCTCGGGGCCAGCAATGTTGTACCCGGACGAAACGATCATGTCGTCGTTGCGGGCCGCAAAATGCAGATACCCGTCTTTGTCCATCACAAAGGCATCGCCAGTGACGTTCCAGCCGTCTTTGACGTAAACGCCTTGCCTGTCATCCGCCAGATAACGGCATCCGGTGGGACCGCGCACCGCCAGCTTGCCAACCTCACCTGCGGGCAATTCGCGCCCTTCGTCATCCAGAATACGCACCTGATACCCAGCCACCGGTTTCCCGGTACAGGCGGGGCGGTGATCATCAAACCGGTTCGAGATAAAGATATGCAGCATCTCAGTCGCGCCGATACCATCCAACATCGGCTTACCAGTCTGTTCGATCCAGGCGTCATAGACCGGGGCGGGCAGGGTTTCTCCGGCCGACACCGCCGCACGCAACGATGACAGATCGGCCCCGTCCTCCATCGCTTGCAGCATGAAACGGTATGCGGTGGGCGCAGTAAAACACACGGTCGCTTTGTATTGTTGGATGATTTCCACCATGTTCGGTGGGCTGGCCTGTTCCAACAGGGTCGCCGCGGCGCCGAACCGCAAGGGGAATACGGCCAAGCCGCCAAGTCCAAAGGTGAACGCCAACGGGGGCGAACCGATGAACACATCGTCTTCGGTCACGCCCAGAACCTCTTGGGCATAGCCATCCGCAATGATTAGCAGATCGCGGTGGAAATGCATCGTCGCTTTGGGGTCGCCCGTGGTGCCCGAGGTGAACCCGAGCAAGGCCACATCATCACGTCCTGTGTCCACGGCATCAAAGCGCACGGATTTCTCCAACGCCAAGCGATCGAGTTCCGCGTCGTGGTTCGATGTGCCGTCAAAGCCGACAACGGATTTCAGGAACTTGGATTCCTTGGCGCATTTCACCATATCCTCCATCAACCGGGTGTCACACAGCGCATGGGTGATCTCGGCCTTGTCGATGATCGCACCCAGCTCGCCGGCACGCAGCATCGGCATGGTGTTGACCACCACCGCGCCTGCCTTGGTCGCGGCCAGCCAACAGGCCACCATCGCTGGATTGTTTGCAGACCGGATCAGCACCCGGTTGCCCGGCTTCACACCCAAATCTTCGACCAGCACATGTGCCAGCCGGTTGGTCCAATCCGACAGCTCTTTGTAGGTGCGCCGCCGCCCATTGCCGATCAGCGCGGTATGATCGCCAAAGCCTTTGCCAACCATGGCATCGGTCAGTTCAACCCCGACATTGACGTGATCGGGGTAGTCAAACCCATCCATCAGGAAATCGGGCCACATCTCGGGTGCGGGCAAATTGTCCCGCGAAAATGTATCTGTATGCGCTGTTGGTCCCAGCATGATCAGTTCCCTCCCAGAAACGCTCCCATCGTTTGACGCGCGATCACCACGCGCTGTACATCCGATGCGCCCTCGTAAATGCGCAGGGCGCGGATATCACGGTACAGCTCCTCTACCTTCTGACCGTGTTTCACGCCGTCCCCGCCATGCAATTGCACCGCCTTGTCGATGACGTGCTGCGCCTGATCGGTGGAAAACAGCTTGGCCATTGCCGCCTCGCGACTGACCCGTGCCGCGCCTGAATCTTTGGTCCAGGCGGCGCGATAGACCAGCAAAGCTGCTGCATCGACGTCCAGCGCCATATCCGCGATGTGTCCCTGCACCATTTGCAGCTCAAACAGGGGCGCGCCCTGCACCTGACGGTCATTGACCCGAAACAGCGCCTCGTCCAGTGCGCGTCGGGCAAAGCCCAAAGCCGCCGCTGCCACCGTGGTGCGGAACACGTCCAGTGTCGCCATTGCCACCTTGAACCCTTGCCCAGCAGCCCCCAATAGGGCCGATTTGGGCACCCGTACATCGGTGAACCGCAGGGTTGCCAAGGGATGCGGCGCAATCACCTGCAACCGTTCGACCACCTCAAATCCCGGCAACCCAGCAGGCAGCACAAAGGCGCTCAGCCCCTTAGCACCCGGCGCTTCGCCCGTGCGTGCAAACAGAGTGTAAACATCCGCGATTCCACCGTTTGAGATCCAGGTTTTCTCACCGTTCAGAATGTAGTCATCGCCATCCAATGTCGCCGTCATCGTCGAATTCGCAACATCCGATCCCGACTGTGGCTCCGTCAGCGCAAAAGCAGAAATCGCCTGACCACTGCGGGTCAGCGGTAGCCACTCTGTTTTTTGTTCCTCGGTCCCGAACAGCGAAATCGCTCCGGTCCCAAGTCCTTGCATGGCAAATGAGAAATCCGCCAATCCGTCATGACGGGCCAAGGTTTCACGGATCAGGCACAGGGTGCGTGCATCCAAAGTATCCCCCGCAGTGGGCTGCAACCATCCAGCAGCCCCCAGATCCGCCACCAACTTGCGACAGGCGGCGTCGATATCTGAGTGATCAACACTCAGATTGTCCGCGCACCATGTATCCAGTGCAGCCGCCAGTTCGCGGTGATGATCCTCAAAAAACGGCCACTGTAAAAAGCTCCGATCAGGCATGTGTTCAATCCCCTTCGAACACTGGGCGTTGCTTGGCGACAAACGCATTATAGGCCCGCTCGAAATCTGCGGTTTGCATACAGATGGCTTGTGCCTGCGCTTCGGCCTCGATCGCTTGTTCGATCGACATAGACCATTCCTGCGCCAGCATGGTTTTGGTCATCATGTTGCCAAAGTTCGGCCCCGCCGCGATCTGCTCTGCCAGTTTCAGCGCCGCTCCGTCCAGCTCATCCGCTGGCACAACCCGGTTGTGAAAGCCCCATGCCGATCCTTCATCCGCCGACATCGACCGGCCGGTGTACAGCAATTCAGCTGCACGGCCCTGACCGATGATCCGGGGCAGGATGGCGCAGGCCCCCATATCACAACCCGCCAACCCGACGCGGGTAAACAGGAATGCGACCTTGGCCTCGGGCGTTGCGATCCGCAGGTCAGCGGCCATCGCGATGATCGCCCCAGCACCCACACAGATCCCGTCAATCGCCGCAATCACGGGCTTACCACAATTCACGATGGCTTTGACCAGATCGCCGGTCATCCGGGTGAACGCCAGCAGCTCTTTCATGCTCATGCGGGTCAGGGGGCCGATGATATCATGCACATCCCCGCCAGAACTAAAGTTTCCGCCGTTCGAGGCAAACACAACCGCGTTCACCTCGTCATTGTACACCAGATCGCGGAACCAGTCGCGCAGCTCGGCATAGCTATCGAATGTCAGCGGGTTTTTCCGCTCGGGGCGGTCCAGCGCGATGGTGGCAATGCCATCCTCAATCTTGCACAAAAAATGCTTTGTCTCGGCGCTCATTGCGCTCCCTCCCTCAGAATTCTATCCAATTGTTCTGTCATGCCTGTGGCCTCCTCCGGCCCCAGCGCACCCAGCAATTCATCCACCCAATGTTCATGTTCCGATGCTTGGCGTGCAAACTCCTCGGCGCCTTTGCGGGTCAGGCGCACGCGGGATGCGCGGCGATCCCCCGGCACGGCTTCGCGCAGGGCAAAACCGTCTTCGACTAGCCGTTCAACGATGCCAGTCACATTGCCGTTCGACACCCGCAGCAGCCCCGACAGTTCACTCATCTTCAATCCGTCAGCATATTGGCTCAGCGCGGCCATCACATCGAACCGGGGCAGGGTGGTGCCAAATTCGGTCCGCAGGTTTTCACGCAGATCAGCTTCGACCAGCCGGGTCGCCTTGAGCAGTTTTAGCCACAGCCGCAGCCGCGTTTTGCTGGTCGGTTCAGACAGGGGGGTAGGGTCAGCGGATGTCATATTTCGCCTCCGGATAGGGTCAGAGTGTGGCCATTGACCGAGCGTGCCGCATCAGAACAGAGCCACAACGCCGTGCCCGCCACCTCGTCCGTTTGGATGAACCGTTTCTGCGGGTTGTTCTTGTACAGCGACTTGGCGGCCTGTTCCGGGCTCATGCCGGTTTTGTCCACGATGTTCTGGATCGAGCGTTCCAACAAGGGGGTCTCGATGAAACCGGGGCAGATCGCGTTGACGGTGATGCCGCTTGCGCCCAGTTCCAAGGCCAAAGCACGGGTCAGTCCGACCACCCCGTGCTTGGCCGCCACATAGCCAGACACATAGGGGTACCCTTTCAGTCCGGCGGTCGAAGCCACGGCGATCATCCGGCCCCAGTCGTTGGATTTCATATCCGGCAAGGCCGCCTGCCACGTGTTCACTACGCCCATCAGGTTAACCGACAGCATCGCGGTCAGATCATCGGCGGTCATTTTGGCAAAAGGCACGCTTTCTGCCGCGCCTGCGTTGGCGATCACCACTTCGACGGGACCATTCAGCCCACGAGCTTGGCGAAAGGCGTCTTTGACGGCGTCGGCATCGGTCACGTCACAGGTGACCCAACCGATGAATTTGTGCTGTTTGGCCACCTGCTTCAGCGGCACTTCGCGGCGTCCCATGATGGTGACCTTGGCGCCGGCATGGGCCATGACCTCGGCCATTTCTGCCCCAACACCACTGCCACCGCCGGTGATCACCACATGTTTGCCGTCAACACTCACGCCCGGATCTCCGCCTCAGCTTCGCGATCGGCTAAACGCCAGGATTGATCGCGCCCCGCCAGATAGGGCAGCGGCCAGTCGGCGGCGCGGTCGCCAATGCGCGCGGCTTCGTGCAATGTCCAATAAGGGTCGGCCAGATGCGGGCGCCCGACACAGATCAAATCAGCGCGCCCCGCCATTAGGATCGAATTGGCGTGATCCGCTTCATAGATGTTGCCAACGGCCATGGTGGCGATGCCCGCCTCGTTGCGGATGCGGTCCGAAAACGGCGTCTGGAACATACGGCCATAGACCGGCTGCCCCTGAGTGGTGGTCTGCCCGGCGGACACATCAATGATATCGGCCCCCGCATCGCGGAACATCGCCGCGATCTGCACGGCCTCTTCCGGGGTCACGCTATCATCGCCCATCCAATCGTTGGCGGAAATCCGCACTGACATCGGCTTGGCCGCAGGCCAGACTGCGCGCATGGCGGCAAACACCTCCAACGGATAGCGCATCCGGTTTTCCAGTGATCCGCCGTATTCATCGCCGCGCACGTTCGAGACTGGTGAGATGAACGACGACACCAGATAACCGTGCGCCGCGTGCAGTTCGATCATGTCAAACCCGGCGCGCCCGGCCATCTTGGCCGAGGCCACAAATTGATCCCGCACTGCATCCATATCTGAACGGATCATTTCCCTTGGGGTTTGGTTCGCATCCGCCCATGGCAGGGCCGAGGCGGACATCAGTTCCCAATTGCCGTCTTTTAGGGGGGCATCCATGATCTCCCACCCCACTTGGGTGGACCCCTTGCGCCCGGAATGTCCGATCTGACAACAGATCTTTGCATCCGAATGTTCATGCACAAAACTGGTCAACCGCGTCCACTCTGCCTCGTGTTCCGGCGCATAGAGCCCCGGACACCCCGGCGTGATCCGCCCCTCGGCGGAAACACAGGTCATTTCGGTATAGACCAACCCGGCACCGCCCTTGGCGCGCTCGCCGTAATGCACCAGATGCCAATCGGTCGGTGTGCCGTCCACGGCCTTGTATTGCGCCATCGGGGACACAACGATCCGGTTCTGCAACGCCATGTCGCGCAATTGATAGGGCGCAAACATTGGCGCACGGACAGGGTCTGACGCGCCACCCGACCGGGTCTGAAACCAACCTTCGGCTGACTTAAGCCATTCTGCATCCCGCAGGCGCAGGTTCTCGTGGCTAATGCGCTGGGATCGGGTCAACAAGGAATAGTTGAACTGCACCGGATCCATATCCAGATAGCGTTCGACCTGCTCAAACCATTCCAGCGAATTACGCGCCGCGGATTGCAGACGCAGCACGTCCAAGCGGCGTTCGTCTTGATAGCGAACAAAAGCCTGCTCCAAATCGGGCTCCGAATGCAGGAATGTGGCCAGCGAAATCGCACTGTCAAACGCCAACCGCGACCCGGACCCGATCGAGAAATGCGCCGTCGCCGCCGCATCGCCCATCAGAACCACATTCTCGTGGTGCCATTTCTCACACAGCACACGGGGGAAGTTGATCCAGACCGCAGAGCCGCGCAAATGCGTCGCGTTGGAAATCAGCGCATGACCATCCAGATGATCCGCAAAGATGCGCTCGCAGGTGGCGACGTTCTCTTCTTTGGACATGTGCTCAAAGCCGAACGCATCCCACGTCTCTTGGCTGCATTCCACGATCACCGTCGCGGTTTCGTCATCGAATTGATAGGCGTGCACCCAGACCCAACCGTGCTCGGTCTTTTCAAAGATAAAGGTAAACGCATCGTCGAATTTCTGCTTGGTGCCAAGCCAGATGAACTTGCACTCGCGCGTGTCCACGTCCGGTTTGAAGTGCTCCGCCAGGTCGGTGCGGACCCGTGAATTCAACCCATCACAGGCCACCACCAGATCGTATTCGGCCTGATACTCGGCGACAGGGCGGGCTTCGGTCTCGTATTGCAGATCGACACCCAGCTCGCGTGCCCGCTCTTGCAAGATCAGCAGCATCTTTTTGCGCCCGATTCCGGCAAACCCATGGCCGCCCGACACGGTGCGCACGCCATCATGGACAACCGCAATGTCATCCCAATAGGCAAAGTTTTCGCGGATCATCTCGGCGCTCTTTGGGTCATTGACCGACAGGTTGCCCAAGGCGTCATCGCTCAGCACCACGCCCCAGCCGAATGTGTCATCGCCCTTGTTGCGCTCGATCACCGTGACCTCATGCGAGGGATCACGCAGTTTCATCGAGATTGCAAAATAGAGCCCGGCAGGCCCTCCACCCAAACATGCAACGCGCATCGATTCTCTCCCTCAAACCGGTGTTGTTGAGATCAGAGGATACCCAGGCTTTGATTTATTTCAAGCCTAAACCTTTAAGCTTGAAATAAATCAAGAGGGGTCATAGGCTGCTCTCAACAAACGGAGGGTCGCATGATCGATTGGGATGATGCCTTTGACAATTCCAGCTATGTGCCGGGGTCTGATCAACTGGCTGATAAATGGGGCGCACAAGCAGCTGCGTTTCGCGCCACAACAGGTGAGCTGGATTTGTCGTATGGGGCAGGGGCGCGCAACCGCTTTGACCTGTTTCGCCCCAAAGGCGCGCCTAAAGGGCTGATTGTGTTCGTTCATGGCGGCTATTGGCAGATGCTGGACAAAAGCTTTTGGTCTCATTTCGCAGTTGGTCCCCTGTCGCAGGGCTGGGCGCTGGCGATTCCCAGCTATACCCTCGCGCCCGAGGCTCGTCTGGGCCAGATGGTCAGCGAAATTGCCGCCGCTGTGACCGAGGCGGCGAACCACGTCGCGGGTCCGGTCCGCATGATCGGACATTCGGCAGGGGGCCATCTCGTGTCCCGCATGGCCTGTACCGATGGCCCGCTACAGGATCGGTTGGACAAGGTTGTCTCGGTCAGTGGCATCCACGACCTGCGCCCCCTGCTGGGCACGAAAATGAACGACACCTTGCATCTGGACGCGGCCGAGGCCGAGGCGCAAAGCCCGGTCTTGCACCCCAAACGCGAGGGTCTCAACACAACCTTTTGGGTCGGCGCACTGGAACGTCCCGAACTGACCCGCCAGACCCGCCTGATGGCCGAAAAATGGCACTGCCCCAATGTGTTTGAACCCGATCAGGACCACTTTTCCGTGGTCGAGGCGATCAGCCGCCCGGGTTCCCCCCTTCTTACTGAACTGCTTGCAGATAACCCCAAGGATTGACCCCATGACCGATGCCTATGATCCCAGTCAGGACGGCGCCAAAATGTCCTATGCCAAGGACATGAGCTATGGCGATTACCTGCACATGGAGCAACTGCTCGCCACGCATGAGCTGCACTCGGACGCCCACGACGAACTCTTGTTCATCATCCAACACCAGACGTCTGAGCTGTGGATGCGCCTTGTGCTGCACGAAATCGCCGCTGCACGCGAATTGCTCAAAGGCGATGATTTCCGCCCCGCGTTCAAGATGCTGGCCCGAGTCGCGCGGATCTTTGATCAGTTGAATTCCGCATGGGACGTGCTGCGCACAATGACGCCCAGCGATTACACCACCTTCCGCGAGGCGCTGGGCAATTCATCTGGCTTTCAGTCGCACCAATATCGCCTGATTGAATTCTCTCTGGGCAATCGCAATCCTGCGATGCTCAAGGTGCATGAACACCGACCCGAGTCCCATCAGGTGCTCAAGGATGAACTGGCGACCAAATCGCTTTATCATGTGGCCCTTGATGCGCTGTCCGCCAAAACCGGCGTTACCTTCGCGCCCGAGGCCTATCGGATGGAGGCCCCTCACGCCGCCGACCCAGAAGTGCAGCGCGCTTGGGTGATGGTCTATCAGGATCCCAAAACATACTGGGATCTGTACGAACTCGCTGAAAAGCTGGTCGATCTCGAAGATTACTTCCGTCGTTGGCGGTTCAATCACGTCACCACGGTTGAACGGGTGATCGGTTTCAAACGCGGCACCGGCGGCACCAGCGGCGTGCAATACCTGCGCCGGATGCTTGAGGTGGAACTGTTCCCCGAGCTGTGGAACCTGCGCGGCGATCTGTAAGCGCGAATCCGACCCCGTTGGGTCCATGACCAAACCACATGCCCGCCCCGTGCAAACCGTGCTGCGGGGCGGGCTGACGATCCCACGCCGTGCGCACAATGCGTCGATTCCCGACAGAAGTTTGCAAATCTGTGAAAACGGATGATGGACGCGGCCAAATTCCTGCTCTAACACTTTCGGTCAACGCCCGATCCGGGTGCACGAAATCCATGTGGGAGGCATTTGCGTGGACTATCATACCCCAGCCAGTTTTGACGATGCTGTTGCTTTGGCGACAGCCGCTACGGGCGTGACACGATTCTTGGCCGGCGGAACGGACGTACTCGTTCAGCTGCGCGCAGACATCGTTACACCCGATACGCTGATTGATATCAAAAAGATCGACGGTGTTTCTGACATCACCCAAAACGCCGATGGCAGCTGGACGCTTGGCGTCGCAGTGTCAGGCGCAGAAATGACCGAACACGCCAGCCTGTCTGCGGCTTGGCCCGGTGTGGTCGAAGGCATGGATCTGGTCGGCTCGACTCAGGTGCAGGGACGCGCGACGCTGACCGGCAACCTGTGCAACGGCTCACCCGCAGCCGACAGCGTTCCGGGCATGGTGGCCGCAGGCGTCACCGTCTCGATCACCGGTCCTGATGGCGCACGCACCGTGGCCGTCGAAGATATCCCAACCGGCCCCGGTCGCACCTCGATCGCCAAGGGTGAATTGGTTACAGCCCTGAATATCCCGGCCCGTGGCGACAATGCAGGCGACGCTTACCTGCGCTTTATTCCACGTACCGAAATGGACATCGCGGTTGTCGGCTGTGCCGTGAACCTGCGTCTGGACGGTGATACCATCACCGAGGCACGCGTATCTCTGGGCGCGGTCGCACCAACCGTTCTGCTGGTGCAGGACTGTGCCGATGCGATCATTGGCACCACGCTGGACGACGCAGCCTTGGAAGCACTGGCGGCTGCAGCGTCTGCCGCCTGTAACCCGATCACTGACAAACGCGGAACCATCGAATTCCGCACCGAGGTCGCTGGCGTTCTGGCCAAGCGCGCCGCCAAAATCGCCTATGCCCGTGCAAAAGGCGAAACCGTGAAAGGAGCCCACGCATGAGCAAGGTCCACGTCACAACCACCGTCAACGGCGACGAGATGGAATTCCTCTGCGATCCACGCGAAACACTGCTGGATTCCCTGCGCGACAAGCTGAACCTGACCGGCGCCAAAGAAGGCTGCGGCACCGGCGATTGCGGCGCGTGTTCGGTCACCCTGAATGGCCGTCTGGTCTGTTCCTGCCTTGTGCTGGGCGTCGAGGCCGAATGTCAGGAAATCGGCACCATTGAAGGTATCGCAAACGGCGACGAACTGCACCCGCTGCAGAAAAAGTTCATCGAACATGCCGCCCTGCAATGCGGCGTCTGCACACCGGGTATTCTGGTCGCAACCAAATCGCTGCTCGAAAAGAACCCCAACCCCACCGAAACCGAAGTCCGGTATTGGCTGGCGGGCAACCTGTGCCGCTGCACCGGCTATGACAAAATCATTCGCGCCGTGATGGACACGGCTGCTGACATGCGGGAGGCATCGTAATGGCTCTGGACGATCGCAAGACAGAATTCACCTTTGTAGGCACCAGCCCAGACCGCCCCGACGGGATGGACAAGGTCACTGGCCGCGCCAAATTCGGCGCTGACGCCACCGCACCGGGCATGTTGTTCGGTGCCATCGTGCGCTCGCCGCATGCTCACGCCCGGATCGTCAAGATCGACACCTCCAAGGCCGAGGCCATGAAGGGCGTCAAAGCCGTCGTGACCCGCGCGGATTTCGCCACCGGTCTGACCGGCGAATTCTGGAACGTGCTGGAAAACGTCATGGCGGGCGACACCGCGCTCTATGATGGTCACACGGTTGCGGCGGTTGCCGCAGGCTCTGCCATCGACGCCCGCGATGCGGCCAAGCTGATCGAGGTGGAATACGAAATCCTGCCCCACGTCACCGACGTGGACAAGGCAATGGCCCCCGATGCGCCCGTGATCCGCGCCGGAACCGCTGACAGCTCAGTCCCCGAAGGGATGCACCCCAACGTTGTGCGCTATCACGAAAGCGGCCACGGCGATGTGGATGCCGGCTTTGCCGAGGCTGATCTGGTGATCGAGGATCACTTCAAAACCGAAGCCACCCATCAGGGCTACATCGAACCCCACGCCTGTCTTGCCTCATTGGGTGCAGACGGCAAGGGAGAGCTGTGGTGCACCACTCAAGGGCACTGGTACGCGCAGAAACACTGTGCGGCGCTGGTCGGTATCGAAACCTCGCAGCTGCGTGTGACAGCCTCCGAAATCGGCGGCGGCTTTGGTGGCAAAACCACTGTCTTTATCGAACCCGTCGCACTGGCCCTGTCGCGCAAAGCGAACCGCCCGGTGAAACTGGTGATGAACCGCTCCGAAGTGTTCCGTGCCACGGGTCCGACCTCGTCGACCTCGATGGACATCAAGATTGGCATGAAAAAGGACGGCACCATCACCGCCGCCCAAGGCATCTTCCGCCTGCAAGGCGGCGCATTCCCCGGTGCCCCGATGGAATTCTCGGCGATGTGCGCGTTCGCGCCCTATGCGCTCGAGAACGTCAAACAGATGGGCTATGACGTCATCGCCAACCGCCCGAAACAGGCCGCTTATCGCGCGCCCGGTTCGCCCATGGCGGCCTTTGCAGTTGAATCTGTGCTGGACGAGCTGTGCAATCAGCTGAACCTTGACCCCATCGATGTGCGCCTGAAAAACGCCTCGCAAAAGGGCACCAAAGCCAGCTATGGCCCACGCTTTGACGCCATCGGTTTGGTTGAGTGTCTAGAGGCTGCGAAAGCGCACCCCCATTACGCAGCACCGCTTGAGGCGGGGCAAGGGCGCGGCATCTCTTGTGGCTTCTGGTTCAACCACGGCGGCGAAACCTCGGTCTCGCTGGCCCTCAGCGAAGACGGCACTGTGCAGGTCTCTGTCGGTACCCCCGATATCGGCGGCTCACGTGCCTCGATGGCGCTGATGGCCTCCGAAGTTCTGGGCGTTCCGTATGAAAACATCCGCGTCACCATCGCGGATACAGCGACGTTGGGCTACAACGATGTCAGCCACGGCTCGCGGGTGACGTACGCCTCGGGTCTGGCCACCATCAAAGCGGCCGAGGCTGCGGTGCAAACCCTGTGCCAACGCGCCGCTGCGAAATGGGGCATCCCCGAAGACGCAGTGAAATGGGAAGACGGCTGTGCCGTGCCTTCGGGACCAAACGCAGGTGATTTTGATCCCCTGCCACTGGCGTCGATCACGGCCAACATGGGCGCAACCGGCGGTCCGATCTCGGGTCACTTTGAGGCAACCCCCGAAGGCGCAGGCGTTTCGTTCGGCGTACACATCGTGGATGCCATCGTTGATCAGGAAACCGGCAAAACCTCGATCCCGCGCTACACCGTGATTCAGGATGCAGGCAAAGCGATCCACCCGACCTATGTCGAAGGTCAGTTTCAGGGCGGCGCGGCGCAGGGCATCGGCTGGGCGCTGAACGAGGAATACATCTATGGCGAAGACGGTCGGTTGCAGAATACGATCTTCCTCGACTATCGCATTCCCGTCGCCTCAGACCTGCCCATGATTGACACGGTCATCATCGAAGTTCCAAACCCCGGCCACCCCTTTGGGGTCCGTGGTGTCGGCGAAACCGGCATCGTGCCACCGCTGGCGGCCATCGCCAACGCGGTGTCTGCGGCGGCTGGCGTGCGTCTGCGCGAACTGCCCATGTCTCCGCCCCGCATCCTTGCGGCGCTCAAAGACAACGGGTGACCTCGGATGGTTGAGGTAAACCTCTGGTCAGGCCTCCGGGCGCTGACCGGCGGCAAACAAGTGGTCGAGGTTGACGCCTCGACCGTTGGCGAGGTCCTGTCGGGCCTCGTCAAAGCCTATCCGGAGTTGCAGGCTCCGATCGAGGCGGGCGTGTCCGTTGCCGTAGATGGCCGCATCATCGCCAGTGGACTCACCGAACCGGTCAAGCCAGACAGCGAGATCTACCTGATGCAACGGCTCAAGGGCGGCTAGTTCAGGATTTCCGTGCTTGTCGCACCCCTATGGTGCGCTCTATGTCGGGGGTTCAATCGAATCACGGATCGCTGTCCTTATGATCTTCCCCCGCCTCCTCCTGTCTTTGGGTCTTGCCCTGTCGCTGGCCACCGGTCCCGCTGGGGCCCAAGCTGACTATGGCGTCCAGATCGAGGGGCTGTCGGTCTATAAAAATGGGCAGGTCTGGGTTTATTACGAAATCAACAACGAGGCCGATCAACGGGCCTGTTTGCCCGGAACACAGCATGACCCCTCGGTGTTTGTCGGACAGTTCCGCGCCTCCGATGATGCCCCGCTGACCGCTGAGCCAACAGATAAAGGCACGGCAGACAAATTCCGAAGCCCCTACATCGTGCTGGAACCGGGCCAAAGCCTACGGGCGCACACCCGCTATTCAGTGCACGACTTTTCAGCTGTCGAAGCCCAAACAGGCCAGGCCCCAACACAGCCCAGCCTGGACCGCGACGCGCTCTATGTGATTTTGTCGATGCCGGTGCGCAATTGCCCCTTGTTCACCTTCGGGTCCAAAATCGCCTTCAACCTCGACCCGGCGCAGGATCAGGTCGTGCGCTCCTTGCCGTCGCGGGTGTTCACCCTGCGCAAACCGGGCCGTTACTAGCCACGCTGACGCCACCGGAGCATGTCGATGCGGTTACTGGGTCGTTGTGCCGGTGTTGTTGAACTCATTCTGCATCTGACGTTGGAGATCTTTGTTCGACGGGTTGTGATTTTTTTAGGTCTCTTTCGGCGTGCAGGCAAACACCAACAGGGTATACGTCACTATCATCAAAAAAACCCGGACTACGCGTGACTGCCAGCAGTCTGCCCACCAGCGGACTACATAAATCGGCTTTGAAAAAGTGTTGGAACGATATGAGCTGACATAGCAGTGCGCTCCTCTGAGCGGACATCTCCTTAGCAATGCGGTATATTTGTTAGCAAATGGGTCCTGAGCGTGGCGCAGCAAAAACAACATAACCCTGAAATCAACGCTGACTCGGACGAAAAACCGCTCGCATTCACTCAGAGCTTTCCATTCTAGGCGACGAGAAAGGCCCAAAACGGGTTCGAAAATACCCCACTGTGCGCGAACAATCTGCCCGCTACGTCCCGCACATAGCCCAACGTGGTCAGCCAAAGGTCGATCTATCGCCTAAGGGTAACGATTTGATTTAATGGGATTTCAATGGTGCTGCTGGAGAGAATCGAACTCTCGACCTCTCCCTTACCAAGGGAGTGCTCTACCTCTGAGCTACAGCAGCGCCGTGAGGGGGGATTTAGACGCAAACGAAACAGGGCGCAAGGGGTATCTAGACGCTTTTTTTCCGCTCCTGTAGAGAGTGTGTATGGCAGAGCAAAAAACACCCAAAAAGCCCGGAAAATCCAGCGCAACCCGCGAGGATCGGTTAAAGGCAGCCCTTAAAGCGAATCTTGGTCGCCGTAAGACGCAGGCCAAAGCACGGGCGGATGATGTGGTGCAAAACGATAAAAGTAAGGGGTAAGGCAGATGGATTCGATTCTTGTGACAGGCGGCGGCCCGCTAAATGGCCAAATTCCAATTGCAGGCGCGAAAAACGCCTGTCTGACCCTGATGCCGGCAACGCTGCTCAGTGATGAACCGTTGACACTGACCAATGCGCCGCGCCTGTCGGACATCGCCACGATGACCACGCTGCTGCAATCGCTGGGCGCCGAGGTGTCCAGCCTGCAAGGCGGTCAGGTGCTGGCCATGTCCAGCCATGACCTGAACAATCTGACAGCGGATTATGACATCGTTCGCAAGATGCGCGCCTCTATTCTGGTGCTGGGCCCGATGCTGGCGCGGGCAGGGCAGGCGGTTGTATCGTTGCCCGGGGGCTGTGCCATTGGCGCACGCCCAGTCGACCTGCACCTCAAAGCACTCGAAGCACTGGGCGCCGAGATGGAATTGAAAGACGGCTATGTTCACGCCAAAGCCCCGGGTGGGCTTAAAGGCGGTGTGGTTGATTTCCCCATCGTCTCGGTCGGGGCCACAGAAAACGTGCTGATGGCAGCGACGCTGGCCAAAGGCACAACCGTCATCAACAACGCAGCGCGCGAACCTGAAATCGTCGATCTGGCGCACTGCCTGCAAAAGATGGGCGCGCAGATCAGCGGCGAAGGCACATCAATCATTACCGTTCAGGGCGTTGATCGCCTGCATGGCGCGACACACCCGGTTGTCACCGACCGGATCGAATTGGGCACCTATATGCTCGCCCCGGTGATTTGCGGCGGCGAAGTCGAATTGCTCGGCGGGCGTCTCGACCTCGTTGGGGCCTTTGTCGAAAAGCTGGACCAATGCGGCGTTGATGTGACGGAAACTAAATCCGGCCTGCTCGTCAAACGGCGCGGCGACCGGGTGCAGGCGGTGGATGTGGTAACCGAACCCTTCCCCGGTTTCCCAACCGATCTGCAGGCGCAGATGATGGCGCTGTTGTGCACTGCCGAAGGCACCAGCGTGCTGGAAGAAAAGATTTTCGAAAACCGGTTCATGCATGCGCCAGAGTTGATCCGCATGGGGGCCAACATCGAGGTGCACGGCGGCACCGCCACAGTGACCGGCGTTGATCGCCTCAAAGGCGCGCCCGTGATGGCCACCGATCTGCGCGCCTCGGTATCGCTCATTCTGGCGGGGCTCGCCGCCGAAGGCGAAACCCGCGTTAGCCGGGTCTATCATCTGGATCGCGGCTATGAACGTGTGGTGTCCAAACTGGAAGCCGTCGGCGCAAAAATCGAAAGGATCTCGGGCCAATGACAGACGCATCATTCCACGAAGGCGGCGAAGCGCCGCTGAACCTCGGGGCCGAGGGCGTCGATGACCTGCAAGTGATTTCGACCCTGACGCAGGACGCGGTGTTTCCGATTACGGAAATGTCCTGGCGCGCGTCCGAGCGCCGCTTTGCTTTGCTGCTCAACCGCTTCCGCTGGGAAGACAAAGAGGCCGCAAGCCAGCGTGACCGCCCGTTTGAACGGGTGCAATCTCTGCTGGTGATCGACAACGTGCTGGGCGTCTCCAGTCAGGGTGTGGATCGCTCGGACAAGGATGTGATCCTGTCGATCTTGTCGATTGATTTCGAAACGGGCGAAGAGGGCGCAGGGCAGATCCTGCTGACCTTGGCAGGCGATGGGGCCTTGCGCCTGACCGTCGAAGCCATCGGCGTCTCGCTGCGTGATGTGACACGCCCCTATAAGGCGCCGTCGGGTCAGGCCCCTCACCACGAAGATTAACGCCAGGCAAATCGCCCTGTTGGGGCAAGGGACGGGCAGGCCATGCAAAACAAACGCGGCATTGCACAGGCCTTTGCCCACCCCAAAACCGGTTTGGCGCTGCGCCCGGCCACGGTGTTTGATGTCTTTGACCTCAGCACTATCCTGTGCAGCTCAATCCGGCATCTCTGCGGTGCGGATCACAACAATGATCCGCAGATCATCGCAGACTGGACTGCAAACAAAACACCCGAGTCGCTGCGTCGCTGGCTGGCAGGGGATCACACGTTTTGGCTGGCCACCCTGAACGGCGCTGCGGCAGGCGTGGGGGCGGTGTCCTCGACTGCGGACATCTCTCTGCTCTACGTCAGTCCACAGGCTGTGGGGCAGGGGGCCGGCGCGGCGCTCTTGGCACAGCTCGAAGCCACCGCACAGAACGCGGGCCATCGAACCGCCTTTCTGTCCAGCACCGCAACCGCACAGGGGTTTTATGCCAAACACGGGTGGACCTCTGCGGGGCCGGCCGACCCCGGCCCCTTTGGCCCATCTTACCCAATGCAAAAAAACATCTAGACCGTCGCGACGGAACCCAACAGCTGCCGCGTATTACTGTGACAGATTTCATTGATACTGGATTTTGATATGCGTTTTCTGCTGCCCTTTCTCGCCCTGCTGTCCCTCTTGCTGTCAGGCGCTATTTTTGGTTTTTTCTATGCGTGGGTCTGCTCCACCATGTGGGGGCTGGACCAAGCTGACCCCAATGTTGCGGTTCAGGCGATGCAGGCCATGAACGGCAGCGTCCGCAATGGCGTTTTTGCTCCGGCCTTTTTCGGCACGCCCTTTGTTTTGCTGCTGACCGCCTTTGTCGCCTATCGCGCCAAACGGACGCAGGCGGCACTGTGCTTTGGTCTTGGTGGGCTGATCTATCTCTTTGGCGGGATGATCCTGACCATGGCCGTCAATGTCCCGATGAATGAGGCCTTGGCTCTGGTCGAAACACCCCTGTCCCCGGAACAGGCGCAACAGATCTGGTCCGACTATTCCGCCCCTTGGCAGGTCTGGAACCAGATCCGCACCGGATTTTCTGGTCTGACCCTGCTTTTGACGGGCCTCGGCCTGCTCGCATTGCCGCAGCGCGCGTCATAAAGCGGCATAAATCTTGAGGCTCTCCTCTGCTCCGGTTATGGGGAGGGCCAAAGGAGAGCCGCATGCCCCAGTTTTTGGACACCACGTCGCCCGATTTCGAAGCCGCCTTTACCGCTCTGCTGTCTGCCAAACGCGAAGACAGTCCAGACGTAGATGCTATTGTTGCCGAGATTATCGCCGACGTGCGCCATCGGGGCGATGCGGCGGTGATCGAGCTGACATCGAAATTCGACCGGCTCGACCTGACCCCAGACACACTGGCCTTTACGTCTGAGGAAATCGCACAGGCCGCGGCGCAAGTCTCAACCGAAGATCGCGCCGCGTTGGAATTGGCGGCAGACCGTATCCGCGCCTATCACGCGCGTCAGATGCCTCGAGATGATCAGTGGACGGATGAGAGCGGCGCCACATTGGGCTGGCGCTGGTCGGCTGTGTCCGCTGCGGGGCTGTATGTGCCAGGCGGGCTGGCTTCTTATCCCTCTTCCGTGCTGATGAACGCTATTCCCGCCAAAGTCGCTGGGGTAGGCCGTCTAGCCATCGCCGTTCCCACCCCCGATGGCGTTGTGAACCCGCTGGTGCTGTTGGCGGCGCAAATCTCTGGCGTGGACGAAGTGTATCGTATCGGCGGCGCGCAAGCGATTGCCGCGCTGGCCTATGGCACAGACAGCATCGCACCGGTCGACAAAATCACCGGCCCCGGCAACGCCTTTGTCGCGGCCGCCAAACGCCGGGTGTTTGGCAAAGTCGGCATCGACATGATCGCCGGCCCGTCGGAAATTCTGGTGATTGCAGACAAAGACAACGATCCCGACTGGATCGCGCTGGACCTGCTCAGCCAGGCTGAACACGACGAAAGCGCGCAATCGATCCTCATCACCGATGACGCCGCGTTTGGCCGCGCTGTTGCGCAGGCCGTCGAGCAACGTCTCACCACACTGCAACGGCGCGCCATCGCCGGTCCGAGCTGGCGCGATTTTGGCGCCGTCATCACGGTGCGTGATCTGGCTGAGGCCGCGCATCTATCCAACCGTATTGCGCCGGAACACCTAGAGCTTTGCGTGGCCGATCCGGTGGCATTGAGCGAACAAACTATCCACGCCGGGGCCATTTTCATCGGCAGCTACACCCCCGAAGCCATTGGCGATTATGTCGGCGGTCCCAACCACGTCCTGCCCACAGCCCGTTCGGCGCGGTTCTCGTCCGGTCTGTCGGTGATGGACTTCCTCAAACGCACCACGCTCAGCCAGATGACTCCTGACGCCCTGCGCGCCATCGGTCCCTCAGCAGAACGGCTCGCCCAATCCGAAAGCCTCGAGGCACACGGCTTGTCCGTGCGCGTGCGACTGGATGCGCTCAACCGCTGAACCAACGATACAACAGGTCGTTGCCCCCTGTGATGTGGTGTTGTAGGTCTTGGTCGAAACATTTCTGGCCAAGGCCCACATCCGATGAACCGCATCAGCCATATCGAACTGGACGACAGCAATCTGCCGCCCCCAACCCCTGAAATCGAACAAGAGCGCAAAGTCGCGATGTTTGATCTGTTGGAAGAGAACAGCTTTGCGCTGCCAGTCCGCGATGATCGCACGGCCCTCAATGGCCCCTATCACCTGAACCTGTCGATCAAAGAGAAACGTCTCGTCTTTGATATTCAGACCGAAGCGGCTGAAAAAGCAGCGGAATTCCACCTGTCGCTTGGCCCCTTCCGGCAGGTTGTGAAAGATTACTTTCAGATCTGCGAAAGCTACTTCAACGCTGTGAAAACCATGCCCCCCAGCCAGATTGAAACCATCGACATGGCTCGGCGTGGTATCCACAACGAGGGCAGCCGCGTGTTGCAAGAGCGCCTTGAGGGAAAAGCCGACATTGACACTGACACCGCCCGCCGCCTCTTCACGCTGATCTGCGTGCTGCATTTCGGGGGCTAACAGGTGAAGCAGCTTCCGCAGTCGGTTCTGTTTTGCTGTGACCACAACGCGGTCCGCTCACCCATGGCCGAGGGGATCATGAAAAAGTTCTACGGAATGGATACCTATGTCCAATCCGCAGGCGTGCACAATGATCTGGAAATCGACGGCTTCTGCATCGCCGTGTGTCAGGAATTGGATGTCGAACTCAGCCGCCATCGGTCGCGCTCCTTTGACGAGATGGAACAATGGGGCGATGATCTCAGTTCGTTCGATCTGATCGTGGCGCTCTCCCCCGCTAGCCAACACCGGGCGCTGGAATTGACCCGTGTTTTTCATCTCGATGTCGATTATTGGCCAATAATGGACCCTACCGGGGTCGGCGAGTCGCGCGCCGATAAGCTATCCAGCTACAGACAGACCCGCGATCAGATCATCACCTTTCTGAAAGACCGCTGGGGCGAACCAACAGAGGCACCATGACTGACACCATCAAACGCTATTTCGCCGCCTTCAATCTGGGCGACACCGACACCATGCTGGATTGCTTGTCTGATGACGTGGCCCATCACGTCAACGAAGGTCAGATCCGCGTCGGCCGCGAGAAATTCGCCGACTTCTGCGCCCACATGACCCGTTGTTATAAAGAAGAGCTGACCGATATGGTCCTGTTCGAGGCGCAGAATGGCACCCGCGCCAGCGCAGAATACATCGTCAACGGCACCTATCTTGCGACAGACGAAGGGCTGCCCGACGCCGCCAACCAAACCTATCGCCTGCCCGCCGGGTCGTTCTTTGATCTCAAAGATGGCAAGATCACCCGCGTGACCACCTATTACAATCTGGCCGACTGGATGCATCAGGTCACCAATGGCTAAGATCTCGGATGTCCGGGTTCTGACCGGCGCCGCGCTGGATGCGGCGCTGGATGACGTCGCAGCCCTGCGCATTTCCGTTTTTCGCGCCTTTCCCTATCTCTACGACGGCGATCTGACGTACGAGCGGGCCTATCTGCAAACCTACCGTGACAGCGCCCGCGCCATTTTGGTCGGCGCATTCGATGGCGACCGCTTGGTCGGGGCCTCGACCGGTACGCCGCTCTCTGATCACGCCGACGATTTCGCCGCTGCATTTACAGGCACCGGGTTGGACCTCAACACGATCTTTTACTGCGCCGAATCCGTCCTGCTACCCGCATATCGGGGGCAGGGCGTCGGCCACGCCTTCTTTGACCACCGCGAGGCTCACGCCCGCACACTCGGCTACACCAAAACCGCCTTTTGCGCCGTGCAACGCCCAGACGACCACCCCCAACGCCCAACAGACTACGCCCCACTCAACCCCTTTTGGACCGCGCGCGGCTACACAAAATTGCCCGGTGTGGTGGCGCAGTTTTCGTGGAGGGATCTGGGCGAAGAGGACGAGACCCTAAAGCCGCTGCAATTCTGGATCAGGGGTTTGTGATACGTATTTTGTAATGAGGATTATAGAGTGACAACGTTTCCCGAAAAGCTGTACCGATATCGCCCTTGCAACGGAGAGTACTTTGAAGATGAGCTGAAAGCTCTGGTAGAAGGGAAAGTTTGGCTTAGCCCTTTGGTCAATCAAAATGATCCTTTCGAGGGGCGACCCCAAATTGTGGGGTCAAGCAGAGAGGAATTTGACGATTTCCTCGACGAGGTGAGGAAGAGGCGCGGGCCACAAGCAGGGTTTAATGGAAAACTGGAAGGGGCGTTTCCGCCGGGTATGCCAGCCAGTGACGCCAAAGCTAAGTGGCGAAAAAAGAGCTATCAATTCGAACTGGCGATACGCACAATTCCGGGTCTCGGGCAAGAAATCCCCCCAGCGTACCAAAGTGGCTTGCTTTTGTGAAAACGGTACGAGCCCTCTCATGTGGGCGCATTACGCGAACAGTCATCAAGGTGTGTGCTTGGAGTTTGAACTTACCAAAGACAAAGGGGATGATGATCTCACTTGGGGGAAGATCGATTAC
This sequence comes from Paracoccaceae bacterium, assembly GCA_965183835.1. GTDB lineage: Bacteria > Pseudomonadota > Alphaproteobacteria > Rhodobacterales > Rhodobacteraceae > OMPR01. The sequence goes on along the minus strand of CBCYME010000024.1, from coordinate 63,366 downwards.
GTCCGACCAAACATGAACATGAAAACTCGACCAGAATTGAGCTTTGTGAGCATCTTGAAGCACTATTTTGCGACCCAAGACGTGTTTGTGAATTCTAATGCAAACATCAGAAGGGTAACTAATGCTTTCGTTCTCAGTAAATCTGAAGATTGGGCATATGAGAAGGAATGGCGTATCTTTCAGACATGGAAGCCTGCTGGATACTTCACTGTTCCACGCTACCGTTTAGGTGCAGTTATCCTTGGATTGCGAACCCCCTCAGATGTCGAAGCAAAGTTGAAAATGGCTCTCGGCAACAAGGTGCCTTTCAAGAGAATGAAATCCAAAGGCGACGCTTACGAGTTCTACATAGAGGAAGAGGTTTAGAGCCTGAGGTCGCGATGACGGCCCCCGACACCGCTGGGCAGCGCCCGACCCTCCCGATGGGAGGGCGCTTCGCACCCACCCAGGGTCAGGCGTTTCCCTCTCAATTCACACAATCTTAACCTTTCCATCGTCCGCCCTGTTAATCCGCAATGCTTCCCAGATTTCGTGCACAGGGGGTGCACGCCCGGTGCACGTAAGGTGCACGCATGTCACCCCCGCCAAATCCAGAAAAACAACGGTGTTAACCTCTGATTCGCCCTAAAGCCGTGAAACGCCTCATTCCCCGTTGCGTCCCGGCCTGCCTTTGGTCTTAACTCTGCCCATCACAGGGGAGAGACTCGAGATGAAAATCGCCACCGCCGCATACCCTCTCGATTGGCTCGACAGCTGGGCACAGTACGAGGACAAGATCGCCAAATGGGTCGGGGACGCCGCGGGGCAGGGGGCGGATCTGCTGGTCTTTCCTGAATACGGCGCGATGGAATTGTCGACCCTTGCAGGGGCCGAGGTCGCGGCGGACTTAGAGCAATCCATGCATGCTGTGTCTGACCGGATGGAGCCGGTTCACCAGTTGCACAAAACCCTTGCCGGCGAACACGGTGTCCATATTCTGGGCGCATCGGCTCCGGTGAATGCGGGTCATGGTCGCCCGGTCAATCGCGCGACGTTTTATGCCCCAACAGGCGTAAGTGGTTATCAAGACAAACAAATCATGACCCGGTTCGAACGTGATCCATGGAATGTGGTCGGCGGCGATGGGTTGCAAGTGTTTGAAACAGCACTGGGAAAAATTGGGGTCTTGATCTGCTATGACAGCGAATTCCCCCTGCTGGGGCGGGCGCTGAAAGAGGCCGATATCATTCTGGTTCCCTCATGCACCGAGGCCCTGTCGGGGTACTGGCGCGTGCGCATCGGGGCCATGTCACGCGCGCTGGAAAACCAATGTGTGACGGCGATGTCGTCGATTGTGGGCACCGCGCCGTGGTCTCAATCCGTGGACGTGGCCACCGGCATGGGCGGCATCTTTGGCCCCCCTGATACCGGCTTTCCCATGACTGGCGTTTTGGCCGAAGGCACAATGGGCCACCCCGGCTGGACCTACGCCGACGTCGACCCCGCCGCCATCGCCCACGTGCGCGCAGATGGCGTGGTTTTGAACGCCACCCACTGGGAGGAACAGACCCCACGCGTCAAATCCGTGACTAATTCCTCCCTTTTGTGATTGCGCCCTTGAATTCAAGGCGGAATGCGCTCATTTAGGCGCACGGTTCGCACATTCGCGGACGAAACCTATTTGGAGAGAACATGGCCAAGGAAGATACGCTCGAATTTCCCGGTGTCGTGAAGGAACTCCTGCCCAATGCGACGTTTCGGGTCGAGCTGGAAAACGGCCATGAGATCATCGCACACACGGCAGGCAAGATGCGCAAAAACCGCATCCGTGTTCTGGCTGGCGACAAGGTGCAGGTCGAAATGACCCCCTACGATCTGACCAAGGGTCGGATCAACTACCGCTTTAAGTAACGCCCCCTCTATGGCGTTCATTCTCGGATCGGGCAGCCCGCGACGGCTGGACCTGCTGGCGCAGCTTGGCGTGCAGCCCGATGCCGTGCGCCCCCCTGACATCGACGAAGATCCGCTAAAGGCCGAGTTGCCGCGCCCCTATTGCGCGCGCATCGCGCGTGAGAAAGTGGCGGCAGTTCAGGCCGAGAGCGATGATGTGGTACTCTGTGCAGATACCACAGTTGCCTTGGGTCGGCGCATACTTGGCAAACCCGCAGATGCAGGCGAAGCCGCTACATTTCTCCACGCTCTGTCAGGTCGTCGCCATCGTGTCATCACCGCTGTTGCCGTGCGGCGCGGCGACAAGATCTGGGAACGTGCTGTCGTAAGTCAGGTCCAGGTCAAACGCCTGTCCGACCTCGAAATCAATGCCTACCTTGCAACCAAGGATTGGCAAGGCAAAGCAGGCGGCTATGCTATACAGGGGCCCGCCGGGGCCTTCATTCCATGGATCAGCGGCTCGTTTACGGGTATCGTTGGTCTACCGCTGGCTGAGACCGCAGGTTTGCTGCAGGCCGCTGGCTATCCGCTTTACAAGGAGACCTCATGAAAGGTCGCACTATTGTTCTGGATCACCTAAATGACCGCCCTGCAGCGGCGTTGATGGTGGATGGCCAACTTGATGATTTCCTGATTGCTGGCGATGCCCCGGCGGTTGGCACGATTTATCGTGCCCGCGCAGATCGCCCGATCAAAGGGCAGGGGGGGATGTTTATGACAACCCCCGCCGGACCTGCTTTCCTACGCCAGGTCAAAGGCTTAGCCCCGGGTGCAATGTTGCTGGTCCAGGTGACTGGTTACGCAGAACCGGGCAAAGCTATCCCTGTCACGCAAAAGGTCCTGTTCAAAAGCCGTTATGCGATCGTCACCCCGGATGCGCCGGGCCTGAACATTTCACGCAGCATTCGCGACGATGACGAACGCGATCGTTTGCTCGAAGTTGCCAATGCGGAAATGGGCGAATCCGAATACGGCTTGATCCTGCGATCCGCTTGTAGCGGTGAAGACATCGCAGAAATCGCCGAAGATATCGCCGCAATGGCGGATTTGGCCGATCAGGTCATGGGCGATCAAGGCGCAGACATTGCGCTGTTATGCGAAGGTGACGGTCCCCATGCGTTGGCGTGGCGCGATTGGGTTGAACCCGCCGAAGTGGTCACGCAGCCCGGCGGCTTTGAGGATCACGGCGTGTTGGATGCGCTCGACATGGCGCAAGGTATTTCGGAACCCTTAGCGGGTGGGGGGCATATCTACGTTGAGCCCACACGCGCGCTGGTTTCGGTGGATGTCAACACCGGCAGCGACACGTCCATTGCGGCAGGCCAAAAAGCAAATTTCGCTTGCGCCCGCGCCTTGCCTCGAGCCTTGCGGGTTCGTGGATTGGGGGGGCAGATCACAATTGATTTGGCACCCATGGCGAAAAAGGATCGGCGCGGTTTCGAAAGCACCCTCCGCGCAGCTTTCCGCGCTGATAGCGAAGACACAACCCTCGTCGGTTGGACCCCGCTGGGGCACTATGAATTGATCCGTAAGCGCGGGCGCATTGCATTGACCGAGGCGATGCGGTGAGCTGCCCGAAATGTGACAATGAGACGGTTCAGGACTATCGTCCGTTTTGTTCAAAGCGGTGCGCGGATCTGGATTTGGCCAGCTGGTTTAATGGTACATATGCTGTGCCTTCTCAGGACCTTGAAGACCTTGACGAGGCTACAGAAGTCGTGGAAAAAAATCTTTTACATCCGCATTGAAGAAAGTTCAAAAAGCCTCTGGACACTGTCACGCGCAAGTCATAGAACGCCCACACCCAACGACAACAGTCGTTCCCATGCCCGGGTAGCTCAGGGGTAGAGCAGTGGATTGAAAATCCTCGTGTCGGTGGTTCGATTCCGCCCCTGGGCACCACAACACTCTGAAATCAATGATGAATTTCGAGTGTTGATAGCTAGTAGATCAGCCTCTAAAAGTTATACACTGTTAGACACTTTTTTCATGTGGTTGATTTGGCTAAGAAATCCAAAAAACAGATATTGAAAACCAAACCCCTTCGGAAGGGGTTGGCGATCATTAAGATTGACCGTAGCCCGTATTGGTACATCCGATTGTGGGATTCGGTCGCTAAGAAGTATGTGGTTAGGTCTTCACGGGAGACGACTCGGCTTGAAGCGACTGAAGTGGCTTTTGAGTTTTCTGACACGTACCGAAGTAAGCTCAACAGTGACCATGCCAAGGTAAAGGCAACCAGCTTCGAACACTATGCCAAGAAGCTGATGGCGATGCAGAAGGGCCAGTCGAAATGGTCCGAGGGTGACAACAAGTTGCTGAACCGGTCGAAAGACGGTTTGATTTGCTATTTCGGGAAGCACGATGTCACCAAGATCACCACAGGGATGGTTCGGGATTACCTGACGCACCTTGACCAGAACCGTAAAAAGCATCTGGCACATTCGACCAAATCCAAACATGTCATCATCATTCGGAAAGTCCTGACTATTGCCGTTGAGGACGGTCTGCTGAACGTCCTGCCGGTCATGCCGAAGATCAAAACCGTTGATACGCCGAGGCACACCTTCACGGACAGAGAGTACAAGCGGTTCATGAAGGCTGCATTGGAATGCGCCAAGCGCCGGGACAAGGTCCGAGGCGTTCAGATTACCGGCCACCATGTCAGGATGTTTCGCTTTGTCGTGCATAGCTTCCTTCGCCCGACCGAAGGCGAGCTGTTCGGTCTGAAGCACAAGGATGTTCAGGTGATGACTGACCCGGTTCACTTGGAGCTCAACGTGCGCAGCGGCAAGACTGGCAAGCGTACCAGCGTCACCATGAAGCTTGCCGTAGTGATCTATAAGGGCGACCGGAATCCGTTCGATCCCCAAGAACCGGACCGGAATGACTTCGTGTGGATGCCGGAATACCCAAATCGCACAACGGCCATTAACACGGCCCGCCGCTTGTTTAATCACATTTTGGAAGAAGCCGATTTGGTGGATGAGGATCGTAAGCTGTCCCCCTATTCCCTCCGACACTATGCCATCCAAGCACGGCTCAGAAGCTCCAAGGGGAAGGTAAATCCCTATTCTCTGGCTAAGAACGCTGGGACATCCGTGGATCAGTTGGAGCGCTTCTATTTGAAGAACATGGCCCCGACCAAAGAGCTGATCGAGAACCTTCAAACCTATGGCGATGATTAGAGCAGAGTGACTTTGGTTGGCATATCCCTGTTGTCTGCTGTGCGAGGCCCAGCGGAGGACGGAAGGGCAACCAAGGAGAAGCCCATGTCCCTCGTAAAACAGTTCAAACTTGAAGCCGTCGAGAAGCCGAAAGCGATTCAGCCCTTTGCCCAACGTCGTCAGAAGTTCATTGCTGCTGTCGACAAGCAGTTGGCCGGTGTGCCGGATGATGGCACCTGCACGATCACCAGCACATGGGTTTGGAAGTCCGATGAGGGGGATTGGTTCATCTCGCCTTGCTACGGCAGGACCCCTCTGGAGCTGGCACCCGGCTTGAATGCGATCAAATGCGTTGATGTCGCTGACGTTGCCAAGAACTTCCAAAAGCTGAAGGGGCTGGCCGACGAAGGCAAGATGGATGATGTTCTGATGGAAGCTGCCACAACAATCCGCAGCCGCTTCGGCAAATGAGACGGGAGGCGGGCTGAAGGCCTGTTTGGCCAAAGGCCGAACTCAATACTCAGCCCGCCCAGCCCAACCAACCAGATAATCTAATCTAGCATTTGCAAAGCACTTCACGAAGTGAAGCCATATGCCAACTGATGGCCAATTGCTCGCTTCGCGAGGATCTTCGATGGTCCATTTTGGGGTAATAGGTTGAAGTGGATATTGGACATACTTCTCCTATCCGAAAAGGAGGAGCATGTAAGAACCAAGGTTCTAACAGACCATCTACACACGATTGCTTCAATAGCTCGGCTGGCGGTTATCCTGTCTCAGCCTACGTGCTGCTTACACAGCGGACCGATGTACTAGCGCCCTGTAGATGGCAATTTGGCTAGCTCGGCGACGGCACTACCCCGTCTCGTGATGACAATTAATTTGCTCTGTCTCTCTCATGGGGGCTTTCATCTTTCCCCCGGCTTTCGCTGTCTCCTGACCCTACTATTCGATGACGTCATGTCTGCTGGCCTACTTATTTCGGCTCGGCACCATCCGGCGGAGATTGCCTTCTGATTGCATGACGCTTCGGGCTGTCTATGTGTTTGTTTGTATCGCGTTCCTGATACAAAGAGAGCTTCGAGCTGTGTGTAATATTTCGATGGATGTCGGTGGATTTCTAGGTGTGTCGATGTGTGTTTTGATGTCGGTTTATTTATGGGGTGACGGTCGAGGCTTTTCCGGGATTTGGTGAATTTGGGAGGATCTCCCACAGTCTCTGTGGTTAGGGGTGAATCCTCCCACGGCTTGGGTGGTTGGTTGTATTCGTCAGATGAGGAAAAAAATAGTAAAAGTGCCATATGGGTGTAGTGGCATGACATTTACTATTTTTGCGATCTGGGGCAGGTTTGGCCGATTAGGTGAATCCTGCCAGCCATCAGCCCATTCAAAAGATCTGGAATTCATATGAACTTCAATCCTCAATATCGCCCAGATCAGTTTGGTCGCAAGAACACTCCAAGAACCAAGTATCCACGGTATCTGATCATTGGGTTCGACACTGAATATCAAAGGGAGGCGGTCACGAATGCTGACGGCGAGGTTGGGCTGAGGAACCAAGTTCTCTCATATCAATATAGCTGCCGCATCATCTCCCCCGAAAACGCTGAGTTTGAGCCGCATTGGTCGGGTATCGTCCTGCCCAAGGGCCGCCAAGAAGATGACCGCCTGTCTTTGGCTGAATTTGTTGAACATGCGCTCGCTGCCGGGTTCCGGGCCAATCCGAATCTCAAGATGCCGGTGGATATCTACTTGGTGGCTCACTTCACCCGGGCGGATGTTCCGGGGTTCAGCGACTTCAAAGATGAAGCGTCACGAAAGGCCATGAAGCTCGAAAATATTCGTGGCCTCTTCATGAACGTCAGCAAAGACATTCCTGTTAAGCTTGGCCGAGGCAAAGGGCTCAGGCCCATTCGTTTGGGAGTGAAGATCCGAGATACGATTGCCCTGGCCCCAGCAGGGGCAAAGAGCCTCGCGCGGCTGGGTGACATTCTCAACTTCAAGAAAATAGAACTGTCCGACGATCCAGATGAAGAGCTGCGTCTCAAAATGAATATGGCCGAGCTGATGGAAACGGATTGGAGGCTGTTTCGTGAGTATGCCATCCGTGATGCAGAAATCTGTGATCAGTACACCACCAGAATAATCCGCATGTATTTTGAGAAGACCAAAAAATTCAAACTACCGGTCACGTTGACGTCCATCGGCGTCGACTTGATCCAAGATTTCTGGGTGTCTCAAGGTGTTGATCCCTTAGAGATCGTGGCGAAAGAGGAGGTGGTCGAGAAGTATTGGAGCAAAAAGAAGAGCCGTTTCCAGACGCGCAAGAAGCTTGTTTCAATCCCCAAACTGCATTGGAATGAGGACTTTTTCACCGAGTGCTACCATGGTGGCCGCAATGAACAGTTCTGGTTTGGACCTGCGCCCGAAGGGGTTTGGTATGATTATGACCTGACCAGCGCATACCCATCTGCCATGGCGCTGATTGGCAGGCCGAATTGGTCAACGATAAAAGCGATCAGCAGCACTGATGAACTGCTTGGGAGCCACTTCGCCCCTGATGATCTTGTCTATGCCAACGTCGATTTTGAGTTCCCAGAGGATGTTCGTTATCCGGTTTTGCCAGTTCGGACCGAGAATGGGCTGTTGTTTCCTCGCAAGGGCAACAGCACCACCCACATCAGTGAGATCCTGTTGGCGCAAGAGCTGGGATGTAAAATCTCCTTGGTTGAAGGACGTCGTATCGATTCCGATAGGATCATCAGCAGGACAGAAGACTACGCCCCCGCGATCCGCCCGTTCTCTGGTTTTGCCCGCAATTGTATTGCTGAGCGGTCCAAGCACAAAAAGAAATCTTTGGACAACCTGTTCTGGAAAGAACTGGTCAACTCGACCTATGGAAAGACCGCCCAAGGCCTGCGGGAGCGTCGGATTTATGATCTGCGGGATGCAGAGACAAAGCCTTTGGAACCCAGTAAGATCACCAACCCGGTCTATGCTGCTTTCATCACCGCCTTCTGTCGTGGGGTGCTGGGGGAGATCATGAATGCGCTTCCTGAAAGCGTTCAAATCTTCAGCGTCACGACAGACGGCTTTCTGACTGTTGAATGTCACTGAGAACTGACCCGGTAGAGGTCAGAATTGTCACTGAGAAATGACCCATGTGTAACCGTGCTCCTGACGGGATGTGTTGGGGGTTATTGGAGTGATAGACATGGGATTTTTGAGCGTTATTCGACGGTGGGCACTGAGGGACAAGATGCCCATTCGCGAAATTTCACGGCGAACTGGGCTGTCTCGCAATACCATCAGAAAATACCTTCGTGAGGGGATTGTTGAGCCGCAGTTTCGAACACCTTCGCGGCCAACCAAGCTGGATCCTTACGTGGACAAGTTGTCGACCTGGCTGGTGACGGAGCAGCGCAAATCGCGCAAAGACAGGCGCACGGCCAAGCAGATGCATGCCGATCTGGTGAAGCTTGGCTTTGATGGGTCGTATGAGAGGGTCGCGGCCTTTGTGCGGGTGTGGAAGGTGGATCGGCAGCGTGCGCAGCAAACGACTGGGCGGGGGACATTCGTGCCGCTGGTGTTTCAACCTGGCGAGGCGTTCCAGTTCGATTGGAGCGAGGATTGGGCCATTATCGGCGGTGAACGGGTCAAGCTTCAGGTCGCCCATATCAAACTGTCACATAGCCGGGCGTTTCTGGTGCGGGCCTATTTGTTGCAGACACACGAGATGCTGTTTGACGCCCATTGGCATGCTTTCCGTGTCTTTGGCGGAATCCCAAGCCGCGGCATCTACGACAACATGAAGACGGCAGTGGACAAGGTTGGTCGTGGCAAGCAGCGTGATGTGAATGCGCGCTTTCTGGCCATGACCAGCCACTACGTCTACGAGCCTGAGTTTTGCAATCCGGCCGCGGGCTGGGAGAAAGGCCAGGTTGAGAAGAACGTCCGCGATGCGCGCCATCGTCTGTGGCAGGTCGCTCCAGAATTCTCTGATCTTGAAGCGTTGAACAACTGGCTGGAAGAGCGCTGTAAGGTACTTTGGGCAGAGACGGCACATGGTAGCTTACCCGGTAGTATTGCCGACATCTGGGAGGCTGAGAAACCTGCGTTGATGCCATTGCCAACGGCCTTTGACGGCTTTGTTGAGCAAAGTAAGCGGGTGTCACCAACCTGCCTGATCACCTTTGATCGTACCCGATACAGCGTTCCGGCGAGCTTCGCGAACCGTCCGGTCAGTTTGCACATCTACCCCGAGCAGTTGGTCGTCGTGGCCGAAGGGGCCGTGATTTGCAGGCATGAACGCATCATTGAGAGGTCACACCGTCAGCCTGGCCGCGTCATCTATGACTGGCGGCATTATTTGGCTGTGCTCCAGCGTAAGCCGGGCGCGCTGCGCAACGGTGCCCCGTTCATGGAAATGCCCGATCCCTTCCGACAATTGCAGGATCTTATGATGAGAAAGCCGGGCGGTGACCGAGAAATGGTCGATATCCTGTCGTTGGTTCTGCACCATGATGAACAGGCCGTGCTCTGCGCTGTAGAAATGGCGCTGGAAGCGGGCGTGCCGACCAAGACTCATGTGCTGAACCTGCTTCACAGGCTGGTGGATGGCACTCCGACCGACCAACCCGATGTAACGCCACCTTCAGCCCTGGCCCTGGACAAGGAACCTGAGGCCAATGTCAGCCGCTACGACGGGCTGCGGCAAGGAGGTACGCGTCATGCGTCATGATCCTGCCGGTGCCGCCATCATCATCATGCTGCGCAGCCTGAAGATGCCGGGCATGGCGCAGGCCGTGGGCGATCTAATCGAACAGGGGGCACCTGCATTCGATGCAGCCGTCCCCATACTCTCGCAGTTGCTCAAGGCGGAAATGGCCGAACGAGAGGTGCGCTCCATCGCCTACCACATGAAGGCAGCGCGCTTTCCGGCCTACAAGGATCTGTCCGGCTTCAGCTTCTCCGACAGCGAGATCAACGAAGCTCTGGTCCAGCAACTGCATCGCTGTGAGTTCATGGAAGGGGCTGAGAATGTTGTTCTGATCGGAGGGCCAGGCACAGGGAAATCGCATGTTGCGACCGCCCTCGGCGTTCAGGCCATCGAGCATCACCGCAAACGCGTGCGCTTCTTCTCAACAGTCGAGTTGGTTAATGCGTTGGAACAGGAAAAGACCCTCGGCAAGGCCGGAAAAATCGCTGAGGCACTGGTGAAGACAGACCTCGTGATCCTTGATGAACTTGGATACCTGCCGTTCAGCACATCAGGCGGCGCGTTGCTGTTCCACCTTCTCAGCAGACTCTATGAGCGCACCAGCGTGGTCATCACCACCAACCTCAGCTTCAGCGAATGGGCAACGGTGTTCGGTGATGCCAAGATGACGACTGCTTTGCTCGACAGGCTTACCCACCGCTGCCACATTCTCGAGACTGGCAATGACAGCTATCGCTTCAAAGCCAGCTCCGAGATTGCGAAACAGAAACGGAAGGAAACACCAGCATTGACCACATCATGACGAACAAAGCATAACGACTGAGCGGGTCAAATCTCGGTGACAATACCGGGTCAGTTCTCAGTGACATTCAACAGACCAGGGCGGCGAGTGCGATTGCGGAGAGGAAGACCTTGGGGCATCTATCGTATCGTGTGGCCACGCGTCGCCAATCTTTGAGTCTGCCGAACATGATCTCGATACGGTTGCGACGTTTGTAGCGTCGCTTGTCGTATTTTACGGCTTTCTTGCGCTGTTTCCGACCTGGGATGCAGGGTCTTATCCCTTTGTCTTTCAACGCTTCTCTGAACCAGTCGGCGTCATAGCCTCGACCCTAGTTTGCTCGTTGCAACTCCTGGTGGAGCGAATGGTAGTTCTTCACTGTTTGAGGATACCAGCGCCCGCCTTTGAACGTCGGCACGTTACTTTCGTTCAGCAATCGAGCTGCACCAGAAAACGACCCGGCCTGGGCAAGCGCCCGTTCAAACTCATTGCTTATCGTTTTGAAGAATTCCTGCTTCTCTAGCCGCCGTTGGGCCGCCAAGGCCTGTGCATTCCGGCCAAGCACGGTCCCACGGTTCTTGGCCGCTCTGAGTGCCGCTTTGGTGCGTTCTGAAATCTGTCGGCGTTCCTCTTCCGCAAAGCAGGCCAACAGGTGCAGGAAGAATATTGAGACGTTCGGGTGCTCGCAGACGACCAACTCAATCCCTTGGTCGATGATCCCCGAAATAAACGACACCTTTCGGGAAAAGCGGTCCAGTTTCGGGATCAGCAGTTTTGAGCGGGTCTTCTTGACGAGGTTGATCGCGTTCCACAGCTCGGCACGGTCATCGCGCTTGCCGGACTGGATTTCTGTGAACTCGGCAACCACGCTGTCTGTGGGTTGAAGGAACTGCTCCACCATTGCCCGCTGGGCTTCCAGCCCTAGGCCAGACCGCCCCTGCCGTTCCGTCGAAACCCGATAATAGGCAACGTATTCTGTCAAATCGAACCCTCCGTACAAAGCAAACCTTGGTTTGTCGTAGAAGGCGTCCTGTTTTCGGTGATGCAGGACAACGATTTTGGACTTGGATGTATTTGCAGGCGAATGAGATGGTCTTCATGCGGAAGGAAGGACCCAACAATTTTGGTTGCTGAGCCCTTCATTGTTTGCTGGTGAGAATGGTGTGGCTAAGGACGTAGGGGACGCGGTTTTCGTCTACTTCGTGCCTAAGTCCCACTACCCAAGGTTTGGTAGCCAAAGGCATGAAGGCTGCTCTTTGCAACCTTTCAGACCATTTTCTCCAAAGGCTCTGGAGATTCATGGTAATCCCCCCATTTTTAATGGAGTGCAGCCAAGGTTTGCTGTACGATTAATGATCCGACTGGCCTGTGTCACAAGCCATGTTCGCCCAAAACTCCGCCAACATAGTGTTTGCAACACCGCGTATTGGCAGAAAGCAGAGCGTTATAGGTTGGGTTTCTACCGTAAAAGTTGCGTAAGAAATGCCTTAAGAAATGACAGGTGAACGACGCTCACATCTCGAGCCTAAAGCTCATGCACGATCACACCTGACGAGCAGACATCTTTTGCAATGTCGACTACGTGCCGATGGTGGGTCAGATAAATGGCTTGGCCAGTCCTACCAATCCGTTCCATTACCCTGCATGCTGCTTGTGTTCTTTTCTCGTCGAATGTCTCGAATACATCGTCGCAGAAGAATGGCAGACAGACGCCTTGGCTGGCCAATTGTTCATAGGCGGCAGCACGAAGAGCAAGATAGAGCTGAAATCGAGTTCCTTTGGACATATCGTGTGCCTGTTTGGCTATACCGGCTGCGTCCAAAGCCAATAAGATCTCCGACTGGCCTTCCGGGCGTGTTGTGAGCCGTTTGTATTTACCGTTGGTCAGTTCAGAAAATGCCTTTTCTGTTGCATTCATCATGTTGCTGCGGTGACTGTCTCGGTATCGGCGAATTGCTTCCTCCGCCAACCGTAGGCCAAAATCTGTTTCGAGATACTTCAAGGCAGTTTCTTCAATCTCGGCTTCGAGCGTTGCCTTTCGCTCGGTCAAGGCTGCAACATCAGCATCACCTGTGACGGCGCTCAGATCCTTTTGAGCGGCAGTTCGCGTTTCGATTGCCATCTCAAGACGCTGGTCAATCGCTTCCAGATCTTCATCCGCGGTCATCAGGCTGGCTGTTAGGTCAGAGAGGGATGCGTCGTCCAGTTTCAGGCGGGCGGCTTCAATATCTGGTACATCAAGTTCTGTGCAAATCGTTGAAACCAGTTTTGAGCAATCTTCCCTTTTTTCGATAGCGCTTTGTGCTTCGTTAACTGCTGATCGAAGCTCGGGCAGTGTTTTCGTCGGAACGTCTACCGGGAACAGTGCGGCTAGATCCGAAACTTTCTGATCAATCTTTTTCAGTGCGTTTTCAACCACTCCCAATTTTTCCTGTGCTGTGGCTAAAAACGCGCTGTCCGTTTTGAAACAGTCCTCCGCAGCGTGTGCAGTATCCCCCATGTTTTTCAATGATTTGAATGCTTCCAAAGGCGGAAGTGTGACGTCCAATCCAGCTTTAGCGCCCAGTTTTGCAATTTCCTTGGCAAAGTCGGCCTGGTCCTTCTCCATCGCCGTAACCTGACGGTCCGCAGTGATTCTGCGAACCTCCAATTCACGAACTGACCGTAGTGGCTCGAGCGAATGGACAAGACAGTTCGCATCAAGTGCATCGCCGAACAGTTCTTCAACAAGGGTTGTCCAGTCCTCCTCGCAAGCCTCGGCTTTTCCCTCCAATTCTTCCATCGCCGTCTGTCGCCGCTTCAACTCGGCCTTTAGCGTGTCACGTGCTTTTATGGCCTCCTGCTGCTTTTCCGACGCGGCGCGTTCCTCGGCCTCGCGCTGTCGAGCCTCCGCAACCACGGTTTCAAAATCCTCTGTTTCGAGGGTAAGCACGGCACGTAGCTCCCCGATCAGCCGGTTTGCCGCCGAAATCGTGCTGTCACGCTCCTCCTTCAGTCGTGTAAATGTGGCGGCGGCATTTTTCACCAGATCAAGGTTCGTGACCCATTTGGCAAAACGGGCGGGCGTGATTTCACCTAGCAGCCCTGCGGAATCTGCATAACCCGTGACCAAAGTCTGGATTTCCAAAAGCTCGTCATCCAGTTCAGCTTTCTTGTCTACATTGGATTTCAGACGGACCTCCAGTTCAAGAAGCCTTTGTTCCTCATGCCGCAACTGGCCAAGCTCTGTAGCATGTCCAAGCCGTGTTTCGGAAATTTGGTCAACGGTCTGCATGGCATATTCAAACGCCGCCGCGGTGGCTTCGCTCAAACTATTTCTGTGTGTTCTCCAAAGCTGGTCGCGCTCGGTCTTAGCGGTGTGGGCCGCCTTGTCATCAACGATGCCGGATGTGCCTTTTAAGTGGGCTGCCCGTTGCTTCAGAGTGTCAATGTCCCCCCGCAGCTCGTCGCAGTCGTTTTTCAGCTTTCCCCTTTTCTCCATCAACGCATTGTGACGCTCGCCTAGATCTTCCGCCTCCTCTATAGCAACCGGACAGTCGGGTGCGGCGTCGAAGGTTTGACTCTTGTAAGTCAATCCCGACAACGCATCAGAAAGCGTAGCCGCGGCGGTCTGCAGCGCCTCTTTGGCAGACGCGTATCGAGGGGCAAGCATATCAACGGAATACCGGTTCAGGATGGGGCCAATAACAGCTTTCGGTGCCTCGTTGGCACCTGCCTGCGCGACCATCTCTTCGGCATCATCTAGACGCGTTCGGAGGCCGTTGATCTCTTTCTGCTGGCCCGCCACGTCATTCTTGGCATCGCGGATACGCTCTCTCGCCTGTTCCAGTTGGTTAATTTGTGCAGGCGAGAGGGCAAGAGTTTCGGCAGGCGTGCCATCGATTGCTTGAAGATCAGAGGCGGCCCGAGCCATGTCGTCGTGAATTTCCCTTAGTGTATTTCGGCGCTTCTCTAAATCAAAGTCAGCTGTTGCGTGTCGACTTCTAAGGTCGTCAAGACCCTCCAGCTCGTCGAGCAGGGACAGATGTCCGGGTTGACGCTCCAAGTTATTCAGTTTTACTTCAAGACCGGCAATTTCATCACCGAGCCGCTTTTCGTCGGACAGTAGCTGCGTCTGTTTATTCAAAAGCTCGACAAGTTCTTCGGGATTGAAATCGAGTCTTTTAGGATACTCAGAAAATGGCGCAAGATCGGCTTCAAGCGTATCAATCTCCGCCAGTATTGGCAGCGCTGATTTTAATGCACCCAACGTCGCCTTGCTTTTGTGCAAAGTGCTACGCTCTGTGCGAACTTCTTCTTCCTCTGACCTCGAAACCTCTAGCGCATCCTTCAGCTTCCGGTAGGTGCTAGCGGGAATATCAAGCTCCTTGATCTGGCGTTCAACTTCGGCCAAGTCCTTTTTCAATCTTGCCATTTCGGTAGAGCTAGCACGTTTGCGATACAGCCCATCCGCTTTGGACTTGAACTGTTCCAGTACACCTGACAGGTCGCTAACCCCTGCCGCCGCAGAAAACAGAAGGCGCCCGATGTCTCCATTGCTGCTGACGATTTCGTCGCCGCCACGTTCTATTGTCTCATCGTCAAGGCACAACAGCTGTCGGTAATCCTGCTTAGACAAGCCACTGAGATGAGACTGAAGGGCCGCTTCGGGAAGCACAGTGTCGTTTTGATCTCGGAGCGAGCCGGTGCGCACCGGTAGACGCGACAGCTGCAGTTGCTTCCCGTCAATCTCTAAGACGCCCGAAACCCGGAGATTCTTGCGCTGGTGCATGAAGTCGTATGGCTCACGATGTGGGAAACCATAAAGCAGACGCATAAATGCTTCCATGGCCGTGGTCTTTCCCGCCTCATTGGGGCCATAGATTACGTGAAAATCTGAACGCCCGGCTTCAGCCCCGCCGAAATCAAAAGTCTTGCTGGAAAAATGGCCGAACAGGTCAAGCGAGAATTGTTGTAGGCGCATCACTCACTTGCCCCTTTCATGGCTGCCAGGACCAGAGCCGCACCTGTCTCTGAGAGACTATTAGTCAAGTCCTCGGCAGCAGCCTCATCCGGTATGATACTGGATCGCCGCCGCATCGGTATTTCAGCCAAAACAGTTTCCAGGGACGTCCTTAACTCAGAAGTAAACGCTGACTCCGACCGGATTTGATCCATAAGGCGCCCAAGTCCCGCGACCGCCGAAGTATCTGCTGTTGCTCCTTCAGTTTCAGTGAAAAGTTCGAACTTTGTTCGCTCCACCCAGAGTACGCCGGTGCCTCTAGCAAGTTCAGCCACGATCTCACGCCAACTGTCCTGATCCCGGAGAATTTGCCATTTTCGGGATGTCCTGCCCTCTATGGTAAGCCTGACCAACCCCGCGTCAGAAACCAACTCCTGCGCGATCTCCAAAAGAACTACGCGGATGCGATTTCGCAATTCATCATCGCTTTCTATGCCGTCTGCGCCGACCTTCACTTCGATGAACTGGGCCGCTGATGTCGGGACTTCCGAGACCAAGATGTTCTTTTCATCAATGGTGAGCAACGTAGCCGATTTGGGGCCCACTTCCCCGATATCTCTCCCTTGCGGGATGCCAGGCATGATGATCCATGGTGCCTCGGAATGAACTTGACGTTTATGAACGTGACCAAGAGCCCAGTAGTCGAACCCCATTTTGGTAAGTTCTGCGACGGAGCAGGGCGAATATGTGTCATGGCCTTGGCTTCCGGATAGTGAGGTGTGAAGCATCGCGATATTGATTGCATCAGGCTCCGGTGCGCCAAATTTCGGCAAAAGGCTTTCTGGCGCCTGTCTGCCGCTGAAACTCACGCCGTGAATCCAGACATGTGAGTTTTCAATCTGGTGCTTCCCACCGCGACCATCAAAGACATGAACATTTTCAGGAAGGCTGATTTCACCAGTTATAGGGTTCTCCGCATCATGATTGCCTTTGATGTAGAATACTGGAATTCCTGCAGCCTTTAGACGGTCGAGCTGGGTAGTCAGAAATGCAGCAGTCTTGGCGCTTCGTTCTGCCCCATCAAAGAGATCCCCAGAAATGAGAAGGGCTGATACTTCTTCAAATAAAGCAGTGTCTACTATCCTCATAAAAGCGGTGCGAGTGGCTATTTTAATAGTTGCCTGCAACTCTTCATCTCTTAGCGCTAAGGCCTTGAGAGGAGAATCCAAGTGTACGTCAGCGGTGTGAAGTATTTTTATCAAGTGGAGCTACCTTCCGTTTGGTTTTGGAGCCTTGTGCATCTTCCACAACCCTGGTCGGTAGGTAGTGTTACTGGGCAAAGTCTGGTATTTCTTGATAGCGATAAATAAATGGTAATGACTGACTGAAATCAAATGCAGCTTTGGCTACGTCTGCACGTTGTTTACGGGACATCATTTCTAAGTAGGTAAGGCTTGTCGATTTTTGTGAGCTAACCTTGGATTGTAAATCTTCAAATAAACTGAAAAACTGATGGTCTTCATGGTCCGTAACAAATGAAGATTTGTCGAATGACAATGATACATCCGTTGCTGTTTGCATGAAGATATCAAGCATTAATTTTAGCTTTAATGCTGAGCCAGATATGCTACCAAAGCCAGTGTTGGCATCTATTTTTGTTTTAAATTCATTAGTCAGCTGATTACCGATCATATCTGTTACTTCGCTAGAGTTTATCATCAAAACGATATATGAAGAAATAATTCTCTGCTCCGTATTTTCAAACGAAAAACTTGAACAGCCATCAAGAGAAATTTCCATTTCTACTTCATGACTATGGTCTCGATCTGTCATATTATTTCTCCCTTAAATCGACATTCCTAATGTGGCGTTACACTTGATAGAAACCAACATTCCCCAAGTGGCCTGCCATCTGGCGCAATGATCACCTGATCAGGCCTGCGGATCAAGTATCTTTTGCCTCTGAGCGTCTCCGGAGTTGCGGAAACGCCTGAATGCGGGTGCCTCAACGTCGTTCAGCTTGCAGGTCTCGATCAGAGACGCAATGCGCGCCCATGTTCTGCCGCCTTCGTCGTGCCCGGCGAAGAGTGCGTTCTTGCGATTGAGGGCAATGGGGCGAATAGCGCGCTCGACGATGTTGCTGTCCATCTCGACAGTACCGTCATCAAGAAACAGCTTTAGGCCATCCATATATTTGGCAATGTAGCTGAGCTTCTCACCGAGGCGCGATTTGGCGGAGATGCGGGAGCGGGCCGTTTTAAGCCAGACCTCGAAGTCCTCCATTAAGGGCTTGGTTTGTTCTGCGTGATCTACAGCGGTTGGTTTCCTAGTTTGTAGGAAATCGACGTGGCTGGGCATGCCGCCTATCTGCTACGACTTGATTGCTCCAGTTCGCTGGTTTTCGCTGAAAATGTGGTGCAAGCTGGATTTGTGTAAGGGGCAATTTCTTTCGTTGCTCCAAGCATGGGAGGATTTAAGCGGTGATATTTTTCTTTTATTTCAGCCTGTTGACCTATGGCGATGCGGTTTTTTTCAAAAAGTTACACACACAATTCGACAATCACTCATAACCACCTGATTTAATTATTGGTAATGTGATTGAAAATCCTCGTGTCGGTGGTTCGATTCCGCCCCCGGGCACCACTATAAAATTTTGTTAAATAAAATCAAAAGCTTGATTGTGCGTTTTGTCCCACTGGGACACATCACATCAAAAAGTGGGACACTTTTGTCTTAGCTTTGTTCTCCGGACATTCGGCGCAGAGCGCTTTCAGCACGTGTCTTTTGGCTTGCTGCGCGCGTGTATCGCGTCACCTCTTTGCTTGTACGGTGTCCGGTGATCGCCATGATCTCTTGTTCGGTACAACCTAGCTCAGCCAACCGTGCTGCCGCAGCCTTGCGCAGTCCGTGGACGGAGCATTGCGGCAAGCCCGCATCATCGCACCACTTACGAAACCGATTCCCGAATCCGTTCGAAGTGAAAGGGCGATTGAAGGCCGTCACTAGGAAGGTCAAATCGCCGGTCGGCGTTTGATCTATGACGCTTTGCAACTCAGGAATGATTGGAATTTCCATTCGTACAGGGTTGCGATTTCGTCCTTTGTGCTGCGTAAAGACTAACCAGCCGTCGCGGATGTGCTGCTTACCAAACTGCACCAAGTCGGACCGGCGTTGTCCGGTGTATAGAGCGAGAGCCAAAGCTAGACGCGCTGTCGTCCCGACTGGGTGTATCTCCTCGTATTTTTCGATTTCGTCCAGCGTCCAGGAGTGGAAGCCATCAGCGTTCCCTTTTAGATATTCCACCTTGTCCGCCGGATTGTCGTCATGGTGGTCATACCGCAGCGCGAACCGATAAAGCTGCCGTAGGGCCTTTACCATGCTGTTTGCGGCCTCTGGGCGGTCCGACATTTCATCGCGTCGAATACGGACGTGTCTGGGCTGTAGCGGAGCAAAAGGTTTGTCCCCGTCGTTCTTGTGCTTGCAGAAGCGTTCCAGGATTGAGCGACGTACCTTTTGAGTGCGTGGGTCCAACTCTTTGAACATGGCGCTTTTGAAATACTGAACACATAGCCAACGAACGCTGCGCGGGATTACCTTTCCGACGCCGGGGCTTTTGTCTTTGCGTTCAGCAAGCCCCTCCGCCGCCTCTCGATAGTCTGCCAGAAATTCAGGTGAACCGGCCGGGCCGCGTAAGCGGATTTTTCGACCGTGGCGGCGATAATACAACCGCACATTGCCGTGTCGATCTGTATCCTCGACAACATACTTTAATCGAAGTTTCATTCGGTCCTCGGTCATTTAATCATCCCAAGGATTATAGTCTGCGTCCTCACCACCAGGTAAAGCCTCAAATGAAAAGTCCAGTAAACGGACGTCCCACACTCTTCTGCCGTCAATTTTCTTTGGTTTCGGCATTCTACCGTCAGCCACCATTGCGTCAAACTTAGAAGCCCCAACACCGATGTATTCTGCGGATTCTACTCTTGAGAGGCCGCGCCGCGTCGGTAGTGGGATAATGCCAGCACTTTGATTTGAGGCTGATTGGAGCATATTGACCTCGGCATGTATGGGCGTAAGGTGGCCTGCCCCAACAGAGTAGACGTTGAAGGGGCAGGAGGTTCGTTCAGAAGCGGTTACGGGGTCTGAACATCCTGGATTGCAGCGAACGATTCTGCATGGCGAGCGGCAATGTCCCATTCGGAATGAGCCACCAGCCGGACATTCCCTTTCGCGGCCTCGGTCGCATCGTCCACTATGAGGTCAATGCCTCCCCATTGGCCGATCAGCAAATCCGCCCAGGCTCCAAAGATCACGGCCGACAAGTCGGTCCCGCTGCCCTTGGTTAGATCGGATGGTACGTTGCCGGAGAACCGGGCTTTGTATCCAGCCAGTCGCAAGTCCTCTGCAGTCGCTGCCGCATCGGGGTCCAACATCATTGCGTCAGTGCCAGCAATGCGCGGGGTGGACATGAGGTAGCCTTTGATCTTGAGATTGCTCAGGAAGCCCAAGGTCGCCGGATCGACGTTTGCCGACTCTACTTTGCTCACAAGTTCCATAAGCTTTGCCCAGGTCACGAGGTCGCCATCGGTCCCTAATTCAACAGCACCGATGCCGGTTTGGTTCAAAATGCCCGTTGGTTGCTCGGCAACCCCGCTCCCCGCAATAGCGGCTTTGTCCAAAGCCACCGCGATTTGGGCGCGCAGATCGTTAGATAGGATTTGATCCACGGCAGGCAGGCTCTGCTTGAGTTGGCGGCGAGAAATCCGGGTGTTGGCCGAAAGCTGGTGCATTGTCAGCGTGACTGCATCGAATCCAGGTGTGGATTCGGTGGCCTCTGCATTTTCTGCAATCCACTCTGCCGAACATCCGGCCGTCTGCCGGGGGATGGATACGTTTTCGACCAGGCCTGGCAGAACGGTCGCGCCCAATTCCATCACGCGGACTTGGGGTTTCAACACCTGGATAAATGCGTCGTGCATCTGCTGAGTGCCGATCAGCGACGAAGCGTTTGAGGTTGTGACCAGGTTGCGGCTAGCCAGAACAGCGGTAGGAACATAAGCCCCGGATGCGCTGCGCCCGATCTGGGTTTGCAGTTCCTGGGAAACTTCCCGTTCAAAGCCAGCCTGTGACCAGTCGCCGGTGATCTGCGCTTGAGCCATCCGCGTCAGCGAATACGACCGTTCGGTCGATGCAACGGCGGGTGATGCCATGCGGCTGCGTGTGGGCGCGGGCGTGTCACCGCCCATTTGATCCAGAATAGACCGCTGGAATGCGCCAACCGATGTGCCATCCGAAATCGCGGTCTCGACGTCTTGCGCAGGTACGCTGAATTGGCGGGCCAACGCATAAATCTCAGATGCACGGCGGCGTTCTGAATTCACATTGATAGCCTTTGTGCTGGCCGGTTGTTGTTCGGTGGTGGGGGTGTTCATTTTTGAACCTTTCTTTTCAGGATTACCGGGCGCAGAAGGAGCGGAGTGTTGAATGTCACTGAGAACTGACCCGGTAGAGGTCAGAATTGTCACTGAGAAATGACCCATGTGTAACCGTGCTCCTGACGGGATGTGTTGGGGGTTATTGGAGTGATAGACATGGGATTTTTGAGCGTTATTCGACGGTGGGCACTGAGGGACAAGATGCCCATTCGCGAAATTTCACGGCGAACTGGGCTGTCTCGCAATACCATCAGAAAATACCTTCGTGAGGGGATTGTTGAGCCGCAGTTTCGAACACCTTCGCGGCCAACCAAGCTGGATCCTTACGTGGACAAGTTGTCGACCTGGCTGGTGACGGAGCAGCGCAAATCGCGCAAAGACAGGCGCACGGCCAAGCAGATGCATGCCGATCTGGTGAAGCTTGGCTTTGATGGGTCGTATGAGAGGGTCGCGGCCTTTGTGCGGGTGTGGAAGGTGGATCGGCAGCGTGCGCAGCAAACGACTGGGCGGGGGAGTTCAAGAACACTGCCGCCGATATTGACCTGTCGTTGTTACGCGGTCGCGGGTGGTCAGGCGACGCGGCAAACGATCAGTATTCAGGCATCGAGAATGTACGGTCTGGCTGGGGCAATGACACCCTAACGGGCGATCACGGCAACAACTATCTGGCAGGGACGTATGGGGATGATCTCCTCATCGGGAATGGTGGCGACGATACGCTTGATGGGGGATGGGGGGAAGATGTAATACTGTTTACCCATAATCGCAGTGATTACACACTCACCAAGGATGGATTGAGAACCATTGTCGAGTATGTCGGCGAAGGCGATCTAGATGGAGTAAATACCGTCATTCACGCGGAAACCCTACGCTTTGCTGACGTCGATATCTTTTTGTGAGCCTGGGAGTTGTTCCGGGCTTAAATGATCTTCAATCTGTTTTGCTAAGATGGCCGTGGCGATAATCAAAAGAGTTCTACAGGAGACCTGAATGTCAGCCAAAATAGCCATCATCGCCGCTCTTATGCTTGTCGGTATGAAACCAAACATGGCATCAGCCGAGGGCGTTGGGAGAATTCAATAATGCTAAGATCAATTGCAGTGGGCATTCTATGCTGTTGCGCAACAGTTTCGTACGCGCAAGAGATTGGCACCTATGATCAATCAAAAAAGGCCGTAGAGAGGCTCCAAAAACTCAGGGAGAGCATCCCAGCAAGATTCAAAGAAGAAAACCAGCACCTAGTACTGAGTGAGACTTATAATGCATGTGCTCAGCTATACAGCGAGGACAAGACTTCTGCACTCTTAAACCCCACTTGCAACTCGGTATTCCTAACACTTCACCATCCATCAATGAAGAACTTTTCTGAATTCACATACACTGCCATCAAGGATGAATATCGTGAAATTTCAGACGAGGATAAAAAAGATTTTTCAACGTTGGGGTTTGGCGAACTGTACGAACTATTGGCAGAGTAATCCTCAATAGAGCGGAACAAAAATTCTTCTTTTGGATTCCGAGGTGGAAAGTAAGCGGTTGTTTGACCCCACGTTGATCAATTGACCGTCTTTTTCGGCTTCTACCGTTTTGCCAGCTTAAGCACTTCGAAGCTTAGTTTGTCTGCTGGTGGCGTGCTTGGGTCGAACGAGCCACCATTCCATTCTTTGAGGTTCTCGTGTTCTGGGTGCTTGGGTTTGGCCATCGCGTCCAGGAACTCTTCGTACCCGTGGAGGCCACCGACGTCTTTTGGTGGGCATCGGCCTGAGATGTCGGTCAGGCGAGGGTATAGACTACATAAGTTCGGATCGGTGAAGTCCTTGATTTGCAGCCTTTGTTCCGAACTATCGCCGAAGTCGTGGATGTAACGGATGCTGCGTGTGCCGGTGTCTGTCAGCACCTCAACAAGAGTTGTTTTGTCAGCGGGCAGGTCATCACTGCTAAAATCCGGATCTGGACGACTTCAACCGTGAGGGTTTATGCATCGAAGTGGACTTCTCGCTGCCCGCCGAGCGCGTTGTGCGCAACTTGAACCAGATCATCGAGTGGCGTGGTCATCACCAGCCTCAATAGCCTCAACACAATACTCATAAAAGGGTCGAGGCCCCTCCCGGTATGACCGAAGGCTACAAAGATGACCGATACGCCTTCGTAGATGCGTACCTGGCAACCGGTCATTATGGACCGGAAGCTTATGAGGAGCTTATTAGTGTTGCCATAGTGGAGATCTCCAAAAGGAGGTCACCCGACCGGTGGCGGTCGTTTTTTGCGGATATCGTACAGGGTTGACGAAATTAACTGTGCAGCGGCTAATAACCCAAATGCGGACACGGGGCGGACAACAACCTGTGTTGACTGCCGAACTATTTCTTTTTTGAATGAAGTACTCCGTAACCGCTGTTTAGATCCCACCTTCCGTTGGCGCGTTTATTCTGCGAGTCCGTGACACATGGATTTGAGGGAGTTTCTCCTTGGGTAGTACGGTTGAGTTTTCACGGATGCGAGTGTTGGTGATCGGAGGTGCCCACGCTGGCCGCAGGATGTGAAGGCGCCCATTGAACTTGTTGGCTAATCAGCGGCTTGTGTAGGACAGAAATAGCGTGGGGGTCGTCATTGATTTTTGACGTCTCAATGCCAAACGCTGTTTCGCTACGTCAAGCTTTAAGCGTGCAGCGTCCAACTGGATCATGGCCCGTTCACGTTGCTCATATAGGCGTCTTATGTGTGACCCACGATCCCCGATTTTCGAGGAGCTTGGCCATTCTCCACGCGGAAACCAACTCTTCACCTCTTGTCGGGCAACGTCCCAAGCTCGGTCGGCTTTCTGGTATCGCTGGTACATCACCAATAGAACACGACGTCTCGTTGCAAGATCAATATGCATTTACCCTCTCCATTTCTTGGTTTGGCTCCGAGGCGAGTTATTGGCGATACTCGTTCCTATTGGTCGCCGTCTGCTCCGCTAACATTGCCATGTATGGCTCGAAATTTGGTGACAACTGTTCGCCGCACACCTTCAGGCTGTTCTTCGAGAGCTTCGGTAAGCGCACAAAGCTCCCGACGCGTTTGGTGCAAATTGTCGATAAGGGTTAGAACGACGGGAAGCGCAGCCGTCGGAAGCGACATGTCTTTCTTCAAATCGCACAAAAGTCGGATGCGAGCGATGTCTAGCTCGTCGAAGATTGGCCCTGCCTCACTGTGAGCAGGGCGAACCCAACCTTCGCGGACCCAAATTCTAAGTTCCCGTAAGTTTAGGCGCTCAACGCGAGCGACAACCATTCGTTCATCAAAACTCATGTTTTCCTCCGCAGTTCTTCCCGCGGGTCAAAACTGGTCTGATCCCGCCAGCGCGTTGCAAGCTCTTCCAATTGCTCATCGATCTTGTCTGGCAGCACTATCTTAAGGCGGACAAACTGATCTCCACCCTGTCCCTTGCCCTTGGTGATCCCCTTGCCTTTGAGCCTTAGGCGGTGCCCGGAGGACACTCCCTTGGGAATGGTCATAGACACGGCACCTGAGATCGTTGGCACTTCGATCTTTGCGCCAAGAACAGCCTCATCAAAGGTAATCGGCAACTCAACTTCAATGTTGTCACCCTCACGCAGAAATACCGGATGTGGACGTACACTGATGGTAACGAAGGCGTCGCCGGATGGTCCCTGTCCATGGCCTGGAGCGCCTTTCCCGCGCAAGCGAAGGGTTTGGCCATCAGCGATACCAGGCGGAACCGAAATCTCGATCCCCTTTCCGTCCGGCATCGTTACGCTACGCTTGGCACCAATTGCAGCATCGATGAAATCGACATCAAGATGGTAACGCAAGTCCTGACCGCGTGCGTGAAACTCTTGTCCGGATGCGTTACCGCTGCGCTGGCGCTGTCTAAACAGCTCAGAGAACAAATCAGACTGGTCGCCGAAGCCTCCCATGTCTGGGCCGGTATCATAGCGGCGCCCCGCATCTTGATTGGCATATTGATGGTAGAACTGTCGCTCCTGCCGCTCCTGGCCGCTCGCATCGATTTCTCCATTGTCGAAACGTTTGCGTTTTTCCGGATCACTCAACAGATCATTGGCGGCTGAAGCCGCTTGAAACTCGGCCATCTTGCCAGAGTCGCCAGGGTGCAAGTCTGGATGCAGCTTCTTTGCAAGTGCGCGGTAAGCTTTCTTAATCTCGGCCTGAGTCGCCGTCTTCTGCACGCCCAGCACCTTATATGGATCATCGCTCATGGATCAGTTTCCAACTCCATTTTTGGATAAGCCTTATCGTTCATTCTAGTGAAGTGAGTTTCGCATTTCAACAAAGCGGTTGTTTGATCTTTGGCTCGTCACGCCATCGGGGCATTGAGCATGCCAGGCAGACGGTTGCTTCAAGGTTGGGCCGTGGCCGCTCTAGCCAAGAGAATGTCGGTTGAAAGCCCACTCTCACCTTCATATGTTCGCCGAGAAATCTAAAAGACCTTCCAATTGAAGCTAGGAAATATCCCGATGGCGTATGCTGATGTTAAAGAAACCTTTTCCTTCCAGACGGAAGTTGGCCAGTTACTGGATATCGTGGCGGGTTCTCTTTACTCAAATCGGGAGATCTTCCTGCGCGAACTGATATCAAATGCGTCTGATGCCTGTGACAAGCTTCGTTACGAGGCGCTGACAAGGCCGGAGATCGCAGCCAACGCAGAGCAATTTGTAATTGCCCTTGAAGTCGACAAAAAAGCCAAAACGCTTTCTATCTCTGACAATGGTATCGGAATGAACCATGCAGATCTTCTGGAAACGCTGGGGACAATCGCTCGATCCGGTACTGGCGCGTTTCTTGAGGCACTCAAAGAAGACAAAAAAGGTGATCTCGGACTAATCGGTCAATTCGGGGTTGGGTTCTATTCGGCATTCATGGTTGCCAATAAGGTAGAGGTGACAACCCGGAAAGCAGGCGAAGACCAAAGCTGGCTGTGGGTCTCTGACGGGAAGGGCGAATTCACTATTGAGCCAACTGACAAAAGCGAGTGCGGCACGACGGTGGTTTTGCATCTGAAAAAAGACGCCAAGGAATTTCTGGAAGACGTGCGGATCCAACATATCGTGCGAACCTATTCTGACCACATCGGCTTTCCTGTGCTCTTGGGCGACGAAACTTTGAATTCTGCTTCCGCAATTTGGACCCGCCCACCGAAAGAAGTGACGGAAGAACAGCACACGGAATTCTACCATCATTCTTCACATGCATTTGATACGCCTTGGTTGGTATTGCATAACCGGGTCGAAGGCGTGGTGAACCACACAAGCCTTTTGTATGTGCCTTCAATGGCGCCGTTTGATCTTTATGACAACGAACGCAAGAGCCATGTGAAACTCTATGTGAACCGGGTCTTTATCTCTGAAAACACTGAAGGGCTTATACCGTCCTATCTGAGGTTTCTGCGGGGAGTCGTCGATTCCGAAGATCTTTCTCTCAACGTTTCGCGAGAAATGCTGCAATCTGACCCGAAGTTGGCCAAGATCAAAAAGGCTTTGAGCAATAAAGTGCTGAGCGAGCTAAAGAAAAAGGCGAGTAAGGCTCCTGACGAGTATACGACTTTCTGGGAAAACTTTGGTGCCGTCCTTAAAGAAGGCCTGATTGAAGACCCGGACTTGCAAAATAAACTGTTGGAGGTCTGTCGCTTCTCATCGACAGGAAATGATGGCCTAACCAGCCTGTCCGACTATGTCGCTCGCTGCAAAGAGGGGCAGGATTCTATCTATTACATCACTGGAGAAGACAGCAAGAAGCTGGTGCATTCTCCGCAGCTTGAAGGGTTCAAGGCCAAAGGGGTCGAAGTCCTGCTGTTGTCTGACAATGTCGATGAATTTTGGCTACAACATGTGACAGAATTTGAAGGTAAGACCTTTAAATCAGTCACCCGAGGAGCAACGGAACTCGACAAGATCGAAAGTGACCAAATCGAAGATGCAGAAGACTCATCAGACGAGTCTGACCTTGCTGACCTAATCGCTGTGATCAAGGTTGAACTCGGTGATGCCGTTAAGGATGTGCGTCCTTCCAAACGGCTCACAAGCAGCCCGGTTTGTCTTGTCGCGGACGAAGGCGACATGGATGCCAATCTGGAAAGATTGCTGAAACGACATGGTCAAATGGTGGATGGAGCGACCCGAATTCTTGAGCTCAACCCCACGCACAGTATCCTAGAAAAGCTGGCACAACGCGCAAAGGGCGAGAAGGCGGCATCAGACCCTCTTTTGCAGGATGCCGCACACTTACTGTTGGATCAGGCCAAGATCGCCGATGGCGAAGCACCTTCAGATCCGGCAGAATTCGTTCGACGTCTAAGTGCCGTGTTCGACAAGGCGCTGTAAAAAGGCGTCGATCATCCAAGCTGCCTGAAGACATGCAACGCGATCTTGCCGACATGGTAGAAAGCCAACAAGCGCGTTATTTGCTAAAGGAAATGGCAGCCTGCGAGATGAACTGCTGAACGAAGAATGGGTCGACAGTCTGGACGATGCACGCTGGAAGCTGGCGCTTTGGCGATATGATTACAAGCACGTCAGGCCACACTCATCGTTGGACAACCAAACGCCCGCACAAGCGCGCCGAGCGCTTGTGCAAACAGAAGACGAAGAATATGAAATCCAAACCCTCAAACTCTCGTTATGAATGAGGGAGCTTTGGGGGCAGGTCATACGAAATCTGCAAAGATTTGAGCAAAAGGCAGCAGGGGTCAGACGATCTAGTATTTGTGCCCCGGCGTTAGTCTCACCGCCGCTGCTCTTGTAACGTGCAACAATGGCGAAATCGGTGGAGCACTCAGATGCTTGTTCCTGTACCACTTCTGTACCATCGCGAAAAATGTGGACAAGGTTCGATCCCAGTTGAGAATGTCGCGGATAGAAGTTTACGGCAGTCTTAAGGGGAGGTTAAAACCTATTTAAAAACAGATACTTGACCGTTGGAAGTTCAGCAAAATAAGGCTATTAATCCAGCTGTTCGTTTCTACCGAATTGGATTGAAAATCCTCGTGTCGGTGGTTCGATTCCGCCCCCGGGCACCATTTAACTCCCTGAAAACACACCATTTATTTGGATCCTTCATTGTTAAGTGCTCATCTCTTGAGCGCTGGGATTACACTGGGATTACGTAGTGAATGGCCTTCATCGGTGTGCATCTTTCAGCAGCACAAACCGCTTCTCAACCAAAAATGACTGCTGGCTTATCATATCCCTATGCTCTTTTTCGACGGCAGGCCCAATCAGAAGTTTTCGTAGGTGGCAATCAAACCAACTTTGTTTAATTTTCCTTGAACCGAAATTCCGATCACCAAGCAACGTGTGAAAGGACAGTTCATGGGACATCAAAGCCAACTTCTTTCGGTGAAAGACCTCTGCAATCGGTTGAAGCGATCACGGGCGAGCATTTACCGTGATATTAAAGCGGGTATTTTGGCAAAACCTCTAAAAACCGGAGGGTCTTCGCGCTGGATCGAAGCTGATATTCAGGACTACGTCAACCGTGCGCTCGCTGCACGGTAAGCACCTGTCCTCTTTATCAAATAGGGTGATCGAAAGCCGAGGTCATAACCAGACGTCGGCTTTTCTCTATTGTGAAAAGAACTCAGCCAACCGGGCTGCTTTCCTCCGATCGATCAGGTTTTGCCGCGAGGACTTGAAAGCTTTCCAACATTCCATGAGCCATCGCTTGTCATCCAGTTTCGGGTCGAGCAGTTGTAAGCGTTGCATCTGCCCCCCTTGTTGCCCCCTACTGTCAGAGGAAATGCGAGCGACCTTAAAGTCATCGGATTGGTTGAAGGTGCCAATCGCGTTTACCTCAAACCCTGCCTCGGCCAGATTGTCGCGCATTTCCACAGTGACATCAGGCGCATAGGGCGTGATCAGAGCGATCCGTTTGAGGCCCAAGGCACGCAACGCCGCTTTGCAAGCGGTGATGGGATTGCTGGTGTTTGCCTTGGGATGCGCGGCACGCAGGATCTGGTCCACCCTGTCTTCACCGATCATGGTGGCACCCGAGGTACAGCAATATCCGATTGCATCAAAGTCAAAGGAGACCGGGAGCAACCCTGCGGCGACAGGTAAATCCGTCTCCATTTGGCGCAGCGTATCGCAGGTCACTTCCATCTCGTTGGGGATCCGGGCGTGATAGAGCGCTAGCCCCTCAAGGCGCAGAAGCGCGGCAAACTCATGCTCAATCGTCTGATCCGATTGCAGCACGATCATTCCGATCTGTGCGCGCGATCCCAGTCCCGCATCCTGTGCGGAGGTCAGATTTTGGATGTCGGGCCCTGCGCTCATGGTTGGCGTTCTGAAGTCTGGCAATTCACAGCTGTTTTCCCTCTCTGGGTCTCGCACCTTGAATTTCATGAGTAACCCATGCAGTCAGATGAGAGATCTTTGAAAATCTGGTATATACCAGAGCTTGGTGTATACCAAGAAAAATATTACGAAAGTGAAGTTGAATGAGTCGACCAGATAACCACCAGAAGAATAAAGAGCCAGCATTTCAAAAAGTTATCGAGGCACTGCGTGCGCAGATTCACAGCGGTGAATTGGAGGAACACGCGGCTCTTCCTTCTGAACGCACCCTGGGCGAACAATTTGACATCAGCAGAATGACCGCACGCCGCGCACTTCTTGCGCTCGAGATGGAAGGTCTGGCCTATAGTTCCGAGCGTCGCGGGCGCTTTGTGTCACCGCAAAGGCTAACCTATAATATCAGCAAAACGGTCAGTTTTTCGGAACATGCTGAAGAAGGCGAAATAGGGTTGAAGATCGAACTCGTTTCGCAAGATGTGATAGAGGCCACACCACCTCTTGCAGCTAAACTGGCAATCGAAACGGGCCGGAAACTATATACTTACACCCGACTTTTCCGCCTCAAGGGACATCCGGCCTTTATTGAGGAAGAATTCGCGATCGCTGATCTGTTTCCGGACATGTTCAGCCACAATCTGGAACAATCCACAACGCGCCTTATGGAGCAGGAATACAATATGCCCGCGCATTCCGGAGATATCTCCATTCGCATGCGTGCCTTGAACGAAAGAGAGTCCAAGCTTCTGAGCTTGCCGACATATCATGCTGGTATTGAGTTGGAGCAAGTGATTCTGGACCGAGATGGCCAGCCATTCTGTTTTGGACGACAATTATGGCGAGGTGAACTTGCTGAATTTACTGCACATGCCATCGTTCGCGATCGATAACGCATTGCGCCGTCCATCTTAGAGTGATCCAGGATAGGTGGCACCGCGTGCAGATTTCCCGCTGTCTATTAGGTTTGGGTTACTTTTTGTTCTGCGCATCGAAGGTGTGCCATAGGGGTTCGCGCCCAATCCAATCCACGTGACCCTTCGCGAACTCTCAGTGCATATTGGCGGGGCGAAATCCACACGTGACGGGTAGGTTCGGCGCTTCCATGACCGTTCCTTTGATCGGCCATTCCCTCCCACC
The DNA here is from genome assembly GCA_965183835.1 of Paracoccaceae bacterium. GTDB lineage: Bacteria > Pseudomonadota > Alphaproteobacteria > Rhodobacterales > Rhodobacteraceae > OMPR01. The sequence continues at coordinate 32,943 of CBCYME010000024.1, read as the reverse complement.
TCGATAACCCGACGTTGACGAGGCTGATTATCATAGGGCGCTGCGTCGCATCTGAGGTCCAGAACACAATCTGCTGAAAATGGGATGCCGAATTACACCCGGGTGATTGCCTCGGAAATGAAGGGAGATACGTCTTGCTGTTGCTCGGAGATGCCACACCCCAAGCACATTAAGAACGCTAAGGCTAACCGAAAAGTGCAGACCCCCATGAAAGGGAGGGGCCGCTTGATCGAAAAACCGAACTCGACATTCTGATGCTGTCTCAGCTCGCGTTCGCTGAACGCCGGCAACAGGTGCTTGATCCAAGCCTTTAGGATCTCGAGCATTTACATTCAAAACGAAAATACAGGGTGCTGATGCGCCCAGAATTCCTAGGAATTGGTCGAGCGTGAGACACGAAGACCTAGGTTTGGAATTGGCAGCCTGAACTCTCACCACGCGCTGGGTTCAATTAGAACCGGGGTCAACAGGTTGATGATCTCCTTGGTTGTATAAAATGAAGAATCACGCATCCCATTGTTCATAAATTTCAAATTTGTCAGAGGTCAGGTGTCCCCGGAGTGTGTGTTACCCGGGCATTGCTACGCCAGATCATTTCAAGACGATAAGCAAATGAACACGAGGGTCAGCTCTGCTTTTTTCCTCATCAGAAGAATGCAATTTAGTCGTCCAGAGAGCCGTGTACGGCCAGTTGGTCCAGTTCTGCACTTTGGGTTTCGATAATCCGATAGCTTTCTCGGACACCTGCGGTGGTCAGTTCACGTGCCACGGTCAAAAGCGTGCCGTCGGCATGTTCGTCACATAGATCGGCCATATGCGAAATCTCGTCTTCGGCCACTGGGCGCGCAGCGTCGAGGTCGGGGGCGCCGTAATAGGTGACGAAATGCTGGGCTAGGCGGTCCGTCAGGCGGGCGACCTCGTTTGGTTCCACAGGTGTCACGGCGACAAAGGTGGCGCGCCCGTGTGTTTCCAACCCAAGCCAACCGTTTGCAAAAGCCTGACGGGCCTTTCCGGTAAGATCAGCGTCGCTCCAGTTTGAGAACTCAAACCCACCTGAGACGCACCATTCGCCGGTGCGGGCATGTGTGGCAAAGACACGGGTGTCGCTCTCATCAAGATGTGTCGCAATGGCCAGTTTCATCAGGGGGTCTCCAACAGGGTTGTCAGGGGGATCAGTTGGGTGGTGCCGTCGGCGTCACGCAAAAGCATGCCGAAATCTTCGTCTACGCCCATGAACGTGCCTGTTTTACCGTTCTGAGTTACGGTTTCGCCGACGTCATGGGCCAGCCCACGCCATTCTTCGTGCAAGGGCCGCGGACCGTCGTGTTCCCAGCGGTTGATCCAGTTCAGGGTGTGGCGCGCCCAGGCCTCGAGCAGGGCAGGGGCTTCGACGTCGCTGCAGCCTTCGGCATAGAGGGCTGTGGCATCGGAGGTTTCCCCCGGATTGTCGCTGGCTGGCCAAAGTGGGATCGCGACTCCGACAACCAGCCAGTCAGGAGATGTGGCGGGGTCTGTGTCGGATGCCATGACGCGGAAGCGGCCACATCGCGCGCCGTTGACACGCAGGGCGCCGTTCCATTCCAGATGAACCGCGACTTCGGGGGGGGCCAATGCGCCAAGCGCGTTCTGAAACCCGATGCCACAGGTGGGCAGCATTGCCATGGCAGAGGCAAGCGGCACCTCGGGGGCAAAGACCATCGCCGCCGTCATCATGTTTGATGCCAGGTTGTAAACGATCAAACCGGCGTCACAGCCCATTGCGGCCTTGGCGCAGGCGGTATCGAAGGGATCAATGGGGCCTGTTACAGCCAACCCTGACATCAGCGGAGGAAAAACGATGGCGTCGCTCATGCATGGCCCCCGGCGATAAGCGTTTGTGCGATTGCATGGAACGCTTTGGCCTGCGCGCTGTCCGGCTGACTTGTCACAATAGGCGCACCGCCATCTGCTGCCATCCGGATCTGCAGATCCAGTGGGATTTCAGCGAGCAGGGGAACGTTGAGTTTGTCCGCCTCGGCGGCAACGCCGCCATGGCCGAACACATGCTCTTCGTGGCCACAGTTCGAACAGATGTGGGTGGACATGTTTTCAATCATCCCAAGGATTGGCACGTTCAATTGCTGGAACATGTCTATCCCCTTTCGGGCATCCAGCAGCGCGATATCTTGCGGGGTTGAGACGATGATTGCGCCGTCCACCTGCGATTTCTGCGCCAAGGTCATTTGAACGTCGCCTGTTCCCGGTGGCAGGTCCACGATCAGTACATCCAGCGCGCCCCATTGGACCTGTGTCATCATTTGTTGCAGCGCCCCCATCAACATTGGGCCGCGCCACACGACGGCTTGATCGTCATTGGTCATCAGGCCCATCGACATCATTGTGACACCGTGGTTGCGCAGAGGCAAAATAATCTTGCCGTCCGGGCTGGCGGGACGCCCCGAAACCCCCAACATGCGAGGTTGTGAGGGGCCGTATACGTCTGCGTCCAACAGACCAACGCGCCGTCCTTCGGCGGCCAGAGCGCAGGCGAGATTGGCCGACACTGTTGATTTTCCGACCCCGCCTTTGCCGGACGCAACCGCGAGAATCCGATCGACCCCCGGGACTTTTTGCGGGCCTTTTGGCGCTGCCGGTTTTGGTTTCAGATCGGGCGGAGGCGTCTGGCTGCTGTGGGCCGTCATCACGATATTGGCGGTGATGCCAAGGGCGCTGAGCGCTGTTTCGGCCTGCGCCTTTGTTGCTTCATAGGCTTTGGCCTGTGCGGGATCGATTTCCAGCACAAACCGTGCCGTGTTGTCGTCGACGTTTAAGGCACGCATTGCCCCTGAGGACACGATGTCGCCACCAGTGGGGTCAGTCACGCCTTTGAGTGCTGCCAGAACCTTATCTCGGATCACGTTGAATTCCTGTTCTTTGGTCTTTGCCGATCCTTGCGGAGGCATTTGTGTTTCAGTGATCGCGGCGCTTTGACAGATAGTCTTCGGTGGTGCGGGGGCGAGGGCGCTTGCCACCCTCAAACGGGTTGTCCTTGGCGTGGTACTGCGCGTTGACCCGACAGGTGTCGCACATCTGGATCATGCGGGCGGCCCCGGGGTTGGCGTACATCGCGTGATTGCCAGCCAGTTTTTCGGTGATTTTCTCGATGGTGGATTTCACACCAAAAAGGGCGCCGCATTCAACACAGCCAAACGGCTCTTCCTCGTGCAGGACAGCCTGATCCAGAGCGGAAGGGTTCAGGTTCATTTGGGGTTCAAGGGTGATTGCCTGTTCCGGGCAGGTTGAAGCGCAGATCCCGCATTGCAGGCAGGCGTCCTCTTGGAAGCGGAGTTGGGGGAGGTCAGGGTTGTCGCCAAGCGCCCCAGAGGGACACAGCGAGACACAGGACAGGCACAGCGTGCAGTCGTCGGTGTTGACGACCACGGCGCCATAGGGCGCGCCCTCGGGCAATGTCAGCGTTTCGTTTGGTGAATTCAGTGCAGTGGCGGCTTGGCGTGCAATCTGGCGGCGGGTGCCCATCGGGCGAACGGGTGTGGCCGCAGGGGCAGGCGGGGTTGCCGCGTAAAGGGTATCGGACATTGCATCGGGGTCGTCGGAGTCCAGCAAGACAACCGAAGCCCCAAGAGCGGTGGCAAGGGCGGCTTCGTAGGCGATCACTTGTCGGTCAGCGCCGGGAGCCAGTTGGATGTTGACTTGTGCGAAACCGGCAGCTTGTGCCGCGACCATCTCGGCGTGGCCAAAGGCGGCCAGCGCCGCCAGTTCCAGCGGGATGACATGGGCCGGTAGACCACGGCCAAAGCGTGCGGCCAGTCGGATCATCTCGGACCCATGGTCATTTACCACCAGTAGGCTGGGGGCGCTTCCGCCGGCTTCGAGGTAGGCGCGGGCCAGTGTTTGCACGCGGCGGAATGTCAGATCAACGGGGGGCGCATCATAACTGATCGCGCCGGACGGGCAGAGCGAGGAACAGGCTCCGCAGCCTGCGCAGATCATCGGGTCAATTGTGACATGGTCGCCGTTGGGGATGATTGCACCGGTTGGGCAGACGTCCAGACATCGCGAGCAGCCAGATTGAGAGGCGCGGGAATGGGCGCACAACAAGGGTTCTGATTTGATGTAGAGCGGTTTTTCAAATGTCCCGATAAGGTGAGAGGCCGCCAGTATGACGCTGGAAATGGCTGGGGGATGTTTGGGATCTGCGTGCAGATACCCTTCGCGTTTTTCGGGCGCTGGAAAGAGAGGTGTGTTGCCTGTCAGGTCAATGATGATGTCACAGTCTGATCGACCACCGTCGCGCGGAGCGGTAAACTGTATCGGTCCGCGCCCACCCAGCACGCGTTGTTCGAGCGCATCAATCACGACCGAGAACTGCCCAAGCGACCCTTGGGCGCGTCTGAGTTGACCGCGGATCACATCATAATCACGGGTCACAGGGGCCTCGGAGCCGGGGGCAAGCAACAGGGTCACAGCCAGATGTTCGGCCAGCGCTTCGGCGGCGTGGATGGCCACATCTGGGGCGCCGATGATCAGACAACTGCCATCAGATACGACTTCGATGGCTTTGCTGGGCTGCGCAGGCAATCCAGCTTCGGCGATCAGGGCGGACATTTTGGGTAGTTTCGATGCGGGGTCATCGGACCATGAGGCCCGGTCACGCAAGTCGAGTGTGGCGGGGGCAGGCACCCCTAATTCAGAGGAAAGTGAGTCGAAAAGTTGACCTTCTTGCGCACAACAAATCATTGCATCACCGGCCTGAATTGCTGCCGCTGCATCGTTGACCTGGTCGGTGCACAGGGCGGTAAACACCTTTGATACGGGTGTTCCGCATGTCTCGGAAATCGCCTCGGCATCGATGGCTTGACTGCCGGAGCAGTCACATAAAATCAACGTCTTAGTCATCATCTTCCTCCGTTTTCCGGGGCGCTGAAAGTCGCGGTTTCGCCCTGGAAATCCATTTCAAATAGGCATGATTCTGAGGGCAGGTAAACCGGTTTTCTGAACGGGGGAATCAGCAAACACCGTGGGAAAGCGTTAGGTGATTCGCATCTGAAAAGAGGTTCTGCAAATCTGATAAAAACACTCGAGATAGACAATTCGTCTGCCCGCCGTTTGGGTGAAAATTCTTTCTCGACATTTTGTCTAGATCGCACATTTGGCACGACAAAGTACTTTATGTGGCAGTCTGCCCCGCGTCATTCTTGGAGAGGGGAGGACAGCTGGGTTTGATCCACGATCCAAATAGATTTGAACAAATGCCGGTTGGCATTGTTTTGCGCCGCGTGCCAGGGGTGACCCAGTGGGCGGCTTGGTCGTGGAAAGCGACCGGAGTTTTGCCGGGGGCAGCGAATGCCCATTGGCAGGTGTTGCGAACAGAAGGTGACGTCACTGAATATCACGCCACCACGCTGCCGGTTGAACTGCACGGGGCGGAAACCGAGGCATACCTGCATGGACTGGCAGCGCAAGAACCGGCTTTGTATGTGGTGATGCGCGAGAGTGTTCGTGCGGATGAACCCCTCGATATCGTTCTGATTACAGCCTCGCCATATGAGGCGCAGGATTATGCGGACAGTGGCGAAGAGATCATTGAGAAGATCGCAATGCCCGCGGCGGTGATGGCTTGGGTTTTGGATTTTGTCGAAACCCACCACCGCGAAGAGATCTTTAAGAAGCGCAAGCGCGACAAGAAAGACATTGGGTTGGTCGAGGATGGCGTCGGGGACGCGCGCATCACTCAGATGGCTGATGTCTATCGCGCTCCGTCGCAAGCCAAAAAGGAGCGTCTGCAATGAGCCGCTTCTGGGCAAACCGAAAGGCGGCTGTGCAAGCCGAGGCCGAAGCTGATGAACAACAGGTTGAAGCCGACGCGCAAGCCCTGCGTGAGGCTGAACTGGCGGACCGTACCGATGCGGAAATTCTGGCTGAGCTTGAATTGCCCGATCCGGATACGTTGGAGGAGGGGGACGATTTCAAAGTGTTCCTGACCGAGGCCGTGCCAGCCCGCATCCGCACCCGTGCACTGCGCCGACTTTGGCGGTTAAATCCGGTGTTGGCCAATGTTGATGGTTTGGTTGATTACGGCGAAGATTTCAATGATGCGTCTTTCTTTCTCGAAAATATGCAGACCGCTTATCAGGTGGGTAAGGGGATGACGGAACATGTGTTGGAGTTGGCCCGTCAAGCGGAAGCCGAGGCCGAGGCCGAGGGTGAAACCACCCCTGAAGCCCCAGAGATAGATGCGCCCGAGCAGCTGGCCCATGGCGACGGTGATGACGTGGACGAGGTGCCTGTCTTTGTAAGCGAGACGTCGGTTTATCAGCCTCAAAACACAGAACCCGAGCCTGAGCTTCAAGCCCCCAATATGCACCGCATGCGGTTTGTCTTTGATGCCCCCGCCAATCCGGGGCTGCCGGAGTTGGCGAATGAATGAGGATACCCAAATGAATGTAGCGCAAGACCTCCGTGTGTCTGAGGAAGATCGCCTGCGGGCGGATCTTTATAACTATCTCGGCACGATCTTGTCTGGGCCACCAAATGCGGACCTGCTGAGCATGACGTCGGGCCTGTCAGGCGACGAGACCCCACTGGGTGTGGCAATCAATGCGCTGGCCAAGATTGCCAAGTTGTCGAAACCAGCGGCGATCGAAAGCGAATTCAACAAGCTGTTCATTGGTTTGGGCCGGGGTGAGCTGTTGCCCTATGCAAGCTATTACCTGACCGGGTTCCTGAATGAAAAGCCGCTGGCGAAATTGCGTCAGGATATGGCCGCGCGGGGCCTGACGCGGGCACAAAACGTCTATGAGCCCGAAGATAACATTGCGTCTCTGATGGAGATTATGGGCGCGCTGATCGTTGGCCGATTTGGGCAAGCCCGCGATGTCAGGGATCAAAAGCTCTTTTTCAACACGCATATCGCTCCGTGGGCAGGGCATTTTTTCGCGGATTTAGAAGCGGCCAAAAACTCGGTTTTCTATGCAGCTGTCGGTCAGGTTGGCCGCGTGTTCATGGAGATAGAAGCCGAAGGATTTCGAATGAGCGCGGAGTGATCCGCTTAAACTGGTGGGCAACCACCGCCAACAGAGAGGAGGAACTCTCATGACCCAGAAGGACAAGGAGACGACAAGTCGCCGGGACTTTCTGAAACTGGCCGGAACAGCAGCCCCAGCGGCTGCGGTGACCGTTTTGGCCAGCGGGCAACAGGCCGAAGCGGCCGCTGAGCCTGATTTGCAATCCACACGATTGCAGGACACGGCGCAGACGCGCGCCTATTTTGACTCGGCCCGTTTCTAACAGGCCGATCAACCCGTGCCTGAGACGACTGGTTGCGTTAGGCCCGACAGTCAAAGGTTTTCATCAACCCAGCCAGCCCCAGTGGGGTAGCAAGGGAGGTTAACATGCTGAGGAAAAAGACCAACGGGGTTGCGAGACGCCCCCAGCGGACCAGTATCCTTTCCGAAGTCGCGGAAAAATCCGTCGACCGCCGCGCGTTTTTGCGTGGCAGCGGCCTGGCCATTGGTGGTCTTGCCGCGATCAGCGCCACTGGAGGAACAGTGACGCAGGCCAATGCGCAGACTGCTGCAGCCGGGGCCGTTGAGACGATAAAATCTATCTGCACCCATTGTTCGGTCGGCTGTACAGTCGTTGCCGAAGTGGAAAGTGGTGTCTGGACTGGGCAAGAACCCGGTTATGACAGCCCGTTCAATTTGGGTGGACATTGTGCCAAAGGCGCCTCGGTGCGCGAACATGCCCATGGCGAACGCCGCCTGAAATACCCGATGAAGAAAGAGGGTGGCGAATGGAAGCGCATCAGCTGGGCGCAAGCGATCGACGAGATCGGCGACGGCATGATGAAGATCCGGGAAGAAAGCGGCCCGGACAGCGTTTATTGGTTGGGCAGCGCCAAGCATTCGAATGAACAGGCCTATCTGTTCCGCAAATTCGCCGCCTATTGGGGCACGAACAACGTGGATCACCAGGCCCGGATCTGTCACTCGACCACAGTCGCTGGTGTTGCAAACACATGGGGCTACGGCGCCATGACGAACAGCTACAACGACATTCACAATTCCAAGTCCATCTTTATCATCGGTGGTAATCCGGCAGAAGCGCACCCTGTGTCGCTGTTGCACGTGCTCAAGGCGAAAGAAGAAAACAACGCGCCGCTGATCGTGTGTGACCCGCGGTTTACGCGCACAGCGGCCCATGCGGATGAATATGTCCGCTTCCGTCCGGGCACGGATGTTGCGCTGGTCTGGGGTCTGTTGTGGCATATCTTTGAGAACGGTTGGGAAGACAAAGAGTTCATCCGCACCCGTGTCTGGGGTATGGATCAGATCCGCACCGAAGTGAAAAAGTGGAACCCCGAAGAAGTCGAACGCGTCACTGGTGCTCCGGGTGAACAGTTGCGTCGCGTTGCGCGGACTTTGGCCAACAACCGTCCCGGCACCGTGATCTGGTGTATGGGTGGTACACAGCACACCAACGGCAACAACAACACACGCGCCTATTGCGTTCTTCAGCTTGCGTTGGGGAACATGGGCACCGAAGGTGGCGGAACGAACATTTTCCGTGGCCACGACAACGTGCAGGGCGCGACCGATCTTGGCGTTCTGAGCCACACCTTGCCGGGCTACTATGGTCTGTCGGCTGGCGCTTGGGCCCATTGGGCGCGCGTCTGGGAAGAAGATCCAGAATGGCTGGGTGCGCAGTTTGCCAAGGTTACCGGGTCAGACGGCAAGGAAAAGAGCCTGCAGAATCTAAAGGGCATTCCTGTCAGTCGCTGGATCGACGGCGTTCTGGAAGATCCCGATAACATGGACAACCCTGATAAGGTGCGTGCCATGGTTTTGTGGGGGCATGCGCCCAACTCTCAGACTCGTGGACCGGAAATGAAAACGGCGATGGAGAAGTTGGACATGCTGGTCGTGGTTGACCCGTATCCCACTGTCTCGGCTGTTTTGCATGATCGGACCGATGGCTGCTACCTGTTGCCTGCGGCGACGCAGTTCGAAACCCGTGGTTCGGTCACGGCCTCGAACCGGTCGTTCCAATGGCGTGACAAAGTGGTTGATCCGCTGTTCGAAGCAAAGACTGATCACGTGATCATGGCCATGTTCGCCAACAAATTTGGCTGGGCCGATCGTCTGTTCCGCAATATCGAAATGGAAGACGACGAAACGCCAAATGTGGAAAGCATCACGCGCGAGTTCAACAAGGGATTGTGGACCATTGGGTACACGGGTCAAAGCCCGGAACGGCTCAAGCTGCACATGGCAAACCAGCATACGTTTGACCGCACCTCGCTGAAAGCGGTTGGTGGTCCGGCAGATGGGGACTATTACGGTCTGCCATGGCCATGTTGGGGAACGGCTGAGATGGGGCATCCCGGAACGCCGAACCTGTATGACATGTCCAAACCCGTCAGCGAAGGCGGCCTGACCTTCCGTGCCCGGTTCGGTGTGGAACGCGATGGTGACAACCTGTTGGCCGAAGGCGTCTATTCCAAGAATTCGGACATTCAGGACGGGTATCCCGAATTCACCATGCAGATGCTGATGGATCTTGGATGGGATGGCGATCTGACGGACGAAGAACGTGCGGCTATCGACGCTGTGGCTGGACCAAAAACCAACTGGAAAACCGACCTTTCAGGCGGGATTCAGCGGGTGGCGATTCAGCACGAATGTGCGCCGTTTGGGAATGCCAAGGCACGTGCGGTTGTGTGGACTTTCCCGGATCCGATCCCGGTGCATCGCGAACCGCTGTATACGCCGCGTCGCGATCTTGTGGAGGATTATCCGACCTACGAAGATCGTCACGACTATCGTCTGCCAACGCTGTATGCCTCGATCCAGAAACAGGACTTTTCGAAAGACTATCCGATTGTCCTGACCTCTGGACGTCTCGTTGAATACGAAGGCGGCGGAGAGGAATCCCGGTCCAATCCTTGGTTGGCCGAGCTTCAGCAAGACATGTTTGTCGAAATCAACACGCGTGATGCCAATAATCTTGGTGTGCGGGACGGCAAACAGGTCTGGGTCGAAGGCCCGGAAGGCGGCAAGGTCAAGGTTATGGCGATGGTGACGGAACGGGTCGGCGAAGGCGTTGCCTTTATGCCGTTCCATTTTGGTGGCCATTACCAGGGCAAGGACCTGCGGGACAAATACCCCGACGGTGCCGACCCCTATGTGTTGGGCGAAAGCAGCAACACGGCCCAAACCTATGGCTATGACTCAGTGACCCAGATGCAAGAGACGAAATGTACTCTTTGCAAAATCTGGGCAGCGTAAGGAGAACGAGAAATGGCAAGAGCAAAGTTTCTCTGCGACGCCGAGCGCTGCATCGAGTGCAACGCCTGTGTGACCGCTTGTAAGAACGAGCATGAAGTGCCCTGGGGCATCAACCGTCGTCGGGTTGTCACCATTGAGGATGGCAAACCGGGCGAGCGGTCGATCTCGGTCGCTTGTATGCACTGTTCCGATGCGCCCTGCATGGCCGTGTGTCCAACCGATTGCTTTTATCAGACCGAAGAAGGTGTGGTTTTGCATTCCAAGGACCTGTGCATTGGGTGTGGTTACTGTTTCTATGCGTGCCCCTTTGGCGCGCCGCAGTATCCGCAAGCGGGTAATTTCGGATCGCGTGGCAAGATGGACAAATGTACCTTCTGTGCCGGTGGCCCCGAAGAGAACCATTCCACAGCCGAGTTTGCCAAATATGGCCGCAATCGTCTGGCCGAAGGCAAACTGCCGATCTGTGCTGAGATGTGTTCGACCAAGGCCTTGCTCGCGGGTGATGGGGATCAAGTGTCCCAGATTTACCGTGAACGCGTGGTCGCACGTGGGTTTGGATCTGGCGCTTGGGGTTGGGGCACCGCTTACCAGCTCAAGGGTGAATGATACAATTCGATCCTGACAGGACGGCCCTGAATTGGGCCGTCCTGCATTCTAATTTTTTCCAAGGAGGAGCGACCATGCTGCGCATGGCACTCGCACTTGTTCTGACGCTTGCGCTGGCATCTTTCGCACAGGCTCAGGAAAAACCTGCGGACATTGATCGGTCATCGACCGGCGGTGCGCAGACGCTTGAGGATATTCTGAACCGGCAAGCGGGGCAGAAGGTTGATGACGCGTTCCGCCGTGATGCAGTTGGATCGGCGGACAATGCGGCCGGGATTGCCGCGCAACTGGGCACGCTTGGGGGTGTTTCTGACCCCGAGATGTGGCGCGCCTTGCGCTATGGTTCGGCTGACTTAAAGGTTTCGGCAGGCGGAGAAGTGGCAACCGTTGTGATGCAGGACGGAGGCATGACATGGCTTGAGTTCCGGCGCGGGCCGCTGCGAACCTATGGCGGATGGTTGTTGCTGGGGACGCTCGCGGCGTTGGTTGTGTTCTATCTGTTGCGCGGCAAAGTTCGGACTGATGCGCCGAACACGGGGCGTTTGTTCGTTCGTTTCAAGGCCATCGAACGCTTTGGTCATTGGCTATTGGCGGGGTCTTTTATCTTGCTGGGGGTCACGGGCCTTGCGGTTCTGTTTGGTCGCGCTGTCCTTGCCCCTGCGTTGGGCAAAGACGTGAACGCGACGCTTTTGGTTTGGTCAAAGCTTATCCATAACAACGTGGCTTGGGCGTTTATTCTGGGCCTTGTGATGGTATTCGTCATGTGGGTCGCGAACAACATTCCAAGCCGGCTTGATCTTGTGTGGTTTCGACAGTTCGGCGGCATCATCGGGAATGCACATCCCCCAGCAAAGAAGTTCAACGCAGGCCAAAAAATCATTTTCTGGTCCGTCATACTGTTTGGGACTTCGATTGCGTTGACAGGCGTATCGTTGCTGTTTCCCTTTGAGATGCCATTGTTTGCCAAATCGTTTTCGGTTTTGAACGCAACCGGTCTGCCACAGTTGGTTGGGCTGGGAGAGTTGCCCGCCGTGCTTGCGCCGCAAGAAGAGATGCAACTGGCACAGGTCTGGCACACGTTGCTTGCCTTTGTTCTGATGGCGATTATTTTCGCGCACATCTATATCGGTTCGGTCGGCATGGAAGGTGCTTATGATGCGATGGGATCTGGCGAAGTGGACGAAGCATGGGCTGAACAACACCACTCGCTCTGGCTAGAGGAAGTTTTGGAGAGCCAAGGCTCTGACACAAAAAGCGGAACGGCCGCCGAGTGATTTCCATCTCCATGGCCCGTCTGTTACCCTGCGGGCCATGCATTCTATTCGAACTGGAGAAATTGGTATGAAAGCCATGATGACAGGATTTGCCGGGGTCGTTCTGGTGGCGGTTTGCGCAAATCTGGTGCTGAGCAATCTTGGGTTTGCTTCGCAGGATGTACATTCGGGCGCGTCGGTTCGGCTGGATTGAGAGCGATGTCATCGTACAAGCAGGATGAGTATGGCGAAAGCCTTGTGGATGCATCGATTCTTGTGATCGATGACGAACCTGGGATGCGCAATTTCCTGACCAAGATTTTGTCACCACGGTGTAAGCGGGTTGAACAAGCCGGCTCTGCTGCTGAAGCATCGGCAATTCTTGACAAGCATCACTTTGACCTTGTGGTGCTGGACAACATCATGCCGGGCAAGACCGGGTTGGATTGGCTGCGCGAACAGGGCAGGGTTGGCCTGTTTTCGGACGCCATTTTGATCACGGCCTATGCTGATCTGGAAACGGCCATCGAAGCCCTGCGTATGGGCGTTGTGGATTTCGTTCTGAAACCGTTTCGAGCAAACCAAATCCTGAACGCGGTCGCGCGGGCCTTGGACCGCAAGATACTGCGCCGGGATAACTCGCTTCTTAAGCACGCGCTTTTGTCCGAAGAGGGTTCGGCGCGGGGGCGCCTATTGGGGAATTCTACGCCAATTGAACAGGTGCGTGAAATGCTGGCGCGTCTTGCACCTTTGCCAACCCCTGTTTTGTTTCTGGGCAAAACTGGAACGGGCAAAGAGGTTGCCGCAAGAACATTGCATGCGATATCGGACCGGGCTGAAAAGCCGTTTGTGGCGGTGAACTGCGCCGCGATTTCGCCCAAGCATTGTACCGAAGAGCTGTTTGGGATGATCGACGAAAACGGGCGCAGCCGGGATGGGTTGTTTCTGTTGGCAGATGGGGGCGTTTTGTTTCTGGACGAAGTTGCGCAAATGCCAGAGCAGACCCAAGTGGCCTTGCTGCGTGTTTTAGAGGATCAACGCATTCGTCCGGTCGGGGCAGAGCGGGACATTCCGCTGAACCTACGGATTTTCTTTGCCACCAACGTGGATCTGGATCAGGCAGTCGCAGATGGTAAATTTCGATCTGATCTGTATCACCGGATCAACGTGGTCAGCATCGACATGCCGGACCTTAAGGATCGATCTGACGATATCGTTGAGCTGGCTGCATTGTTCATGGACCAGATGTCAAAGACGCTTGCGCTTCCGGGGTTGGAGTTGGACGAAGAAACCTTGCTGAAGCTGTGTCGCTATGACTGGCCCGGCAACGTGCGCGAGCTTCGCAATACAATTGAACGTTCGGTGATTTTGGGTGAGTTCCCAGAAGAGTTCGCTGGCGCCGGACAAGTTACTGGGATGCAGGCGATTGAATCGCTGGATCTGGTGACGCAACGCCACATCATGCAAGTGTTGGACGCCTGTGGAGGCAATCGCGCCGAGGCCTCGCGCAGGCTTGGTGTGTCGCGCAAAACCATTGATCGGAAATGCGCCTCTTGGGGGATGTAGGGGCGTTCTCTGGTCGCCTCTATTTTGGCGCACCCTGTTCAACTCACCCGGTCAGGTAAGCCTTTGCTGTTGTTCCACCAACGGTTCGGGTTGTTGCTTTGCGGATCATAGGCCGCGCGGCTCGCCCAGTCCTCTCTGATGAAAATGACGGGTTCTTCGTAGTGATGTACATAGATTATTGCGTCCATGACTTTGGAAAGAACGTCTAGATCTCGTTCGATGGATATTTTCAACTCAACCATCGGATAGGTTTCGGTTGATCCTGCTTCGAACCCTGCGACATGAGTCGTCGTTGTTGAATTCGGCTCTGGTTGGGTGGTTTCAGTGCCAATCGCTGAAACGCTTGCATTGCGTTGATACCTGCCAAAGCTGAGCGGATGGACGGTCATGACAGCATCAAGGATGCGGTCTGTGTCTTCTAGCAAGGTCTGCACCTCAATTGTCCAAACCGGTACGAGCCGTCCGGAATTGGCTTTGTATGCGATGAGATTGGTCATTTGAAATTTTCCTTATTGAGCCAGATGTGTTCGTTGGGGGTTATCTTTGATCCTTTGCTGCCAGTAAGACGGCGATCAGCACCAACATTCCCCCTGCCAAAGTGCGCATGTGTGGAATTTCTGAGAGAATGAGAAAGGCCAGAACTGGGGCTAGTGGCACCTCTAGCGTGCTGAGCAGCGCCGTCTGGCCAGAGGGGAGGCGTTTCGCGCCTTCGGCTAGGGTGACGGAAGCTATGGCAAAGACGAGGCCAAACGCGCTGAGTATCAGGATTTCGTGCATCGGAATTCCGAACGGGTCTCCAAATTTGAGCGCAACAGGCACGAGCAATAAGGAAGACAGCGCAGCGGGGCCGGCGCCTGGCGTTGTTGGGTATCTCCGATAGATCACCATCAAGACCGCCATTGCGATTGCCATGCCAAGGGCCAGCAGATCGCCGCGCAGATTTATCTGTCCGAGGGATCCTGACACGATGATCGTTACCCCGACAAGTGCGAGCAGCGAACCGGTAATGACGGCTTTCGACGTCTTCTCGCCAATCCAGAACCAGGCCAAGAGCGCAGCCAGCATTGGGGCGACTGCATAGATCAGGGAAACATTGGCGATTGTGGTCAGTTTGAACGCTGCGATGAAAGCGGAGGTGCCAAGCGCGCCCACAATGGCGGCTGCGACACCACTGATCCCCATTTTGGGAAAGTTGTCCCAAAGCTGCCCGCGATGCCAAATCCAGATAGTCGTGAACCCGGCCGAGAATACGCCGCGCCAAAAAATGATGTCCCAAGGTGCGGCCTGCACCCCCTTGGCAAACAATCCGGCAGTGCTGAAAGTAATCGCGGACATCACAACGAGCATAAGACCAAGCCCGTTTTGAGACTTTGGGAGCTGTGCAATCATCCTTTGTCCGCCGCGCGCGCAATTGCAGTACCGTGGATTTTCTGCGCATCGGGGCGGTTCCAATACTTGTTTGGATTGCCGGTGTCGCCTGTGTATCTGGACCGCGTAGCCCAGCACTCAGTGATGCGAATGGTCGGGTCTTCGTGCACGTGATTTTCAAGGATGATCGCGAGGGTCTGTTCAAGAAGCCGCCTGTCTGGTGCAATGGAAACTGTGATGTCTACCACCGGCACGGATTGTATCGTATCTTCGGCCCCAGCGTGCGATCCTGCCAAGGCGCGAAACTGTTGCTCGCCCTCTGGCGAGACATGGAGGCAGCATTCATAATGACCTTGCTTTAGGTCCACGCTCTGACGCAGTGCATCAAGCAAAATGTCGTGCCCAAGTGTGGGCGTTTGGATCGTAATGACCCATTCCTTTTTCAGAAGCGCGTCTTTCAAGTTCATCTCAGTCAGAGCAACCATTTGCAGTTCCTTATGTGTGTCCTTCTGGTTTACCGGTTGACCAGTCCGGCATGTTTCGGATATTTCCGAAGTATGCATGATGAACCTTCCATGTCGCGTGTGGGGGCTTTGATTGGCTCACCGGCACGCGCTTTGATGTTAACGGAATTGTTCGATGGCCGGGCCCTGACAGCCACCGAACTTGCCGGTGTTGCGAGTGTTTCACCTGCAACCGCAAGTGAACACTTGAGCCTTTTGTTGTCGGGGGGGTTGGTGACACGGGAAAAGAGTGGGCGGCACAATTATTACCGCCTTGCGTCTCCTGAAATCGCAAGTGCACTTGAGCAGCTTGCCGTGCAAACCGCGAATATCACCCCTGCTACAAAAACCACCCGAACAGTCCGGAAGCCAATTCAAAATGCCCGGATGTGTTATGATCACATCGCCGGGCATTTGGGCGTTTCGATTGCAGATGCGCTGGTGGAAAAGGGGGCCTTGGTTACGCTGGACACGGATTATGAGCTGACCGCGAAAGGTGCAGCGTTGTTTGCTGATCTGGGGATAAACCCTGCTGATTTGAAGCGAACGAAACGCGTATTTGCGCGACAATGCTTGGATTGGAGCGAGCGCCGTCATCATGTCTCGGGCGCAGTTGGGGCTGCCCTTGCGGATCTGGCATTCGACCGGGGCTGGATTGCCCGGGCGGCAGAACGCCGGGTCTTGATTGTGACGCCGTTTGGGCAACGGGAAATGAAGGCCCTCCTTGGCGTCAATTTTGATCAGAGAGGACGAGCCGTTTAGAAACCGGTTTGCAGTACCGCGCCCCCAGTTGATGCAGGGTTCAAGTGCCCGTGACTGCGGGGACCCAAATCGTGAAAATTGCCCCTCCCGTTGGTTGGTTTCGGGCTGAAATACGCCCTCCGGTTTGCTGGATCAGAGTTTGACTTATGGAGAGCCCTAGCCCAGTGCCTTCGCCTAGTTTGGTGGTATGAAAGGGGTCGAATACCCGGTTCATATGCTCTGCATCTATGCCGGGCCCTGTATCAGAAACAGACAGTTCCACGCCATCACGCTCATTCCTAGGCGATGGTTTGACCCTGATGTCCAGCTGACCGTTCCCCTCCATGGCTTGAATGGCATTAACCATCAGATTGACAAGGACCTGCTGCATCTCCCCAGTATCTATCGCAACATTTGGTGCCGCATCGAATTGAGTGGAAATTTGCACGTTCTGTTGGGGATGCACGTGGGTGATCAAACTTTTGCAGTCGTCAACCAACATCTCCAGCGATGTGCCTTCGCTGGAGGCCGAAAATTCAGTTGGGCGGGCAAATTGCAATAGCTTTCCAACGATCCCGTCAATGCGCTGCACCTGTTTATCGATCAGGGTCAATTCGGTTTCCACACCAGCAGCGTCCGGTCCTAGGGTCTGGCGCACGACGTCGACATTGCCCTGAATGACCGCAACTGGATTGTTGATTTCATGGGCAACCCCTGCGGTAATTTCCCCGATCGACGCGAGCTTTTCGGATAGCACCAATTGCTGGAATGTCTCTTCCAGCTTTTCATTGGCATCGCGAAGCTCTGAGGTGCGCCGATCGACGCGATCATTCAGCTCTTCTGCCCAACTGCGCAGTGCCTGATCCCGTTCTTGGACCTGATCAAGCAATGTATCTAGATGGGTTGCGACTTGGCTGATTTCATCCTTGGACCCGACGCTGCCGTTGCGCGCTGACAGATCCCCGTGCTCCACACGGCTCATGGTTTTGGTCATGCGTTCTAGCGGTGAAAAAATCCCGCGGGCCATCCTAAGGAAAAGCGGAATAGACAAGGCAAGTACAACGACCATGGCGGCGAGCATGGTCAGGTAAGCGGATTTTTTTGCGTTGGCAAATGGCGCCTCCAAGAAGCCAACATACAGCATCCCAACTCGGTTTCCGAAACTATCACTGAGCGGCAGATAGCCCGAAATGTACCAATCGTTCACGACAAAGGCGCGGTCCAGCCAGGTTCGGCCCTGATCCAAAACCGCGGCCCGGACTTCGGCAGAAACGCGGGTTCCCAACGCGCGCACATCTTCAAACAGGCGCACGTTGGTCGAAACACGGACGTCTTCGAGAAACAAGGTTGCGGTGCCCTGCCTTTCCCCGCCCGTCGCCGCATTGAGGTATACCAGCGCGTTGATGGTATCGATGAAATCAAGGTTCCTGTTCAGCAAGATCCCCCCGATCAGGACACCTTGATGCCCCAGCAGGTCAACGGGGGCCGCGGTATGGACCACCATGCCGCGATCCTCGACCACACGATCGGTGGGCACTGCGGCTTCGGTTTCGATCAGATCCACCCGCGCGCGTTCTGCCAAGCCAGGGAAGTTGCCTATGGTTTCGGCCGGGAAGATATCGATTTGCGACGACAGTTCACCACCAAGCGCTGCCTGCACTACCGGCCAAAGCTGGGCTTCGCCTGTCTGTGTCGCCGGAAGATAATATAGAAAGTCGAGCGCCTGCTGAACGCGTTGCTGTTCCAGATACGCCGCCCTCGAATCCGCAGATCCGGTCAATGCGAATTGGAAAGTGCGGGAGTCTGCGATAGCGGCGATGCCGGCCCCGGTTCCGGCCAAAATACGACCCAGATATTGCTTTGCTATACGCAGATCGCTGTCGACCTTGGCGATCAAAAGCTCGTCGTAGTCCGAGGTCCAACGGGTCATTGCCAATAACATCAACAATGGCAGCAAGACCACAAGAGGCGCCAGTGCGAGCACCAACAGTTTCAGGCGTACTGAATTCAATGGTTCCCCCTCGGCGCTGGTATCAACAAAACGAATGTGTTTTCGTAGCTTACCAGACAGAAATACCTGCACCAGAACCTTCTGATTGCAGGCCGTGTTCCGGGGTCGATCTGCCCGAAAGCAGAGGAAGGTCAGACAAAATGGCGGACAAAATGTCCTTATTTTCCATTTGAGGTTAGAATTTGGTTTTTCTGGCACGCGGGCTGTGATTGAGCTGTGTTGAATAACATCGGAACCGACACGCCGTGTCAAAGCCCGGGGGAAGGCATGTTTGAAATATGGGACGGCCTTACTCAGGCTTTTTGGCTGGTTGTAACGCTGGATGCGGATCTTGTTGAAATCACGGTACGGTCTCTGCATGTCACCTTGACGGCCTTGGTGATTGCTTCGCTTTTTGCCTTGCCGTTGGGTGCGCTTTTGGCCGTGCGCAGATTTCGCGCACGGCGGATTACCATTGCGGTGCTCAATGCCCTCATGGGGTTGCCGCCGGTTGTTGTTGGCCTGATTGTGTATGTTATGCTGAGCAGATCCGGACCGTTTGGCGTTATGGGGCTGCTGTTCACGCCAACTGCGATGATCATAGCGCAGGTGATAATCATCCTGCCACTCATCGCGTCGATTGCGCATCAATCCTTGCGTGAACTCTGGTCAGATTACCACGATCTGCTGATTTCTATGAACACCACCCAACGGCAACGCATTGCGGCCCTGTTGTGGGATGGGCGTCGGGCGCTGATGACCGCCTCGTTGGCTGGGTTTGGACGCGCCATTGGTGAAGTGGGTGCGATCATGATCGTGGGAGGCAACATTGACCATCATACGCGCGTATTGACCACGGCCATTGCGCTTGAAACCGGTAAGGGGGATTTTGCATTGGCGCTTGGGCTTGGTTTTGTCCTGATCTTTCTGGCGATTGCCGTGAACCTTGCGATTCATGTCATCGGTCGAACAGAACAGGAGGGCAGATGGTGAGCGCCCTGTTTCCATTGGTGGTCGATGGTGCAACAGTGCGCCGGCGTGGCAAAGTGCTTGTCGGACCCGTCGATTTAACCCTGTCAGCACAGGGCACCACGATTGTGATCGGTCCAAACGGGGCGGGTAAAACCTCTTTCTTGCGTATGCTTCACGGGATTGCGCGAATGTCCGAGGGATCTGTGACTTGGGCGTGTGCCGCAATCGAGGCACGCTCGCGTCAAGCTTTTGTGTTCCAACAACCCGTGATGATGCGCCGTTCGGTTCTGGGCAATTTGGCCTATCCACTTCGTTTGAAAGGGGTTTCCCGGGCTCAGGCGCGCGGGCAGGCGGCACAAGCTGCCGAAGATGTTGGACTGGATCAGATGCTCGGTAGGCCCGCACATTTTTTGTCGGGTGGAGAACGCCAAAAACTGGCCTTGGCCCGTGCCCTGATCACCAAACCGGATGTGTTGTTCCTGGATGAGCCTTGTTCCTCGCTTGATGGACGTGCGACCCGAGAGATCGAAGCGATCCTAATGCGGGCGGCGTCGGCAGGCACACGATTAATTATGTCGACACATGACATGGGGCAGGCGCGGCGACTGGCGACAGAGGTTCTATTTTTGCTGAACGGCAAGCTACACGAAACCGGCCCCGCCCCGCAATTTTTCACGGACCCATCTACCGATGCGGCCCGCGCCTTTCTAAACGGAGATATTGTCGAATGAAGAATGCCATTCTGGGGGCCGTCGTTTTAGTTTTCATGGCCGGGGCAGGGGCGGCGGAGGAAATGAAGCTGGCGGTGACCACGTCATTTCACAACTCAGGTCTGGCTGAAATATTGCTTCCGCAAATCAAGCAGGACACCGGGATTGATGTTCAGTTGCTGGTCGTTGGAACCGGGCAGGCCATCAAACTGGGTGAGGCGGGGGATGTGGATGCCATTCTTGTACATTCCCGCAAGGCAGAAGACGCGTTTTTGGAAAAAGGCTTCGGAACCCATCGCCGGGCGATCATGTACAATGACTTTGTGTTCATCGGGCCAGCCTCTGACAATGCAAACCTGTCCGAAGCGGCAAACGCTGCTGATGCCATGAGCCGGATTGCGGCGTCTAAAGCCAGCTTTGTAAGCAGAGGGGACGATAGCGGGACACATAAGAAAGAGCTGAGCCTATGGACCACTGCCGGGGTCACGCCCGATGGGGATTGGTACAATGCTGTTGGCGCAGGCATGGGATCGGCCTTGAACATTGCTGTCGGCATGAACGCTTATATCATGTCAGATCGCGCGAGCTGGCTGAACTTTGGCAACAAGGGGAGCTTGGAAATAGCTTATGCGGGTGATCCGGCGTTGTTTAATCAGTATGCCTACCTTCCGGTGACACCAGAAAAGCATCCCCATGTTAAAGCGGATTTAGCCCTGCAATTGGAGGCTTGGTTGGTTTCAGACACAGCAGCAGGCCTGATCAACGACTACAAGATCAATGGTGAGACGCTGTTCGTTTTCAACGCCGAGTAATAATGTTGTTGCGATGAAGAAAGATCCATGGCTGCTCAACCTGGGTGGTCCAATCGGCCAGTTAGTGATGGCGTGGATGCCCGGGTCGATGGGTCTGTTGCTTTTCGCAAGAAGGTAGCGCGAACTTAGTTCCTAAACGTTCTCGTCCAGCACTCTTAGGGCCTGCCTTCCGAGGAGGCTGTTCGACAGGGCATATCTGGGGGCGTCAGATTGCTGAGTTGGGCCACGAGATTCAGTTCGCGTTCATCTCGTAAAACCCCTTTGTGAAGCGTCAGAAGATTGATGTAACCATTGTTGAGGCAGCGTCTCGACCGACGATGCGATTTGTTGCCGTGAAGCGTGAGGCGCAGCAGGTGCGTGCGATGCTCTTCCGGGCACAGTAAATGACCGCGCCAACTTTTCCCTGATCGAAATAGAACACCTCATGTCAAGCGAACTCAAAAGAATATCCGCATTAATCCTGCACGCCGAACAATCTACCTCGATACGGTTTCAACTGATGAACAGGAAGTGGATATCGACGCTGCACAATTGTTGACCGACAATGAGGTTTGGAAAACCTGCAAAACCAGCCCGTCATCAAATAGTTGGAGACGGAATGTGAACCAGACCGGGTTTACCGGAGAGCATGAAGCTTGGAAGGTAAGTCATGACCAAAGGAAATTCAGGGAACCGTTTTTCGACAGAAGTTCGGGCGCGCGCAGTGCGTTTGGTGCTTGAGAATGAAGCGGATTATAAGACGCGATCTGAGTGCTTCAGATCAATTTCGCAGAAGATAGGATGCAGCCCCGAAACGCTTCGGGACTGGGTCAACAAGCAGGCGGTTGAGACCGGGGATCGGGAGGGTTTGACGCTGTCTGAGCGGGCGCAGATGAAAGAGCTTCAGCGCGAAGTCCGTGAGCTGCGCCAGGCCAATGACATTCTGCGTAAGGCCTCAGCTTTTTTCGCGGCGGCGGACCTCGACCGCCTACGGAAGAGATGATCATGTTCATAGACGACCATCGTGAGCATCTTGGCGTCGAGGCGATTTGCAAGGTTTTGCCGATCGCGCCGTCCACATATTACCACCACAAATCGATTGAGTTTAATCCTGAGAAAGCCTCTGCCCGCGCAAAGCGTGATGCCTTCTTAATGACCAGGATCACCCATTTCTGGGAGAAGAGCAGGAAGCGATATGGGGCCGTGAAAGTTTGGCATGACTTGCTTGATGAGGGCACTGTCGTCGCCCGTTGCACGGTTGTTCGCCTCATGAAAGGCATGGGAATACAGGGAATTACACGCGGTGATGTGACAACGACGAAGAGCAACCCTGCCTTGCCGTGCCCTGAAGACAAGGTGAACCGAAAGTTCAAGGCACCGGCACCGAACATTCTCTGGGTAGCTGACTTCACCTACGTCAGAACCGCCGTCGGCTTCGTGTATGTTGCGTTCATCATTGATGTCTTCGCGCGCTACATCGTTGGCTGGAAGGTCTCTTCCTCTCCCAATGCCCAGATGGTGCTTGATGCTTTGGATCAAGCGTTGGCGGCGCGTCAACCAGATCCCAAAACCCTTATCCATCATAGCGACAGAGGCGTTCAATATCTGTCGATCAAGTACACAGAGCGCCTCGAGGAAGCCAAAATCGATCCGTCAGTCGGCAGCGTCGGTGACAGCTATGACAATGCGATGGCCGAGACAATCAACGGTCTCTACAAGGCTGAGGTCATCGAGCACGAGGGCCCGTGGCAAGGCAAAAAAGACGTCGAATTGGCAACGCTCGATTGGGTCCATTGGTTCAATCACGAACGCCGTTTTGGACCCATCGGATACATCGCCCCAGCACAAGCAGAAAGGAGCTACTATGACAGTCTAAACGCCGTTACTCTCGCAGCAGAATAGGAACTAAACTGTCTCCGGTAAACCCGGTCTGGTTCAATGCGTTTTGACTGCGAGGAGCCATCGCTCATCTGGGTTTAGTTGAGCAGCGGAATGAGAATGCTGCAAGCGCCTTAACTTCATGGTTCTTCTGTTTGTCTTCTCGCGTTCAAGCAGGATTGTGTGACCTCTGCCTGTGTAAACGTCGGCGGGCGGACGTTGTTCAGGCTCTCATGGTAACGCTGGTGGTTGTAGTGCCCAACGAAGGCGGCGATGTGCGCTTCGAGATCGCCGGACAGGAAGTAGTTTTCTAGCAGGATGCGGTTCTTCAATGTTTGATGCCATCGCTCGATCTTGCCCTGTGTTTCCGGATGTTAGGGCGCACCGCCTGTGTGTCATGCCTTTGTCTTCCAGATATTCAGCGAGATCACCGGAGATGTAATATGGGCCATTGTCTGACAACAGGCGAGGACGATGCCCAACATTTGCCTGATCTCAACCCTATTGCTTCCAAAGCTTGGTTCAACATGTCCTTCACGTCCGATACAGCCATGCCAGTACAAAGCTTCCAAGTAATGATGTAGCGGCTGTCGTTGTCCAAGATCGTGCTGAGATAGAACCAGCCCCAACCAATAACCTTGAGGTAGGTGAAGACAGTCTGCCAAAGCTGGTTAGTTGCCGTCGCCTTGTCACGGAACTCATCGGCCGCTTGCATGACAATGAATGCTGGACTGGTAATCAGACCGTGGAATCGCAAAAGCTCATAAACGCTGGCTTCTGAAACGAAGAAACTGCGTTTATCGGTAAATGTCACGACCAGTTCCCCTGGGCTGAGTTCTGGCCGTTCCAATGCCATATCCAACATTGCCTAGCGCACCTTATCAGGGATGCGGTCCCAGACGCGACTGGGATGCGACTTGAGATCTTCGAGGCCAGCTTCTCGGGGCTGTAGATACCTCTCATACCAACGATGGTAGGTTGGGCGCGACAGAGTCGATACAGATAGTTGCAGAGCTGCGATCATCACATAGAATAGCCCAGGCCAGCAATTGGTGAACTCACGGCTTTTGGGGGCCGAAGTTCACCAATGCCGACTTGGGCGGTCGTCAAGTCAGTGGATCAACCACCGTTCGAGTTTGCCAGTGGTGGCTGGGCAAAATCATTGGCTTGTGGGGTCAGGTCTCGTGCGCCGGTTCCGGGCATCAGCTCGAACCCGAGATCAAACTGATCCAGAGTCGAAGCCAATTGCTCGATGACGGTGACGTCACCCTCTGACTTGGCCGTGCCGTCCGCGATCAGATCGACCAGACGTGCTTCGCCGATCATGACCTTTTCCAGATCACTGCGGTTGATTGAAACGCTCAGGTCCGCATTGTCAGCGGTGTGACCAACGATATGCGTCAAGGTCGCGTTGCTCATTTCCACAACGAGTTTTTCGTCCCGATCCGCAATGTTCAGATTGATGGTGAACGCCATATCTGCAGCCTTGGCGCTATTGACGCGAATGCCGATAAAATCGAGCCACATGGAAATCGGCATCGCTTTGATCGTGTCAGGACCAGAGGTTTCAATGGTCGCGCCTTCCGGGATACCATTGCGTAGCTCATAGGCGGCACCCAGGAACGAGTTGCGAACCGAGGGGCTTTCTTTCTGGTACCCGATCTGTTCGAACGCATCAGCCAACAGATCTTTCGCGTCCTGGTTTTGAGGCTCGGCATAGACCAGTTTGTTCAGGATTTCGGTCGCGCCCAGATATTCCCCACCCTTGATCAGCTCGTGCCCTTTGGCCAGAATTGGCTCGGCTCCGCCCATCATTTCAACGTAGAGAGGCGCGCTGTCTTCGGGCGACAGAGGGGTCAGAGTGGTTGGGTTTGCGTCCCAGTAGCCCAGATAGCGGTTGATCACCGCGCGGCTGTTGTGCTCGACCGAGCCGTGATAGCTGCGCGCCGCCCACTGATCCTGCAAGCTGCCGGGCACCTCATAGACATTATGCACCTGATTGACGGTCACGCCTTTGTTGGCAAGGTTCAACACACCGTTATTCAGGTTGGCATAGGTGTCGCGCTGGGCGCGCATAACTTCCTGGATGCGGTCGTTGCCGAAACGCGGCCACGAATGCGAGGCGAACATCAGATCGGCCTCTTGCCCGAACTCATACAGCGCGTCGTTGATATGCTTGGACCAGCTTAGTGCATCCCGCACCAACGCGCCGCGCAGCGTATAGATGTTGTGAATGGTGCCAGTGATGTTCTCAGCAGCCCAGAATGCCTTGAGATCCGGGAAATAGGTGTTCATTTCCGCGGGTGCCTCGGTGCCGGGCGTGTTTTGGAAAATCATGCGCACACCGTCGATGGTGATCTCTTCGTAGTCGTCCGCAACATAGCGGGTGGGCTCAATCAAGCCAGTTGTCCCGGCCGAGATGTTCTTGCCAATCGACTGATCTACGTGACCATAGGGGTTGCGTGGCAGCAGCACGCCATATTGGAAAAACAGCCGCCGGTTCATAACGTTACCAGCATAGACGTTTTCAGACACCGCATGTTCCATAAAACCAGCGGGTGCGATAACTTCGACACCATTGGCCACGTCTTCGTCCGAGATCACACCTCGGACACCGCCATAGTGGTCGGCGTGTGAGTGCGAATAGATGACCGCCTTGACCGGCAATTCACCAACTGTGTCGTTCAGCAGTTTCAGCGCAGCCGCAGCCGTTTCTTTGGATGCGAGAGGGTCAAAAACGATCCAGCCGGTATCACCGCGAATAAAGGAAATGTTGGACAGGTCAAACCCGCGCACCTGATAGATCTTGCCTTCTTGAATTTCAAAAAGACCATAGTTCATATTCAGGATTGCCTGACGCTGTAGCGACGGGTGGATCGAGTCAAACTCCTGACCGTCTTTCAGCAGGAATTCGTAGCTGCCAATATCCCAGGCAACTGTGCCATCTTCGGTCTTGATCTGGGTATAGTCTGGCGTTGCGATCAGACCCTTGCGGCTTTCTTCAAAATCCCGCTCATCTTCGAACGGAAGAGACGCGCGCATGGCTTTCTGGAACTCAACGGTGAATTCCGATGGAAGCTTGCCTTTGGGGTCAAAGTGCTCTTGCGAGATCCCCATGCCTGCAGTCAGGGTCAAGAGCGCAGTGGTCAGAAATAAGGTGTGTCGGCGTGCCATTCTTAAATGGTTCCTGTCTAGGTCAAATCCAAATCCAAATTCGAAGGCGACAAGGTGGCAACGACGAAACCGTGCAACGAGGGAACACCCGGCTGGTCGTGTGCTGTAGCGGAGTGGTGTGAACTTAAACCGCTCTGGTTCCTTGACGCCTCGGCGCTTGCCTGCGTGGCAAGCTGCTTGCCTCTGGTAACCCCAGATTTCGATCAAAGAAGTGTGAACATGTTGCTACCTGCTCGTAATCCCATGTATGCACTTGTTCTGAATGGCTTTCGTAGTTTGTTCTAATATCGTGTTTTTGTGTTGAGGTTGGTTGAGATGGACTTGGCGGATAGTGAGGTTCGGGCGCAATTGGACCGCCTTTTAGCCTCCCCTGACTTCACGGCTACGCCTCAGCGCCGGGCGTTTCTCACCTATGTTGTGGGCGAATATCTGGCCGGCCGCGGCGGTCAAATCAAAGGCGTGTCCATTGCCATGTCAGTCTTTGGACGGGATGAAACCTTTGATCAGCAGGTTGATCCGATTGTTCGGCTTGAAGCGCGACGCCTGCGTCAGGACATAGACAGCTATTATGCAGGACCGGGCCGGGAAGACCCCGTTAGACTCACTATTCCCAAAGGCGGTTACGCACCTCGGTTTCAAACCCAAACCCTGCCACTAGAAACGCCACCCGCGCCGGCTGAGCCCTCTTCTGCTCAGGGTGACAGACCGCGACGTTCACCCTCGGTTGGCTTGGCTGTTGCCGGGGCCATGATCCTGTGCGCACTGATCTGGGGCTTTCTGTCTGTATGGGACGCACGCACGTCATCGGCTGCTACGCAGACATTGCCACGTGGACCGGTGATCGCCGTGTTGCCATTCGACACTCTCGGAGATGGACCGGGTTATTTTGCGGATGGCATAACCCAACAGCTGACCAGTGAACTTGTGCGGTTCCGCGATATCTGGGTTCTGCCGCTGGGCAGCGTAGAACGGTTTTTACGAGGTGACACCGACCTGCAGGCCCTGCGCAAGGAATTCAACGCTGATTTCGCATTGGAAGGCAGCGTCAGAGATGCGGGCGACACACTTATGTTAACTGCCCGTCTCGTTGATCTTAAAAACCAGCGGTACACTTGGGTTCAAAACTATTCAGTTGGGAGCGCGCCCAGCGATATTTATACGCTGCAGGATCAAGTCATACGCGACGTGATTGGGAAACTGGCAGGCAACTATGGTGTGCTTACGCAGGCATCCATGAAAACCGCATCACGAACCCCACCCACCAGCCGTGACGCCTATGAATGTGTGTTGAGCTACTACAGCTATCAAATCACCATCAACCTTGACCTGCACGAGGAAATAAAGACCTGCATCCTGAGTGCGGTTGAGCAAAATCCAGACTATGCCGAAGCTTGGGCAGCATTGTCGAACCTTTACCTTCAGCAAATCCGGTTCGGTTTGGGCGGAACTCGCTCAGAGGTGATTGCTGCCGCAACCAAGGCCGCGCGTCGAGCGGTGGAAAACGATCCCAATCTGGCAGCTGGCCACTTGATGCTGGCCAACACACGTTTTGTGCTTGGCGATATACAAGGGTTTCGCCGGGCCGGGCAAACTGCCATGGATCTGAATCCAAACGACAGCACGGTCTTGGCACATTTCGGAATGCGGCTGGCTTTTAGTCAGGGGTGGGACGAGGGGTTGGCAATCGTGGACAGGGCCATTGCTCTGAACCCAGTACATCCGCAATGGTTTCATTTCCCTCGGGTGTTCTATCAGTTCGATCAGGGAAATTATCAGCAGGCTCTGACTACTATGGACCAGATCGAAATGCCAAATTTCTTTTGGACCCACCTGTGGAACGCGGCTTTGAACGGGGAACTCGGGTATCAAACAGCCGCCGAGGCTGCATTGGAAAAACTGCTGTCTCAGCACACGAACTTTGCGTCCGATGCAGGTGATGTCTTATCGATCTGGCAGTTGAGTGAATCGTTTCAGCTGAAATTGATGGATAGCCTCCGCAAAGCAGGGCTAAACAGTGAAACCTGATGATCCTAGGTGTTCGTGATCCACGCGCACGTTTACGGCCCCTACGCCGCCTAACACCCAGCTTCTCCTCAGTATAAAGCCGGTATAGCTTCTTATGATTCATGAACATTCCTTTGCGCTCCAACAGCACGCCGATCCGGCGATAGCCAAACCGCCGCCGCTTACTGGCAATCGCCTTCATCTCTTCGCGAACTTCAGGATTATCTGGCGGTTTGTCGCGCCGGACGGTCTTGGGATCGACACCAACAAGCCTGCACGCCCGACGTTGCGAGATGTCGTGATCCCGCATTGCCTGGCGCGCAACAGCCCGTCGCACATTCGATGTCGTCAGTTCTTTCCCAGCAAATCCTTCAGCACAACGTTGTCGAGCATGGTGTCCGCCAGCAGACGCTTCAGTTTAGCGTTCTCATCCTCCAGCGATTTGAGGCGGTGGGTGTCAGAAACGTTCATGCCACCATATTTGGCTTTGAACTTGTAGAACGACGCAGGGCTCAGGCCATGTCTCCGGCACACCTCAGCCGTTGGCATTCCAGCTTCTTGCTCTTTGATCATCCCAATAATCTGGGCCTCGGTAAAACGACTCTGTCGCATTTGTTTGCTCCTTCGAAGGTTGAGCAAACTCTACATTATAGTGAGGGAAGTTTCGGGGAGCAGGTCACACCCTAGAGGACTTGTTCACCCATGAATACGTACCCAACTGGCTGGTTCGACCTATCACCGGAGAAGTATGCGGATTTGGGGACGATGCTGTATCTGTCGGGCCTTACAGGTACTCATAGGCAGCGAACACTGGCGCAATCTATATACGTCTTTGAAACGCCGCTTCGATTGGGTCAGTACCAGATCTTTCGCCAGAACGGATTCCCACGCGGCTTTGTCACCTTTGGTGGGTTAAGCCCAGAGTCCGAATACCGCCTAGGGGTCAAAGGGGAACACCTGCGCGATAGTGATTTTACCAGTGGTTCCTCTTTCTGGATCCTCGATTTGGTCGCACCATTTGGCCAAGTTCGCCAAATTGTTGACATGTTGAAATGTGAAATTCCACACCAACGCGTTCGGGCAAACCGAATGGACAGTGATCAGTCAACACCGCGGATTGTGGAATGGAACAAAGACGAGCAAGGCAAAGTGCATATGCGACTCTATCGGCGAGAGGACTTTGTCCGCACGCTGATCGAGGAGGGTTTGCCTGATGGTATTGCCGGCTCCAGCTGACACGATCTTGATTGCCATCACCGGAAACACGACCGGATTTGTGACGGGTGATCCCCCCAATGACGCAACTGGTGATCTTGATGCAACTATTGAATTTCGAGGCCCAAACTGGACCCCCCTCGCGACCACCTGGGAAATCTCGGATGACCCAGGCATAGGTACGGCAACGATCAACCCGTTCACCGGCGAATGGGTCTATACGGTTGATCCCGCCGAATTTGCGGCCCTTGATGATGGGGAATTCACCACGGACAGTTTCGTAGTCGAAGTAACGGCACTGGCTTTGAATCCGGGTGGGCAGCTACAAACTGAAACCGCACTCCAGACCGTGACAATCGCGATCGAGGGGGTCTGCTTTGCGGCCGGTACACTGATCGAAAGCGAACGCGGCCCAGTTCCGGTTGAAACCTTACAGGCCGGAGACCGCGTTGCCACATTGGACAATGGGCTGCAGCCGGTCCGTTGGATCGAAAGCAGCGACCAAAGCCTGCCCAAGCTCCTGAATGATGCAAAGCTCTGGCCGGTCAGGATCCGTGCCGGGGCTCTTGGCCCTGATTGTCCGAAACGGGATCTATTTGTGTCTCAGCAACATCGAATATTGGTCGGTGGGGCACAGGTAGAGATGCTATTTGGGGCCGAAGAAGTGCTCGCCTCGGCAAAATCGCTCTGCCATTTGCCGGGGATTGAGATTTGCGCCCCGACAGAAAACTTGACCTATGTTCATCTATTGCTCGATCGACATGAGATTTTGGAGGCAGAAGGGGCACCTGCCGAAAGCCTCTTCTTAGGGGAAGAAGCTCTTTGTTCGCTGACGTCAGAGGCGCTGCAAGAACTCGCGGACATTTTCCCGCAAACAACTGTGTATGGTAGGTGCATTTTTGGCCAAGCGGCCAGAAAAATACTGAGAGATAAGGAAGCGTTGGTCCTGAGTTGAAGGGCCCGTAACCCGACTAGCATGGCTTCGGCGCTGGGTGCCCCTTGCCATTCCCATCGGTCTGGTCGTTGGGCACCTTGACCTAAACGACAGATCGGATGGCGTCCTTGATCGCAGCAATTGCAGGTGTATCAATTTGGCTGATCCGGGATAAAAGACCGACCGGGCGTGTGATCTCCACATCTTGCAGCTTACTAATGGCCACTTGGGTGGCGCTTGCGGACTGGAACACAGATTGGGGCAAGAGCGCCGCGCCGATGTTGCTGGCGACAAGCTCTAATGCGGTTGAGGATCGGCTCACTTCGTGGGCCCAGACCATACGCAGCCGCGCGCGTGCCATGGCTTCGTCGATCAGCAACCTGTTCCCCGTGCCCCGCGCGGGCAGGATCAACGGCGTGTCCATCAACGTTTCGAAGGCAACGGATGTTTTATGGGCCAACGCGTGGCTCAGGGGCAAAGCCAGCACAATTTGGTCATCATACAAAGGTTCAAAGAGTGTCGAAGGTTCGAGTATTGGGATCGAGCACAGGCCAAAATCGGCCTCGCCGTCCGCAACGGTTTCAGCGACCTCATTTGCGCTCGCTTCGAGCAGGCGAATGCGGGCCGAAAACCCGCTGTCCCTAAAACTGTGGATCGCCGGGGACAGAACCCGTGAAATCACTGTCGAGACGGTTGCGATTGTCACCAGAGCCTCCCGTTGGTGGACAAAGGCCACGCTTTCGTCTCGCATTGCGCGCGCGGTTTCGGCGGCATCGTTGATAATGGCTTCGGCGCGGGGGTGCAGGCGTTTGGCGGCCAATGTTGGCTTTACCGCACGGGTTGTGCGTTCAAAGAGCACACTATCCAATGCCTGTTCCAATTTTTGAACCCGTCGTGTGACCGCGGATTGGGACAGGTTCAAGCGCTCAGCCGCGCCATGGAATGACCCTGTGTCTTTGACAGCAAGAAAGGCCTCAAGGTCATTGAAATCATAATTGATGCGCATAACGCAATAATTTCAGGAAAAGCGTCATTGGTCAAATCAAACAGAGGAGCGTAGCAAGGTTTCAATGAGGGGGCCCGGCATGCGCACAGATTATGACATCGCGGTCATCGGAGGGGGGAACGCAGCACTTTGTGCTGCGATGACGGCAGCCGAAGCCGGTGCCAAGGTGTTGATCCTTGAGGCCGCTCCCAAATCGTATCGCGGTGGCAACTCTCGTCACACGCGCAACTTTCGCTGCATGCACACTGGGCCGCTGGGGCCATTGGTGGATGACTATAGCGAGGAAGAATACCTTGCGGATTTGTTAAAGGTCACTGGGGGCAAAACCAATCAACACTTGGCGCGCCTGGCGATCCGCACGTCCGAGGAATGCCTGCCTTGGATGCGCGATCATGGTGTGCGGTTTCAGCCCTCCCTCTCGGGCACATTGTCGTTGGGGCGCACTAATGCCTTTTTCATGGGCGGCGGCAAAGGCTTGGTAAACGCTTATTACCGCACGGCTGAACAGCTGGGTGTGGATGTTTTGTACGAGGCCCACGTCTCCCATCTGGAGTTTGATGGCGATCGGATCACGCATATTGATTACACCTACGAGGGGCGCGCGTGCCGAATTGCGCCCAAGGCGGTGATTGTAGCGTCTGGAGGGTTTCAGGCTGACACAGATTGGCTCGCACGTGCATGGGGACCAGCGGCTCAGAATTTCCTGATCCGGGGCACACCCTACAATCGCGGTGTGGTACTGGCCGATTTGTTGGAACAAGGCGTGCAGTCCGTTGGGGACGCAGATCAGTGCCACGCTGTTGCGATTGATGGGCGGTCACCCAAGTTCGACGGTGGCATTGTAACCCGGCTGGATTGTGTGCCGTTTTCCGTAGTGGTGAACAAGAACGCGGAACGCTTCTATGATGAGGGCGAAGATGTCTGGCCCAAACGCTATGCCATTTGGGGGCGCTTGGTGGCGGCTCAGCCAGATCAGATTGGCTATGTGATCATTGACGCCAAATCGCTTGAGCTGTTCATGCCATCTGTTTTTCCACCGTTCAAAGCGGATACTCTGGATGATCTGGCCGAGCAGATGGACCTGCCCAAGACCAAGTTGCGTGAGACCATTGATGCGTTTAACGCCGCGTGTGGGGATACGTCAGGGTTTCACCCCACTGAATTGGATGGGGTTGCCACCAACGGGCTAACTCCGCCCAAAACAAACTGGGCGCGCCCGATAACCGATCCACCATTTTATGGCTACTCCCTTCGGACCGGAGTGACCTTTACCTATCTGGGGCTAAAGGTTGATGAAAACGCGCAATGCAGCAGTGATCAAGGGCCGATCCAGAACCTTTGGGCGGCTGGTGAAACCATGGCCGGATCCATTCTTGGGCAGGGGTATTTGGCAGGATTTGGAATGACAATTGGCACCGTCTTTGGCCGCATCGCAGGTCGGGAGGCCGCAGCCTATGCAAACTGATTTGATCCAAGAAGCCCGCCGTCAGGCTGAAATCTGTAACGCCTGCCGCTATTGCGAGGGGTATTGTTCGGTGTTCCCGGCGCTTCATCGAGAACGAGCCTTTGCAGATGGGGATATCACCCAGCTCGCCAATCTCTGCCACAACTGCCGGGGTTGCTATTACGCTTGTCAGTATACAGCGCCGCATGAGTTCGATTTGAACCTGCCCCAAGCCCTAGCCGAAGTCCGCCGCGACAGCTGGGAAAGTTATGCTTGGCCCCAACCCGTTGCGCGCCGTTTTCACACCCATGGTGGCGCGATTGCATTGGCTTTGGTGGCCGGGCTCGTCGCAATTTTTCTTGCCCTCCGGTTCATTGGATCTGGTGATGGCAGCGGGTTTTATGCGGCGCTTTCTCATAACGCGATGGTGGCTATTTTCTTGCCCGCGTTTCTATTTCCCTTGGTCAGCTTAGGGATGAGCTTGCGCCGATATTGGCATGCT
>CBCYME010000023.1:0-259908 GCA_965183835.1 Paracoccaceae bacterium | reverse complement strand
GGAACCTCCAAACGTGATTGAAAGCCAAGTGATCGAAGGGCAGCTGGATCTGGGGATCATTCCGCTGAACCGCACGTCTGAAAGCCTGGACTATATCCCGATCTATGGTGAGCACATGTATATGTATTGTGGGATCGGGCACCCGTTTTTTGGCGTTGATCAGTCCAAAATCTCGATGGAAGAGGTCCGCCACAGCAACTACGCGGGGATCATTGTGAATTCCCCCAACCTGTTGATTGGGCAACGCTTAAAGCTAAGGCGCGAAGCGACGGTACAATCGGAACAAGCGCTTGCCATTCTGATCATGTCCGGGCGCTATATTGGGTTCTTGCCGGACCATTTGGCCCAAACCTTTCTGGATCGCCGTTTGATGCGGGCGGTGAAGGCGGACAAACTGCATTATCGGACGCAGTTCGCAATTATCACCCGCAAGCGACCCGAACCAAACCGAATTACCCGCGTGTTGCGTGAAATGTTCGTGCGCGCGCACAGCGTCGCCTAACGGACGCACCTGCTGCCTGTTCAGGTGGGGTGGTCGCGGTGTCTTGTCAGAGCCAGTAGGTGCTGTTTTGCGCTCTGGGTGGCTCGTCTTTCAGGGTTCAACCTCTTGTGTGTGATGGCTAGGGGGATTTGATTCGCTGCCCAATAAAAGGGATTTCAATATAATGTGCTCTTAATGGTGATCATATATTGCGCATTATATTGAGAGATTCGCGCCTCAC
This sequence comes from Paracoccaceae bacterium, assembly GCA_965183835.1. GTDB lineage: Bacteria > Pseudomonadota > Alphaproteobacteria > Rhodobacterales > Rhodobacteraceae > OMPR01. The sequence continues at coordinate 259,186 of CBCYME010000023.1, read as the reverse complement.
TATTTGGGTCGATAGATTGGTGACTTTGAAAATTATCAAGCAATTACAGTCAATTTTGTGCAGCCGCTCACGATTATGTTCAACGAGTATCGCCAAAAATCAAGCGTAACTTGCATAATTTATTGCGCACCATATCAAGTGCAGTGTAGGGCTGGCCCACGCTGCTGCTTGGGATCTGGCCTCTGTGCGCAGGAAGGCGCAGCGGGAAATTGGGGACTCTGTCCCGTTTTGGAGGATCAAAATGAAATTCAGCACATTCACCCGCCGCGCCGCTTTGGGTGCGATTGCAGGCGCTGCAGCCCTCGCCGCAGTTACCACAAGCGCCTCAGCTGACACCGTGCGCCTGCGCTTTCACACGTTTTACGGCACTGAAATCGACCCGATTGCGAAAAAGTTCCGCAAGGCCGTCAAAGAAGCGTCAAATGGCACCCTGCGCATTCAGTATTTCCGCGGCGGAGAGCTGGTGGCCTCAGATCAGTTTGCGGATGCTGTCTCCAAAGGGACCGTTGATATTGTGCACGGCACGGGCGGTTACTGGTCCGGTCAGATTGATATCGGCAACATCGAAGCAGGCCTGCCCGGTGCATGGGCCAGCGTGGACGAGGCAAAAGCCCTGTTCAACAGCCCCGAGGTGAATGCACTGCTGACCGAAGCCTACGCCGAAGCTGGCACCGTGTATTTGGGCAAAGGCTACGGTCACAACTATGACCTGCTGACCAAAGAGCCGATTACATCGCTTGCAGACCTGAAAACCCGCAAGATCCGTGCGACATCAAACGTTGCCAAAGTGCTCAGCGCCTTTGATATCCCAACCGTCTACTTGCCCGCGCAAGAGCTTTATATCGGTATGTCCACAGGTGTGATCGATGGCGCCATCTATGGTGGCCCGGTTGAATACGAACAGCTAAAGCTGCACGAAACCGCGACCAACTATACCTTTATGAACATGTTGATGCCGGGTTGGACCGAAACCTTCCTTGCCAACCCAGCGGCTTGGGACAAGCTGTCAGACGAGCATAAGAAAATCCTCGAAACAGCGATTGCGCAGTTTGCGGATGACATCCACCAGTGGCTGGCGGACGGCAACAAAGGCGTCGCCGAGGGCACCTTTTCTTACGCAACGCTGCCCGATGCGGATTCAAAGGCGCTGACCGCCGCTGCTCAGGATGTGTGGGCCGAAGAGGCCGCGCGCTCGGATCGCAACAAGGCGTTCGTTGATGCGCTGGTTGCCAACGCCAAGGCGCAAGGCCGCCTGTAATGAATTGGGTGACCAGATATCTGGTCGCCCAGGACGGCCTGTCTGAATTTGTCGGACGGGCCGTGTCATGGTTGACCCTGGGTATGATCTCCGTGCTGATGCTGGAAATCATCGCCCGTTACTTTCTTAATTCGCCCACCATCTGGGCGCATGAAACGTCGACAATGCTGTACGGTGCATTTTGCATGTTGGCTGGGGCTTATACCTTGCGCCATCGCGGGCATGTCCGATCCGAAGTGATCTATGGCCTGATGGGGCCACGCGGCAAAGCGTTTTGTGACACCATCATTTTCACGCTGGGCTTGGTTGTGCTTGGTGTCTTTTTCAAAATGGCCGTTGAATTCGCCGCCGACAGCTGGGCTGTGCGGGAATATTCGAACAAAAGCATCTGGCAACCTGCCATCTACCCGATCAAGACGGTCATCCCCGTCGCGGTTGGGCTGGTGATCTTGCAGAACATTGCTGAATTGCTGCGTGCCGTTCTGGTGCTGTTTGGGGTGGATTTTGTCGATCCGCGCGACGGCGAAGACGAAACCGACATTGATCCGGAACTTCTGGAAGCCGCCAACAAGTAAGGCGCATTTACGCGGGGGACATGCCGTCACCCGGAGAGGAATACATCATGGCTGAACTCGATCCGCTGGCCATTACGGCGATCATGTTCCTGTCGATGCTGGCGCTGATGGCGATGGGCTCGCCACTTGCCTGGGCATTGACAATTTCCGGCGTCGGCAGCGCCTTTGTTCTGTGGGGGCCCGGCGGGCTCGAGCTGCTGGTCAGCTCTACCTACAGCGCAATGGACAACTTTCTGCTGGTGGCGCTGCCGCTCTTTATTTTCATGGGGCTGGTGCTGCAACGGTCGGGCATAACCGACGACCTGTTTGAAATGATTCACAAGCTTATGGGCGGCGTGCCCGGTGGCCTTGGGGTCGGAACCGTCATCATCTGCGCCTTGATTGCTGCCATGGCGGGCGTTTCTGGGGCGGCCACGGTTAGCCTTGGCATCATTGCGCTGCCCGCGATGCTGAAGCGGGGGTATGACAAAAAACTGGTGACTGGCACAATCATGGCCGGTGGCGCGCTGGGCTTTCTGATCCCGCCGTCTGTTTTGATGATCATCTACGCGTTTCTCAGTCGGGATTCGGTGGGTAAGCTGTTTGCCGCTGGCCTGATGCCCGGTCTGATGCTGGCCGGAATCTACATCGCCTATGTGCTGATCCGCTGCCGGATCAATCCAGACCTTGGTCCACCAGCCCCAGCCGAAGATCGCTTTAGCGGCCTTGAGAAACTCAAATCCCTGCGCCACCTGATCCCGCCCGGGGTTCTGATCGCGACGGTTCTGGGCTGTATTATCGGGGGCGTGACCTCTCCGTCCGAGGCATCCGCGATTGGCGCGTTTGGGGCGTTGGTGATTGCGGCCCTACATGGGCGCGTTAACTGGGACATGCTGCGGTATGTGATGCTGACCACGACCAAGCTGATGGGGATGCTGATGTGGATCACTGTGGCGGCGGTGTTTTTCTCCAAAATCTACGTGGGTCTGGGTGCGGGGCAGATCGTTGGTGAGCTGATTGAAGATTTCGAACTGTCACCGATGTATGTCATTCTCGCAATGCTGGCGACCTACTTTGTCTTGGGCATGTTCTTGGATGATTTTGCGATTGTGTTCATCACTGTGCCGCTGTTCGTGCCGATCGTGCGGGACCTTGGCTATGACACCACATGGTTTGCGGTGTTGTTTATCCTGTCGATGCAGTCCGCCTATTTGACGCCACCGTTTGGCTACAACCTGTTCTACATGCGCTCGGTCGCCCCCCCGGAAATCACCATCGGTGACATCTACAAGGCGGCGCTGCCCTTTGTGGCGCTACAGATCTTTGGCTTGGCGCTGGTGGTCATCTTTCCACAGATCGCGCTTTGGCTGCCGTCGATTCTGTTCTGATACCTCAAGGGTCGCGCACCTCCCTGCGCGGGCCTTATCCCCCAACTCAAAGGCCGCCCTTGGGCGGCCTCTTTTTTTGTCCGGGGTGTCTTGTTTAGTCGCCTTTGGGCAAGGTGGGCGCAGACATATCCAACGCAAGTTCTGCGTCTGAAAACTGCCATGGCCCCCGCACGCCGGGCACCCCTTCGGGATCGATGCGCAATCCACGGGCTTGAATTTGTGGATCTTCAAACGCCTGACCGATCGAGTTGATTGGCCCGGCTGGGACAGTGGCGGCCTCCAGAGCGGCCAGCAAATCGGCCGAAGTCCAGTCCTGCAAAGCCAATTCGACTTGTTCCGTCAGCGCCTCGCGGTTGCTGACGCGCAGTTGGTTGGTGGCGTAATCCGGGCTTGCCGCCAGATCGGGGCGCGCGACAACCCCGCAAAACCGCTGAAACTGCCCATCGTTCCCAACTGCCAGAATGATGTGACCATCCGCCGTTGGCAGAACTTGGTACGGCGAGATATTTGGGTGGTCATTTCCCTTGCGCATCGGGCTGTTGCCGGTGGCAAGAAAGTTCATCGCCTGATTGGCCAGCATCGCCGTTGCGCAATCCAGCAAGGACATGTCTATATGTTGGCCAAGGCCGGTGCGATGACGCTGTTCCACCGCGGCCAATATACCAATGGTTCCGTACAGCCCAGTGACAACATCAGTGACGGCCACACCCACTTTTTGCGGTTGGCGATCGGGCTCGCCAGTGATCGACATCAGCCCAGACATGCCTTGGATCAGAAAGTCATACCCGGGACGTTTCGCGTAAGGGCCGGTTTGCCCAAACCCTGTGATGGAACAGTAGATCAAGCTCGGGTTCAGCGCCTTCAAGCTGTCATAGTCCAACCCGTATTTCTCTAGCCCCCCGACCTTAAAGTTCTCGATCAGAATGTCCGCATCCGCCACAAGATCGCGCACCGTCTGTTGCCCTTCGGGGGTGCGAAAATCAATCGCGACCGAGGTTTTGCCCCGGTTCGCCGCATAGAAATATGCCGCCGTCTTGTCGCCGTCCCGCTCTATGAACGGAGGGCCCCATGCGCGCGTGTCATCCCCGGACGGGGCTTCGATTTTGGTGACTTTTGCACCAAGATCAGCAAGCGATTGGCCAATCCAGGGGCCAGCAAGGATGCGGGCAAGTTCGACAACTTTCAAACCATCAAGCGGGGTCATTTACATTCCAGTTCGGGCAGGGCCACAGATGTGCCATGCGCTGAGGGTTACAGATAAGGCGGTGTGCAGGCTGAAATCACTTCGGCAGGGCGGTCAGAGATGTTGCGAAACCGGTGTGGCTCGCGACTGTTGAACAGATAGGCATCGCCCGCTTTCAGCACCTGAGACTCATCGCCAACGGTCACTTCCAGCTCACCGGTGACAACGATACCACCTTCGCTCGACTCGTGTTCGATCATGGTCGATCCGGTGTCAGCACCTGCTTCATAGCGTTCGTGCAGGATTTGCAGCCCATGCAACTTGGCATCACCAACTTGCTTGAGCGTGATCATCTTCTGTGCCGCTTCATTTCCCTGGTACAGCATCGATGTCAGATCGCGCAGCTCGTCCGGTTTAAAAAACGATTGGTTGTTTAGTGGGCTGTCTGGTTCAAAAAATTCAGACATCGTGATTCCAAATCCGCCCAGTATTTTGCGCAAAGATGCGACCGAGGGGCTGCTTCGGTTGGTTTCGATCATCGAGATCTGACCGTGGGGGACGCCCGCACTTTCGGCTAATTGCCTCTGAGATAGGCCAAATTGCGTTCTCAGGGCACGTAATCGGCCCCCTACGTCAAATTCATCGGTCATTATCTGTGCTCTCCCATGGTTTATGCCCAAGGATAGTCGAATCGAAGGTTGATGCGCAACTTTACCCTAGTATTGCTCAATTATTTGAGCAATAGATTATCTAGAATCGAAAATCAAACGGGGGGACCACCTGTGAATTCCAGTCAAACTTTGAAAGCGCGCCGCGAGGCTGCTGTTGCAACCGGTGTCGCCACCCGCGGGATCTATGCGGTACGGGCCGACAATGCCGAACTGTGGGATGCGGATGGCAAACGCTACATCGACTTTGCCGCCGGGATCGCGGTGAACAACACGGGTCACCGTCACCCCAAGGTGATGGCCGCCGTCGCCGCTCAGTCCGAGGCGTTTACCCACACCTGTTTCCACGTCGCGCCCTATGAAAGCTATATCGCGCTGGCCGAGCGTCTGAACGATGCCACCCCCGGCGATTTCGCCAAGAAAACCATGTTGGTCACAACCGGGGCCGAAGCGGTTGAAAACGCCGTGAAAATGGCGCGCGCACATACGGGCCGTTCTGGTGTGATCGCGTTTTCGGGCGCCTTTCATGGCCGCACACTGATGGGCATGGCCCTGTGTGGCAAGGTGAACCCTTATAAGAAAGCCTTTGGCGCGATGCCCCCCGAAGTGGTGCATGTGCCTTTCCCAAATGAATTCCACGGCATCACCGTTCAGGACAGTTTGAACGTTCTGGAAAACATGCTGCGCAGCTCGATTGATCCGGAACGCGTTGCCGCAATGATCATCGAACCGGTTCAGGGCGAAGGTGGCTTTAACATCGCGCAACCTGAATTCCTGCGCGCGCTGCGCAATATCTGTGATGAACACGGTATCGTTTTGATCGCAGACGAGGTGCAAACGGGTATCGCACGCACGGGCAAGCTCTTTGCGTTCGAACATGCAGGCGTGGCCGCCGATCTGGTGACCATGGCTAAGGGCCTGGCTGGCGGGTTCCCGCTCTCAGCCGTGACTGGTCGGGCCGAAATCGTCGATGCTGCCCCTGCGGGCGGCATCGGCGGCACTTACGCGGGCAACCCTCTGGCCGTTGCCGCAGCGAACGCAGTGCTCGAGGTCATCGAAGAAGAAGACCTATGCGCCCGTGCCGATGAAATCGGGGACGCCATCAAAGCGCGCCTGAACGACATCGCGTCACGCCAAGGCATGGAGCCAATCGGCGACGTGCGCGGTGTGGGGGCCATGATCGCGTTCGAAATGGTGACGGATCGCGCCACCAACGCCCCAAACCCGGCCCTGACCCAAGCCATCATCGCTGAGGCCGAAGCCCGTGGTTTGATCATCCTGCCGTGCGGCACACGGGCAAACGCTGTGCGTCTGTTGCCGCCGCTCACAACGCCCGCGCCCATTCTGGCCGAAGCGCTGGACCTGCTCGAAGCGTCGATCGAATCTGCCGTAAACGCACAAGCGGCCATCGCAGCTGAATAAGCAGGCGCAAACGCCACTTCCCAAAAGTCAGGGCCGGATTTGTCGGCCCTGACCCTGACCCTTCAAAAAATTCGGATACTCCATGAAACAGAACCTTGTCGCGGGGGCCTGGCTGGACGGGCTTGACGCAGTTGAAAATCGCAACCCGGCGGACGTGTCCGAAGTGATCGGCCTCTATGCCCGCGCCTCTGCGGATCATGTGGATCAGGCGGCGCAGGCCGCGCGCGCGGCCTTGCCCGGTTGGGCTGGTGCATCGCCTCAGGTCCGTTCCGATCTACTCGAAGCCGTCGCGCAAGAATTGCTCGCCCGTAAAGATGAAATTGGCCGCGTTCTGGCGCGGGAAGAGGGCAAAACACTGGCCGAGGCCATCGGCGAAACCGCCCGCGCGGCACAAGTGTTTCGTTTCTTCGCGGGCGAGGCGATCCGGGTCGCGGGCGATGCCATCGCCTCGGTCCGCCCGGATGTGGATGTTGAAGTGGTGCGCGAACCGGTTGGGGTTGTTGGCCTGATCACGCCGTGGAACTTTCCCATCGCGATCCCCGCTTGGAAAATCGCCCCGGCGCTGGCCTATGGCAACACGGTTGTGTTCAAGCCAGCGGACCTGACGCCCGCCAGCGCGCATATCCTGACCCAGATCATCCACAATGCTGGGTGTCCGGCTGGTGTGTTCAATCTGGTGATGGGGCAGGGGTCTGTTGTCGGCAACGCCATCGTCTCCCACCCGCAGGTCGACGCCATCTCGTTCACCGGCTCCGTTCCTGTCGGGCGGGGTCTGGCCGTTCAGGCCGCGCAGGACATGAAGAAAGTACAGCTAGAGATGGGCGGCAAGAACCCCATCGTGGTGATGGATGACGCAGATCTGGATATCGCAGTCCCTGCCATTCTAAACGGGGCTTTCTTTTCAACAGGTCAACGCTGCACCGCTTCCAGCCGGATCATTGTGCAGGACGGCATCCATGACGCCTTTGTAGACCGCCTGACCGCCGAAATGCTGGCGTTGAAAGTGGGCAACCCACTCGATCCATCCGTTCAGATCGGTCCGGTGGTGAGTGAAAAGCAGTTGAACGGCAACCTCGGCTACGTCGATCTTGCCAAACAAGAAGGCGCCGAGGTCATCGGCGGGCAGCGAATCCAAGGCGAAACCGACGGATACTTTCAGGCCCCCGCCCTGTTCCTCAACGCAACAAACGCCATGCGCTCCACCCGCGAAGAGATCTTTGGCCCCTGTGCCAGCGTGATCAAAGTGGCCGACTTTGACGAAGCCCTCGCCAGCGCCAATGACACCGAATTTGGCCTCAGCTCCGGCATCTGCACCTCCAGCCTGAAATATGCGCGTGAATTCAAGCGCCGCAGTCAGGCCGGGATGGTGATGGTCAACTTGCCCACGGCTGGTGTGGATTATCACGTGCCGTTTGGTGGGCGCAAAGGGTCCTCGCACGGATCCCGCGAACAGGGCCGATATGCGGCCGAGTTCTATACAATCGTCAAAACTGCCTACAGCTTTGCGGGGTAACACGATGGAATTCCGAACCGTTGGTATCGTTGGGGCAGGGCAGATGGGCAATGGCATCGCGCATGTCTTTGCCACCTCTGGCTATCAGGTCTTGCTGAACGACATCTCCCAAGATGCTCTCAATGATGCCATCGGGCGGATCCAAAAAAACACCGCCCGCCAAGTCTCCAAAGGGCAGATGAGTGAAGAGGACCGCGCCACCGCGCTAAGCCGCATTCGCACAACACGTGAATTGGGCGACCTTGGCGGCACGGATCTGGTGATCGAGGCCGCAACCGAGCGCGAGCAGATCAAAGATCAAATCTTTGCCGGGCTGCAGCCGTCGTTAGAACCCCACACGGTGCTCACCTCGAACACCTCGTCGATTTCCATCACTCGACTGGCGGCCAAAACGGATCGGCCTGAAAAATTCATGGGCTTCCATTTCATGAACCCGGTGCCGGTGATGCAATTGGTGGAACTGATCCGCGGCATCGCAACATCGCCAGAAACCTACGCGGCGCTGCTCAAGGTGGTCGAAAGCCTTGGCAAAACCGCCGCCTCTGCCGAGGATTACCCCGCCTTCATCGTCAATCGCATCCTGATCCCGATGATCAACGAAGCCTGCTATGCCCTGTACGAAGGGGTTGGCAATGTCGCGTCAATTGATGCCTCGATGAAACTGGGCGCAAATCATCCGATGGGGCCGTTGGAGCTGGGCGATTTCATCGGGTTGGATACCTGCCTTGCGATTATGAACGTCCTACACGATGGCTTGGCGGATACGAAATACCGCCCCTGTCCCCTGCTGGTGAAATATGTCGAGGCAGGCTGGACCGGGCGCAAATCAGGCCGCGGCTTTTACGATTACCGAGGCGATGTTCCCGTACCGACCCGTTAGGTTCGCACCCCAACGTGTACGGGACACGACCAAAGGGGGCTCCACATGCTGGGGCCCCCTGTTTTTATGGCACATAGGCGGCACTTAGACTGTGCCCAATCACTGCTTAATGAAAACATGTTTTCCGTGATTGGCATCGTCCCTTAGGTTTATCATCAGATCCGCCCGGAATGCCTAAGAGGAATTTGAAATGACAGTTGAAAAAGTAGATACGCTTGTTGTCGGTGCAGGCCAGGCTGGTGTTGCCGCAAGCGAGCACTTGTCGAACAATGGCATCTCTCACCTTGTACTGGAACGGGACCGGATCGCAGAGCGGTGGCGCACGGGGCGCTGGGACTCTCTGGTGGCAAACGGCCCCGCATGGCACGACCGCTTTCCGGGCATGGAATTCGCCAAATCCGGCCCCGAGGAATTCCCCCACAAAGAACAGGTTGCCGACTATTTTGTCGATTACGCCAAGATGATCAAAGCTCCCATTCGCTGTGGCGTCGACGTGACCAAAGTGACCCGCAATGATGGCAAACCCGGCTTTCGCGTCGAAACATCCGATGGTGTGATCGAAGCCGAGAATGTGATCGCCGCCACCGGCGCGTTCCAAACCCCTGTCATCCCGCCAGTGGTGCCGCAAGACGCGGATGTCTTGCAGATGCACTCGTTCCACTATCGCAACCCCGATCAAATGCCCGAAGGCGCGATTCTGGTCGTCGGTGCCGGGTCATCCGGGGCGCAGATCGCGGATGAGCTGATGCGCGCTGGGCGTAAGGTCTATCTGTCCGTTGGTCCGCATGATCGCCCCCCACGCGCCTACCGGGGTCGTGATTTCGTTTGGTGGCTGGGTGTGCTGGGCCTCTGGGACGTGGCGGCGCTGAAACCCGGCACAGAACATGTGACCATCGCGGTCAGCGGTGCACATGGTGGCAATACGGTTGATTTTCGCGAATTGGCGGCAGGGGGCATGAACCTTGTCGGCATGACGCAGACCTACAACGACGGTGTGCTGACCTTTGCGCCAGATCTGGCGGACAATATCGCCCATGGCGATGCCAATTATAACGGGATGTTGGATCTGGCGGATGCCTATGTCACCCGCAACGGTCTGGACCTGCCAGAAGAGCCCGAAGCCCGCGTAATGCGTCCCGATCCCGCGTGCGTCACCAACCCAACACGGGAACTGGACCTTGCCGCCGCTGGTGTGAATTCGATCATCTGGGCCACCGGCTTTTCCCAGGATTTCAGCTGGCTCGAGGTCGACGCCTGTGACGAGGCGGGCAAGCCCAAGCATCAGCGCGGGGTGTCGTCTGAACCGGGGATCTATTTCCTTGGCCTGCCATGGCAATCGCGTCGCGGATCGACTTTTATCTGGGGCGTCTGGCATGATGCCAAACACGTGGCTGACCAGATCGCGACACAGCGCAAATATCGCGACTACCGCGCGCCGGTAAAGCGAGAGCTTGCAGACGCCTAAAAGCGCACACAAAACTGGGGGTGGGTGGCTGAATGCCGCCCTTCCTTTGTCCCTCGTTCGCGGTCATATCCGTGGTTAGGGGCAACCTTAACAGAGGTGAGACAGACAGTTCTTTCTAAGCGTCAAATCGCAGTGGAAACTCACTTTTGAAACGCGACTCGGACCCGTGATTTCGGGACGAAAACCACAAGGGATCATCAAAATCAGGGCCTTAGGCGCAAGCGGTTTGTTTGAAATAGACCCAACTCGCCAGCCCCAGATAACAGATGATCGATTCGACACACATGCGCTGGCCCAATTGGGGTTCGGACGCATCCAAACGATTTGAGTAAGAGGAGACCGCCAACATGGCAAAAGATCATATAGCCACCTTGGACGCCCTACGGCAGAACACCTCGGTTCCTTTTGAGCAGGCACGCGCCATGCCACCCGAAGTCTACACATCCGAGGATTTCGTCGCCGAAGAACTCGAGCATATCTTTAGCAAAGACTGGTTCTGTGTCGGCCGTGCCAGCGCGCTGCCCAATCCGGGCGATTACATCACCTGCGAATTGGCCGACCAGCCCATCGTGGTGCTGCGCGACCGTGACAATGAACTGCGGGCGATGTCAAACGTCTGTCTGCACCGGATGTCGACCCTCTTGCAGGGCAGCGGAACCGTGCGCTCCATCGTGTGCCCCTATCACGCTTGGACCTACAATCTGGACGGCAGCCTGCGTGGCGCCCCCGCCATGACCCTGAACGAAGGGTTCTGCAAAGATAACTATAAGTTGCCCAAGGTGCGCTGTCAGGAATGGCTCGGTTGGGTTTTCATCTCACTGAACGCCGACGCTCCCGATGTCTCTGATCAGCTCAAACAAGTCGAAGAGATGGTCGCCGGCTACGACATGACCAACTACACCGAAGCCTTCTTTGAGGAACACGTCTGGGACACCAACTGGAAGGTGCTGGCCGAAAACTTCATGGAAAGCTACCACTTGCCGGTGTGCCACGCCGGTACAATCGGTGGCCTGAGCAAGCTTGAAGAAATGGTTTGCCCTCCGGGCCTGCCCGCATTCAACTACCACACTATCCTGAAAGATGATCAGCTCCGCATCGCGATGGCACATCCGTCAAATGACCGGCTCAAGGGCGATGAGCGGCGCACCACATTCCTGTTGGCGCTGTACCCCAGCCTGCTGATCACCCTGACACCCGGCTATTTCTGGTACCTCAGCCTGCACCCCAAGGGGCCGGGTCAGGTCCACATCCGGTTTGGTGGCGGCATGTCCGATGACTATGCCGATGATCCAGACGCTCAGGAAAACTTCAACGCGCTGAAAACCCTGTTGGATGACGTGAACGTCGAAGATCGCGGCTGCACCGAAAAGGTGTTCAAAGGGCTCAGCTCCAACTTGGCAGCCCCCGGTCACCTCAGCCATCTGGAACGCCCGAACTACGATTTCGCGCAATACCTGATGGCCCGGATCGACGCTGGCAAACAGACCGCCTGACGCGTTCGTTGCCTGAAACTGTAAGCCCCGCAAAAGGCCCTACAGTGCACATAGACCTTGGCGATCCATCGGCGCACAGCGCCCGGATCGCCAAGAACTGCCCCGAAAATTTTGTAACCCCCATCCTCAAACCGGCACATCTGCCACCCCGCATCAGGCACAGATTGACCTGCCGGACCCGAAGGAGCCCCCAATGGCACACACCCGCATTCGCAAGTTCAACACCTCTGACACCTACCCCGAGCAAAAGCTCGACAACGACCTGTGTCAGGCCGTGATCACCACGGGCGGCAAGACGGTCTATCTGCGCGGCCAATGCCCACAGAATCTGGACGATGCGGTGAACATCGACAGCCATGATCCGGTCGAGCAAACCCACAAGGTGATGCAGAATATTAAGCAGCTGATCGAAGAATGCGGCGGATCAATGGAACATTTGGTCAAAGTTGTCGTTTATATTACAGACGTGCGCCACCGCGAGGATGTTTATCGAACTATGGGCGAATACATCAAAGGGGTGCACCCGGTGTCTACTGGCCTTGTCGTTCAAGCTTTGGCCCGCCCCGACTGGCTGGTCGAGATCGACGGCACAGCCGTAATTCCGGACTAAGACCTAGGGGGCCAGCGGCCCCACTTCCCCAAAAGACTATTGTGATCAGGTAAAACAGGGCCTGCGCCAACTGGCGTGGGCAGGGAGATAAGATATGACCTTTTCGTTGGTGGCACGGTGCGCTGAAACTGGCATGTTTGGAATGGCGATTTCCTCGTCTTCTCCGGCGGTCGCTGCACGCTGTGCGTTTGCCCGTGCTGGCGTCGGGGCCGTGTCGTCGCAAAATATAACAGATCCGACATTAGGCCCCTTGGCCTTGGACCTGATGGAGGGCGGCGCCTCGGCATCCGAGGCCATCGCCGAGGTGCAGGCACGCGGCAAATTCATCGAATACCGTCAGGTTCTGGCCGTGGATGCGCAGGGTGAAACCGCGATCCACTCTGGCCCGAACTCACTGGGGATCTGGACGCAGGCACAGGGGCGCGATGTGGCCTCGGGCGGGAACCTGTTGGCCAACGACGGCATCTGTCAGGCCATCGTCACAGGGTTTGAAACCGCAACCGGCCATCTGGGCGACCGCCTGATCGCAGCCATGCGGGCCGGTCTGACCGCAGGCGGCGAAGCGGGCCCAATCCATTCCGCCGGTCTGTTGATGGTCGACAAACACAGCTGGCCCGTCGCCGAATTGCGCTGCGACTGGACCGAAGACTGCCCGATTGAGGCCATCGCAACCGCTTGGGAGGTCTATCAACCTCAGCTCGAGGCTTACGTCCAACGCGCGCTCGATCCGCGCGAGGCACCATCTTACGGGGTTCCGGGCGACGAATAGAACGCCCGGCACCAAAACGCATGCAAAACCGCTTATCAGGGAGGAACCTATTATGACGGATGTCGCAGAAATCAGCCGAACTTTGCAGGAACTGGCAGCATTGCCCGCAGATCGCCCAATGGGGATGCCCGGGCGGTTCTATACGGACCCCAAATGGTTCGAACACGAAAGCGCCAATGTACTGCGCCAAGGCTGGCATTGCTTGGGGCGCGTGGACGAAGTGCCCGAGCCGGGCGATTTTTTCACCGCGCAGGTTTTAAACGAACCAATGATCATTGTGCGCGGTGATGACGACCAAGTGCGCGTGCTTGCCAACGTGTGTCGCCATCGCGGCATGCCTCTGGCCGAGGGGCGCGGTAATGTGAAACGCTTTGTCTGCACCTACCACGCGTGGGCCTATGGTCGCGATGGGGGCCTGTTGCGGGCTGCACGGATGGAAAACGCCGGGTTCAAGACCGACAACTGCCGCCTCTATGGGTTCAACACCCAATTCTGGAACGGCTTCATTTACGTGAACCTCGATGATCAGGCCGCCCCGTTTGACCACCCCGAGCTGGACACGCTGCTGTCCGCGTATGAGACAGAAACCTTCCGTCTTGTGCACGTGGCCGAGGAAAACTGGCACACCAACTGGAAATGCTTGGTCGAAAACTTCATGGAAGGGTATCACCTCTCCGTGGTGCACCCCAAGACGCTGCATGACTATACCCCCACCGGACTGGCCCGCAAAGGCCCTGCTGGGGGCGGGTTCACCTCGTACTGTGCGAACTACCCGCAAGACATCCCCTCACGCGGGATGGGCGCGCCGGGCCTCAGCGAGACCGAGCAGATGCGCTCGACCCTGTTCTCGATCTTTCCGACGCAGGTCGCCAGTCAGGCGGCAACCCTACTGGTATCGATCTCGATCTTCCCTCTGGGCGCCGATCTGATCCGCGTGAAATGGACGATGTCGACCTATGGCGACCAATTGGATGATGAAACCATCCAAGGGCGCATCAAACTGTGGGAAGAGGTCAACCGCGAAGACCGCGAAAAGCTGGAAAAGATGCAGGTGGCCCTGAAATCGAACCACGCCCAAGCCGGACCTCTCGCCGCTGATGATTACGAAGGTACAATCCGCGATTTCCAGATCTGGCTGGCCCAGATGGAGGCCGCTGGTGGTCCAAAGGTCGAAGCCGCGGAATAACAAATCCGCTCACCGAACCCATGCGCGCGCTCTTGCGATAAGGGCGCGCGCAGAGGATAAAGGGCATATGCCACTTAGATTTACACTCAGACAGTTGGAATATTTCGTTGCCGTCGGCGAGGCGGGCACGATCACGCTTGCTGCGGATCGGGTGAATGTTTCGTCTCCTTCCATTTCAGCCGCAATTGCGCAGCTTGAACAGGAATTCGGTCTGCCCCTTTTTGTGCGCCAACACGCGCAGGGCCTGTCGCTGACCCTCGCAGGCCGTCAAATGATGGTGCAGGCGAAAACGGTTCTGAAAGAGGCCGAGCAGCTGACCGATCTGGCCGGTGACATTTCCGGGTCGGTGCGCGGCCCCTTGGCCATTGGCTGCCTTGTCACCTTTGCTCAGGTGCTGTTGCCCGCCCTGCGGCGCGGCTTTGAAACCGAGTTTCCAGATGTTCGCACTTCCCAGTTCGAGCTAAACCAGTCCGAGATCTTCAGCTATCTGCGCCGCGCCGATATCGATGTCGCCCTGACCTATGATCTGGAATTGCCCTCAGATCTGAAATTTGTGCCGCTCTTGCAATTGCCCCCCTTTGTGATCGTCAACGAAACCCACCCTCTGGCCGATCTGCCCGAGGTGTCGGTCGAGGCGCTGGGCAATCATCCGATGGTCTTGCTCGACCTGCCGTTCAGCTCTGATTATTTTCTGTCGTTCTTTGCCAATACCGAGGTCAAACCCAACATCGCAGAACGCACTCGCGACATGGCGGTGATGCGCGGGTTGGTCGCCAATGGATTTGGCTATTCGATCGCCAATGTGCGGCCTAGAAACGACCAATCCCCTGATGGCAAACAGCTTAAATTCATTCCATTGGTCGGTGGCACGCGCTCAATGCGGATGGGGTTGCTGATGTCCAATGATGCAGATCGGACCAACGTGGTACGCGCCTTTGTCGAACACTGCAAAACCCGTAATGCACAGGACGGCCTGCCCGGATTTGGCGGCTAACCCCCACCTTCCCAACGCGCAAGAATACTGGAAACGATGATGACACAGACTGTGGAAGTCCTGGAAAAACTGATCGCGTTTGACACGGTCAGCGCAAACTCCAACCTCGACATGATTGATTTCATCGACAGCTATCTGACCCAGCGCGGCTTTCAAACCACCCGCCTGATGGACCCAAACGGGGACAAGGCGGGGTTGGTGGCTGAACGCGGCCCCGCCGGGCGCGGCATCGTCCTGTCAGGGCACACCGACGTTGTGCCCACCACCGGGCAGGCCTGGACCCGCGATGCCTTTAAGCTAACGCAGGATCAGGGGCGGCTCTACGGGCGCGGCACCACAGATATGAAGGGCTATCTCGCCTGCATGTTGTCCGCCGCAGACAGGGCCGCACAATACGACTTGAAAGAGCCGCTAAAACTGGTCTTTTCCTATGACGAAGAAATCGGCTGTGTCGGCATTCAACGCATGTTTGACCCGCTCAAGGCCTGTATCGGTCAGCCCCGCGCCTGCTTTGTGGGTGAACCCACCGAAATGCAGGTGGCGATTGGGCACAAGGGCAAGGCCGCTCTGCGCGCCACCTTTGTCGGGCAAAACGGCCATTCCGCCTTGGCACCCAGCTTTGTGAACGCGCTGCATCTGGCGGGGGATTTCATGACGGAACTGCGTGGCTTGCAGGCCGAATTCGCCAAGAGCGGCGCACAAGACCCGGCCTATGATGTGCCCTATTCAACGGTCCACATCGGCAAGCTGTCTGGCGGTGTGGCCCTGAACATCGTCCCCGATCACGCCGAAATGACCTTTGAATATCGCCATCTGGCTGCCGACCCCTCGGATCAGATCTTTGACAAAATCCACGCCGCTGCCGCCCGGGTCGAAACCGCATATCGCGATCAATTCGCGGGTGCTCAAGTCATGCTAGAGCGATACAATGCCTACCCCGGCCTGGACGTGGCAGACACCACCGAGATCGCAGCGCTGGCACAGCGTCTGGCCCAGACCGACACCACCACCAAAGTCGCCTTTGGAACCGAGGCAGGGGTGTTCGAACAACTCAACATCCCAACCGTCGTATGTGGGCCGGGATCAATGGCGGGGCAGGGGCACAAGCCCGACGAATTTGTCACGCTCCAACAACTGACCGCCTGCGATGACATGCTTACCGGCGTGTTGGCCGAACTCGCCGGATAACGCCAACATCCGCCTAGGCCTGCGTCCTGCCAAGGACGGCGCAGTCCGACGACACACATCGCAAGATCCCCCGCCACGCGCCGCTGCGTGTGGTCACCGTATGCGGGTAGTAATGTGTGGGCACGGGTGAACAGCTACACCTAAAAGGATCCCAAGCCTTCATCAAAGGTAGAAACTAGACGCAGCAACTTAGACGCAATCCTTTCCACAACACTCTTGCGTTCGAGGATTTTCGGCTTCGCGGTCAATGCATCTACGATATCACCTTGCAGCGGTTTCTTTCCGGAAAAGTGGTATTGCTCAATCATGGTCTTGAATGCGGATGGGTCCAACTGCTCAGTCGCGCAAATCTCGACTATGGCAGCGGATTTCTCGGCATCCCAGAAATCATTGAAAGCCTCTGCGATTGGCTGATTTGCGGGCAAGACTGGCATATGCTGTTCGATGAACTTCTCGATCAGGTCACGCTTGCTGCGCAAATGACGTTCGGACCCCAGCAGATCATAAACCATTTTCTTTTTGGCCTTTGACGCATCTCGAATTTTTGGATCAATGCTATCCTGATCAGCAAGCGCGTCCGCCAGCAACGCCAAAATATAGGCAACGTTGATTTCATCACGCTGAATCAATTCCAACTCGAAATCGACTTCGTTGATGATCGAAACGGCGTCATCTTCTTTGTCAGCCTTGGTTTTGTCGTGAATATCCAGATACTTGCTTTTGTAGTCCTCAAATTCCTGAGGGCCCAAATCCAAATCACCCGCATCGAATTCGGTAAAACTGGTCAGGATATTTCGCAAGCGGATCAGGTCACGAAATGCCTGAACAAAGGCAAGCTGATCCTCTTCGGACTTTAGATCGTTAACACTGTCAGGATCTGGGGCGATGGCCCTCAGCGCCTCGACCGCTTCATTGAACCGATCCTGATAGTCGCGATAGGGGGCCATAAGGATGGTCTCAATCGCTTCCTTGTTCGAGAATAGAGTGATCGCCTGATCCGTGTTGGGTTTCAAATTGCGAAAACAGACCACATTTCCCAGAGATTTGAGCAGCCCAAAAATCCGGTTGGTCCGCGAAAAGGCTTGGATCAGCCCGTGGTATTTCAGGTTCTTATCGACATAGAGCGTATTCAGCTTTTTGGCGTCAAACCCGGTCAGGAACATGTTGACCACCAACAGGATGTCCAGTCGATCCTGATCCAGCGCGTCTTTACGGTCGCGCTCTTTCAAGCGTTTACTGAACTGCTTGTTGTGGGTCTTGCGGTCGTGGTTCTGAATGATCCAATCAACCATGCCGTCAATCCGGTCGGGGTTGTCAAAAACTCTCTCACATTGATCGCGGGCACATCCTCGTCGATCAGGCCGCCATCCTTGCGCTTTAGCTTGCCCCAATACTCCACCGAAAACCGCAGCACGTT
Source organism: Paracoccaceae bacterium (assembly GCA_965183835.1). GTDB lineage: Bacteria > Pseudomonadota > Alphaproteobacteria > Rhodobacterales > Rhodobacteraceae > OMPR01. The sequence goes on along the minus strand of CBCYME010000023.1, from coordinate 241,198 downwards.
TTCATCTGCAATTGCATCGGTGATCACGTATTTATGCAGACATTTGGTGAACAGATCCTTGGTCGTGCGCTTGCCCACCGCGTTGTCGGCAAAGATCGGCGTGCCGGTAAACCCGAACATCAGCGCCTTGCTGAAAAACTGCACAATCCGCTTGTGGGTGTCGCCAAGCTGCGAGCGGTGGCATTCGTCAAAGATGAACACCACGCGCTGATCCTTGACCGCCTGTAACGCGCCTTCATAGCGGTCACGCGAGATGGCGGTGTTCAGCTTTTGGATGGTAGTGACAATCAGCTTGGTATCGCCGCCCAGCTGACCCACCTGCGCCTTGGTGTTGTCGGTGCCATCCACCGACCCATCCGAGAAATGGTTCAGAACCTTGGCGAATTCTCCATCCGACAGGGTAACCCCGTTCTGGGTGCCCAACTGCGCGCGCAAATTGGCCTGCATCGCGCCCATATCGGGCAAAGAGACCGGGTCATAGCCCAACCCCTCCAGCCGTGTGACCAGATCTGCCTCTAACTGCGCTTCGGATTGGGTATCAGGCATGTTTTTAACTCACACTTTGGAACCGCAAAACCGGGACACACTTTAGCAAAAATGGGCGGGCTTCCCCCTTACACAAACATCTGCTGCAACAGACCTTTTTGAAATCCTGCATCCGTGCAAGCTGCCCCGTCACAGCTGCGATTTTCGCATCCATGGCAGAGAGTGCCTCGGCGACTTTGGCTTGTTCGTCGGGGTGGGGAACACTCACTTTCAGTTTCTTTATTGTGTCTGCTGAGATGCCCGGTTGGGCGAGACCTGTAGCATATTGGTGTAACCGCATATCAGTTAGCTCAAAATACATCCATTTTGGGATAGTTGCAGCGGAGGCCTCTGTAACCAATGCTTGCTCCGTCGCATGGAACTTTCCAGAAACAAAATGAACATTTCCGCAAAGTGCCCCTTGTCGACCAGTCAACGAATAACATCCATTCACGGTTGAATCCGGCCACATATCCCCGCGATCCATTTCCGCCGTAGCATGGGAAGAGCCCAGGCTTATGGTTAGCTTTAAAATCACCAGCACTTAAAAAATCGCCCAGCTCATCAATTGCCGCTTCGGCCACCGCATCCAGAATAGCCCGCCGATCGTCGGTGTCTTCTTTGATTTCAGCAAAGTCCAAACCGTCTTCGCGCAGGATTGAGTTGGCATAAAGATACAGGCGTTCAGACAGGTATTTGTAGAAGATGAACCCAAGGATATAATCCCGAAACTCATCCGCATTCATCTTGCCCCGCAAGGTGTTGGCAAAATCCCAGAGCTTCTTTTTTGGTCGTCGGTCTTGTCGGGGCATCCACAAATTGCACGCTGCATGGATGCCGGATTGAGACGATATGCGAAAGAGCTATTGCACCCCCGCACACTCCCGCTGCGCGCGCCTGACACGCTTACCACAAGATACAGCCAGTTCCGCCGCCCTGCCGACCCGCCCCGCGGTCTTTTATCAGCGTTTTCGTAAGTTTCCCAGTGAGCGCCGCCCTCCAACATACCGCTCAAGGAAAGCACATGGGGTAGCTCGAAAGAGACCCGCAAAATGGGAAAAAGCGCGTAAGCGCAGGGCAATAAAAGAAAAAGGCCGCCTGAGGCGACCCATTCAAAGCCAACAAAAAAGTGTGATGGCGGAGGGGATGGGTCTGACCGCGAACCCTCTCCAGTGCCAGTGTCGGTCGGTGGCGGTTCATACGAGTTTCTGCGCGCATCTAAATGTAGCTATTGACTACATAGTAGCCGCAGGCTACATAAAGGCATGAAGGAAATAGCGTACTCAAAAACCGCCCAGAAAGCTCTCATGCGGATGCCACGAAATTGGGCGATACGGGTTCGCGATAAAGTAAACGTTTACGCCTCGGACCCTGCCTCACAAGCGAACAATGTGAAGGCGCTACGAGGCACCGATGGTATGCTGAGATTACGTGTCGGGGATTGGCGCGTCGTTATGTGTGACGGTGTTGTGCTCGAAATCCTCGACGTCAAGGCACGCGGCAGCGCCTACAAGGAGTGATGCAGATGAATGAAATGGTAACTATTCCCAAGGACGAATACCTCCGCCTAAAGGCTATTGAAGAGGACATGTCCGACCTTCATAGCGCGGCCCAGATTCTTGAGCGGATCAAGGCAGGTACCGAGGAGCTGATCCCTTCTGCTGTCATTGACCGCCTTCTCAACGGTGATGCACCGCTTATGGTTTGGCGTGAACACCGTCTGCTTTCTCAAGCGGAACTCGCCCGGCAATCCGGCGTAAATCGGATTCAAATTATCGATATTGAAGCAGGCCGTAAGACTGGATCGGTCGCCTCTCTCAAAAAATTGGCGACAGCTCTGCAAATCGACATGGACGACTTGGTCGTCGCCGACGACGAATAGCATCCTACTTTTGCCGCGCGCGGCAGATCAGGTTAGCTTCAACCTCTCGCGACATGTCCGACATCGCCGCATGTGGGCTTAGCGGCACGTTCTCGGCGATGAACTTGATCCCCCAAAAGATCACGGCGACGATGGCTTCGAAGGCTGGATGCCTGATGGGAAGTCTGGCACATACGTACAAGACTATGAAACGGTCTGGACCTGTCACGCTTTCGTGCCGCCCCACGTGCTCGTTTAAGCCACTTTCCTTTCGAAAGCGACGGGGCTTTCCAACCCAGTGCTGAGTGTCGCCGTCGCGGGTTATAGAACCCATTGATGTATTCGAAGATGGCCATCTCAGCCTTCCGCCGCGTTTCCCAGGGATGTCGCCAGATCAGCTCCGCCTTGATCGTCTTGAAGAAGGTTTCGACTGCCGCGTTATCATAGCAATTACCTTTTCCGCTCATCGATACCTTGAAGCCATGCTGACGCAGGATCTTCTGGTAGTCATGCGAACAATATTGCGACCCACGATCAGTATGGTGGATGCAGCCTTTTGGCGGTGACCGGAACGCGATGGCCGTCCCCTGACCGGCAGGGCATTGCGCAGCAATGTCCCGAGAGGTTTCAACGCTCGGATTGCCAGGTCGCGCTTCATGAGGTTGCTCACGGCCCAACCGATGACCCGCCTGGAATGCAGGTCTAGGATGACAGCCAGATGTAACCAACCTTCGCGGGTCCAGACATAACTGATGTCACCAGCCCATTTCTGATTTGGCAGACCCGCTGTGAAGTCCCGGTTCAACAGGTTCGGCGCGATGTTGAACTTGTGATCACTATTTGTTGTTACCTTGTGTTTGCGGGTTCTGACGACGGATATGCCGTTCTGGCGCATCAAACGACCTATGCGGCGGTGCCCAACATCAAGGCCAGTCTCTTTCAACTCCTCAGTCATGCGCGGCCTGCCATAACTGCCCAAACTGAGACGGGACTGTTCCTTAATGTGAGCCAGCGTGACCAGATCAGATCGCTGCCTGCGACTGGCCAGTCGGTTGCGGAACGCCCGTAAGTCGCGTGCGCTGACACCAACGACATCGCACAGGCGATTAGCTGGAAAGCTGGCTCTGTGTTCTTCGACAAACCTAAATCTCATTGCTTTAGGCCCGCAAAGATCCCTCTCGTGCATCGCTGCGCGATACCCTGCCGGTCAGTGCTGGGTGGCCTTTTTCAAGATCTCCCTCTCCTCCTTGAGAAGACGGTTCTCGCGTCGAAGCCGGTCATTCTCTTTGGCGAGGTCCAAATCCTTTTGCGACACCACATCCGTGTCTCGATGCGTAGTGATCCATTTGTGCAGCGTCGACATTCCGACACCCAGATCATCAGCCACCTGCTTATATGCGCAAGTTCGCCCATGCCTTCCTTGATGCCTTCCAGTTCAATGCCGCCGATGCGGGCAACGACCTTCAGTCCGCGGTTGCCTTGCCGCGTGACCAAAACCGCACAGGCAAACGCAAACTGCCCGATGAGCCGCCCATGCCGTTCCGGGCCAAGCATTGGCCATCGCTGATCTTGGAGGACGGTCAATCGAAACGGCGCGTGTACGAAACCGTCGTTGTGTCCACCTTGCGAGATCGTCAGGGTATCGCGAAGCGATGTCCCGAGAGTGGAAGTTGTTGAATGTCACTGAGAACTGACCCGGTATTGTCACCGAGATTTGACCCGCTCAGTCGTTATGCTTTGTTCGTCATGATGTGGTCAATGCTGGTGTTTCCTTCCGTTTCTGTTTCGCAATCTCGGAGCTGGCTTTGAAGCGATAGCTGTCATTGCCAGTCTCGAGAATGTGGCAGCGGTGGGTAAGCCTGTCGAGCAAAGCAGTCGTCATCTTGGCATCACCGAACACCGTTGCCCATTCGCTGAAGCTGAGGTTGGTGGTGATGACCACGCTGGTGCGCTCATAGAGTCTGCTGAGAAGGTGGAACAGCAACGCGCCGCCTGATGTGCTGAACGGCAGGTATCCAAGTTCATCAAGGATCACGAGGTCTGTCTTCACCAGTGCCTCAGCGATTTTTCCGGCCTTGCCGAGGGTCTTTTCCTGTTCCAACGCATTAACCAACTCGACTGTTGAGAAGAAGCGCACGCGTTTGCGGTGATGCTCGATGGCCTGAACGCCGAGGGCGGTCGCAACATGCGATTTCCCTGTGCCTGGCCCTCCGATCAGAACAACATTCTCAGCCCCTTCCATGAACTCACAGCGATGCAGTTGCTGGACCAGAGCTTCGTTGATCTCGCTGTCGGAGAAGCTGAAGCCGGACAGATCCTTGTAGGCCGGAAAGCGCGCTGCCTTCATGTGGTAGGCGATGGAGCGCACCTCTCGTTCGGCCATTTCCGCCTTGAGCAACTGCGAGAGTATGGGGACGGCTGCATCGAATGCAGGTGCCCCCTGTTCGATTAGATCGCCCACGGCCTGCGCCATGCCCGGCATCTTCAGGCTGCGCAGCATGATGATGATGGCGGCACCGGCAGGATCATGACGCATGACGCGTACCTCCTTGCCGCAGCCCGTCGTAGCGGCTGACATTGGCCTCAGGTTCCTTGTCCAGGGCCAGGGCTGAAGGTGGCGTTACATCGGGTTGGTCGGTCGGAGTGCCATCCACCAGCCTGTGAAGCAGGTTCAGCACATGAGTCTTGGTCGGCACGCCCGCTTCCAGCGCCATTTCTACAGCGCAGAGCACGGCCTGTTCATCATGGTGCAGAACCAACGACAGGATATCGACCATTTCTCGGTCACCGCCCGGCTTTCTCATCATAAGATCCTGCAATTGTCGGAAGGGATCGGGCATTTCCATGAACGGGGCACCGTTGCGCAGCGCGCCCGGCTTACGCTGGAGCACAGCCAAATAATGCCGCCAGTCATAGATGACGCGGCCAGGCTGACGGTGTGACCTCTCAATGATGCGTTCATGCCTGCAAATCACGGCCCCTTCGGCCACGACGACCAACTGCTCGGGGTAGATGTGCAAACTGACCGGACGGTTCGCGAAGCTCGCCGGAACGCTGTATCGGGTACGATCAAAGGTGATCAGGCAGGTTGGTGACACCCGCTTACTTTGCTCAACAAAGCCGTCAAAGGCCGTTGGCAATGGCATCAACGCAGGTTTCTCAGCCTCCCAGATGTCGGCAATACTACCGGGTAAGCTACCATGTGCCGTCTCTGCCCAAAGTACCTTACAGCGCTCTTCCAGCCAGTTGTTCAACGCTTCAAGATCAGAGAATTCTGGAGCGACCTGCCACAGACGATGGCGCGCATCGCGGACGTTCTTCTCAACCTGGCCTTTCTCCCAGCCCGCGGCCGGATTGCAAAACTCAGGCTCGTAGACGTAGTGGCTGGTCATGGCCAGAAAGCGCGCATTCACATCACGCTGCTTGCCACGACCAACCTTGTCCACTGCCGTCTTCATGTTGTCGTAGATGCCGCGGCTTGGGATTCCGCCAAAGACACGGAAAGCATGCCAATGGGCGTCAAACAGCATCTCGTGTGTCTGCAACAAATAGGCCCGCACCAGAAACGCCCGGCTATGTGACAGTTTGATATGGGCGACCTGAAGCTTGACCCGTTCACCGCCGATAATGGCCCAATCCTCGCTCCAATCGAACTGGAACGCCTCGCCAGGTTGAAACACCAGCGGCACGAATGTCCCCCGCCCAGTCGTTTGCTGCGCACGCTGCCGATCCACCTTCCACACCCGCACAAAGGCCGCGACCCTCTCATACGACCCATCAAAGCCAAGCTTCACCAGATCGGCATGCATCTGCTTGGCCGTGCGCCTGTCTTTGCGCGATTTGCGCTGCTCCGTCACCAGCCAGGTCGACAACTTGTCCACGTAAGGATCCAGCTTGGTTGGCCGCGAAGGTGTTCGAAACTGCGGCTCAACAATCCCCTCACGAAGGTATTTTCTGATGGTATTGCGAGACAGCCCAGTTCGCCGTGAAATTTCGCGAATGGGCATCTTGTCCCTCAGTGCCCACCGTCGAATAACGCTCAAAAATCCCATGTCTATCACTCCAATAACCCCCAACACATCCCGTCAGGAGCACGGTTACACATGGGTCATTTCTCAGTGACAATTCTGACCTCTACCGGGTCAGTTCTCAGTGACATTCAACATTTGGTGAACCGCCCGTGGCCTCGGATGCGCTTACAAACAGTCCCTTTGGCGAGGAATTTAAACCATCGCGCGGCTTCCCTGGATCCAGTGGCAAGCGCGAAGCGAACTACGAGGATGGTGAGACTTTCCTCTACCTGGCGAAATACGATGGAAATGCACATGCTCTATTGGGCAAGCCCAAAACGTTTGGACCGCAGCCGGAAGCGTTCAAAATTGGTGTCTCAAACAACGTGAAAGGGCGTATGGCGCAATTGAACTCGGGCATTCCACCGGCAGCAGAAGGCCGCTGGGTGCCAACGATGGAGGCCAGTTTCCCAGACCGAAAAGCGGCCGAAGACGCTGAGCAGATGTATAAGGACAAATGCACGCTCGAAAGCCTGGGTGGTGAGTTCTTCTGGGGGATGGCTGAGGATGCCAGTAAAGAGTTCCGCAGCATACCTGGCATATCGCGCTTCTGAAGTCCTGATATTGCAAGTTAAGGCCTGTTCAGGTGTCAAACGCCTGAGCAAAAACTCGATCAATTCATTCGGCAGCTTCCAGGGCGTCCGAACTCGGTTCCAACGCCTCGTGGAGAAGCGCTTCGAGGAGGCGAGTTCGGGTGGCGTCGGCGGTGGTTAGCGCGGTTTCAAGCTGATCACAGAGGGCCATGAGGGCGTCGACCTTAGCCACGATGCGATGTTGTTCAGCGAGGGGGGGGAGCGGCAAGACTTTGGACTTAATTTTCCCCAAGTTTAGATTTGGCTGAGCGCCTCCCTCAGCCAAACTTCGCATTTCTTCATATTGCTTTCTTAGGCTCAAGTGCAGAAACGGACGTATACTGCCAAAGCCATCAGCGAACTGAATGACTGCACAAGCTTGATTAACCGTTGCAGCTATCCGGAGTTCGGCGGCTTGACCGCGTGTCTTGCCTTGCCCGTAAAGAGCAACGACCAAACTGCCAGCCGGATATAGCTTCAATCGGCATTCCTTTACTGCTCGTTCGGTAACGAACGTTTCGACGGAATGAATGACAGGCTTGTTTGTCGCAGCACTGTTCACCCAAGGAATTGTTCCGTTGATGTGGTATGCTGGCTCTGACTTCGACGGTGTAACACCAGTCCCTACTTTGGCGAGTTCGTCGATTCTTGCCCAAACCCACCCAGTTGGCAGTTCCGTTCCTGAAGGACCTGGGTTGCGATCAATGCTTAGGCCTATATCTCTCACCAGTCCCGACGCAGGTTCATCCTCACCATCTTGTCCCACCAGCTTACCGCGCACGGCGAGGTTGAGGATGGTTTGGCGAAGGATCTTGATCTGGTCGGGGCGGGATGTGAGGGATGGCAGCGCGTCGAGGGCGAATTGGGCGTGGGCGGGGAATTCCTCAGACGAGGTCTCGGGCGTGGTCAGGCGGGCGAGGCTGGCGGCGGTGAGCTCGTCGCGCGTCTCCTCGCGGGTCTTGCGGGCCTCCACCAGCCGATCACAAAGCCCCATGAGCTCATCGATCCTGGCAACGATCCGATGCTGTTCGGCGAGAGGTGGGAGCGGGAATCAGTACTTTCTCAAGTATGCTCAGATTGATGTTCTTTTGAGCCGTAGCCGGTGCGAACTCCAGCAAGTTTTCTTTTGCCGTTCGGATGAAATACTCGAAATATCTGGCATTCTCGAACCTTGACGCTGGCACGAGACCTACAACGCTAGCGGGAAAACAGGCTTCGAAGTCCAAGATGCCGCTGTCGGCGATATTGGCTGCGATTGTGATACACATCGTACCCCGAGGCCAGAGCGCGCTTTGCGCCAAGCCTACTTCATTGTAAAAGCCTTTGTTGGCAGTAATTTTCCCACCAGATCTGGCGACGTCACCGGTCTGAATAAATGGAATAGTCCCATTCCGATACAAAGCTGGATCATTTCTCGGGCGGTGCTTGGATTTTCCTCGACCGAAACTCCCGAGTTCTGGAAATCTTGCCCAAGCCCAACCCATAGGGAGATCGAAGGGGGCCAGGGAAGCATCAAGAGGAGGGAGCGGTTTCTGTTTTTTGGTTTTGCCTTCTTTTGTCAGCCCTGCCTGTTCATTCTTGATTTTCCCAAGAAGTTCAGACGCCGGTTCGTCTACCGCTTTCTGTTCTACTAATTTTCCACGTACAGCCAGTCCCAATACGAACCGTCGCAACTGCTCGATAGCGTCGGGTGCTTCACTGATCTGCTCGTAGATTTCCAGGAGGCGTTCTGCGTTCATGGCTTGGCGAATTCCTCGAAAGTCGGGCCATCCTTGAGCCGGAATTCGACCTCATAGGATTTGAAAGAGACGGATGGTACGACCTCGAGCGCATAGTGCAACTGCGGATCGCCTTCCGTGGCAACAACAAGGCCCTCCACCTGCTCGTCACCCTCAATCAAGTGTTTTTGGACCCAGCCCATATAACGAAGCACCTGACCTACAACCGCATCCGAGGACTTTTCACGCTTGAGCTCGATCACCATCCAGCGCGGCTCGCGCTTGTGTCGAGCGAGGAGGTCAATCCTCCCGATCGGAGTGCGAAATTCATACCCCGCCTCTGGCTCTCCATCTCGCGTATAGATGTCCCAATCCTGGGCCAGATCCAACATGTCCCAATTATCGAACATGTAGTCGTGTAGATGACGTTCCAGCGCAAAGCGGGTTGTCTTGACAGGGCTTTCGGTCGGCGTGACCTCAGCAGAAGAACCCGTCGGGTGCTCGCCAACCTCGTCCTCCTCGTCAGAGCCCAAGTACCACCAAATGGTGTCGAGCGTCCAAAGGTCCACTTCAAGCGCTTCAGCAAGCGCTACGAGGACGTCGTTCACATCTGCATAGCGTTCGCCGAAACTTGATCCACGCGGGGCACGAGGAAGCAAGCCGATCTCAGCCAGGCCATCATGAGAGGTGTTGTTCCAAACCCCGTATTTGTCAGGGTAGGCAACGTGCAGGATCGCCGTGATGATCCCTTTTCCCATCCCTTTGATATCGGTGACCGGTTGCATCCGGTTCGCTACTGGGCGGGCTTCATCTACCAAGGCACCGAGGGCCAAGCGCGTTTTGCCCATATCGGCACAAATGCGATTTACCTGACGGTGTAGCCCGGTCCAATGCTGGTTGTTTTCAAACCTCAAGAAGGACCTGATCACGTCCTCTTCAATGGCCTCTATGCGACCAGATTGGAAGGCAGGGCTATAACGCGCCAGGACTTCATCCTTGGCTTCAAGGATGTCTCTGATTTGCGCATCATCGACCATCGCGGCTTTTGCCGCCCGCAGTTGCCCAAGAGCACTTTCAGGGATGGAAATTTCAGTCATCGCAGAAGAGCCTCGGACAGGATAGATTTCAGCTCGGCGCGCAAACTTTCCACCGAAGCCTCTGCTGCTTTCAGGTCAACCAAGAGCTCCTCTGGATCACCGTGATCATCTTCTTCCTGATGCGGGTTCTTGATGTCGAGGTTGAAGCCCCGCTCTTTGATCTCATCGATTGAGACTTTCCAAGCGCGTTCGTTTTCCTCGCGGCCTTCACGCTCTGCTCCGCCCCACCAAGCGGCACAATCGTCCAGGTGTTCCAGCCGGATCGGCCTGGTCATCGAATAGGCCTTCTGGGTTTCTGGCACGCAATGCTCCCAGTACCAGACCTCCTCGGTTGGGGAACCCTTTTCGAAGAACAGCAGATTGGTGCCAATGGAGGCGTAGGGTTTGAAGACCGAGTTTGGCAGACGTACGATGGTGTGCAGGTTGCACTCGGTCAGCAGGTGTTCCTTCAGCCTGGTCTTGATGCCTTCGCCAAAGAGAGAGCCATCAGGAAGAACTACCGCAGCGCGGCCGTTCACCTTAAGTAAGCGGATGATCAGGGCGAGGAAGAGATCCGCAGTTTCGCGGGTCTTGAACTGAGGGAAGTTGTTTTCAATGCCATCTTCCTCTTTACCGCCGAAGGGCGGATTGGAGAGGATGATGTCGACACGCTCGTCTTTGGTCCAGCTGGTGAGCGGGCGCGCGAGGGTGTTGTCATGTTTGACCCAAGCCGGTTCCTCAATGTTGTGGAGCAGCATATTGGTTGTACACAGCATATGCGGCAGCGGTTTCTTCTCAACGGCTCTCAGAGAGGCTTGCATCAACTCTTCATCCTCGGGCCGCTTCACGTATTTCTCACGCATGTGCCGCATTGCACATGTCAGGAAACCACCCGTTCCACAGGCCGGGTCGAGGAGAACTTGACCTGGTCTGGGGTCAAGCTGCTGAACCATGAATGAGGTGACCGCCCGAGGCGTGTAATATTCACCGGCATTGCCCGCATTCTGAAGGTCATTCAGGAGTTGCTCGTACAGGTCGCCAAAATGCTGGCGTTCGGTGAGCGAGTTGAAGTCGACTTCATTGATCTTGTTTACGATCTGCCGGACAAGAGTACCGGACTTCATATAGTTGTAGGCGTCTTCAAAAACTGAACGGACAACCTTGGCCCGCGGTGACTTGGCAGGCAATTCCTTCAGGGTCGGGAACAGATCGCCATTGATGAAGTTGAGGAGGTTGTCGCCAGTGATCCCTTCAGGGTCGGAAGCCCAATTACGCCACTGGAGGCGTTCTGGGACTGGGGACGTATAATCATCCCGCGTGAATTCCATCGCCTCATCCTGGTCGTCGATGATCTTAAGAAAGAACATCCAGACAAGCTGCGATAACCGCTGTGCATCCCCATCTACGCCCACGTCCTTGCGCATGATGTCCTGGATGGATTTTACAAGGCTTCTCATAGACATAGATTATCCATCCAACTCGGATTTGATTTGATTGGCCACATCCATAAAGGGATCTGCCCCATCTGGGTAGAGCGCCTTCCGAGAAATCTTTGGAAACGTATTGCGGCTCCAAAATGTCTCCTTGTCGAACTGGAACTTGGCGAGCAGCCTGCGTCCGAAGTCGACTTCGAAGGAAGAGTAGTTTTGCTTCTCAGCGAAAACGCTGATGTCGGGGTATTCTCCCAATAAGTACCCCTCTTGAATATGAGGTCGACGGGCTTGGGGAGGGCATACACTTGCAAGGCGTACTGTCTGGAGGCCGGCTTCCATATCTGTCGTTATCGTTCCAGATATGTGTGGTACCCCCAAAGCAAAAACGAACCCGTGTTTTCCGCTACTTAAGGAAGCAAAGGACGCGGCAACACGCAGAGAGTAAGTGACATCAAGCAAAGGGGTTTCGCAGATCTCGTAGTGCTGCAAAATAGACCAACGCAGTATTCTGTACTTTTTGATTTTGATGTTGCCGTCAATCGGAGCCAGCTGCCAGTGCTCAATCAGTGCCTGTTCAGCTCTCCGGAGCCTATCAAATCGCGGAGCCAAAATGTGACTTCTGGCTTGTAAATCCTCGCCCCGAAAAATGCCCGGCGGGATAGATGATGCGCCATATCTATCTTTGTAGTCCTTGGATTGGCCTCGAAAAACCAACACGTATTCGGGGTTGAGATATTGAACCTCAGCGATTTTGTCGGCGAGATCCAAATAGTTTTTTACCTGGACTGCCTCCGACTTTCTAATTTCTTTGCATGTCCGCGAGACAGGTACGCTACCATCCTTTGGAATTTGAAACAGTTCCGAGCTTCCAATAGTCTTCATCAGGCGGTTACATCGTATAGAGCGTTTTGCAAGTCTTGAACTGCTCGCAGATAGTCAGGCTTCTTGCCAAAAACCTTCATGAGTTCAATCGGTGTCCCCATGTTTGAGAACGGGGTGATCTGCAGGATCTTGGTGTCATCAAGGTCAAAAACGCCCTCGTCGGCATACTTCTCGAGCAGCGCGTCCAATACAGCACGCGCTTGTTCACCGTACCGATTGAAAACGTCCTTCTTTTTAACTCTGTCTGCCCGCTCTTTTCTGGTGAGAGGTTTAGCACCAAAAGCAACATGACAAACGAGATCAAATGGATCGAGATTCTCCCCCAACTCATCCCCAATCAGGTTTAAATCCAGACCTTCTTCCGCAAGTTCCTCGATGATTGCCTTTTTGCGGTCTTCCGAATTCCAACGCCGCAGAAAATCGTCCATCGATGCATAGCGGCGCATGAGGTGCTTGCGAGTAAAGTCACGCAAGCTCTCTGTGATGAGTTTTCCCTCCGCATCAAGGTATTCAACCCGTTCTTTTAGAATTGTCGCTCCAACGCCATCAACATAGATTTTCCGTTTTGGACCTTCGTCTGAGTTTTCATCTGCATTGGTCGCGCCATCATCAATTAGTATTTCGATGCCTGGTCCATCCTGAGCATCTCCGTCTTCGTTTTCCCCGGGCAGAGGTGTATCCGCGTCGTCTGGCGGGACCATAGGAGCGTCGCCAGAGGGCTTGTAGATTTGAACTGGATCCCCATCGAATTCCGGGTCAGCAAAGTGGTTGGTGGCGCCGCGGAAATCCATTAGTGTGAAATAGTATTTACCAGTGTCAGCATGGACTCGTGTTCCACGACCGACAATCTGCTTGAATTCCGTCATCGACCCTATTTGCCGATCAAGCACGATCAAACGACATGTTTGAGCATCAACGCCTGTACTTAGCAAGCGTGATGTAGTGACCACGACCGGATAGGGCGCCTCAGGATCGATGAAGTTCGCAAGCTGATTGATGCCTTCTTTGTCACTGCCGGTAATCCGCATGACATATCTCGAGTTTTTGGCAACAAGATCCTGGTTCTCATTGACAAGAGCCTGCCGCATTCGGGCCGCATGTTCTTCGTCAACGCAGAAAACAATCGTTTTCTGCATCCTGTCTCCGCTTTCTTTCAAAAACTGTGTGACTCGTTTTGCGACCAGCTTGGTGCGATCATCAAGGACAAGAACCCTGTCAAAATCTTTTGTATTGTAGATCCTATCCTCGACTTCAACACCATCACGATCAAGTTGGCCGTCTTCCGGCCTGTACCCTTCCACATCCCTGTCGATGTGAGATTTGATGACTTTGTAAGGCGCGAGAAAGCCATCAGCGATCCCTTCTCGCAGCGTATAAGAGTATACTGGATCTCCGAAGTATTCGATGTTTGAGGCGTATTCAGTTTCTTTCGGTGTCGCGGTCATACCAATGTGGGTCGCACTGGAAAAATGTTCGAGTATTTCACGCCAGGCCGAATCCTCGGATGCACTGCCTCTGTGACACTCGTCAATGATGATGAGGTCAAAAAAATCGGGTGACAGTTCCTTGTAGATCTTCTGGCTTTCTTTGGGGCCTGTAAGTGCCTGGTAAAGGCCAAGGTAAATTTGGTACGCCGTGTTAATGCGTCTCTTTTTGTCAACGGCCAGTGTGAGTTCTTCTTTACTTCCGTCCGCGCGTTCGATGGTTTTTGATCGCGCTGAAAGCTTGGCCATATCCCCAATGAAGGGCCGAAAGTCATTGACCATGGTTTGGTCAATCAAAATATTCCGATCAGCAAGGAACAGGACGCGTTTTTTGGTTCCGGACTTCCAAAGTCGCCAAATGATTTGGAAGGCAGTAAGTGTTTTACCAGTACCCGTAGCCATGACCAGCAGCAGTCGTTGCTGGTCTTTCGCAATGGCTTCCAAGGACGCGTTAATCGCGTTCATCTGGTAGTATCGGGGTGTCTTCCCGTCGTCGAAATAGGGGTGGAACGCAGTTTTGGCCTGGGTGTCGGACAACCCCTTCCAGGCCTTGTATTTTTCTACGAGTTCTTCCGGGGATGGGAACTCATCAAGCTCAATCTGTTGTTCCATTGGTGCTGATTGAGCAGTTCGGTCGTGGAATAGAAAACCATCCCCGTTCGATGAAAACGCAAAGGGTATACGCAACATGTCTGCATAGGTCAGGGCTTGTTGCATCCCATCACCGATGCTGTGTTTGTTGTCCTTTGCCTCAATAACAGCAATTGGTACATTTGGCTTTTGGTAGAGCACGTAATCTGCGCGCTTCTTCTGCCCACGTGCCACCATTTTCCCGCGCACGATTATTCGCCCGGGCGTTATGATCGTTTTTTCTTCGGAAATTTGAGTATTCAAGTCCCACCCGGAAGAAATGAGCGCCGGCATAATGAACTTGCTGCATATATCCCGTTCAGAAAGTGAAGTTTTTTTCATACTAACCATTTCATAAATACCTGGCCAGCCTACCAAATCCGTACGAACATACAACCTCAGGAGCGGTAAGAGCGAACAACTTCGACGGTGAGAACAATGGACAAAGAAGAACTCAACGATATTGCCACAATATTGGGAGAGCCTGGCCCGAATGAAGAGTTATTCTTTGCTCGACGCCGCTCGCTTGGCCTTGGAGTTGGCCTCGATGAAAACGGCGAGATGGTTAGTGTAGGAGGGCCGGTGTTTATCGATTTTGAGGCATCCTCGTTGAGCCAAGATAGCTGGCCGATTGAAGTCGGGGTGGCGTGGCTTGACGGAACGAAAGTTGTCGTTGAAAGCAAACTCATTCAGCCAAGGCCGGATTGGCTGGAAAGTGACTGGAACGCGGAAAGTCAGAACGTGCACGGCATTCATAGATCTGAGCTTGATGATGCAACACCGTCGGACGACGTGGCCAAATGGCTGTTGGAAATAGTTGGAGGCAGGCCATTGTTTTCAGACGCGCCGGAATTCGATCAGCGCTGGCTGAATCGTCTGCTCGGCCACCCTGGTCCGGAGATATCTGACTTTGACGGAGCGGCATGGGCCGCGTTTTCAAGTGAAGGCTGCATGGCGCCTGGGCATCTTCACCGGGTCTATCGCAACATGCAAAACCAGCCCACCTTGCACCGTGCTGGCGCGGATGCCGCCAATTTGGCTTATGCATGGAGAGCGGGAATTGGGAAGTGAGCGAGAAACGTAAGGCGTCTACGGGCGAAGACCAGGAGGATGAGTTCTTTGGCGATCTCAATGATGTGTTACTTTCGGCCGTCGAGAACCAAGAGAGGATCCAGGTTTTTGAGTTGGCCGAAAGAGACCGACTGTTCACTAAGGAACATGCCAGGAAGCTCCGTACTTTTCGTGATGTTGGTAATGACAAGTTCGGTGCATCCGTTTTCCTCGAAGGAATTTATCCGCCAAAACACGACGTAGTTCCATCCTTCACCTTCTTTCTTGGAGCAGCTGTTTCCGATTAGCTGAAGTTCGCCAAGCAAAAATTACTCCAACGAATACGAGAGGCGGGTGACGACGGTTCGCCATGATAAACTACTGTTTTCGTTGCCAGGTTCGAATTCCTGCGGATCCGCCAATTTGATTTTTTGTCTCACTTTATCAGCAACTTAAAGAGTGCACTGTCTAACTAAGGATCAAGGTTCGCCAACCCGCCAAACTCGAAATTTGCTCCGTAACGAACGCGAAGTTTTTCGTCGATAGCGCGGCATCACCATTTGTAAGTGTTACCCTTATGGAAGAACTAATTGCAAAGTTTCTACCGATACCATCAAGTCTTGGTTTCGTTTTTTCTTGTCTTGGGCTGTTCTTGCGAAGCCCCAAACAAAGAAAAAACAAACCTACATTTCCAAAAACCGAGAGACAGCAGCCTCTCCGAAGAAAAGTCGCGCAAACCCAAGGAGGAAATCAGGCGCCCTTGAAACCCGAGCATGATGCGTGGGTGCTGCAAAGGAGAACAGAAAATGTTCGACTTACGTCACGACCCCCTGAAGGACCTCAGGGAGTTTTTCTACCTTCGGTCAGAAGCCCTTCAAAACGCGTCTGCGCTGCTGGGTGGGCAGCCCGGAGTTCGGTGCGTTCAGGCTCTCATGGACGACCTGGAAACCCAGCCTAAGCTGACACGCCGGATGGAGAGCAATCTGACTCGCCTTTACGAATTTCTGACATTGGAAAACGTCCATGAGCCTGACCGGATCGAAGCCGCATATTTCGCTGAGATCGATCCGGGCTCGCCTATCGTGGAGGACATCTGCCTTCTTACTGAAGAATTCACCGATCACCTCCGCGCATGCTTTTGTGTTCAGGCGGATGCTCCCATTGCGTTGCTGTCGGCATGAAACACTAAAGCCGAGATCTGCCGCAACACATCTCGGTTTCATGAGGGGCAGTGAAGCCTCGTTTTTGCGTGCTACAGCATAGGAAATTCTACATGGCAAATGAACTCTACGAACAACTCGAGAAGGCTGTTCTTTCCTCCGTCAAGCAAGGCCGATGGTTGGCCGAAGAGTGGGAAAAAGCTGGAATCCACCCCAAGAAGAGCTTCTGCCCGCTCCTGCCACAACTACTACAGCGCCTGCAGGACGGCGAACCTTTGGCGATCAACGATGAAAACGCGTTGGATCTGATGGCAGAAGAAATCACGTTCGCATTGAATGAACTCAAACTCGGCTATGGCGACTTGGCCATGCGCATCGACACCTCGGAGCATCTGATCTTCGAAGACGATCGTGAGCTGCTTCGCCAATTGGCTGAAAGGTGGAAGGACTTTCGAGGAATTCGCCAACATGTTCAAGATCTTCAGGCAGCGATGAGGCAGCTTAAACTTGCTCTTAGGCGAGGTGGCTGATCGCCGAAACTACTGACAAAGCAGCTGAGCCCCTTCATCGGCTGGGGTTCAGCGCCTCCCCTCCAGTAGAAGCCTGGAGGGGCGCCAAGCTAACACTTTTGAGTGTGTCAAGAAATGGATCTGTGAACGCCAACTGGAGCGTTGAGCTTCACTGCAACTACCAAAGGTTGTCACTTTCACAATCGTGGAATTTTTTCCCTCAAAGGGCTTCTGATTTTATATTTCGGCCAATATTTTGAATAACATGGAAAAATTTCTCAGAAGGGCTTTAAAGACAGATGGTGTACCACTAAGTTTGTGTCCGGAGATAGTTACTCCACCCAGGCCGCCGGCCTCTTGACACCCTTCCGCAATCCAGCGGTTCGGGTTGCGAATCCGCTCTCATGGAGCCTCTGACAAGTCGCATGCGACTTGCTGGAAGTAGAGAGTGTCATAGTCAAGGAGAGCTGTATGGCCAATCGCAAAGCGATTTTTACCCAAGCAGAGATAGCAAGAGCCCTAAAGGCGACCCGGGATGCTGGGTATTCCGTCGCCAAGATCGAGTTTGATCCCAAGGCCGGTTTGAGAATCTTCATCGGTGATCGAGAAGTCGCCGATCCGCGGAATGAATGGGATGCAGCGTTGGGGCTCGATTGATCATGAAACAGAAGAAGGAGTACCCCGGAGTATCAAGACAAACTGATAGGCATGGTAAAGTTCGTTTCCGGTACCGTGATAAATACGGAATAGATGTTCAGTTGGGCACCGAGTACGGATCGAAGGAGTTTCGAGAGCGTTATCGGGCAGCAGCTGCCGGGGAAAAGAAAGCCTCATCATCCAGGTCAGCTTCTACCAAGTCATTGAGTGCCCTAATTGCGCTTTACTACCAATCCAGTAACTATTTGGCGTTGGCCAACAGCACCAAGCAAGTTTACCGGAATATCCTGGAAGAAATGCGGGACCAATATGGCCACCTCCCAGTGATTTCTATCCAAAGACGTCACGTAAAGGCTATCTTGGAAAAAAAGGCGGAGACACCGGTTGCAGCCAACAAATTGCGCCATCGGCTCATCGCTTTGCTCGATGAAGCCGTGGAAATTGAGTGGATCAAGTTCAATCCCGCCTCGATGGTCAAGCCGATGAAAGTCAAGAAAGTTGGGTTCCACACTTGGACGGAAGAAGAGATCGAGAAGTATCTGTCAGTCTACCGGTTGGGTAGCGTTCCGTACGCAGCAATGACACTTATGCTATACACCGGTGCGGCCCGTGTCGACGCCGTCAAACTGGGGTGGCAAAGCATCAACAACGGTCGCGTGGAATACGTTCGTCAAAAGACCCAATCAAACAATGGCATGGTGATCAGCATTCCGGTTCACCCACATCTGCAAACCGTATTGGATAAGATTCCCAGTGAGGTAAAAACATTCCTCGAAACAAAAGACGGCCAACAACGTTCCGAAAAGGGGTTGGGTAAAGATATGCGCAAGTGGTGCAATGCGGCCGGGTTGCCAAAATGCAGTTCACATGGGTTGCGAAAAGCAATTGCTCGCCGCTTGGCAGAAGCCGGAGCGACAGGTCATCAGATCATGTCTGTAACCGGTCACAAAACGCTTAGTGAAGTCCAGAGGTACACAGAGGAGGCAAACCGAGCTAAGCTGGCCAACGCGGCCATGCAAAAAATGACTCGGAAAAAGAAAAAGCCGTAGCGGCCGGTGCATGCGGCGAACCTTCCTTTTAGGTTCGCCAGCGCTCAAAATAAACCACTGAAAACACGGAGGAAAATATGATGGTGGCGGAGACGAAGGGATTCGAACCCTCGAGACCCTTCCGGGCCTACTCCCTTAGCAGGGGAGCGCCTTCGACCACTCGGCCACGTCTCCGCTGACGGGTATATCCGCGCAAGCGGCGGATATTCAAGGCCAATTCCACCAAGTCCAAGATTTTTTTCCAGATCGCTTAACTGCATTGAAATCACTGGAAATTACCTTGGCGGGAGCCGAGGATCGTAACTGGGCAGGGCGCTTTTCAAATTCCACTGTCGTCGATCTCAGCTGGATGGGTCCTGATTCATCGCCGCGGCCCAAGACATATCTCTGCCAGCCCGCGCTTGGGCGGTGGCGGGCAAGATCGGGGATCGCGGCCTGCGTGCGCAAACTTGTCAGATGCTGGGTTTGTGTCCAATATAGAGCGTATCGAGCACCCCATAGTGTTCATAAACTGCGAAAAGCACGGTTCAGACGGTACTGTTGCACCTTATTGATAAAGACATGCAACGCAGAGCCGGGCTCGCCTTTGTAAGGGTGGTTTCTATATGTATAATTTTATCAAGAATTTCCCATTAACACGTCTTGTGGTCTGTGTGGTGGCCGGGGGGCTGGCCGCGCCCGCCAACGCGCAGTCAGCAGGGCCCGAGGCCCATATCACGATCGAGAATGCAGCAGATCTTTCGAAACAAGAGGCGGTGCAGATCTATCAAACCCTGATGGATCGGATGCGCAGCGGATACGAGGCGGCGCATCTGGACTTTATTCTGAATTATCAGGATTGGCCAAAGTTCAATGATGCACCGTATATTTCGGCCACTCATGGCCAGCGTTATGTAAATAGCTATGCCAACAAAATGGCCCACAATTACGGAACGCTCAGCGACGGGGAGCCGTTACTGGCCGGGTCGGTCTTGGCCAAAGATAGCATAACAGTTACGGACGAGGGGCACGTTTTTCCTGGTGCGCTGTTTATCATGGAGAAGTTGCCAATCGGCACCCATCCACAAACGGCTGATTGGCGCTATGTCATGGTGATGCCAGATGGGTCTTTGTTTGGTGATACAGTCGGCAGTCGCAGTCAGGAAATGTTCTATTGCCATGAATGCCACGAATCCGTCGCAAGCCGGGACTATACGTTTTTTGTCCCATCCGAGTACCGAGTGACCGAATGATTGCGGGGCAGACCATAGTGTCCGAAACCTAAGCATCAATCTATCTGTCAGGGCCGCTTGAGTGCAGCTAGGTGATGGGTGGCCCGGGCCGCAAGCTAATCTGCCAGCCGTATTGCCCAACTGTTTTTGAGGCAGAAATAGCTGTCGACCCGGACAGGGTCGACGACTGCCTTGCAAAGCGTATTGCGCGTTAAAAGTTGAGCGGTTTGATCCGGGTGCCCTCAACCGTCCAATTCGCCATCAACCCCTGCTCGTCAAATACGAATGCGACGGTATCCGTTTTTAGGTTGGTGGTATCAGCTTCGGCCGTCAAACCCGCACCAAAGACAGCGACTGAGCCATCAACGCCCAATTCGTACCCACTGCTGTTGGTGAATTTGTTCAACGCGTCTTGATCCATGAACATCACCACATACCCATAGGTTTGTGCGCCAGCTTGTGCGCCAAAGGACAGAGAGGACGTGCGATAATACCCAAGCACGTTTTCTTTGTCATACAGCACACCGTTGCCCCCTTCGCCACCGATGCCAAGACCCACCTTGGTGATCTCGGGGAATACCAAGGCTGCGTAGGCATCATTTGCATACCGCGCGGCGCGATCATTGTCTGAGATGAGCGAGTTCCAACTTGCGACAGCAGCTGTTTCCAAAGAACTCTGTTGGGCGACGTCAGCCATACCCAAAGCTGCTAGGCTATGCGCTTCGCAATCGCGTGTCGCGGCCATTGCCTTCAGCGTCCCATCAAGGCTTAGCGCCAGCGGGGTGTCCCCGTCTGGGTTGATCGTCAGCACGTATCGCCGCGCCAAAGCGTCGCCAAAGGCTTCGTTGTTGGCCTCGGCGTAGCCACCGCGATAGCCCCCTGATCTAAAGTCGCCCTTGGCCGTTCCATAGAACCGCTGGCCATCAACATCGAATGTGACATCCGACGAAACGCCGCCGATCACGTTCACATCTTTATCCTTGGTATAGACTGCAACGTATCCGAACTCGCTGCCTGCTTCCGTCTTCCCAATGCGGAACAGGAAACCGTCTTCGTTGACTTTCTCCATGACGCAACCGGCGCGTTCCACGTCACGTAAAATACTCCAACCTTCGACGTTATCAACATAGGCTTCATCTTCGGCAATTGCGGGTTGGGCCGCCAATGGAAGGCCAAGAACAAGCGCAATTGTTCGCATTGAAAATTTCATATTTTTCTCTCCCTGAGTAAATCAATAAACGTGAAAAAAGGAACTCTTTAACTTACGTCATCTTAAGGTGGATGAGCGGCAAAACAAGCACGGTGAAAAATACACTGCATTTCCGCGGCGGTGTTGGTAAATCTTTGACGGTTTCGGCCTGATTTGGGTGGTCTGTAAGCCAAAGCTGAGGTCATGCAATGCGAGATTCTTATAGCACTCAATGGTTGTCATTGTTGAATGAAAAATCATAGCCAAAATAGAACATTAGACAAAATAATGTTTGGCCGGTACCCTCCGAGAGCAATGCCTACATTAGTCTTAGGGGATATGAGATGATGAACTTTTCTATCAACCGATTGCTTTTAACCTCAACGCTGTTGGCCGGGACGCTGTTGGCGCCTCAGATACAGGCAGAAGAGCCTACACCGGGCTTCAATACAAAAATTCCCGAAGGTCTTTTGACGCCAGACAAATACACCACCAGAGCGGGTAATATCGAATTCTTCGATGGCATCCCCACAGCCGCCACTGCCGAGGCGCTGTATAACCATCTGGATTACATCCGCGGTGTCGAAACGTTCCTGTCCGGCATGCCCGCCGCTTCGCTTGAGGCCATCCGCCGCAGCCAGCAAGTCAACGGCGAAACCAACTCCTATCAGGTGCGTATTTTCGACCAGCTGATGGACAGCAACTCTCTGTTCCTGACCGGCAATACAGATACCGTCTACATGAGCGCGGTTCTTGACCTGAAAAAGGATGGGGCGACCGTGATCGAACTGCCTCCGGGAACGGGGCCGGGCACCGTCAACGATGCTTTTTTCCGCTTTGTGACCGACACCGGCGCGCCGGGGCCGGATGCGGGTAAGGGGGGGAAATACCTGATCCTGCCCCCCGATTATGAGGGCGATCTTGATCCCCCCGTTGGCGGGATAGAGGCCGAGGTTGAGGGCGAAACCTATTTTGTGTCCAAATCCACAAGTTGGATCAACTGGTTCATCGCGCGCGGTTTCCTCAAGGATGGCAAGCCCGAATTCTCAAGCCAGCTCTTTAGGGATGGGGTGAAAATCTATTCGCTCGCCGACAAAAAGAATCCACCAGAAATGGAATTCTACAACGGCACGGGCAAGGATTTTAACACCATCCATGCGACCGATTTCGATTTCTACAAAGAATTGAATACGGTTGTTCAGCGTGAACCAATTGCGATGCTTGATCCCGAAATGCGCGGCCTTTTCGCCTCAATCGGCATTCAAAAGGGCAAGACCTTTGATCCCGATTTGCGCATGAAAAACATCCTGATCAAATCCGCCGAAGTCGCCAATGCAACCGCGCGCACATTCCTGTGGTATGAACGCAACCCGGCTGATTTCCTCTACGAAGGCAGCTATTGGAAACAAGGGTTCCCCGGTGGCAGCTACGAATTCCTGCGTGACGAAGGCGCCGGTGGGCGTGATTTGGATTCACGCACCGAATTCTTCTACTTTGCGACGGTGAATACTCCCGCAATGACGTGGAAATTGATCGGCAAAGGCTCGCAATACGCTTGGGGCGTCTTGGATGAAAATGGCGATTATCTGGATGGCAGCAAAAACTACAAATTGACGCTGCCCGCCGATCCCCCCGCGAAAAATTTCGCTTCGATCGTGCTCTATGATCCGCAAACCCGCTCGCAGCTTCAGACGGACCAGCCGTTCCCAAGCTACAACAGCGAAAAGCACAAAGACATCTATGCCAAAAACGAAGACGGCTCGGTGGATCTCTACTTTGGGCCTAAACCGCCCGAAGGCAAAGAATCCAACTGGCTGCAGACCGTGCCGGGCAAGGGATTCTTTACCATCCTGCGTCTCTACAGCCCAACAGAGCCGTGGTTCGATAAAACCTGGCGCCCGGGTGATATTGAGCTGCTCGAGTAAATCAAACCACCCTAGGGCGCGGCTTTGTCTGCGCCCTAGGCCCGCTCACTCTGGCAAGCGATGGATCTGCACCGACGGGCAGGCGTCTTTGGCGATGTCGCACAGATGGGCATGGTGCGTCAGGTAAATCACCTGACCCGTTTCGCTCATCTTGGCCAGCAACCCCACGGTTTCAGCCGCGCGCGCGTCGTCAAAGCTTTCCATGATGTCATCGGCAATGAACGGCACCGGCCCGTTGTTGCGCACAAATTCATGATACCCGGCAATCCGCAGCGCCAGATACAGCTGCGCGCGGGTGCCGTCTGACAGCTGTGTTGCTTCTTTCGATCCCCCTTCGGCCGCCACCGCCACCAGCACTTCGCGGGTGCCATCGGGCTGGGCGGCAAGACCGGAATAGCGGCCCCGCGACATGGTTCGAAACGCCTCAGACGCGCGTTCCAACATGCCGCTGCGGTGGGTGTCGCGATACTGTCGCAACGCGGTGTCCACGGCCAGCAACCCCAACCGTTGCTGCAAGTGCTGCTGCGCCCCGTCTTTCATTTCCAACAACAAGGTCTGGCGTTGTTCATCCAACCGGGCAACCGCCCCGTCGCCGCCAACGTTTTCCAAATCATCCTCGGCCTTGCGAAAGGCGGTATGCGCCTCTTCCTGATTGCTCCGCAGGGTCTTTAGATCTGTCTTCAAGCTCTCGGCGCGTGCCTGCAATGTGGTCTCATCCACATCTGCTAAGGCCTCCAACGCCTCGGCAATCGTGTCCGCGCGCATCAACGCGCACAGCTCTTCGGCGCAATCCCGACGATCTGCCACCACCTTGGCGCGTTCCCCCGACTGGGTCAGCGCCTCGCGCGCCTGCTGCCAGGTTTGTACGTTGAAAAAACGGGTAAATTCCTGCGTGCGGGTCTGGTGAATCTCGGCCCGCTGCGCAAGATCTACATGTGCTTGCTGTGCCGCCCCCAACCGTTTGAGCAGATCTGCGCGCTGCGTCTGATGGGTTTCGGCATTGCGCAATCGCTGCTTGATACCACGCCACAGATCCTCGGCCGGACCCTCCCCCACGACCCCAAGCCGGGCCGTCAACGTCTGAACGGCTTGGGCAAACAAATCGCAATTGGCCTGCATCGCAACGATCCGCCGGTCCAGATCCGCCGCTCGGTCGAAATGACGGCGCAACTGGTCCAACTCATCCAGAATGGCGCGCATTTCCGGCACGCTGGGCGGAGCGTCTGCCATCCATGTTTTGGCACAGGTCGCGGCCCAATCGGCCTGCCAGACCTGCATCGCACCCTGCGCGCCGCTCAGGGCTTTGTCCCGCCGCGCCAGCTCTTGGCGGGCCTGTGTCTCGGCTTCGCTGAACGCTTCGATCTGGGTCGCGCGATCCAACAGGGATTGCGCCGTTTCAACCGCAAACGACAGATCCACGCCGTCGTCCATGATCCGCCCGGCCTGCGCCAACGCAGCCATCAAACCCGCACGCGCACGCTCCATTGCCCCCGTGACCTGCACCACCCTACGTTCGGCCTCATCGCGGTGGCGCACCGCGTCGCGCGCGGTGTCCAACCGGGTCAACCACGCCTGAAACCCCACGACCGTCATGTCCGCAGGTAGCAGGGGCGACACATCCGATACCATCCGACCAAGCGTTTCTGCCAAACCATCAGATTGCGCCTGCACCCCGCTCAGACGCGCCTCGCTCGCCGTGATCCGGTCCTGCGTTTCGGCCCGCACCCGTTCCGCATCTTGGGCCATTTCGGCTCGCGCCCGTTGATCGCCCACCGTTGCCGACATCTGATCATCCAGCCGCATCGCCGCCTCGAACTGATCTGCCGTCTCAGGGTTCAACGCCGCCCGATGCTGCGCCCAATCCGCCTCGCGCTGCGCCCGAACCCGCGCCGCATCTTCCAGCGTCACAAGCGGGCTAGAGCTGGCCGCCTCCTGCCGCGCCACGTGCTGCGCCATCTCGCCCCTGAGCCGCTCCAGCGTCTCTTGCTCCCGCTCGATCTGGCGGGCTGCCCCTGTGATTTCATCGCCCAAGGTTTCAAGCCGCGCCCGGTCCGGCGCAACCAGCTCTGCAACCGCAGCACCATCTTTAAACGCCGCCCCCAAAGCCGCACGTTTTTCGTGCCAGATCGCCTCGGCTTCGGCCAGTGCGGCGCGCGCGCGATCGCTGGCCCCCACCGGATCATCACGCCGGATGCTTTGCACCAACCCACCCAGTCCGGCCAAATCAGCGGTGCCACCGCCAGCCGCTTTCAGCCGCTGCGCGGTGCGCTCTGCCTCTGCCTTGGCGCGTTCGTACTCGTCTACGGCGCTAACGCGTTTGCTCTCTAACCCGGAATGTTGCTCGATCAACCCGCGCAAGCGCCCCGACACAGCAACCTCGGGCAGGATTTGCGCAGGGTCGCTGCCAGTTTGCCCCAACCGCGCCAGACAATCGCGTACAGATCCGGTTTCCCCGTCCCGCTCTTTCAACCGCTTTGGCAGGTCAGCGGATGCGGTATCATAGGCCGATTTCAAGGGATCAATCGCCAGAATATCGGCGCTCAGGTCCAATATCTGTTTATCCTGTGGGATCGCGTCCAACTCTTGGCTCAACGTATCAACGGCCCTTTTCGCCGTCTCCAACAGTGTCGCCATCTCTGTCTCTGCGCGATCCAAAGCAGGCAGTTCGGCCATCCACCCCTGAGGTGCTTCAGGCAAATCGCCAAAGCCGGCAATCTGACTGTCCAGCCGCCCCAAACGCCCCGCAACCGGCAAAGCCCCCAACAACCGCTCGGTCTCAAGGGCCTTGCCTTGCGCCGCTTCGGCCTCTTTTCGCGCGGCTTGCCACGCAGTGCGCGCGCCATCGCGGTCCTTGGCCAAACGGGCATAGTCTGTCGCTGCCGTGTCCAATGCCTTCATCTGGTCGCCCAGCTCGTCAAACTCGGCTTTCAGCGTGCGCAACCGTCCCTTGCGGCCCGTCGCATTCAAAAACTCCAACGACCCCTCGCGCAGCGCATCCAACTGCGTGCCCAGATCGGTCAACCCGGCGCTGGCTTGGAACAACAGCTGTCCCAGGTCGCCCTCACTGGCCAGAATGCTCTCGCCACCAGCATCCAACGTCTGCCCGTTTAACGAAAACATCGCCGCATAAGCCGCGCGATCCAGACCGCGCAACCCGCCATGCAACAGCGCCTCAGCCACCGGCGCGCCCTGCGCATCCAGCAAGGAATTGTCGCGCTTCTTGACCCGGATCAGCTGATGAACCCCGCCGTCAATTTCAAGCGACGCGCCAATCTGCATTGACGAAAACGGATGCAAAAACCCCATGGTACTGCGCACCGGGATTTGAAACAGCAGATCCAGCCAGCCGGACAACAGCGTTGATTTGCCGGCCTCGTTGGGGCCGTAAATGATATGCAGATCCGGTTTGCCAGCCTCAGGCGCGTCAAATGGCAGGCTCAGATCGGTGAATTTTCCATATCGGGTCAGGTCAAACTGGTTCAGACGCATGGCTTAATCCTCGGCCTCTTCCAACCGGGCCAGCACATCTTTCGCGCCCTGTTTCATCGCCGCATCCAAAGCGGCCAAAACCTCTTCCTCACTGTCGCCCAATAGCCCGCGCAATTCGCGGGGCAGGTGTTTCAGGATCAGATCCATCCCGGCCTGAACACGTGGATCATCCGCACGCAACGTGCCCGCCGACACCAGCGCGGCCATATCGCTCACGGCCCCACCCGTCGCACGCGACTCTCCGGCGTGCAGATCGATTTCGATCTTATCAATCCATAACGTGCCAATCTGTTCGGCAAAATTCTGCGCCTCATTGCGCAACAAATCTGCATCCCGGCTGGCCCGCCACGCCAGAGGCGACTGACCGACAAACATGGGCCGCACGATCAGGTTTTCGCCCCCATGCGCCTGCCTTGCGTCCCGCAACCCCTGCTTCAACGCCGCCACCAGATCGACCCAATCGGTGATCCCAGTGCATTCAATCGCCAGCCGCTCGAATTGCGCGACCGCCACCTCTTTCGCCTCAAGCCGCACGTCACCAGCATCATCCACACAGACCAACGTGACCGATTTCGCCCCGGCCTCGCCAATATCGCGCCCCTGCGGGATGCCGGGCATCACCACATGGGTTGCCCCCGGATGCACCGCGCGTTTGTGAATATGGCCCAAGGCCCAGTAATCGAACCCGGTTTGCTGCAAATCGACCAGCGAACAGGGCGCATAGGGATCGTGCCCCGATGCCCCGTCCAGACTGGTGTGCAGCAAGCCAATGTTAAAGGCACCCGATACCGGCGGGGCAAAGTTGGTCAACAGACTTTCGGGCGCGTGGGGCAGGCGGAAAGAAATACCATGCACCGCGACCGCATGGCCATTCCACTCGACCTCAACCGTTTCTGCCCGTCCCGCAAACACTTTGACCGTGTCCGGCAACACCAATTCGCGCGAGATTTTGGACGAGGCATCATGATTGCCCCGGATCAAAAACGCCGGAATACCCGCCGCCGCCAGCCGCTCCATCTCTTGGGCCAAAAACCGCGCGGTTTTCATCGAGGTCTGGCTGCCGTCATACAAGTCTCCGGCAATCACCAGCGCCTGCACGCTCTCAGAGATGCACAGATCCACAATCCGCGACAGGGTAGTGCGCGTGGCATTGCCCACCAGCTCGGCTAGCCCTGCATCCCGCA
The DNA here is from genome assembly GCA_965183835.1 of Paracoccaceae bacterium. Lineage (GTDB taxonomy): Bacteria > Pseudomonadota > Alphaproteobacteria > Rhodobacterales > Rhodobacteraceae > OMPR01. Next base: position 213,524 of record CBCYME010000023.1, on the reverse strand, counting down.
ACGCCAGTGATTTCAACGGGGAATCGAGATGAACGTCAGCGGTATGAACAAATTTGAAGGCCAAGATCATGTCCCGAAAAGAAATAGATTTGTGTCAGAGTGTGACGGCGCACAGACCCTGTGGTCAAGCTGGGAATGCCCCAAAAATCAAACGCCTAGCATCGGGCGGGATCACGGCACCTCTTGCGGCAGGGCCAATTTAGACATGCTCTGCGAAACCTGCGCCAGAAACTGCGCGCCAATGGCGGAAATCGGACGCCCACGTGCGGTCAGAATGACCACGTCCAACCGGATCTGCGGCTCAAACCGGCGCAGCAAATATCCCTGCCGATCATCACTGGAAAGGGTGAATGGGTCGACCAACGTGACTCCCAACCCCTGTTTGACCAAATTCAAAGCATTACGGAACAGGTCCGTGTGGCAGCGCACCCGCATATTGGCCCCCTCCCGCTGAAACGCCTCGCGGGCGCGGCGATTGACCATGTGATCCGCCCCCATGACGATAAAAGGCACATTGTCCAACAAGGCGGGCGTCAGCACCTCGTGCTTGGCCAAGGGGCTGTCGTGGGGCACCGCGCACATGATTTCAAAGAAAAACGGGATCCGATCCAACCCATCGTGGCGCACCGGCAATTCACAAATCCCGATCTCGAACAATCCGGCCATGACCCACTCTTGGATCTTGGTGGAATATTGGGATTGGAACGACACCGTCAGATTGGGTTTGCTCTGGGCAAAGCGGGCAATTTCACCGGGCATGAACCCAAAGGCCATCGCGTGATTTGTCGCCACCTGTAGCTGTCCGGCCTTTTGGTTCTGCAAATCGACAACCGCCTGATTTACATGATCTAATCCACGAACAACCGTGTCAATCTCTTCGTACAGAACCATCGATTCCGGGGTTGGCAGCAACCGCCCCCGGCTGCGCTCAAACAGCTTGAGCTTGGTCTTCCGCTCCAGCTGTCCCAACAGGTTGGAAATCGCGGGCTGCGACACCCCCAACTGTTCCGCAGCACCCGTTACAGTGCCGGTTTCGATGATGGCGTGGAACGCCTGATAATGACGAAAGTATGAGGACATATCAGGCCCTATATCACCAATTCTGATACCTTGGCAAAATATTAGTATTGGAAATGATGACCTGAGTTGCGCAAGCTTTGCCCAACGTCACTCAGGGGGAAACATGACGGAGCTTTTGCAAACCATCACCGGATTCGATTTGTGGCACCTTGCCTTGCCGGTGGTGTCCGCACGGGATCACGGCATTGGCCGGGTCGAAGGATCGTGTGAGATTGTCGTTCTGCGCCTGACCGCCGAGGGTGGCGCACAGGGCTTTGGCGAGGCCTCGCCGTGGTCGGTGTTTACCGGCACGCCCGAAGCAACCTATGCCGCCCTTGATCGCTATATTCGCCCGCTGGTCGTGGGCAAGCGGGTGGCCGACCGTGCCAAGATCATGGAACAGGCCAGCCGCGCCGTCGCCCATTGTACCGAGGCTAAGGCGGCGCTCGAGACCGCTCTGCTTGACCTGTCAGGCCACATCACCGGACAACCGGTCTGGGCCTTTCTCGGCAGCAAAGCCCGCGATACCATCCCGCTCAGCTGTTCCATCGCCAACCCCGATTTCGACGCGGATATCACGTTGATGCAACGGTTGCGTGACGACAATGTGGGTCTGATCAAGCTTAAAACCGGCTTCAAGGATCACGCCTTTGACGTCATGCGTCTGGAACGGATCGCGCAGGATTTCCCCGAATTCAACGTCCGGGTGGACTACAATCAGGGCTTGGAAATCGAACAGGCCATTCCACAGGTGCTGGATGTGGCGCAGTTCAAACCCGATTTCATCGAACAGCCCGTGCGCCATCACCACTATGACATGATGGCCCAACTGCGCGGCATGATGGATATCCCGCTGCTGGCGGACGAAAGCGTGTTCGGCCCCGAGGATATGACCCGCGCCGCTCGCGAAGGCATCTGTGACGGTGTCTCGATCAAAATCATGAAATCCGGTGGCCTGACCCGGGCCCAATCGGTGGCCCGCATCGCCGCAGCCAATGGTCTGATGGCCTATGGTGGCGACATGTTCGAGGCCGGGCTGGCCCACCTCGCAGGCACCCACATGATCGCCGCCACCCCCGAAATCACGCTGGGGTGCGAGTTCTACCAAGCCAGCTATTTCTTGGTCGAAGACATCCTTGAAACCCCATTCCACGTGGAAAACGGGCAGGTCATCGTACCCGATGCGCCGGGTCTGGGCCTGCGCCCTGATCTGTCAAAGCTGGATCACTTCGCCAAGCAGAGGTCGTTCTGATGCGCTCTGTCTGGTCAATAGGCTGTCGCGGCGCGCGCCGCTTGGTCGTATTGGCCAGACATCAGCCGCAACAACCCCGAAATCCGGCCCAGCTGATCGGGGTCAATCCCGACCTCTTTCATGTTTTCCAACAGCAGCGCCTCACGGATTTCACGATAGGTTTTGCAGGCTTGCGCCCCTTTGTCCGTCGCCTCAACCGTTTTTTCCTTGCCCAGACGGCCCGCCGTAACCAACCCGGCTTTGGAAAGCTTCTTGATCGCATAGTTGACTGTGTGCGTGTCTTCGACGTTCAGAACCAAACAGATATCAGCCAGCTTTTTGGGGCGATTCCGGTGGTGCACCGTATGCAGCACCAGAACGTCCAGCGACGACAGCTCTGGGTATCCGGCGGCGGCCATTGCCCGAACGGTCCACCGCTCAAAGGCATGGCTTGCAATGATCAGTCCGAATTCAAATTCAGACAGTTCAGGAATCTTTCCATCGGCCAGATGAGCCGAGGACACGATGGGACCAAGGGGAGCGTTTGACATGACCCAAATCTACGCAACGATGATAAAATGTCAACATTTTGTTGACGTATCGCAAATGTGTGTCACTCTGCGCGTCATGGAATCGCGTTTTCTGCCTGCATGCGCAGGTCTGGAGGGGAAATGACCCAAGAACCTAAAACCATAGCCATCATCGGCGCCGGGATTGTCGGGGTTTCAACCGCAATCTGGTTGCAACGCGATGGGCATAAGGTCGTGCTGATCGACCGCGCCGGCCCCGCCGAAGGGGCAAGCTATGGCAACGGGGGCGTTCTGGCCTCCTGCTCGATCGTGCCCGTAACAGGGCCGGGTCTGCTGGCCAAAGCGCCGAAAATGCTGCTCAGCCCCAACCAGCCGCTGTTTCTGAAATGGGGTTATGTGCCCAAATTGCTGCCGTGGCTGCGCAAATACATGAGCCACGCCAACGCCGCCGACACCACCCGCATCGCCAAGGCGCTGACCCCGATTGTGGGTGACGGCCTGAACGACCACCTCGCGCTGTCGGCGGGAACCGGGGCAGAAAAGTGGATCAAACCATCCGATTACATGTTCATCTATGATGACCGTGCTCATTTCGAAACGGATGCATTCGGCTGGAACCTGCGCCGCGAAAACGGCTTCACCTGGGAAGAATTCGAAGGTCAGGCGTTCCACGACCTCGACCCCGCCTTTTCACCCGATCTGAATTTTGCCACCCGGCTCAAGGACCACGGGCTGATCGCGGACCCGGGGCAATACGTCAAAGACCTTGCCACCCATGTCGAGGCGCAAGGCGGCACATTTGTGCGCGCTGACGTGACCGATATTGCCCGCGAAAACGGCCATGTCACTGGCGTGCGGGCAGGGGGCGAAACCATTGATTGCGATGCGGTTGTGGTGGCCACCGGCGTCTGGTCCGGACCTCTGGCCGACATTCTGGGTCTGGATGTCCCGCTCGAGGCCGAGCGCGGCTATCATCTGGAATTCTGGGAACCAAACATGATGCCCACAACCCCGGTCATGGTCGTGGGCGGTAAATTCGTCGCCACACCGATGGATGGCCGCTTGCGTTTGGCAGGCGTTGTCGAATTCGGCGGGATCGAGGCCGGACCCTCCAAGGCTCCGCTGGACCTGTTGCGCCGGAATGCGGCCAAAGCCTTTCCCGGTTTGCGCGCCAAACATATCACTGAATGGATGGGCCATCGCCCCGCCACCAGCGATTCGATCCCCGTCATCGGCGAGGCTCCGGGCCTCAAAGGCGCATTTACAGGTTTCGGGCATCACCACATTGGCCTCACCGGAGGCCCAAAAACAGGGCGCTTGCTGGCCCAACTCATCTCGGGGCGGCAACCAAACGTTGACCTGAGCGCCTATTCACCGGCACGCTTCACGAAGGCCGGACACTAAAGATCAGGCAATCCAACAGAACCACTAGGGAGAAGAACCATGAAAAAACTCACGAAATTGCTGGCCGCCACGGCCCTGACCGCTGCGGTTGCATCACCTGCCGCTGCCGAGGTCTGGGACATGCCAATGGCCTATTCGGCGTCCAACTTCCACTCGGCCACAGGCGCTGAATTTGCCCAGTGTGTTACCACCGGCACCGGCGGCGAAATCGAAATCAACACCCACCCGTCGGGCTCGCTTTTCAAAGGCGCCGACATCAAACGCGCGATCCAAACCGGTCAGGCCCCCATCGGCGAGCGTCTGCTCTCTGGTCACCAGAACGAAAACGCGCTGTTTGGCTTTGACTCGATCCCCTTCCTCGCGACCTCGTTTGACGACAGCGACAAGCTGTGGAAAGCGGCCAAGCCTGCAATTGAAAAACTGCTGTCCGAGCAGAACCTGACGCTGCTCTACGCTGTGCCATGGCCGCCCCAAGGTCTCTATTTCAAGGACGAGGTGAACTCGGTCGCTGAAATGAAGGGCATCAAGTTCCGCAGCTATAACAACGCCACCTCGCGTCTGGCTGAACTGACAGGCATGTTGCCCGTCACGATTGAGGCCGCTGAAATCAGCCAAGCCTTCGCAACAGGTGTTGCTGAATCCATGGTGTCGTCCGGCTCCACCGGCTACGACCGTAAAGTCTGGGAAAGCCTCGGCTTCTTCTACGAAGTGGACGCTTGGCTGCCCCGCAACTACGTGATGGTAAACTCGGAAAAATGGGCCGCAACGGCTGATGGCCACAAGAACGTCATCAAAGGCTGTGCGGAACTGGCGGAATATGCAGGCAACTGGCGCGCCAAAGAATACACCGGCTTCACGCTGCAAGGTCTGCGTGACGGTGGCATGACCGTCGGCCCGGCATCCGATCAAATGGTGGGTGAGCTGAAAGAAATCGGCGTGACCATGACCAACGAATGGCTCGAAGCCGCAGGTGACGAGGGCAAAGCCATCGTCGATGCCTTCAACGCAATGCAGTAATTAAAATCCGTCGGGCGGCGCGTCTCGTGCCGCCCGATTTGCATCCAACAGGAGGGTGACACAATGGGTGTCCTGCGCGGCCTACGGGCTGGACTCGACTTTATCTATCGCCTGATATTACGGTTAGTACCGTCAATCCGAACTGGATTGGACTTCACTTACCGTTTTGCTGAATTCCTTGCAGCCCTCTGCATGATCGCCATCCTTGGCTTGATCGTTTTGCAGATGCTGGCCCGATGGTCATCCGAGGTTTTCCCGGGCGCGCCAGAGTATGCGGCCTATTTCATGGCGGCAGCCTCTTTCATGGGCTTCGGCGCAGCACTGAACCGCGGGGCGCACATCCGCGTGTCCCTGTTGTTGAACGCGGTTGGGCCAAACGCCAAACGCTATGTCGATATCTGGTGTTTCACCGTTGCCGCCGCGACTATGTGGTATTTCTGCTGGCACGCCCGGCAATTCGTCTATTGGTCTTGGAAATTCAACGATGTCAGTCAGGCGCAGGACAAAACTGCGCTGTGGATACCGCAGTCGGTGATGATCATCGGCGGGGTCATTTTGGCCGTCGCCCTGACAGATCACCTGTTGCACCTGATCTTTACAGGCAAGCATCGCATCCAAAACGACAACATCGAAACGCAGGAGGTCTGAGAAAATGGACTATGTCTTTCTTGTCCTGATCTTTCTGGGCGTCTTGTTCATGCTCTTGGGCAGCGGTGTCTGGGTCGGGATCGCCATGATGGGCGTCTCTTGGGTCGCGCTCGAGATGTTCTCGAACTCCACCACCATCGGTCAGGATATGGTCAGCCAGATCTGGTCTGCCTCCAAATCCTGGGAACTTGCGGCGCTGCCCATGTTCATCTGGATGGGCGAAATCCTGTTCCGCACCCGCCTGTCCGAGGACATGTTCAAAGGTCTATCCCCTTGGATGGCGAAACTGCCCGGCGGTCTGGTGCATGCCAATATCGTCGGCTGTACTGTGTTCGCCGCCGTCTCTGGCAGCTCGGCCGCAACACTGACCACGGTTGGCAAAATGTCGATCCCGGAACTGCGCAAGCGCAACTATCCTGAACAGATGACCATCGGCACGCTGGCCGGGGCCGCGACACTGGGTCTGATGATCCCGCCCTCGCTGACGCTGATCGTCTACGGCGTGACCATTGATGGCGTGTCGATCATCAAACTGTTCTTTGCAGGCGTGATCCCGGGTCTCGTGCTGGCGTCCATGTTCATGATCTACGTGGCGGTCTACTCCAAACTCTCCAAAAGCTGGAACCCCGACCAAGAAGAAGGCATGTCTTTTATCGACAAGCTCAAGAACTCGCGCTTTTTGATCCCGGTGATCCTGCTGGTTCTGGTGGTGATCGGGTCGATGTACCTTGGCTTTGCCACTCCAACCGAGGCCGCCGCCATTGGCGTTGTCGGCGCATGGACGCTGGCCCTGATCCAAGGCTCGCTGAATTGGCAGACCTTCAAGGAAAGCACCATCGGCGCGGTACGAACCTCGGCGATGATCGCACTGATCCTTGCTGGCTCGGCCTTTCTCAAGTTCGCGATGGCCAAAACAGGCCTGCCCAAGGAACTGGCCGAACTGATCGCCAGCTGGGAATTCTCCAAATTCTGGCTGCTGATGGTCCTCTTGGTGTTCTACATCATTCTGGGCTGTTTCCTGGACGGGATTTCCACCGTGGTGCTGACCATGGCGGTGCTGGAGCCGGTTGTCCGCAGCGCGGGCATCGATCTGATCTGGTTTGGTATCTTCATCGTGGTGGTCGTCGAAATGGCGCAGATCACACCGCCAATCGGGTTCAACCTCTTTGTGATGCAAGGTATGACGCATCATGAAATGGGCTTTATCGCCCGGGCCGCATTCCCGATGTTCCTGATTATGGTGGTGATGGTCTTTGTCCTGATCGCCTTCCCGGAACTGGCCACATGGCTACCGGATAACCTCAGGTCCGGACCCAACGGGTGATGGGGTAAGGAGCGGATACCATGCACCTCGGACTGGCGTTTATCGCCCGTCATGGCAAGTTTGGCCTGATTATCGGGCTGGTGGCCGGGCTGTTATTGCCCGGCCTCGCCGCTGTGATGCGCCCGTGGATCCCGGAAATGGTGGCCCTGCTGCTGTTTCTGACCGCCTTTCGCATCGGCCCGGTTGAAGCTGTCGAAAGCCTCGATGCCCTGACCCGCACCGCCGCAACCGCACTGGTGCTGCAACTGGTGCTGCCGCTGGGGTTCATTGCCTGCCTCTGGCTGTTTGGCCTGCCGCTGACACCTCTGGCCATGGCGGCGGTGCTGGTTCTGGCCGCGCCTTCGGTGACGGGATCGGCCAACTTTTCGATCCTTCTGGGCCATGATCCGGCCCCGGCGCTGCGCCTGTTGATCCTTGGCACAGCCATCCTGCCGCTGACCTGTATCCCGGTGTTTTTCTTCCTGCCCGAACTGGGTGGGGTGGGCGAGGTGCTGCACGCCGCGGCCCGCTTGCTCAGCGTGATCCTGACCGCCGCTGTGCTGGGCTTTGCCCTGCGATACTGGGGCTTTCGCACGCTCTCTGATCGCAACCGCGCCTCGGTGGATGGGGTGACGGTGATCGCGCTGGCGGTGATCGTGATCGCCCTGATGTCCGCCATCCGCCCCGCATGGGACCGCGACCCGTGGGAGCTGGGGTTCTGGCTGCTTGCGGCCTTTGGCATCAATTTCGGCGCGCAGATCGTGAGCTTTCTCAGCCTCAGCGCGCTGGATCGTCGCGACGCGGTGCCCGTCAGCATCGTATCGGGCAACCGCAACTTTGCCCTGTTCCTTGTGGCGCTGCCGCCTGAGACGACCGAACCCCTTTTGGTTTTCCTTGGCTGCTATCAATTCCCAATGTACCTGACCCCAACACTCTTGCGGAGACTCTATGCCCCACGCCCCTCAGCCATCTGACTCCTATCCGCTGGTGCGCAATGTCGGGGTGGACGGCATGCTGGTCAGCTTTGCCGACACCATGACCGAACCCTCAAACCGCGCGGCCCTTGCGTTTCGCGGCGCGCTCGAGGGCGCAGGCTGGGACGGTGTGATCGAGACCTCAACCTCGCTGGCCTCGGCCTATGTTCGGTTCGACCCGCTGCAAATCCCCCATGCAGACATGGCCACGCGCCTGACCGCGCTGCTCGCAACCCGCGATTGGTACGCCGAGGCACTGCCGACCGGGCGCAAGCTCTGGCGGGTGCCCACGGTCTATGGCACAGACCTTGCGCCCCAACTCGCAGATGCGGCTGCGGCCGCGGGCCTGACGGCCTCGGACGCCATCGCACGATTGGCGGCGTCCCGTGTCCGGGTGCTCACCATTGGGTTCGCGCCGGGTCAGCCGTACCTCGGGCCGCTGGGGCCCGAATTCAACATCCCCCGCCTGCAAGAGCTGAACCCCATGGTGCCCGAGGGCGCGCTGGTGCTGGCGATTTCGCAATTCGTGCTGTTCTCGGGTCCAACCCCCACGGGCTGGCGTCACGTAGGCCAAACCGCATTCCGCTGTTTCCGTCCGGAAATGGAGCAGAGCTTTGCGCTCAACCCCGGGGACGAGATGATGTTCGAACCCATCACCAAGCCCGAGCTGGAACAGATCGGCGCCAACAACGCCGACGGCAGGGGCGGTGCCACCTGTGAGGAGATCACGACATGAGCCTGATCGTCCACCGCATCGGCCCTGCCTGCACCATTCAGGATCAGGGCCGCCAAGGGTATCTGGATCAGGGTCTGTCCCGCTCGGGTGCTGCGGATCTGTTGGCGCTGTTTGAGGGCGCGGCCCTGCTGGGCCAAAGCCCAACATCGGCCGCGCTGGAAATGGCCGGACTGGGCGGCGAATTCGAGGCCACCCAAGACACCGCCATCGCCCTGACCGGTGCGCCCATGCAGGCCAGCATCGACGGCAGTGCAATCGCGTGGAACGCCTCGCACCAACTGCTCAAAGGGCAGCGCCTGTCACTCGGCGCTGTGCTCAAAGGCGGTTATGGCTATCTGCATCTTGCGGGTGGCATCGATACGCCCGTTGTTCTGGGATCACGCGCCGTGCACCTGACCGCCAAAGTGGGGCAGGGGGTGCAGGTCGGTGATACATTGCCAGCCGGCGCAGACACCGCGCGCACCGGCATGAAACTCACCCCCTCTGCGCGTTTGACAGGCGGCACATTACGGATCGTGCCCAGCTTTCAAACCGCGCTCTTTGCGCAAGAGACGCTGGACCGGTTCGAGGCCACCGACTTCACCCGTGGCCCCCGCGCCAACCGCATGGGCATGCAGATGGAGAGCGCGGGCGAAGGGTTCGCCGCCGCCGGTCAGCTCAACATCTTGTCCGAGGTCATCACCCAAGGGGACATTCAGATGACCGGCACCGGCAACCCCTTTATCCTGCTGCCCGAATGCCAGACCACTGGCGGATATCCTCGGATCGGCACCGTTCTACCCTGCGATCTGCCCCGTGCCGCGCAAACACCAGCCGGCGCGCCCATCCGGTTTCAGTTCGTCACGCTCAACGACGCGGCCACCGCCCAAGCCGCCTTTGCCAAAGAGCTGACTAAACTGCCGGGCAAGGTCGAACCGCTGATCCGCGACCCCCATGACATTCCCGATTTGTTGTCCTACCAATTGATAGGCGGGATGATCTCCGCGTCTGAAAAGGAAACCTGAGCCATGACATCCGTCGATCTGAACGCCGATATGGGCGAAAGCTTTGGCCCGTGGACCATGGGCGATGACGCCAGCCTGCTGAAAACTATCACCAGTGCCAATATCGCTTGCGGCTTTCACGCCGGCGACCCGGACGTGATGGCCAAAACCATGACGCTGGCGGCTGAAAACGGCGTCGGCATCGGTGCCCACCCCGGCTTTCCCGACCTGCAAGGGTTCGGGCGGCGCAATATGAAAGTGCCCCACGACACTCTACGCAACATGGTGCGCTATCAACTGGGTGCGGCGCGGGGCATGGCCGACGCGCTGGGCGTCACCGTGCGCCACCTGAAATTGCACGGCGCACTGGCCAACATGTGTTCGGTAGACACCGATATGGCGCGGGCCTGCTATCAGGGCGCGCTGGACGTGGACCCGGACATCATCATCATGGTGCTGGCCGCCACCAAACAAGAATCCACCGTGCGCGATCTGGGCTGCAAATGGGTGGGCGAGATCTTTGCCGACCGCGCCTATAACGATGACGGCACGCTGGTGGACCGCTCCTTGCCTGGCGCAGTGATCCACGACCCGGCCATCGCCGGTCCGCGCATCCTAAAGATGGTGCAAGCGGGCGCAATCATCACCGAAAGCGGCAAACACATCGACACCTCAATCGACACCATCTGCCTGCACGGCGACACGCCAACAGCGGTGCAACTGGCCAAATCCGTGCGCGATTGCCTGACCGGCGGCGGGGTGAGCGTGACTAAATTCGACCGCTAAAGGTCGAATATTAGGCATAGTGGCAGTCGGTCTGCGCCAGAACCGAAACAAAGCTCAGTGAAAACACCCTGTTTCTCCGTTTTCTCTAAATTCCCTTGCTTTTGGCTGGGTGCGGGTTTCATATGTGAACACACAGTGGACCAATTCTAGCCGAACGCACACAACGGGATGGCCAACGCAGCTGCAAAAACACCTCGTTTGACATCTCTGATATTCGGGGATGCGCCGCCGATGCCCAGGACCTTTTTGATCGTCTGCGTCCCGTATTGTGTCACGACTTGGGGGGCGTGACAGGGAAACGCGTGCAACTGGGATGGTCAAAGTTGAGCTAACATTCAATAATCTTTAGGGGGGATTTTAATGAATGCTGAACAGTTTTTTAGCGAAAAGAGTATCCTGGATTTAAGTTTTTTCAATTTTCGAAACGCGATTACGGCAGCGTATTTTGCCAATCAGGATCTGGAAATTCAGCGCGTCAACAGCAACTTCAAATCGTTCTTTCCGATCCTTGGAAACGTTACAAATGCCTCGTTGCTGGATGTGCTGGAGCAACTGAATATTCCGGGCAAACAGATCGACACCTTTGTGTCCGAGCTGAACAGCAAAGGCTCCGTTCTGTTGCCCGAGGTTCACATATCCATCGACGGGCAGGAAAAAATCTATTCGCTGCTGTCAACGCATACCAAGGATCTGGATTTTTCGTATCTGAATGGCGTTCAAGGTCAGTTCGTGGACCGCACGCTGGAATGGCAGCTGAAAAAAGAACGCGAAGACCTGCTTGAGCAAAAGATCCGCGACCGCGAAACGATCGAGGAAAAAAGTAGGCAACTGGAAATCCTCGCAAACCGATTGGCAAAATACCTTTCACCGCAAATCTACAGCAGCATCTTTTCGCAATCAGAAAACGTCGTGAACAGGCATGCGCGTAAAAACCTGACTGTCTTTTTCTCTGATATCGTTCAATTCACCGACCTGAGCGACACTCTGGAACCCGAGCGGCTGGCCGCGGTCATCAACTCCTACCTGTCCGAGATGACCAAGATTGCGATTGAATGCGGGGGCACAATCGACAAATTTATCGGAGACGCCGTTCTGGTGTTTTTTGGCGATCCCGACAGCGAAGGCGAAGTCAAAGACGCGCTTAAATGCGTGGACATGGCGTTGCGCATGCAGGCGCGGGTGGCAGAGTTGCAGGGATATTGGCGCAAACTTGGGGTGCCAAGCGGCCTCCGGGTTCGGATGGGGATCGCGACGGGGTATTGCACGGTTGGCAATTTCGGCTCGGACCAACGCTTGGACTACACCGTTCTGGGCAGCCCTGTGAATCTCGCTGCGCGCTTACAGGGGGCCGCTGAACCCAATACAACGTTGATAGATCACTCGACGCATTCGTTGATCTCAAATGCTGTTGACACCCTATTTAAGGGCGAAATGACCCCAAGAGGGTTCTCCCGAACGATTGGCTACCACGAGGTCAAAGGGTTAAAATCGAGCTCCAGCATTGTTTCATCCCAAGCGCTGAGCCATGTCGGTGAACATGTAGAAGTCAACGTGATCGACAGTTCGGATATTCGGGCCGCCATCGAAGAGCTGCGCCAGATTCAGCTAAATTTCGAACAGCTGATCGAAGAATCCTAAACCCGATTTGATCATGCTCACGCGACACAAAGAAAAAGGCCATGGCTTGGGACCATGGCCTGTTTTCAGCTCCTGTGAGTGTCAGATCACAAGGGGCGGGCATTTTTCAGACATTGATGCGCCTTCAGGTATCGGCTTTTGAGAGCAACCACTTTGAAAACACCCCCAATCCCTTGGGGCTGCGTCCCGGCACGGTCACGATGTAATAGCCCAGCGTTTCCTGCTTTAACGCGCAGATCCGCATCAGAGACCCGTTTTGTATTTCGCGCTCAACCAGCGACCGGGGCTGGACTGTGACGCCAAGCCCAGCGAGCGTGGCCGACATCACCAAGTCTCCGGTATTCAGCAGGGTCAGGTTCAAGGCGTCCATCGACACGCCTTCTTGTGCGATCAGCGCACTGCGTTCCAACATGAACGATTCCATAAACCAAGGCAGGTCCTGCACGTCGCTCAAACAGGTGGTGGTACGCCCCTCTAGCAGATCGGGATGCGCCACCACCCAGAAATCCCCGTCGGTCAACAGTTCCACCTCCAACCCCGGCCAATCACCATCCCCATAGCGAATCGCCAGATCAAACCCACCCCGACGCATATCCACCAGATCGGTGCTGGGGTTGATGTTCAGCGGCACCTCAGGATGACGGGCCCAGAACTCTCCGATCTGGGGCATCAACCAGTGTGACGCGAACGAGGGCGTTACCGAGATATGCAGCGGCCGGTCCTCGGTCAGGCGGCGCAACGCCTCAACCCCATCGGCAATGGTTTTGACCTGCTCCCCGAAACTTCCCTCACTATAATGTAGAGTTTGCTCAACCTTCGAAGGAGCAAACAAATGCGACAGAGTCGTTTTACCGAGGCCCAGATTATTGGGATGATCAAAGAGCAAGAAGCTGGAATGCCAACGGCTGAGGTGTGCCGGAGACATGGCCTGAGCCCTGCGTCGTTCTACAAGTTCAAAGCCAAATATGGTGGCATGAACGTTTCTGACACCCACCGCCTCAAATCGCTGGAGGATGAGAACGCTAAGCTGAAGCGTCTGCTGGCGGACACCATGCTCGACAACGTTGTGCTGAAGGATTTGCTGGGAAAGAACTGACGACATCGAATGTGCGACGGGCTGTTGCGCGCCAGGCAATGCGGGATCACGACATCTCGCAACGTCGGGCGTGCAGGCTTGTTGGTGTCGATCCCAAGACCGTCCGGCGCGACAAACCGCCAGATAATCCTGAAGTTCGCGAAGAGATGAAGGCGATTGCCAGTAAGCGGCGGCGGTTTGGCTATCGCCGGATCGGCGTGCTGTTGGAGCGCAAAGGAATGTTCATGAATCATAAGAAGCTATACCGGCTTTATACTGAGGAGAAGCTGGGTGTTAGGCGGCGTAGGGGCCGTAAACGTGCGCGTGGATCACGAACACCTATGCCCGTGGCTTTGCGCCCAGGAGAGCGTTGGTCGTTGGATTTTATATCTGACACGTTTGGCGCGTCTCGCAAGTTCCGCATGCTAGCTGTGAATGACGACTGCTGCCGTGAGAACCTGTGCTTGATGGCTGACACCAGCATCTCGGGTGCCAGGGTTGCGCGGGAACTAGATGCGCTTGTGCGCGTCTATGGTAAGCCAGCTTGTATTGTCAGCGATAATGGAACGGAGTTCACCAGTCGCGCGATCCTGAAATGGGCTGGCGATAACGACGTGGATTGGCATTATATCGATCCGGGCAAGCCCCAGCAGAATGGCTTCATCGAAAGCTTCAATGGCAGCCTGAGAGACGAGCTGTTGAATGAGGAGATCTTCGACACGCTAGATGATGCCCGCCGCAAACTGGCCCTTTGGCGATACGACTACAACAATGTCAGACCACACTCATCGCTTGGAAACCAAACACCCGTAGAAGCACGTCGGGCACTTGAGCAATTTGAGGGCTCTGCAAGCAACGCGCTTGTCCAAAACGATACCACCGACTATGAAATCCAAACCCGCAGACTCTCGTTATGAATGAGGGAGCCTTGGGGGGCAGGTCAGTTTCAAACCCGGCACTCAGGGCGTCGGCCAACCGCTGGCCCTCAGGGCTAAGGATCAACCCACGCCCCTGCCGCACAACCAGTGCCTCGCCGAATTCGGCCTCTAGGCTGCGCACATGCTGAGCAATGGCCGCATGGGTCACATTCAGCTCGCGCGCGGCTTTGCTAAAGCTCTGCCCGCGTGCCGTGGCCTCAAAGGCGCGCAACGCCGCCAGCGATGGGATTCGGGACCAGTTCATCTATGTGATAGCTCACCTAACATTTTAGAAATCATACTGATTTGCCTCACTGGACATCAATCCCCTAATTTAAAGACAGACCACACCCCGAAGAAGGAGCTTCGATATGTTAGGAATTTTTGCATCCGTGATCAAAACCTCAACCGGTCAAGAGGCTTGGGATCCCCACCACACCCCCGCACCCCGCGCCCATCCTGTATTGGAACACGAGCGCCGCAAGGGGCTGGAACTGCGCCGGTTTCTCAAAATTGACCGGACCCGCTGCAGCTGAGCACGCGGAAAACCCCCCGCGCATCCACACCCTGTAAACAAAGAAAAAGGCCATGGCTTGGGACCATGGCCTATTTGCACGAGGTGGTAGGTGTCGGGTCTTATGAGGGCCCGATCATGAAACAGGTGACATTGCGGGCTTTCAGACGCCGACAGGCCAGATCCGCCTGATCGCGCGTCATGCCTTGAAACGTGGCTTCGAACCCGCGCTTGGACTGGCTGACTTTGCGCAACGATCCGTCCAGCGTCGACATTTCCGCCAGCGCGGTGCGCAACAGAACCTTTTCGGCCTGATAACGGTTGGTATAGCGCCCGACATTGATGCCCCAAAGGTGACCGCCCGAAGTGCTCAGCCGGGTCACGACCTCTTGTTCAGGCTCGGGCATGATGGCTTTGCCCTGTCCGGTTGTTGACAACAGGGCCAGATTTTCGGGCCGCATTGCAGGGCGTGTGCCGGTGCTGGCGGCTTCGGTCTGGGCAACGATGTCTGAATTCGCGATTGCTGCATCAATCCCGGCCTGAATGCGGTCGGTCTGTTTGGCGGCATTGGCAGCCACACTGTCAGCCACCAGAACGCCACCGGGGCGCAGTTTCGGGCGCAGACTGGCTTTCGGCGCACCCGCCACCCGCACAGTCTTGCTGACGGCGGTGCTGGTGTTGCCCACATACGCAGGACGGTTCGGTTTGCTGATCGGGGCCCGCGACGGCGCGCGACGGAACCCAAGGTCCAACAGCTCGGCCACCCGTGCATTCCGCGAAGATGTTGATTTACCACCGAAAACAGTCGCAATTACACGCTCATTGCCGCGCTTGGCCGACGCCACCAGATTGAACCCGGCCGCTTGCGTATAGCCCGTCTTGATGCCATCCGCGCCTTTATAGGCAGCGAGCAGGCGACGGTTGGTGTTGTTGACGGATTTGATGCCCGCATTGGTCGACCGCCGCGAGAACAGGTTATAATACTGCGGATAATCATAAAGCAGATGCCGCCCCAACGCGGTCATATCCCGCGCCGTGCTCATATGGCCCTTTTCGGTCAGACCATGGGCGTTTTTGAACGTGGTCCGGGTCATGCCCAGCGCCTTGGCCGTGCGGGTCATCCGCCGGGCAAAGGCCGCCTCGGAGCCCGAAATCGCGATGCCAATTGCGGTGGCGGCATCGTTGGCGGATTTCACCGCTGCCGCCCGGATCAGATAGCGAAACGCGATCTTTTGCCCAGACCGCAATCCCAACTTCGACGGCGGCTCTGCCGCGGCGGCTTTGGGGATCCGGACTTTGGTATCCAGGGTGATTTCGCCATTCCGAACCGCCTCAAAGGCGATGTATAACGTCATCATTTTGGTCAGCGACGCAGGATGCAAACGGGTGTCGGCATTGCGTGCGTGCAAAACCTCGCCTGTTCTGGCGTCAATGACCATGGCCGCATAAGGGGCTGCCGATGCGCGCGACACGAGCATCAGACACAGCACTGCTGCGGTGAGAATAAATAGGCCCAAACGGGCCGGCTGAATGCGCCGAACCTGCACGATGATTGCCTCTGTCTGCCTCTGGCCGCCGATTTTCCGGCTGACTCTGGAATTATTACCCACAGGCTAACACAGCATTTCCTCAAAATAAACCCGTAGGTTGTGGGCCTTTACGGAAAACTAGAGTTTCATGTGTCAACATTTAGGGGGACGCTATGGGTGACCCCCTAAACCGGCGATTGCGGCAAAACTGTGGCGTGACGTGGATCACACTTTAGGGTCGTGTTCGGTGGTCAGATAAGACTCGGTCGTGTAATTGATCCCCAACGAGAAAAAACACTTCTGAGGGATCTGCGCCCGGATCGCAGTTTCCAGATCCGCCATCAGCTTTTGCGTAAATGCAGCATCGCGGTGCGCCTTGGTCAGCATCGAAATCGACACCAACATATGAGATTGGTGATACTGCAGCGCAGGATAGGCGCGCCCCTTGCACTCCCCAGACCCGCCATCGTTGCGCAGAATGACCTGCTCGATCTCGGCCAGAATGACCGGGGCATCAATCGTCAAGTCTTCGGAATACTTTATCTCTGCATGGGGCATGTAAACCTCTCCTGTTAAGCCTGTGTGCCTATCGAACAACCCCACCGGGCCGCAAGTCACCCCAAATCGCAGACCAGATCCGCCAAACCGCCCAAATCGGCTAGCTCGTGATATCTCGGCGCCCCAATAGGCGGCTCTGCATGCTCGATCTCCCAGACCACACCATGCGGCACATACACGCCCCATCCCCCGGCTTGGATCGCGGGCACCACATCCGATCGCATCGAATTGCCCACCATCATCGCCCGGTCGGCCCCATCGCCGTGACGCTCAAACACGGTGCGATACACCGCATCGGTCTTTTCCGACACGATTTCAACACCATCAAACAGATCGCCCAACCCCGATTGCGCCAGCTTGCGCTCCTGATCAATCAGATCGCCCTTGGTGACCAAGATCACCCGATGACTGTCCGCCACCGCTTCGACCGCCTGCTGGGCATGGGGCAGCAATTCAATCGGATGGGCCAGCATATCCTGCCCCGCTTCGATCAGCTCGCGGATCACGGCGGGCGGCACCCGATCCTCGGTGACCTCGATGGCGGTCTCGATCATCGACAGAACGAACCCCTTCACCCCGTACCCATAGTGGCCGATATTCTTGCGCTCTGCCGCCAGCAATCGCTCCGCCAGATGCTCAGGCGCGGCGTGATCCGCCAGCAAACCCGCGAACCGATCCTGCGTCAGACGAAAGAACCGTTCGTTGTGCCACAAGGTGTCATCGGCATCAAAGCCAACAGTGGTCAGATTACGTCCCATTTGATGCCTGTGCGCTTTCTCTTTTATATTCGTCCCCGAGCGCTATATAAGGCCCAAGATTAAACCAAAGTTCAAACCGGATATTTCTGCACGATGCTGCTACAGCCCCTCATGATGTCGGACAAATCGGACGACGACGGCGATACCTCTGTCATCACGGCGACGCGCCCCAAGACCCAGCGCCCGCCGCTGTACAAGGTCATGTTGCTCAACGACGATTACACCCCGATGGAGTTCGTGGTGCACGTTCTGGAACGGTTCTTTGGCCTGAATCACGCTGAATCTTTTGAAATTATGCTCGTTGTGCACAAAAAAGGTCTCGCGATTGTTGGCGTCTTTAGCCACGAAATCGCCGAAACCAAAGTGGGTCAGGTGATGGATTTCGCCCGTCGCCACCAACACCCGCTACAATGCACCATGGAACGAGAAGAATAGGGGACACATGTCCGTCCGTCTGACACTGGCGCTCGATTCGGGCGACCTTCAGCTGTCCGGGGTTACCTCGGTTTTGCTGCCCACACCTGATCACGACCTCAGCGCCCTGCCCAAAACGGCAGAGGTGGTGCAGCCGTTCAAACCGTTCCACGACCATTTCGTGTCGCTGGGGTTTGAATGTGTGCCTGAAACAACCGCGCCCTGTGATACGGCGATTGTGTTTCTGCCCCGCGCCAAGGCACAGGCCCGCGCCGCCGTGGCTGCCGCCTGCCAGCGCTGTTCCGGTCTGGTGGTGGTGGATGGTGCCAAAACCGACGGCATCGACAGTATCCTCAAAGAGCTGCGCAAGCGCGTCGACATCTTTGGCCCCATGTCCAAAGCCCATGGTAAGATTTTCTGGTTCCAATCGAACCCAGAGGCCGTCGCCGATTGGGTCGCCCCCAGTGAACAGATCGCTGATGGCTTTCACACCGCGCCCGGCGTGTTTTCCGCAGATGGCATCGACCCGGCATCCGCCCTGTTGATCGACGCCCTGCCGCAGAAACTCGGCACCCGCGTGGCTGATCTGGGGGCCGGGTGGGGCTTTCTGTCGGCGCGCCTGCTGCAAGATCCCAAAATCGAATCTGTGGATCTGGTCGAGGCAGATCATGCTGCCCTGACCTGCGCGCAGACCAACATCACCGATGATCGCGCCCGGTTCCACTGGGCCGATGCGCTGACATGGCAGTCCAAGGAACAATTCAACACCGTGGTGATGAACCCACCGTTCCACACCTCGCGCGCGGCCGAACCGACGCTGGGACAGGGCTTTATCCAAACCGCCGCCCGTATCCTGACCACCTCGGGCACGCTCTGGCTGGTGGCCAATCGCCACCTGCCGTACGAAACGGTTCTGGGGCAACATTTCGCCTCTGTGCAAGAAACCGCCGGTGACAATCGGTTCAAGGTGCTGCGGGCACAACGCCCCACTCGCAAGCGTCGCTGATCCCCGCTAACCTGCGCCCCAAACACAGACGGAGACCGCAATGTCTTTTTCCATCGCTGGTAAAACCGCCATCGTGACCGGGGCCGCTAATGGCATCGGCCTCGCCATTGGGCGTCATTTTGTCGAAAAAGGCGCGAACGTGATGTTCGCGGATATGGACGAAAAGCGCCTGATCGCCGAGCTGGGCGAACAAGCCGACGAAGGCAACATTCGCTATTTCGCCGGCGATCTGCGCGAAAAGCTGACCATTGCCAACTTGCTGTCCGCCACCCTCGATGCCTTCGACGAAGTCGACATTCTGGTCAACGGCTCGCGTCAGGTTGTGCCCTCTGATCCGCTGGATACTGACGACGACTCGGTCACCAAACTGCTGAACCAGAACCTGATGCCCGCCCTGCGCCTCAGCCAACTGGTGGCCAAGCGCATGATTAAACAGTCTAAAGACGACGAAGATGAGTCCCCCGCCGGGTCGATCATCAACCTCTCGTCCATTGCGGCGCGGCGCACGCATCCCGATCTGATGGCCTATTCCGTCTCAACGGCGGCACTGGATCAGATGACCCGCTCGCTGGCCGTGGCCCTTGCCCCCAAGCGCATCCGGGTCAATTCCATCGCGATTGGTTCGGTGATGAGCGCCTCGCTCAAATCCACGCTCAAAGACAACCGTGAATTTCGCACTGACATCGAAAATCACACGCCCCTGTCGCGCATCGCCTCGCCAACCGAGCTGACCGAAACCGCGCAGTTTCTGGCCTCGGACGCGTCGGGCTTTATGACCGGGCAGATCATGACACTGGACGGCGGGCGCACCCTGCTGGACCCCGTCGCCGCGCCAGCCCACTAATCTCCTGCCAAAAGGACCGCTCATGACCGCGCCCATGGAAACCGAAAAAGCCACCGCCGCCGCATGGTTCCGCCAGCTGCGCGATGAAATCGTGGCCGCCTTTGAAGCGCTCGAAGACAGCCACGCCACCGGCCCCCTGTCCGACGCAGAACCGGGCCGGTTCGAAGTCACAACAACCAAACGCGCCTCTGATGATGGCTCTGACGCGGGCGGCGGGCTAATGTCCGTCATGCGCGGCGGTCGTGTGTTCGAAAAGGTTGGCGTGAATGTGTCCGAGGTGCACGGCACCCTGGGCGAACGCGCCCAAAACGCCATGGCCGCGCGCAAGGGCATCCCCGGCATGAAAGACGACCCGCGGTTCTGGGCCTCGGGCATCTCACTGGTGGCGCATATGCAGAACCCGCACGCCCCTGCGGTGCACATGAACACCCGCATGTTCTGGACCCCACACGCATGGTGGTTCGGTGGCGGCTCTGACCTGAACCCCTGCATCGAATACGACGAAGACACCGCGCATTTCCACGCCACGCAGAAATCCCACCTCGACCCGCACGGGCTGGCGCATTATCCGCGCCTGAAAGACTGGGCCGACGAATATTTCTACATCCCCCACCGCAATCGCGCACGCGGCGTCGGGGGCATCTTCATGGATGACTACTGCACCGATGATTGGGCCAATGACTTCGCCCTGACGCAGGATATCGGCCGCGCCTTCTTGCCCGCCTTTGTCCCCCTGATTGAAAAACGCCGGGTGCAGGATTGGTCCGACGCCGACAAAGACGCGCAACTGGTGCATCGCGGCCTCTACGCCGAATACAACCTCGTCTATGATCGCGGCACCAAATTCGGCCTTGAAACCGGCCATGACGCCAACGCCGTGTTGATGAGCCTGCCGCCCATGGCCAAGTGGGTTTAAAACAAGTGGGTCTAAAATCTGGCCCCGGTATGCTGGGCCAGACCTATTCTTTCGAAATGCACCTTACGCGGTACATTTCCCGCTAAACGTTGCGGTGCCATTCGCGTCACGGGCGATTTTGAAATCAGTCAATTTCTGGGTGCCTTTGCAGATATCAACCAGAGCATTGCCTTTGATGTCCTCAGCCGTCCATGACGCCCCAGCACTGCCGGAAAACGCGCCATCCTTTTTATAATCTATATTCATTGCATCGGCGTCGGGCACGGTTGAACATGCCGCCAAAAGGGCAAACGCTCACAGCGTCATTGGGGGGAGTTTCATGCAAAGGTCCTCTTTAAATTTTATGAGGCACTGTAGATAAATAAAACGAAGGCATTGCAACCCAGAAGGTTATCCCAAGGCGATGGGCGCTGGCCGACCTTTTCGCACACAGTGTTCCTGTTTATCTCTTTAGTAGACACATTCGTTGCCCCAAACGTCTCTCCCACAGAAGAACGGCCAACCTGACTTGGATGATTCTGGATGTTGTCCCTAATCCTCTCAATACCCCGGTCGCGACCTTCCGCAGACTAGCGCCGCCCGCGGCTTGTGCCTAGAATATAGGCAATTCCCTTTTTCCGAGCGGAGCGTTTCAAATGTCCATTAGAACCACCAACGGCCTCGGCCAGCGTTTTGACAGCGTGCTGGACACGATCGGCAACACCCCCACCATCCGGATCAACCGCATCGCGCCTGCGCATGTGAATGTCTTTGTGAAAACCGAATCCGCCAACCCCGGTGGCTCGGTCAAGGATCGCCTCGCGCTCAACATTATTGAGGCCGCCGAACGCGATGGCCGCCTGCACCCCGGCCAAACCGTGGTCGAGGCAACCTCGGGCAACACCGGCATTGGCCTTGCCATGATCTGCGCCGCCAAAGGCTATCCGCTGGTCATCACCATGGCCGACAGCTTTTCCATCGAACGCCGCCGCCTGATGCGGTTCTTTGGCGCCAAAGTCGTCCTGACCCCCAAGGCGCTCAAAGGCATGGGCATGTACAACAAGGCCAAAGAACTGGCCGAGGCCAACGGCTGGTTCCTCGCCAGTCAGTTTGAAACCACAGACAATGCCGACATTCACGCACACACCACCGCGCGCGAAATCCTTGCGGATTTCAAAGGTCAGCGGCTGGATTACTGGGTCACTGGCTATGGCACCGGCGGCACCGTGTCGGGCGTTGGTCGGGTGCTGAAACAAACCCGCCCCGAGACCAAGATCATCCTCGCCGAACCCGCCAACGCTGCCCTGATCGGCTCAGGGCAAACCACCCCGCGCAACGCCCAGAACCAAGCCCTGGAGAGCCACCCGACCTTTCAACCTCACCCGATCCAAGGCTGGACCCCGGATTTCATTCCTCACGTGTTGCAGGAAACGCTGGATAACAAATACCACGACGCCTTGCTGCCCGTGCCCGGCCCCGATGGCATCGCATGGTCCAAACGCCTCGCGGCAGAGGAGGGGATCTTTACCGGCATCTCAGCCGGTGCGACTTTTGCCGCCGCCATGCAGATCGCTGAAACCGCGCCCGAAGGGGCCAATATCCTCGTGATGCTGCCCGACACCGGCGAACGCTACCTCTCCACCCCCCTGTTCGAAGACATCCCCGAGGAAATGAGCGCCGAGGAACAGGCGATCTCCCTTTCAACCCCCTCGGCCCAGCTCTGATCCCAAACACCAGACCTGAAACGCCACAAACCCCGTCACAAAAAGGCGGGGTTTGCTGACCTCAACCACAATGCTGAAACAGCCGAAATAGCCGAAACAAGTCAGAGGATTTCTACGGCAACCTGCATGTCAGAAAACGCGATATACCGATATTTAAGGCTGGAATCTCCGTTGCAAACCGACTGCCAAGCCTTGAATTCACCGTTTTTCCAGTTCGGGTATCCGTGGTACTCGTCAAAGACCACGATGCTTCCTTTGACCAAGCGGTCAGCCAGGCTTTCGAGAACGTACAGCGCACTTTCGTAGGTATCACAATCAATATGGCACAAGCGGATAGGCTCAGGCCTGTCTTCCAAAAAAGACGGGAGGGTATTCTCAAACCACCCTTTGTGCAGCGTTACATTGCTTTCGACCTTTGGCATATTGCCGCCCAGATCAAATGCCCCTTTTGGCAAGTGATAGCCTTTCCAATCCTCTGCCAAGCCCTCAAAACTGTCAAACCCGTGTACGTTTTGATCAGGCAGCAACCTCGCGAAATGATTGATGGATTTTCCTTTGAAAACACCAAATTCAAGGATCAAACCCGCATCCAAATGCGCAGATCTAGCGGCATAGCTCCAAAGCTTTGGCGCCTGATCAAAGATCATTGCTGTATCAAGGTGCTGCTCAATATAATCTGCTGATTCAAGGATCGAGCGCTCGCGCAAAATTTGATAGACGCTCAGTTTGTAGGCGCTTTTATCTATCTTACTCAGAAGACGACGCTCATTCATCTAATATCCAACTCATCGTGTTTTTGTGAAACTCTAGTCATTCGGTCGATTGCTCAGGTGCAGGGCAGAATACTGTATTCTTTGGGGCCTCAAACTTAGGTTTTTACAGGCGATCAAACGGCGGGTTCCACACGGCTTAGCCCTACGCCTAACGTATCACTGATCAAGTTATGACGCTTGGCCTCGCCCAAGAACCCTTTGTTTACTTTTTCTTAAGGATTGTGTCCTTTCCTCATGGCAAACCCTTACCGTCGATCCGGTCTTCTGACGGAAAATGCCAAATCCTCTCGATACCAGACGCCAAAATCCGTGGGTTCAGCCCCAAATTTCGCCACATCCCCCTATCATTCCCAGCCGCATCGCGTATGGGAAGGGGGGCACTTGTAGGAGAGATTGACCGATGGACACCACACAGAGCGTACCTGACCGGGTTGCATCGGCACGGGCCACCGCGAAACCCTCCGAGGATCGCATTTCAGAAATCCTCGAACTTCGCGCTGCGCAAACTCTGTCCGACTCCCTGCGCGAAGACCTGCGCGCCGCCACCGTTGCGTTGGAATTGGCGACGGTTGATATCTACTCCGCCTTTGAATCCCAGATGCAGCATCATTTCAAACGCGGCCCGTTTTCCCGCAAGTTGAAAAACCTGCTGATTGACGCGGGCAAAACCGACCTCGCGGATCGGGTGCATCACTACTATTTGGCGGCAAACGTGCTCAAACACGGCAAGGGCGCAAGCCACCGCGAACTGCTGGGCGCACCGACCCCTCTCTATGATGTGAAAGCGGCCCAAGACGACGCGGCGGATGACGACCACCCCGCCACCGGCCTGATTGATGTCACCGGCGCGGGCTTTTTTGCCGGGCTCACCGATACCATCCTCGAGGCGTATCAGTTTCTCGAAAAGAAATAGACCCAGCTCGAACAGTGGCGCGGTTAGCCGCGCGGCTCAAACCGCTCCATGCCCTCTCTGATGAGCCGCCACCGCATCAATTCCTCGGCCACTTGATAGGCTTTGTAATCCATCGATCGGTTGGCGGCGTTGTCCAGCAATTTGACGTCCCGCACCGGGACCAGTCCGGCGACCTCGCGTCCATTTTTCAGAATCAGAAACCGGTCGTGATGGAACTCTGCATCATGGACAAATTTGCCCAGATTGTCGCGCAGGTGGGTGATGGAACTCAGCTTGATCATGGCAGCCTCGGGATCGGGATCAGAGGCTGCAGAGTCGCAAAATTCGGTTAACAGGGTCTCGCCGCACCGTGCGTAACCCCTTGGAAACGGGTTTTGTACGAAATCACGGAGAAACTCCCCAAAACGTCAGAAACGGCCGATTTCGAAGGGGATTTTGCGGGGGCAAATCGTACGAAATCGCCCCCGAACTCCCCAATCAGGCGGACCGCCATCCGGCCTCGCGCATGGCCTGACCATAGCCATCCGCCAGTTTCATCTGCCCGCCCAGCCCTTTGGACAGCAGCGCTTTGTGCATTTTGGGCAGGTTGTGACAAGGCACATGCATCACCATATGGTGCTCCAAGTGATAGTTCACCCAATATGGTGCGACGAACAACCGGGCAATGGGGTTCGCCTTGGTAGTCCGCACATTTTGTAGTGGGTCTTCGGATTGCTCCGTCGCGCCATGTTCCGCGATATTGCGCACGCGCAGCACGAATTGGAACCATGTCAGATAGGGCAGCAGCCAGAATGCCAACCCCCACCACCAATCACCGATCACGCCCATCGCGATGATAACAAACAGAAAAACCGGGAAACTTTTCCACAGCTGCGGGGCCTTAAAGCTCT
This sequence comes from Paracoccaceae bacterium, assembly GCA_965183835.1. Classification (GTDB taxonomy): domain Bacteria; phylum Pseudomonadota; class Alphaproteobacteria; order Rhodobacterales; family Rhodobacteraceae; genus OMPR01. Next base: position 188,405 of record CBCYME010000023.1, on the reverse strand, counting down.
GGGCAAAGTCCGACGCCGCAGATTCCATTGCGTCTTTGTCGCCCGCCAACTGGAACGACATCATGATCTGCCCCATCAGCTGTTTGACCCCGGTTTGCCCGGTTAAGTCTCTGGAAAATTTACGTTTTAAGGACGCGTGAGAGGTCGGAAATTTGGACGACAACACCAGATCCGGGTCTTTGTCCGTCTGGGTGAACCGATGGTGTGTCAGGTGATAATGACGATAGGCCGACAGCTCGGCCAAGATCGGGCGGCCACACAGCCATTCCCCAGCTAGGTCGTTGATTTTACGCGATTTAAACAGTGCATTATGCGCCGCCTCATGCATCAAAATCGCCAGTCCCAACTGACGGGAACCGATCACCAACACCGCAATGACAAAGGTCAGCGGATTGGGCCAAACCGCAAACAGTCCCAACGCCAAAGCAATCGTGCCCCAGCAATGCAGCACCAACCAATACCCCATCGCGTCCGAACGTTCGGCCAAAGGGCGGATTTCTTCAGTAGATAAATAGGCCTTGCCTGGTGTCATGGGTGGGTCCTCCTCTTGCCGCAAAGCGTCTCAGAGAGGGGCCCATCCTGTCAAACTGACCATGGCGTCAAAACGTTTGTGACGTCACGCCCTCCAGTCGAAAAAGCCCTCTCCGGCCTTGTTTAACAGGCCTTTGGCCATCGCACGGCCCAACTCGGCCCCGTCTTCGATGGCGCAGGTTTGGTCGTCACTGATCGATTCTGACCCGTCTGGACGCAGCACCTCGCCACGCAGGCGCAGCGTATCGCCATCCAACTCTGCAAGCCCCGCAATCGGTGTTTCACAAGATCCGTCCAGCGCCGCAAGGAACGCCCGTTCCGCCGCCAACCGCTGACCCGTTGTTGTGTCATGGATCGCGGCCAATATGTCCGCAACGCGGCTGTCATCCAAACGCCGCTCAATCCCAATTGCACCCTGCGCCACGGCAGGCAGCATATCGTCCGTTTCAATCGGAGTCGCAGGCACATCATCCATCGCCAGACGGTTCAAACCGGCGGCAGCAAGGAAGGTACATTCTGCAACGCCCTCGGACAGCTTCTTCAATCGAGTCTGAACATTTCCACGGAATTCAACCACTTGCAGGTCTGGTCGTCGGTTCAACAACTGCGCCCGACGCCGCAGGGACGAGGTGCCAACCACCGCACCCTCAGCCAATTCGATCAGCGCCGATTTGCTGGGCGATACAAACGCATCGCGCACATCTTCGCGCGGCAGATAGGTATCCAGCAGCAATCCATCGGGTTGCAGAACCGGCATGTCTTTCATCGAATGCACCGCAATGTCGATCGCGCCCGACAGCAGATCCTCTTCGATCTCTTTGGTGAACAATCCCTTGCCGCCGATCTCTTTCAGTGGACGGTCCGCGTCAATCATCGCGCGGTTGTCACCAGTGGTTTTGATCACGACGATCTCAAACGCTTCGGGCGGCAGATCGAAAGCAGCGGCCAAACGCGCGCGCGTCTCATACGCCTGAGCCAGCGCCAAAGGCGAGCCACGGGTGCCGATTTTCAGAGGCGAAGCGGGGGAGGGTAGAGTTACTGTCATACCGACAGCTTTAGTCGCGTCACATTGCCCTGACAATGGGGGCTGTGCTTGACAAATTGCCGCCGAAGCGAGACGCGTGTGCTCAAACCGGAATTTGGGGGCAGATATGGCCGAGACGAAAAAACTGCTGCGCGCACTGGCGGGTGAAACGCAAGATGTGCCGCCGATCTGGATGATGCGGCAGGCTGGGCGCTATTTGCCCGAATACCGCGCAACCCGCGCCCAAGCCGGGGATTTCCTGTCGCTGTGCTACAATCCCGAATTGGCGGCCGAGGTGACACTGCAGCCCATCCGTCGTTATGGCTTTGATGCCGCAATCCTATTTGCAGATATTTTGCTGATCCCTCAGGCACTTGGGGCTGATCTGTGGTTTGTTACTGGCGAAGGGCCACGGCTGTCGACGATCACCAGCCAAGCGGATTTCGATGTTTTGAAACCCGCTACGGACATCCACGAAACGCTTTCGCCGATCTATGAAACGGTCAAGATCCTTTCGCGCGAACTGCCATCGGACACCGCTCTGATTGGGTTTGCTGGGGCACCTTGGACTGTCGCAACCTACATGATTGCAGGGCGCGGAACCCCCGACCAAGGGCCTGCGCACGCGCTGCGCGAAGGGAACGTCGCCTTGTTCGAGGCGCTGCTGGACCGGATCACCATTGCCACCATTGACTATCTGTCGATGCAGATTGAAGCCGGTGCCGAAGTGGTTAAAATCTTTGACAGCTGGGCCGGATCACTCAAGGGTGACGCATTCGAGAAATACGCGTTGGAACCCTGCCGCGTTATCACCAAAGCCCTGAAAGAACGTCACCCGAATGTGCCCGTGATCGGGTTCCCGCGCGAAGCTGGCGAAAAATACGTGGGCTTTGGCAAGGCGACAGGTGTGGACTGTGTCGCGCTGGACAACTCAGTTGATCCACTCTGGGCCGCTCAGAATGTGCAGGTTGATGGCTGTGTGCAAGGGAACCTTGCCTCCCGCCACATGGTGACCGGTGGGCAAGCCTTGGTCGATGAAACCAACGCCATTGTCGATGCATTTTCCAAGGGGCCACACATTTTCAATCTGGGTCATGGTATCACGCCGGATGCGGACCCTGAAAATGTGCAGCTGATGATCGATACGGTTCGGTCACGCTAAGCGAAACGATCAAAGGTCAGCCGGATAGGCTGGCCTTTAGTTCTTTCAGGATATCTTCTGAGTTTTGTCCGCGTGCCGGGCTAGGCTTTGGTTGCCAGTTTTGCGTTGAAAAACGCGGTGCAGCCGCCGCTTGTAGGGTTCCACCAACATCTCGCCAAACCTGTCGCGCTTGGTTCATCTCGTGGTCTGCGGCCTCGGTTGGGGACAACACAGGGGCGACGCAGGCATCTGTCCCGACAAACATCGCCTCCCAATGGGCGCGAGGGTGCTGAGCGAACAGGTCCGCCAGACGTTTAGTCAAAGCGGGCCAAAGATTTTTGTTCATTTGCTGCTTGAAATCAGGATCTTCTGTCAGTTCCAGAATTTGCAGGAACAGCGCGTAAAATTGCGGTTCCAGACATTGAACGCTCATGAAACCTCCATCGGCACAGGCGTAGGTGTGGCTCCAATGTGGACCGTCCAGCAAGCTGCGACCGCGTTTATCCGAAAGCTGCCCAATTTGGCGCAGTCCGATCAGCAAGTTCATCATGTGGGCTGATCCGTCGTAGATAGCGGCATCCACAACGGTCCCTTCACCGGTCCGTCCGGCGCTGATCAGTGCGGCGAGCATACCTGCAACCAGATACATCGCCCCACCGCCGATATCTCCAACCAAAGTTGCGGGCGGCATGGGAACGTCCCCGGGGGCAGAACTGTACCACATGGCCCCGGACATTGAGATATAGTTCATGTCATGCCCGGCTGCCTGAGACAGTGGGCCGCTCTGTCCCCAACCTGTCATACGCCCAAACACCAGCTTGGGATTGATCGCGTGGCACACGTCAGGACCTAGGCCCAGTTTCTCCATCACGCCGGGTCGGAACCCCTCGATAAGACCATCGGTGCTTGCGATCAGGTCTTTGGCTGTTTGCAGATCATCAGCGTTTTTCAGGTCCAACGCGATTGACCGCTTACCCCGGTCCAGCAATGCGCCCCCTGCGTCCCCCGTAAGCGAAGACCCACCCTTACGATGAACCACGATTACCTCAGCGCCCAGATCGGCCAACGTCATGGCGGCAAACGGGCCAGGGCCTAGTCCCTCAATCTCGATGATCCGAATTCCGTTCAACATGGTGCTCTCCCTTTTCTTGCGGGCAAGGTTTCGGGGCGGCGCGACAAAGGCAAGGGGTGGGTGGTGCGACGTGGCGTCCTGGTCTTTGGCGTCTAGGCAGAACGGGGCCGACGTGATCTTTTCGAACCAAGAGGGAGGACAGACATGTCGACAGTGAGCTTTGAAAAAGACGGACGGATCGGGCGGGTGACCTTGAACCGGCCAGACGTGATGAATGCGATCAACGATGAATTGCCACGCGATTTGGCGGCTGCAATTGCAGAGGCTGATGCGGACCCTGATGTGCATGTGATTGTTCTGTCTGGCAACGGGCCCGCGTTCTGTGCGGGATATGATCTGACGTTTTATGCCGAAGGAAACGGGTCGGGGGATGTGACCCAACCGATGCCGTGGGACCCGATCAAGGATTACCGGTTCATGTGGCAAAACACGCAGCATTTCATGTCGCTTTGGCGGGCGGCTAAGCCAGTGATCTGCAAGGTGCACGGGTTTGCTGTGGCTGGGGGATCAGACATTGCGCTGTGTGCTGATCTGACGATCATGGCTGAGGATGCGCAAATAGGGTACATGCCTGCCCGTGTCTGGGGCTGTCCGACCACGGCGATGTGGGTGTATCGGCTTGGGGCTGAGCGTGCCAAGAGGATGTTGTTCACGGGCGATAAGATTTCGGGGCGCGAGGCTGCGGATATGGGCTTGGTGCTCAAGGCGGTTCCGGCGGATCAATTGGACGATGCGGTCGAAGAAATGGCAGGTCGGATGGCGACCGTGCCTATCAATCAACTTGCGATGCAAAAAATGGTGATCAATCAGGCGATTGAGTCGACAGGCATGATGGAAACTCAACGGCTTGCGACTATTTTTGACGGCATCACGCGGCATTCCCCCGAGGGGATCAATTTCAAGACCCGCTCGGAACAAGTTGGCTGGAAACAGGCGGTAACCGAACGCGATCAGGGAACATTTGACTGGACCGAAAACGAAGAGATCCCCAAACGCAACCGCTGATCAGGCGTTATGCAGGAAAGAGCTGATCCAGCAAAGCGATGATTTCATCGCGTTGGGTCAGCTGTTCAATCCAATCCTCGGGAATGCCGGTCTGACTGCCAACGCCATGGGCGGCCCCCATCACGGCGCCCAGCAGGATCGCGCGGCCACAGGAATCGCCCCCGGCATAGATGTTTTGCTCGATCGCTTCTCTGTAAGAGGGCGCAATGGACAGGGTGTGAACCACGCTGGGTAAGCCATAGGCAAGATCGCAGCTCATCCCTATCGTTCGGGTGAAGTCGCAGGTGGATTGACCAATCATGTCACCCAGCGGAGCAAGGGCGTCATGGACATCATCTGGAGCCGACACGTCGATTTCTTTCAGGGCATCGGAGATCTTACCGCCGTTTACAATAGCACGCATCAGGTCCGCTGCGGTTGTGCCAAAGGAAATGGCTGTGGCGCAATCGTTTGTGACGCGGATGGCGGATGTGACTTGCTCGGCAAAGCCCTCGGACCCAGCGGACAGGGCGACAAGTGCTGGTAGTTTCGAAATGGCAGGCAGTTGGCGGTCGTCCGCACCCAGAAATTCGGGCGTGTTGTCAGTTGCCGAAGCGCGGGATATATTGTCCAGCGTGTCGCGGGTTGGATGATCAATGTAGCCAACGTAGGCCCCACCATATCCGAAATGGGCTTGGAATGCTGCTTGGTAGTGATCCTTGTCATACTGCCCCGTTTCAGCCAGAGACCGCAGCATGACCAAGGCTTGTTCGCCATATTGAGACAGATCGCCAACTGATTTGGTTGGATGGGCAAAATATCCGGGCACGTCTTGGTAATTACTCGGGGTTGCGGGGTGAAAGGCTGCTGTCTTTGGCGCAACTTGGGCTATGCGACCCTGATCATAGAGCCAATGCAGCCCGAGGGATGCGGCATCAGCGACCAATGCGCCAATGACAAGGTTGCGTTGGCGAGAAATCAGATCCTGGGTCATACCGAAGTCCTTAGGTGGGTTCCCCTTGATGTGGGGTGCTGGGACGCTGCGACAAGATCTGTTGATCAATAAGGCAGCTTGACCCGTGTACGGGCGATTTGGCGCTGTTTTTGTTTTTCCCGGAAATAGACGAACAAGCCAGAGCCCATGATCAAAGCCATGCCGACCCAGACTTCCCAATCTGGGATATCAGACCACAGCAACCAGCCCCAGAACACAGCCAGAGGCAGCCCGATATATTCAAATGGGGCAACGGTTGCGGCACTGGACAAGCGATACGCTTGGCTCAGGCAATACCCGATCACCGTTGTGTTCACGCCAAGCCCGAACAGAAATACCCAATCATAAGCTGATGGCATGGACCATGCGCGTAGCAAAAAGAACAACGCAGGACTGTCAAGGTTCTCTGCCATCGCGCCGTCCCCGGCGACCAGATAGAAACCAAGGGACACAGGAATAAACATTGCCTGGATATAGACGGCGAGAGCCGAAGCTTTGGTTGTCGCGCCCAGCTTTCGGGTCATCAATTGCATCAACGCATAAGCCAGCGCGGCCAGTACCGGCAGCAACAAGACCGCGCGGCTGGTTTCAAGCGCCTCGCCACTATCCCACGGACGCTGCATGATCAGCACCCCGACGAAACCAGCAAACACGGCCCCGATGCGCAGCATGCCGACCTTTTCCCCAAGCAAAGGGATGGACAACAATGTGATAAAAAGGGGCGCGGCAAAAAATAGGGCCGTCACATCAGCTAATGGCGCTGCTGCAAGAGCGACGAAGAACGCCATGTTGGAGACGACAACCAACAATCCGCGCAACAGATGCATAAAGGGTTGGCTGGTTCTCAGGATCGACAGACCGCCTTCGAGATGTACCAGAACGAGGCTGAGGCAGATCCCGATGACCGAGCGGATCAACACGATTTCATGCAGGGGGTAACCCCCGGACAATTGCTTGATCAGCAGATCATTGACCGAAATTGCGGCCATGCCGACAAGAATGAATGCAATGCCCCGCGTGGACGGGGGCAGCGTGTGATCTGTCATGTGGTAACTCCTGGGGTCGACACGTCGAAGAATTACGTGTGCCCATGGCGGCATGGCTATCACAGCTACGACTTATGTCTATGCATGTTTGTTATATCAGCCCGCTTGTGCCCTTGGCGGGTGGCCATGGCTGCTTTAGGTGTAGGGTCAGCAAAACCGAGCGGAGGACTTGCAGCGATGCAGATGACAGGCGAACGTGACATTCAGGCCGATGTGGCCACGGTTTATCAGGCCCTGTTGGACGCTGAGGTGTTAAAAGCCTGTGTTCCCGGCGCGCAAGAACTCGTTGGAACCCCAGAAGACGGCTATTCCGCAACCGTTGTGCAAAAAGTAGGGCCGGTGAAGGCGACGTTCAAAGGCTCGGTCACAATGTCTGATATGGTCACAAACGAAAGCTTGACCATAGCGGGCGAGGGCAAAGGCGGCGCGGCTGGGTTTGCCAAGGGCGGTGCGCAGGTGACGCTCACGCCAACTGATGCGGGTGGCACGCTGCTTAGCTATGATGTTGAGGCCAAGGTCGGGGGTAAGCTGGCGCAACTTGGCAGCCGCCTGATTGATGGGTTTGCCAAGAAAATGGCCGATCAGTTCTTCGGCAATTTCCAAGACGTCTTGGAAGGGCCTGCGGAAGACGAGGCCGAAGGTGACCCCGAAGAGGGTGGCAAGAAAAAAGGTTGGTTGGGAAAACTGACTGGGCGCGACTGAACCCTGCGTACATGCGCAACTAAATGTGCATTCAAGCTCTGTCCCCGTTCCTGCGCACAGGTTAGGCTGTCGCGGAACATGGGGAACGGGCATGACGACAATTCTCTCTATCAAGGACTTGCGCAAATCCTACGAGGGTGGGTTTGAGGCGCTAAAAGGTCTTACATTGGACATTGAGCAAGGTGAAATCCTTGCGCTGCTCGGCCCGAATGGGGCCGGTAAGACAACGTTGATTTCGACCATCTGTGGGATCACCTCAGCGACCGCGGGCAGTGTCACGGTTGGCGGTCACGACATACAGCAGGATTTTCGCGCGGCCCGCCGGATGATCGGTTTGGTGCCGCAGGAAATCGCGCTGGAACCTTTTGAAACGGTACAAAACACAGTTCGGTTTTCCAGAGGTTTGTTTGGCAAGCCCAAGGATGAGGCGCGGATCGAAGAAATCCTGCGCAAGTTGTCCTTATGGGATAAGCGGAAGAGCGCGGTTAAGGAGCTGTCTGGGGGTATGAAGCGCCGGGTTCTGATCGCCAAGGCGCTGGCCCACGAACCCCGCGTTTTGTTTCTGGATGAGCCCACCGCTGGCGTCGATGTTGAGCTGCGCAAAGACATGTGGGAGATCGTGGCAGAGTTAAAGCAACAGGGCGTGACCATTATCCTGACCACCCATTACATCGAAGAAGCCGAGGCCATTGCCGATCGTATTGGGGTGATCAACAATGGTGAGCTGCTCTTGGTTGAGCAGAAAGCCACCCTGATGGCGCAGATGGGCAAAAAACAGATCGAGGTGCAATTGGCTGAACCTTTGACATCTATCCCAGCGGCGTTGGCCCAGCATGACCTGGTGCTGACCGAAGATGGCGGCATCGTCTATACATATGACACGCATGGTGAACGCACCGGGATCACGACATTGCTGAACGATGTGGCGCAAGCCGGGCTAACCCTGCGAGATGTTCAAACACGCCAAAGCAGTCTCGAAGAAATTTTCGTTACCCTTGTGTCGGGAGGAAAGTCATGAATTGGACCGCAATTGCCGCCATCTATCGATTTGAGATGGCACGGTTTTTCCGAACACTCGCGCAGAGCTTTTTCTCACCCGTTTTGTCGACGTCTTTGTATTTCGTGGTGTTTGGAACTGCGATTGGCAGCCGTATACAAGAGGTCGAAGGGGTCTCTTATGGGGCGTTCATCGTGCCCGGTTTGATCATGTTGTCGGTTGTGATGCTGGCAATTTCTAACGCGTCGTTCGGGATCTATTTTCCCAAGTTCCTCGGCACAATTTACGAACTGCTCTCTGCCCCAGTCAATTTCATCGAGATTGTCATCGGGTATGTGGGGGCGGCTGCGACCAAGGCGTTGTTTGTTGGCTTGGTGATTTTGATAACATCCATTTTCTTTGTCGATATCCGGATCGAGCACCCGGTCGCGATGGCCTCTTTCTTGGTTCTGACCTGTCTGAGTTTTGCCTTGCTGGGATTCATCATCGGGATTTGGGCCAGCAACTTTGAACAGATGTCACTGATCCCTCAACTTGTTGTGACTCCGCTGATTTTCTTGGGTGGGACATTCTATTCGATTTCGATGCTGCCCCCGGTGTGGCAGACGATCACTTTGTTTAACCCGGTCGTCTATCTGATTTCAGGGTTCCGCTGGTCCTTTTTCGGGACGGCAGATGTGCCTATTGGCCTGAGTTTGCTCGCGATTGCGGGATTTACCGCGATTTGCCTCGGGGTGATCTGGTGGATCTTCAAAACGGGCTGGCGGATTCGCAGCTGAGCGGCCCGGTTTAAGGCGTTGCATTTTTGCCCAGCCCCCACGTGAATCTGGGGGCCGTCACGTTTCTGTCGGGGGCTGCGTCTTGTTTGTCTTAGGGGGGCATTCTACATCGGCTGGATGAAACTTAGCCTCCCGTTTTTCAACAAGCCGCCTTTGGTGGCCGTCGTGCGCCTGTCAGGTGCTATCGGAATGTCTGGCCGGTCGTCGCTGAACGATGCGTCTTTGGCCCCGGTTTTTGAGAAAGCGTTCCGCAAAGGGAAACCTGCGGCCGTGGCGCTTGAAATAAACTCGCCGGGTGGGTCCCCTGTGCAAAGTTCGCTGATCGGCGCGCGCATTCGGCGCTTGTCCGATGAGTTGGACGTGCCGGTTATCGCCTTTGTCGAGGATGTCGCCGCATCGGGTGGATATTGGCTGGCCGCCGCAGCGGATGAAATTTGGGCGGATGACAGTTCGGTCGTGGGGTCCATTGGAGTGATTTCGTCGGGCTTTGGCGCACATGTGTTTCTGGCACGTCAGGGGCTAGAGCGCCGCGTTCACACGGCGGGGAAGTCCAAATCGATGCTGGACCCGTTCAGCCCGCAAAAAGAAGACGATGTTGCCCGCCTCAAGGTGTTGCTAGGCGATATCCACGAGAACTTTATCAACCACGTAAAACGGCGGCGGGGCGATAAGCTGGACACAGCTACCGAACTGTTTACGGGTGAGATCTGGTTGGCCAAGCGTGCAACAGAATTGGGTTTGATCGATGGGATCGCCCATTTGAAACCCAGGTTGAAAGAGCGATTTGGCGATAAGGTTCGGACGCGTCGGTATAGTGTGCGTCGGCCGTTCTGGTCCCGGTTCGGAGCAGAATTGGCCCAAGACGCTGTTGCCGGTATCGAAGAACGCGCAGCATTTTCGCGGTTTGGTCTTTGATATGATTTTGAAGGTCGTCACCTTGTTTCTTGTCGGTATGGCTGCCCTGGCCATGTTCGGAAAGCTCCGTTTTCCGGGGCAAAAACGGCTGGCTTCGGCCAAATGCCCGCGATGTGGGCGCTATCGTATTGGCAAAGGCCCCTGTGCCTGTGGACATGGAGGTCAAAAATGATGGCTTGGGTACTTTCTGGTCTAGGTCTGGTGATCCTGCTGTTGGCCGGTGACGCATTGGTGCGCGGGGCCGTAAACCTCAGCTTGCGCCTTGGGGTTCCGGCTTTGATCGTCAGCCTGACAATCGTGGCCTTTGGAACATCTGCGCCTGAGTTGTTGATTGCCATCAAAGCGGTGCAGGAAAATGCGCCGGGCATCGCCCTGGGGAACGTCGTTGGGTCGAATACGGCCAATGTCTTGTTGGTTCTAGGTATTCCAGCGCTGTTGGCCACACTTCACACCAGCGAATGCAACACGCGCCGCAACTATGTTTTTATGTTGCTGGCGACGGTGCTGTTTATTGGTTTGGCCTTCTGTGGCACGTTCACTCTGCTCAGCGGTGTGATCTTGCTGAGCGCACTGAGCCTGGTTCTGATCAATGCATTTCGCCAAGCCCGGGCGCATCGCCGTGCCTGTGGAGAAGTTTGCGAAGAAGAGGAAGAGCTTGAAGGGTTAGAAGAAGCTGACCCGGACATGCCATATTGGAAGGTGTCCATCTATTTGCTTTTGGGGCTTATCGGTTTGCCGATGGGCGCGCATTTGTTGGTCGACAATGCGACCGTTATTGCACGCACCTATGGGGTAAGTGAGACGGTGATCGGCTTGACGCTGGTGGCAGTTGGGACCTCGTTGCCGGAATTGGCCACGACTGTGATGGCGGCTTTGCGGCGACAGGCGGATGTGGCTTTGGGCAATGTGATCGGTTCGAACATGTTTAACCTGCTGGCCATCGTCGGGATCGCTACGTTGTTTGGCGATATTTCCGTTGATCCTGAATTCCTTGAGTTCGATCTGTGGGTTATGTTAGGCGCAACGCTGCTGCTGGTTCCGTTTGTTTTCTTCAAGCGCGACATAACAAAAACCTGGGGTGTGATCCTGACGGTGCTGTATGGCACCTATGTGATTTCTGTATTGGTTTAGCCCCGACCATCAACGGGAGATCTTTTTCATGCCTCAAGCTCTGGTGACAGGTGCAGGAATTCGATTGGGTCGCGCAATGGCACTGTATCTCGCTAAGCGAGGATACGATGTTGCAGTCCACTATGCCAGTTCAGCATCACCTGCAGACGAGACAGTGACCGAGATCCGGGCGATGGGACGCAAAGCCATCGCATTGCAAGCTGACTTGTTGGACGAAGCGCAGGTACAGGCCTTGTTGCCGGCTGCAGCCGATGCCTTGGGCGGACCGATCACTTGTTTGGTCAATAACGCCTCGATCTTCGAGTATGATACCCTCGCTTCTGCGACTCGCGAGGGGTGGGACCGCCATTTGGACAGCAATCTGCGCGCGCCTTTTGTGTTGATACAGGCCATGGCCGACCAAGGGTTGGAGCCGGCAATAGACGACAGCGGGGAACCCTTTGCCACGGGGTTGATTGTGAATATGGTTGATATGCGGGTGCGCAAACTGACCCCGGAGTTCATGACCTATACGCTTGCCAAGGCAGGACTGTGGACATTGACCCAAACAGCGGCGCAGGCGTTGACTCCAGCCATTCGTGTGAACGCAATTGGACCCGGACCAACGATTCAGGGCCATCGCCAGTCCTTGGAGCATTTCACCGCGCAGCGTCAGAATACGATCTCAGGACGTGGTGCGAATGCTTCGGATATTACGGCGGCTTTGGGGTATTTCATGGATGCCCCTGCGGTAACCGGGCAGTTGCTTTGCGTGGATGGAGGGCAGCATTTGGGGTGGAAAACACCCGACGTTCTAGGCCCAGAATGAGACAAGTTTTCAAAAGTTTTGCACCGCGTTAACTTCTGTTACGAAAGCGTTACAAAAAGGCGTTTGTTTTCAAATACTTGCTACGATTTTAGTATTTTTACATTTACTATCAGTGGCTTAACGTTTTGCTTAAATTTTGGGCAGATTGCTGTGAAGCCAAGTAACTAAGGAGATTCTGAACGGGATTAGAAGTTATCTTCAGAGTTATCCACAGTTTTGGTGGACTTATTTTCTCTTGAAAGAAGCTTGCTAAGATTGCAGACAATCCAAGAATCAGATCTGGAAAAAATGGCAGACCAACCCGACCCTTCATCAGACCCCGAAGTTACAGGATATGCCCGGATTCAGGGGTATCTAAAGACGTTGGACAGCTCGCCCGGCGTCTATCGGATGTTGGACAGTGAAAGCCGGGTTCTGTACGTTGGTAAGGCCCGCAATTTGCGTGCGCGGGTCTCGAACTATTCACGCCCCGGGCATTCTGGGCGCATCGAACGCATGATCGCGGCCACGGCCTCGATGATGTTTTTGACAACCCGCACTGAAACCGAAGCGTTGTTGCTTGAACAGAACCTGATCAAGCAGCTTAAACCGAAATACAACGTTCTGCTGCGGGACGACAAAAGCTTTCCAAACATATTGGTGGCCAAAGATCACAGCTTTCCGCAGATCAAAAAGCACCGGGGGGCAAAAAAGGAAAAGGGCACCTATTTCGGCCCGTTTGCCAGTGCGGGAGCCGTCAACCGGACACTGAACCAACTGCAAAAAGCGTTTCTGTTGCGGAACTGTTCAGATTCTATGTTTTCGGGGCGGACACGTGCCTGCCTGTTGCACCAGATCAAACGCTGCTCGGGGCCCTGTGTGGGGCTGATCACGGAAGAGGCCTATGCTGAAAGCGTGCATGATGCGGAACGGTTTCTGTCTGGGCGATCTACCAAAATCCAAGAAGAGCTGGCGGTTCAGATGCAAGAGGCATCCGAGGCGATGGAATTTGAACGTGCGGCCGGGCTGCGGGATCGGATTCGTGCGCTGACGCAGGTTCAAACCACGCAGGGTATCAACCCGCGTGGCGTCGCCGAAGCGGACGTTATCGGGTTGCACATGGACAGCGGGCAAGTCTGTGTGCAGGTCTTTTTCATCCGTGCCAATCAGAACTGGGGCAATCAGGATTTCTATCCTCGTGTGGGGCCGGATGTCTCGGCCGCCGAGGTGATGGAAGCCTTTCTAGGACAGTTCTATGACAATAAAGAACCACCGCGACAGTTGATCCTTTCTGATGGGATCGAAAATGCCGATCTGATGGAACAGGCTTTAGGTGAAAAAGCGGAGCGTAAGGTTGAAATCCTTGTGCCGCAAAGGGGTGAAAAGGCCGAGCTGATCTCAGGTGCAGTTCGAAACGCACGCGAATCTTTGGCGCGGCGCATGTCCGAAAGCGCGACACAGGCCAAGCTGTTGCGCGGGGTGGCCGAGGCGTTTCAGCTCGACGGTCCCCCGCAACGCATCGAAGTTTACGACAACTCACATATTCAAGGTACGAATGCGGTGGGCGGTATGATCGTTGCGGGCCCGGATGGGTTCATGAAAAACGCCTATCGCAAGTTCAACATTCGCGGCGACGACCTGACGCCCGGCGATGACTTTGGTATGATGAAAGAGGTGCTGAACCGGCGCTTTACCCGATTGCAAAAGGAAGATCCGGATCGGGACAAAGGGCTTTGGCCGGATTTGTTGCTGATTGATGGGGGCGCGGGGCAGGTCAGCGCGGTTGCAGAAATCATGGCGGCGCATGGGGTTCAGGATATTCCCATGGTCGGGGTCGCCAAAGGCGTAGATCGGGATCACGGCAAGGAAGAATTCCATCGCTTAGGCGAACGCGCCTTTGCGCTGCAACGCAATGACCCCGTGCTCTATTTTGTTCAGCGTCTGAGGGACGAGGCACACCGCTTTGCGATTGGCACCCACCGGGCCAAACGCGCCAAGGCGATCGGGGCCACGCCACTGGACGAGGTGCCCGGCGTTGGGGCCACGCGCAAACGGGCCCTGTTGGCGCATTTTGGCAGCGCCAAGGCGGTGAGCCGGGCGAATTTGGTAGACCTCAAAGCGGTTGATGGCATATCCGATGCTCTGGCAGAGACGATCTATGATTTCTTTCACGACAAGGGCTAAGGCCATGTGGCGCGCATGATGTTTCTCAGAACTCTGAACCAGAGAGTCGTTGTGGGGGTGGAATTTGCCGCACCCGGCTTTCATGTTTCCCAGTCGCGATGTAGGGTCCGGTCATGACGTGGAACTTACCTAATATTCTGACCGCGCTGCGCCTGATTGCTGCTCCTGGCGTGGCTCTGATGTTCTTGTATTTCACTCGGCCTTACGCCGATTGGCTTGCGTTGATGTTGTTTGTCGTGGCGGCCATCACCGATTGGTTCGATGGCTATCTGGCCCGGGCCTGGAAACAGGAAACCAAACTGGGCGCGATGTTGGATCCGATCGCGGACAAGGCGATGGTTGTGATCGCTCTGATGGTGATCGTAGGATATTCGTCGATGTCCCCTTGGTTGGTGCTGCCAGCCACCGTGATCCTGTTCCGTGAGGTGTTTGTATCTGGTCTGCGGGAATACCTAGGCGATACAGCTGGGACGCTCAAAGTAACCAATTTGGCCAAGTGGAAAACCACCGCCCAAATGGTGGCGATTGCTGTTCTGTTTGGACAGGGTGTTTTTGAGCACTATCTGGGTATGAGTGCCTGGGGCATGGATGCACAGTTGATCGACGATATTCTCATGGGGCGCGAAGAAGATTTGCAAGGGCTGCGCTGGAAACTGGCGGGCATGGAATACACGTGGTGGCTTGGACTGTCGCTCTTGTGGGTGGCTGCCGGTCTGACCGCCCTCACCGGGGTGGACTATTTCCGCAAAGCCTTGCCACACGTAAGAGAGAGTTGACGCATGGATGTGCTCTATTTCGCTTGGGTTCGGGAACGCATTGGCTTGCCCAAGGAGCGGATCGAAACCGACGCAATCACCGTGACAGATTTGATTGAAGAGCTGCGCGCTAAAGAAGAGCGGTACGAAGTTGCGTTTTCTGACCTCAGCGCGTTGCGCGTGGCACTGGATCAGGAACTGTCGGATTTTGATGCGCCTTTGGCGGGTGTGCGCGAAGTTGCGTTTTTTCCCCCAATGACTGGAGGCTGACCCTATGCGCGTGCTGGTTCAGGAGGCGCCTTTTGATTTCGGGGCTGAGGCCAATGCCTTTTCTGACGCTGCAGGAACTGCCGACGGAGCAATCGTAACATTCACAGGTGTTGTTCGCGATTTGGCGCGCGGTGATCTGGATGTGATGGAGATCGAGCATTATCCCGGTATGACTGAAAATGCCTTGGCCAAGATTGCTGAAGAGGCCATGCATCGTTGGTCATTGGGAAATGCATTGGTCATTCACCGCCACGGTCGCTTGGCCCCCGGTGATAAGATTATGATGGTCGCAACAGCTGCACCACATCGCAAGGATGCGTTCGAGGCGGCTGAATATCTGATGGATTATCTGAAATCCCGTGCGCCGTTCTGGAAGAAAGAAATCACCGGGCAGGGGGCGGATTGGGTTGCCGCCAAGGACGCAGACGAAGATGCGTTAAAGCGCTGGTAGAAAGCGTTGTAAATTTGAAGTGAGCGACACGAAGGGGGCCTTCGCGTCGCTTTTTGCTGTCTCGTCGATCGGCTTTAGAAATACCGCAGCCAGATATACACATTGGCGATCATCAGCGTCAGGATCATGATCGGAAACGCGATCTTGATAAATGCGATGAAACCGATGGGTTGTTTTGCTTTCTCAGCAAAGGCAGCCACGGTCAGGTTGGCTGACGCCCCCAAAAGTGTTCCGTTGCCGCCCAAACATGCGCCGAGCGCTAGGGACCACCACAAGGGTTCGATCGCCTCGGGGCCGCCGAATGTATCTGCGGTGGATTCAATCAGTGGGATCATGGTGGCAACAAAGGGGATGTTGTCCAGAATGGCTGACAAAATGCCTGAGGCCCAGAAGATGAAGAATGATGTCATCATCAGATCGCCTTGGGTCAGTTCCAGCACCTTTTCCCCAAAGAACGCGAGCAGGCCAACATGTTCAACGCCGGCCACAATCACAAACAGGCCACCGAAGAAAAAGATAGTGACCCATTCGACTTCGCCAAAGATGTGGTGCACGCTCTCAGATTGTTCTTCGCCGTCTTGGTGGCCGTAGGCCAGCAACATCAGGAACGCCGCCCCAGCAAGCGCTGAGGTTCCGGGCTGAACACCATAACCGTGCCCTACCACAAACCCCAAGATCACTAAGCCAAGAACGCCCAGAGATTTGAACATCAAGGGCTTGTCTGTGATCGCTTCGTTTTCTTTGAATTTCATGATCCGGGCGCTGGCTTCGGCGGGGATCGCGGCCAGTTCTTTTCGGTTCATCAGGTAAATGATCCCTGTCAGGACGACCAAGCAAATGGCAGAAATCGGGGCAAGGTTGACGACAAACTCATTGAAACTCAGGCCCGCTGCGGACCCGATGATGATATTGGGCGGATCCCCGATCAACGTGGCGGTGCCCCCCACGTTCGAGGCCAGAATTTCGGCGATGAAAAAGGGAAAGACTCGTGTTTCAAGTGCATCGGTAATCAGCAAGGTGATCGGCGCAATCAACAGCACTGTGGTCACGTTATCAAGCAGGGCAGAAAACACAGCGGTGATCAGCGTGAGCATGATCAAGATGCCTGTGGGGTTGGCATTGACCGCTTTGGATGCCTTGATCGCAACGTATTGGAACAGGCCACATTTGCTGGTGATACCCACGATGACCATCATGCCAATGAGCAGGGCAAGTGTGTTTGAATCCACCCCGCCAATGGCTTGTTCCTGATTGATGATGCCGAAAAGAACCATCAACGAGGCGCCCAGCATCGCCAGAATGGCGCGGTTCACCTTTTCAGTGATGAGGACGGCATAGACCAAGATCAGGATGCCGGTTGCGATCCAAAGCGGCTCAATGCCCAAAAGATCGGGAACGGAGAGGGTGGCCCCTCCGTGTGAAGTAGATTGAGTTGTCACGGGTTTTGTCCGGTTTTCTTGTTAGCTTAGAACGTTATCAAGCAGGGAGTTTGCGCTTACGGTTCCTACAAAACGGTTGGTTTCTGGCTCCACCAAAATGACGTGTCGCTTAAATTTGTAGACCAGAAAAATCCCCTCCATCACGGGGGTGTCGGGGGCGGTTACTGGGATGTTGGCCGGATTAGACATGTTGTCCGACACTTTTTCGTCTTTCAAACGCCCAAGCTGAGCATCAAAATCAGAATTGCTGAGGTTCATAAACCCCAGACTTTCCATTGGCACGCGGGTGCTATCTGCGCCCATGCCAATTGTCGCTGCACGAGGCAGGATAAGTTTCAGAAGCGTTGGTGCTGTAAACACGCCTCTGTAGAGGCCGTTTTCGTCAACCACCGGCAGGAAGCGGGCGCGACTGTTTTTTATGGTGTTGAAGGCGGCGGCAATGCTGTCGTCGGGGTGGATGGTTCTTTGCTTGTGTTGCGGAACCATTACGTCAATGCATTTTAAACCCATATCAGGACCTTTGTTGGGCACGCACATTCCGTCAAAAGCAGGCCACCCCAGGTTGGAGAAAACCGCCTGACAGTGTGCGTATCACAAGGATAAGATTATGGGGCTCTTCTTTTCATTTTAAGAGGGATTTGCCCAGCCCAAACACCTGAATTCCCAAGAGTTTTTTCAAGTGTGTTGTATTAAAAAATACTGCGCAATAAATGAGATCTTCGGTCTTATTTACGCTGAGCTTGGCCGTCTCACCCCTGTTGCGTTCTGAGCTCTTCGGCGTCTTGACGTGCGGCACGTAGGCCATCCATGGCCGCTGCCAGCTCTGCCTCGGTTTGTGTTAGCTGATTTGTAAGTTCTGCCTCGCGCTGCTGTAGGTACGTGATGGCCTGATCGCGGGTTTCTTCCGCTTCGTGCAGCTCTTGGCTCATTCGGTCCAGATCGGCTACGTCGCTTTGGCGAACGCGTGTCACGCGATGGACCAGCCAGTTTGCAAACCACCCCATGGCGAATGCGACAAAGAGGATGATGGCAGTGGCGATGATGAATTCGGTCCGGTTCATTTACTGATCCTCTCCAGCATCCGCTGGCTTGGTGTCTTGGTCTGTTGCAGTTTCCGATGTGCCCTCAGTGGCGTCAGTCGGTTGCTCTGCGATCGTGTCCAGCGTCGTTTCGGTTTCTTCCAGATCGGTGGGGCGGATGTACCTGAATGTAATTCTCCGGTTTGCCTCACGACCTTCTTCGGTGTCGTTGTCGCCAATGGGCTGTGTTTCCCCATATCCGACGGCTGCATAGCTGGACGTCAAAATACGGCGGGCGCGGAGCTCGTTGAGAACAGATTGCGCGCGCGACTGGCTGAGTTGTTGGTTCATGGTCGCACGGCCCTGACTATCCGTGTGTCCCTGAATCTCCATTCTGATCGGGCCGCAAACCTTTAAGACTTCGGCGATCAGATCGACAGTTTTCAACGACTCTGTGGCAATTGTCGCCGATCCCGGTTCAAAGGCAATTTTGGCACGACTTTGGATATCCGCGATCCGGGCTTCGCATTCCTCGGGAGCGATATCCTTATCCAGCGGCTCTGGCGGTTCCTGGTAGGTGATTGAAAGCTCATAATTCTGCGCTTCGCCCAGCTTTTCCGACAGGTGACGCGCAATTTCAGACTTCGCATCTTTCTGTTCGCTCACACCGCGCAGGCTAAGCTTGTCCGGTGTCACCGTCAGGGCGCCGTTCTTGAGGAAAGACAGGGCTTCCAGTCCCGCAAGGACACGCACTGGCCACTGACTGGGCAAATCGGGGGTCAGGCGAGTCGCAGTGTAAACCGAAGCCGATCCAAAAGCCGCTTTTGCATAGCTGTCGACCATGCGGCGCAGGTTTTCATCGCTCAGGCGTCCGCGCAGCTGCACCAGCCCTTCGGGGCTGCGGGTGGCTGTGAATTCGGGGGGGCCGGCGGTGTCGGTTGTTTCAGGTTCTGGCAACACGGGATGCAAAGCAAAAACATCTGGCAGAGCTGTTTCCAACTCGCCAATCACTCGATCAAAAAGCGCCGGATCCGTACCTTGGGCGGCGATCAGGGTGATATCGGCATCTGCAATGGTGACGGACCCCATCTTGAGTTCTGAAAGCGCATGAATGCTCAACTGTGATGCGCGCGCCCAGTTCGGGGAGGGAACACCCATTCCCACGGTGCACTCTGCGTGGCCTTCTAGACCGGCGGTGCGGGCGGCATCGAGAATACGCTTTTTGGCAACGGCATCCTGTGCCGAACAGGCATCAAAATGGGGACCTGTTTCATCGAGGATGAAGCGCAGCGTAAAGGGCGTAATCACAGGGCGAGGGGCAGCAATGTCCAATCCAATCCTAAGACTGGGCGGGGCCATTTTGGTCAATTCCTGTTCAAGCTTTTCCTTTTGAGCGCGACTGTCAGAGATCGCAGTCACGGCAACCCGTCCTGCGCTTACCGAGACTTTTGAACGGGGCAACACGCGAAGGGCCGCCAAGGCGTAGCTCATGGCATCATCCCAGCCCGTGGGCTTGGGATAGTCTGCCACTTCTAACAAGTCTGTGACTTTGCTGGCATCATTCAAATCCCGCAGGGCTTGGATGATCGCGTCACGGTCAACGCTGCTTGGAATGAGACCAATAATGGAAACACCGGAGTCATTGCGCAGAATTTCGGCGGAAAACCGTGGTGCCGCAAGATCCGCCGTGGGTGTGATTTCCATCTGGTCGATGACCCGCGATGGATCCACTTCGCCGCCAATCACGCTGAGGGCGTTAAAGCGAGTGGCTTCATCTTTGGCGATGCCGCTCACAACGACACGCAGCCCATCTGCCTGAACCTCGGCCCAGGCGTGGCCTTGTTCATCGAGCGTCCGGCGGACTGCAATTTCAGAGTTTTCCTCTACCGCGGTAACAGCAAAGCTGGCAGCAACAAGAGATACTCCTGCAGCCAGTAGAAAGGTCAAGGCGACCACAATCGAAAGAGGGATGCGCATATTTCAGTTCTATTTCGTATGGTCTTTGAGTGTCGTCATACATTCCCAGCCCCGTGGACGCAATCACGCCAGCAGCGCAGCACCAAAGAAGATAAGCGGAATGAAGCCAGTGTCGCGGTTGACGCGGAAGAGCTGCAACAGCTTTGCGTTGTCTTCGATATCCAACCCACGCAGCTGCCATGTCATGTGCCACCCCATTGCCCAGGGGCCTACCAAGGCCAGACCCAGCGCTAGAAAAGAAGCATCGGGCAGTCCGGCTTCGATCACGGCCAGCCCCATCAGTGATACGGTTGCGACCAGAAAGTATTTCATCCAGCGGGCGGTATCCTGTCCAAACAAGCGAGCGGTTGATTTGACACCGATCAGGGCGTCGTCTTCGGTGTCTTGGTGGGCATAGATCGTGTCATAAAATAGCGTCCACGCGATGCCAGCGGCGTACAAGAACAAAGCGGCTGGGCCCAATGATCCGCTGTGCGCAGTCCATGCCAAAAGGGCGCCCCAGTTGAACGCCAAGCCCAGAAAGACTTGCGGCCACCACGTGAACCGCTTTGCAAAAGGGTAAACAGCGACAGGCAACAGCGAGAGGACACCAAGCGCGATTGCGGCCTGATTGAAGGTCAACAGGATTGCCAGACCCAGCAAGGCCTGCAGGATCATCCATACCAAGGCTTGAATGACGCTCACTTGCCCAGACGGGATCGGTCGCGAGCGGGTGCGTTCGACCTGTCCGTCAAAATCCCGATCCGTTATGTCATTCCACGTGCACCCTGCACCGCGCATCAACCACGCACCCATCGCACAGCCAACTGCGATCCACAGATCAAACAGGCTGGGACTCTGGTCGTCCAGTATGGCCAGCGCAAGCCCCCACCAACAGGGGATTAGCAGCAGCCATGTCCCGATTGGTCGGTCTGCACGGCTCAGGCGCAGATAGGGGCGTGAAAACGCAGGGGCATATTTGTCGACCCAGTTGTCTTGTGGCGCGTCAGCGACCTGACCATCTGGTGTTGGGGCATTGCCTTGCATATGTAGGCTTTCATGAGTGCTAAGATCAGACTGTATGTAGAGCACCCGCTAGGGGATGGGCAATCGGTTCCTTTGGATCGCGATCAGGCGCATTACCTTTTTGGCGTGATGCGGATGGCCGTGGGGGGGCAGGTGTTGCTGTTCAACGGTCGGGATGGCGAATGGCTGGCCGATGTGGCCGAGGCTGGCAAGCGGGGTGGTGTACTGGCGTGTGTCGAACAGACCAAGCCGCTGCAGATGCCACCGGACCTTTGGCTATTGTTTGCGCCGATCAAAAAGGCCCGAACGGATTTCATCGTCGAAAAGGCCGCCGAAATGGGGGCAGCGCGGATTTTGCCGATCCAAACCGCATATACTAACTCGGAACGCATTCGACAGGACCGGCTTCAGGCCCACGCAGTTGAGGCCGCCGAACAATGCGGTGGCACCTATGTCCCCGAAGTTGCGGCGCTGCAAAAGCTGGATCGTGTGTTGGATCAATGGCCTGACGGGCGGCAATTGATGTTCTGCGACGAAGCCGAAGTTGGGGCTGCAAAACGATTGGCAGAACACACACCGGGGCAGCCTTGGGCGATCCTGGTCGGCCCCGAGGGTGGGTTCTCAGACGTTGAACGCAAGCGTTTGTGGGCGCAGCCCTTTGCCCATGTCGTCAGCCTTGGCCCCCGCATTCTACGCGCTGACACCGCCGCAGTGGCCGCCATGACGGTTTGGCAGCAGGCCTTGGGGGATTGGGGATGATCCGCGAGGCGATGCCAGGTGATGCAGCTGCGATTGATGCGTTTCTGGGAAAACATGCTGTCAGTTCGATGTTTTTACGCAGCAACCTCGCGTCTCAGGGTGTTGGGTTCAGCGACCATCCGCATTCGTCTCGGATCTTTCTTTGGGAGATCGAGGGCATTGTTGGTGTCTTTGGCGTGACCAAAGGCGGATACTTGATGGTGCAAATGCCCGACCTCACCAGCGACGCGGCCACTGCGTTTGCAAGTGCGATTTCCGGGTCTACGGTATTGGGTATGACAGGGCCAACCGCGCAGGTCGAAACGATGTTGGCAGCCTTGGGGTTGGACAACGGTGAATTTCGGTTGAACCACGATGAGCCGCTGTACCGGTTAGAGCTGTCACAAATGTCGGCACAAACCGTTGACTGTCGCCCTATGGAGCCGAGCGATGTGCCCCTATTGGAGGGCTGGTTTGCGCAGTATCTGACGGATACAAATCAGGCCAGTGCGGACGAGGCCAAGAAAATTGCACCGGGACGTGCAAAATCAGACCTTGAAACCGGACGCCTGCGTCTCTTGATGGAAGGGGGGCAAGTTGTTGCCATGGCCTCGTTGAATGCCATCGTGTCTGATCATGTGCAGGTTGGGGGGGTATTTGTTCCCTCGGGTATGCGGGGGCGTGGGTATGGGCGAGCGGTGACATTAGGGCTGTTGCAGGACGCCGAAAGAAACGGGTCAAAAGTAGCAGTGTTGTTTGCCAATAATCGACCGGCCGCACGCGCCTATGAGGCGATCGGGTTCGAACAAGTCGGTTGGTACCGGATCGCGTTGCTTGGTCAACCACAGGAGATACGTTCATGAGTTTCATCCGCCCCGAAGCCCGAGCTGAATTATGGCGCTGGCGCGAGGTTCTGGCTGGCGTCGGATTGGCCCTGCTTGGGCTGAGTTGGATCTCTGGCCCCGGCGGATTGCTGGGTGGTATTGGCTGGGCTGTTGTCGCGATTGCGAGCATTGTGGTTGTTGTCGGGATACAACGTGCCCGGTTTCGCACTGGCAGCGGCGGCCCCGGAATCGTTTTGGTTGATGAACGCCAGATCACCTATTACGGGCCACTGACTGGGGGCGTGATCGCGACCGAGAATCTGGAAAAGCTGACGCTGGACCCAACAGCAAAGCCGGCTCATTGGATTCTGGATCAACACGGTCAACCGCCGCTGCATATTCCAATCACGGCCGAAGGCGCGGATGATCTGTTTGATGTGTTTTCTACGTTGCCCGGATTGCAAACGCAACGGATGCTTGCCGAATTGACCGGAACAGGGGGCCTTCCGGTGGTGATTTGGGAGCGAAATACCGTGGAACGCCCGCCCCATATGCGCTTGCACTAGAGATGCAGGTGGATCGTTTTTCCATGGACAACAGGGGCAAGAACACGCAAGCGTGAAAATCTGGTCAGACTTTGAGCCGACCATCCATTGACACCCAGCATGAATCTGCCCACTTCTCGGCAGATAATGCATGCAGCGAATGACGGAGCGCGCCCCATGTCCATTCCTCAGTCCGGCGGTGGGCCGATTGAACGCCATGAACAACTGGCCGAGTATTTGGCCGATGGATGTAAGCCAAAAGAAGAGTGGCGCATCGGAACCGAGCACGAAAAGTTCGGGTATTGCAAAGACACGCACAAGGCACTGCCGTTCGAAGGCAAACGGTCGATTGTTGCGGTTCTCGAAGGTCTGCGTGACCGGCACGGTTGGTCTGAAGTGCGCGAAGGCGCGCATCTGATCGGATTGGAAAAAGACGGGGCCAATGTTTCGCTTGAACCGGGTGGCGCGTTGGAACTGTCCGGCGCCCCGCTGGAAACGATCCACGAAACCTGCGACGAGGTGAACATCCACCTGCGCGAGGTCAAAGATATCGCTGATGAGATTGGCGTTGGCTTTATCGGTTTGGGCGCTGCACCGATCTGGAAACATGACGAAGTACCACTGATGCCCAAGGGCCGGTACACGCTGATGAACAATTACATGGAAAAAGTTGGCACAATGGGCCGCTCCATGATGCGCCGGACGTGTACCGTTCAGGTGAACCTCGATTTCGGCTCCGAGGCCGACATGGTGCAAAAACTGCGCGTTGCTTTGGCTTTGCAGCCTGTTGCGACGGCGCTTTTTGCCAATTCGCCGTTCTTTGAAGGCAAGCCAAACGGACATAAAAGCTGGCGCAGTCGGATCTGGCGAGATCTGGACGACGCGCGCACAGGCATGTTGCCCTTTGTGTTCGAAGAAGGGTTTGGCTTTGAGCGCTATGTTCAATATGCGCTCGATGTGCCGATGTATTTCGTCTACCGCGACGGTCAGTATATTAACGCGCTGGGCATGTCGTTCCGCGACTTCCTGCAAGGGAACCTGCCCGCGCTGCCGGGGGAAACCCCAACGCTCAGCGATTGGGCGGATCATTTGACCACAGCCTTTCCCGAGGCGCGGATCAAAAAGTACATGGAAATGCGCGGTGCTGACGGTGGACCGTGGCGTCGCCTGTGTGCTTTGCCGGCGTTCTGGGTGGGGCTGATGTATGATCAATCTTCGCTAGATGCCGCGTGGGATCTGGTCAAAGGCTGGGACGCCGAAACCCGCGAAGGGTTGCGGGTGGCTGCTAGTGAAACGGCCCTGCAGGCGCAGGTTGGCAAAATCAAAATGCATGATCTCGCCCGCGAGGTTGTGGCGATTTCCGAAGCGGGCCTGAAGGCGCGTGCGAAAGAAGGTGCCGGTGGATTGGTTCCGGATGAAACCCATTTCCTAAACGCGCTGAAAGACAGCTTGGATAGCGGAAAAGTGCCCGCTGACGAGTTGTTAGAGCGGTATCATGGTGATTGGAACGGGGATCTGAGCAAGATCTACGGCGACTACAGCTATTAATCGGGGCCGTATTTGCCTGCCTTAAATAACCTCTCGCGCTGGGTGTCCGGCGCGGAGGAAAATCAGCTTTTCGCTCCGATCTTGGGTTCGGTTCCGGCCCGAATACGCGAAATATTCGCGCTGTGGCGCCAATAGACCAGCAGCGTCAAAACAATCCCCAAGATCAGGTTGGTGCCATAGCCCAAGCCAACGGCCCAAAGAGTTGAGGCTGCCGCCGCACACAAAGCGCTCATCGACGAAATACGCGACAGGGCGGCCCCAACAAGCCACGTCAGGCAACACGCGACGCCAACAGGCCATGCAAGCGCCAACCAAATGCCAAGGAACGTTGCCACACCTTTGCCGCCTTTGAACCCCAGCCAAACCGGGAAGCAATGACCTACAAATGCAGCCAACGCGGCAATCTGAACAGCATCTTCGCCAGCGAAGGCGCGGGCAAGCAAGACGGCCATTGCGCCTTTGCCACCATCAAACAACAGTGTCAGTGCAGCCGCTGATTTATTGCCGGTGCGTAAGACGTTGGTTGCGCCGATATTGCCCGACCCGATATCGCGCAGATTGCCAAGCCCCATGACCTTGGCAAGGATCATGCCAAATGGGATAGACCCCAGACCATAGCCGATGACGGCCCACAGGATCAGTTGGGCAGTTGTTGAGTCAAAAGGCGGCATCAGGCTCTCCGATAGATTTCATGTCCGGCAACATATGTTACCTGCACTCTACCTTGCATTCGCTGACCATCAAACGGTGTGTTCTGCGATTTGGATTTTAGGGTGGTGCGGTCCAGGATAAAGGGCACGTCTGGATCAAACAAAACCAGATCAGCCGGGGCCCCGGCGGACAATCGGCCGCTCGACAGACCAAGGCGTTTTGCAGGGTTCAGCGACATGGCCCGGAACAGCGTGGGCAGGTCCAATTGGTCAGAGTGGTACAGGCGGAGTGCAGCAGGCAGCAATGTCTCCATCGCAACTGCACCGGCGGCGGCCTCTTCAAACGGCAGGCGCTTGCTTTCTTCGTCTTGCGGGGTATGCATCGAACTAATCGTGTCTATCAGGCCTGTACGCACTGCCTCGATCACGGCCTGTCGGTCGTCTTCGGATCGAAGTGGCGGTTTGACTTTGAAAAAGGTGCGATAGTCGGACACGTCCAGCTCATTCAATGTCAGGTGATGAATCGATGTCCCAGCGGTAATGTCGAGCCCGTTGTTTTTGGCGCGTTCCAAGGCAGGCAAGGCACGGGCCGTTGTGATTTGGTCGGCGTGGTAACGGGCGCCGGTCATTTCCAGCAGCGCGATATCACGATCCAACCCCATGCGTTCGGCCATCGGTGAGACAGCAGGAAGCCCGCGCAGGGCAGCAAATTTGCCACTGGTCGCTGCGGCACCCAAACTCAGGATCGGTTCTTGAGGATGGGCCATAACCAGTGCGCCACAGGACCGAGCGTAGGTCAGCGCGCGTGTGAATACCTTGGTGTTGCTGACAACGTGATCGCAATCGGTAAAGGCCACTGCGCCTGCATCCATCAGGAACCCGATTTCGGTCATCTCGCTGCCTTCGCGCCCTTTGGTCAACGCCGCCATGGGCAGAACGTTTACCGGTGCTTCGGCTTGGGCGCGACGGGTCACGAATTCCAGCGTTTCAGGGTTGTCGATGGTAGGGGTGGTATCTGGGCGCGTGACCATCGTCGTAACGCCACCGGCAGCCGCAGCGGCGCCCGCAGATTTATAACTTTCTTTGTGCCGCTCACCGGGTTCGCAAACCTTGACGCCAATATCGACGATGCCGGGGGCCAGACACTTGCCGTCACAGTCCACGGTCTGATTTGCCTTTGGGGCGGTCCCCTGTCCCTGCTCAATGATCGAGCCGTCAATGACGAGCAGCCAGCCAGCCCTGTCTGTTCCTGCCTCTGGGTCAATCAGGCGAGCGTTGGTAAAGAGGGTGGTAATAGCGGTCATTGCGATGCCTCCTGCGCCTGTTTCAGGGCTTGAAATGCGGCGTCCGGATTGGACAGATGAGTGAGCGAGAAAAACGGATGACGATCAAAGGATATGCCATACTGGGTCTGGTGGAACTGCAGAAACCGGTCAATGGGTAGGTGTTTGGATTTCATAATCCGATTGAATTCCCAGATATAGTGTGAGGTTACGACATAGACGCGCTGCGCTCGGGCGCGTTGGTCTACCCACAAAAACACTGGAATACTCAATGCGGCCGCCGCCAATGTCCAGAAATCTGTCGGGTTGTCCACGATCCAGGGGCTAGCCAGACAGACAGCAAGGAGGCAGGTTAGCGAAATCCCGTAAAACACTGCGAACCTTGGGGGGATCAACTGCCGCGTGGGCTGCCCTTGCCAGAGTACTTTCTCAGTCGGGTTTAGCTGATCCTGCCACCAGTGTTGCGTTGACATGGTCATCCGCAGGCCCGTTCGATGGCGGTTTTGGTTGCGGTGGGATCTGCTTGATACTTTATCAGGTGCTTATCCCCGGATCTGGTGATGATCTGTACAAAACTGCCGATGGTTTTGACCGCTTCGATTTGTGACAGTTGTATCGTGCGTGGGCCGGGGCCCGTGAGGGCGCCATTTTGGATGTTCCACTCGGCCGACAGCTCTTCACTGGCAAGATACCAGCCGCGGATCGCGATCGCGGCCAGGTCCTGCGGGCGCGCCGGTCCAGACATATGGATTGCCTACGATCCAAAGAATAGCCATCGCCCCGCCCATCCCTAGGGCTGCGAGCCACGTGTGGGATCGGATGTAGGCGGCACGGTCTGCGGTGAAGCGAGTCATAGGACCACCTTTAATACTGTTAGGACGATTAGCGTCATGATCACCACAAACAGGCCGAATCCGATGCGCCGGGCGTCTGATCGGACTTGGCGTGGTGATTTTCGTGGCGCTGAATAAGGTTGGGCGCTTTTGGTGGGGATGGGGTGCGCGGCCCAATCTGTGCCGTCTTCGGGGTAGACGCCGACCAGTGTAACGTTTGGATTGGGGTGCAGCTGCATGGATCGGCCGTTAAAGGCTTTGCTGCGCAAGAGCATGACCCATCCTGTGAGGGCGTCCAGTTTGGCAATGTCCAATTGATCACGTGACAGGCCGCACCCTTCGGTCAGATAACCAACGAGTCCCAAGTTCTCTAAATCAGAGAGGGGGAAGATCTCGATGTGATCAGGGTTCAGGTCGGTGACACGTAGAATTTGAGCTGCAGCACCGGGTTCACGCAAGAACCGCGCCTCTTCTGGTCGCATATCCAGCGAAAACAAACGCAAAATCGCGTGTTCACCCGCCGCAATCGTCAGCGGATCAGTCATGCTGAACCCGATGATTGCGTGCCAGCAGCTCCATCGCGGCCATACGCACGGCGACACCCATTTCAACCTGTTCCTGAATGACCGAGCGGTTGATGTCATCGGCAAGCTGGCCGTCGATTTCAACGCCCCGGTTCATCGGGCCGGGGTGCATGACAATCGCATCGGGTTTGGCGAGCGAAAGTTTTGCCGCATCCAGGCCGTAGCGATGGTAATATTCACGCTCGGAGGGGATGAAGCCACCATCCATCCGTTCTTTTTGCAGGCGCAGCATCATCACCACATCGACGTCTTTCAGGCCTTCGTGCATGTCATCATAAATTTCAGCCCCGAACTCAGCGAATTGGCTGGGTACCAAAGTGGGCGGGCCAACCAATCGGATACGGTTTTCCATCTTGCCCAAAAGGATCAGATTTGACCGGGCCACGCGAGAGTGGGCAACATCGCCACAAATCGCGATGTTCAGCCGGTGCAGGCGTCCCTTTGCCCGACGAATGGTAAGCGCATCAAGCAATGCCTGAGTCGGGTGCTCGTGTTTTCCGTCGCCCGCGTTCAACACGGCGCAGTTCACTTTTTGCGCCAACAGATCCACCGCGCCCGAATGGGGGTGACGCACCACCAGCAGATCCGGGTGCATGGCGTTCAGCGTCATTGCGGTGTCGATCAGGGTTTCGCCCTTTTTGATCGAACTGGCCTGCATCGCCATGTTCATCACATCCGCGCCCAGCCGCTTGCCCGCCAACTCGAAAGATGCCTGTGTCCGGGTGGAGTTTTCGAAGAACATATTTATCTGGGTCATGCCTGAAAGAACATCGGCATGCTTGGTCGATTGTCGGTTCAGATCGACATAGGTTTCCGCCAGATCCAGAATGGCAGTAATATCGCTGGGGGAAAGATGCTCGATGCCAAGAAGGTGACGGTGGGCAAAACTCATGGCGCAGCTCCGATCTGACAATTTTCCCGCTTATAGAAAGGTCCCGCCAAAGGGGCAATATGTTGTGGCAGGGTTAATCACCCTCTTGTTTGGGCGGTGTTGGAAGACATGTTCCGTCAGATTGACAGGTGAACCCCAATTCGCAAAGGGTGCCGCCCGGACAACGTGTCGCCCCAATCGAGGAACATACCCCATCCTGCAGGCACAGCTGACCGGGTTTGCACCATTTTCCAAATCCGCAATCCACAGCATTTTGTGGGACGCACCCGCGGATTAGCGAGCATTTGAAACCGGGACGGCATTGCGATCCGGTTTCGCATAAGAACTCACCCGGTCTGGTACAGCCTCCGGTGGGCAGGCAGGTTATTCCGACGGGGCAAGCGGAGCCATTCCGACAATCGGTGCGGGCCTTTGGGATGCAGGCCCCGGTGGCAGAGCATTTCGTTCCGGGTGGGCACACAAGGCCGCTGGTGCATTTGCTCGCCCCGTGCGCCTCACACCGCGTGCCCCCGTCGGTGCAGAACTGACCAACCGGGCAAGAGCGCCCGCCGCCGCAATAGGTGCTCCCAAGCGGGATGCAATATCCATCCCAAGAACAGCGCTCACTCAGGGCGCAACATCCGCGTGCCCCGCATTGGTGGGTGCCAACAGGGCATTGAGTGTGAAATCCTACGCGCATTTCGCCAGCAAAGGATTGGACCCCAAGGAACAGGGCCATTAGTCCGCTAGCAAAAAGGCAAATGAAGGTGCGCATGCATTTTGATCCGGTTTTTTGCATCGTCGGTGCCAGATACGATCCTGACAAGTGCCAATCCGCTTTCCCTCACCGCAGGGCAGGATAAAGTGGGCGCTATGGAATCGGCCATCGACTATTACACCGCGCGGGCGCTGCTGGATTGGCAGATTGAGCTGGGCGTCACAGAAACCATCGGGGACAGCCCGGTGGATCGATATGCGTTGCCCGATACCACAGCCAAGCCTAAGCAGGCTGAACCGGGTGTGATATCGATCAAATCTGCCGCCGAAGATCCGGCAACGGTTGCTAAGAAGCTCGCTCTCAAAGCTGGGTCGCTGGACGACCTTAGGGCGGCGATGGCTGGGTTTGAGTTATGTGAGTTGAAAAAGGGCGCCCGCAATTTGGTGTTTGGGGGCGGCAACCCAGCGGCCAAAGTGATGATCATTGGCGAGGCCCCGGGGCGGGAAGAGGATCGTGCCGGCCGACCGTTTGTCGGGTCCGCAGGCAATCTGTTAGACAAGATGCTGGCAGCGATCGATCTGGATCGCGAAACGTCGGCCTATGTGACCACCGTTTTGCCATGGCGTCCGCCGCAGAACCGCGACCCGCGGCCCGATGAAATTGGGATGCTCAAGCCATTTCTTGAACGCCATATCGAATTGGTGCAGCCCGAGGTCTTGGTCTTGATGGGGAATATCAGTTGTCAGGCTATTCTGGGCAAACGTGGGATTACCCGATTGCGCGGCAAGTGGGAGCAGGCGCTGAAACGCCCGGTTCTGCCGATGCTCTCACTGGATCAGTTGATACGCCAACCACAGGCGAAACGACAGGCTTGGGCGGACCTTTTGGAATTAAAAGCAAAGCTGAAAACTGGAACCTGAGCCATGTCACGCATCGACGAAACCAAATCCTTTATCCCGGTCCGCATTGCGGTTTTGACGGTGTCCGATACGCGCGCTGTTGCGGATGACAAATCGGGTCAGACATTGGTGGATCGGATCGTAAAGGCCGGGCACACCGTTGCTGATCGCAAAATTCTACGCGATGAGCGGGCTGAGATTGCAGACCAATTGCGGGCTTGGGTCGCCGACCCTGACATTGATGTTGTGATCTCTACGGGCGGCACCGGACTGACGGGGCGGGATGTCACCGTCGAAGCGCACCGCGATGTCTATGAAAAGGAAATGGATGCCTTTGGCACCATCTTTACCATTATTTCGATGGAAAAAATTGGCACCTCTGCGGTGCAGTCCCGAGCCACAGGTGGTGTTGCTGGGGGAACTTACCTGTTTGCACTGCCCGGCAGTCCGGGCGCGTGCAAGGATGCGTGGGATGGCATTCTTGAGAAACAGCTCGATTATCGGCATCGCCCTTGCAACTTTGTCGAGATACTTCCGCGATTGGACGAACATCAGCGACGGAAGTAATCTGAACAGACGTTGAACCCAAAGTGACCGCGTGTGGCTTGGCATTTCAAGATGCCCGGCTACATTGTTGGTACGGCAGCTTAGTGCGACCAGAAAAGGGAATTGAATGCGGTTTCTCCGGCAGAGCCTAGTAGGCGTATTTTTGGCGTCTCTGACGCTTGCGCTGTTGATTTACGCCGGACAATTGGTTCTGGGCGCTGTTCAAACCCGATTGGCCGATGAAAAACGCGCCCCGCAAGCGCGCGAACGTATTTTCGCGGTGAATGTCAAAACGGCAGAATTGGATACGATTACACCGGTCCTGGAGGCCTTTGGTCAAGTCAGCAGCCGACGCACGCTGGAACTGCGCGCAGCGGCGGGGGGACGGATCATCGCCTTGGCGGAGTCGTTTGAAGAAGGAGGATCAGTCACCGAGGGCGATGTGTTGGTTCGAATTGATCCCGCAGATGCGCAATCGGCGCTGGATCGTGCCAATTCTGATTTTCTGGACTCCAAAGCCGAAGAGCGAGACGCCGGACGCGCGTTGATCCTTGCTGGCGATGAATTGCAAGCGGCAGTAGATCAGTCCGATTTGCGTGCGCGTGCCCTGAAGCGACAGATGGACTTGCAGGACCGGGGGGTTGGTACGGCTGCGGCGGCAGAAACCGCGGAACTGGCATTGGCATCGGCGCGACAGGCGGTACTGGCACGACGTATTGCAGTGGCACAGGCGGAATCCCGGGTTGACCAAACCATCACGCGTTTAGCACGAGCGCAGATCGCACTTGAAGCGGCTGAGCGGGACGTTCAGGAAACCACCGTAACGGCGGGTTTCAGTGGTACGCTGGGATCAGTCAATCTGGTCGAGGGGCGATTGGTCTCAGCCAACGAAAAGCTGGCAGAGCTGGTGGACCCCATGTCGCTCGAGGTCGCATTTCGGGTCTCGACGGCGCAATACGCACGGTTGCTGGATGGGGCGGGACAGTTGATCCCGGCCCCTGTCATCGCGGCGTTGGATGTCACCGGGGCCGATCTACGAGCCACAGGCGTGATCAGCCGGGATGCTGCCGCTGCCGGCGACGGACAATCGGGGCGCCTGATTTTCGCACGCCTTTCTGAAGCGCCGGGATTTAAGCCTGGCGACTTTGTAACGGTTCTGGTGGATGAGCCGCCTTTGTCCGGTGTCGTTCGATTACCGGCGTCTTCGCTAGACGCGGCGCATTCGGTCCTGATACTGGGCGAAGATGAGCGATTGGAAAGCCTGAATGTGGAGCTGGTGCGCCGACAGGGGGACGAAGTCCTGTTGCGTGGCGTTGGATTGGCGGGGCGCGAAGTGATCGTGGGTCGCACGCCGCTGCTTGGGGCGGGTATCCGAGTGCGCCCTTTGCGCGATGGGCCGCAACCCCAATCCCAGCCCGAAGCTGCGATGGTAGAACTGACCGACGCGCGACGGGCCAAATTGGTCGCGTTCGTGGAAGGCAACAAAAAGATGCCCGAAGCGATGAAAGCCCGTGTGCTGGAAAAGCTGACCGAGGCCAAAGTGCCAATGAAATTGGTCCAACGCATAGAATCTCGGATGGGGGGATAAGGCCCCATGATGCGCGAGATCCCAAGTACCGCAGGCGGCATTCTTAGTTATTTTACCCGCCACCGGACGGCGGCCAATCTGTTGCTGGTTGTCTTGGTGGTGCTGGGTACCGCCTCGATCCCGAATATGCGTGCGCAGTTTTTTCCCGACGTTATTGTTGAAAATGTCAGCGTTGGTGTGGTGTGGGAGGGCGCAGGTCCCGAAGATGTAGATAGCGCGATTGTGCAGGTTCTTGAACCGGCATTGTTGGCTGTGGACGGGGTCGAAAGCACTGAATCCACCTCTCGCGAGGGGACCGCCTCGATCAAGCTGGAATTTGAGCCGGGTTGGGACATGTCCCGTGCTGGCGATGATGTACAATCTGCTGTGGATGGGGTGACCACTCTGCCGGCAGATGCTGAAGACCCAACCGTTCGGCGTGGGGTCTGGCGCGACAGGGTGACAGATGTCGTCGTGACCGGTCCCATCGGGCCAGAGCAATTGGGCCTGTTTGCGGATGAGTTTATCACACGACTGTTTGCCGAGGGAGTGACGCGGACCTCGATAAGAGGGGTGGCCGCGCCACAGACCATCGTCGAAGTGCCCTCCGCGCAGTTGATTGCGAATGATATCGGCATGTCCGACATTGCATCGGCAATCGCCGCCGAGGTGAATGCGGATCCGGCCGGGGATGTGTCGGGGGCAAATGCCCGTGTGCGAACAGGCGTAGCCAAACGCACGCCGGAAGAGATTGAGCAGATTGTGCTGCGATCCAATGCAGATGGGTCAAAGTTGACGATTGGGGATGTGGCGACCATTCGCGTCGAAGGGGTCAATCGCAATCGCAGCTATTTCGTTGGGGATGATCCGGCGATGTCGATCCGTATTGACCGGTCGACACAAGGCGACGCGATCAAAATACAAGCCGCAGTGCAAAAAGTTGCAGATGAGATGCAGCTTAGCCTGCCGCAGGGGGTGACGCTGGAGCTGATCAGAACGCGCGCGGCGGCGATCACCGGGCGTCTAGATATTCTCGTCGACAATGGGTTGATGGGGTTGGTGTTTGTTGTTGCATTGTTGTTCTTGTTCCTAAACGCGCGCATTGCATTTTGGGTGGCGGCAGGCATTCCAGCGGCAATGTTTGCCGCAATTGCATTGATGTATGTGGCGGGCCTGACGATCAATATGATTTCGTTGTTTGGTCTGATCATCACATTGGGCATAGTTGTCGATGATGCGATTGTGGTGGGCGAGCATGCAGATTTCAGGGCGCGGCGTCTGGGGGAGCATCCTGTTGTGGCGTCAGAGCGCGCCGCGCAGCGGATGGCGATGCCTGTCTTTGCGGCCACGCTCACGACCGTGATTGCCTTTTTTGGATTGATTTCGATTGGCGGTCGGTTTGGCGATTTGATCCGGGATATCCCGTTCACAGTCATCGTCGTGCTGATTGCATCGCTGGTGGAATGTTTCCTGATCCTTCCCAACCACATGTCCCATGCCATTGCGCATTCAACCAAAGAGCATTGGTATGATTTGCCCAACAGGGTCGTGAACCGGGGGTTCCGCTGGGTGCGGGACCATCTGTTTCGTCCGCTCATTGGCTGGGTTGTTTGGGGGCGGTATGTCGTTTTCGCAGGTGCTTTGGTCATCCTGGCAAGTCAGGCGGCCCTATTCATTCAAGGCGATGTAAAATGGCGGTTCTTTAACGCCCCAGAGCGCGGCTCTGTGACGGGGAACTTCGCGATGGTCGAAGGGGCCAGCCGCGCGGATACTCTAGAGATGATGCGCGAGATGCAGCGCGCGACCGAGGCGTTAGGCGCACAATACGAAGAGGAATATGGGCTCAACCCGCTAGATTATGTCATGGCCGAAGTCGGCGGCAACGCGGGTTGGGGGCTGTCTGGCGTCGACACCAAGGAAAAGGATCTGCTGGGTGGTATTTCCATCGAATTGATCGACGCAGATCTGCGACCCTATTCCAGTTTTGCGTTTGTGGGCGAATTACAAGACATGGTCGTGCGTCACCCGATGGCCGAAATTGTCACCTTTCGCGGATGGCGATCCGGCCCCGGTGGGGATGCGTTGGATGTGCAGTTTTACGGGGCAAATGTTGCCACGCTGAAGGCGGCGTCAGAGGATCTGCAAACTGCGGTTTTACGCTATCCCGAAGTCTCAGCGGTTGAGGACAATCTGGCCTATGACAAAGAAGAGGTCATTCTGGATCTGACGGCACAGGGGCAATCGCTGGGATTCACGATTGAAACATTGGGCCGTGCGCTGCGCGCCCGATTGAACGGGATCGAAGCTGCGACGTATCCCGAGGGTCCGCGTAGCGCTGAAATCCGGGTTGAGCTGCCTGATGGCGAGCTTACCGCTGATTTTCTGGAACGGACGCTGTTGCGAGCCCCGCAGGGTGTTTACGTGCCGCTTGCGGATATCGTTTCAGTCACCCAACGCACAGGGTTTTCAACGGTGCGGCGTGAAAACGGTGTGCGCCTGATTTCGGTCACTGGGGATATTTCCGAAGACGATCCCGCCCGTGCCAGCGAGATTACCCAAGCTTTGCGGGACGAAATCCTGCCTAAAATTGCCAGCGAGCGGCAAGTTGAATGGCGCATGTCGGGCCTCAGCGAACAAGAGGATGATTTCCTCAATGATGCGCGCACGGGTTTGATTTTATGTTTGACCGGCATCTATCTGGTGCTGGCATGGGTTTTCGCCAGTTGGACACGCCCGCTGGTGGTCATGGCAATCATTCCGTTTGGATTGGTTGGGACCATTTGGGGGCACTACATTTGGTCGGTTCCGCTTAGCATGTTCACGGTCGTGGGGTTGCTGGGAATGACCGGCATCATCATCAATGATTCCATTGTTTTGGTCACCACGATTGACGAATACGCCGAAGAACGCGGTCTGGTTCCGTCAATCATTGATGGAACTGCTGATCGCTTGCGACCCGTGATGCTGACAACCTTGACGACGGTTTTGGGTCTTGCGCCCCTGCTTTACGAAAGTTCGCAACAAGCACAGTTTTTGAAGCCGACCGTGATCACGCTGGTCTACGGACTGGGGTTTGGGATGGGTTTGGTGTTGTTGGTTGTTCCGGCCCTGATCGCAATTCAGCGCGATGTATCGCGTCCTCTGACTGCTTTGCGCCGGGCCATCCACAGCCCTGACCGGGGGATCCGCGCGATTGCGTTCGCGGCTTCAGTCACCGTTGTCGGGTGGCTTGCCGCAACTGTGGCTTGGGCAGCTTATTTTGGACATCTACCTGCCCTTCTTCTGACCGCGATACCGCGACTAGCGGAGATGGATGCGATGCGCGCTGGCTTGTTTGCGTTTGTGATTGGGGCGCTGGCCATTATTTTGGTGATTTATCTGCTGGCTGCAATGATTTACTGGCGCGCGTTTTCAAAGGCTAAAGGCGCGTAAGGGCCAATTCCATCAGGTCGATGACCCGTGCACTCATCGGGAGGGTGTTTGCGCGGATCTCATCTATCGAAAACCACTGTGCATCGCTGACGTCATCGGCGGCAATCGGGGTGCCGCTCACATAAGTGCAGGCGACGCCAACCAGCAGGTAGTGGGTGGTAACCTGCCCATGTTCATCCGTGCGCAAAAGATCGTAATTGGTTAGATATTCGACAGGGTTGGCTAGTACACCGGTTTCTTCGTGCAATTCCCGTGCTGCCGCAGCCAATGCGGTTTCGCCCCATTCCACATGTCCGCCGGGAAACCCCCACATCCCGGCATCGGGTTGTTTCTTGCGTTTCGCCAACAAAACTTTGCCGTCATGGATGACAACGGCAATCGCACCAAGAAGGGGGGGCTGTGACATGTGTCGCTGTTCTCTTAGCTGGGGGTGCAGCCCAGAATGTCGACTGCGTGTTTACTGCCGAGCACCGTAATGCGCATTTCAGAGCGGTCCAGTGCAAAGGCGCCACCTGAATTGTTAACCAGCTCTGAGGTTGCAATCAAAGTATTGCCCTGCCGACGGGTTTGCGCTTCGGAAGCCCACAGTTGCGGGTTGCCGGGCTCAAACACCAAAACCTCGGGGCCACCGGCAGAGGGCATTGCAATGCGGGCTTCGATCTTCATGCCTCCTGCCGTGGGGGACAGGCGGCAGGTGGCCGATTTGACCCCGGCCTCGCGCTTGGAAAAGGGGCGCTGTGCCATGGCTGCCGCAATGGCCGGGTTGCGTTTCGCATCGGTATTCAGCCGGTGATCGAAATCCAGATTTCCGGGCACACAGACATCTTTACAGACACCAAAAGAAACGTCGCCGCGCAAACGTACCGGCTTACCGGATCGTTTCGGCGTGATTTCAACCGGCAAGACAAGCTGGTTCTTGTATCCGATTGAGCGAAGCCCGTTTTGGTCAAAGACATGTGGAGCCGGCCAGGTGATCGATACCTCGCCCACGTTCTGGGATTTGCTCCAATCGATCTCAGGCGGAATGCCTGCATCGCCGGGCGCGCGCCAATAGGTCTTCCACCCCTCTGACAGCGTCAGGCGAATTGCCCCCATATACGTGCCGCGCTTGGTAACGCCGCCATCCAGAATATCAAGCTGCACCAGATCATCCATGCCCCCGGCAAAAGCCGAAGTCGAGAAAGCAGCACATAGGGCGAGGGCGGTAGAGGTCATCTTGAACATATCTCATAGATGCGATGCCAACCTTGAAATGCCAAGTCACGTTGACGTCACACCGGCGTTTTTGCGCATTTTTGGATGAGTTCCCTTGCGCATGGAGCAGGGCAGGGCCATTCTGAAACGAAGCAAGAAGGACTATACCCAAATGATGGACCTGACCGGTAAACTGCTGATCGCCATGCCCGGCATGGAGGACCCTCGGTTTGATCATTCGGTAATCTATATGTGTAGCCACACCGCAGATGGGGCCATGGGGCTGATTGTCAACAAACCGGCGGATTTGCCATTGTCTGCCTTGCTGAATCAACTTGATATTTCGTGCGACAATCCCGATGTCGGCGCGTTGCCAGTGCGATTTGGAGGACCGGTGGAAACCGCACGCGGGTTTGTGCTGCACTCAGCAGAATACGAGGCCAGCCTGCATTCAACCGACATCGCAGATGGGTTTCGAATGACTGCGACGTTGGATATTCTCGAAGATATCGCCAATGGCGAAGGGCCCAAGCAGGAGTTGCTGATGCTGGGCTATTCTGGGTGGGGACCAGGGCAATTGGAAGGCGAGATTGCCCAGAATGGGTGGTTAACCACTGATGCCGATGCGCATCTGATTTTTGCGCTGCCGGATCACCAGAAATGGGAAGCGGCCCTGAAATCTTTGGGGGTGGACGCGCTGACCCTCTCGGCCAGTGCCGGACACGCTTGATCTTTTCTACTGATCCCGTGGCGCTGCCGCACGGCTGAGGCGGTCGTTGATCGCTGCGCCCAGACCGTGCATCGGGATCGGAGCCACTGCAATGGGTCGTCCGGTTTTGTCCAGTCGGTGCAAGGCGGAAAATAGCTGTGCGGCGGCTTCGTTCACGTCCCCAGCCTCTGACAGGTTCAGGTCACACGCCATATCCCCAAACCCCAGCAGAATTTCATCGCCCTGCGGTGTTGAGACATTCAACCGAACCGCTGAATCTGGGGCGTAGTGGGATAAGAGTTGCCCCGGTGCGCTCAGGGCCTCACCTTGTTGATGTACGTGCAATTCTTGATTTAGCGCGGCTTCGATTTCTTCGCGAGCTAATCCACCGGGGCGCAGCAGTGTCGGATCACCGGCAAGGCCAAGTATGGTGGACTCCAGGCCGACATCGCAGGTGCCATCGTCAAGAATGGCCGCAATGCGCCCGTTTAACCCGTCGCGAACATGTTGTGCGGTTGTCGGGCTAATCCGACCAGACGGGTTGGCCGAGGGGGCAGCAACCGGACCATCAAACGATCGCAACAGCTGTTGTGCCGCTGGATGGGCAGGCATTCGAACGGCCAAGGTGTCCAAGCCAGCGGTCACAAGTGATGAAATTCCGTGATCAGGCTTGAGCGGCAATACCAGTGTCAGCGGACCCGGCCAGAACGCTTGCGTCAGGCGCTCGGCTGCATCGTTCCATCGAACATGGCGGCGGGCGGCCTCGGGACTGGCGACATGTGCGATCAAGGGATTAAAGCTGGGCCGTCCTTTGGCTGCATAGATTTGCGCAACAGTATCGTCATTACGTGCGTCCCCGCCCAGACCGTAGACCGTTTCCGTAGGGAACGCGACCAACTCTCCGGCGCGCAGCAATTTTGCGGCCTCATGGATCCCGTCCAAATCGGTGGTCAGATACAAAGTGTCTTTACGGTTCATGGTGGGTGACGCGGCGTTTCGGTTGCTTGCAGGATCGGTCTAGAGTGGTAATCGTCCAAGCCCTGTTCAATACCGGTGCATTGCGTGGATGCCAAGCCCACTCGCACCTTCAGCTTTTCGAGGGAGCCCATGCCGTATCGCGCACCAGTCACCGACTATGAATTTCTGTTCCGCCATGTGATCGGCTTTGATCAGGTCGCCGGAACAGAGCGATTTGCCGAAGCTTCTGAGGATATGGTCGCTGCCATTTTAACTGAAGCGGGCAAGATGTCCGAAGAAGTGATGTCGCCCCTGCAACGTTCCGGTGATCTGGAACCCGCCCGTTTGGAAAACGGCATCGTGCGAACATCGCCCGGTTTTGCGGACGGATGGAACGCCATTGCTCAAGGCGGTTGGATCGGGATGAGCGGGAATCCGGAATATGGTGGCATGGGCTTGCCGATGACGGTTGCGACCTCGGTCAACGAGATGATGAGCGCGGCCTGCTTGTCCCTGCAATTGGCTCCGTTGATGAGCCAAGGTCAGATCGAAGCGATGGAACATCACGCCAGCGATGCAATCAAGGATCTGTACCTGCCAAAATTGATGTCTGGGGAATGGTCCGGCACTATGAATCTGACTGAGCCACAAGCGGGTTCAGATGTTGGCGCATTGTCATCAAAGGCGGTACCAAATGGTGACGGCACCTATTCGGTGACAGGGCAAAAGATCTACATCAGCTGGGGTGATAACGATTTCGCCAAGAATATTTGCCATTTGGTGCTGGCGCGTCTTCCTGATGGGGTGCCCGGAACCAAGGGTATCAGCCTGTTTGTAGTGCCGCGTAACCTGCCAGATGACCACGGTGATGCGGGGGTTGCAAACAGTCTCAAGGTCGTTTCGTTGGAACACAAAATGGGTCTTCATGGGTCCCCCACTTGCGTGATGCAGTTTGACGGGGCCAAGGGGTGGCTGGTCGGCAAGGAACACGGCGGGATGGCCGCAATGTTCACCATGATGAACAACGCGCGTCTGGGTGTTGGCGGGCAGGGTGTCGGTGTGGCCGAGGGGGCTTACCAGCAGGCGTTAACCTATGCGTTGGAGCGCAAGCAGGGCAAATCAGCGGGGGGATCGATCGCGGATCATGCCGATGTGCGCCGGATGTTGTTAAGCATGAAAGCAGATGTGTTCGCAGCGCGCGCCATTTTATTATCCTGTGCCGTTGCTATCGACATGCAAACAGCCACAGCAGATGCGGATTGGGCCGCACGGGCGGCGTTTCTGACCCCGATTGCCAAAGCGTTTGGCACGGACACTGGGATTTCGGTCGCAGATACCGGCGTGCAAGTTCACGGTGGCAT
This sequence comes from Paracoccaceae bacterium, assembly GCA_965183835.1. Lineage (GTDB taxonomy): Bacteria > Pseudomonadota > Alphaproteobacteria > Rhodobacterales > Rhodobacteraceae > OMPR01. Next base: position 147,883 of record CBCYME010000023.1, on the reverse strand, counting down.
GGGTTTCATCGAAGAAACCGGTGCCGCCCAGTTCTATCGCGATGTGCGTGTCACCGCGATCTACGAAGGGACAAATGGCATTCAGGCCATGGATTTAGTCGCGCGAAAAATGATGGACGATGGCGACGCCGCTGCGCGTTTGTTGGATGAAATCGAAGATCACGCCGAGCAGGCGCGCACCACGTTGCCTGAACTTGCTGAATCCGTTTGGGAAGCAACCGAGACCCTGCGCGAGGCAACCGAGTGGTTGGTGGAGCAGAAAGATCTAAACGAGCGGTTCGCCGGGGCGGTGCCCTATTTGCGCGCCTTTGCGCGTGTACTTGGTGGGCATTATCATTTAATGGCGGCCTTGGCTGATCCGGGCGGACCACGGGAGAAACTGGCGCGGTTTTATATCAACGCTTTGCTGCCGGAACATACCGGTTTGCTGGCGCAATCACAAAATGGCGCTGGGGATCTCTATGCGCTCAATCTGGAAGAGTTGGCAGAATAATGGACGGAGCACAAACCTTGGCGATGCGTCACCCATGGGACACCCCTCCGGCACCGGGCCAAGCCATCGAAGTGGCCGAAGGCGTGTTGTGGATGCGCCTTCCATTGCCGATGAAGCTGGACCATGTGAACGTTTATGCGTTGGATGATGGCGATGGCTGGACAGTGATCGACACTGGTTTTGCCTCTAAGAAATCGCGCGGGATCTGGGAACAGCTTATGGCGGGGCCACTGGCGGGCAAACCTGTCAAACGGGTTGTCGTAACCCACCACCATCCCGATCATATGGGCTTGGCCGGTTGGTTTCAGTCGGAATTCGGGGCCGAGCTGGTGACGACACGCACCGCTTGGCTGTTCTCGCGGATGTTGACGCTGGACGTGCAGGAAAACTGGCCCGAAGAAACGTTGGAATATTACCGCCAGTCTGGCATGGCCCCTGATATTTTGGCCAAACGCGTTGCGGACCGTCCCTTTAATTTTTCCGATATGGTGTATCCGATGCCCCTGGGATTCACGCGGATCAAACAGAACGACGTGATCCGCATGGGCGGGCGAAATTGGGATGTGCATATGGGCAACGGCCACGCGCCAGAGCACGCCACATTCTGGAGCCGGGATGACAATTTGGTCATCACGGGTGATCAAATTCTGTCTTCTATCAGCCCCAACATCGGTGTGTATGCCACCGAACCGTTGGCCGATCCATTGGCCGAGTGGTTGGAGGCGTGCGAACGTCTGGCCCCGCTCGCGCGCGAGGACCATCTGGCCTTGGGTGGACACAAGTTACCCTTTACCGGGCTACCGATGCGGATGCGTCAGTTGATTGACAACCACCATGGTGCACTCAAGCGGTTGATCAAACATCTGGACACGCCAAAATCAGCAGCGGAATGCTTTGCCCCCCTGTTCAAGCGAAACATCGGCGAAGGTGAATATGGCCTTGCCCTGGTTGAAGCTGTTGCGCATGTGAACCATCTTTATCATACCAACGAGGTGACCCGAACGCGCCGCGAAGACGGTGCATGGGTCTATCAAAGCAAAGGGTAGGTTTGGTATGGACGATAAGATTGCAACCAGCGCAGAAGCCGCCGAAGCGGCCGCTTTGCCGCGCTGTCACGAGGTGCACGCTAACCCGGATTGCGCCAAACTGGAAGACATGCCAGAGCCGTTGAAAAAACCGGTGGAAAACAAAAGTCCGGCGCAATGGGCTTATGAACGTCTGATCCTTTATATTCAGAACTTTGAAAAGCAACTGGATGCGACACAAGAGGTTGCTATGGGGTTCACTGGCGGTGACGCCGGTGTGCTGCGGATCGAGGGCATGGGGTATTTCGACCCTGATATCGTGACCTTCTATGGCAGCGACACCAGTGGTGCGCGTACCCAGCTGGTGCAACATGTCAGCCAATTGAACGTGATGCTGCGTGCGCTTCCCAAACCGGTCGAAGAAGGCCCTGCCACGCGTATAGGGTTCCGTTTGGCCGCAGATCTCGAAGGCAACTAACCCGCCACGGCACCCTTGCACTTCAACACCTTACCGCGTTCAATATGCGGTAATTTCAGGAGTTGAACCGTGTCGCATTTTTCCACGATTACCCGCGCGTTTGCGGATGCTTGGGCCCGCCGTCGGGTGTTTGTCCCGCTGTACCTATCTGTTCGTCTGTTGTTGCTTGCCTTGGTCGCGCCCGGCGTGGCCGGCGCAATCAATCTGGCGGTGTCTCTGTCAGATCAACCAGCGTTAACGGATCAGGATATTGCCTTTTTTATCCTGTCGCCATTGGGTTTTCTGGCGACGTTGACGGTTCTCAGCCTGTTTTTAGTGGCCGAGGTGCTCAGCTTTTCTGTGATGGCTGCTAGCCTGCGGTATCAGGACAGTGATTTGTGGCAAACGGCACGGTCAGCGTTTGCTCTGGTGTTGCGTCGCCTGCGTCATCTGTTGCTTTTTGCCGCCTATTTTGTCTTGCGGGTATTGGCCTTGGTGCTGCCGTTTGTCTTGGTCGCAGGGGGGATCGCGTGGTGGGCCCTGACAGAATACGACATCAACTATTACCTGACCTTTCACCCGCCGGAATTCATAGTTGCGGTGGGTTTGATTGCGGTTGTGGTTCTGGCCATGGCAGCGGTTTTGATCCCGCGACTGTCAGGGTGGGCATTGGCGCTGCATCTGGTTTTGTTCGAAAATATCGCGCCAAACAGCGCCTTCAGCGAAAGCACTCGCCAGATGGTGGGCAAACGGACACGGCTGAAAATTGAGCTTGCTCTGTGGTTGTTGATACGTGTGGCCTTGGCCGCTGCGATTGCGGCCTGTGTGACCGGTTTGATTGCGATAATCCCGGTCAGCGACGAGGGTGGATTGCGATTGGCGCTGATCTTGTCCCTGTCCTGTGTGGCGTTTGGATCCCTGGCCGGCTTGGTGCTGAGTGCGACCGCGCTGGGGGCTTTGGCGGCTTTGCTGGATGGCTTTTTCGAGGGCAAAACGCCCATTCCCCAAATAGCCCCTAAGCAGGGCAATTTCAAAGTGCGGCTGATCGTGGTGCTGGGGGCCACTGCCGTGGCGGTTGTTGCTGGAATTTGGATGAGCAGTGATTTGCTCGAGCAGGTGCAAGCCGAAGACAATATCGAGATTATCGCCCACCGTGGGGCGGCTGGGGTACGACCAGAAAACACAATGGCCTCAATTCACAAAGCGATTGAGGATCGGGCAGACTGGGTCGAAATCGACGTTCAGGAAACCGCAGATGACGTGGTCGTCGTGATGCATGACAGCGACTTCATGAAGCTGGCAGGGGTGAACCTGACGATCTGGGACGCCACGATGGAAGATCTTGTCGATATCGACATCGGCAGCTGGTTTGACCCGGCTTACGCGGGCGAACGCACTCCGACTTTGCGGGCGGTGCTGGAAGCGGCGAAAGACAAAGCCAAGGTGCTGATCGAGCTGAAATATTATGGTCACGATGTCGATCTTGAAAACCGGGTGATTGCCTTGGTCGAAGAGCTGGGGATGCAGGATCAGGTCGCAACCATGTCCTTGAAATACCCCGCTGTTTTGAAAATGAAAGAGCTGCGCCCGGAATGGCGCTCTGGGGTTTTGGCGGCCACGGCTGTTGGTAATCTTGCAGGGTTGGATGGCGATTTTCTGGCAGTGAATGCCAATATGGCGACACCGGGCCTGATCCGCTCAGTTCAGGAGACGGGTAAGGAGCTGTATGTTTGGACGGTGAATGACCCCCTCAAAATGTCCAAGATGATTTCGATGGGGGTCGATGGTCTGATCACGGATGAACCTGCGCTGGTTCACGAGGTTTTATCCGTACGTGCACAGCTTAGCCCAGCAGAACGATTGCTGTTGTGGATGACTGAAGAGCTGGGACTGGAGATTGAGGCAAAGGAATACCGCGATGAAAACCCGTAACTGCTTGGTTGGTCTTGTTTGTTTTCTGCCATTGGCAGGGCATGCTCAAGATATGCAGAGCCTCGTTGAAATGCCTGCCCACCGCGCGCTGATCCAAGAGCGCAATCAGTCCGATCTGATGCCGTTTGAGACTGATGGGTGTTCTGGCGGGTTGTCGTACAGCTGGACACTGGTTGCAGATACGTTTCCCAACTTTGTCGAGGCACACAACCAGTTACCACCTTGGGAAAACTGCTGTGTGATCCATGATCGTGCCTATCACAACATAGCTGGCGCAGAGACCGCTCAGGCCAGCTATGATGCACGTGTGGTTGCGGATGAGGCGTTGCGTTCCTGTGTCGTTGACACTGGTGCATTGCGGGTCACGGAATTGGCAGAATTGTACGGAGCCACGGAAAAGCAGGTGCTGGGGGCATACGACACCATAGCCGGGGCCATGTATCTCGCTGTGCGATTCGGCGGCGGACCCTGTTCCGGTTTGCCGTGGCGCTGGGGCTATGGGTACCCAGAATGTAGCGTCTTTGGCGCTTCTTCGGGGGATGATAGCCCTGCGCGCGAATGACGTGGTGACAGCCGCTTTCGAATCCAGTATCCACCATTTAAACTTCGCGAATAGGAATAGTCTTATGGCAGACCACAAGCACGGTGAGATGGACATCACTGAACAGACCGCAACTTATGACGGTTTCATCAAATTCACGACACGCTCGGCCTATGTTCTGGTTGGTCTGGCCGTCTTTCTGGCGATTTTCGCCTCTTAAGATCGGAATACTCTAGTGCGTCGAATTCTGTGTGCCTGCGCGATTGCGCTGACTGTTGCTGGTTGTGCAAAACCGGGACCTCAGGCGGATCAAGCGTCTATTGACGCGGTTGCGTTTCGCGACCCTGGCCCGGCCTACTTGACGCTTTACACCATGGTGAACAACCGCTCTGGTGAGGGTGGGCATACGTCACTGATGGTGAACGCCAGCCAACGGGTTATCTTTGACCCGGCGGGTTCGTTTTATGCGGACATCGTTCCTGAGCGGAACGATGTGCATTATGGAATCACCCCAGCGATTGAAAAGGCATATCGTGGGGCACACGCCCGCAGCACGTTCCACGTTGTCCGCCAAAAGATCGAAGTCACCCCAGAACAGGCACAGATTGCGCTGCAATTGGTTCAGGAGGCGGGCCCCGTGCCAGGTGCCTATTGTGCAAATTCTACGTCACGTGTGCTGCAGGGGATTCCTGGATTTTCGGGAATCAAGACAACATTCTTCCCGGTGAACTTGCAAAACCAGTTCGAGAAAATTCCGGGTGTTGTGACGGACAAATACTACGAAGATGACAGTGACGATCTTCAAAAAGCTCTGACTGAGGGCAATACAAATCTGAACGCGCCGGCTTAACCCGGCACGTTCTGTTCCAGGATTTACCCTAGCAAATACAGCAGTCCATACAGCGTTATCGCCCCGGATCCGATGGCAGCGATCACGTTCTTTGTGAACAGTCCCACCACAAGTGCAACGGCGGCGGCGCTCATTCGAGGGATGTCGGCGGCTCCGTTGGTGGCGGCAGGCCAGACAACCAATGGCGCGATCAGTGCAGGCAGAATTGCGACAGCCGTATAGCGCAAGTGGCGCAGCAGCCACGCAGGCATCGGGCGGTCGCCGACAAAGCCAAGAAACACAAACCGCAGGCCAAAGCTGCCAAACGCCATGCCAACAATGATGATCCAAATGGTGGTATCGTCGATCTGGTTCATGTCTTGGCGCCTTTCCGTTCGAACATCAGCTCTGCCTGCGCCCCTGCCATCATGCCCGCGCAACCCGCGATCAACAGACCAAGGTTGAAGGGCACTGTAGTGGTCAGCAACGCGACGATGATTGCAACCAAGGCGGCAATAACGTGTGGTGCGGTGCGCATCATCGGACCGATCATGGACAGAAAGGTGATCGGCAGAGCAAAATCCAAGGCCCAGCTGTCAGGAATCTGTGTGCCAACGACGGCCCCCATGTAGGTCGCGATATACCAAAGGGGCGCGATGGGCGACACAGTGCCAAAGAAATACGCCACCTTTTGCTGAATGGTCAGGTCAGGTTCCTGTTCGAAGCGGACTGTGCAGCAGGCATAGGATTGATCCACTACAAAATAGGCCGCAAAGGCACGCTGCCACATCGGGGCGCCGCCCAAATGCGGGGTCATCGCCGCTGAATACATCGCCATGCGCAGGTTCACAGCAAGGGCCGAGGCCAAGACGATCATTGTCGGGGTATTCTCTTGCAACAACTGAAGGGCCGCAAACTGCGCGGCCCCGGCAAAGACCGTCGCCGTAAATGTCATCGTCTGATAAATATCGAGACCGGCTTCGGTTGCCAGAACCCCAAACAGGGTCCCGAACGGGATGGCGACAAACACAAATGGTGACCCGTCGCGAAAGCCTTTCCAATAGTAGGAATTCGATGTGGTGAATGCCATGAGGAAATCCTAAGTTAAGCCCGACAGGGGTAACGGGCTTTGGGAAGGGTTGCAATTGGCGAGAGCAGAGAATGTGGCGGGCTATGTAATCGCCCCAGATCCCGGCGCAGCGCGATTAACCCGCGCGGTTGAAGGCTATGATCACAACGGGGAAATGACCCAGATTTCGGTGGTCGAAGAACGCCCATTGACCATTTTCCTGAACGCACAGGAAATCGTGACGGCCATGACCATCGGGGATTACCCTGAATATCTGGCGCTTGGGTTTTTGCGCAATCAGGGCATGCTGTTAGTTGATGATGAGATTACCGGCGTGGATTACGACGACGATCTCGAAACTGTTGTGGTCCGTACCGCGCGTCAGACCTCGTATGAGGATAAGCTGAAGAAAAAGACGCGCACCTCGGGCTGTGCTGTGGGAACCGTGTTTGGCGACATGATGGAGGGGTTGGAAGACGTGACCCTTCCCGCCGTGTCGGTGCGCACGTCATGGCTCTATGATTTGGCGTCGCAGATCAACCGCACGCCTTCGCTGTATCTAGAGGCCGGGGCCATTCATGGCACGGTTTTGTGTCGCGAAGACCGTCTGCTTGTCTATATGGAGGACGTCGGGCGCCACAATGCGGTTGATAAGATCGCTGGGTGGATGCTGTCTGAAAAGGAAACGGCCGAAGATAAGATCCTTTATACGACGGGGCGTCTGACATCTGAGATGGTGATCAAAACGGCGATGATGGGCATTCCTGTGCTTGCTTCGCGGTCAGGGTTCACGGCCTGGGGTGTTGAGATCGCGCGTGAGGTTGGGCTGACTCTGATCGGGCGGATGCGTGGTCAGCGGTTTGTCTGTCTGGCAGGTGAGGATCGTCTGGTCCGGGATGTGGATCCATCGACGATCAAAGTCGAAGACAAGAAACATCGACGTAAAAGCGCCGGGGAATAAGATTATGAAACAACCACTTGGTGTCATTCTGGCTGGTGGATTGGCCACCCGCATGGGCGGGGGTGACAAAGGAAAGCTGACGCTGGCTGGGCGCCCTTTGTTGCGCCATGTGATTGATCGGTTGGAACCCCAGGTTGCCGGGCTGGCCTTGAATGCCAATGGGGATCCGACGCGGTTTTCCGATCTGGGCCTGCCAGTGATTGCCGACAGCATCGAGGGGTTCGCGGGCCCTTTGGCTGGCGTGTTGGCGGGTTTGGACTGGGCTGCGGATCAGGGCGCGGATTGCATCGTTACAGCGGCAGCAGACACACCATTTTTCCCCTGTGATCTTGTGCCTCAATTGCTGCTGGCAACCGAAGGGATGGAGGCGCGTTTGGCGCTGGCCACCACGCCAAGATCGGGTGAAGAGCTGAAATCAGGCGGCAATAAAAAGATCAACCGACACCCGACATTTGGAATTTGGCCTGTTGCCCTGCGTGACGATTTGCGAGCGGCGTTGCAGGATGGGCTGCGCAAGGTGGTGTTGTGGACGGACAAACATGATGGGCGTGAAGCCCTGTTTCCGGTAGGGGATATTGATCCGTTCTTTAACGTAAATACGCCCGCTGACCTTGAGCATGCTGAGGCTTTGATCAGATGAAGATGTTTGGTGTCACGGGGTGGAAAAACGCGGGTAAAACCGGCCTGATGGAACGGTTGGTTACCGAGATCACTGGGCGTGGTTTTTCGGTCTCAACAATCAAGCATTCCCATCATGGGGCTGATGTCGATCACGCGGGGACAGACAGCCATCGACATCGTCTTGCGGGGGCCAACGAAGTGGTTTTGGCCTCATCCGTGCGCGTTGCGATTATGCAGGAACTACGTGATGCACCCGAACCCCCGCTGAGTGAATTGCTAACCCGTCTACGACCCGTCGATCTGGTTCTGATCGAAGGATACAAACGCGAGGCACATCCCAAGATCGAAGCCTATCGCGCCGAAGCAGGGCATGCGTTGCGCGCACCAGATGACGAGACAATTCAGGCCGTTGCAAGCGATATCCCCTTAGATCTGGATCGGCCGGTGTTTGATCTGAACGATACCGGCGCGATTGCCGACTTTATTTTGGGGCAGGTCGGGTTGTGACGGGGTTTGACACCTTTGCGATGGTGGATTGGTCTGGTGGCAATGACACCGGTCCGCGTCCGCGCAAAGATGCGATTTGGGTTTGTGTCGCGCGGGATCGGCAAGCCGACGCGCCGATCTATCTACGCAATCGCGCGCTGGCCGAAGAGTGGCTTGCGGATTTGATCCTTGCCGAACAGCAGGCGGGGCGGCGGCTGTTCATTGGGTTTGATTTTCCGTTTGGTTACCCCGTGGGGTTTGCGCATGCCTTAACCGGCACCGATGATCCGCTGGCGATCTGGGACTGGTTTGAAACACATATTCAAGACACGCCCAAAGCAAACAATCGTTTTGATCTGGCAGGCGAGATAAATCAGCGTTTTGGCGGGCAGGGGCCGTTCTGGGCCAATGCTCTAAATCGGGACATTGCGGGGCTACTTCGCACCAAAGCGACGTATCAGAACCCATTCCCTGATCGCCGCGCCGTTGAAAACCTTGCTAAGGGCAGCTTTACCTGCTGGCAATTGGCCGGTGCTGGCGCGGTTGGCAGTCAGGTGATGATGGGCATGGCAGTGTTGTCGCGGTTGCGGCGGCGGTTTGCAGATCAGATCTCGGTATGGCCGTTTCAATCGTTGGATAAGCCGGTCGCGTTTGTCGAGATCTGGCCATCTTTGACCGTAGGCCCTGCGCCAGATGGGATGATCAAAGATGCATGGCAAGTGCAACAGGTGGCCTTGGGGCTGGCACGGCAGTCGGCACCCGAGTTAACAAGGAAATTGGATATCGAGGCGTCTGAGGAGGGTTGGATTTTGGGAATCGAGCAGGAAAATCGTACGATTTCCCCCCCGCCGTTGCGGAACGACTGCTTTGCTCTGCCAGCTGGCATCGAATGGACCCCAGTGGACGAGGCGTTGGATCTATTGCGGCAACGCCTAACCCCGGTAACCGGTACAGAACGTCGGCCCGTTGCCTCGTCAATGGGGCGTGTTTTGGCTGAGGGTGTTGTGGCGCGTCGCTCGAACCCTCCGCACCCAAATACGGCGGTAGACGGCTATGGGTTTGCAGGTGCGATCCCAGAGGGGGAGCATGTCTTGCCGTTGACCAACGGGCGCGCTGCTGCTGGCGCCCCGTTCGACGGGCAAGTCCCCCAAGGCTCAGCCATCCGAATCCTGACCGGAGCAGTCCTGCCGCAAGGGGTGGATACGGTGATCTTACAAGAAGATGTGACCGTGCAATCGGATCGCATTGCGTTTCGCGGCCCTCTGAAAGCGGGGGCAAACACGCGAAAGGCAGGCGAGGATATCGTCGCCGGAGAGACGGCGTTGAACGCCGGACGGGTTCTGACCGCTGCAGATCTGGCGCTGCTTTCAGCCATTGGGGTGTCCGAGGTTGTGGTGCGTAAGCCCCTGCGTGTGGCGGTGATTTCAACCGGAGATGAGCTGATCGAACCGGGGGCTGAACCCGCTGTGGGCCAGATCTTTGATGCCAACCGCCCGATGCTGTTGGCGTTGGCGGACCGATTTGGCTTTACCCCGGTTGATATGGGATGTGTGGGGGATGATCGGGATGCCTTGCAGGCTGCGTTGGACTTGGCCGCGCAGCAGGCCGATGTGATCCTGACCAGCGGTGGTGCCTCAGCCGGGGATGAGGATCACGTGTCCTCTCTGTTGACGGATGCGGGGGCGATGCAACGGTGGCGGATCGCGGTTAAACCGGGGCGGCCTTTGGCGCTGGGGTTGTGGAACAACGTGCCGGTCTTTGGCCTGCCGGGAAATCCCGTTGCTGCGATGGTGTGCGCCCTGGTCTTTGCACGCCCAGCGATGTCGGTCCTGGCGGGCTCAGAATGGCGCGACCCGCAAGGGTTTGATCTGCCCGCCGCATTCTCGAAGCGCAAGAAACCCGGTCGTCGTGAATATCTGCGTGCGCGCCTGCGCGATGGACGGGTCGAGGTCTTTGCCTCTGAAGGGTCCGGGCGGATCAGTGGTCTGAGCTGGGCCGAAGGGCTGGTCGAACTCGAAGATGGTGCGCGCGATATTCACCCCGGTGATCCCGTGCGATTCATTCCCTATGCCAGCTTTGGTCTTTGACAGATGGGGATCACAATCCGTCAGGGGTTTCCCGAGACCGAGCAAAACCATGTTGCAGAGCTGTATTGGCAGGCGTTTTCCCCCAAGCTGGGCCGGATCATGGGGCCGGATGCCCGGGCTTTGCATTTCTTCAGTGGGTGCCTGAACCCCGATTATGCTTTGGTTGCGCGCGATGAACAGGGTCGGTTGCTGGGTGTTGCGGGCTTTCAGACCGAAGCGGGCGGGCTTGTCGCGGGATCCTTGAAGGACATGGCGCAGGTCTATGGGTGGTTCGGGGGCACATGGCGGGGCCTGCTGCTAAGCGTGTTGGAGCGTAAAATTCAGCCGGGCGTGTTTCAGATGGATGGTTTGTTTGTAGACGCCAGCGCGCGCGGGCTTGGGGTTGGCACCGCGTTGTTAAAGGCGGTGTGCCAAGGGGCCCGTCAGCGAAAGCTGGACAGGGTGCAACTGGACGTGATCGACACCAATCCACGGGCGCGGGCCCTGTATGAACGTGTGGGGTTTGTGCCCATAAGCGAAGAAGAAGCCGGGCCTTTTGTGCATATCTTTGGGTTCAGCAAGGCAACGCGGATGCAAAAGACGCTGAGCGAGACGGCACCAACCTAGTCAAAGGTACCCGCGACCCGGCCCAGCAACATAAAGGCGCGCGCGGTTCGGGTATCACTAAGGGCTGAAATTTCTTCGTCACTGGCTTCGGGTTCGAATTCGGTGAACATCTGATCAAAGCGGCGCAGAAAATGATGCGCTGCGTCGCGGAAAATGGGGTCTTGCTTCATGCGCCCTGCGGTCAGCGCAAGCGAAGAACGATCCCTGACCCCACCCAATGCGGCGACGGCGCGCCCGCGTGTCCCTTGGGCAAACTGGCGCCAGATTTCAGGACGAGACAAATCCGGGCGCAGGTCGTCCATATAAATACCGTCCTGACTGAGCAGCGTCAGGACATCTTGCGCAGCTTGAATCAGCTGCGCGGCTTTGCGATCCCTGAGCGCTTTGCGCAGGGCAGAAAACCCATCGATATCTTCGGCGGTTTCTGGGAAGTTCAGCGCGCGAATAAAGTCATCACTAGGCAGGGGCGGGGACAGTGCTTCGGCCGGGGTGCCCAGTTCCAGAGATCCTTGATCGCCGCTTTCGTTCGCTGCTTGCGCCATCGGGGCCGCCGCGCGAGCGGGCTCTCTGCGCGAAGTTGAAAAAGTTGCCAGCGTTGTTTCCGTCTTGCGGGCCGTTTCCGCAATTTCATCCAACTTTTTGGCAACCGAAGGTTCTTGCCCGATGGTGGCGCGTTGTTGTTGTGTCACATAGGCGTGGCGAATGGCGTCGATCGCCGCCTGCAGGCGATGGCTTTCCTCACGCATTACACGGCTGGATCGGGCTGCTGTTGCCGCTACCCAGATCATGGCGACAGGCATGAAAACGGCCAGCATGGTTACCAGAAATCCAACCCCAATCGCCGCAGGTTGCTGCGGTGGACTCACGAAGAAATAGGCCAAAGCCCCGCCCAGCCATAACACGCTGAGCAGGATGGCGACGATTTCAATCCCTGTTACCACCTGCCGCTTTGGTTGGTCATAGACCCCAAACGGTGTTGGCTGGGCTGGGTCGTGATCTGGCTTGGGGCCGGACATAGGCAACGCTCCGGTCAGGAGTACGCGATTGTAAGCACTTCGTAAGAGCGTACACCACCGGGGGTGCGAACCTCAACGCTGTCGCCCTCGTCTTTTCCGATCAAGGCGCGCGCGATGGGGGATTTCATGTTGAGGAGGCCCTTTTCAACGTTGGCTTCCATTTCACCCACGATTTTCCAAGTTTTCTCTTCGTCAGTGTCTTCGTCCACCAATGTGACGGTCGCACCAAATTTGATTGTCCCTGACAAGTTCGCCGGATTGATCACCTCGGCAAGGGAAATCGCACCTTCAAGTTCTTTGATGCGCCCCTCGATAAAGCTCTGTTTTTCACGGGCTGAGTGGTACTCTGCATTCTCTTTCAAATCGCCAAGCTCGCGCGCGGTGGCGATCGCCTCGATGATCGCGGGGCGTTCGACAGATTTGAGTTGCTTCAGCTCGACTTCAAGCGCGTTGAAGCCCGTGGGGGTCATTGGAATTTTATCCATGTGTTTTGATCCACGTAAATTAAGTGTCGCCCCGCCGCGCGATGCGCCGGGGCGACTGTTTGGGTTAACGGTTACCTGACCCAAACGTGGGGTAAATTGCAAGAGCAGACACGAGTCGCCCTCTGCATATTATCGCTTAATCGTATGCGACGACTTCGAATTCGATGCCGTTGTCATCATCGAAATAGAAGCGCCGCCCGGGTTCATAATCCCCGTGATTGCCCGGGGTGAAACCGGCTGCAATGACACGCGCCTCGGCGGCATCAATGTCACTGACCACAATGCCAATGTGGTTCAATCCGCCTAAGACGTCATAGCTGCTTTCTTGCGATGGGCGCACCTTCTTAGGTTTGTAGAGTGCAAGGTAAGTGTCCTGTGATCCGATATGGACGGTGTATCCCCCGGCTTTGGCCTCTCCCTCCCAACGGATGGTCCAGCCAAAGACGTCTTGCATCCATGCGGCTGTTGCATGGGGATCGGCGACGGTGAAATTGCTGTGTTCTAGGGTTGCTGTCATGTGACCTGTTCCTTGTATTTGACGGCTGTCGCGACTCACTGTAATTTCTAAACCTAACTTTAGGTCAAGGTATTTGTGAGGTGCGATATGGCGATTTCTGAAGGGTTGGCGATAGGGGCGTTGGCGAGCCGTACGGGACTGGCCGTTTCTGCGATCCGATATTACGAAGCGCAGGGATTGATCAGCCCATGGCGCAATGCGGGCGGTCAGCGTCGGTATCAGCGTGCGGATATCAGACGGCTGAGTTTTGTGATGATCGCGCAGCAGTTCGGGCTATCGCTGCCGGAAATCCGGGACGTGCTGTCGGGTCTTCCGGGGCAGCGCACGCCAACGCGGGATGACTGGACCCGGATCAGCGAAAAACTACGCGCTCATCTGGATCAGCGAATCAACACGCTGCTGCGTTTGCGCGATAATCTGGACGGCTGCATAGGGTGCGGGTGCCTAAGTTTACCCAACTGCGCACTGTATAATCCGGCCGATCGCGCAAAAAAGGGCGGAAGCGGCCCAAGGTACCTCATGGGCGACACGCCTGAGGCCTAATCGCCGCGCCGCAGCATCGTGACGCTCAGTTTTGTTTGACCTTGCCCCGTTCCAAAGGGTAATCACCCACGAAACAAAATTGCGCCCGATGGGGCCACTAGCGACAAAAGATAGCCAAGGAGCCCCTCGATGGCCGAGATCGAACGCGAAGCGATGGAATATGACGTAGTGATCGTCGGTGCAGGCCCTGCGGGTTTGTCGGCGGCCATCCGTCTGAAGCAACTGGATGCAGATCTGGACGTTGTTGTGCTGGAAAAGGGCTCCGAAGTTGGCGCGCACATCCTGTCCGGCGCGGTTCTGGACCCCTGTGGCCTTGACGCCCTGATCCCCGATTGGAAAGAAAAAGGCGCGCCGATCACCGTTCCGGTGAAAGAAGACAATTTCTACATGCTGGGCGAGGCGGGCAAAATCCGTATCCCCAACTTCCCCATGCCGCCGCTGATGCACAACCACGGCAATTATATCGTGTCGATGGGCAACGTCTGCCGCTGGATGGCCGAACAAGCCGAAGAGCTGGGCGTTGAAATCTTCCCCGGTATGGCCTGTTCCGAGCTGGTCTATGGCGACAGCGGCGAAGTCAAAGGTGTGGTTGCCGGTGTCTTCGGTCTGGAAGCAGACGGATCATACGGTCCGGGCACCGAGCCGGGCATGGAGCTGCATGGCAAATACGTCTTCTTGTCTGAAGGCGTTCGTGGATCGTTGGCCAAAGAAGTTATTGGTAAATACGACCTGCAAAAAGGCAAAGAGCCGCAAAAATTCGGCCTCGGTATGAAAGAGATCTGGGAAATCGACCCAGCCAAGCACAAAGAAGGCACCGTGACCCACACAATGGGCTGGCCTTTGGGGGGCAATGCAGGCGGTGGCTCATTCATCTATCACCTCGACAACAATCAAGTTTACGTCGGTTTCGTGGTTCACCTGAACTACAAAAACCCCAACCTGTTCCCTTACATGGAATTCCAGCGGTTTAAGCACCATCCCATCGTGGCGGACCTGCTCGAAGGCGGCAAACGGGTGGCGTATGGCGCGCGTGCGATTACCGAAGGCGGCTATCAGTCGATGCCCAAGATGGTTGCGCCTGGCGTGGCGCTGCTGGGTTGTTCGGTTGGCATGGTCAACGTGCCGCGCATCAAGGGCAACCACAATGCGATGCTGTCGGGCAAAGCCGCTGCCGAGGCGGCGTTTGACGCCATCAAAGCCGAGCGTTCGGGCGATGAGCTGACGTCTTACGAGACCGAAGTGCGCGAAGGCGCGATTGGCCAAGACCTGAAGAAAGTGCGCAACGTCAAGCCGATGTGGTCCAAGTGGGGCATGTTGCCTTCTTTGGCACTGGGTGGTCTGGACATGTGGACCAACACCTTGGTGGGCTTTTCGCTGTTTGGCACCTTGGGCCACGGCAAAAACGACGCGCAATCGACCGAAGAAGCATCCAAGCACAAGACAATTGATTATCCAAAACCCGATGGCAAGCTGTCCTTTGACCGCCTGACCAACGTCAGCTTTGCGATGACCAATCACGAAGAAAGCCAGCCCTGCCACTTGCAGTTGGGCGATCCTAGTGTGCCGATCAACGTCAACCTGCCCAAATATGCCGAGCCTGCACAGCGCTATTGCCCAGCTGGCGTATACGAAATCGTTGAAAAAGACGGCACGCCTGAGTTCGTGGTGAACTTCCAGAACTGTGTGCACTGCAAAACATGTGACATCAAAGATCCTAGCCAGAACATCACCTGGGTCACACCGCAGGGTGGCGACGGACCGAATTATCCGAACATGTAAGCAAGAATCCGGCAATGGCGCGCTCGTGAAGGGTGTGCCATTGCCTCTTTGCCACTGACGCCCTAGCTTGTCTAAAAGCAGATGAGAAAAGGCAGGCAGTTTGGTGTTTTCCCTAGTCCAACGCGCGGCGATCGCCGCGATTGCAGTTACTTTGGCATTGCCCACCACGGGTTCGGCGCAATCTGGGGCTGGGGCGTATCTCGCAGGCCGACAGGCCGCCTATGACAGCGATTTCGCTGCGGCTGCCCTCTATTATGCACGTGTTCTGGGGATGGATCCAAGCAATCCAAAATTGATGGAAGATCTGGCCGTCGCACAGCTGTCGTCAGGGCAGGTGCTGCGGGCGCTGCCAGTTGCGCAAAAAATCGAATCTGATGGTCTGCGCAGCCAAGTGGCCCATTTGATCGTGGTGGCCAACCTTTTTGCGGACAAGCAATACGATACAGTGCTTGCGCGGGATCTCGAAAAATTCGGGGTCGGACCGCTGGTCGACGGGCTATTGATTGGCTGGGCCCACATGGGCGCTGGGTCTGTTGCCAAAGCTTTGGCGCAGTTTGATATCGTTGCGGACCAAAATGGGCTGCGGGGATTTGCAATGTATCACAAGGCCTTGGCTCTGGCCTCGGTCGGCGATTATGAGGGGGCCGAGGCCCTGTTTGCGGCAGATGATGGGGCGCTGACTACCATATCGCGTCGAGCGGTGCTGGCGCGCGTTGAAATCCTGTCGCAGCTGGATCAGAACGACAAAGCCCGCGAAATCATGACGGATGTCTTTGTCGGGCGTTCCGATCCGGCTTTGATTTCGGTCACCGATCGTCTGACTGCAGGAGAGAAACTGCCGTTCACACAGGTGCGTTCGGTTCAGGATGGCGCGGCCGAGGTGTTTTTCTCGATCGGGGCGGCGCTGAACAACGAAGCGGCTGATGACTATACACTGCTGTATGCGCGGGCTGCGAACTTCCTGCGTCCCGACCACATTGATTCGCTGCTGCTGAGCGCTGAGTTGCTCGACAATCTGGGACAATACGAACTGGCCGTTGCCAGCTATCGCCAAGTGCCTCGGGACAGTCTGGACCATCACGCCGCTGAACTGGGCCGCGCCGAAGCATTGCGTCGCGCGGCCAAGCCGGACGCGGCTGTCGAAGTCTTGCAGCAACTGTCACTTGAATACCCATCGATGGCCTCGGTGCATTCCGCGCTTGGGGATCTGCTGCGACAGCAAGAGGAATATCAAGACGCGGTGAACGCCTATGACAAAGCGCTGAGCCTCACGGAAGAGGGCGCTCCGGCACAGTGGTTCCTGCATTATGCCCGTGGAATCAGCCATGAGCGGTTGAAAAACTGGGACAAAAGCGAGGCGGATCTGCGTCAAGCCCTGGAACTGAATCCCGAACAGCCACAGGTCCTGAACTATCTGGGATATTCGATGGTTGAAAAGCAGGTCAATCTGGATGAGGCGCTTGAGATGATCGAACGGGCCGTCGCGGCGCGTCCGGAAAGCGGCTATATCGTGGATAGTCTTGGCTGGGTTCTGTTCCGTCTCGGGCGGTATTCCGAAGCCGTTGCGCATATGGAAAAAGCGGTTGAATTGATGCCCGTTGATCCGGTGGTGAATGACCATTTGGGCGACGTCTATTGGGCTGTGGGGCGCATCCGCGAGGCCGAGTTCCAGTGGAGCCGCGCCCTGTCGTTTGTGAAACCCGAAGACACCGATGGCGAAGCCGATCCCGAACGTATTCGGCGCAAGCTGGATGTGGGCTTGGACGCTGTCTTGGCGGATGAAGGTGCAGATCCCCTAAAGGTCGCCAATGACGGTTGAGGTCTTTGCACCCGCCAAAATCAACCTGACTTTGCATGTGACCGGCCAACGATCCGATGGATACCATCTGTTGGATTCGTTGGTGGTTTTTGCCGATGTCGGTGATCGTGTTACCCTGACCAAAACCGCCGAGACGCGGCTTGAAGTGTCCGGGCCGTGTTCAGCAGGGGTGCCTGCGGATGGGCGCAATCTGGTTGTGAAAGCGGCGCAGCTTATGGGCGTTACCGCAGATATCCAGCTGCACAAAAACCTACCTGCGGCGGCTGGGATCGGTGGCGGATCTTCGGATGCGGCGGCGACGCTGATCGGGTTAAGCCAGCTTTATGGCATGCCTCTGCCCGCGCCCGAGTCGGTGTTGTCTCTGGGGGCGGATGTCCCGTTGTGCCTAAAGCGTGGTCTGGTCAGGATGCGGGGGATTGGCGAACAACTGACCGAAGTTAAGCCTGCACCGGACATGCATCTTGTAATGGTCAACCCTCGGGTCGAGGTACCAACGCCGGTGGTGTTCAAAGCCTTGGATTGCAAAGAGAACCCGGCGATGGACTGGCCTATGGAGGCAGAGGGTTGGGTGTCTTGGGTCACAAGTCAGCGCAATGATCTAGAGGCGCCCGCCGTGTCGGCAGAGCCTGTGATCGCGGCTGTTTTGGATATGTTGCGGGGGCAACCCGGGTGTCGTCTGGCTAGCATGTCGGGGTCTGGGGCAACCTGTTTTGCAATTATGGATGATGCCCTGACCCAGAAAAACGCAGTGGCACACATAAAAACGGCCCATCCAGAATGGTGGGCCGTTGCATGTAAACCTATGTCCGGTGATCAGTTCAGGCGCGACACCACATAGTCGGCAAGATCACTAAGCATGGTGCGAATCTCTCCGTCAGGTAGCGTTCCCAAAGACGCTTTGGCTTTGGCGGCCCAGTCATTGGCATCAATGCGTGTGGCTTCGAACGTGCCGTATTTGTTCATCAGCTCCAACGCGTGCTCTAAATCGCCGTCATCCTGACGCCCTTTTTCAATGGTGCGCTCCCAGAATGTGCGTTCTTCGGCGGTGGCTTGTGCGACGGCTTTGATCACGGGCAGGGTCAACTTGCGCTCGCGGAAATCATCACCAACGTTCTTGCCGGTTGTTTTCGCATCGCCCTGATAATCCAACAGGTCATCGGCAATCTGAAAGGCGATTCCCAAAGCGTCCCCATAGTCAAACAGGGCCTGCACTTGCGATTCTGGGGCTTCGGCGATAACGCCGCCCACCTGCATCGCCGCCGAAAACAGCGCTGCGGTCTTGCCGCGTACAATTTGCAGATAAACTGCTTCGTCTGTGCGCAAATCTTGCGCTGCGGTCATTTGCAGAACTTCGCCCTCGGCGATGGTTGCTGAGGCATTGGCCAGAATATCCAGCACCCTTAGGCTGCCGGTTTCCACCATCAACTGAAAGCTGCGGGAAAACAGATAATCGCCAACCAGAACCGAGGATTTGTTATCCCACAACAGATTCGCTGTTGGACGCCCCCGGCGTTGCCCGCTTTCGTCTACGACATCATCATGGAGCAGGGTCGCGGTGTGAATGAATTCCACCGTCGCAGCAAGCCGCACATGGTGTTCGCCCTGATATCCACACAAGCGCGCGGCGGCCAAAGTCAACATGGGGCGCAGGCGCTTGCCGCCTGCTTCGACCAAATGGGCGGTCACTTCGGGAATTCGCGGTGCGTGTTCCGATGCCATCCGTGTCCGGATCAGCTCATTCACAGCGGCCATTTCGCCCTCAAGGGTGGCTGCCAAACGCTCATGCGGTTTTGAGATCGTGCTGCTGTCCATCACACTCCTGATACAAGGGTCGACATTTGCCCCCCCTTGCCCTTACATCCGTCTTTATGAAGGAACTTTTGCGCAGCACCGATCCGACCGTCATGGCCTTTGCATCCGCCCTTCTTGAGGGCGAGGATATAGACTGCTTTCAGATGGACGTAAATATGAGCATCCTAGAAGGTGGTATCGGATTGTTTCCGCGCCGCATGATGGTGCGTGTCGATGATTATGACCGTGCGGTGATTGTGATGCGAGATAACGAAATCCCGTTGGGCAAGTGACCCAATTTCAACCTGATGACTTGACCCGGAATGGGTTCTTGGGCGGGCGCATTCAGTTGTGGCAGCCGCGCAATGGATACCGTGCAGGGGTTGATCCGGTGTTGTTGGCCGCGGCCGTTCCCGCCAAGGCGGGGCAATCGGTGCTGGAGCTGGGTTGCGGGGCAGGGGCGGCGATTCTGGCCCTGCATGGCCGTGTTTCTGGCCTGCATTTACAGGGGGTGGAACTGCAGCCTGCCTATGCCAATCTGGGGCAGCGAAACGGGGCCGAAAACGGTGCTAATCTGACGGTGAGCTGTTGTGATCTGACATCTCTGCCGCCTGAGCTGAGACAGATGCAATTTGACCATGTGATCGCCAACCCGCCCTATTACCGTTTAGGCGCGCACAGCAGCGCAACAGATACCGGACGACGCATGGCTCTGGGCGAAGAAACACCGCTTGCCCTTTGGGTCGAGGTGGCCGCGCGCCGGCTCGCACCCAAAGGATATCTGCATATGATCCAACGAACGGATCGCTTGCCCGAGATCCTGATGGCCTGCGACGGGCGCTTGGGCTCTGTCGAAGTGCTGCCTTTGGCTGCGCGTTTGGGCCGGTCCGCGGATCTGGTGATTCTACGGGCCCGCAAAGGTGGCAAAGCCGATTTTCGCCTGCACGCCCCGCTGGTTTTGCACGAAGGGGCCAGGCACGAGAAAGATGGCGAAAGCTATCGTGCTGAAATCCGGGCTGTTTTGCGGGATGGGGCCGCCATGCCCTGGCCTGACGCTGAGTAAGCAAGGTTCAGCGCATATGTCGATTTCATGACAAAATTCGTGCGGCTGCAGCGTGACAGTCGCTTTTGATTATGCTCAACTTGTCGAGCATCTAGTTCAGAGGAGGACTGCCATGAGCCTGAGCTCACACCTGACAGAACTGAAAAGAAAGCATGACAACCTCAGTAGCGAAGTGGAACAAGCGCAGCGTTCCCCGAGTATTGATGACTTGCATTTGGTGAATCTGAAAAAGCAAAAGCTCAAACTAAAGGAAGAGATTGAGCGACTTTCCGTTTAAGTAGGCAGTATAGTCCGCGCAGCAATTGATGCTTTGCCGGTACTCACAAAGGTCGTGATCGCCAAACCTTAGGTTAGGATGGCGATCCCGGCCAACCCCAATGTGACAATAGATTTGAGTTTGGCCGCATCGGATTACGTGCCAGACATCTGAGACACCTCGCTGGCTGTCACAGGCCCCCCCAAAAAGGTTATTGTGCAGAACCCGAGGGCCCAACCCTCGCCATCTGGTATCGCCGGTGCGGAAGGTGTTCAAAGCGGCGGAATATCTTCGACAGGGATGATCGTTAGCGAATCCGTCACGTAATCCGTTTTTGTGATTTCGGTCAGAATCCAGTCTCGAAAAGCTTTGATTTGCGGGCGGTCTTCGGTGCCGAGCGTGCAGATGAAGCGGAAATGCGCCTTGGTTTCCAGCGCAAGGGCGTAAGGGGCCACCAACTTGCCTTCGTGTAGGTCTTTGACAACCATCGCGCGGCGACCCAATGCTACTCCTGCACCCGCACCTGCTGCATCGACTGCATGGTCTGCCTGACTAAAGTGAGAGCCATGCGTAGGGGTGAAATCAAGACCCGCAGCACGAAACCAAGTGGTCCAATCGCAGGGTGGGTCCAGAAAATCAACCGAATGATCAAAGAGCAGAGAGGCATCGCGCAAGCTGTCTGGAGTTGGATACCGGTTCGCCATTTCGGGGCTCATGACTGGCGTGATCCATTCCCGGCGTAGGGGGAGGGCATACAGACCCTCGTCAGGTCCATAGCCAAACCGGATGGCAACATCGACTTCGTCCCTAGCAAAATCCATCAAACGCAACGTGGCCGAGAACCTCAGGTCAATCTCGGGAAAGCTACGCGCGAATTCGTACAGGCGCGGCGCAAGCCATTTGGCCGTAAAGGCCGGGCCGGCTGTGACGTTGAGTGTGGTATTGTCCTGCAAGCGGCGGGCAGATTGCCACGCCGCAGCCAGCGTTTGAAACCCTTCGGCGGCTCCGGGTGCTAACACGCGCCCGGCCTCTGTCAGTTCAACGGCTCGGTTCAACCGAAGAAACAATGGCACACCCAAGTGTTCTTCGAGAGATTTGATCTGAAACGAAAGGGCGGCAGGGGTGACATTTAACTCAGCAGCGGCTTTTGCAAACGACATGTGCCGTGCTGCGGAGTCAAAGGCGCGTAAAGCGGTTAGCGGAGGGAGACGAAGAGACATTTCAGTTAAGTAATACTTTATTGAAGCTTTGGAAAGTCTCGTTTGTAGCATTGCCTACGTTTGGCCATATTGGGTCCAAGGTAAAAATAAATAACCTGATGAAGGAGCGTGAGATGATTGAAGCAACCACTAATCCTGCCGCACAGCGTGCATTCAAACGGGCCCATCAGGAGCGCGCCGTGTTTGTCAAAACAGCATGGCAATGGCTATTCGGTTCCCGCTGATCGCAGCGCGCGCGTTCTTACGGGATACGAAAAGGGGCCGATCCTGCAATAGGATCGGCCCCAACTCTTTGCGTCTGCGTCAGTTGATTAGACGAAGAACTGAGCACCGTTCGCCGAGATGGTCGAACCATTGATAAAGCCCGAGTCGTCGGATGCCAGGAAGGCAACGCAGCGTGCGATTTCTTCGGGCTCACCCAAACGGCCAGTTGGGATTTGAGCGATGATCGAATCACGCACTTTTTCTGGAACGGCCATAACCATATCGGTGCCGATGTAGCCGGGGCAGATCGCGTTGGCGGTGATGCCTGCGCGCGCGCCTTCTTGTGCCAGTGATTTCACGATGCCAAGATCGCCGGCTTTGGTCGCAGCATAGTTCACCTGAGCGAACTGGCCTTTCTGACCGTTGATCGAGCTGATCACGATGATACGGCCGAATTTACGCTCACGCATGCCAGGCCAGATCGGGTGGACGGTGTTGAACACGCCGGTCAGGTTGGTGTCGACGACCTGATGCCACTGCTCGGGTGTCATTTTGTGGAACGGGGCGTCACGAGTAATGCCTGCGTTTGCAACAACCACGTCGATGGGGCCGATTTCGGCTTCGACTTTAGCGATGCCCGCTGCGGATTCTTCGTAGCTCGCAACGTTCCACTTGTAAGTGGCGATGCCGGTTTCTGCGGTGAAGGCGGCGGCGGCTTCGTCATTGCCTGCGTATGTGGCTGCAACGTTGTATCCTTCGGCTTTCAGGGCCTTGGAAATTGCGGCGCCAATGCCGCGGGAACCGCCGGTGACGAGTGCTGTACGTGCCATGTGAGGAATCCTCCAATTGATATTTGGCCTGGTAATGCTGTTACCTATTTCGGCAAGGGTACGCAATATTCTTTCGCGATGAAATTTTCATGACAGAGCGGAATTATTGTCGCATATGCCTTAAGGAGTTGTTTTAGAAAAATAAAAGGGCGCTCAGTGGCGCCCTTTGTATGGTCACTTGGCGGGCGCTTAGTCGCGCTCCACGCAGAGGGCAACGCCCATGCCACCGCCGATGCAGAGGGTCGCGAGACCCTTCTTTGCGTCCCGGCGTTTCATTTCGAACAACAGGGTGTTCAGAACTCGGCAGCCCGAGGCCCCAATGGGGTGACCGATGGCGATTGCACCGCCGTTCACGTTGACGATTGCCGGATCCCAGCCCATGTCTTTGTTCACGGCGCAGGCCTGTGCAGCAAAGGCTTCGTTGGCTTCGACCAGATCCAGATCTTCGGCTTTCCAACCGGCTTTTTCCAGCGCTTTGCGCGATGCATAGATCGGGCCAACACCCATGATCGATGGGTCCAGACCGGCTGTGGCATAAGACGCGATGCGGCCCAATGGCTCGATGCCGCGCTTTTCAGCGTTGTCGGCAGACATCAGCAGGGTGGCTGCCGCACCATCGTTCAGGCCGGATGCGTTTGCAGCGGTGACCGAGCCGTCTTTGGTAAAGGCAGGGCGCAGTTTTTGCATGGCCGCCATGGTAGCGCCGTGACGGATGTATTCGTCTTTATCCATCACGATATCGCCCTTGCGAGTTTTGATGATGAACGGAACGATTTCGTCAGCGAACTTGCCAGCCAGCTGTGCAGCTTCGGCTTTGTTCTGCGACGCCACAGCGAATTCGTCCTGCATTTCGCGGCTGATCTGCCATTGGTTGGCGACGTTTTCAGCGGTCTGGCCCATGTGGTAGCCGTTGAATGCATCCCACAGACCGTCACGGATCATCGTGTCGATGTATTTCATGTCACCCATTTTGTGACCAGCACGCAGGTTTGCGGCATGGGGGCTCAGCGTCATGTTTTCCTGACCACCGGCGGCAACGATATCCGCATCACCCAGGGCGATGTGCTGTGCACCCAATGCAACGGCGCGCAGGCCTGAACCACACACTTGGTTGATGCTCCAGGCGGCGCTTTCCTGTGGCAAACCGGCGTTGATGTGGGCCTGACGTGCAGGGTTTTGGCCCTGTGCTGCGGTCAGAACCTGACCCAAAATGGTCTCGCTGACTTCGCCTTTTTCGATCCCGGCGCGTTCAACAACGGCCTCAAGAACTGCCGTGCCCAAATCATGTGCAGGTGTGTTGGCGAACGAACCGCCAAAGCTGCCGACACCAGTCCGCGCGGCGGAAGCAATTACTACGTTGGTCATATGATCCAATCCTTTGCCGTCATATTTCTAGGGAAACTTGGCGGTTCAAGGCGGGAGAGTCGACCCCAAACCGCGCCCGGTGTTTCCCGGCTCTTGCAAGCGATGACATAACGTAATGCTGCACTTGCAGCAACAGACAGCTTGTCTCATGTGACGCAAACGGGAATTTCTGCGCAATATTCGTACTTAAGCGATCGCTTGCGCGGTGTCTTTTTGCTTCCAAGGGGGGGTTACTGATGGTGCGCCAAACAGATACCCCTGCAAGCAATCGATGCCAACCGAGACTAAAAACTCAGCCTCTGGCACTGTTTCAACCGATTCGGCGGTCACGAGCATATCGAACTCTTTCGCAACGGCGACAAGAGCCCGCACCAGCGATTGGTTCTCACGATTTGTGTCAATGCCGCGGATGAACTGACCATCAATCTTGGCGGCGTCGAAAAAGAAGTCTCGGAAGTGGCGAAAGCTGATTGAGCCTGCGCCAAAGTCATCCAGTGCAAATGCGATTCCACGATCCTGCAGCCGATCCATGAAATCGATCACCAATTCAGGAACGGTCATGGCCGACGTTTCTGAGATTTCGAGGATTAATCGTTCGCCCAGAGTTTCATCTTGGTTCAGGAACCGATCCAAAACCCGCATCCATCGCTGATAGCCAATGGAACGTGCCGACATATTGATGGACAGCCTGAGCGTTGGGTTTCGCACCATTGTGCGTAGTCCAATTTCCAATGCAATGGCATCCATTTGGCGGCCAATTTCGGTGTTTTCTACCACTTGGATAAAGTCACGGGCCGGTATCACCCGACCGGTTTCGTCCAGAACACGGATAAACCCCTCATAAAAGGCGGTGTTATGCGGCGGTGTCGCCTGCATTACGGGCTGGTATGCTAACCGGCATTGTTTGTGCTTGACCGCTTCGGTCGCCATTTGCAGGGTGCTGCGATCGCGACCTGAGACTGCCACGTTCAGCGGATTTTCCGCGCCCACCTGAACATCTGCCATCATCTTACGCTTTTGCAACATCTCAATCCCTTTGGTTCAGCGCGAGTTTATCGACCTGCCCAGAGTTTGCCAAAATCGTAAAGCGTCGATTAAACCTCGTATTTTAGGGGTATTTGAACAAGAGTTGCGATTCAGGGCGCGAGGACAAAAGATGCAGCGATGTGATTGGGCAGGCACAGAAGAAATTTATGTGCAATATCATGACACTGAATGGGGGGTGCCCAAGTATGATAGCCGCGTCCTTTGGGAAAAACTGATGCTGGATGGGTTTCAGGCCGGGCTGAGTTGGATCACGATCCTGAAAAAGCGAGATAATTTTCGCACCGCATTTCAGGGATTTGATCCAAATGTCATCGCTCATTGGGGCGAAACTGAGGTTGCCGCCCTATTGGCGAACCCGGGCATCATCCGCCATCGCGGTAAAATTGCGGCGACAATCACCAATGCACAAGCTTGGCAGAGGATCGAAGAAACCGGTGGCTTTGACGATTTTTTGTGGGGCTACGTCGGGGGCACGCCAATCCAGAACACGTTCACCAAGAAGGCAGACGTGCCCACCTCTAGCCCTTTGTCAGAACAGATCGCCAAGGACCTCAAACAGGCAGGCTTCAAATTTTGCGGCCCCACCATCGTTTATGCCTTTATGGAGGCGATGGGCTTGATCAACAATCACTTGGTGACCTGCCCTCGCCACGCCGAAGTGGCTAAACTAGCGCGCCATCTTTAATCAGCGAAACCCGGGGCTGCCAGCGTCAGAAGGGGTTCGGGCCAGATGTTTCGCCTTGATTGTTTCAGAAGTGTCCCGGCTGCCGTCGTGGCTATAACCCGGTGGTGCAAACGCATAGGCAAGGCGCTGCCGGATCGTAAGTCCCGGTTGAACAACGTCTTTCCACAACCCAATCCACTCGTGAAAGGCTACGCGTAGGGGATTGAACGTGCCAATATTGTGAACCAGCCCATAATCGACTTTGTCGTTGTCTTGTTCCGGCACAAAGGTTCCGAACATTTTGTCCCAGATGATGAACACGCCGGCATAGTTACAATCCAGATACCGCGCGTTGCGACCATGGTGGGCGCGGTGGTGGCTGGGGGTGTTCATGACGGCTTCGAACCAACGGGGCATTTTGTTGATTGCCTCGGTGTGTATCCAGAACTGGTAAATCAGGTTCAAGCCGCCGACGAACAACACGATTGCGGGGTGAAACCCCAACAGGATCAACGGCGCACGCACGATCATCATCAAGGTAAAGGTGCCGGTCCAAGTCTGCCGCAGAGCTGTTGTTAAGTTATAGTGCTGGCTTGAGTGGTGATTGACGTGGCTGGCCCAGACCCAGCGCACACGGTGCCCAAACCGATGCACCCAATAATACCTCAGATCATCCAGAACAAAGCACAGCAGTATGATCCAAGCTGATGTGCCCAGATCCAATGGGGTGATCCGCCAGAGAAATAGGAAGAACCCATAAGCCAGAAACCCCAGTAAAATCCCCGAGGCCACGCTGCCAGCGCCCATCACCAGCGAGGTTACAGCATCGCGTGTCTCGTACCGTCCGCCACGCCCTTTAATGGCGATCCACAAAAATTCCCCCAGAATGGCGACGATAAAAAACGGCACTGCCAACTGGGTCGGATCGGAAAAATGCAAGTTATCGGTCATGACTGCTCCATCAAGGTTTTCCAAGTCTGACATTCTTGGGGGGTGAGATACAGCAGGGCTTTAGGCGCCGCAAAATCGTGGAAATAGATTTGAAACCCTTCGGGACGGTCCACCAAGTCATAGTCCAACAAATGCCGCCCAACGGTGTCCGCGCCATGTGACCACAGCAAACCCAGACCGGTTTCGGTTTGAACCAAGGCCGAATGCCCGTCCTGACTCACCGTGACACCTTGAACAAAATCGTCGGGAAATTGACGCAACCACTCAGCAGTCACCTCCTCTTCGGTTTGCATTGTTCGACGGCTGGAACGGCCTGACAGATGCAACAGCAAGGCTGTGACGCTGATACCGCCCACGACTAGGATCAGTAAGATTTCAAGTGGCATGCTCTCCTCCGTGACCGGGGACTTGAGCCGGAGCAGGCCGTTTTGTCAAAGGTGGCGTGACGTCAGCGTCACCTTTGACATGCCATGGCGTGTTTCGCGCACAGCGAAGACAAGGTCCGATTCCCGTGCCCTACCAAGGGTGGCACAAGGATCGACTAGCCTGAGTGTTATTTGATGGTGTAGGTCCCGGCATCTTTGCCTTTGCCCTTGTCTCGGGTGAACCGGGTTTGGTTGCCGTCGATCTCAACCAGCTGACAGTTGGTGCCTAGCTCTTTGCCACCAATAACGCCATTGCGGCACCAATATTTACCGCTCCATTTCCAAGTCCCGGTATAGGATTTCTTACCGAATTTGCCGGTTTGGGTGCCGTCCGACTTGATGACTGTCCAATTGCCTTTGTCATTGGTCAACTTGCAGTCAACGATGGTTTGGCGGAACTGCTTCTCTTT
This sequence comes from Paracoccaceae bacterium, assembly GCA_965183835.1. GTDB lineage: Bacteria > Pseudomonadota > Alphaproteobacteria > Rhodobacterales > Rhodobacteraceae > OMPR01. Next base: position 120,391 of record CBCYME010000023.1, on the reverse strand, counting down.
CTTGACGGCTTTAAATTCGGCGGATGCCGTCGTGGCAGTTAGAGCTAGAATCAAGGGCAGTGCAAAAAATGCATAATGTTTCATCAGATCACCTAAATAATAATGTTACGCAAAATTGACACCCACGGTTGCGTGGATGCCAGTGCGTCAAATTTTAGGCGTAGAAAACGTTCAGAAACAGTCTTGCAGTTTTGATTATTTCAAAAGCGCTTGAATAATTGCCTTGGCGCTTTCCGAATTCCACTCTGCATCGCCATGCAGACGTGCAATCTCTTGTCCCTCTGGGTTCAAGAGGACGGTGATGGGCAATCCTAAGACTGCCATTTCGCGCGCTACCGCTTGTTTGGGGTCCTGATGCCGGGGCAGATTTTCGATGCCATTTTCTGCAAAGAACTTTTTGATCCCAGAAGGGGAGTTGCGCCCAGTTGCCAGTGTGACGACTTGAAACTGATCCCCGCCCAACTCGGCCTGCAATTCTGACAACTGCGGCATTTCCTTCCGGCAGGGGGCGCACCAAGTGGCCCAGAAATTGAGCAGCACATACTGGCCCTGATAATCCGCCAGCGTTCCTTTTCCGGCGCCATCCGCCAATTGGAACGCATTCGCCGACACCGGCTTGGGGTCGCTATGGAACACCAGCTTTTTCATGTCGCCCTCACGCAGGGCTTCGAGCGTGGTTATGTCCACATCAGCCGCCAAGGCGCCTGAGACATTTGCGCCTGACACAAGGGCAGTATAGACGAACGCGAGCAACAGTTTCTTCATGTCCCCTCCAAAAGGGTTTATCCGATGACCGACAAGACCTCGAACCAGATGTGGGGCGGCCGCTTTGCCGCCGGACCGGACGCGATCATGGAGGCAATTAATGCCTCGATCGGGTTCGACAAGCGGATGGCAGCACAAGACATCGCAGGCTCCAGGGCCCATGCCGCGATGTTGGCGGCCACAGGCGTAATCAGCGATAACGATGCAGAGGCTATTCGTGAAGGCCTCCTCACGGTCTTGTCAGAGATCGACAGCGGAACTTTTCAGTTCTCGACCGCCCTCGAAGACATTCACATGAACGTCGAAGCGCGCTTGAAAGAGGTGATTGGCGAGCCTGCGGGCCGTTTGCACACAGGCCGGTCGCGGAATGATCAGGTTGCGACCGATTTCAAACTCTGGGTGCGGGATCAATTTGATGCCGCCGAGGCGGGCCTGATTGCCTTGATCAACGCGCTTTTGTCGCAGGCCGAGGCGGGCGCCGCATGGGTGATGCCCGGCTTTACCCACCTGCAAACCGCGCAACCCGTGACTTGGGGTCACCACATGATGGCCTATGTCGAAATGTTTGGCCGCGATCTGTCGCGTGTACGCGACGCACGTGCCCGGATGAACGAATCGCCTTTGGGCGCTGCGGCTCTGGCAGGCACCTCGTTCCCAATCGACCGCCACATGACAGCCGAGGCGCTGGGCTTTGACCGCCCTGCTGCCAACTCGCTGGACGCCGTGTCAGACCGCGACTTCGCGTTGGAATTCCTGTCCACCGCGTCGATCTGCGCCATGCACCTGTCCCGGTTCGCCGAAGAACTGGTGATCTGGTCCTCGGCCCAGTTCCGCTTTGTGACCCTGTCTGACCGGTTCTCGACCGGCTCTTCGATCATGCCGCAAAAGAAAAACCCGGACGCTGCTGAATTGATCCGCGCCAAGGTCGGCCGCATTTATGGCGCCAACACCGCGCTGATGATGGTGATGAAGGGGCTGCCGCTGGCCTATTCCAAGGACATGCAGGAAGACAAAGAGCAGGTGTTCGACGCCGCCGATAACTGGATGCTGGCGCTCGCGGCGATGGAGGGGATGGTCAAAGACATGACCGCCAACCGCGACAGCCTTGCCGCTGCGGCGGGTTCTGGCTTCTCAACTGCGACCGATCTGGCCGATTGGCTGGTGCGGGTGCTGGGCCTGCCGTTCCGCGATGCCCACCACATCACCGGATCGCTGGTGGCCATGGCCGAATCCAAGGATTGCGATCTGCCGGACCTGACCCTTGCCGACATGCAGTCCGTGCATGGCGACATTACCGAGGACGTCTTTGGTGTCCTTGGGGTTGATAATTCGGTAAACTCACGCATGTCTTATGGTGGCACCGCCCCGAAACAGGTCCGTGCCCAAGTTGAACGTTGGAAAGCGACCCTGTCATGACCCCAATCCGCGCCCTTGCTTTGTTGGCCTTTACCGCCCTAGCGGCCTGTGGCGCGGATGGCGAGCCGGTGCAGCCCTCATTGAATGCAAATGTAGGGCTGTCCAGCAACGGACCCAATGTCGGCGGCGCTGTTGGTCTGCACCGGGGACCGTTCAACCTATACCTTGGGTTCTAAAAGACTAGTCCCAACTTGTCGTTACAAATAGAAACTCGAAGCGTCAAAGGTCTGCTTTGAGCCCAACGTGACACCTTCCGCATGACCCAACTTCAGTTGTAAAACTGTTCTAAAACTCATTTGGTAACTGTGCTTGCTTGACCCCAGACACAGTCTTCGACACGAACAATGCGAACGCAACAGGATCACGAAATACAGAAACCGCCTACGATGAAACAACGTAACTTACTTTATTTCGCAACAGGCGGATGTCTCGTATTCACAATCGTGGCTGGACTGTATTTTCTGTTCCGGACAACGTTGCCTTCTGCAGACATCACCAGCCTGCCAAAGTCGACCGTCTATGCTCTGAGCGTGGAGAGCATTGAGCCGGGCCAGACTTTAGCGTTCAGGCTTGACGACGCTCCGGTGGTCATTTGGCGACGAAATTTTGCACAGAAAGTTCAGGCACTTGAGCTACTTGGCGCAGATTTCAACGGAAATGCTGACCTTCTTGAAGAAATAAGGGCTACCGCTGAGATAGAAATCGAACCCGGTCGCGTTTTACATTTTGAGTGGTTTGTCGTGAGTCCAATCAATACTGGCGGGTATGGGTGCATTGTACTATCGGAAGCCGGAGACTTGGGCGGCTTCTATGACCCATGCCAAGACGTTCATTTTGATCTTTGGGGACGAGTACGAACCGGCGCAACTAAAGTGGACCTTCAGGTTCTGCCATGGAGCATCTCCGACGATGGCAATGTAATCACTGTTGATGTTGGCGACGCGCCAAAGCTTTAATAACATCACTGCAAACCAACAACAGCGAACCGCCGCAAAGTCCGCATTGCTGCCATTATGAACAAAAGCGCAGACATGTGGGCATTTATTAAAGTTCCCATCACTCAAGCCCCCGAGAAACAGCCACCCCGCACGTTTGTAATTGATCACAAACCCCGTTTTGGTCTACTCGCGGTCTTATGGATCACTTTCTGTATCGCGACGGCGCGCTCTACGCCGAGGATGTCCCTGTTTCCGAGATCGCCGCGGCGGTGGGTACTCCGTTTTATGCTTATTCCACCGCAACGCTACAGCGGCACTTCAAGCTGTTTGATGATGCGCTTGAGGGGATGGACCACCTTGTCTGCTACGCGATGAAAGCGGCCAGCAATCAGGCTATCTTGCGCACCTTGGCGCAGGTCGGGGCCGGGATGGATGTGGTGTCCGAAGGCGAATATCTGCGCGCCAAGGCCGCAGGCGTGCCGGGGGACAAAATCGTATTTTCAGGCGTCGGTAAAACCGCCCGCGAAATTCGCACCGCGTTGACCGGCGGCATTCGCCAATTCAACGTCGAATCCGAACCCGAGATGGAAGTGATCAACGCTGTCGCTCTAGAATTGGGCTTAGTTGCACCGATCACCGTGCGGGTGAACCCGGATGTGGACGCCAAGACCCACGCTAAAATCGCCACCGGAAAATCCGAAAACAAATTCGGCATCCCAATCGCCCGCGCCTCCGAGGTTTATGCCCGCGCCGCCGCGCTGCCGGCGCTCGACGTCATCGGCATTGATGTGCACATCGGATCCCAATTGACCGAGCTGGAGCCGTTCGAGCTGGCCTATCAAAAGGTTGCGGAACTGACGGAGCAGTTGCGTAGCGAGGGGCACAACATCCGCCGTCTTGATCTGGGTGGCGGTCTGGGTATTCCCTACACTCGTTCGAACGACGCGCCACCACTGCCGGTGGAATATGGTGCGTTGATCAAAAAGACGCTTGGCCATCTGGGCTGCGAAATCGAAATCGAACCCGGTCGCCTGATCGCAGGAAACGCCGGCATTCTGGTATCGGACGTGATTTATGTGAAATCGGGCGAAGGTCGTGATTTCTTAATCGTAGATGCGGCGATGAATGACCTGATCCGCCCCGCGATGTATGAAGCACATCATGACATCGTGGCGGTGAACGAACCGGCACCGGGGACCGAGATGCAAGCCTATGATATCGTTGGCCCGGTTTGCGAATCTGGCGATACCTTTGCCAAGCAACGCAACATGCCACCGCTGGCGTCGGGTGATTTAATCGCCTTTCGCAGTGCGGGGGCCTACGGTGCGGTCATGTCCAGCGAATACAACACCCGCCCCCTGATCCCCGAAATTCTGGTCAATGGGGATCAATTTGCGGTTATTCGCCCACGTCCAACCTTTGACGAAATGATAAACCGCGATACCATACCCGAGTGGCTCTGACGCGATCCCCGCGTCAGACCAACCCGGAGTGACGCTTTGACCGCAAAACCACCCGTACCTTCACAAATTCCGCGCCTGTCTTATTGGCTGACCGGCGCGGGGATTGTCGCTGAACGGGTGTTGCGCAGTTTCTGGCCGTTTTTTTCCGTTGTGATGCTGGTGCTTGCGGCTCTGATGCTGGGCTTGCAGGATCTCATCGCTGTTGAATTTGTCTGGGGCCTTGCCGGCATAAGTCTGCTCGCCGGGCTGGCAACGCTGGTTTTTGGCGCGCGCAACATGCGCTTTCCCACACGCTCTGACGTCCTGATCCGCTTGGATGCATCACTGCCGGGGCGCCCCATTCAGGCGTTGATTGATATGCAATCTCTGGGGGTTCAGGATGCCGCATCAGTGGCGCTGTGGCAGGCGCATCAGGCGCGGATGGCACAGCGGGTGGCCGATGCTGCACCGGTTGAACCCGACCTGAAACTGTCCGCGCGCGATCCATATGCCCTGCGCTATATGGCCCTGTTGGCCTTTGTTGTGGCTGTAGTGTTTGGCTCGCTCTCGCGCGTCGAAACCGTCGCAGGTCTGGCACCGGGCGCGGGCACAGGCGCTGCAGGCCCAACTTGGGAGGGGTGGATCGAGCCACCCCGATACACTCGCCTGCCGACACTCTATCTGAATGATCAATCTGTCGAGACACTGACCCTGCCTGTAAACAGCCGCATTTCGTTGCGGTTTTATGGCGAGGTGGGCGCGCTGAAACTGGACGAAACGATCTCGGGACAGCCTGCCCCCGATCCAACCGCACCAGAACAGTCGCTTGTGGTCACCCAAACCGGAACATTGACCATCGCAGGGCTCAACGGTCAAGTCTGGGCTGTGCAAATCCAAAAGGACATGCCCCCGCAGATCGCGGTTAGCGGGCTTGCAGAAACGCGGGCTGAGGGGCGCATGGCCCTACCGTTCACGGCGCAGGATGACTATGGCATTTCTGGCGGGCAGGCGACGGTTGAATTGGATCTTCTTGCCGTCGGTCGGACCCATGGTCTGACCACAGATCCAGATCCACGTGCGGCGATTGTTTTGGATCTGCCCATTCCGATTGTCGGGGATCGCAGCGATTTTGTCGAAACCCTGATCGAAGATTTTTCCCAACATCCATGGGCGCATTTACCGGTCAGGATTACGCTGACGGCAAACGATGCCGCCGGCCAATCTGGGGAAACCGCCCCCTTTGGCACCGCCTTGCCCGCGCGCAGTTTCTTTGATCCCTTGGCTGCGGCGATTGTTGAACAACGCCGCGATCTGTTGTGGGCCAAAGCCAATGCGCCGCGCGTCGCTCAGTTGCTGCGTGCCATCTCTCACCGGCCAGAGGATCTGTTCCGCACATCGACAGGATACCTGCGCTACAGGGTCATTTTGCGCCGTCTTGAGGTCTACACGCGGGCTGGGATGACGCCAGAATGGCAGACCGAAGTTGCCGCGGCCCTCTGGGATCTGGCGGTTCTGCTCGAAGACGGAAATCTGGGCGACGCCTTGGAGCGGTTGCGCCGGGCCCAGGAACGCCTGTCTGAGGCGATGAAGAACGGCGCGACGGATGAGGAAATCGCGGAACTGATGCAAGACCTCCGCGAAGCGACCGAGGATTATTTACGCCAACTGTCCCGCCAAGCCCAACAAGAGGGCGGCGATCAGCCCCAAGGGCAAAATGGCGAGTCGATGCAGATGACGCAGGATGATCTGCAAAAGATGATGGATAAAATCCAAGAGTTGATGGAACAAGGCCGAATGGCCGAGGCCCAGCAAGCGTTGGAAGAGCTCCAGCAGATGATGGAAAATATGCGCGTGACCCAAGGCCAACAGGGCCAATCCGAAGGGCAGCGCGCGATGGAAGGATTGGCAGATACGCTGCGCAATCAACAAGGTCTTTCGGATCAGGCGTTCCGGGATTTGCAGGAACAATTCAACCCTGGCGCACAAGCCGGGGAAAGTCAGGAAAACCAAGGGCGTGATGGCGGGCAGGGCCGGGGCCAAAGCCACAGTGGCCAAGGCGGCACCGGTGCAGGCGATGGCGAAGACGGTCAGCAAGGGGCGGGATCGCTGGCGGACCAGCAGCAAGCGCTGCGCGACGAACTCCGTCGCCAACAACAGAACATGCCCGGTGCAGGCACGCCCGAAGGCGACGCCACGCGCGAATCCCTAGATCGGGCAGGCCGCGCGATGGAGGGTGCGGAACAGGCGCTTCGCGAAAACGATATGGCCGAGGCGCTAGATCAGCAATCTTCGGCGATGGAAGCGTTGCGCGAAGGTATGCGCGCCTTGGGGGAGGCGATGGCGCAAGAGCAGCAAAACCAACCGGGCCAAGGTTCGCAAGAGGGCGACGCACAGGCGCAGAACCGCGATCCATTGGGCCGTCAGCCCGGATCACAGGGGTCAATCGGAACGGACGAGGATCTGTTGCAGGGGCAAGATGTCTATCGCCGCGCGCGGGAATTGCTGGATGAAATCCGCCGCCGCTCTGGCGAGGGAGAGCGTCCAGAGATCGAGCTGGAGTATTTGAAACGTCTGCTCGACCGGTTTTAAGGCAAATAGGCCTTGAAGGGGTCTATTGCCCCATCAAATCTGCGGCCTGCGCATCCAGCCATAACCGGGCCTGATCGACCAACGCCACATAGGCGCTGAGCAACGGATCCGCTTGCGGCAGGCTTATGGCGATGGTTGGCGCATTGATATACAGGCCTGCCAAGATCACCCCAATAATCACAATCACGGAAAAGCCCCTCAGGAACCCTCCTGATTTAGGGCGCTTTGCGGGCCCCGGTTGCGGCAGATTGGCCCCCTGATCGACGGCCTTGTCCGTTGAACTGCGCAGGGTGGAATTGATCTCTTCGATATCGGGCAACAACCCCCGACGTGACCCGGCATCCTGTGTGGCCACTTCGGCAGATGGGGCTTCGCCACGGATACGCGCCATCCGATTTTGGGCTTCGCGGGCGCGCCGTTCCGGCTCTTCATTGCCATGCGCTTCCAAACCCAGATCAGGCTGGCTTTCCAAGCTCTGAGTTTCAGTGGCGCGCAATTCCGCTTCGCGTGAGGCTTCTTCGCGCAGGATTTCCGACACATCCGGGGCCAGATCACGACGCACGGGTTCGGGGTCTGTGGGCTCTTCTGGCGTGTCAGGCACGGTCTCTTGCGGGGCAGGATCGGTTTCAGGCGGGGGAACATCCTGTCCCGTGACAGCTGCCCGCAACCCATCATCAAGCGCGGATGCAACGGGGTCCGGCGTGTCGTGCGCCTCTTCCGAGATCACTTTATCTGGATGCTCCTGAAACCACGTGTCACCGCAGTTGGAACACTGAACGTCCCGACCGTCTTGCGGGATCACTTCTATTGGCACTTCGTATTGAGCACCGCAATTAGGACATGTCAGACGCATTCTGCCTCCCGCTGTTTTGTTCTGCCTGAATATTATTTTTTAATGACCATAGGCTGTTAAGCCCCACACGAAAAGAGAGTTTTATCTGACCCAGCGATAAGTGGTGTATCGGGATCGCCTGAGGGCATTGAAACTATATCCCTGCTGAGGCAAGAAGACAGTCAAAGCGACAGGGGACACAAGTGTGATCGAGCTGGATAACGTGGGCTATAGCTATGGTGGTGGGGAATTGCTGAGCAATTTGTCAGTACGCCTGACGCCTGGTTCCTTTCATTTCCTGACCGGCCCGTCCGGGGCAGGTAAGACAACGTTGCTGAAACTGTGCTACGGGGCCCTGCATCCGACGGCGGGGCAGGTGCGCGCCTTTGAAACGGACATGCGTCAGCTGGATCGGGACCAAACCGCGCTGTTGCGGCGCCGGATTGGTGTGGTGCATCAGGATTGCCGGTTTCTAGATCATCTGACCTTAACGGAAAACGTCGCCTTGCCTTTGCTGGTTTCTGGGCGTGACTTGTCATCCGAAACCGCGAACCTGAATGAGCTAATGCAATGGGTTGGCCTGTCTGGCCGAGCAGACGCACGGCCACCTGAGTTGTCAGGCGGGGAACGGCAACGCGCGGCTTTGGCCCGTGCTGTTATCATGTCCCCTGATGTTGTCATCGCGGACGAGCCGACCGGCAACGTGGATTGGGAAATGTCCCAGCGCCTGTTGCAACTGTTGGTCGAATTGAACCGCATGGGGAAAACAGTGCTGATCGCAACCCACGATCTTAGCCTGATCCGCGCCGCCAAAAGTCAGGTGCAGGCACGCGTGCTGCGCATTGCAAACCGCCAACTGCAAACAGCGGGGGCGGATTTATGAGTACAGCCAACCTGCGCACCCTGTTGATGGGCGACAAACAAGCCGATCGTGTTGTCCCGCCCACAGGATTTACCGCCCAGCTGACGCTGTTTGTGTCCGGGGCCATGGGGTTTCTGGCCGTGTTTGCCTTGGCCCTGTCTTTAGCATCCGGACGTTTGGCGGATCGCTGGGCGGATGAACTGGCACGCTCTGCAACTTTGCGGATCAATGCGCCAATCGATCAGCGCGCCGATCAAACCAAAGCGGCTTTGGATATTCTGGCACAGACGCCCGGCGTTGCCTCTGCGCGCGCGCTGTCTGTCGAAGAACAGGTCGCGTTGCTGACCCCTTGGTTCGGTCCGGACCTACCGTTGGATACCTTGCCGATTCCGCAGTTAATCGAAGTCATTGCGGGCGAACCCGGATACGATCTGGCCGGGTTGCGCCTGCGTCTGGTGGCCGAGGTTCCCGGCGCCGTGTTCGATGACCATACCCGCTGGCGTGAGCCACTTGTGGATGCGGCCAATTCGCTGCGTCGGCTAGCACTGGTTTCGACCCTTTTGATCGGCGGTGCACTGGCTGGCATGATCACACTGGCCGCCAACGCGGCCTTGGCCGCAAATGCACAGGTGATCGAGGTTTTGCGGCTGGTTGGGGCGCGGGACCGCTATATCGCTGGCGCATTTGTGCGCCGCTTTACCATGCGCGCGCTTATCGGATCGGCCATTGGTGTGGCTATCGGCATGGGCGGTGTCGTGCTGCTCCCCGAGGCCTCAAACGAGGGGGGCTTTTTAACCGGGCTCGGCTTTCAGGGCCTTGGCTGGGGCGTGCCCCTCTTGCTGCCTCTGCTTAGTGGTATCGTCGCCTTTTTTGCCACCTGGAACGCCGCGCGGCGCACCCTAAAGGAACTCACGTAATGGCCCACGCAATTCAATGGCTCCGTTCACTGGTGTTTGTGATTGTCATCTATGCTTGGATGGCTGTCCTTGGTATTTTGTTCTTCCCCTATGCCTTGTTGACGAAACGCGGCGCCCTCAGCGCGTGTAAGCTCTATGCCCGGTCGGTGATCTGGATGGCTGGCTGGATGGTCGGCATCAAAGGCGAAGTGCGCGGCATCGTTCCCAAAGATGAGGTGATGATCGCGGCCAAGCATCAGTCCTTTTTCGATATTCTGCTGATCTTTAACGCCATTCCCCATGGTAAGTTCATCATGAAACGAGAGCTGCTGTGGACGCCCGTTATTGGTCTTTACGCCAAACGCCTTGGTTGTATTCCGGTGGATCGTGGCAGAAAGGGAACCGCGATTGCCAAAATGGTCAAAGACGTCGCGACTGAATTTTCAGAACCCGGGCAGTTGGTGATTTATCCGCAAGGCACGCGGGTCGCCCCGGGGGCCAAGAAACCCTACAAGGTTGGCAGCGCCATTTTGTATGATGGTTTGGGCATGCCCTGTGTCCCGGTTGCCGCGAACGTCGGCGTGTTCTGGCCCCGCACCGGCATTATGCGCAAGCCCGGGCGGGCTGTGGTCGAATTCCTTGACCCGATTGCCCCCGGGGTGCCCCGTGCAGACTTCATGGCCCAACTCGAAAGCGCGGTTGAAACCCAATCTGATCTGTTGATGAAAGAGGCGGGGTTTAATCCCAACTAACCCAACAAAACTAACAAACACGCAAGCTAACGCTATTCGTTCAGATCTGCATCTTTCCAATACTTTGTGCCAGTGGCGTTTGCATTCACGCGCCACCCTTTCTTGTCGAGCACAAAGAATGACCGGCCATCGATGAACTGAACGGCTTCGGTGGTGCGATCGTCCCCTGTCATCGCCCCGGCGTTGGCAGAGGCATCATAGCCATATTGGGTGAACGTATCAAAATCGGCTTGGGTTTCGAACATGATAACAAATTGGCTTTCAAACCCGCCAATCCCAAACGCGGCCCCAACGCCACCGGTACCCATCTGCATATAGGTTCGCGCGCCCGTCTCAGCGGAAATGGCGACACCACGACCATACCCAGCAGACAGCGGGAAAATGGTCAGGCTGCGGGTGTCAAAGGCAGCGTATCCCGCGCTGATGTCATAAATGTTGTTGGCGTCCGGGTTTTCCGCCCGCAGGCGCGATATAGCCCCATCGGCCATCGCATCCAGTTTGGCCCGCGTCGCCTCGGGTGTTTCTTCCTCGCGCAGCAGCTCGTTGGTGGATTTTATCGACTGGTCCACCGCATCCACGCCCTTGCCAACTGCATCCCCGACACTGGTCGCGCCGCGTTCAGCGGCGCTGACAGCACTATCCGCACCGCGCTTCACCTTGTCGAGCAACCCCTCGGCAAGGGTTGGGCTGGCAAAACAAACGACCGACGTCAGCAGGATAAGGATGCGTTTCAATTCTCTGGCTCCCAAAGGTGTAAACCGTGTCTTGCGCATTGATGAGGCACTGCATTGGCGCAGGGTATTCACCCCTGATATGTGGCGTGCATAGATAAGACATACCAAGCTTTGCACAAAAAAGAAGAGGCGACCATTTGGCCGCCCCTCAGGAACCTGCAAATGCAAGAACGCTTTAGCTGTGAATGGCACCGTCACCACAGGCCAACGCGGCCTCGCGCACTGCCTCAGAGTAGGTGGGGTGGGCGTGGCAGGTCAGCGCGATATCTTCGGCCGAGGCACCAAATTCCATGGCGACACAGATCTCATGGATCATGTCACCGGCACCGGGGCCGATGATGGAACAGCCCAGAATGCGATCTGTTTCCGCATCCACGACGAGTTTCACAAAGCCATCGCCCTGATGAACCGCTTTGGCACGTGCGTTGCCCATGAACATGAACTTGCCGACCTTGATCTTACGACCCTCAGCCTTCAGCGCATCTTCGGTCTGACCAACTGTAGCGACCTCTGGGGCGGTGTAGACCACGCCGGGGATCACGCCATAGTTCACGTGCCCATGCTTGCCCGCGATGACCTCAGCGACGGCCATGCCTTCGTCTTCGGCTTTGTGCGCCAGCATTGGGCCTTCGATTGCATCACCGATGGCGTAGATGCCCGGAACGTTGGTGGCCCAATGTGCATCGGTTGCAACCTGACCGCGTTCGGTCATCTTGATACCCAATGCATCCAGACCCAGCCCATCAACATAGGGTTTACGGCCAGTCGCAACCAATACCACATCGGCATCAATGACTTCGGCGTCGCCACCCTTTTTCAGCTGATAGCTCACCTTGGCTTTGTTCTTGGCGGTTTCGACACCTTGAACAGCCGCGCCCATGATGAAGTTCAGGCCCTGCTTTTCCAAGATCCGCTTGAACGTGCGCTGCACGTCTTTATCCATGCCGGGACATACCGCATCCATGTATTCAACCACGGTTACCTCGGACCCGAGACGGGCATAGACCGACCCCAGCTCCAAACCGATAACACCGGCACCGATCACGACCATCCGCTTGGGCACCTTGGGCAGTTCCAAACCGCCGGTCGAGGTCACGACGATCTTTTCGTCCACCTCAACACCGGGCAACGACGAAGACACCGACCCCGATGCAATCACGATATTCTTGGCCTCGTGCACGTCATCTCCGACCTGCACCTTGCCTGCCGTCGGGATCGAGGCCCAGCCTTTGATCCAATCGATCTTGTTCTTCTTGAACAGGAATTCGATACCGCCAGTGTTCTGGCTGATCACGTCGTCCTTATAGGCCTTCATCTGGGGCCAATCGACGGATGGGGTTTTCCCCTTCAGGCCCATGTTGGCAAAGTTATGCTCGGCTTCATGTAGCATATGGCTGGCATGCAGCAACGCCTTGGATGGGATACAGCCCACGTTCAGGCAGGTGCCGCCCAATGTGTCGCGGCCTTCGACCACGGCTGTTTTCAGACCCAGCTGAGCGCAGCGGATTGCTGATACATAGCCGCCAGGGCCTGCGCCGATGATGATGACGTCATATTGAGCCATTTCGGTCTCCTGTTTTTGGTCAGACATGTCAGCGTGACATGTGTTTAAAGTCAGTGGATGGGCGCGGGATCGTCTGTTGGTGCGCCTTTGCGGCAAACAAAAAGCGTATCCTCCCACAGCCCATGGGTTTTTATCTCGTCGGGTTTGAACAGATCGGACGGCGTCATAAGAGTGACATGCAGTCCACTGCTTGCAAGGCGGTCTGCCAGATCGCGCCCATAGACACGCACGTGGTCAAACTGCCCAAACCGTTTTTCGCGCTCAACGGGATCCGTAACACTTGGGTCCTCGTCGGTTTCAGCGCTCTCTCGTCTATAGGGCACCTGAACAAGAACTGTTCCGTTTGCCGACAGGCTGCGTGACAACTCTGCAATCGCCGCTTTGTCATCTGGAACGTGCTCCAAAACGTGCGAGCACATGATCAGATCAAACGATTCATCTGCACAGGGGAGCGCGGTGATATCCCAGTGAAAATCAACCTTTGGCGCGCTGTAGTCCGTTGTCGTCACATCAAGGGATGGCTGAGCATCCAACAACTGCAAGGTCGAAAAGTCAGGAGCAAACAACAGCGCTTTTGCCCGCTGCCCTGGAGCGGTTGGATAGGTTCGAAGGTATCTTGCCAAAATGCGCTGACGCGCAAGTGATCCACAATACGGACAGGCATCGCCACTGTCCTTTCGCCAGTCAGAAAAGCTCTTGTCGCAACAATCACATCGAACTGCGCTGCCAGAATACTGAACCAAACTCACCAGTCGGCGCAGGGATCGATACATCTCTGACAGGACTGGAACGTGGCGATAGGGTGTAGACATGGGGGTGTCCTTATCAGCGATCGAAAACGGGTGCGGCGCCCTGATCAGACTCCGCACCAGTGTCGCTTACAGGTCCATCAACAGACGGCGTGGATCTTCCAACGCTTCTTTGACCCGCACAAGGAAGGTCACAGCGCCCTTACCGTCTACGATACGGTGGTCATAGCTCAGCGCCAGATACATCATCGGACGGATGACAACCTGACCATTGATCGCCATGGGACGGTCCTGGATCTTGTGCATGCCAAGAATACCAGACTGAGGCGGGTTCAGGATTGGCGAAGACATCAGCGACCCATACACACCGCCGTTTGAGATGGTGAAGGTGCCGCCCTGCATTTCTGCCATCGACAGTTTGCCATCACGGGCGCGCTTACCCTTTTCGGAAATCGCTTTTTCGATACCCGCAAAAGACATCGCATCCGCATCCCGGATCACCGGAACAACCAGACCCGATGGCGTGCCAGCTGCAACACCCATGTGCACAAAGTTCTTGTACACAACATAGGTGCCGTCGATCTCGGCGTTGACCTCAGGCACTTCTTTCAGCGCGTGACAGCAGGCCTTGGTGAAAAAGGACATAAAGCCCAACCGAACACCGTGTTTTTTCTCGAACTGATCTTTGTACTGATTCCGCAGTGCCATAACTTCGGTCATATCGACCTCGTTATAGGTGGTCAGCATCGCGGCTGTGTTCTGGCTGTCTTTCAGACGCTTGGCGATGGTCTGACGCAGGCGGGTCATTTTCACCCGTTCTTCGCGAGCGGCATCGTCTGCCGATACCGGACCACGTGGGGCCTGGGCGACAGCAGCAGGGGCGGCGGCAGCCGCTGCAGGCGCAGGCGCCGCTGCAACCGCGCGGGCGACATCATCTTTCATAATCCGACCATCACGACCGGTGCCTGTGACGTTGGCGGCACTGATACCGGCCTCTGCCATCGCCTTTTCAGCCGAAGGGGCGTTTGCCACATCTTTACCGGATGCCGTCGCAACCACCGCAGGGGCAGCAGCAGGCGCCGACGCTGCGCCAGAACCGGAAATCACGCCCAGTTTCGCGGATGCATCAACAGTGGCACCTTCGGCAGCGGTGATTTCCGCCAAAACACCCGCAACAGGGGCAGGCACTTCGACGGACACCTTGTCTGTTTCCAGCTCACACAGCATTTCATCCTGCGCGACGGTATCGCCAACCTGCTTGAACCAGGTCGAAACGGTGGCTTCGGTGACGGATTCACCCAAAGTGGGCACCATCACATCGGTGCTGCCACCCGCAGCTGCGGGCACTTCGCTTGGCGCTGCTTTGGCCGAAGGGGCAGGTGCTGCCCCTTCACCGGCAAGGATCGTCGCCAACAGGGCGTCAACGCCGACGGTTTCACCTTCGGCGGCCACGATTTCACCCATCACACCTGCAGAGGGCGAGGGGACCTCGACCGTGACTTTGTCTGTTTCCAGTTCACACAGCATTTCATCCACTGCCACTGCATCGCCGGGTTTCTTGAACCAGGTGGCAACCGTGGCTTCGGTCACGGATTCGCCAAGCGTGGGGACACGAACTTCGATTGTCATGTTTTAGTTTCCTTCGATGCTCAGCGCTTCGTTCACGAGCGCCGCTTGTTGTGCTTTGTGTTGGCTGGCCAGACCCGTCGCGGGCGAGGCAGAGGTGGCGCGTCCCACATAGCGGGGGCGCGAATGTTTGGCGTCAATACGGCTCAGGACCCATTCGATGTTGGGCTCGATGAAATGCCATGCGCCTTGGTTCTTGGGCTCTTCCTGACACCAGATAACTTCGGCGCCTTTGAACCGTTCCAGCTCGTTGATCAACGAGTGGGCCGGGAAGGGGTAGAACTGTTCGACACGTAACAGATAGACATCGTCGATCCCACGGGCATCGCGCTCTTCCAGCAGGTCATAGTAAACCTTGCCCGAACACATCACGACGCGCTTGATCTTATCATCCGCAACCAGCGTGGTGTCTGAATTGCCCTTTTGCGCATCATCCCACAGAACCCGGTGGAAACTAGATCCGGTGGTGAAATCCTCGGCTTCGCTGACCGCCATCTTGTGACGCAGCAACGATTTGGGGGTCACCATGATCAGCGGCTTACGGAATGTCCGGTGCAACTGACGACGCAGGATGTGGAAATAGTTCGCAGGCGTTGTACAGTTTGCCACGATCCAGTTGTCCTGACCACACATCTGCAGGAACCGCTCCAGACGCGCGGACGAGTGTTCGGGGCCTTGGCCCTCGAACCCGTGCGGCAACAGACAAACCAGACCGGACATCCGCAACCACTTGCTTTCGCCTGAGCTGATGAACTGATCAAACATGATCTGCGCGCCATTGGCGAAATCACCAAACTGGGCTTCCCACAGGGTCAGAGCGTTGGGTTCGGCCAATGAATAGCCATACTCAAACCCCAGCACCGCATATTCCGACAGCATCGAATCGATGACGTCATACTGCGATTGACCCGCACGGATGTTGTTGAGTGGGAAATAGCGTTCTTCGGTTTCCTGATTGATCAGACCCGAGTGCCGCTGGCTGAAGGTGCCGCGGGTGGCGTCCTGACCAGACAGGCGCACCGGATACCCTTCGGTCAACAGGGACCCAAAGGCGAGTGCTTCGCCCGTAGCCCAGTCAAAGCCCTTGCCGTCTTCGAACATCTTGCCACGGGTGCCCAAAAGCCGGCCAACCGTTTTATGCAGGGCGAACCCGTCCGGAGCGGTGCTGAGCGCGGACCCGATTTCAGCAAAGGTTTCAGGCGTGATGGCGGTTTCGCCACGCACATATTCATCTTTGTTTTTATCCAGATGTGACCAACGCCCATCCAGCCAGTCGGCTTTGTTGGGTTTGTAATCTTTCCCGGCTTCAAACTCATCGTTCAGATGCGCTTGGAACGCGGCCTTCATGTCCTCGATCTCACCTTCGGGGATCAGACCATCTTTGACCAGACGCTCGGTGTACAGCGACAACGTGGTTTTGTGAGTCTTGATCTTTTTGTACATGATCGGGTTGGTGAACATGGGCTCGTCGCCCTCGTTGTGTCCAAACCGACGGTAGCAAAAGATGTCGATGACCACGTCTTTGTGGAACTTCTGACGGAATTCAGTAGCTACCTTGGCTGCGTGCACAACCGCTTCGGGATCGTCACCATTCACGTGGAAAATCGGCGCTTCGACCATCAGCGCGATATCTGTGGGATAGGGGCTCGAGCGGCTAAAGTGGGGCGCGGTTGTAAAGCCAATCTGGTTGTTGACCACGATGTGCATGGTCCCGCCGGTTTTGTGTCCTTTCAGACCCGACAGGCCAAAGCCCTCGGCCACAACACCCTGACCTGCAAAGGCCGCATCACCGTGCAACAGGATCGGCAGAACCTGCGTGCGATCTACGTCACCTAACTGATCCTGTTTGGCGCGGGCCTTGCCCAGAACCACAGGGTTCACCGCCTCTAGGTGGCTGGGGTTGGCGGTCAGCGACAGGTGGACCGAGTTGTTGTCGAATTCGCGGTCGCTGGATGCGCCGAGGTGATATTTCACATCGCCCGACCCATCCACATCTTCGGGCTTGAAACTACCGCCCTGAAATTCGTTGAAAATGGCGCGATATGGTTTGCGCATCACGTTCGCCAGAACGCTCAGGCGTCCCCGGTGGGGCATGCCGATGATGATGTCGCGCACACCCAGATTGCCACCGCGTTTGATGATCTGCTCCATCGCGGGGATCAGGCTTTCGCCACCATCCAGACCAAACCGTTTGGTACCCATGTATTTCACATGCAGGAACTTTTCGAACCCTTCGGCCTCGACCATCTTGTTAAGAATCGCTTTGCGGCCCTCACGGGTGAACGAGATTTCTTTGCCGAACCCTTCGATGCGCTCTTTCAGCCAAGCAGCCTCTTCCGGGTTGGAAATGTGCATGTACTGCAACGCGAATGTTCCACAATAGGTCCGCTTTACGATCTCAACGATCTGCCGCATCGAAGCAACCTGCAGCCCCAGCACGTTGTCGATAAAGATCGGGCGGTCCATGTCGCCCTCGGTGAACCCATATGTCTTGGGGTCCAACTCGGGGTGCTTGGATCCTTCGCGCATCCCCAACGGGTCCAGATCAGCCGCCAGATGGCCCCGGATCCGGTAGGCGCGGATGATCATCAACGCGCGGATCGAATCCAGAACCGCCCGTTTGATGGCCTCATCGCTGACCTCAACACCCTTGCTTGCCGCTTTGTCGGCGATCTTTTTGCCTGCTGCTTTGGTCTCACCCGCAGGCCATTCGCCCGTCAGTGCAGCTGTCAGATCATCGCCCGGAACTGGCGGCCAGTCATTGCGTGCCCAGGATGGGCCACTTGCCTCGGCCTTCACGTCCAGTTCTGCGTCTCCCATCTGCCTGAAAAACTCAGCCCAGGCGGCATCCACCGCATTTGGGTCACCGGCATATTGCGCATAAAGCTGCTCAAGATACTCGGCGTTATGCCCTTGCATAAAACTGGAGGCGTGGAACACGTCGTTGGGCGAATGTTCGGTCATGATTGTACCTCATATGGGTTGGGACCGTATTGGTTAGTACCCGGCTGGCTGGGGCGGGTGAGCCACCACAAAACCAACAGGGGAGAGACGATAAGAACGATCATCGTCGGGATCATCACAAGCAGCGTGGCCCGTGTGAACAAAAGATCCAGCGATCCGCCGGGGGCGAAGCTGGAGGCGATGCCAATGCCAAATACCATGACAAGGCCAGCGCCCACCATCAGCAGGATCGGGAACAGGGCATAAAACCCGCTGCGACCAGTGTCCTGCATCCGTCGCCATGCGACGGCCAGATGGGGAAAGAAAACGATAAGACCAACCAGACTTTGCACCGGTTGGCTGGATGTGGCGGTGATGGACTTCACACCGTTCGCCTCGGTCTCAACAACCTGCGTGAACAGCTGCCAGTCGATGAGACCAGCCAGCGCATTCCACAGCACAATGAACAGGAAGAAAAACCAGTACTCAGAACGAGAGGCCCGACCGGAAAAGGTAAGGAACTTTGAGAAACACGTTTTGACGGCCGCGTTGAAGGTCACTGGCCTACCCCTGCTATGATGAATGTCGAGATCACCGCAAAGGGGGGACGAGAGCCGGTTTTCTGTTCAAGTTTCTCCCAGTTGAACACAGTAGCCTGAATGTCGGCTTGTTCCAGCTCGATATTAGGAGTGCGAATCACTTGTTGGTTCGCATACTTTGGGGCCTGAACAATGGCTGTAAGGTCGCTCACAAATGCCGCATGTTCACCCTCTTGTCCCGCGATCAGGAAGCTACAGGTCAGCCTGATGACATTGCGGTAAGGGTTCTGCCAATTCAGTACAAGGTAATCCTCAGCAGGACCCACCGGACGCTTTAGAATGCGGGCTCGAAATTTGGCAAGATCCTGTTTCTTGAGTACACCGCGAACAGTCTTGCGTTGCAGCCCAAGCGTTGACTGCAATGTGGCGTCCGAAGAAACAGCGCCCAGATGATTGAGGGCATAGAACCAAGCGATTTTTTCTACATCCTGATCTGTCGTCGATGCCGGCTTCAGAGGGATCCAACCTGCCGAGTCGAGTTCGGCCTCCAAGGGGGCAAAGCTGGGCGCGTTATTGAGGCAGATTGTCAGAGAATCGTCTACAGGCGATTTGGCCGCTGCAGGCGAGCCAATCAGGGCTATAGATGCCCCAAGCATACCTACACAAAACACAGATCCAGACGTTTTGCCCAAAAAGGTCAAGACGTTTGAAAAACTGGTTATGATGGCTTGGTTGAAAGTCATGTGCCTTGCGACCTCGTGGATCACGGCCCCGGCTGAACGCCGAGGCCGATTATTAGTTTACCCGATCGCTTTCAGCACAGCTTCGCCCAGACCGGCGGGGCTTTCGGCCACGACGATACCAGCGGACTGCATGGCTTCGATCTTATCTTCGGCGCCACCTTTGCCGCCGGCGACGATTGCGCCCGCGTGACCCATGCGACGGCCCGGAGGGGCGGTACGACCTGCGATGAAACCAGCTGTTGGCTTCCAACGGCCTTTTTTCTTTTCATCGGCCAGGAACTGCGCCGCTTCTTCTTCGGCCGAGCCACCGATTTCACCGATCATGATGATGGATTCGGTTTCGTCGTCCGCTAGGAACCACTCCAGCACGTCGATGTGCTCGGTGCCCTTGATCGGGTCGCCGCCAATGCCCACACAGGTGGACTGGCCCAGTCCTACGTCAGTTGTCTGTTTCACAGCTTCGTATGTAAGCGTACCTGAGCGCGAAACGACACCCACGCTCCCGCGTTTGTGAATGTGACCGGGCATAATGCCGATTTTGCAGGCGTCAGGCGTGATCACGCCGGGGCAGTTGGGGCCGATCAGGCGCGATTTGGACCCTTCCAGTGCGCGCTGCACCTTCATCATGTCCAGAACCGGGATGCCTTCGGTGATGCAAACGATCACTTCCATCTCGGCGTCAATCGCCTCGAGGATCGAGTCGGCCGCAAAGGGGGGCGGAACATAGATCACCGATGCATTTGCTTCGGTCACGTGCTTGGCTTCGTGGACCGAGTTGAAAACCGGCAGGTTCAGGTGGGTCATGCCACCTTTGCCGGGGGTCACGCCGCCAACCATCTTGGTGCCATAGGCGATGGCTTGTTCGGTGTGGAATGTACCCTGCGAACCGGTCAGGCCCTGACAGATAACTTTGGTATTCTCGTCGATGAGGACTGCCATTTGGCGTTCTCCTTAATAAGTCTTCATGGGGGAAGGTGGGTAGTCACCCACCCCAGGATTAGCCTTTGACGGCCTTAACGATCTTTTCGGCACCATCTTTCAGGTTGTCCGCCGCGATCACATCCAGACCAGAATTGTTGATGATCTCTTTGCCCTGCTCAACGTTGGTGCCCTCGAGGCGCACAACCAGCGGAACTTTCAGACCAACTTCTTTCACCGCGGCAACAACGCCCTCGGCGATGACGTCACAGCGCATGATGCCACCAAAGATGTTGACCAGGATGCCTTTGACCTTGGAATCCGAGGTGATGATCTTGAACGCTTCGGTGACTTTTTCTTTGGTCGCGCCGCCACCTACGTCAAGGAAGTTGGCAGGCTCGGCACCGTACAGCTTGATGATGTCCATGGTGGCCATCGCCAGACCCGCACCGTTCACCATGCAGCCAATTTCACCGTCAAGCGTGATGTAGTTCAGGTCGTATTTACTGGCTTCCAGCTCGTTGGGGTCTTCTTCGGTTTCGTCGCGCAGTTCGGCGATGTCCGCGTGGCGGTACAGCGCGTTGCCGTCGAACGAGACTTTGGCGTCCAGCACCTTGAGATCACCACCGTCGGTGACGATCAGCGGGTTGATTTCCAGCATTTCCATGTCTTTTTCCAGGAACGCTTTGTACAGGATGCCCATCAGCGCAACGCACTGCTTGACCAACTTGCCTTCCAGACCCAGCGCAAATGCGATGCGGCGGCCGTGGAATGCCTGATACCCTGATGCAGGATCAACGCTAAAGCTCAGGATCTTTTCAGGGGTTGCCGCTGCAACTTCTTCGATGTCCATGCCACCCTCGGTCGAGCATACGAACGATACGCGGCTGGTTTGACGATCAACAAGCAGAGCCAGATACATTTCTGTCTCGATGCCGGAACCGTCTTCGATGTAGATGCGGTTGACCTGCTTGCCGACTGGGCCGGTTTGATGCGTGACCAATGTACGGCCCAGCATCTTCTTGGCTTCTTCGGCGGCTTCTTCTACCGACTTGGCAAGACGGACACCGCCTTTTTCACCAGCGTCGGCTTCTTTGAAAGAACCTTTGCCCCGGCCACCTGCGTGGATCTGCGCTTTGACAACCCACAGTGGGCCGTCCATTTCACCAGCTGCGGTTTTTGCGTCTTCGGCCTTGAGAACGATGCGGCCGTCCGACACGGGCGCCCCATAGCTGCGAAGAAGCGCTTTGGCCTGGTATTCGTGGATGTTCATTGAAACTGTCCCGTCTGACTACGATTGCACCGATATAGGCGTGTCTAAGGCCAATCCTTAAAGGTTTTTTTGACGCAGTTGGGGAATTTCACAGAGAATTGTCTGTTTTGTGATCACACTTTTTTAACGTGTGATCACAAATTTCAAGATTTCCAAAGTTGGTGATTCGTTGAAACCGAACAGCCGCGCAATCGAAATGCTGTGGGATGTACACGTCAAATCATGTGCCGGAGGCGACTTTGACCTTCCGTAACGTCAGATGTATCGCGGGGAAACCGTTACAGTTTTATGACGTAGCCACGAAAAAAGCCGCCGAAACCATCGGCGGCTTTCTCACAATTTTGCGCTCAGCAGCTTAGACCAGCGAAGGGTCGATCGCCTGACAGGCTTCGATCAGGCCTTTGACAGCATTGACCGAGTTGTCGAAACCAGCTTGCTCTTCTTTGTTCAGTTTGATGTCGACAACACGCTCGACGCCACCGGCACCGATTACGGTTGGAACACCAACGTACATGCCTTTGACACCCAGCTCGCCGTCGCAATATGCGGCACAAGGCAGAACGCGCTTCTGGTCTTTCAGATAGGCTTCGGCCATTTCGATTGCGGATGTCGCAGGCGCGTAAAACGCGGAACCGGTTTTCAGCAGGCCAACGATTTCGGCGCCGCCATCACGGGTGCGCTGAACGATTGCGTCCAGTTTGTCCTGTGTGGTCCAGCCCATGTCGACCAGATCAGGCAATGGAATGCCTGCAACGGTCGAATAACGAACCGAAGGAACCATGGTGTCGCCGTGGCCGCCCAGAACAAACGCGGTGACGTCGCGCATGGATACGTTGAACTCTTCCGACAGGAAGTGTGCGAAACGTGCGGAATCCAGAACGCCAGCCATGCCGCAGACTTTGTGGTGGGGCAGGCCCGAGAACTCGCGCAGAGCCCAAACCATCGCGTCCAGCGGGTTGGTGATGCAGATGACAAATGCGTCGGGTGCGTGGGCTGCAATGCCTTCGCCAACCGATTTCATAACCTTCAGGTTGATGCCCAGCAGGTCGTCACGGCTCATACCGGGCTTGCGTGCAACACCTGCGGTCACGATGCAAACGTCTGCGCCGGCGATGTCAGCGTAATCGCTGGTGCCAGACATGTTGGCATCAAAGCCTTCGGAGGGGCCGGATTCTGCGATATCCAGCGCCTTGCCCTGGGGCAGACCGTCTGCAATGTCGAACAGGACAACGTCGCCCAATTCTTTTACAGCTGCGAGATGTGCAAGTGTGCCGCCGATGTTACCTGCGCCGATAAGGGCGATCTTGGGTCTGGCCATTGGAAAGTACTCCGATCCGATGAAAATTTGCGCGTTTGCTAGTCGCTAATGCGTCATCGTGCAAGTCTTCTGCGACGCGGCATAGTTGCTTAGGGGTGCAGCTTGGGGTTGGTTGGTTGCGCTAAAGGCGTTAAGAATAAGGGTGTTACGGGGTGAGCGGATGCTAGAACTCAACTTATTGTTTTTCGCAGTTGCGATCCCCGCGACGGTTTTTGCAGGCATTTCCAAGGGTGGGTTCGGCTCCGGAGTGGCCTTTGCATCCTCTGCGATTCTGGCAATTTTTCTTGAACCGGGACAAGCGCTTGCTGTGATGTTGCCGGTTTTGATGATGATCGACGCAGCGACCCTGAAACCCTATTGGCGCAAATGGAGTTGGCCGGACGCGCGGTTGCTGATCCTGGGCGGATTGCCCGGTGTTGCTGCCGGGGCGTGGCTTTATCGCGCGACAGATGCGGACCTGCTGCGGCTGCTGATTGGCGGAATTTCAGTGGCGTTTGTGGCGTGGCATCTGGCGCAGTCTCGGGGCTGGATTCACCGCGTCACGCACCAACTGCCCGCATGGGCCGGTCTGTTGGCCGGGGTTGTGACGGGCTTCACCAGCTTTGTCAGCCATGCTGGCGGCCCCCCGGCGGCGGTGTATCTGCTGTCACAGGGGTTGGACAAATCGCGCTTTCAAGCCACCACCGTGATCACCTTTTGGGCGATCAATATCGCGAAATTCATTCCTTACGCGTATTTGGGCATGTTTACCTTACAGACCGCATGGGCCAACGTGCTGCTTGCCCCGTTTGCGGTGCTTGGGGCGTGGCTGGGGGTCCGGGCGCATCGGCTGATGTCGGAACGGGTCTTTTTCGCCATCGCACACAGCCTGCTTACCCTGACGGGCCTTAAACTTATTTGGGATGCTTTGACATGATCCTCAGGCAGGCAACACAATTCGATTATAGCGCGTTGCACGCGCTTTATACCGAATTGGTGGGCACAATTCCGGTGATTGACGGCCCACAAGGGCAGGCGCGGTTTACCGAAATCCTCAACCATCCCGGCACGAAAATCATCGTGGCAGACCTCGCGGGACAGCCCGTTTCAACTGCCACCTTGCACGTGCTGCCCAATATGACCTTTGACGGACGCCCCTATGCGATGATCGAAAATGTCGTCACACAAAAGGCGCAACAAGGCCGGGCCTAGGACGGGCGGTCATGGACCATGCAGCAAACCAAGCATGGGCCGCCAATTGCTATAAAATCATGCTTCTCACTGGTACGGCCCTAGGTGCACGCGGGTTCTACGAGAAGCTCGGATATGACGGCGAGAGCAAACACGCTATGATCTTGCGCCGGGCCCCACAACGCCAACCGCTACTTTGACCCGGAACCGTCCGCTCCCTTGATATGAGGGAGGCGGGCAATCGCGCGCTGGGTCACTGCTCGACAGGCCTCACACGTCTTTGCCGCGGGCCGGCAACACTTCGGCCAGCGTTTCAAACGACTGCCCGGCTGCGATCAAACACGCCATGCCGTTGGGCAATGTCACGATAATGGTCCAGCTGCCCGTATCCGCCGAGGCAAAGACTTCAACAACCGACCCTTGCGCCGCCAGCCCTATGCTCTGCCGGGTTTCGCCAAATTGATCGGTCAGTTTCGCCAAAACCGCCGGTCGTGGCGCGCAATTCTGCTCCTGCGCCTGCAGATGCTGTGTCATCAGCAGGCCAACGCCTAGGCTCAAAGCCATCGTATGTAATGTCTTCATCATGGGTCTTACCCCTTTGCCCCTGGGCTGAACGGTCCCGGTCAGGCCCGCCAGACATGCTCTGGTGCGCCGGGGATACAGCCGATGTTGATCGTGTCAGCGGTTGGGTGTGTATCGGGGGGCCTTGCGCCGCGACCACCTGTCCAAATCTGACCCTTAGAACCTTGCCCGCGTGACCCTGAAATGAGGTTAACCCGCCGTTCGGTGCCCCCGCACCAGTCATCCCATGCGCCCAAATGCTGCGTCGCGGCGATTTCCCCTTGAACTTTCCGGCCAAAAATGCCCCTTTCTGCGCAACTTTATTACACGCAAGGAAATCGCCATGGATCCGCGCCAACGCCCCTATCGCTCTGTTCTCTACATCCCCGGTTCCAAGGAACGCGCCCTTGAAAAGGCGAAAACCCTGCCTGTGGATGCGATCATCTTTGATCTCGAAGACGCGGTGTCCGTCGATGAAAAAGAGAACGCCCGCGAAACACTCAAGGCGGCGCTGGCGGCGGGTGGCTACGGCGACCGGATCAAAATCGTGCGCATCAACGGCTTTGACACCCCATGGGGCAAAGACGACGCAGCGGCCGTGTGCGAGATGGACGCCGACGTTGTTCTGCTGCCCAAGGTCGGTTCGACCGATGATCTGGACGCGCTCGCGGCCATCACCGGCGACCTGCCCATCTGGGCGATGATGGAAACCCCCCGCGGTATGCTGAACGCGCCCTCGATTGCGGCACACCCCCTGATGGCGGGTTTTGTCATGGGCACCAATGATTTGGCGAAAGAGCTGCAAACCCGCTTCCGCGCGGATCGTCTGCCGCTTCAGGCGTCGCTGGGCCTGTGCCTGTTGGCTGCCAAAGCCGAGGGCCTGATCATCGTCGATGGCGTATATAATGCCTTCAAAGACGACGATGGTCTGCGCGCTGAATGTGAACAGGGCCGCGACATGGGCTTTGACGGCAAAACCCTGATCCACCCGGCACAGGTTGCCGTCACCAACGACGCCTTCGCTCCGTCTGATGCGGAAATCGATCTCGCCCGCCGTCAGATCGTCGCGTTCGAAGAAACCGAAGCCGCCGGTCAGGGCGTTGCCGTGGTCGACGGAAAGATCGTTGAAAACCTACACGTTGCCACCGCACGTGAAATTCTGGCAAAAGCAGAAGCAATATCAGCTTTGCAAGCGGGGTAAGCCAGCATGGGCTTTGGTCTTCTGATTCTCGGTGTGGTCCTTTGGTGGGCCGCACATTTCTTTAAACGTGTCGCACCAGCACAGCGCGCTGCCATGGGCAACGCCGGCAAGGGGGCTGTGACAGCTGTTCTTGTGGTGTCCATCGTCTTGATGGTCGTGGGCTATCGCGCCACGGACTTTATCCACGTCTGGTCTCCGCCCAGCTTTATGGTCCACATCAACAACCTGTTGGTGCTGATCGCGATCTGGATGATGAGCCCAGCCGCCAAAAAAGGCCTGCTCTTGAACAAGGTGCGCCACCCAATGCTGGCCGGGTTCAAGGCATGGGCTACCGCCCACCTCTTGGTGAATGGCGATCTGGCCTCGATCATCCTGTTTGGCGGATTGCTGGGCTGGGCCGTTGTGCAGGTCATCGTGATCAACAAATCAGAACCCAACTGGACACCCGGTAAACCCGGAACATTGGCCAAAGACGGTATGTTCTTTGCCGCATCTGTCGTTCTGATGGCGGTGATCGGCTATATCCACGGGCTGGTCGGTCCGTCTCCCTTCCCGATGTAAGGATCGCGTAATGCCCAAACTCTATCGCCTCCTCACCGAGGAAGACACATCCGCCTTCTGTCACAAAGTCAGCGAGGCGCTCTCAAAAGGCTGGGATCTCTACGGAGATCCCACCTATGCCTTTGACGGTATCAACAACGTCATGCGGTGCGGTCAGGCGGTCACCAAAGAGGTCGACGCCGACTACACGCCAGACATGAAATTAGGACAGCAATAATGGCAAAAACCAATTCCGGCCGGTTTTTTGAAGACTATTCTATCGGTCAGATCCTGACCCACGCGGTGCCCCGCACCGTATCGGGCGGCGAACGCGCGCTCTATCATGCGCTCTATCCTGCTCGCCATGCGCTCTATTCGTCGGACAGCTTTGCACAGGCCTCTGGCCTGCCAGCCAGCCCAATCGATGATCTGGCCGCGTTCCATGTTGTCTTTGGTAAAACCGTCCCGGATGTGTCGTTGAACGCGGTTGCCAACCTTGGCTACGCCGAAGGCCGCTGGTTGCTGCCCGTCTATCCCGGCGACACGCTGCGCTCTGAATCCGAGGTCATTGGCCTCAAGCAGAATTCCAACGGTAAAACTGGTGTGGTCTATGTCCGCACCCGCGGGCTGAATCAGCGCGACGATGTCGTGATGGAATATGTCCGCTGGGTGATGGTGCGTAAAAATAATCTCGATGCGCCTGCGCCTGAAACCGTTGTGCCGGACTTGAACAAAGTGGTGCCCGTGGATCAGTTGGCCATTCCTGCAGGCCTTGATTTCACCAACTACAACTTTGATCTGGCCGGTGATCCCCACCGCTGGGGTGACTACGAGGTGGGTGAGCAGATCGACCACGTTGACGGTGTCACCATCGAAGAGGCCGAGCACATGATCGCCACACGCCTATGGCAGAACACCGCCAAGGTGCACTTTGACCTGACCTTCCGCCCCGATGGACGTTTGATCTATGGCGGTCACGTGATTTCAATGGCGCGCGCACTCTCTTTCAACGGTCTGGCCAACGCGCAGATGATCGTGGGTCTCAACGGCGGCGCCCATGCGAACCCGTGTTTCGCAGGCACCACAGTCAAAGCCTGGACCGAAGTTTTAGACAAAGCAGACACCGACGCCCCCGGCGTTGGCGCAATTCGCCTGCGTCTGGTCGCGACCAAAGGCGGTGCACCGTTTGAGCTGAAAGACGAAAACGGCAAATACAAACCCGATGTCTTGCTTGATCTCGACTATTGGGCGCTGATGCCACAATAATCAGGCCGGGCCGGATCAATCAGGATCCGGCCCGTTTTTTATGGACCCTCACCATGCCGTTACGCCCCGCCACACTGTCTGATGCCCCCAGCTTGGCGGCCCTTTCCATCGAAGTTTGGCTGGGCACCTACATCAAAGACGGAGTCACCCCGTTTTTCGCCAGCTATGCGCTTGATGCTTTCACGGCCGAGCGGTTCATAAAGGTTTTGCAAGATCCCGACGAGCATATCCTTGTTTCTGAACGGGGGCAGGGGATTGATGGCTTTGTCCGCATCACCCAGAACAAACCGGCACCCGTACCGGGGTGTTCGGATATCGAAATCTCCACGCTATATGTGCAGCCGCGTCACCACGGAAATGGCACTGGTTTAGCCCTTCTTGATGCTGGTTTGCGAATCTGTGCCACCCTTGGGGCCACGTCCCCTTGGTTAACGACAAACTCTGAAAACACACCGGCGCTGGGCTTTTATCGAGCGCAAGGGTTCGAAACCATCGGGCAAACCCACTTTCGGATCGATGATCAAGCCTACTTAAACGACGTCCTGACCCGGAAACTGACCCTTTCGTGAGGTGACATTAAACAATCAGACGATACTCTGGTTGAATGTTACGGTCCCTGTTCCTCTCCGCGCTTTTTGCCTTCAGCGCTCCAATAGCCAAAGCCTGCGATCTGGCTCTGGCCTTGGCCGTCGATGTATCCGGCTCTGTTGATGCCAAAGAATTCCGCATTCAGATGGATGGACTGGCCGAGGGGCTGCGCGACCCCCTCGTGTCCGAGGCGCTGGTGCGCGGCAAAGCTCATCTGATGCTGGTGCAATGGACCGGCACATCGCGCCAGCAGATCTCGCTGCCATGGACCAGCATCACCACCTTTGCTGACATTGACCGCTTTGCCGAGCAAGTCGCGACAAGTCCCCGCGTTTGGCGCAACTTTTCCACCGCCATAGGCGAGGCACTGTTGGTGACCATGGATGCCTTTGCGGACGCGCCAGACTGCACCCGCAATCTCATTGACCTGTCCGGCGACGGGTTTTCCAACGAAGGAGTCGAACCCGCCCGTCTGCATCCCGCCTTGCGCGCCAAAGGGATCACCGTCAACGCCATCGCGATTGAAGAGAGCGAACCGGAATTGACCGCCTACTTTTTTGAAAACGTCATCGTTGGAGAGGGGGCATTTGTCGTCTCTGCGACAGGTTTTGCCGACTACCCGTCACGAATCCGCAAAAAACTGCTGCGCGAGGTCACCCAACAGACAGCTGCGCTGCATCAAAAGTAAGATTCGTGATCACAGCCCCGAGCAAAAGAAAGGCAGGGCTTTTGCGATCTAACGCAAATTTTGTGATCACAGCAAACAAAAGTGTGATCACATTTGTTGTCAAACTGCCCTGCCGCGCCAAAAAACCGCGCTTTTTAACCGTTGGAACAGGTGACACACCGAAAAAAAGCGGTAAAACCAAGCGCAGCCAACCGCAAAGGAGCCACCATGGCCGATGTTAATCGGGGCAACCGCCCACTTTCGCCGCACCTATCGATCTACCGTCCGCAAATGACGTCTTTCTCATCGATTATGGTCCGTCTCACCGGAATTGCGGCTCTGTTTTTGTTCGTACTGGTGGTTTGGTGGTTGCTTGCCGCCGCAACGTCCGAAAGCGCGTTCACCTTTATCGATGGTCTGCTGACCAGCTGGATCGGCACCGTTGTAATGCTCGGCGCGGCGTGGGCGCTGTTCTACCACATGCTGGGGCGCTTGCGTCACCTCGTCTGGGATCTGGGCTACTGCCTGAATGTCGAAACGGCTGAGAAGCTGGGCGTTGGCATGTTCGTGATGGCCACGGTCCTGACCGTCGTCGCGGCACTTGTGGTATAAGGAGCGAAACCATGAAATATCTCACAGATCGCAAACGTGCCCAAGGTTTGGGTGCCGGGCGTCAGGGAACGCATCACCACTGGCAGATGATGGTCAGCTCGGCTGCGCTGGTTATCCTTGTCCCTCTCTTTGTCCTCACATTCGGCTACGGCCTTGGTGGCACCTACGAAGAGGTGCTCGCCTATTACAGCCAGCCCTTTCCGGCAATCGTATCGGGCCTGACCCTGATCGTGGTTGTCCTCCACCTCATGCACGAAGCGCAGGTCGCAATCGAAGATTACGTGCACGGTGTCGCAGAAAAACTGACCCTCATGGGAGTGGCCGGATTTTCCTACACATTGATTGCCGTGGGTCTCTTCGCCCTCGCTAAGCTCGCCCTGTAATATGCGCGGTAAGGATTAAAACGATGACAGCTGCATATGAATATGAAACCCACGAATATGACGTCGTGGTTGTCGGGGCTGGCGGCGCAGGTCTGCGCGCTACCCTCGGTATGGCGGAACAGGGTCTGCGCACCGCTTGCGTAACCAAAGTGTTCCCAACCCGCTCGCACACTGTTGCGGCGCAAGGTGGCATCGCCGCCTCGCTGTCCAACATGGGCCCGGACCACTGGCAGTGGCACATGTATGACACCGTCAAAGGCTCTGACTGGTTGGGTGACACCGACGCGATGGAATACCTCGCACGCGAAGCCCCCAAAGCGGTTTACGAACTGGAACACTACGGCGTGCCATTCTCGCGCACCGAAGAAGGCAAGATTTACCAGCGTCCCTTTGGTGGTCACACCACCGAATTTGGCGAGGGCCCAGCCGTACAGCGGACTTGCGCCGCTGCGGACCGGACCGGCCACGCGATCCTGCACACGCTCTATGGTCAGTCGCTGAAAAACAACGCTGAATTCTACGTTGAATATTTCGCCATTGACCTGATCATGTCCGAAGACGGCCAGTGTCAGGGTGTTGTCTGCTGGAAACTCGACGACGGCACCATGCATGTGTTCAACGCCAAGATGGTCGTTCTGGCCACCGGCGGCTACGGACGCGCCTATTTCTCGGCAACCTCGGCCCACACCTGCACCGGCGACGGTGGCGGCATGGTGGCGCGCGCAGGTCTGGCCCTGCAGGATATGGAATTTGTTCAGTTCCACCCCACCGGCATCTACGGATCAGGCTGCCTGATCACCGAAGGTGCACGCGGTGAGGGCGGCTATCTGACCAATTCTGAGGGCGAACGGTTCATGGAGCGCTACGCGCCCCAGTACAAAGACCTTGCGCCGCGCGATTACGTTTCACGCTCCATGACGATGGAAATCCGCGAAGGTCGCGGTGTTGGCAAAGACGGGGATCACATCCACCTGAACCTGTCGCACCTGCCACCCGAGGCGCTTGCAGAACGCCTGCCAGGCATTTCTGAGTCGGCCAAGATCTTTGCTGGCGTCGACGTCAACAAAGAGCCGATCCCGGTTATTCCGACTGTGCACTATAACATGGGCGGCATTCCAACCAACTATTGGGGCGAAGTGATGAACCCCACCGCCGAGGACCAGAACAAAACGGTTCCCGGTCTGATGGCTGTTGGCGAAGCGGGCTGTGCGTCTGTGCACGGTGCTAACCGCCTGGGTTCGAACTCGCTGATCGATCTCGTGGTCTTTGGCCGCGCGGCTGCGATCCGCGCGGGCAAGGTTGTGGATGCCGAGGCGCCCAACCCTGTGCTGAACCAAGCGTCCGTTGATGCGGCGTTCGACCGGTTCGACAACCTGCGTAACGCCAAAGGCAACGTCGCAACTGCGGAGCTGCGCCTTGAGATGCAGAAAACCATGCAGGCAGACGCGGCCGTGTTCCGCACCGCCAAAACCATGGCCGAAGGCGTCGAAAAGATGACTGCAATCGCCGCCAAAATGGACGACCTCAAAGTCACCGACCGCTCGCTGGTCTGGAACAGTGATCTGATGGAAACACTGGAACTCGACAACCTGATGCCCAACGCCTTGGCCACCATCCACGGTGCCGAAGCACGCAAGGAATCTCGCGGGGCCCACGCCCACGAAGATTTCTCGACACGGGATGACGAAAACTGGCGGGTCCACACCATCAGCCGCGTCGATGGCAATAAGGTCGAACTGACCCACCGCCCCGTCGTAGTCGACCCCCTCACCACAGAAGAGCAAGGCGGCATCGCCCTAGCCAAAATCGCGCCCAAAGCGCGGACTTTCTAAGGAGAGAGAGCATGGTACAACTGACCCTCCCCAAGAATTCGCGCATCAAGGTTGGCAAAACCTGGCCCAAGCCGGAAGGTGCGACCAATATCCGTAAATTCAGCATCTACCGCTGGAGCCCGGATGACGGCAAAAACCCGTCGGTCGACACGTATTTCCTCGATATGGATGCGTGCGGCCCGATGGTTCTGGATGCGCTGATCAAGATCAAGAACGAGATCGACCCGACCCTGACCTTCCGCCGGTCCTGCCGCGAAGGCATCTGTGGCTCTTGCGCGATGAACATCGACGGCATCAACACGCTGGCCTGCATCTACGGCATGGATGAAATCAAGGGCGACGTGAAAATCTATCCGCTGCCCCACATGGAAGTCGTCAAGGATCTGATCCCTGATCTGACCCACTTCTATGCGCAGCATGCGTCGATCATGCCGTGGTTGGAAACCAAAACCAACCGCCCGGCCAAAGAGTGGAAGCAGTCGATCGCGGACCGCAAGAAACTGGATGGCCTGTATGAGTGCGTGATGTGTGCGTCCTGCTCAACATCCTGCCCCAGCTACTGGTGGAACAGCGATCGCTACCTCGGCCCCGCGGCTCTGCTGCACGCTTACCGCTGGATCATCGACTCGCGCGATGAGGCAACGGGCGAGCGTCTGGACGAGCTCGAAGATCCCTTCAAGCTCTACCGCTGCCACACCATCATGAACTGCGCCAAAACCTGCCCCAAGGGTCTGAACCCCGCCAAGGCAATCGCAGAAATCAAACAGTTGATGGTTGAACGCACCGTTTGACACGGTCCATCCTTGCTAAGAATACCAAACGGGGCAGCCACTAGGCGCGCCCCGTTTCTTGTTTTTGCACACGGGTTTATGCACAGGCTGCATGTCCAGATTGCGATTTTGTCGGGTGCAAATCCACGCGCACAGGCATAGCTAAAGCCACAGGGAGGGGTAAGGGCATATAGGACATAAGCTCATGATCACGAACAAGATTTCCCCGCAAGAGGCCCTGAAACTGCTGGATCAAGCTTGGAGCTATTACACCCCAACGCCCAAAGCCGCACCCCGCACTGCCTCTCAAGACGACACGCCAGAGCTGTTCCAATACGCGAACGCGGCGTAAAACACGGGTCTCATCATGCCTGCTCCCTCGGGACATGATGAGACCCTGTTTGCTGTCTCATTCCCCATGGGGTAAAGGCGGTGCTATGCCGATACTTCTGCTTTTTCTTGTTCTTGGTGTGTTTGCCTATTTCGTCTGGCGGGCCAAAACCTCAACCCTCAGCCGCGACTGCCGCTGGCGTCAAAATCGCTCGGCGGGCCTGTGGCGGTGTGCAGCCTGTGGCGCGGAACAGGATGGCGCGACCGAACCCCGGAGCTGCCAGCGGCAATAAGGCTTGCATCCGACGCACGTCTCGGGCCCTCTGTGTCGAAACAGAGAAAGGCCGCAATGACACATCCTATCGCCCCTGCTGACGCCGATGCTCGCCGTGCTATTGAGCCGGTGATTTGCTATCCCAATGACACGCTGCCACCGGCTGATCTGGCGCTGTTTCGCGCTGCCCGCGCCACGGCGACCAAAACGGCCGAGGTGCTAGTGCCCGCGCGGGACGCCCGGTGTTTCACCGTCCCGGCAGGCCATTTCTTTCGCATCAGTTCCGTCGAGGGGCCGCAGGTCGGCGACCTTAACCTGTGGAACACAGATGACCTGACCGAGCGGTTCTATTCCGGTAAAACCCGCGCGCTGCATGGCACCCACATCACCACCGGCGAACGCATGTGGAGCAGCTTTCCCCACTTGCGCCCCATGGCAACAATCATTGACGACACGCTTGGATGGTATGGGATGGATGCCTTTGGCGGGTCGGTGCATGACGTCATCGGAACGCGCTGCGATCCCTACACCGGCAATTTGCTCGCTGCTGGTACCCAATATCACTATTGCTGTCATTCCAACCTGACACGCGCGCTGGCCGATCATATGGGCGTTCCCTTGGCCGAGGCCGAGCCGCTGGTGCATGACGTCTTGAACGTCTTTATGTGCACCGGGTTCACCCGCGACACGGGGCAGTACTTTATGAAAGCCTCGCCCGTCCGGCCCGGTGACTATCTGGAATTCTTTGCCGAGATCAACGTGACTGGCGGGCTCAGCGCCTGTCCGGGGGGGGATTGCTCGTCCGAGCACACCAGCGATGTGGCGTCTTGCCATCCATTGTTGGTCGAAGTGTTCGCCCCAGCTGACGGGGCACTGGGTGATTGGCAGTCACCCGCTGTCAACGGGTATGACCGCACCCACGGACGGTGAGCCACCGCGCCAACGGGGCAGGGGTAAACAAAACGGGCGGAGGATTAACCTCCGCCCGTTTTATTGTGAGTTTTTAAGAGACGGTGCCGGGGGGTGCACAGGGGGTGCACGCAAGGTGCACGGATGTCACCCCCCCAAATCACCGGTCAAAGAGGGTTAATCCTGATCGGCAAAGGCCGCTTCCAAAGCGATTTCAACCATGTCCCCAAAGCTGGATTCACGTTGATCACTGGGAAGCGCTTCACCCGTTAACAAATGATCCGAGACGGTTAGAACCGCCAGCGCCCGGCATTTGTGACGGGCCGCCAGAATGTAAAGCTCTGCCGCTTCCATTTCGACGCCCAGAATGCCGTGTCGCACCATTTGCTCGTTTAGGTCAGGTCTCTCATCGTAAAACACATCCGAGGAATAGATCCCGCCCACATGGGTCGGGGTCCCTTTGGCTTGCGCAGCGTGAAACGCCTTGTGCAACAGGCCATAGTCGGCGCTTGGGGCATAATTCAGTTCTTTGAAGATGCCGCGTGATGGCGTGCTGAGTGTGCTTGCCGTCATTGCAAGAATAACATCTCGGACACCGATATTTTCTTGCATCCCGCCACATGATCCAATTCGGATCAGTGTTTTTGCGCCATAATCTTTGATCAGCTCGTTTACATAGATAGAGAGTGAGGGCATCCCCATTCCACTACCTTGAATTGTAACTCGGTGACCGTTCCAAAATCCGGTAAACCCAAGCATTCCCCGAACATTATTGACTTGCTGAACCTCGGTGAGAAAGGTTTCGGCAGCCCATTTTGCCCTATAAGGATCGCCCGGCAGTAGAACAGTTTCTGCAATTTGTCCGGCTTTTGCTCCGATGTGAATTGTCATTTTGAGACTTAATTCCGATTAGATTTCAAGATCGGTGATATCGGCGCCTGCGGCCAATGAATCATGAATCCACTGTGGCTTGCGGCCACGACCGGTCCAGGTCTGCTCAGGGTTGGCCGGATTGCGATATTTCGCGGCGGCTTTTGTACCCTTTGTGCTTTTTCTGTTGTCACCGGACAAATCAGCCAGGCTAAACCCATATTCTGCTGCCGCTTTTTCTACGGCGGCCAGGGCTTCCTGACGCTCACGCACCTCAGCAGCTTTCAGCGCGTCTTCAACGCCGATTTGCAGCTCAAGCAACTCTTTGCGAGACATCTCGCTCAGATTCATTCCCATCGTTTACTCCATTCATTATCACAAACGCCAATTAATGCAGCGCGTATCGCGCTACATTAACGAAGTTTGAGACGCTTTTCAGCACCAATTTTCATTGATGCCCAGAGTAATTTGTTATGCGTCGGCCTTTTCGGCAACAAGTGAGACAATATCTGTCATTATTGCATTCAATTCAAAGTCCTTGGGCGTATATACTTTTGCGATACCCATAGCTTTTAATTTTTCGGCGTCATCATCGGGAATAATGCCACCTACAATAATTGGAATGTGAGACAATCCGGCATTCTTCATTCTATTTGCGACATCTTCGACCAGAGGCAAATGGCTGCCAGAAAGAATAGAAAGCCCAACAATATGCGCTTCGTCTTCAATTGCGGCGTTCACAATTTCCTCGGGGGTCAGACGAATACCCTCATAAGCGATGTCCATGCCGCAATCCCGCGCGCGGAATGCAATTTGCTCGGCCCCGTTCGAGTGGCCGTCCAATCCGGGTTTTCCGACAAGGAATTTCAAGCGTCGACCTAGCTTGTCGCTGACGGCATCCACAGATCCACGAATATCGTCCAGACCTTCAGTTTTATTTGAAACGGACCCAGAAACACCGGTTGGCCCACGATAGGTGCCATAGGCTTTGCGCATTTCTTCCGCCCACTCCCCAGTGGTCACACCGACTTTAGCGGCCTCGATAGAGGGAGCCATGATGTTGGTACCGTTTTTGGCTGCAGTGCGAAGCGCAACCAATGCCTTGGTGACTGCTGCTACGTCACGGCCCGCACGCCAGTCGTTCAGACGATCAATCTGTTCTTGTTCAGCAGCAGGGTCGACAACCATAATGCCGCCGTCTTCGGTCTGAAGCGGTGACGCCTCGCCTTCGGTCCAGCGGTTCACACCAACAACGACGGTTTCATTTCGCTCGATCCGGTTCAGGCGTTCGGCGTTTGAATCGACCAGTCGGGATTTCATGTATTCGATCGACGCAACCGCGCCACCCATACTGTCTAGATTGGCCAGCTCTGCGCGTGCGCCCTCTTTCAATTCTTCGACTTTGGCATCAACTGCAGGATTGCCATCAAACAAATCGCCGAATTCAAGCAGATCGGTTTCGTAGGCCAGAATTTGCTGCATCCGCATCGACCATTGCTGGTCCCAAGGGCGCGGCAGACCAAGCGCTTCGTTCCATGCGGGCAGCTGAACGGCGCGCGCCCGTGCCTTTTTCGACAAGGTCACAGCCAGCATTTCGATCAGAATACGATAAACGTTATTTTCCGGCTGCTGCTCGGTCAAACCAAGCGAGTTCACCTGAACCCCATACCGGAACCGGCGCATCTTGGCATCTGTGATGCCATAGCGGGTTTCGCAGATTTCATCCCACAGGTCGACAAACGCGCGCATTTTGCACATCTCGGTGACAAACCGGATGCCCGCATTCACAAAGAACGAAATACGCCCGACCAGTGTTGGGAAATCTTCGGCAGGAACGCGTGGACGCAGTTCATCCAGAACCGCCTGAGCCGTGGCCAAGGCAAAGGCCAATTCCTGTTCTGGCGTCGCACCCGCTTCTTGCAAGTGATAGGAACACACGTTCATAGGGTTCCATTTGGGCACGTTTGTGTAACAGAATTCGGCCACATCCGCGATCATCTTAAGCGATGGCTTGGGCGGGCAAATGTAAGTGCCGCGCGATAGATATTCTTTGATCAGGTCGTTTTGCACGGTACCCTGAAGCTTGGAAATATCTGCACCCTGTTCTTCGGCGACGGCAATGTACAGCGACAGCAACCATGGCGCGGTCGCGTTGATTGTCATTGATGTGTTCATTTGCTCAAGCGGGATTTCGTCGAACAAGGCCCGCATATCGCCCAGGTGGGACACAGGAACGCCAACCTTGCCCACTTCGCCACGTGCTAATGTGTGGTCGCTGTCGTACCCGGTTTGCGTTGGCAGATCGAAAGCTACGGAAAGGCCGGTTTGCCCCTTGGCCAGATTGCCACGGTAAAGTGCGTTAGACGCCTTAGCAGTAGAGTGACCGGCATATGTCCGGATCAACCAGGGGCGGTCTTTTTGCGACTGGGTCATGTTGGGCCTCGCGAGTCAGGGTGAGCAACAATATTTCAATGGGGCGTTCTAAAGCGCAATTTTCAGCGCGTGTCAATTCGCTGCGGCGCGGCAAATTCAGCTGGGCGCGAATGGATTGTGGCAGACCGTGTTTGATGGCAGGTTGCGGCCATGGCGCAGACTATTGAACTCCCGCTCTGGCTTTTTATTTTGATCGTGCTGTTTGCAACGGTCACTTTTGCGTCGCATTTTCTGTTCCCTTCCGTGCGCTGGTTCTTTCGCCGTCGGTTAGAGCGGGCGGTCGCACGCTTGAATAAACGTCTGGAGCGCCCGATTCAGCCCTTCAAGCTGGCGCGGCGCCACGATATGATTCAACGCCTGATCTATGATCCGCAAGTTGGTCATGCTGTTCAGGCGCACGCACAGTCCGAAGGGGTGCCCGAGGCCGTCGCCTTTGAAGAGGCCAAGCGGTACGCCCGCGAAATCGTTCCATCGTTTTCGGCGTTTGCCTATTTTAGCTTTGCGATCCGGCTTGCGCGTTTCCTAAGCAATGCGTTTTATCATGTCCGCCTGAGCCACTTGGACGAGAACACGCTGCGCAATATCGATCCCAACGCCACGGTTGTTTTTGTCATGAACCACCGCAGCAACATGGACTATGTCCTGATCACCTATTTGGCGGCCCAACGATCGGCACTGTCTTATGCGGTTGGTGAATGGGCGCGTGTCTGGCCGCTTAGCCGGTTGATCCGGGCAATGGGGGCCTATTTCATTCGGCGCAAGTCCGGCAGCGAGCTGTACCGCCAGGTTTTGGCCAGTTATGTGCGCCATGCGACGGATGCTGGCGTGACACAGGCTATGTTCCCCGAGGGCGGACTCAGCCTGACAGGCGCTTTGGGGCGGCCAAAGTTGGGTCTGTTAAAGTATATTGTGGATGGCGCTGATCCTGTTGGGCGTGATGTGGTCTTTGTTCCTGTGGCGCTGAACTACGATCGCGTCTTGGAAGACACCACATTGACAGCGGCGGCCCATCGGAACGAGCGCCGGTTTAAAGCCCGCATCGGTGTCGTCATGCTATGGATCGTCAAGCAGCTGCTCCGACGGATCGTGGGGCGTTATCACCGCCTTGGGTATGCTGCAGTAAGTTTTGGTGAGCCGGTTTCCCTAAAAGCGTTTCGGACCGAAAATGAGGGGGATGTTACTATTCCTTTGGCGCGTCACCTCATGGCGGACATCGGCGCGATCATCCCCGTTCTACCGATACCTCTTATCGCGTGGCTGGTGTTGCGGGACGGGTCGATATCACGTACGGCCTTGGAACAAGAAATTGCAATTATAGCGGCTGGGCTGGCTTCGAGTGGGATCCATCTGTCCCCTGATGCGTTTATCGAGGCGCTTGATAGCAGCCTGATGCAGCTAAATCAGCGAGAGATCCTAATCGAAGAGCAGGGCGTGTTCCACGCGAATCCACGGCGCCATGACTTGCTGAGGTATTACGCTGAGTCGGTGGACGATGCGGTGAAGCAAATCACCTGAGGATGCTGCGAGAGCGAAGTGTTTTTCTGCACTCGCAGGGTCATAAAGTTTCAAAAAAGAACGAAATGGTGTTGCAATGTTGCGTGACAGTTCATATTCCATCCTCAGCGCCGCGATTCTGCATTGCGGCAAGAAACCTAGACATAGGAGGCTGACATGGCTTTGGACACCAACGGCGGTATCGCGTCTTACGAGGCACCCGAAAAAGATCTGTACGAAATGGGTGAAATTCCCCCAATGGGCTATGTCCCTAAGCAGATGTACACTTGGGCCATCCGCAAAGAGCGCCACGGCGAACCCGATACTGCGATGATGCAAGAAGTGGTCGATGTTCCTGTCTTGGACAGCCACGAAGTTCTCGTCCTGGTGATGGCTGCTGGTGTTAACTACAATGGTGTTTGGGCTGCTCTGGGCAAGCCGATTTCCCCGTTTGATGGCCACAAAGCGCCTTATCACATTGCTGGTTCAGATGCGGCTGGTATCGTTTGGGCCGTGGGTTCCAAAGTGACTCGTTGGAAAGTGGGCGACGAAGTTGTCATTCATTGCAACCAAGATGACGGTGACGACGAAGAGTGCAACGGCGGCGATCCGAT
This sequence comes from Paracoccaceae bacterium, assembly GCA_965183835.1. Lineage (GTDB taxonomy): Bacteria > Pseudomonadota > Alphaproteobacteria > Rhodobacterales > Rhodobacteraceae > OMPR01. Next base: position 80,978 of record CBCYME010000023.1, on the reverse strand, counting down.
GTTCTCGACCAGTCAGCGGATCTGGGGTTATGAAACTCCTGATGGGTCCTTTGCGCAGTTCACCAATGTTCAGGCGCAGCAGCTGATGCCACGTCCCAAGCATCTGACTTGGGAAGAAGCAGCGTGCTACACGCTGACCCTGGCGACTGCATACCGCATGTTGTTTGGTCACGAGCCACACGACCTGAAACCTGGCCAGAACGTTCTGGTTTGGGGTGCCTCGGGCGGTCTGGGCTCTTATGCGATCCAGCTGATCAACACTGCAGGTGCAAATGCGATCGGCGTGATCTCGGACGAAAGCAAGCGTGACTTTGTTATGGGGCTGGGTGCCAAAGGCGTTCTGAACCGTAAGGATTTCAACTGCTGGGGTCAGATGCCGACAGTCAACACGCCAGAATACGGTGATTGGTTCAAAGAAGCGCGCAAGTTCGGCGCTGCGATCTGGGAAATCACCGGCAAAGGTGTGAACGTTGACATGGTGTTCGAACACCCCGGTGAATCAACATTCCCTGTGTCGACCTTTGTCTGCAAAAAGGGCGGCATGGTTGTGATCTGCGCCGGGACCACCGGCTTTAACCTGACACTGGACGTGCGTTACATGTGGATGCACCAGAAGCGTTTGCAGGGGTCGCACTTTGCGCACCTCAAGCAGGCTGCTTCGGCCAACAAGCTGATGCTTGAGCGTCGCCTTGACCCCTGCATGTCCGAAGTCTTTGCTTGGAACGACCTGCCCGAAGCACACATGAAAATGCTGCGTAACGAGCACAAGCCCGGCAATATGTCCGTTCTGGTACAGGCGCCTAAGACTGGCCTGCGGACCCTCGAAGAAGTTCTGGACGCACGCGGTTAACCATAACCGAAGTTTCTTGCTGACAAATACGCCCGCGAATCACCAATGTGGTTCGCGGGCGTTTTCGTTGGAGCTGAGGCTACTAGGGGTATCAATCAGTTAGAAAATCCACCCTCACTGTTTATGGGGAGGGGAAAGAAGTGAATTTTCGCAACCAATGGATGCATGCTATAGTTATGTTAACCTTTCGTTAACTGTTTCGGAGAGACTCTGATGCCACAAAATGAGTGGATACTGGACGTTCTGGCTGACCTCAAAACCTTCGCTTCGACGAATGGTATGAGGGTGCTCGCAGAGCAGCTTGATGACACCAAGCTGATTGCGGCCGCCGAGATAGCGTCCCAGAAAGAAGAGGCACGTTCGCTGGGGCATGGGGAAACAAGTCAATTTGGAAAGCATACTGGAGGACTTGGACGCCACCAGCGCGCTTGAAGACCTACAGGAGATCTCGGTCGCGTTACGGGATACCTTACAGATAAATCACATTGTTTATCATTGGGTGGACAGCGCCGGGGATCAATATGGGTGTGGGACCTATTCGGACGACTGGGTTGAGCGATACGTAGAGCAAAACTACCACCGTACAGACCCGGTTATCTTGGGGTGTTTCCAGCGCTTTCATCCTGTGGATTGGAAGCGTATGGATTGGTCTACTAAAGCCGCCAAAGTTTTCCTCAAAGATGCGCTCGATCACGGCGTTGGCAATCAGGGGTATTCGATACCGATTCGAGGACCCAAGGGGCAATTTGCGCTGTTTACCGCAAACCATGTTTGCTCGGATGAAGAATGGGCAGAGTTTACTCAGACCTTTGGTCACGATCTGATTTTGATCGCGCACTACTTCAACCGTAAGGCGTTAGAGTTTGAAACGAATCGACAGCCTGAACAATCCCGGTCTTTGTCACCCCGCGAAGTGGATGCGATGACATTGCTGGCGTTGGGCTATAATAGGGCGCAAATTGCCCACTCTCTGTCCATCTCAGAGCACACGTTGCGCGTCTATATCGAAAGCGCACGCTTTAAGCTGGGCGCGTTAAATACAACCCATGCGATTGCGCGCGCCCTGAGCAGAGGTTTGATAGTGGTTTAAGGGTGCGCACGCTGTCCTGACTAAAAATTAACCAATGTACCGTACTCCTTTTGTTCTATCGCTGGACGACAAGGGGACACATTATGTTGCGCTACATTTATGCTGATGAACTGCACCAATATCCGGAACTGGCTAAGGCTATGTTTCAGGACCGCGCCGATCAATTTAAGACGCGTCTGGGGTGGGAAGTTTCTGTTGATGAGAATGGGGAAGAGCGGGATCAGTATGATGCGCTCAATCCGCTTTATGTAATTTGGGAAGAAGTGGATGGCAGCCACGGAGGCTCGATGCGTTTCTTGCCAACAACTGGGCCGGTTATGGTGAACGAGATCTTTGGCCATCTCACAGGGGGTTCACCGATTACCAGCCCGCTGATTTGGGAATGCACCCGGTTCTGTCTTGCGCGGGGCGCTGGGTCACATGTCGCGGCAGCGCTGATGTTGGGGGGCGGTGAAATTATGACTGCATTTGGCATTCGCCATTTTGCCGGTGTCTTTGATGCGCGCATGGTCCGTATCTACAAGGCGATCGGATCATCGCCTGAAATCTTGGGATCCGAGGGAACAGGGCGCGACCGTATTTCCGTTGGCTTGTGGGAATTCAGCCAAGAGGCTCGTGACAAAGTGGCGGCCCGGGCAGGCGTATCTCAAGAGTTGTCGCGCCTATGGTTCAACCGCGCTTTTGGCAGCGTCAGAGACAACCGCTTTGCAATGACGGGGTAAGTCGAGAAAAGATAAATCGCTCTCTGGCAGTGTCTGGCGTGCCCCTGTAGGGTCGCGCCATGACCAATTCTCCCGTAGTTTTTTCCGATGATCAGGCCACTGCTTTTGACAGTGTCACTGAGATGCTTCGATTTGCCGGTGTCCATCTGGATGACGAGGCGCTGCTGACGCCCCCTGCGGGGAGCAAGTCGGGTGTCATGGCCGTTATTGGAAAGGCGGGATCTGGTAAAACGCTGCTCTTGGCTGAGTTGTACAAGGCGTTGGAAGGGGCCGGTGTACAGATCGTGTCCGGCGACTACGAAAGCAGAAAAAACAAAGATCGCAGGACATTGGCGATTTTAGCCCCGACCAATAAGGCGGCTAGCGTCCTTAGATTGCGCGGGGTGCCTGCCACAACGATCCACAGAATACTTTATACCCCGGTTTACGACCCCGAATATGAACGGATCGCAGAATGGTTGGCAGGAAACGGCGATCGGCCTGAAATAGAGGGTCTGACTGACGAGGCATTGGATCGCGCAGCGGCCTTTTACGAAGGCAATAAATCGATCCCTGGGGCATTGGCGATTGCTGGGTTGCGAGGCTCTGACTTTATCACAGGCTGGAAACGGCGAGAAGAGCCGTTGGATATCGGTTTCGTTGATGAATCGTCGATGTTGGATGACCGCCAGTTTGATGATCTGAAAGAGATTTTCCCAACTCTTGTGGTGTTCGGTGATCCCGCACAGCTGGCGCCAGTCAACCAATCCGGATCGATGGTTTTTGATGATCTTGAACCACCGCGCAAAATCGAACTCAAGCGGATCCACCGGCAAGAGGCAGATAACCCCATTCTGGATTTGGCCCATGCCCTTGCGGATCCTCAGCTGGAATTTCATCATTTCGAGCGTATGATCGAAGACACCGCCAAGCGTGACGAACGCGTCGTCTGGGGCCAACGAGTCGAGGTCGACCTCATGGCGCGTAGCCCTGTTCTGGTTTGGCGCAACGCGACCCGTATCCGTTTGATCAACGCCTTTCGCTCCGTTCATGGGGCCCCGGCCGAAGAGCTGCTAGAGGGGGAGCCGTTGATCTGTGACGGTATCGAATTGCCGCTCAAGCATCGCAAAAAGAGACTAGATCTCGAAGCCCGGGGCCTGATCAAAGGGGCGCAGGTGGTCTATTTAGGGCCGGGGCGGAAACCTGGCTTTTCTCGATTGCACGTCATGGGTGCCGAAGACCCGCAAGTGAGTGCAGCCTCGATTGTCAAAATTGAAATGCCCGACGAAGAAGAACCCTTTATCCCCTTTGCGGCGCGCATGGGGGCGACCTTTTTACATGGCGCTGCGGTGACGATCCACAAGGCGCAAGGCTCTCAGTGGAATACGGTTCAGGTCTTTGCCCCGGATATCTACGTCGCGGCCAAAATGGGGCGTGTGGAGGCGGGCCAGCCGCTGTGGAAGCGATTGGCCTATGTCGCCATCACGCGCGCGCAAGAGCGGCTAATTTGGGTTGTGCGCAATCGCCTTTCTAAACCAACCTATGGCTTACAGGTCGATGACCTGAAACAGGCTCCAGCGTCAGTTCTGACACTGGAAGAGGAACAAATATGAAAAGCATAATTGTCACAGGGGCCAGTTCCGGTATTGGACGCGCCACAGCAGAGCTATTTTTGAAAGAGGGCTGGATGGTCGGTCTCTTGGCGCGGCGCCAAAAGGTGCTGGAAGAGATCGCAGCCGATCATGCGGGGGCCGTGCCCTTGATCGCGGATGTGACAGATCCAGAGGCGGTCACATCCGCCTTTTCAACGTTTCAGAGCCGGGTTGGTCACCTTGATGTGCTGTTTAATAACGCAGGAATCTTTACGCCGGGCGGAACGATTGATGAAATCGCGCTGGATGATTGGTTTCAGACTGTGAATGTGAACCTGAATGGTATGTTTTTGTCAGCCCGGGCTGCGTTTGCAACGATGCGGGGGCAGGTGCCCATGGGCGGGCGGATTATCAACAACGGCTCAATCGCCGCTCATGTTCCGCGCGCAAGTGCGCTCCATTATACGACAACCAAACATGCTATCACCGGCTTGACGCGCAGCCTATCGTTGGATGGGCGGCCGTTCAATATTGCCTGTGGCCAGATTGATATCGGGAATGCGCGCACACCAATGGTCGAAGGGTTAAACGCGGACGCTATTGCGCAGGGCGAAGACCCGCAGCCATCAATGGCGGTTGAGGATGCCGCACGTTCGGTTTTGCATATGGCAGACTTACCGCTAGAGGCGAACGTGCAGTTCATGACCGTTATGGCGACAACGATGCCGTATATTGGGCGGGGTTAAACCCCACCCAATCAGTCTTTAGTTGCGGCGCAAAGCGCTGAAAACGGCAGAGGCACCCCAGCCTGCAAAGATCGCAATAGCCAGAGACATCAGGCCATACCAGATAGGTTGTTGGCGCGACATGTTGAACAAAAACCGCTCCAACCCGACCTTGCGCACATCAATCGAGGTTTCATAGCTCGATATGATTTTGCCATTTCGGGTCAGGAAAATACGGGTCAGGTAATCGCCTTCGGTCAGATCCGCGGGCATGTCGATCCGTGTGCGGAACAGGGTTTGCTGGTCCAAGATCACTTGCCCTTCGAGCAGTTGATACAAATCTTTATCTTGGCGAATCCGAATGACTGCTTCGGTGAAACGACCGGCGTCGGTGATTTCAGCCGGGGCCCCAACCGAACGAATGGCCCGGTCGATGGTCACTTTCTCGCGCAGATCTTCGGTCTCGCTCAGAACCTGAGCGATCGGACCTGTGGTCGCAACTGCATAAAAGCTGGGTGCCGAATCGACTTCCAAGGCTTCGGTGTTGACCCAGATACCAAACTTTTTCTCTTTGCTGCGGACAACAACGGGTTCGGAGGGGCCGGCAATCGTCATCACCACTTCTAAGGGTTCATCGGTGTTGATCGAATCTTCTCGTTTTACGGCGCCAAAGATCAGGATCTCAGAGCCATCAAAGCTTGTTGTGATGGCGACATTGTCTTTGCTGAGGCCAAGAACAACTTCTTCGCTATGGGCTGCAAAGGGTGCGGTGAGCATCAGCAATGCACAAATCAAACGGCGCATGATCAGTGCCCCCCAGCGGCGCCAAGCGAGTAGAGCTCAGCAGGTTGCAACAACAGATCAAGGGCCAGCTTGCCACAGACCGCGAGAACCATCAGCGCCAGCAGGACGCGCAATTGTTCAGCCTTAAGTTTGACACCAATTCGGGTGCCTATCTGGGCGCCAATGACGCCGCCGACCAGTAACAGTACGGCCAGAACCACGTCGACGGTAAAGTTCGTGGTGGCGTGCAACATGGTGGTGAACGCGGTGACAAAAATGATCTGGAACAGCGATGTCCCAACAACCACTTTGGTTGGCATGCCCAAGATATAGATCATCGCAGGCACCATAACAAAGCCACCGCCAACACCCATGATCGCAGCCAAAACGCCGACGACAAGGCCAACGATGATTGGTGGCAGGACCGAAATGTACAAACCCGAGGTGCGAAATCGCATTTTGAAGGGTAGGGCATGTACCCAGCTGCGCTGACGCCGCTTTGCAGGTGCTCCACCTGCCGCGCCGCGAGATTTGCGGATGGCGTTGACGCTTTCTATGAACATCAACCCGCCGATGACACCAAGGAAACCAACATAGCAAAGTTTAACCAGAAGATCGACCTGGCCCAGGCTTTTCAAGTGGTTAAAGACTATGACACCAAGTGCGGCTCCGGCTAGGCCGCCGATAAGAAGGACAAATCCCATCCTGAAATCAACGGTTTTTCGTCGAAAATGCGCAAGCACGCCGGAAAACGAAGACGCAACAATCTGGTTGGCTTCGGTGGCAACGGCGACCGCTGGCGGAATGCCGATGAAGAACAGTAAGGGCGTCATAAGGAACCCTCCGCCGACACCGAACATGCCCGAAAGGATCCCGACCATCCCGCCAAGTCCTAACAAGAGGAACGCATTGACGGACACTTCAGCTATGGGGAGGTATATTTGCATGGTCTCTGTTAGACCGTAGCGGCACCCAAAATCAACTCTGGATGCCGCTCTGCAGAAATCAGGACTGACTTCTGGGTCTAAACTGGACTTATTATCGTTCTTTCACGTAGGGTTCGCCGCCTGCACGGGGCGGAATTGCCTTGCCGACAAACCCTGCCAGGATCACCACGGTCAGGATATAGGGCAGCGCATCCATCACTTGCACGGGAATCACCACGCCACCCAGATCAATGTTCTGGAACCGCAACGCGACGGCTTGCAAAAGACCAAACAGCAGACAGGCCCACATGGCCTGCCACGGGCGCCACTTGGCAAAGATCAGCGCTGCAAGCGCGATAAAGCCACGACCGGCGGTCATGTCTTTGACAAACCCTGCCTGCAAAGCAGTGGCCAGATAGGCCCCTGCAACACCGCAGAGCAAGCCACAGATCGCGACAGCGGCATAACGTAGGCCAACGACCGACACACCTGCGGTGTCGACCGCTGCCGGGTTTTCTCCAACCGCGCGCAACCGCAACCCAAACCGGGTGCGATACAAAATCCACCAGGTGGCTGGCACAGCAAGAATGGCAAAATAGACCAAGATCGAATGCCCGGACAGCAGTTCCGAATAAATCGGTCCCAAGACAGGCACGTCCGCCAGACTGTCCGCAAACGGAAGGGTGATCGGGTTAAAACGCCCCCCACCCATCAACGAAGGCGTTCTGCCGCCTTGCTGAAACCAGTCTTGCGCGATGAGGACAGTTAAACCCGCCGCTAAAAAGTTGATCGCGACGCCTGAGATCAATTGATTGCCTCGAAAGGTGATCGAGGCCAACCCGTGCAGTCCGCTCAGAGCCAATGAGGAGGCGATTCCCGCGAGCAGGCCCAGCCAGACCGATCCGGTCACAGCGGCGACCGCGGCTGAGAAAAACGCGGCCATCAACATCTTGCCCTCAAGGCCGATGTCAAAGATGCCCGCGCGTTCGGAATAGAGACCAGCGAGACAGGCAAGCAGCAGTGGGGTTGCAAGGCGTACGGTGCTGTCCAGCACTTGGATTAGGGTCAGGAAATCCATCATGCTTTTCCTTTCCGCAGCGCCAGAAAGATTTTTTCAAGCGGCATTCGAACCATATTGTCCAGCGCACCTGTGAACAGGATGACCAAGGCTTGGATTACAACAATCAATTCACGTGGGATCTTGGTCCACAGGGCCAGTTCGGCGCCCCCTTGGTACAGAAACCCAAACAAAAGCGCGGCCAGAAATACACCAAACGGATGATTGCGCCCCATCAGCGCCACAGCGATTCCGATAAATCCAGCGCCCTCGGTCGAGTTCAGAACCAACCGCTCTGCTTCGCCCATCACGTTATTGGTCGCCATCATTCCGGCCAAGGCACCAGAAATCAGCATCGCGATGACGATGATTTTGACAGATGAAATACCAGCGTAGCGCGCCGCGGGTTCTGATTTTCCAAAAGCACGAATTTCGTACCCAAGTGACGTGCGCCAGATCAGAGCCCAAATCACCACACAGGCCGCGATCGCAACCAACAAGCTGACGTTTGCAGGCGCTGCTTTGGAAAAGCTGATGCCGATTGGGGCCAGCAATTCATGCAGGTTGGGCAGGTGCACCGCCTCAGGGAACCGTGCTGATGCAGGATCCATAGACCCTTTGGGTCGGAGCACATTGACCAACACATAGTTGAGTACGGCTGCGGCGATAAAGTTGAACATGATCGTGGTGATCACGATATGGCTGCCGCGTTTAGCCTGCAGATAGGCTGGTATCAGGGCCCAGGCCGCGCCGAACAAACCTGCCCCAAGGGCGGCAAAGATCAACGCCAGCGACCAATGTGGCCACGGGATCAGCAAGCAGATCAACGCGACACCCAAGCCCCCCAACATGGCTTGGCCTTCACCACCGATGTTGAACAATCCGGCATGGGCGGCGACCGCGACGGCCAAGCCCGTGAACATAAAGTTGGTGGCATAATAGAGGGTATAGCCCCATCCATACGTGGACCCTAAAGCGCCAGAGACCATCAATTTGACGGCAGCAATCGGGTCTTCTCCGATGGCCAGAATCACAAGCGCAGATAAGGCGGCGGCCAGAATAAGGCTGATCACTGGGATCAGGACTACATCGGCCCATTTGGGCATTTTTTCCATGGCTTAGGCGACCTCCCCGGTAACTCCGGCCATCATCAAGCCTAGTTCTTTTTCGTTCGTTTCTTGGGGCAGTCGTTCGCCCATGATATGTCCGTCAAACATCACCGCGATCCGGTCCGAGAGCGAAAAGATCTCCTCCAACTCGACCGAAACCAACAGGATGGCTTTGCCTTGATCCCGCAACGCAACGATCTGCTTGTGGATGAATTCAATGGCGCCAATGTCGACACCACGTGTCGGTTGCCCCACGAGCAGCAGATTTGGATTGCGCTCGATTTCACGGGCCACAACGATCTTTTGCTGGTTCCCGCCTGAGAAGTTCTTGGCAGCAAGCCAGCCATCGGCCGGACGAACGTCAAACTTTTCGATTTTGCGTTCGGTGTCGGCCCGCAGCGCTGCGTTGTTCATGAACAGGCCGCTTTGATAGGCTGGATCGTGATGATAGCCAAAGGCGACGTTTTCCCAAGCATGGAAATCCATGATCAGACCCTCGCGTTGACGATCTTCGGGGACGTGGGCCACATGTTGCGCCCGTCGCGCTTGTCCATCCGATCCCGGCCCGCTCAGCGCCAGAGGCTCTCCGTTCAGTTTGATTAACCCGGCCCCTGTGCGCATACCGCCCAGAACCTCAAGCAATTCGGATTGCCCATTGCCTGCAACGCCCGCAATGCCAACGATTTCGCCCGCATTTACCGTCAGGTCGATGCCTTTGACGCGCTCTACACCTTGTTCATCAACGACCCGCAGGTTTTCGATTTCAAGCACAGGCTTGCCGGGTTTTGCCGGAACTTTGTCGACCTGCAACAGAACCTTACGACCCACCATCAGCTCTGCCAGATGCTGGGGGCTAGTTTCAGCAGTCTTGACCGTCGCAGTCATCTGGCCGCGCCGCATGACAGAAACGGTATCAGTGGCTTCCATGATCTCACGCAGTTTGTGCGTGATTAGGATGATGGTTTTTCCCTCTTCGCGTAGTCGATGCAGGATGCGGAACAACTGGTCGGCCTCGGCGGGGGTCAAAACGCCGGTGGGTTCGTCGAGGATAAGAATGTCAGCCTGACGATACAAAGCCTTTAGAATCTCAACGCGCTGCTGCATTCCGACACCGATTTGATCGATCTGTGCATCAGGGTCCACGTTGAGCTCGTATTCTTTGGCCAGCTCTTTCAGGATCTTGCGGGCCTTGCCAAGCGATGGTTTGAGCAATCTGCCATCTTCGGCACCCAGGATGATATTTTCCAGAACTGTAAAGTTTTCAACCAGCTTGAAATGCTGAAACACCATCCCGATACCCGCAGTGATGGCCGCTTGGCTGTCAGGGATTTCGGTTTTAGTGCCGTTGATCCAGATCTCACCTTTATCGGCTTTGTAAAAACCGTAAAGGATACTCATCAGCGTGGATTTGCCCGCGCCGTTTTCACCGATGATCCCATGGATGGTCCCGGGGGCGACGCTGATAGAGATGTCTTTGTTTGCTTGTACCGGCCCAAAGGATTTGGAAATCCCTTTAAGCTCAATTGCGGGGATGGTCATGTTTAGTCCTCAATAACCGAGAGGGGCGCATCAGCCTGTTCGAAACCCGCCAAGAGGTGGCTCAGCAAACAGACGAAACTGCGCAGTTGGTGTGCGAGGACGCCCTTTGGGACGCCCTTGCACGGGGATTAAATCAGAACTTCACCGCTGGGCAGCTGTCGTTTTCATAATAGCTGACAACTTTCAGATCACCGCTGATGATTTTTTCGCGCGCCGCGTCAACAGCCGCTTTCATCTCGTCCGTGACCAAAGCCGCGTTGTTGTCGTCCAGCGCATACCCAACACCGTCTTCTGCCAGACCCATCGTGAATACACCTGTTTCCACGTCTGTGCCGGCTTTCATGGCGTCATAGACCGCGACATCAACACGCTTAAGCATCGAAGTCAGGACCTTGCCCGGGTGCAGGTGGTTTTGGTTGCTGTCAACGCCGATGGACAGGATGCCTTCGTCAGCGGCGGTTTGCAGAACGCCAACGCCTGTGCCGCCAGCCGCAGCAAAGACAACATCCGCGCCTTGGCTGATCTGTGCTTTTGTCAGCTCAGAGCCTTTGACCGGGTCATTCCACGCCGCAGGGGTCGTGCCTGTCATGTTCGCAACGATGTTGATGTCAGGATTGACTGCCTTGGCACCCTGCGCATAGCCACAGCCAAAGTGGCGGATCAGAGGGATGTCCATGCCGCCAACAAAGCCGACCGTGCCAGATTTCGAAGCCGCAGCAGCCATCATGCCGACAAGATACGAGCCTTCGTGCTCAGCAAAGGCGATTTGGCGAATGTTGGGGGTATCCAACCAGTTCACGTCAACCGCGACGAATTTTGTGTCCGGATAATCAGGTGCAACAGCGCTGAGTGGGTCAGCCATGCCAAAGCCCATGGTGATGACTGGGTTGGCACCTGATTCAGCAAAACGGCGCAGGGCCTGTTCGCGCTGCGCCTCGGATTGCAGTTCGATCTCGTGGAACGTGCCGCCGGTTTCTTCGGCCCAGCGTGTCGCGCCGCCAAATGCAGCTTCGTTAAAGGACTTGTCGAATTTCCCACCCAGATCAAAGATCAGTGCGGGTTCGGCCAGAGCGGCACCAGCCGTCAGTGCAACAGAGGCTGCGGCACCCATCAGGGATTTCATGAGGGTCATTGTCGTCTCCCATAGATTTTTTATATTGGCCCGGCTATCCAAAGGGGAATACCACAATAGATGCAGCCAGAGCAGTTTAGATGCTGGCAATTAAGGCCGGAGCCGATGCAAAGCGTCAACCGCTTTTTTGACCGATTGGTCCGAGTTTTCCAAGTTTGCCCTTAGGGTAACTTGCGTTCCATGACGATTGCATCCACTAGGGCAGCCCCTTGACGCTGGTAATAGCCGCGCCGCTGACCGCATGGAGCATACCCGTGACGTTCATAAAGGGCGATGGCCGCGGAATTGTCCGCCGCAACGTCCAGAAACGCCCGAGTCGCCCCTCGTTTTACGGCTTCGCCCTGCCAGATATCCATGCAGTGACGCGCCAAACCTTGGCGTTGATGGGTGGGCTGCGTTGCGATGGTCAAAAGCTCAGCCTCGCCCGCGATTGTCTGCACCAGGGCAAAGCACCGGGAATCACCGCAGGCAAAGGTAAACGGATTGGCTAAAAGATCGGCGAACTCTTCGGCGCTCCACGGGCGGGATTGATCAAAGGCGGCCGCGTGACAGGCCGCCATGTCTTCGGGTGTCATGCGTCAAGCAACGTTGGGGGTACATCGCGCGACGGTGCTGCATCAGCGGGGCGCACATACAGCGGGGCAGGGGCCTCGTCTGTGTCTTCCCACGAAACAGCGGCAATGCGTGCAATGGATTGGATCATATCCAGTGCGGATTCGGTGAAATACAATGATCCCAAAGCTTCGGCATCGGCCCGGGGCATCAATGCTGGGTCCTGATCCGGGGCCTCGACATAGACGTGGTTGCGCGGTGCAGGAATTGCGGGCAATTGATCATCCTCGGCGCCAAGAGCCGCAACCTCAAACCCACTGACGCCCACCGCTGGGATTTCTAACCCTAAGGCCAGTCCACGTGCCGCAGAGACCGAAATGCGGATGCCGGTAAAATTCCCCGGCCCGATGCCAACACCCAGTGCGGTCAGATCTTTCCACGTTAGATCGGCCTCAGACAGAATCTCTTCGAGCAAGGGCATCAGGCGTTCGGCCTGCCCTTTGGACATTTCTTCGACGCGCGTGGTGACGATTTCATCCCCGCGTAACAAAGCGGCCGCGCAATGCGCGGCCGATGTGTCGAATGCCAGAATGATCTGATCAGACTGCAACGGGGCGTACCTCGGTTACTTCGGGGATGTAGTGACGCAAAAGGTTCTCAATGCCCATTTTCAACGTCAGGGTCGATGATGGGCAGCCCGCACAGGCGCCTTGCATGTGCAGGTAAACAACGCCGCGATCAAAGCCGTGAAAGGTGATGTCACCGCCGTCTTGGGCCACTGCAGGACGCACCCGGCTGTCGAGAAGTTCTTTGATTTGGCCAACGATTTCAGCGTCTTCACCCGTGTGTTCGGCATGTCCCGAACCAGTTTCCGCATCATCCGCCATCAAGGCCTGACCGGATTGGTAATGCTCCATAACAGCGCCCAAAATCGCGGGTTTGATATGGTCCCATTCAACGACGTCTGTTTTGGTCACGGTCACAAAGTCATTGCCAAAGAACACGCCAGCAACGCCGTTTACCGCAAAAATGCGGGTCGCGAGCGGAGACGCAACAGCCGCGTCCGAGGTTGGGAAATCAGCGGTTCCAACTTCCATGACGGTCTGTCCGGGAAGGAACTTCAAAGTTGCTGGGTTTGGCGTAGATTCGGTCTGGATGAACATGTCAGTCTCCGTGATGCTTGGTATTGATATGCGGCCAAGACCTCAGGAAGTCAATAATTGGAACGGTTCTAAATTGATGCCGCCCAGTTCAAGGCCTCATCCAGACGGTCATCACCCCAAAACAATTCCTCACCCGCAACAAAGCTGGGCGCGCCGAACAGGTCCAGCGCCTGTGCCTTTGTCGATTGTTCAAACAGGGCGGATTTGATTGCGGGATCCCTGGCACGGTCCATAAGGTCGACTGATAATCCGGCCTCAGCCCAACAGTCAGCCAAAACCACCGGGTCAGAAATATCCTGACCTAAACCAAATTCCGCGCGATACACGGCTTTCACAAACGCAGCTGCAGCCCCGGTGTCCCGTGCCACCAAAGCCAAACGTGCGGCTTTCAACCCGTTTTGCGGAAACGGCTCGGGGGGATGAAACGGCAACCCGCGCGACAGGCAAAGCCGCTCCATATCCCGCCACATATACCGACCCTTAGCAGGGTAGAGATTGAACGGAGACGAACTCCAGCCCTGAGCCGCGAAAATAGGCCCCAATAAAAAAGGCTGCCAGTCAACGGTGATCCCGCGTGCTGTGGCAGCCTCTTCGATGCGCATTGCGCTGAGATAAGAATAGGTCGAGGCGAATTCGAACCAGAATTGAAGGCGCCCAGCCATTGTCTCTCCTCAGGTGATTGCTTCCAATTGTTCCTTGCTCAGATCGCCGGGAACAATGGTAAATGGAATCGGGAGCGAACCAGACGCGCGGCTCAGCTGAGTGATCAGTGGTCCGGGGCCTTTTTTGTCGGTTCCAGCACCCAGAACAAGAACACCGATTTCTTTGTCTTCCTGCACCTGTGCGATGATTTCTGAAACTGCTTCGCCCTCTCGAATGATCAGCTCTGGCTCAACATGCTGCTTATCGCGCATCCACTTGGCAAAAACTTCGAAATGGGCGTGGATCCGTTCGCGGGTCTCTTCCCGCATGACTTCGCCAACGCCAATCCAATGGTTGAATTCATCTGGCGGGATGATCGACAAAATGGCCACGCCACCCCCGGTATGTGACGCCCGCAAAGCGGCGAAACGCATCGCGTTCAAACACTCGCGGCTGTCATCCAGGACGACAAGAAACTTACGCATGGTTATCTTTCCTCTTTCACCGGATCATGCATCACGGCGCAGCAACTGGCAACCAATGGGGTTTCACGGTGTCCCAAAGGGTTAGCTGGCGGATGCGGCCCAATCCCAATAAAGCGCGCGCGCGCGTTGCGCGATAGGGCCAATCTGAAATTGTGTATCGTCCAGCGCGGTCACCGGGGTCACTTTGTTCATGTTACCGGACATGAAAATCTCATCCGCCGCATGAAAATCCGCAAAGCTCAGCACGGATTCATGGACTTTAACACCGTCTGCACGCAGGTTTGCGATGTGACGCGCGCGGGTGATACCTGCCAGGAACGTGCCATTTGGGATTGGGGTAAACACTTCACCGTCTTTCACCATAAAGATGTTGGCGGTGGCAGTTTCCGCCACATTCCCCATCGCATCCGCAACCAGCGCGTTGGCAAAACCTTTGGATTTGGCTTCTTTCAACATGCGCGCATTGTTGGGGTACAGACACCCGGCCTTGGCATTCACCACGGCATCTTCGATGACGGGGCGGCGAAACCGTGTTGTCGTTAGCGTTGCCGACGCGGTTGCCGGGGCCATCGGGATTTGTTCCAAACAGAGCGCAAAGCCAGTCGAGTCAGCCTTTGGAACAATGGCCGTTGGGTCCCCATCAATGCCCCAATACATCGGGCGGATGTAAACAGCGTCTTCGGGCCGATAGGCTTTGAGCCCCTCAAGCGCGATCTCAACCATCTCGTCAGTGGTAACAGTTGGCGTCAGCATCAAAGCCTCGGCAGAGCGGTTCGTCCGGGCGCAATGCGCGTCTAGATCCGGGGTGAGACCGTCAAAAAAACGAGCCCCATCAAACACGCTGGAGCCAAGCCAGGATCCGTGGTCCGCCGCCCGCATGATCGGGGCGTTGCCCTCGTGCCAGCTGCCTTCGAAATAGGTTCGGATGTTGGTGCCAGTTGCCATGACTTGCTCTCCCTCAATGCCACGCGGCAGAAGGTGCGCCCAAAAGGGTCAGAAGTCCATACCCTTTCAGATGCAAAACCGGCCCAAGCGGGTGCTGGGCCGGTTTAAAGAATGCATCGCTTTGCGATCAGACGACAGGCGGAATCATCCCAACGATGTCGTATGTTTTGCGCAAAATTGGCGATGTGATTTCCCGCGCCCGTTCGGACCCGCGTGTCAAAATACGGTCAATCTCAGCAGTGTCATTCATCAGGCGGGCCATCTCGGTTGAGATAGGCGCCATCTTGGCAACGGCGAGATCCGCCAGCATGGGTTTGAATTCACCAAACTGTTTGCCACCAACGTCGGCCAAAACCTGATCCACGGTCTGATCATTCAGGGCCGCATAGATGTTGACCAGATTGCGGGCTTCGGGGCGCTCTTCCAAACCTTTGGCCTCGGACGGCAAGGCGTCGGGGTCGGTTTTGGCCTTGCGGATCTTCTTGGCGATGGCATCCGCATCGTCCGTCATATTGATCCGGCTTGCATCCGAGGCGTCCGATTTGGACATCTTCTTGGACCCGTCGCGCAGTGACATAACCCGTGTGGCGGCGCCTTCGATCACCGGCTCAGTCATCGGAAAGAAGTCAACGCCGTAGTCGTGGTTGAATTTGGCCGCGATATCCCGGGTCAATTCAAGGTGCTGTTTCTGATCTTCACCCACAGGAACATGGGTCGCGTGGTAGATCAGAATGTCCGCCGCCATCAGGGCCGGATAAGCAAACAGACCAAGCGAGGCATTCTGCGCATTCTTGCCTGCTTTGTCCTTGAACTGGGTCATCCGTTGCATCCACCCCATGCGAGCGACACAGTTAAAGATCCACGCCAATTGGGCATGCTCGGGAACCTGGCTTTGGTTGATCAGGATCGATTTCTCGGGATCAATACCCGCCGCAATGAACCCAGCGCACAATTCACGGGTCGAATGCATCAGATCCTTGGGATCTTGCCAGACCGTGATCGCGTGGAGATCGACCATACAATAGACCGTCTCGACATCTTTGCTTTGCCAGTCGACAAAACGCTTCAAGGCACCAAGGTAGTTACCCAGGTGCAGATCCCCCGAAGGCTGAATGCCGGAAAACACGCGCGGCGTGAATTGGGTCTCGGTCATAGCGACAACTCCCGTCTGGAATAATAGGCTCATGTCGCTTACCCATGGGGTCAAGAGACGTCAACAGGCGGCGTCGACATAGACCATTCAGGAGCCGAGGCCATGAGCAGTCCGTCCAATCCCCCCGCAGTCAATCCTTTGCCCCCCGTGGTGGTGGCCCTGTTCCTGTTTATCATGGGGATCGAGCTTATCTTTACATTGGGTGCACGCGGATTGGTGGGCGACGCCAGCGCCGTTGGGTGGCGTTTGTCGGCGATCCAGACCTATTCGTTCTCCAGCGATATCGTGCACTGGATGTGGGAAACGGGCCGCTGGCCGTTGGAACATGTGATGCGGTTCGTCACCTATCCCTTTGTTCATGCCTCTTTCACACAGGCGCTGTTCGTCTGTGTGTTTGTCTTGGCGATGGGCAAAATGGTGGCCGAAGTGTTTGGTGGTGTCGCCATGTTGGTGATCTTTGTTTTATCGGGCACTGGGGGCGCACTGGCCTATGCCGTGGTGGTTAGCGATTCTTATCCGCTGGTCGGTGGGTTTCCCGCTGTTTATGGGCTGATCGGCGCTTTTACGTTCTTGCTGTGGGTCAAGCTATCCCTCGTGGGTGAACACCAAAGCCGCGCCTTTACCCTGATCGCATTTTTGATGGGCATACAGTTGATTTTTGGCCTTTTGTTTGGCGGCACCAAAGATTGGGTCGCGGATCTGGGTGGGTTTGCAACCGGGTTTGGGTTGTCGTTTCTACTCGCGCCCGGCGGCTGGGCCCGTCTGCGCAGAATGATGCAGCGAGACTAAGATCTAGCGTCCCCGCCGCAAGGCTTGCTTGAATTCCGAAAGGTGAAAGGCGCCGATCATCTGCCCCGTGGCGAAATAGATGATCGCGCCCAAGATAATCAGCAAGGCCAGCGCCAGGTACCGCAGCCCGCTCGTCACTAGCATTTCCGCCCCAATTGCTGACAGACCTGCAAGGCCAATCCCCATGACAACTGCGGCCACGGTGATCCGCCAAACGCGCTGCTTGAACCGATCATCAAATCGGGCAACGTCGCCCATGGGGCGGGCGCCCCACATGAGCATCGCGACCATGGCCCAGCCGGACACGCTGGCGGCGACTGCAGGCGCAATCCAGCCAAGAATGGGATGCAAGCCAACCGCCAGCCCGGCGTTTAAGGCCATAGAAAATACCGCGAACCGGAAAGGAGACCGCGTGTCTTCGCGTGCAAAATAAAGCGGCTGTAATAGTTTTTGCAGCACAAATGCAGGCAGACCCACCCCATAAATCGCCACAGCGACTGCAATGGCTGCCACGTCATCGGATGTTGTCGCGCCCCGTTCGTATAAAACAGATACCAATGGCAACGGGATCACCAGAAACGCAACGGCCGACGGGATCGTCAGCAACAGGGCAAACTCACCTGCGCGGGAATAGGCATCACGGGCACCGGAATCATCCTCGGCCCGCAACCGGCGCGACAGGTCGGGCAGCAACACGATGCCCACGGCAATTCCAACCACACCCAAGGGCAATTGGTACAGCCGGTCGGCCACAAACAGCCAGCTCACGGCCTTTTCTGTGCCTGAGGCAACCAGTTGCCCAACCACCAGATTGATTTGCATAACCCCAGACGCCAAGGCCGCAGGGACTGCGATCCTGACCAGCTTGGACATCTCTGGCGTCCACCGGGGCCGGGCGGGGCGAATACGTATTCCTGCCCGTTCGGTAGCAATCCAGACCAGCCCAAGCTGCGCAACACCTGCCACCGGGATGGTCCAAATCAACCAATCAATCACCTGACCACCCAATACGGCCCCTGCAATCATGGCTGAACAGGCGAAGATATTAAGAAGAACGGGGGCCGCGGCCGCCGCCGCAAAACGGTTGCTTGAATTCAGAACACCTGAAAACAGCGCGGCAAGAGACATGAAGAAAATGTAGGGAAAGACGATATAGCCAAACCCAACCGTCAGATCGAACCTCGCATCTCCATGGAACCCTTTGGCTGTGATCCAGACCAAGGCTGGCATTGCGATCATACCCAAGCCAACCAACACAAGCACGGCCATGCCCAAAACATTGAACGCGTTATTTGCAAAACCTTCTGGATCGTCCCCGGATTCCAGCTTTTTGGAAAACATAGGCACAAAAGCAGCGTTAAACGCCCCTTCGGCGAAAAAACGGCGAAACATGTTCGGCAAGCGAAAGGCGGCGACAAAGGCGTCCATGACGGGACCGGGCCCAATATAGGCCGTGATCAGAATTTCCCGAACAAACCCCAGCACACGACTGGCTAAAGTCCAGAATCCAACCGTCAGAAACCCTGACATCAAACGGGCAGGCTTCATGTGTTTGCGCGCTTGGCGCCCTCGGTAATTGCGGCCCGCAGTTTTGTTTCAAGGGTGCGTTGTTTGCTTTCGGAATAGTACTTCAACCCGAACATATCCTTGACATAAAAGGTGTCGACGACCTGTTCGCCGTATGTCGCGATCACCGCGTTTGCGATGTACACGTTGGTTGCGGCTAAGGCGCGGGCCAGATCATACAGCAAGCCAGGGCGGTCCCGTGTATCGACCTCGATAATCGTATAGATTTCGGAACCTTCGTTATCAAAGGTGATATGGGTCGGCACATTAAAGGCGCGTTCCCGTTTCTTGATCTTGTCCCGGGATTTGAACGCATCGCGGGCGACAACTTCACCCTGTAAGGTTTTGGTGATCATTTGGGTCAGACGGGGCAGGCGTGACGCCTCGAACGGGCGCCCGTCGTCGTCTTGAATCCAAAAAGCATCGGTCACGTAGCCGTCTTTGGTTGTATAACTGCGCGCATCCACAACATTGGCCCCAACAAGCGCCAGCGCCCCAGCCACACGCGCGAAAATACCCGGATGATCGCCCATTGCGAAAAAGGCGCTGGTGGCATCGCGGTCTTCGTCGGGGTGCAACCGGATCAAGATCTTGCTCGGGTCTCCGTTTGCTTCCAGCTCTTGCAGCATCTCGGCGAAATCAACATGGGCGCTGACATGCAGACCCTGCCAATAAGGCGCATAGTGACGAGATGTTTCCTGCTTGAGCTGTGTTTTGCTCCACTCGGGCAGAGCCTTGCGCAGGGCCTTTTTCGCTTCTGTTCCGCGATTTTCACGGTTCAGATCTTCCATCCCGGTTTCTAGCGCGCGTTTGGTTTCACTGTGCAGCGCCCGCAACAGCGTTGCCTTCCAGTTGTTCCACGTGTCTGGCCCAACGCCGCGAATGTCACACACCGTCAGAACGGTCAGCAAATCCAGCCGTTTGACAGTTTGCACAGCCTTGGCAAAGCCACGCACCGTGCGCGGGTCGGAAATGTCCCGCTTTTGTGCCATGTCGGACATCAGCAGGTGGTAACGGACAAGCCATTCAGCGGTTTCGGCCTCTGACTTGCTCAAACCAAGACGCGGCGCAACTTTGCGGGTGATTTTTGCACCCAAGATCGAGTGATCCTCGGGCCGACCCTTGCCGATATCATGCAGCAGCAACGCCGCATAAAGAACTTTGCGGTTCACTCCGTCTTTGAGGATGCCAGACGCGAGCGGCAGCTCCTCAATCAACTCGCCCCGTTCGATCTGTGCCAACGTGGTGATGCACTGGATCGTATGCTCATCTACGGTGTAGCTGTGATACATGTTGAACTGCATCATTGCGACGATGGGTTCGAATTCCGGAACAAATGCTGCCAGAACACCAAGCTCGTTCATGCGTCTCAGCGCGCGTTCGGGATTGCCGTGTTTCAGCATCAAATCTAGAAAGATGCGCCGCGCTTCTTTGTTGTTGCGCATGTCGTCGTCAATTAGCGCCAGATTGGCCGTAACCAGCCGCATCGCGTCAGGATGGATCAACATCCCAGTGCGCAGGCCCTCTTCGAACAGGCGCAGCATGTTGACCTTGTCCGCAAGAAACGATTCAGGGTCGGCCACATCCAACCGCCCATGTACGACTTTGTATCCGGGTTTGATCCGGGGCCGACGACGGAAAATACGCTCCAACAAAGGCGCGCTTTTCATGTGCGACGCTTCGAGCTTGGTCAGCAGAATCCGCGTCAGCTCCCCCACACGGGTGGCCTCGCGAAAATACTTCTGCATGAACACTTCGACACCACGCCGACCAGCCCGATCCTGATACCCCATCCGCGCCGCAACTTCGACCTGCATATCAAAGGTCAGCTGCTCGGTTGCGCGCTTGGTGGCCAGATGCAGATGCGACCGCACCGCCCACAAGAAGTTTTCGGCTTGGGCAAAGGTGTCAAATTCTTCGTTGGTGAACAGGCCAAGCGGGACCAACTCGGCGACATCCTGAACGTGATGCACATATTTGGCGATCCAAAACAGGGACTGTAGGTCACGCAGACCGCCTTTGCCTTCTTTCACATTCGGTTCGACCATGTAACGCTGGCCTTGCTTGCGATGGCGTTGATCGCGCTCTTGCAGCTTGGCCTCGATGAATTCGCGTTCGGTGCCCTGGAACAGATCGGTTTTCAGCTTTTGATCCAGCTCTTCGGCCAAAGGCGAATGACCCGCGATAAAACGCTGTTCCAGCATCGCGGTTCGGATGGTGAAATCTTCGGTCCCCAGACGAATGCAATCTTTGATTGTGCGCGATGAGTGCCCCACCTTGAGCCGCAGATCCCACAGGATATACAGCATGGATTCAATGACACTCTCAGCCCAGGCGGTGATTTTGTACGGAGTCAGAAACAGCAAATCCACATCCGAGGACGGCGCCATTTCACCACGCCCATATCCGCCAACGGCCAGAACGGCGATACGTTCGCCCTGTGTGGGTGTCGACAACGGATGCAGGATTTCGCTCGCGACATACATTGCCGTTTTGACCAATCCGTCAGTCAAATAGGTATAGGACCGGGTCAGGGGACGCGCCGCAAAGGGGGCTTTTGCGAAACTGTCCGCAATGGCGGCCCGTCCGGCTTTTTGGGTGTCGCGTAAGATGCGCACGACCTCACTGCGCATAGCCGGGTTGGCTATGTCGGCAGTGGATAATGCATCAATTTGTTGACGCACAGAAACCGGATCAAAGATCTCTGTTGGCTCACAAATAAGAGGGCCGGCAAGAGCCGGAGACAGCGGAGAGGCGTTGGTCGGATTAGAATCCGACACCGCCAAAGCTTTGTGGGGCAGAGTCAATTACGACCACCTGTTTGTTTTGAATTGTTGCAACCGCCAGCCCGCGTTCGTTGGTTCCGTCTGGGCGCAAGCGAAAGATACCGCCAACGCCTTGGAACCCGGCGCTTTGGGTCAGTGCAGCGCCGGTTAGAGCATCTGATTTTCCAGCCCCAACAAGGGCACCGATTGCGGCGATCCCGTCATACGCAAGACCACCGATTGGATGCGGCGCACCGCCATATGCGCCTTCATATCGGGCACGGAATTGTTGGGACTTGCTGGGATCGGGAAGCGCAAACCAGCCACCCTGAACACCCGGCAGCTCAAGCGTCTGCGCAGGAATATCCCAGCGGGTCAGGCCAATGTATTGAACGTCGGTGGGGCTAACGCCTGCCTCGGGCAGAAGCTGCGTATAAAGCGGCAACGCACCCGCTGTGGTTGCGGTAAGAAAGATAGAGTTGGCCCCGGTTGCGTCAACCGTGGCTTTGATCTGTGGAACAGTGCTGATCACCCCTTGCTGCGAGCGTTCATAAGCAACGCTTCCTGCTAGGCTGGCACTGGTTCCGGCAATCGCCTGCTCAATCGCGGATCGTCCCAATTGACCAGCCGCGTCGTTGCTGTGAACCATGACGATGTTGCCTTTGCCCTGACGGGCGGCAAAATTGGCAAGGCGATTTGCCGAGTTGTTAAAGGTGGGGCCCAATACAAAGACGTTGCCCCCCGCAATGCTGGTGTTGTTCGAGAACGAAAGAACATTCACCTTGTTGCCCAGAACAGCCAAACCAGCAGCATTGGCCGCTTGGGCGTAAACCGGACCAAGAATGATCTTGGCCCCATCGCCAACAGCCTGCTTTGCCATCGCCGCAGCTGTGTTCGCATCACCTGCCGTATCATAAACGCGCAGGTCGATTTGCACGTTTTGCAAGTCACCAATCGCCAACCGGGCTGCGTTCTCAAGGCTCTGCGCCAACACGGCATCCCCGGATTGTGCAGACCCTTTAGGCACCAACAAGGCAACAGGAACGGGCTTGCTCGTATTGATCGATGGGCCGCCACCGCCAATCGAAACAGGGTCACAGGCGGTCAGGAAAGCCGCCGACGCCAAAGCGAGGGTGGAAAGGACAATCTTTCGAGTGGGCTTGAAAACGGCAAACATCTAAATCAAAACTCCCTGATCCGGCTTTTGATAAGCCGTGTTGTATCAAACACCGATCATAAACGTACCAGAGGACGGGTCCAGCGTTGAATTACCTAAAGGTCAGATTGTCGCCGGGATTGTATTTTCTGGCGACCCCGATTGGCACCGCGCGCGATATTACGCTGCGGGCCTTAGATGTTTTGGCCTCTGCGGATATGATCGCAGCCGAGGACACGCGCAGCCTGCGCCGGTTGATGGAAATCCACGGTGTTCCGCTCGAAGGGCGCCGTATTCTTGCCTATCATGATCATAGCGGGGCAGGTGCACGGGGTAAAATCCTTGATGCGATCGCTGCTGGGCAATCTGTTGCTTATGCATCCGAGGCCGGGATGCCGCTGATTGCGGATCCCGGGTATGATCTTAGTGTGGCTGCGGCAGATGCCGGGTATATGGTAACTGCCGCCCCCGGGCCGTCAGCCGTTTTGACGGCTTTGACGCTGGGTGGCCTGCCAACAGATTCGTTTTTCTTTGCGGGTTTTTTGCCCAATGCCAAATCGGCACGCCGGTCGCGGCTGGAAACACTCCGGGATGTGCCAGGCACTTTGGTTTTTTACGAATCCCCCAAACGGATCGCGGCCAGTGTCGCAGACATGGCGAGTGTGTTGGGCGGGGAACGCCCAGCTGCGATGTGTCGCGAGCTGACAAAACGGTTCGAAGAGGTGCGCCGGGGCTCCTTGCAGGAACTGGCGGTGGGTCTGGAAGAACAAGGTGTCAAAGGTGAAATCGTGATGCTTGTCGACCGCCGCAGAACCGAAGCGGTGAGCGACGAAGATATCGAAACTGCTTTGACCAAGGCCTTGGAGACGCATTCGGTCAAAGATGCGGCCGATATCGTGTCCAATATGTACGAAATTCCGCGTCGTCCTGTGTATCAATTGGCGCTCAAGTTGGGAAAAGGTTGAGATGACCGCCCGCTCCACACGCAGTGCAATGGCGTATCATGCGGGGGAGGCAGCCGAACGGCAGGTCTGTGATGACTATCTGAAGCGCGGCTATGAACTGGCCGCGCGGCGTTGGCGCGGGCAGGGCGGCGAGATTGACCTGATCTTTCGCGACACCCACGGCGTTGTGTTTGTTGAGGTCAAGAAAAGTCGGGATTTTGCCCGCGCTGCGGAACAACTTGGCCAACGGCAGATGGGCCGGATCTATGCCACCGCTGCTGAGTTTTTGGCCGGTGAACCCAAAGGTGAATTGACCGAAAGCCGCTTTGACGTGGCGCTTGTGAACGGCACTGGGGAACTTCAAATCATCGAGAATGCGTTCGGATTGGGGTGATCGTCATTGAACACGCGCGATCTCTGCGCCATGTATCGGGCAACAGATAAAGGACCGTGTCATGAAAATCGCCTTTCAGATGGACCCGATCGGGGCCGTGGACATCAACGCTGACAGCTCGTTCCGCCTTGCGGAAGAGGCGCAGGCCCGTGGGCATGACCTGTTTTTCTACGGGCCAGATCAGCTGGCTTATCAACAAGGGCGCATAACCGCGCGCGGGCATGACATGACCGTGCAGCGGGTTGCAGGCGATCCGGCGGTTCTTGGACTCCTGCGCGAGGTGGATCTGGCCGATTTCGATGTGGTGTGGCTGCGCCAGGATCCGCCCTTTGACATGCATTACATCACCTCAACCCATCTGCTGGACCGGCTCAAGGGGCAGGCGCTGGTGGTGAATGACCCGTTCTGGGTGCGCAACTATCCCGAAAAGCTGCTGGTGCTGGATTTCCCGGATCTAACGCCCCCAACCACGATCGCGCGCGATCTGGACACGATCAAAGCGTTCAAAGCCAAGCATGGCGACATCATTCTAAAGCCGCTCTATGGCAACGGCGGGGCGGGTGTGTTCCGGTTGGATGCCAACGATCGCAACCTGTCGTCTCTGCACGAACTGTTCACCGGCTTTTCGCGTGAGCCGCTGATCGTACAAAAGTTCCTGCCAGATGTACGAAATGGCGACAAACGGGTGATCTTGGTGGACGGCGAACCTGTCGGGGCCATCAATCGCGTTCCCGCCGAAGGCGAAACCCGGTCCAACATGCATGTTGGCGGCCGCCCCGAAAAGATTGGCCTGAGCGAGCGGGATTTGGAAATCTGTGCCGCCATTGGTCCGTTGTTGCGTGAAAAAGGTCAGATCTTTGTCGGGATCGACGTGATCGGGGACTATCTGACAGAGATCAACGTGACTTCCCCAACGGGTATCCAAGAGCTTGAGCGTTTTGACGGCGTCAACATCGCATCCAAAATCTGGGACGCGATTGAGGCCAAAGTTTAAGCCGTCACTTTGGTTGTGATCCGAAAACTGAGGGCTTCGGCAACGTGATGCCGGAGCACCGCATCGGACTGGTCTAGATCCGCAATCGTGCGCGCCACGCGCAAAATGCGGTGATAGGCGCGTGCAGACAGGCCAAAGCGGTCCGCCGCTTTGAGCAACAGCGCCTTTCCCTCGGCATCGGGGGTAGCGCATTGATCCAAGACGGCCCCTTCGGCATCTGCGTTTTGATGCACATCTGCCAGATCGCGGAACCGATCCGCTTGCACATCGCGCGCGGCGTTCACCCGCGCAGCAACGGCTTCCGAACTGTCCCCTGAGGGGGGCAAATCAAGGTCGGAAAAGGCCACGGGCGGCACCTCGATCCTGAGGTCGAACCGGTCCATCAGCGGGCCAGAGATGCGACCTAAATAATCATCCCCACAGTTCGGCGCCCGCGAACAGGCACGTCCCGGGTCGGTCAGATATCCGCATTTGCAGGGGTTTGCCGCCGCCACCAACATAAACCGGCAGGGGTATTTGATATGCGCGTTGGCCCGCGCCACCATGACCTCTCCGGTTTCGATGGGCTGGCGAAGGGTTTCTAAAACTGTGCGCGCAAATTCAGGAAACTCGTCCATGAACAGAACCCCGTTGTGGGCAAGTGAGATTTCGCCGGGTTTGGCTCCTTTGCCGCCGCCAACAATGGCCGCCATAGATGCCGTGTGATGGGGCTCGCGAAATGGGCGCGTCATTGAAATCCCGCCTTCGTCCAGCAGACCACAGAGCGATTGGATCATTGATGTGCTGAGGGCCTCGTTGGGGGTGAGAGGCGGCAGAATGCCCGGAATGCGCGCGGCCAGCATAGATTTTCCGGATCCCGGTGTTCCGATCATGATCATGTGGTGGCGTCCAGCCGCGGCGATTTCCAACGCCCGCTTTGCCCGCTCTTGTCCTTTGACGTCACGCAGGTCTTTAGCGAACGGATCAGAGTGAAGCTGACCTGCCTGTGCCGGTTGAAGTGGGGACTGGCCCGTATAATGGCGCACCACATCGCTGAGTGTATCGGCACCCAACACCAACGCCTCTCCCACCCAGGCGGCTTCGGCACTGGAGGGTTTTGGGCACAGCAGGGTGCGATCTTCGTCGGCAGCGGTCATTGCCGCAGGCAAAGCTCCGACCACAGGCACCAACGATCCGTCCAACGAAAGCTCGCCCAAGGCGACGGTTTGCTCAGCCGTGTCGGCAGGGATGATTTCCAAGGCCGCGAGCAAAGCTAGCGCGATGGGCAAGTCGAAATGGCTGCCTTCTTTTGGCAGGTCGGCAGGTGAAAGGTTGATCGTGATCCGTTTCGAGGGCAGCGCGATCGCCATAGAGTTCAAGGCGCTGCGGACACGATCGCGCGCCTCAGAAACGGTTTTGTCTGGCAACCCAACGATCGAGAACGCGGGCAAACCGGGGGTAACGGCGCATTGAACTTCGACAAGGCGGGCGTCGACCCCCTGAAACGCAACGGTATAGGCACGAGCGACCATGGGCTTCCTGCTTTTGGTTAACAGAATATTGCTAACCAAGCAGGCGTTTAAGAATGGTTAACGCAGGCTGTTCAAAACTGAGGCCACGGCGTTTGTTCCAAATCCAACACGTAAGGGAAGGGGTCATAGGTCACTTCCAAAGCTTGGTTCCGCCATGTTTTGACCGCCGCATCCGCCAGCAATTCCTCGCAATAGGCGCGGATTTCGGCACTCACAGGCAGGCCATAGCCGATGATCCGGGCAGCAACGGGCGTGTAAAATACATCCGCCAAAGAATAGTCCCCAAACAGCGGACCAGTTTCAGCCCCCGAAACCTGACGGGCATGGGCCCACAAGGCTTCGATCCGTTCAAGATCTGCCAGAGTGCCGTCAGAGGGCTCAAACCTCAAAAAACAATGGGATAACTGCATCGGGCATTGGCCGCGCAAAGCGGTGAATCCAGCGACCATTTCCGCGCACAGCCAACGCGCCGTTGCGCGCGATGCCGGGTCCGCAGGCCACAATCCCGCATCGGGGTGACGTTCCGCGAGGGTTTCAGCCATGGCAAGGCTTTCGCCCACAACGATCCCATCCGGGGTGAGCAACGTCGGCACCAACCGGGCAGGGGCAAGCGACGCCATGTCGGCAGCCATGGTCCCGGAATACAGGCCAATCAAATGGGTCTGGTGGGGGATGCCGAATTTCTCAAGCATCAGCCACCCGCGCATGGACCAACTGGAAAACAGGCGGTCCCCGATATAAAGATCATAACTCATGCCATCAGCGTAAAGTCAGAGGGTCCATCCCGTAAAACAGTGATTTGTGCGCTGCCTCATCACGGGAGATGATTGATCAGGGCGACGTCCCATTTGGTTGGGGAATGAGTGATCTGCGTGACGGATAGATTATCGATCCGATGGCCAAACGCCTGTTCCGCGTCCAATTGCAGGGCGCGTTGGACCTGCGTTAGGATGACTCCAAAGTGGGCCACGATAATCAAATCCGCACCCGTATGCTGGGCTATCAATGCATCCACGGCTGCATCCACGCGGGCACAGACCTCATTCCAGCTTTCACCATTCGGGGGGCGCACATCACCGGGGGTTTCCCAATAGGCGCGAATACGATCGGGATCTTCGGCTTCGATCTCAGCAAAGCGCCGCAGCTCCCAATCTCCGAAATTGATTTCGCGTAAATCCAGATGATGAGGCAGGCGGGTGCGTGTCCCTTGAATGGCGCTGGCGGTGTCTGCCGCCCGTGACAAATCCGAAGAAATTACGATTGCAGGATGGGGCAGGTGATCGCTCAAACGCGCAATCGCGGCGGTGTCGCTCAGATCTGCGGGCAGATCCGACCACCCGACCATGGATTTAGCATGGGTTGGGCCGTGGCGGACCAAGTGGAGGCGTGTCATGGCAGGGTTCCTTTCAAAACAAGGGGCAGGCCCGCAGTGACCAGCACGGCCAGATCAGCCTCGGCCGCCAAGGCGATATTCAATCGGCCTTGCGCCTCGCGGAATTGGCGCGACAGCGCATTGTCTGGCACGATGCCGTGGCCCACTTCGTTAGATACGATTACCACATGCGCCGGACAGGCCCGCAAGGCGGAAATAAGATCAGATTGGGCGGTTTCTAGATCATTTTCAGCCAGCAGATGATTGGTAAGCCACATGGTGGCACAATCCAGCAAACAGGTTTGATCCGCAGTCATTTTTACCAAAGCAGGAGCCAGATCCAAAGGCTCTTCTATCGTGGTCCAATCGGCGCCACGCTGGTCTATATGGCGATCAACCTTGGTGCGCATCTCGCTATCAAAAACTTGTGAAGTGGCAAGGTAGACGCGGTTTTTTCCTGATTTACCAACAAGTTGCTCAGCAAAGAGCGATTTGCCTGATGCCGCACCACCCAGAACGAAGGTGAATTTTGGAAACACGTACTTACCTTTCAAGTGATCCATCTGCCGTCTCCCTGCGTAATGATAGCATCAGGGTATGACAAGCCACGGCAGGTGCGCCGAACATTTGGGGAGAGATGTATGGCACTGGATGTACAAAATGACAGGCTCATGTCGCGCAAGGCGATGAAGGCCGAATTACTGGATGCAGAAACCGAATTGCGGCTTGCCTATGCGTGGCGTGATCAGCGGGACGAAGCTGCTTTGCACCGATTGGTGACAGCCTACATGCGGTTGGCGATTTCGATGGCGGCGAAATACAAGCGCTATGGCGCGTCAATGAATGACCTGATCCAAGAGGCGGGCGTTGGTTTGATGAAGGCAGCCGACAAATTCGACCCGGATCGCGGGGTGCGTTTTTCCACCTATGCGGTTTGGTGGATCAAGGCGAGCATTCAAGACTATGTCATGCGCAACTGGTCCATGGTGCGAACCGGCTCGACCTCGTCGCAGAAATCGCTGTTTTTCAACATGCGCCGGGTGCAGGCGCAGCTCGAACGCGAGGCCTCTTCGGATGGTGTGGCGCTGGACCGGTTTCAGCTGCACCAAATGATTGCCTCAGAAATCGGCGTGCCGCTGCGCGATGTGGAAATGATGGACGGGCGTCTGTCAGGGTCTGATTTTTCCTTGAACGCGGTGCAATCCGCAGACGAAGACGGCCGCGAATGGATTGATGCGCTGGAAGACGACAGTATCCAGGCGGCGGAGCAGGTCGAAAACAGCCATGATCAGGAACAATTGCGCACTTGGCTGTTGGTCGCAATGAAGGCCCTGAGCGACCGCGAAAGCTTTATCGTGCAAGAACGCAAACTGCGCGAGGTACCGCGCACGCTTGAAAGCCTTGGCAAAGAGTTGGGCATTTCAAAAGAACGGGTTCGGCAATTAGAAGCCGCTGCATTCGCCAAGATGCGTAAAAGCCTTGAAGGGCAATCGCGCGAGGTGCAACACTTTCTTTTATGAGACATTTTTCGATTCTGTTGTGCGCCTGTGTGGCGTTGAGTGCCGCCCCTGCGATGGCGGCGGACATTCCTGCTGACATCCTGACTGACATGAAACAGGCGGATGTCGTGATTTTGGGCGAAGACCACGAGAACGCCGCGCACCATCAACGACAGGCGCAGGTGGTGTCTGACCTGTCCCCAAATGCGATGGTTTGGGAAATGCTGACTGAACAGAGCGCATCCCTCGTGACGGCACAAGTAATCTCAGATCCTGAAAAGCTGGCGGAAACCATCCGCTGGGTCGAAATGGGCTGGCCGCCTTTGGCGATGTATTTACCCATCTTCGCCGCCGCGCCCGAGGCTCCGATTTATGGCGCGATGGTTCCGCGCAAGGCTTTGCGTGCAGCGTTAAAAAGCGGGGCTGCCGCTGCCTTGGGCGCAGACGCGACGCGATACGGATTGAATGTGGCGCTGCCGTTGGAAGAGCAGGCCGCGCGTGAATTGGATCAACAAGCCTCCCATTGCGGGGCCCTGCCTGATGATCAGCTGGCAAATTTTGTTCAGATGCAGCGGTTGCGTGACGCGGTTTTGGCGCGTGCTGTTTTGCGTGCCATCGACGAAACCAAAGGTCCGGTTGTTGTGATCACCGGCAATGGGCACGCTCGCGTTGATTGGGGGGTGCCGTCCATTCTTGCCCGTCTTGCACCGGGTCTTAAGGTGGTGTCGCTGGGGCAATCCCAAGACGGTCAGATCGAAGGGGAATTTGATTTCGTGATCGATAGCCCAGCGGTCGAGCGCGAGGACCCCTGCGCGGTATTTTCTCAACAGGATTGACCCGATTGGATTATACGCTGGAACAACTTGGCGGGCTTGCCTAGACTTGGGCGGACCCTGAAAGAAAAGGCCAGGCCATGCTCGCATCCAAGCGTATTCTGCTGATTATTGGGGGCGGTATTGCTGCCTATAAGTCACTCGATCTGATCCGCCGGTTGCGTGAACGGGGGGCTTCGGTCACACCCGTTCTGACCCGCGCTGCCGAAGAATTCGTGACGCCTTTGTCTGTGGCCGCATTGGCGGGCAGCAAGGTGCATCAGGATCTGTTTGATCTGACCAGCGAGGCTGAGATGGGTCATATCCAGCTGTCGCGGTCGGCAGATCTGGTGGTGGTTGCGCCTGCAACTGCGGATTTGATGGGGAAAATGGCCGGTGGTCTGGCGAATGATCTTGCATCTACACTGCTGATGGCGACGGGTACGCCGGTTCTGATCGCCCCTGCGATGAATGTTCGTATGTGGGACCACCCCGCCACCCAACGCAATCAGGAACAACTCAAGGCAGATGGGATCCGGTTTGTTGGCCCTAACCAAGGCGATATGGCCTGTGGCGAATATGGCCCGGGGCGCATGGCTGAACCTTTGGAAATCGTGGCCGCAATCGAAGCTGAGCTGGGGCAGGGGCCCTTATTGGGTAAACGTATTCTGGTGACATCGGGCCCAACGCACGAACCCATTGATCCCGTTCGCTATATTGCCAACCGATCCTCTGGGGCGCAGGGCGCTGCTGTTGCGCGGGCACTGGTCAATCTCGGTGCCGAGGTGGTGTTTGTAACCGGGCCCGCCGATGTGGCCCCCCCCGCGGGGGTCGAGGTCGTGCGCGTTCAGAGTGCTTTGGAAATGTCGAACGCAGTGGATGCGGCCCTGCCTGTGGATGCCGGGGTCTTTGCTGCGGCTGTTGCGGATTGGCGGGTGGCGTCGGCCTCGGACCGTAAGTTGAAGAAAAGCAAAGACGGGTTGCCGATTTTGGAATTCGCGGAAAACCCCGATATCCTGAAACGTGTTTCGCGATTGGAACAGGGTCGCCCGGGTCTGGTGGTTGGTTTTGCAGCAGAAACCAATGATGTGGTCGAAAACGCGACTGCCAAACGGCTGCGCAAGGGGTGTGACTGGATCGTTGCCAACGATGTCAGCCCGGCAACCGGGATCATGGGCGGCAGTGAAAATGCCGTGATCCTGATCTCTGACACCGGGGCCGAGGAATGGCCGCGTATGGCGAAAGACCAAGTTGCCGCGCAATTGGCGCAGCGGATTGCCTCGGCGCTGAGCTGAGGGTGCGATGTGCCTAATAACTGTGTGCATAGCCAAAGGGTGGCTTGGATTGGTTTGTCAAAAGCCGCATGACTGGCTTTGAATGCACCCAGCCCTATCCTTGTTTGGTGGGCCAGGGATAGGTGAAGGTGGCCGCCATAGTATCGATGAAACGAACGGCATTCCCAACACCGTCCTCTTTCGCGACACGCGCGCTCATTCGGTTGGCGGCCCCAGCTATTTGCTTGTTGTTGATCACCTGCGTTATCGCGCTGGACAGGCTTTGGGAGGTTACTTTTTCGGTACCCATCATGCCCAAGTACACCCCAAGCCCCTGCGCCTGAACCACCGAACCGTGAAACGGCTGATCCCCCTGCATCGCACACACGATTGTCGGGCGGCCAGCACGTACGCCTGCTGCGAGTGTCCCCGCGCCTCCGTGATGCACCACGGCTGAGCATTGCGGAAATAGCCAGTCATGGGGGCAGCGTCGATTTCAAAGACGTTTTCCTCTGCCCACTGAAACAGGCGTTTCCCCTCGTCCGTTGTAGTATCCAGACTGTTGCGGGTTAACCCGGCCCAACCGCCCAGCAACACCCCCTTGGCGCCAGCAAGATTCAAACTCTTGATCGCCAAGGTCGAAAGCGTCCTGCAAAAATCGGGACTGCCCTTCATGCTGCCAAACCCGACATATACCGGCCTGTGCTCCAGAAATTCAGCCAGCCCGGGCGGGGGCGTATAGTTCTCCTCATTTGGCTCTATCAACCAGCCCCCCATAAGCTTTTGCGAAGGCCAGTCTTTGGGTTGTGAAAACGGGCTCGGAGAGGCGGCGCAGAGTTGCGGTAAATCATGAGGCCAGATTTGGAACCGTGTGCCGTCGGTGTAGCGGTCACTTGGGAGTCGGCAAAGTTCGCGCATCATGTCGAATTTTGGTTTGATCGTCTTTGGGTAAAGCCTGGCCTTGAGCCAATAAAAGAAACGGTTCAGGCCTTTGGGGAATTTACCCATTTCCATGGTAAAAAGGGGAAAGTCGGACGTTGGGTGATTCACCTGAAAATCTAGAGTCACCACCGGTTTCTGCAAGGCTTCGGCCATGCTCACAAACGGGCCGTAGATGATGTTTGGCGTGATGAGCACGTCTGGTTTAAACGCCTGCGCGACCTTCAAGGCGCTGGCCATGTCCGCCTTTTGCGTCGCCACGTATTCCGGGCTGTTCAGAAACGTTTATGCAAACTTGGCCAAGCGTATCAGGCCCCGAATGGAGCGGTCGGAGGGGGCGACCTCTCCGAACAGTTTTTCCACAAAACTCTCGATGTTTTCTTGTGCGGCGACATAATTGATGCCGTTGGCCTGCAACAAATCCGTCGCCGGAGGCGTGGCAAACACTATGACCTCTCGGCCTTGGCGTTTCAGGTGCAGCGCCAGCGATGCAACTGGCTGGAGATCACCGCGACTGCCCCAGGCAACAATCATGACACGCTTGGGGGATGTCATAGGTCACGCTCCTTTCGTTCAAAAGAATGGCCTATTTGACCCGTTCCAGATCGCCCGGTCGCCAGGCTTTGTTAAACCAGGGCTCAAGAGGGCCATAAAGTCGCAAAATCGTCGAGAAACTTTTGCCAGGGGTCGTTTGGATCCAATTGCCGTCCTTGCCTTTGGGGGCTTCCGGTCCAAACCACACTGTGTAAGAGCCATCTTCGTTTGCGACCAGACCCTCAAGCGTGCTGTCGAGCCCGGCAAGGCGCTGATCCGTTTCAAGCATTGAGCGGTGCTGATTGTCATATACAACAAACGACCAGAAATCATTTGCAGGGACCGGCGCCGGAAGCGTCACTTTGTAAGTCTTGCCACCATCTAGATAGGCGCCGCCGGCGTCATGTGGAGTGAAGGCATAGACTGAGCCACTGCCAACCTGGGGTTCGGACATCGCAGGTGTGATGCCCGTGGCCATGTAGTGGAACATGGTCCGATAATTGAGGTTGAGCCCGCCGTTAATCAGGAATTCATGACTGCCGCCGACGAAAGACGTATACCAGCCTCGATCCTCCCAAAAGAACAGATCCCGGTCACGCGGTTGATAGGCCATGGCTCTTGCGGTCGCATTGCCAACTTTCGCCGCCTCCGTCAGAATTGTTTTCATGCGTTCGTCCGGCGCGAACTCTTGCCCTTTCTTGATACCGACACTGGCCAGTAAGCCGACGAACTCGGGTGGAAAAGCGCCAGCCGGTTCGCGTTGAATGGCATCGTTCAGTTCCTCAAAGTAGGAAAAATCGTTTGCGTGGATCGTATTGACCTGATTGCCGGTCAAATTAACAAACACCTGTTCCTGAGGTGTCCCGAGCTCAGCCAGTGGATAGAGCTTCATGGTGGCTTTCACGCCGTCCACTGTTGATTGTAGCCCGGCTTCACTGACAAAGGCACGCGTCAGCAGCCAGTTCATGTAAGTCTGAGAGCGAACGATGTGAAACCCCACATCCGGGAGCGGGCCTTGATAATCGGGCCCAACAAACAAGTAGCGCCCCCCACGGCCTTGATCCGGTCCGGTTACGCCAACGTCCGTAACCCAGCGAAAGAACGCGTCATCGACAGGGCCAAGCATTCCTGCCGGCAGTTCTAGGACTACGGGGCCTTCTTTTAGGTCAAGGCATCCTACAACATAGACAGTTGTAGAGTTGGGGGTCAGCAATAGAGATCGCGCATCCAGCAAACCTTCGGTGATGGCGATGTTGCCAGGGCCACTGCCAATACTGTCTAAACCGTCACAAAAGGCTTGAATTGAGGCAACCTGTAGCCCTTGAAGAAAGGTCTCGACACCGCGCATGAAGTCAAGATTATCAAACGCCTTGCGGGCCGTTTCGGGTGTCGGCCCTCCGTCAAAGAACTCGAGTGTTCCAAGGCGGTCAGTCTCAACAACATCCGGCGTCAAAATCGATAGGGGAACATCAGCAGAATATCTGGGGGTCTCAGCGGCCAATACAGCGGGCAAAAGGCCAACACACAAGGCCGTTGCAAGAACTTTGCGGGACGTTTCAAAAGGTTTAGGGCGTTTCAATGTATTTCCAATTCAAAATCTTCTTTGGCAGAGATGTAACGGCTGCCCAGTTGTTTATTGGTGAACGGATACTAATCGACTGTTGAGATAGGTGTTCTACCTGTCATCGGTGAAAATCCGAAACCAGCTTTGGGTCATTGCTAGAATTGGTGCCAGTATTGGCCAAATATTCTGGACGCCCTAGACCTAAAATTTTCGATCCGCAGGTCTTCGCTTATGTTGCCAAGGCAAACCTTTGGCTTCAACCAAGACGCCTTCAACTCAAGAAGGCTGGATGTTTGGGGGAGTGGCATGCGATTATGGTCGTCGCAGCCAAGGCTCAGAAGTTTGCGACAAACGGGAGATACTGGAAAATGCAGGGAAAGGTGGGACCGAGATTTCGGAACACGGCTGCTCCCTTGACAACAATCGCTCTCTAAATCAGACGAAAATGAAACCCTCCGCACTCAGTTGGAGATTGGGGAACGTTCCCAGGGTAAGACATTGGCATAGGGTCGAGGTGGTAAAAGAATGAATGAGATCAAGTTTAAGCGTGTCGAAGGCAACACACTTCCACTCCCAACATACGCGACGCCTGGATCCGCTGGGATGGATCTCAGGGCGTTTTTACCCTCGGGGCCTGTCACGTTTTCTCATGGAGACCTCAAGCTGATATCAGTGGGGTTTCATGTAGAGTTGCCAGTCGGCACAGAAATGCAAATTCGCCCAAGATCTGGGATGTCACTTAAAAACCGATTTCTAGTCCCCAATAGCCCCGGAACCGTGGACGCTGACTTCCGTGGAGAAGTCCTATGTGGTCTCTACTACTTCGGAACAGAACCTTTCTTGATAAATCATGGGGATCGAATTGCGCAGGCCGTAATCGCAGAGGTTCCCCGCTACACATTGACAGAAGTCGATCAGCTTTCTGAGACGAGCCGAGGTAAAGGTGGCTTTGGTTCGACGGGGCTGAGCTGATGTTTCTTGTTTTCTTCATGGCGGCGGCTCTTTGGGTCCTTGGGATGATCATGGGCGTGTCCCGCACTGCCCGGCTCAGCACGGTTGGCATGGTTTTTGGTGTTGTCCTGATCTTGCAGCTGGCCTTGCCGGATGGTCATCCTATCCGCGAGGCGACGGGGCAATCTCCGGCGCTGTGGCTGATGGTTGCAGGGGCCTTTGTGATGGTCTTGGTCTATGGTCAGGGCCTCAAGGCGCTGCGCAAGCGGGCGAACAAAAAGGAGCCTGAAATGCCATCTAAAACGGGGACATTCTCTGAAACGGAGCTCGACCGATATGCGCGCCACATCGTATTGCGTGAACTTGGCGGGGTTGGGCAGAAACGCCTGAAACTGGCTAAGGTTCTGGTCATCGGTGCGGGGGGCTTGGGCGCGCCTGCGTTGCAATATCTGGCCGCTGCCGGGGTTGGAACAATCGGGGTTATTGATGATGATGAGGTCGAGAATGCGAACCTGCAGCGGCAGGTGATCCATCGTGATGCGGACATCGGAATGCCCAAGGTGTTTTCCGCAAAGCAGGCGATGGAGGCGCAGAACCCAAATGTGATCGTGCAGCCGTATCATCGCCGTTTGACCGACGACATCGCGATGGAATTGTTCGCGGATTACGATCTGATCTTGGACGGAACCGACAATTTCGAAACTCGGTATCTGGTGAACAAAGCTGCTGTCGAGACAGGGAAACCGCTCATTTCTGGGGCCTTGTCCCAATGGGAAGGGCAGCTGAGTCTGTTTGAGCCCGCCAAGGGCGCCCCTTGTTATCAGTGCATTTTCCCCGAGGCACCAGCCGCCGGGCTGGCCCCCTCCTGTTCCGAGGCCGGTGTTGTCGGGCCCCTGCCGGGGGTGGTTGGCGCGATGATGGCAGTCGAAGCGGTCAAAGTGATCACTGGGGCCGGCATGTCGTTGCGTGGTGAAATGTTGATCTACGATGCGCTCTATGGTGAAAGCCGCAAGATAACGCTGTCCAAACGGGCCGATTGCCCTACTTGCGGGACGGTTGCAGGCTGATGGGACCGCCGCGCGCCGCTAGGCGCACGGCCACGCCCAACCTCTCCAAGGGGCATCTTTGATGCACCTGAGAGGGCGGGAGACCCCCGGCTTACGACAGGGCCAGATCCAGATCCGCAATCACATCCGGGGCTTCCTCCAATCCAACGGATAGCCTGAAAATCCCGTCCCCGGCATAGGCGCGATATGACTCCAGCTGATCCCTTTTCAGATGGAAAGACGTGTCCATCAAACCCGCTGTTTCCATCCAAAAGATCAAGCTGCGATGATGCCCCAATGACACTGCGTAGTGCACGATCTGCAACCGATCAATCATCTGTTGCGCGATGCGTTGGCCGGTTGCTGCATCTCCGACCTGAAAGGAAATCATGCCAGATGTATTGCGCATCTGGGTTGCGGCCAGATCCGCTTGGGGGTGTGAGGCCAGACCTGGATAGATGACCTTGGTCACTTGGGGGTGTGTTTCCAACCACTCGGCAACGGCCTGTGCACCCTGTTGGTGGGCTTTCATGCGCAGGGGCAGCGTTGCCGCACCGCGCGCAATCAGCCACGCGTTGAATGGGGACAGAATGCCGCCGTGATGGATCGAAGCTTCGGCGCGCATGCGGGCAATCAAATCCGCGCGCCCAGCCACAGCTCCACCAACCGCATCGCCATGCCCGCCAATGTATTTGGTGATCGAATGCATGGTCAGGTCCACGCCCAATGCAACCGTGTCCATGCCAAGGGGCGAGGCAAAAGTTGCGTCACTACTGTGCAACGCGCCAGCGGCCCGCGCCAACGCAGACACCGCAGCCAGATCGGTCAAGCGGCCAATGGGGTTCACCGGTGTTTCGGTATGGATCAGCCGCGTGTTTGGTCGGATTGCGGCCGCCACGGCGGTTAGGTCGGACATATTGACCGCGCTGACCTCGACCCCAAATCGGGGCAAGGTTTCGCGGGCCAATTCAGCAACTCCGGCATAGGAGACATCCGAAACAATCACATGATCCCCGGCAGACAAGAACGTCAAAAAGATCGCAGTTGCCGCCGCCATGCCCGAGGCCGTGCACAAACAGGCTTCGGTGCCTTGTAGGGCTGCGATCTTTTTCTCCAGCATAGCAACAGTCGGGTTGTCCCACCGGGCATAGAGGAACCCGTTGTCGCCCCCTTCTAGGTCGTGCGCCGAGAACCCGGCGACTTGATCTGTCACAAACGTCGATGACATATGCAGCGGCGGGGCAGACGCCCCGGTTGTCGGATCTGGTGCCTCTCCGGCATGAATTGCGGTTGTCATCGGGCCCATAGGCCGGTTTTTGTGCGTCATTGCGCCCTCCCGTTTTGGTTACACTGCTGGGCACGCTCGGCTTCTGCAAGAACCTTCACGACAGGGGTGTTCAATTTACGACCTCCCCTCTGGACCATTCCTGCCCGCACTCCTAGCTTGTGCGCCAAAGGAGATCTTTATGACAAACCCGATCCTCGCCGACTGGCAGACCCCGTTCGAAATCGCGCCGTTTTCCGACATCAAAGATGATGATTTCGCGCCAGCGCTGGAACAGGCGTTGGCCGCCCATAAGGCCGAGATTGAAGCGATCAGAGACAACGCAGATGCCCCGACTTTTGCCAACACGATTGAGGCCGAAGAAGCCGTTGGCGAGGCGTTGCACAAGGTGTTGTCAGTGTTCTTTACCGTGGCAGGCGCCGACAGCAATCCCAAGCGCGAGGAACTGCAACGCGCGTTTTCCCCGCTTATTGCTGCGCATTTTGCCGAGATCTCATCCGACAAGATCTTGTTTAACCGTGTCAAAGCCGTGTGGGATCAACGCGATGCGCTGGGCCTCACACCCGAGCAGGATCGCATTTTGATGCTGGCGTATCGAAACTTTGTGCGCTCAGGTGGAGCCCTCAAAGGGGATGATGAGCAGCGGATGAAAGAGATCAAAGGGCGCTTGGCCACGTTGGGCACCTCTTTCACCCAAAATTTGCTGGCCGACGAACGGGACTGGTTCATGGAGCTGTCCGAAGAAGATCTGGAAGGTCTGCCGCAATTCGCGATAGCGGCCGCGCGGGCGGCAGGGGCTGAAAAAGGAGCAGCAGGGCCTGTTGTGACGCTGTCACGTTCGATCATCGTGCCGTTTCTGCAGTTTTCTCCACGTCGCGATCTGAGAGAGATTGCCTATCACGCTTGGGCGGCACGCGGGGCCAATGGTGGCGAGACCGACAATCGCGCAATTGCAGCCGAGATCCTTGCCCTGCGCGAAGAACGCGCCAAACTGCTCGGGTACGCGAATTTTGCGGACTATAAACTGGAAACAGAGATGGCCAAAGAGCCCGCAAAAGTGCGCGAGTTGTTGATGGCAGTTTGGGGCCCAGCCAAGGCACAGGCAGATGCGGATGCGGATGTGTTGACCGAGATGATGCAAAACGACGGGGTGAACGGCCCGTTGGCAGCGTGGGACTGGCGCTATTATGCGGAAAAGCGGCGCAAGGCCGAGCATGACTTGGACGAGGCCGAGCTGAAACCGTACCTGCAGCTGGATCGTATGATTGAGGCTTCATTCGATTGTGCGAACCGGTTGTTCGGGTTGGAATTCAGCCCGCTCGACATTCCGCTCTATCATGAGGATTGCAAGGCCTGGGACGTGACCCGCAATGGCAAACATATCGCTGTGTTCATTGGGGATTATTTTGCGCGGGGGTCCAAAAGGTCG
The DNA here is from genome assembly GCA_965183835.1 of Paracoccaceae bacterium. Classification (GTDB taxonomy): domain Bacteria; phylum Pseudomonadota; class Alphaproteobacteria; order Rhodobacterales; family Rhodobacteraceae; genus OMPR01. The sequence continues at coordinate 41,710 of CBCYME010000023.1, read as the reverse complement.
GGGGCGTGGTGCAGTGCCATGCGCGCGCAAGCCAAGTTCCCCAAGGTGCAAACCCCAATTGTGATCAACGTGTGTAACTTTGCCAAAGGCGATCCCGCTTTGTTGTCCTATGACGATGCACGCACGCTGTTCCACGAATTCGGGCACGCGCTGCATCAAATGCTTTCTGATGTGACGTATGAGAGCATTTCTGGAACCTCGGTCGCGCGGGACTTCGTGGAATTGCCCAGTCAATTGTACGAACATTGGCTCGAAGTGCCCGAAGTGCTGGCCAAATTCGCAACCCATGCTGAAACAGGCGAAACCATGCCCAAGGCAATGTTGGACAAAGTGTTGAAAGCAGCGAATTTCGATATGGGTTTTCAAACGGTTGAATACGTCGCGTCTGCATTGGTCGATCTGGCTTTTCACGATGGGGATGCTCCAGCTGATCCAATGGCGAAACAAGCCGAGGTTCTGTCAGAGATTGGGATGCCCGATGCAATTGGCATGCGTCATGCAACGCCGCATTTTGCGCATGTTTTTGCCGGCGATGGTTATAGCTCTGGCTATTACAGCTACATGTGGTCCGAAGTGATGGATGCCGATGCGTTTGCAGCATTTGAAGAAGCTGGCGGTGCCTTTGATCCGGAACGCGCCCAAGCGTTGGAAGAACACATTCTTTCGACCGGCGGCTCACAGGAGGCGGAAGCCTTGTTTCTTGCGTTCCGGGGGCGTTTGCCCGGGGTCAACGCCTTGCTCAAAGGGCGGGGGTTAACTGCTGCCTAAAGGGCGATTATTTCGGCGTAATCCTGCAACACCCCTCGATCGTTTGTCGTGGGGTGTTTTTGTTTTCTTGCGCTGTGCGGTTTCTGTGATTCAATGAATTAAAAAACAATTAAAATTGAGTAGAGGGCAGGCAAAAATGAATAATATGACGCTTATTGCAGAAGAAGACATTGCTCAGGGTGGGTATGATCCCGTTCTGGATATGTATGTCGAGTTGATGGCAAATTGCTTGACGGATTTGATCTATGGTGATGAGCGCCCCATTATTCGACGCGGTCAGAAAGTTAAATTTGACGCCGGAAAACGCGCAGCCGGACGGGATTGGCCAGTTGTTGGCCATTCGATGGCTGGTCTGAAACGTTTGGCGAATTGCGCGTATCTGACGGATCGTGTTCTGATGGATAACGTTCCCGGCGACATCATCGAAACCGGTGTGTGGAAGGGGGGCGCCTCGGCGATGATGCGCGGTGTTCTCAAGGCGCGCGGTATCACGGATCGCAAAGTGTATCTGGCCGACAGTTTTGAGGGTCTGCCGCCCCCAAACGAAGAAGATTTTCCAGCAGATTCCGGCAGCCGCTTTCATACCCGTGGCCGTTTGCGGGTTGGTACGGACATCGTGCGCAAGACGTTCGAAGCCTATAACCTGATGGATGATCAGGTCGAATTCATCGTTGGCTGGTTCAAAGATACCCTGCACAAGCTAGAGGCTGAACAGTTTGCGCTCGTTCGTTTGGACGGGGATATGTATGAATCCACAATTCAGGCCATCGAAGCACTGTATCCGAAATTGTCGACCGGCGGTTTCTTGATTGTCGATGATTACGGCGGAATCGAAGCCTGCCGGACGGCGATCCATGATTACCGCGACGCGCATGGGATCACGGATCAGATTCACAAGATCGACCACACAGGGGTTTGGTGGCGTAAAAGCTGATCCACAATTCTGTGAGTGAAAAACAAAGGGCACTTCGTTGAGGTGCCCTTTTCCTGTTTCAGTACCCTAAGGCGCGATCCACGACATGCAAAAGGGGCTGGCCGGCCTCGGCTCGCCGGATGTTGTCGGCGACAATTTGACTGGCGGTTGTTGGACGGGTTTCTGATGCGATGTGAGGGGTGACCGTCACATTTGGGTGCGCCCAATAGGGGTCGTTGATGGGCAAGGGTTCGACGCGGAACACATCCAAAGTGGCATGGGCGATCTGTCCTGAATCGAGCGCAGCCAAAAGATCCTGATCGTTGATCAAGGGCCCACGTCCGGGATTGATGACAAAGGCCCCCTTGGGCAACAATGCCAACGTTTCAGCCCGCAGGGTGTTTTCAGTCGCTTGGGTGTTGGGCAACAGCAGGATGAGGATCTCTGCAGTTTCCAGGGCCGAGGTCAGGCCTGCGGGACCATGCAAACAGGTGATGCCGTTCACGGTCTTGGCAGATCGGCTCCACCCCGTGACATCAAACCCCAATCCGACAAGCGCTTGCGCTACCGCCGTGCCCAAGGCACCAAGCCCCAAAACGGTGACCTTGCGATCTTGGGCGAGCGGGGGGATATCCTTGCGCCAGACGCCGTCTTGGCCATTGATGTGCAGGTCGATGCCAAGATGGTATCGCAGGGTATGCCCGGTCACCCATTCCACCATGCCTTGGGTCAAGCCGTGGTCCACCATGCGGGTGAGGGGGACAGTCAGGGTCGCATTCCCAACCACATCTTCGACGCCAGCCCACAGGTTGAGAACGGCTTTTAGGCGGGTGTAGGGGGTGAAATCCTGCACATCACTGTTTGGGGCGTAAACGATGTAATCAACGTCAGCTGGCGCGAAATCTGTTCGCAGATCAAACACGAGCCCGGTGGCGGTTAACGCCTCGGTCAACGGCGCTTGATACGTGGTCCAGCGTTCCGCCTTGGCTGCAAACAGGATGTTGATCGTCATCTGGGGGCTCCTCGGGGGCGATGAATGTGGGCGCTTTGAACCAAGCCAAACGCGAGCATCAAGACCAGCATGGCCGACCCGCCATAGCTGACCATTGGCAGCGGAACACCAACAACCGGGGCCAGCCCCATGACCATCGACATGTTGACGGCAAAGAACAGAAAGAAATTGATCGAAACACCCAGCGTGACTAGCGAGGAAAACCGATCCTTAGTGGCGATGGCAGTCGCGATGCAGAACACGATGATCAGCGTATAGAGGCCAAGCAGAGAGAAACCGCCGACAAAACCAAACTCTTCGGCCAAGGTGGTAAAGATGAAATCGGTGTGCTTTTCAGGGAGGAAATTCAAGCGGGATTGGGTGCCTTGCATGAACCCCCGCCCGGTCCACCCACCAGAGCCCAAAGCGATTTTGGACTGCGTGATGTGATAGCCCGCACCCAAAGGGTCGGACGAGGGGTCAAGAAAGGTATCAATCCGGCGGTATTGATAGTTTTTGAGCAGCTGCCATTCCGTACCGCGCCCTTGGAATACAGCGGTGATCAGGCCAACCCCGGCTGCAATGACAGCGGCAAAATAGGCCCAGTGGACGCCAGCGAGGAACATCAATCCCCCCCCGGCCAGCAACAACAGGATCGAGGTGCCAAGGTCGGGTTGCCGCAAGACCATAAATGTCGGAAGCAAGATGATGATCACGGGTATCAAAACCCACAGCGGACGCGAGGTTTTGGTGCCGGGAAGCCAGTCATAATAGGCAGCCAGTACCATGATCAGGGTGATCTTCATCAACTCAGAGGGCTGCAGACGCATAAAGCCGATGTCGATCCAGCGTTGCGCCCCCATGCCGACCGTTCCGAACAGTTCAACCGCAAGCAACAGCATGACAGAAACCACATAGGCCAATACCGACATGTTCCGCCAGAACCAGATCGGGACCAATGCGACAACGGTCATCACGCACAAGCCCAATACAAACCGTTTCATCTGTGGTTCCGCCCAAGGGGTGAACGACCCACCTGCGACAGAGTAGAGCATCAGAAATCCAACGCTGGCCACGCTGATCAGCAGCAGCGTCAGGGGCCAGTTCATATACAGGATCTTGCGCAGGCCTGTTGGCGTGGATTTGACGGAATACTCAAGATAGCTCATGCGCGATCTTTACCATCTGGGCGCGCTTTGGGACGACGACCGCCCTGCAGGCGCTCTTGCTGTGCCTTTATGCGGCTGCGGTCTTTCTTGGGATAAGCTTCGAGCGGTGGCTGTCCGTTGTAAAGCGCCTGCAACATGACATCGCGGGCAATAGGGGCCGCCGCCTTTGATCCGCCACCGCCATGTTCAACCACCACGGATACGGCGTATTTCGGGTTGTCGTAGGGTGCAAAGCCGACAAACAACGCATGGTCACGGCGTTCCCATGGCAGGTCTTTGTTGCGGATAACACCGGCGGCCCGTTCGGCGGCTGTAATGTTGCGGACCTGGCTGGTTCCCGTTTTCCCTGCCATGCGAAAGGCATCGGCGATGATGCGGGATCCATAGGCCGTGCCGCGCCGTTCATTGCTGACCGCATACATGCCTCGACGCAGCCTGCGCAGATTGTTCTCGTTCAGATCCATAACCTCACCCGCGCCGGTTGGTTGCTCAACCCCGTTGGCGGATTTGACAAGGCGCGGCGAAACGCTGCGCCCTGTGGCGATACGCGCTGTCATCACGGCAAGCTGCATTGGCGAGGCCAGCATGAACCCCTGACCGATTGAGGCGTTTGCCGTGTCCCCCACAAGCCAATCCTGCCCGCGAACGCGCGATTTCCAATCCCGATTGGGGGCAAGGCCGCTGGCCACGGCAGACATCGGGATGTCGTGTTTCACTCCAAGGCCGAATTTTTGCGCCATTGCGGAAATCTTATCGATACCGACCTTCAGCGCCATTTCGTAATAGTAGACGTCGCAGCTCTGCTTGAGTGAGTTCAGTAAATCCACATGCCCGTGACCGCCGCGCCGCCAGCAATGGAATTTGCGGCTACCAACTTCGAGGTAGCCGGGGCAATACACGGTATCATCAGGTCCAGTAACGCCGGCCTCAAGCGCGGCCAGCGCTGTGATCATTTTGAAGGTCGACCCGGGGGGGTAGGTGCCCTGTACGGTTTTGTTAGCCAGCGGGCGATAGGTGTTTTCGGTCAGTCCGCGATAATCGGCCAGTGAAATGCCCCGGACAAACAAATTGGGATCAAAAGAGGGGGCCGAGGCGATCGCCCTGAGATCGCCGGTTTCGCAATCAACAATCACCGCTGCCGCGCTTTCGTTGCCGAGCCGCGCCTGCACGTATTCCTGCAAATCCGCATCGACGGTAAGCTGCAGATCGGCGCCTTGCTGGCCTTCGCGCCGGTCCAGCTCGCGCATGACACGGCCTGTTGCGTTGACCTCGACACGTTTGGCACCGGCTTTGCCCCGCAACAGATCTTCGCGCTTGGCTTCCAGCCCGACCTTGCCGATTTGAAAGCGAGGGATCCGCAACACGGGTTCAGGGTCGGTGATTTGACTGAGATCATAGTCACTGACCGGGCCCACATATCCAATCACATGGGCGAAATCATCGCCTTGCGGGTAAACGCGGGTCAGACCCACCTCGGGGGTGATGCCGGGGAGCGCGGGTGCGTTCACCGCCACTTTGGAGATATCTTCCCAAGTAATCCGGTCTGCTAGTGTGACGGGCAAAAACGGAGCTGATCGTCGCATTTCAGTGCGGGCGCGGGCCAGCTCCTCTTCTGTGAGGGGGATCAGACGGGTCAGGTTTTCAATGACTTTTTCGACGTCGCCCGCATCTTCGCGTACGATTATGACCCGGTAGGACGGAATGTTTTGACCGATAATCTTGCCGTTTCGATCATAAATTTCACCCCGCGTGGGCGGGATCAGTCGGATATTGATCCGGTTTTCTTCAGCAAGCAGACGGAACTGGTCGGCCTGATCAACCTGCATATAGCGCATGCGCATCGCCAGACCCCCAACAAAGGCGGCCTGAATGCTCCCCACCAGCAAGGTGCGGCGGCTTAGCTTTTTGTGTGTGGCTTCTAATTCACGAGGATTGCGTTTCATGCGCGCGCTCCTAAGACGTCGGCATCAGCCGGGGTAAGTTTGCGCACCCCCATCAAGGTTTGGCTGACAAGCGCCACTAAGGGATAAGCAATAATCGTCAACAAAAGCTGCGAGAACACCAGCCAGAGCGAGGCCAAATCGACGGCTGTGATGCCAAGGATGAGGCGATTGAATACGGTCATCGCTATCAAGACCAACCCAACCGAGGCCCATTCGCCGACAAAGCTGACTTCGCCTTGGCCCGATACGCGGTTTTTCAGAAAAGCGCTGCCGGCAACCACCAAAGCGGCCCACAATCCCGGTGGGCGCTGTAGCAACATATCGGTCATCAGTAGGGCGGCAGCAATGCTTAGCAGGGGCACATAGTCCGGGCGGCGCAACATCCAAGCAAAGGTGATCGCGACCAGCAAGTCGGGCGGCGCCCACCCGCGCGGCAAGGTTTCAAGTGGCAGCAGCTGGAAAAAGAGCAAGGTCATCGCCAGCCCGAGATAGACAAATCGCATCCACCACACACGAGACAGCCAAAGATTATCCATCTCCAGCCTCCGTCGGCGGGTCGAGCGTCAGATCAATTGGCCCATCTGGCGTCACGATTGTTCCGGGGTCGGATACGGATTCAATGCCGTGATGACGCAGCACGCGCAGAAATTCGAGCCGCTCATAGTCGGCCGACAAACGTACCCGCATGCGGCCAGACGGATCTGCGGCGACCTGACCAATCAGCAATCCGGCAGGAAAGACCCCACCATCGCCTGAACTGATCACCCGATCTCCGGGACGGACCAGATCCGGGTTCTCAAGAAAATCAATAATGGGCGCGATGGTATTGTCGCCCGCGATCAGCGCTGTCTGTCCAGAGGGCTGGATTGTCGCCGGGACAGAGCTGGCGGCATCCGTCAACAGGATGACACGCGCTGTGTTGCGCCCGGTTCCTGAAATACGTCCAACCAGACCGATACCATCGACGGCGGCCCAGCCATCAATAATGCCATCGCGCGCGCCCACGTTCAGTAAAACGGATTGCCGAAACGGAGAGCCACTGTCGGCCATCACAACGCCGGTGATGTAAGTCAGGCGCGGATCCAAGCGCACGTTATTGAGATCCAGCAGGCGAGCATTTTCCTGCTCAAGCTGCAGAGCCGCCTCTTTCCAAGCCCGCATTTGGCGCAATTCACTGCGCAATTCGCGGTTTTGCTTGCTGAGACGTTGATAGCTTTGAAAATCACGGAGCAGGTTGATCGCCCCGGTTACGGGCACCATGGCCCAGTTCATCGATGGCACAACCTGATCGGTCACTTGCGACCGAAACCGTTCAACCCGCGGGCTATCAATGCGCCAGACAAGGAATATACCCAACAGACACAACAGGATAACGCCCAGCAACAGGCGGCGCAGGGGGGCGGCATAATCCTCACGTTGTGATCGGTCGTTGGCCACGCGGGGTCCTTTCGTCAAACGGGTCTAGGCACGCAGGTGCCTATGTTTTGACCAGGTGCTCTAAAATTGCGTGCCTTAGCTGTCGTAGTCAATCGCGTGGCGTAGCTGCTTTTCGTACTCCAACGCTTTACCTGTGCCCAGAGCAACGCAATTCAAACTTTCGTCAGCAATTGAGACGGCCAGGCCAGTTGATTCACGCAGGGCCAGATCCAGATCACCCAACAACGCACCACCACCGGTCAGCATAACGCCCCGGTCCACAATGTCAGCGGCCAGATCAGGCGGGGTGGTTTCCAGCGCCGTCATGACAGCTTCGCAAATCTGCTGAACAGGCTCGGCCAGAGCTTCGGCGACCTGCGCCTGGCTGATTTCGATTTCTTTGGGAACGCCATTCAACAGATCCCGACCGCGAATTTGCATCGACTGGCCACGTCCATCATCGGGCATGCGCGCGGTGCCGATCGAGGTCTTGATGCGTTCGGCAGTCGATTCACCCACCAGCAAGTTCTGCTGACGACGCAGATAGTTGATAATTGCTTCGTCCATGCGGTCACCGCCAACGCGCACCGAACGGGCGTAAACGATGTCGCCCAACGACAGGACCGCAACCTCGGTTGTACCACCGCCAATGTCGACAACCATGTTGCCGGTTGGGTCGGTGATTGGCATACCCGCACCAATCGCAGCCGCGATGGGTTCTGCGATCAGACCGGCGCGACGTGCACCGGCTGAGAGAACCGACTGGCGAATCGCGCGCTTTTCAACGGGGGTTGCGCCATGTGGGACGCAGACGATGATCTTGGGTTTGGAAAAGGTCGACCGTTTGTGCACTTTGCGGATAAAGTGTTTGATCATTTCTTCGGCAGTGTCGAAATCAGCGATCACGCCTTCGCGCATGGGGCGGATGGCTTCGATGGAACCGGGCGTTCGGCCCAGCATCAATTTCGCATCTTCACCAACGGCCAAGACCTTTTTGACGCCATCTTTGACGTGATAGGCAACTACCGAAGGCTCAGACAGAATGACGCCACGCCCTTTTACATAGACCAGCGTATTCGCCGTTCCGAGGTCGATTGCCATGTCCGATGTGAACAAGCCGCCAAGATTTCCAAACCACGACATATACGCATTTTCCTGTTGAGAACTGCTACTTGGTCCCGCGACTCCGCATAAGGCGCTGGACCCCCGTCTTATAGGCGGCAGGAGAGGAGGGGGGAAGGGTCGAATCTGCGGAAACAGCGCGTTTCCGCCCGTTCATTGCAATCTAGATGTCAGTGAGCTCGGGTCAAAGCATGTATAACGATGTTTTCGGAGCTGACGGGTATGTCAGAATGGTGAAACAAGTCACGGATTTGCTAGGTAGTCAAATTTTACTCTGTGATGTTGCATTTAGAAAAAGGGTTGCTATTTACTTTGTCACTACAGACAGTAAACTTCGAATAAAGTGAGATCCAGATGGAATTCTTGAATCGCCACATCAGCGATTTTCAACTCAATCACTGGGAAACCTTGGTTGATGATTGGTTCTTTGTGTTTGCTCTTGCGTTTCTTGCGTTTGAGCTGATCCGGTATGCCCTTGGTAAAAAGCTCAACTGGGAAATGACGGGGGACACCGTAACCAACTTTGTGACCCTTGCGTTTTTCATCGGGATCACTTTTGTCTTTATGGGGGCGTTTTACGTTGGTGCTTATGTCTGGGCGTCGCAATTTGCAGTGTTTGATATTCCAACCACCTGGGCGTCCTTCCTGATCGTTCTGGTCCTTGCTGATCTTGCCTATTACTGGGAACACCGGATTTTGCACCGGATCAATTTTCTCTGGGCCACGCATTCGGTGCACCACAGCTCCCCATTCTTCAACATTTCAGTGGCTTACCGGCACGGTCCGTTGGATGGATTCTGGCCGTTGTTCTTTCACCTGCCGCTGGTTCTGCTAGGGTTCAACCCGTTTATGGTTTTGGTCGTGGAGCTGCTGGTTCAACTGTATCAGACCGCTTTGCATACCGAAGTGGTGGGCAAGCTGTGGAAGCCGATCGAAATGATCATGAACACGCCGTCGCATCACCGGGTGCACCACGGGTCCAACCGCAAATATTTGGACAAAAACTATGCCGGGATCTTTATCATCTGGGACCGTATGTTCGGCACCTTTGCTGAGGAAAAAGAAGAGGTGGTCTATGGTCTTGTCACGCCGATCAATTCGGTAAACCCCTTTGTCGCATTCCTCCACGGGTTTCAGCGTCTCGCAGTGGATGTTTGGAAAATGCCGGGGTTCGGCAACAAAATGGGGGTGATCTTTGGTCCTCCCGGTTGGCGCCCAAAGAAAAAACCCTCCGCTTCATCCGCGAAATAAGATCTGAGGACCTAACAGATGCCATCTAATACCAAACGCATCGCCGGAGCCCTTGCCACCGCAGTTCTTTTTGTCGGTGGGGCTTGGGTTGCGTCGCAAGTCAGAACGGACATTCCCGTGGCAACGGCGTCCTCGACAGGCACACAGTCCGACTATGGGCTGGTCATCAACCTGCACGGGGCCCGCAATGACATCGGCAATCTGATTGTCATGGCTTTTGATCAGCAAGAGCCGTTTGACATGATGGATATCCAGCGGGCGGCCAGTTACGTCGAACTTCCGGCCCAAACGGTGTCTCTGCGGGTGGATTTCCCGGATCTGAACAACGCCTATTATTCAATCATCGCCTTTCATGACGAGAATGGCGACTACCAGTTGAACTATGACGCGGATGGCGTTCCCACCGAAGGGTACGCGATATCTGGAATGAATGATCTGGAGAGCGATCCGGTCTTTTACTATTCGCTGATCGAGCCAGGGCACGGTGTTGGCTTGAGTTTCTACTATTGGTGATCGCACCACCTTGAGACGCGAAAAGGGCGGCCTGAGATCGGGCCGCCCTATTTTGTTGTGCTTTGACCCGCGATCAGGTCGCGTCTTTGTAAGAGATCTCGCGCGTATCGATGCCGGGGCCGGTTTTTTCACGACGCACGATCAGTCGGTTCAGCGCTTTGACATAGGCCTTGGCCGAGGCAAGCACTGTGTCTGTATCTGCCGATTCACCGGTGGCAATCACACCATCTTCTTCCAGACGTACGGTGACGGTTGCCTGCGCATCGGTGCCTTCGGTGACCGCATGCACTTGATACAGCTGCAACCGGGCCTTGTTGGGATGCAAAACACGGATCGCCTTGAATGTCGCATCAACGGGTCCGTCGCCGTGTTCGGTGGCGATGACGTCCTTGCCGTCGATTTCCATCTCAACTGTCGATTCCGCCGGGCCGCCAGTGCCGCAGACAACTTTCATCGACACGATCTGCAGGGCGTCATTCCCCGCATCCTCACCAGTCCGCATCAAGGCCACGATGTCGTCGTCGAACACCTCTTTCTTGCGATCCGCCAGATCTTTGAAGCGCACAAAGATGTCCTTGAGCTGATTGTCGCCAACCTCGTGACCAAGAGTGTTCAGCTTGTCCCGCAACGCAGCGCGCCCTGAGTGCTTGCCAAGGGGCAGGGACGTGCCAGACAGGCCCACGTCCTCGGGGCGCATGATCTCGAACGTTTCTTTGTTTTTGAGCATGCCATCCTGATGGATGCCGGATTCATGGGCAAAGGCGTTTTTGCCAACGATGGCTTTGTTGAACTGCACCGGGAAACCAGACACGGTCGCGACCCGACGCGAGATGTGCATGATCTTTTTGGTGTCCACGCCAGTGTGCCAAGGCATGATGTCGTTGCGCACCTTGAGGGCCATAACGACCTCTTCGAGGGCGGTGTTGCCTGCGCGTTCCCCCAAGCCGTTGATGGTGCATTCGATCTGACGTGCGCCGCCGGCAACAGCGGCCAAAGAGTTCGCGGTCGCCATACCAAGGTCGTTGTGACAATGGGTGGCAAAAATCACTTCATCCGCGCCGGGAACCGTTTCGATCAATTTCTTGATCAGATCGGCAGATTCCACAGGGGCGGTATACCCAACAGTGTCAGGGATGTTGATCGTTGTTGCGCCTGCTTTGATCGCAATCTCGATCACGCGACACAGATAGTCCCATTCGGTCCGGGTGGCGTCCATCGGCGACCATTGCACATTGTCGCACAGGTTGCGGGCGTGGGTGACCGTTTCGTGGATCTTGTCGGCCATCTCATCCATGGTGAGGTTGGGAATGGCGCGGTGCAGGGCCGAAGTGCCGATAAAGGTGTGAATTCGGTTCTTTTCCGCGTGCTTCACCGCCTCCCAACACCGGTCGATGTCGGCGAAATTCGCGCGTGCAAGACCACAGATGCGGCTGTTTTTAGAGTTGCGCGCGATCTCGGATACGGCGTTGAAGTCGCCCTCTGACGCGATGGGGAAGCCAGCCTCGATAATATCGACGCCCATTTCATCCAACAGCCCGGCAATTTCGAGCTTTTCGTCATGGGTCATCGTGGCACCGGGGCTTTGTTCGCCGTCACGGAGCGTGGTGTCAAAGATCAAGACGCGGTCTTGGTCAAATGCATTGGTCATTTTGTGGGTCACTTTCGTATCTGTCCTAAAGCCGTTTGGTGCGATGGCTGTCTCCTCTGAGCGGACGCACCGGATGGCACGCTCAGAGGCGAGTTAGGATCAGTAGGCCGCGCAGAGCTACGCTGCGCAGGGCAGCGGGCGATGCAATGATATGTGCGCGGTTCAACATAGGGCGAATTTATACATGCGTTTGTGGGAATGGAAAGGGCGAATTTTCAATCTCCGCCCTGTGATTACAAGTTTGGGAAGGGCGGGTTTATCCGTCCGAGGGGGTGTCGGATTTCAGCGCGCCGTTTTCCCAATCGCCTTTTTCCTGTTCGCCGCTGGCATAGCGCATGGTGCCTTCGCCCTGACGTTTGCCATTGCGGAAATTGCCCTCGTATACATCGCCATTGGCATAGGTCGCGACACCCGTGCCGCTGATTTTGCCGTTTTGCCACGCGCCTGCGTATTTGAACCCGTCGGACATCACGATTTCGCCCTGTCCTTCGCGTTGGCCTTTGACGTATTGGCCGGTGTACACAGCCCCATCAGGATAGGTGGCTTTGCCCGTGCCGTGACGCAGGCCGTCCTCCCAATCGCCTTCGTAGCGATATCCATCCGCATAGGTCATGACACCCGTGCCGTGGTTCTTGGCGTTTTTAAAACTGCCCTTGTACACGATGCCGTTTGCATAGATCGCTGTTCCCGTGCCGTCGATGACACCGGCGATCCATTCGCCTTCGTAGCTCGAATTATCAGGGTAGGTGATCTTGCCGGTTCCATCCGCCAGATCCGCCCGAAAGCTGCCTGTGTAGATTGAGCCGTCTGGATAGGTGACTGTTCCTTGGCCTTCGATTTGGCCCGCGACCCAGTTTCCGTTGTAAAGATAACCGTCCGTCCCGGTGAACGTACCCTGACCATCGCGGCGGTCGTCGGCAAAGGCTCCTTCGTAAATGTCACCGTTGGCATAGACCACACGCCCTTGGCCTTCGCGGCGACCCGCGATCAGCTCACCTTCATAGACATCGCCGTTGGCTTGGGTCAGGCGGCCAGTTCCGTTGATCTGACCATCGGCCCAAAAACCGACATAGATCAGCCCATCAGGCAGGGCGAGGGTCCCTTCGCCGTGGCGCTGACCGGCTAGAATTTCACCGTCGTACTGCGCCCCGTCAGGGTAGGAAATTTTACCGACGCCTTGCTTTTGACCTTCGACCCAATCGCCGTCATAGACATATCCGCCGGGGCTTTGCATGACGCCCTTGCCATGGTGCTGCGCGTTTTGGAAACCGCCTTCGTATCGAACACCATTGGCATAGATGGCGGTGCCTTGGCCATTGATCACGCCATTGGCCCATTCCCCGTCATAGGTGCCGCCGTCAGAAAAGGTGATCTTGCCGATGCCTTCGGGTTTGCCCTTGGAAAACTCACCCTCATAGATCGAGCCGTTGGGGAACCGCGCCACACCGCGTCCTTTGATCTCACCGTCGGTCCAGTTGCCGGTGTATTCATAGCCGTTAGGCAAACGATATGTGCCGGTCCCGTGCTGCAAACCACCGCGAAACGTACCTTCGTATACGCCGCCGATGTCATCCTGAGTGGTCAGAACCTGATCGGTTTGCGCCTGCGCGGTGCTGGCCACGGCCAAAGTAGACGCAACAGCGATCGTCTTGCGGATCTTGTTCATGAGTGCCTCAGTCTGCCCAATTTGCCGCAACATCGCGGTCGGTAACGTAAAATTAGGACAGGTAAGCGCGCGGAGCAATGTCTTTTGATGGCTTTGCCTGTTCCTTAGCCGGGTATCTGCTAAATGAGATGGGGAAGAGCGGGATAAGAGGGCAAAATGGCGGATCATTTTCGGATTACTTTGGCGCAGTTGAATCCGGTTGTCGGAGATTTGGCGGGAAATGCGGCCAAGGCTCGCGAGGCTTGGGAGCAAGGGCGCTCGGCAAAGGCCGATCTGGTCGCTTTACCCGAGATGTTCATCACCGGATACAATACGCAGGATCTGATCCGTAAACCGGCCTTTCAACAGGCTGCGATGGCCGAAATTCAGGCTCTTGCTGCCGCGTGTTCTAATGGCCCGGCCTTGGCTATTGGTGCGCCTTGGGTCGAGGCGGGCAAATTGTTCAATGCCTATCTCGTCCTTCAGGGCGGGCAGATAACCGCACAGGTTCTCAAGCATCATTTGCCCAATGATGCCGTGTTTGACGAAGCCCGCGTGTTTGAATCCGGCCCGATGAGCGGTCCCTACGCGGTGGGTGGTGTGCGGATCGGTAGCCCGATTTGTGAGGACGCCTGGCACGAAGACGTTGTGGAAACGCAAGCGGAAACCGGGGCAGAGTTTTTGCTCATCCCGAACGGGTCGCCATATTATCGCGGTAAAGCGGATGCGCGGCTGAATCAGATGGTGTCGCGGGTGGTCGAAACGGGTCTGCCGCTGATCTATTTGAACATGGTTGGCGGGCAGGATGATCAAGTTTTTGATGGCGGCAGTTTTGCGCTGAACCCGGGCGGGGCTTTGGCATCGCGGATGCCATTGTTTGACGACGCGGTCAGCCATGTTGATCTTGAGCGTGGTTCTGATGGGTGGCGCATTGTGCCCGGCGAAATTGCGCCACATCCCGATGATTGGGAACAGGATTATCGCGTCATGGTGCAGTCCTTGAGCGATTACGCGGCCAAAGCAGGGTTTCAAAAGGTTCTGTTGGGCCTGTCTGGCGGCGTCGATTCGGCGCTTGTGGCGACCATCGCTGTGGACGCTTTGGGGGCCGACAATGTGCGGTGTGTCATGTTGCCCTCAGAGTTTACGTCGCAAAATTCCCTGAACGATGCCGAAGCTGTCGCCAAGGCGCTGGGTGTTTCGTACGATTTGGTGCCGATTTCGTACGGTCGCGCCGCGATCACACAGACTTTGGCGCCACTTTTCGAGGGGCTTGCGCCGGGGCTGGCCGAGGAAAACATTCAATCGCGATTGCGCGGACTTTTGTTGATGGCGATGTCGAACAAGTTTGGTGAAATGCTGCTGACCACTGGCAACAAGTCCGAAGTCGCAGTGGGGTATGCGACGATCTATGGCGATATGGCGGGCGGGTATAACCCGATCAAAGACCTGTATAAAACACGGGTGTTTGAAACCTGCCGGTGGCGCAATGCCAATCATCGCAGTTGGATGATGGGACCGGCAGGCGCGGTGATCCCGACATCCGTCATTGAGAAACCACCCAGTGCTGAGTTGCGCGAAGATCAGAAAGACAGCGACAGTTTGCCTGACTACCCAGAGCTGGACGCAATGCTGAATATTCTGGTGGATCAGGACGGGGTCTATTGCGGATTGCGTTGCGGCTGGATTTGATCGCGCAACGGCAAAGCAGATCGAACACCTGATCTACATAAGCGAGCACAAACGCTTTCAATCGGCCCCCGGCGCGCGGTTGACGGATCGGGCCTTTTGGTTGGACCGCAGGTATCCGATTGTGAACCGATGGCGAGATCCAAACTAAGGGCTGGACGCCTTTGATAACTCGTGGTTCGGTGCGCATATGCCCGGACCTACACCCACCCCGTTTCATTCTGATGTAACTGTTCCCACGCAGGTTGATGTTGTTGTCATCGGTGGGGGGATCATCGGCGTGTCGACCGCGTTAGAGCTGGCCGAACGCGGTCGATCTGTTCTGCTGTGTGAAAAAGGGGAGATCGGGGCCGAACAGAGTTCACGGAATTGGGGCTGGGTGCGCCTTGGGATGCGCGACCCGCGCGAAATTCCGTTGATGGTCGAAGCCATGCGTCTGTGGAAAGGTCTTGATGCCCGGATCGGCCGGGCGACTGGGTACACTCAGTCTGGCATTTTGTTCGGGGCCTCAGATGCGCGCGAGGCAGGCAATCTTGAACGCTGGTCGCAGAATTTGAACGGCTACCAATCTGGCGCACAGATGGTGGCGGGCGCAGAGTTGCAAGCGCTGCTGCCGCAGCACGCGGTCGCGATGCAGGGCGCGTTTCACATGCCCCAAGATGGACGGGCGGAACCGCAACTGGCGGCCCCGGCGATCGCCGAAGGTGCCCGTGATCGTGGCGCGACAATCCTGACGCAATGCGCGGTTCGCAGTGTTGAAAGCAAAGCAGGTAAGGTGACCGGAGTCGTGACAGAACGCGGCCGGGTCAGGTGTGATCAGGTGGTGCTGGCAGGCGGCGCGTGGTCGCGTTTGTTTGCCGGGAATGCAGGGATCGAGCTGCCACAGCTCAAAGTCATGAATTCGGTTTTGCGCACCTCGCCTGTAGAAAACGGCCCCGAGGCCGCCCTGTGGTCGGATGATTTTGCGATCCGCAAGCGGGCGGATGGTGGGTATTCCATTGCGTCGGGCCATGAGAATACGGTCGATCTGGTGCCTGACAGTTTCCGATTGGCACAGGCCTTTTTGCCGGCGTTTCGGCAAGAATGGAGGTCGCTTCGGTTCCGATTGTCCAAGCGGTGGTCTGTTGAGACCGCCGAGCGCCGCAAGTGGAACCCCGATGATGTGACACCTTTTGAGGCCTGTCGCATTCTGGACCCTGTCCCATCGGAAAAAGCGATTCAAAATGCTTGGAAAACCGCACGTGCAGGATTTCCGGCGCTGCAGGGGGCTAAGATACTCCAGACGTGGGCTGGCATGATTGACGTCACGCCGGATGCTATTCCTGTCATGTCAGAAATCGACAGCTTGCCGGGACTGTTCATTGCGACGGGGTTTTCAGGGCACGGATTTGGGATCGGACCCGGGGCAGGGCGGCTGATGGCGGATCTGGTGATGGGGACGACCCCAATCGTAGACCCTTATGAATTTCGCTTTTCACGCTTTAGCGATGGTTCCCGGGTTGCGCCGAACCCGGGATACTAAGCGTGTCAGTGAATGGTCACGACATCATCTGATAGCTGACCGGCACATAGCGGAACCCGTCACCGCGGCCTTCGACAAACCCGGCGGCTGGAAATGGCATATGATAACCGATCATCGGCACTTTATCCGCTGCAAGCATACCTAGGATCTTGCGGCGCGAGGCGGCGGCGTCTTCGGGGGAGGCGTCAAAGCTAAAGGCCCAATCCGGGCGGGCAAAACTCCAGACATAGTGGTTGGCGACATCTGCGGTCAGCATCAACTGACGTCCACCGCTTTCCAGCATGTAGCACATGTGTCCGGGGGTATGGCCAAAGCTGGAAACCGCCGTCACACCTGAGGCAACACTGCCGCCATCATCAAGAAAGCTCATCTTTTCGGCCAGAGGTTTCACCAGATTGGTCACCATGTCCCCAACACGGTTTCCGGCGTCCATTTTGGACCAGAAATTGTATTCGGTTGAACCTGTCACATATTTGGCGTTTGCAAAGGTCGGAGTGCCGTCTGTCATCAAACCACCGATGTGATCGGGATGCATATGGGTGATGACCACAGTATCAATAGCGTCAGGAGAGACACCAGCAGCAGCTAGAGCCTTGGGTAAACCACCTTGCCCGAGACCGGTATCAAAGAGGATCAATTCGGACCCGGTATCGATAAGTGTTGGGGTGAAGTAAAACTGAAGCGTGTCATGTGGAATGAAGTTTTCTTCAGAAACTTGCGCAAACTCTTCTTCCGAGGCTGCAGCCCCAAACATGGGTTTTGGCCCCTCGCGCATTGCGCTGCCGTCCAGCAATGTTGTGACGCTCATCTCGCCTAATTTGAAGGTATGGGCGATTGGGGCGTGAACCCCGCTGCTGTGCGCCGCTGCTAACAGCGGGCTAGTTGCTGCGGCCAAAGGAAGGGCTGCCGCCCCGGTCAGGGCGGCGCGACGGGTCAGGTTAAAGGTCATGGTTGGGTTCCTCTCTGATGCATCTGTCGAGAGCAACTAGTGTGAAAGCGTTAGCCGGCCAGTTTCTTTTGTAACAAAGGCGCGGTGGCAGTGAGGCTGGGGCTGAAATTCAGCGGAGATCGCGCCGTCGTTGACGTTTCGGGGGCCTTTTGCTGGACAAAACGCCCCCCATATGACATGTGCTGCCGCAACAGGAGACTCCCATGACAACCACTCGTTTTGCCCCGTCGCCCACCGGTTATATTCACGTGGGCAACCTGCGCACCGCGCTGATGAACTATCTTATCGCTCGTAAAGCAGGCGGCACGTTTATCCTCAGGATCGATGATACCGACCCCGTACGGTCCAAAGAAGAATATGTTGATGCCATCAAGCAAGACCTTGAATGGTTGGGCCTGCATTGGGACAAGGTCGAACGTCAATCCGAGCGATTGGACCAATATGCGGACGCGGCGGACAAGCTGCGCGAGATAGGCCGGTTTTATGAGGCGTTTGAAACGCCGACCGAGCTGGATCTGAAGCGCAAGAAGCAGCTGAACATGGGCAACCCGCCGGTCTATGACCGTGCGGCGCTTAAGCTGTCGTCGGACGAACGCGATGCGTTGCGTGCGGAGCGTGGCAATGGTGTATGGCGGTTCAAGCTAGATCACGAGCGGATCGAATGGAACGATGGCGTTCTGGGCGATATTTCGATTGATGCGGCATCTGTGTCTGATCCGGTTCTGATCCGTGGCGATGGTCAGGTGCTGTATACGATTGCATCGGTTGTCGATGACACCGAGATGGGCGTGACCAATGTTGTGCGTGGATCTGACCACGTGACCAACACGGCGACGCAGATCCAGATCATCAAGGCGCTGGGCGGAACCTGCCCGGACTTTGCACACCATTCGTTGCTGACAGGCCCGCAGGGCGAGGCACTGTCCAAGCGCTTGGGGACGTTGGCCTTGCGCGACTTGCGTGAAGCCGGTGTTCAGCCGTTTGCCTTGTTGAGCCTGATGGCGCGTCTTGGCTCCTCCGATCCGGTTGAGTTGCGCACGGATATGGCGGAACTGGTTGATGGGTTTGATATCGACCGTTTCGGGGCGGCACCAACAAAGTTTGACGAGCAGGATCTGTATCCGCTGACGGCACATTATCTGCAAACCCTGCCTTTGACGGATGTGGCTGATACTGTGGCGAAAGTGGGTGTGCCTTCTGATCTAGCCGAAGAGTTCTGGCTGATGGCGCGCGGCAATATCACCACACTGAATGATCTTGGCGGATGGTGGGAGCTGTGCCGAGATGGTGCAGAACCGATGATTGCCGACGAAGATCAGGCGTTCATTGCTGAGGCAATGGCATTGTTGCCCGAAGGGCCGTTGGACGGCGACACCTGGGGCACGTGGACCAAGGCTGTAAAAGAGGCCACTGGCCGCAAAGGCAAGGGTCTGTTCATGCCGCTGCGCAAGGCGCTGACCGGACAGGAACGCGGGCCAGAAATGGCGACTTTGCTGCCCTTGCTACAGGTCATTCGCGCCAAGGGCTAAACGCTTTGGAGTGTCGAGAATGAAGAGAGGCGGAACCCCAGCGGTTTCGCCTTTCTTTTATGTCAGCAGAAATGTTTGGGCGCCTAGGCGGACCAGATATTCATCGACCAAGGCGTGTTCGTCCGCGCCCATGGGTTGATGGCGGGGATAGCGGGGCGCGGCCCGGTCGTCCAGAATGGGGGCATCCCAGCCGCCGGTGGTGGCAAAGAAATGGTCCACGCCCTCGGGTCCAAAGACGCGCGCATAACCTTGGGCAACCACATCCAGATAGCTGAGCAGGATCGGGTGTTGGATGTCAGGTGCGGATTGGCGATGTTCGGGCACGGAATATACTGCGATCTCGACGGCATGGGGCACAGGGTGTTCGGTCGCGTGCGTGACAGGGATCCGATCATAAGCCCATTCGCGTTCATCCAGCGCCTCCCAATCGTCATTTGGGACATGGGCAATCAGACCTTGAATCGCACAAGTTGGGTCCGGTATCGCGGTCAGAAAGGCGACGGGCCGCAGATCCGTGTGCCGCCAGACGCGCCGCCAGCCGCTGAGCGTGGCGGGACGGGGCTCGGGAAAATCGTGGGTGGCGGTGTTCACCAAGCTGCCGTAGCCAAAGAAATATGGGTCTGCCATCAGATCCTCTGTCCGTCGTGTTCTATTGATGTATGTCAAACCGCTTTTTGCGCCGATGTGCAACAAGGCGTTATTGCAACACCAAGTGGAGGAGCCATCATGCGCATTACCAAGAGGACGAATATCGCGATCCGTCTGTTGATGTATTGTGCCGCCCATCCCGATCGATTGGTGACAAAGGCGGAAATCGCTGAAGTCTGCAATATCTCGGAAAATCATCTGGCTCAGGTTATCAACCAATTGAGTCAGCTTAACTTTCTCAGCACGCAGCGTGGACGAAATGGCGGGATGACCCTTGCCATTCCCTCTGCTCAAATCAAGATTGGCGAAGTGTTCCGCCACATCGAAGGCGGGTTGCCAATTGCTGAGTGTTTTGCGGATGCGGACAATACGTGCCCCCTGACCAAGGCGTGCCGCTTGCGACTCGCTTTGCAAGACGCAGCGCAGGCTTTTTATGCCTCACTCGATGAAATCACGCTGGACGCGCTGGTTTGCGACAACGTTGACCTGCTTAAGATCCTGCAGCCTGTGGTATCCTGCGGGCGCTGATTTACTCACGCGCCCTGAGAACTTGTGCCGGACGTGACGCCAAGGGGCGCCACGCAAAGAGCAATCCAGCGAGCAATGTTGCCAACACACCGCCAACAACAATCCCAATTGCCGAGGGCCAGATGATCGAGAAGCTGGTGTCAAGCACATAGGTGCTGACGGCCCAACCGCCTGCGATTCCAGCAGCCAGCGCAACTAAACCAGCCGCCGCCCCAAGCAAGGCCGCGCGAATGGCGAAGCTAAGCAAGATCTGCCGCCGAGGTGCGCCGACTGTTTTCAAAATTGCGGCCTCGTAGGTACGCGCGCCTTCGCCCGCTGCAGCCGCTCCGATCAGAACAAGAAACCCGGTGAGCAGGGATGCGCCCGCCCCATAGGAGGTGGCAGCGGCAAGGCCTGCCAGAACGTCAGACACTCGGTCAATGGCGTCGCGGACCCGGATCGCAGTGATGTTCGGAAACTGATTGGCAAGGTCACGCAGAATGGCGGCCTCGGCGTGTTCTTCGGCATAGACGGTTGAGATAAAGCTGTGCGGTGCCCCGGCGATGGCAGAAGCATTCATCGCCATGACAAACCCCATGCCACCGGTTGAGAAGTCGACATCGCGGAACGATGTGATTTCTGCTTTGATATCGCGACCAAGGATGTTGATGGTCAGCGTATCCCCCAGCGACAGGCCAATCTCGGCGGCCTCTTCGGCGGCAAAGCTGATTTGCGGGGGCCCTGTATAGTCGCTGGGCCACCATGTGCCGGCCGTCAGTGTGGTGGTTTCGGGCATCTCTGCATTGTAGGTGAGACCTCGATCTCCTTGCACAACCCAGTGATCCCCGGCGACGTCGCTCGCTGTAATTCCATTGATACGGGTAATGACGCCGCGCAGCATTGGTGCGCTTTCGACGCGGCTGACGGCGGGGTCCTCGGAGAGACGGGCATTGAACCCTGGCATTTGGTCTTTTTGGATATCGACAAAGAAATATGAGGGCGCGACATCTGGTAGGTTGCCCGAAATGGCATTGCGCAATGTTCCGTCGATCTGCCCCACAGCAGCGAGCACGGTCAAGCCAAGGCCCAGCGACAAGACAACAGAGGCCGCTCCCTCTCGCGGGCCGGAAATCGCCGCCAAGGCCCATCTGAGGGCGGGGCGTTTGCGCGCAGCGCGTGTTCCTGTGCGGGCAATCCATCGGATCGCAACCGCCGAGACCGCCAACAGCACAAGTGCGCCAGCCAAGCCGCCCGTTGTCATCAGGGTTAAGGTTGCAGAGCCGCTGAACCACGCCGCCAAACCCACCAACGCGGCCAAACCAACCGCAATAGCGATGAGATAGCGGAGGGGAGGAAGCAGTTTGGCCGTCGATAAAGCATCACGGAACAGCGTCGCCGCGCGCACTTCTTCGGTCCGGGCCAAGGGCCAGAGCGTAAAGATCAGGGCGGTGAGCAGCCCGTAAAGGGCCGCTTCGAACAGAGGTTTTGGATACAGCGCGAATTCAGCGGGAATGGGCAGGCGGTCTTCGATCAAGGGGGCCAGCAGAACCGGGGTCATGCCACCAAGGATCAACCCCAATGCGATGCCGACAATCGACAGGGCACCAATCTGCAGGAAATAGGTTTGGAAAATTGTGCGACGGTCTGCACCCAATGTGCGCAGGGTGGCAATCGTACTGGTTTTTTCAGCGAGATAGGCCCGGACAGCCGCAGACACCCCAACCCCACCGACGGCGAGGCCAGAAAGACCAACAAGGATCAGAAATGCACCCAACCGGCGGACGAATTCGGCCACTCCGGGGGCACCATTTCGGGCGTCGGTCCATCGCAGACCTGAGCTGTCGAATTGTTCTTTGGCGGATGCTGCTGTGGCGACAAGGTCTGTGTTGGCTGGAAGATCCAGCCGGTATTTCGTGGAAAACAACGTGCCTGCGGCCAACAAGCCTGAGTCCGTCAGGGCATTGGTTAACACAATCGTGCGTGGGCCAAGGCCGAACCCGCCGGTCGCACCATCTGGTTCCCGCACAAGCGTTGCCATCACAATGAAATCTTGGGTGCCAAGACGGAATGTTTGGCCGGGGGTGAGACCCAGCCGGTCCATCAAGACACGTTCCATAACCGCGCCGGGCTGTCCGTTTTGACCGGCAAGGGCGGTATCCAAACCGATTGCGGGATCAAGCTGCACCGCACCGATTAAAGGATAAGCGGAATCGATCGATTTGATCTGCGCAAGCGCGCGTTCAGATTGATCGTTGCGATCAACCACAGCCATCGAACGGAAATCTACGATCTCAGAAACGCGGTCAGCGTTCTGGGACATCCAAGCCCGTTCTGCGTCGTCCGCAAATCGGAAGGTGAATTCCATCTCTGCGTCGCCACCAAGCAGGGCAGCCCCTTCTCGCGCCAGCCCAGCCTCGATGCCTGAGCGGACCGATCCCACGGCAGCAATTGCCGCGACTCCGAGGGCCAGACAGGCGAGAAAAATCCGAAATCCGCGCAGTCCTCCGCGCAATTCACGACGGGCAAAGCGGGCGGCAAGACGCAGGCTCATTCAGCGGCTCGCTGGTCAGCGTCTACCGCGATCCGACCGTCTCTCAGGCGGATGGTTCTGTCGCAGCGCGCGGCCAAGGCATGGCTGTGGGTGACCAGAATGAGGGTCGCGCCGTGGCGATCCCGCAAATCAAACAAAAGATCCATGATCGCCGCGCCATTGGTTTCATCCAGATTTCCGGTTGGCTCGTCCGCCAGCAGGATATGCGGCCGAGGGGCCGAGGCTCGCGCCAAAGCGACCCGCTGTTGTTCGCCGCCGGAAAGCTGCGCTGGGTAGTGATCGCCACGATGGCCCAATCCGACGGCCTCAAGCTCGGCTTCGGCGCGCTCAAAGGCGTCTTTGTGTCCGGCCAGTTCTAGCGGGGTCGCCACGTTCTCCAACGCCGTCATGGTGGGGATCAGGTGAAAGCTTTGAAACACCACACCCATATGATCGCGACGGAACCGGGCAAGCGCATCTTCGTTCATGGCCGTCAGATCTTGGTCCAGCGCCATAATTGTGCCCGTCGTGACCTGCTCTAGCCCGCCCATCAGCATCAAGAGCGAGGACTTTCCCGAACCCGATGGCCCGATCATGCCAAGTGTTTCGCCTTTTTGAACATCTAGTGACACCCCGTGCAGGATATCAACGCGTCCGGCATTGCCATCTAGTGACAAAGTCACATCTTGGAGCGAAAGTATGGGATCAGTCATGGGCCGGTCCTATTGTGTCTGATGAAAGGGATATGGAGTGGTGAGCAGATTGCGCAAGGTTTTATTGAGTGGTGTTTTCAGCTTGTGCGGTTTTGCTGCAACGGCCGAACCTGTTGTGATCGCTGCTTTGGGGGATTCTCTGACCCAAGGGTACGGCTTGTTACCCGAGAAAGGGTTCGTCGCGCAGATGCAGCGCTGGCTGGATGCGCAGGGGGCTGACGTGCGTTTAATCAATGCGGGTGTGTCGGGGGATACCACGGCTGGCGGAGCCGCACGCGTTGCGTGGACCCTGACGCCGGATGTTGACGGAATGATCGTCGCCTTGGGGGGGAATGACCTGTTGCGCGGTCTTGATCCGGCCATGTCGCGGGGGAATTTGACGCAGATAATGGAAACCGCAAAATCCAGCGATGTGGCTGTTTTGCTGGTTGGAATGCAAGCTCCGGGGAATTTCGGTGCGGATTACAAAGCGGAATTCGATACGATTTACCCGGATTTGGCCGGGCAGTTTCAAAGCTTGTTTTTCCCAAGCTTCTTTGAAGGTCTGTCAGGAGAACCAGATCCTGCAGCAGTGCGTAAGTGGATGCAGCAGGACGGGATCCACCCAAACCCCGAAGGGGTTGCACGTATTGTTGCGGCTATGGGGCCGCATGTGATCGAACTGGCGCAAAACGCGCGCTAGGCAAGGTGCATTATTGTGCCTGTTCTTGTTCAAGCAGCTCTTGGCGCGTGTAGCGCAAGGCGATAATTCCGTCGTCTCCGGGTTGAAGTTCCGGATCTTGGGGTAGGCACCCCGAATTGCAGAGTTGGCGCACGGTCAATGTGGTACCATTCACGTACCACAACCGCCCACCGGGGGTGGCAATATAGTCATTCACGCCCTCGCGGTGATCACTGTCGATATCCATAACCGTGGGGAATTCGGCGGGAACGAGCGGGTCATACGCGCCGTGCGTGTGCACCGAGGCGACCAACTCGACATCCGGCGGCGGACCCAAGGGCGTGCACCCGTCCGGGCCACCTCGGACGATTTCGGTAAAGGCCAGCGTGCCCTGTGGGCTGCGTACCAGATAGCCGCAATATTCAAACCCGGCGGCAAAGGAGAGTAATTGTATGGGTTCAAACCGTTCCAAAACCGCCTGAACTTCGATTTCGCTAGGCGTTGTGTTTTGAGCCATGCAGGAGCTAGCGCTAAGAGTTGCAAACAATGCAAGCAGGACATTCAAGAGGGATAACTGCACAGGAGAACGGTTCTTTCCCGATGAGGGGCCAAGAGTTGGGGTGGAGTGTCGGGAGGGGAGGCTCAGAGAACGGTCACAACGGTTCCAAGCGGAACCCGATTGTAGAGGTCAATGACATGCTCATTCAGCATTCTTATGCATCCGTTTGAAGCAGCTTGGCCAATCGTTTCGGGTTGTGTGGTGCCATGGATTCGGAAATAAGTATCGACCCCATTCTGGAACAGATACAAAGCACGCGCACCCAGTGGGTTTTCCGGGCCGCCCGGTTCCACGTAAGAATTGTTGGCGAAACGCGCATAGGTTTTAGGGGACCGTTCGATCATCTCTTGGGTGGGTCGCCAAGTTGGCCACTCTTTTTTGACCTGAATAACGGCGGTGCCTGTGAATTCGAGTCCCGCTTTGCCAACGCCGCACCCATACCTGAGCGCCTTGCGGGGCTCGGTCACGAAATAGAGATAAAAGGATCGAGGTAGGATCAGCAACTGCCCAGGTTGGAAATCCTTTTTGATCCGTACTTGTTGTGGGGTTGGGTCATAATCGGATGGTGAATTGGCATGTGCGAGTTGCGGCAGCGCGGTGGCTGCGGTTGCCGAAGTAAGAAAGGTGCGGCGTGAGAACATGATCAGGCTCACTTTTTGGCTTGGGATACCTGTATCTTTTGCCTTTGAGATCATGGGGTCAATGTTTTTGGCGAGTGGGCCAGAATATTGAGATCAAAGTTGCTGCGCAGAAGGCACAGGTGACAACCCAGCCAAAGTACCACATTTGCCCGGCGACCATATCCTCGGCATAAGACGCCGCAAATCGAGATTTGCCAATGTGAGCCGCTGAAAAAGAGAACAATGTGAGTATGCCAAACCCAAGGGCGCGGGGCAGTCGAGCAAGGTAAAACCACCATGCGAGCAGGGCAAGGAGCGTTCCGACGGGGGTGCCTATCCAGAGCACTTTAGTCGACCACCAGGGGTGGGCTCCAAGCTGTTGCGGCAGGCTGAATGTCATGGCGAGGCCGGTCAGAGCGACAAGGCCAAGGAGTGAGAGCGTGAGGCGCATAAATAGGGTCATTGTTCAGATCTAGGGCGGTGTAGGGCGCGGCGTAACCCGTGTGACGCCTTCGTGAAGTGGATTGCAGATGATGCTGTGACGGGCTTTAGTACGGGGGATGCCGCGATGCGGAAAAATCGGAGAATGACGATGGATAACGATGCACCGCAGGGTGAACTGACCCTGCGCACCTTGGCGATGCCCAAAGATGTGAATGTGAATGGCGATATTTTTGGGGGCTGGGTTCTGAGCCAAATGGATATTGCAGCCGGGATCATGGCAGGAGCGCGGGCCAAGGGGCGCGTCGCAACGGTGGCCGTGGATGCCATGAAATTTATCCGCCCGGTCGGGGTGGGGGATGTGTTGTGTATTTACTGCCAAGTGGCGCGGGTGGGGCGGAGTTCTATGGGGGTTGAAATTGAAGCTTGGGTGTTGCGGGACCGGAGTGGGGATCGGGAGAGGGTGACCGAGGCGGTGTTTACCTTTGTGGCGATTGATCCGGATGGGCGGCCACGGGTTGTACCGGCGCTGTAGAGCCCCTTATTTGAGGGGAAACGGAATAGGATTTCGAAGATGGGTGACAAGACGCTGACCTGCCTGAGCTGCGGGCAATTGAACCGGGTGCCGGACTCCAAGCTGGATGCGGGGGCCAAATGTGGCAAGTGCAGTAAGGGGCTGGTGCCAAAGGATGTGATCGAAGTGAACCCGGCTATTCTGGAAAAGGCGAGCAAAAACGATGACTTGCCGCTGGTGGTCGACTTTTGGGCGCCGTGGTGTGGACCTTGCAAGATGATGGCACCTGAATTTTCCAAAGCCGCGAAAAAGCTGAACGGCAAGGCGCGGTTGGTCAAGCTGAACACGCAATCGCACCAATCCACGGGGGCGCGGTATCGGATCAAAGGCATCCCGACCATGGTCGCGTTTGAGCGGGGCAAGGAAAAGAAACGCCAGTCCGGCGCGCTGCGCGAAGGGCAGATTGTGGGCTGGGTTCGGGGCTGACGTTAACCTTTGACCGGGCTTAAAGCCGCCACCGAACGCCGTGTTTATCCCTGGCAAAAGGGCCAAAATAGGGGGGGTGCCCCGCGTGCACCGGGCGTGCACCCCTTGTGCACCGGGGTATGTCGGCAGCAAAACAGGGGCAAAGGTTAACCCGCCCCAGAACAATGGCTCAATTTTCAGAAGTTAATGTGCAGGGCTTAGAGGCGCGGCCGGTACAGACGCGGTGTGCGGGGGACGTGGCGGGCGGTTGATCCAGAGCGCCAAAGCGATGGTGGCAAACACCATAAAGGTTCCAACCAGCGGGTACAAAGCGAGGGACAGCCACAAAGGCAAGGACCAGACGGTATAACCCAGAACGGATGCAAGCATTCCGCCAAAGACCCCACATGTCATCCCAAACCAAGCCAAAGTAGTCCCCTTTTGTGCAAGCCCATTTGCACACTTATTAGTTGAGTGTGCACGATTCCCCGTAGGGTGCAACCTTAGGTTACGCTTAATTGTGTTTAAACTGTGTCTATTGAGGGAATATGGCCAATTTCAGCTGTTTCCTGCCGGTTTTTTGTTAACCTTTCCCTTACCTTGAGTTGTGGGGTATGGAATTCCATACCTTTTTATCAGCCTTTTGATCCGTGGCGGAACACCGCTTGTTCGGCTGCTCTTTGCCGGAACGCGAGTCGCATCGGTGGCCGGAGGGTGGGGTCAGTCAGTGACGATGCGCTGTTGTGGTGATGCGATTCCCGGTTTTGGGGTGTGTGGCTGAGTGGGCCGGGCAGCGCCTGAGGATTGGTTTAAGATCCTGTGAGGTGTGGCGGCTGTGTTGTCTGGCGCGCGCAGGGTGTGGCGGCTCGCGCTGGGCTGTTCGCTTGGGAGTTCACGCCGGTTCCCAGAGGGACAAGTAGTCTGGGGGCTGTTTGAGGCGGGGACGGGCGGAGCCCTTCGCACTGGAGCGTGCACATCAAAGCGTGTCGTTTGCTGGATTGCGCCTTGGGGTGTGGCGCGTAGCGGTAGACCCGAGCCTGACCTTCCCCTTGGAGTTCGAACCGGTCCGCGCAGTGGCAAACGCTTTGGGGGAGCGTTTGAGGTTTGAACGGGCAGAGCCCTGCGCGCCGGGGTGTGCGGAGTGAAGAGGGGCGGTGGTTGGGATGTGGTTTGGGTGCGTTTTATTGGGGGGTGTCACGGAGTGGCACGCCCCGCGCCTGACCTTCCCCCCGGGAAGGCGCTTTGCACCTCCCCAACGTCAGGCGCGGGTCTTTGGCTGGGTGTTGTTGCAAGAGATTGCGCCTTGGGACCTGCCCGTTTGTACCTGAAACTGCCCTCTGGAATGTTTCCTAGAGCGTGCTCATTTAGAGGCGGGTTTTTGAATATTCTCAAGAACCTGACTTGGATAAAGCTTTGCGATGAAGCTAACTTATATATCCCTTTTTGCTTTACAATTTCATTGTTCTCATGGTCGATCAAACCCAGCTTTTCCAACACGGCTTCTAGCAGGAATACGCCAAGCCGATCTTTGATGATCTGGAGATATGGCTTAGGGCGCAGTTGGGTAAACTCTCCGGCAAGACGCCACTGGCCAAGGCCATCAGATATGCGCTGACCCGTCTGCCCAAGGCGAGGCCCTATCTGGATCACGGCTTCCTGGAGTTGGACAATAACACCGCCGAACGCGCAGTCCGGCCTGTGACTCTGGGCCGTAAGAATTATCTCTTCATGGGCTCGGAAGCTGGCGGTAAATCCGCCGCCATCGCCTATACCGGGTAACGCCCGGGCGGGGAAACCCGACGGAAAGCGCCACAGAAATGAGACCGCCCGCATCCGTGCGGGCAAGGGTGAAACGGTGGGGTAAGAGCCCACCGCGCTCCTGGCAACAGGGGCGGCACGGCAAGCCCCACCGGGAGCAATGCCAAATAGGAACCCCGCGCGGGACAGGTCCGGGAAACCGGATACCGCCGCTAGGCCTGCCTTGGCTGAGAGGGATCGGGTTGGCAGCTAGAGGCGCCTGGCAACAGAGGAATGGTCATCGACGGGGTGCAAGCCCCTGAACAAAATCCGGCTTACAGGCCCTCCGCGCGTACTTATCCAACAGGTCGTTCAGCCCTTGTCTCCGTCCTTGTCTTTGTCCTCACCGTGATGGGGATGCTGATGCTCGTGATGCGAGGTCTTGTGATGGTGGTGTGTGCCCTTGTGGGCCTTGCCCTCTCCGCCATGGACATGATGGCCGTGCGATTTCTCGTGCTCACGGTTTTCCATGTGGTTCTTGTCATGCTTGTGATGAACGTCCGGGTCGTCCTCGTAGCGGCGTTCCATTTTCTCACGCATTTCTTCGCTTGTCTTTTCACGGGCCATCGCGGCCTCCTTTCGCTCGTTGTCTTCAATCGCGCGGCAAGTGGGAACGTAGGAACCAGGCCATTTTCTCGTGTTGGAGAATCAGGTCCTCCAGCAGGCTCACGGTTCCAACATCGTGTTGGCGCTCATCCAGCCCGTCATGCTGCTGGCGCAGCGCGGTGATGATGGCCTCGTGATCTGCGGTAAGCGCTGCGATCATCGCAGCCCAGTCAGGCAGGTCCTTGTGGGCGTCGAACTCGCGCAGGCGCGTGTGTTCGTGAAAGCCCGCCATCGAACCCGTGGCCCTCTCTCCCAGCGCGCGCACGCGTTCGGCGAGCCTGTCGCAGGTCTCGACAAGTGCGTGGTATTGCTCGTCCAACAGCAGATGCACGCTGCGGAAATCGGGAGCAGTAATGTTCCAGTGGCAATTCATGGTTTTGACCAGCAGCACGAACTCATCCGCCAGGAAATTGTTCAGTACCTTGGCCGTCGCCCGCCGCGCTTCGGCGGACAGACCGATTGACAGTTCACTCATGACACTCATTCCCAAAAAATACACCCGACATTCCCCAAGTGGCCTGCCATCTGGCGCAATGATCACCTGATCAGGCCTGCGGATCAAGTATCTTTTGCCTCTGAGCGTCTCCGGAGTTGCGGAAACGCCTGAATGCGGGTGCCTCATGCTTCGAATCGGTGCCGTGCTGGCCCGGAGGCGAGGATTTTCAGCGCGTTGGACAGACCTGTCCTGCCGCTTTCGTTCAGTTTGGGGTTGGACCCCTGTCAGGCGCATGACGGCCGCACTCGCAATCGGTGAATGGCGGCAAGGATAGCACGGACCATCGGGCCGGTTACTGCGACCTCGGCCAGCTGGAAGGTGATGGCACGGGCGTGGCGGACAACGCGAGCGCCGATTTTGATCAGTTTCAGCTGGAGGCTGGTCAGTGACCAGTCGGCCATCGCCTCGGGCAACTCGATGCAGCGCAGGAAGGTCGCGAGATTGTAGGCCAGCGCGTGCAGTTGCAGCCGGACCTCGTTGTCGCGGAACCGCTTGCACGACAGCCGCGTCCAGCGGAAGGCATACTTTCCTTCCTTGATATGCTGCTCGGCGGTGCCGCGCTGGTTGTAGAACCGCACCACCCAGTCTGGTTCCATCGGCAGGTTGGTGACGATGAAGCCGACACGCGGGAACAGTTCGCCCGGATGCCATTCGATCTTGGCGATGACGCGGCGCTCCTTGCCCCAAGACGCCGCCTGATACTCGAAATCCTCGTAGAGTCGCTTGACCTTGGTCTGCGACGGACGCCCCGCAGGCCGCGTCAGCCGATGCGCAATCTTCTCGCGGAGGACGTTGTTGGCCGGCAGCCGGATGGCGTAAAAATAGTCCGTCTCCTCCAGCCGCGCATAGATTGCAGGGCGGGCATACGCGGCGTCGGCGCGGAAGAAGCGGCCACCAAGCTTGCGGCCAGCGTAGCGGGCAATCACCGGGTCAAGGACATCCCGCCAGCCGTCAGCGCTGTGGACGTTGCCATTGCGCAGGGCGCAGCGTTCCAGCATTCCGAACTGGTTGAACAAGAAATTCGGGTGGTAGCAGGTGCAGTCGAAATGCCCGTTCCAGACAGACCCTTCCTGATCACCATGGGTCGGGCTGACTGAGCTGTCCATGTCCAGCGCGATGTACTTGAGCCCGTTGCGATCATGAAACCGGTCGATCCACTGCCCGTTCAGATCGGCCAGCGCTTCCCGGTTCTCGGACAAGGCCAGCGTCTCGGTCTCGAACCGTCCCATCTGCGAGGCCGAAGCCGCCTGAGCGTCGACAGCCCGACCACCTACAACCTGACGCATGACCGGGTCGAGGGCGAGGCGATCAGCATCGTTAACATCCTCGTAGCCCGCCAGCCGCCCGAAAACTGATTGCCGGAACAGCCCGTCGAGCCGGTGGACCGTGTTCTTGCCACGGCGGTTGTCGCACAGGGCAGCAGACGCCAGATTGGACAGACCGAGCGCGTCATCAAGCTCGCGCATCACCAGAAGGCCGCCATCCGAACTGAGCTGCGTGCCTCGAAATTCTAACCGCACGCGAGGGTCAAAATCTACCCGATCAGCCCGCTGTAAGCCCGCACCCTCTGGGTGATCCATGAAATGCTCCCGTCTCAGCCACCAACACCATGATTTATATGCGAAATACAACGGTCAGGATAGAAAAATCAGAAATTTACTTGGGGAATGCGGGGCTAAGGGAGTCTTTGAAATTCTGTTGTTCCATTCTGGCCTTTTCAACTTCTACAGAACGCTGATCTTTAGACAGAATAACATGCCTATCGGTTTCCAAAAGTTGCTCTATAACAGTTTTTATAGTTGCTTGGTTGTCCAGCAATAAAGCGGTTTCGACTCCAGAAACCTTAAATCCTACTGTCGTTATTTCGTCCCTCAAATATCTTTCTGTGACCACATTTTCACGGTAGAGCCTGAGGAAAAAAGCAGCCATATACTGTACAATTAAAATTATCGTTATCCATGGTACATAAAAATAAATCATTCGAGTTGCGGAAAAAGAGCCGTCATCCAAAATAAAATCATCATTTCTCCCGAAAATGAGGAGATAGAGGACGATCAAAATCGATGAGAAGCCCAAGAGTAATCCCATTCTCAAGTTGAGGGAGTATTGCTTTCTGTTGCTTTCTCTGTAGTCAATTAGGTTTCCCTTGATGGATCCAAATTGCCGACTAGCCGCTTTGAGGGCCATGCTCTTCTTGAAAGAATTTGCAGTTTCTTCAATGTCACCTTCAGAGGATATTTCAGAAAGTTTTTCGTCAAGCCTGTCAGATATTTGCCTGAGGAGTTTGCTTTCATCGATTCCATTTTCAGCGAAGCCCAATTCCGCAATCTGCTTTTCAACTTCGGAAGCAACTGTTGCATTGAGCCGTTCTGAAATAGATCTTTCATGTTGTCCGATCTCTTCTCGAAGCACAGAAGGTGTGGGTATTGAGAGAGCTGCCCCCCCCGTTTCCGCAATTGAAAGGGTCACACGGAGGAATTTGTCGAGGAAGTTTTTGTCGTTTACAATGTGGGCCACAGCAAGTGAGACTAAACCTACAAAGGAAATTGAGATCGCAAATGAAGAGTATAAATCAATAACTGATGTGATTCTTATTTCATCGTAATGCTCAAAAAATACGGATGCGATACTGTTGGAGTTAGAGTTGATAAATATGCTGGCCGCAAAAAGCACAAATATTATAAAAATAATGAGATTCAAAGATTGTTCCTTCTCTGTGCCAAAAGGCTAAGGATCGCCTTATAAGGTAGCTATACCTTTTTAGTTCCCTCGGTTCAATGCTGGCGACTTTTGTTCACAAACCGTCTAGTTTAGTGCCAGTGTAAAGGCCTGCCAGCGTTCCGGCAGTGCCGGAACGCTTTCATGTTTTAGGAATGCTTAGACAGTGTTAGGCACTCACCGCACAAACTTCTTATGCTTCAACCGCTTGGGTTCCAGCGCATCTGCGCCCAGACGGCGTTTCTTGTCTTCTTCGTAGTCTTCAAAGTTGCCCTCGAACCATTCCACGTGGGCGTCGCCTTCGAAGGCGAGCATGTGGGTACAGATCCGGTCGAGGAAGAAACGGTCGTGCGAGATGACCACGGCGCAGCCGGCGAAGTCGACGAGGGCGTCCTCGAGAGCGCGGAGGGTTTCGACGTCGAGGTCGTTGGTCGGTTCATCGAGGAGGAGGACATTGCCGCCCTCTTTCAACAAACGGGCCATGTGGACGCGGTTGCGTTCGCCGCCTGACAGCAGGTTCAGCGGTTTTTGCTGATCGCCGCCTTTGAAGTTGAACGAGGAGCAATAGGCGCGGGAGTTGACCTGCGCGTCGCCCAGTTCGATGATCTCGGCGCCGCCGGAAATGGATTCCCAGACGGTGTCTTTGTCGTTCAGATCATCGCGGGACTGATCGACGTAGGACAGTTTGACGGTGTCGCCATAGGTGACGGAGCCGGTGTCGGGCTGTTCCTGACCGGTCAACATGCGGAACAGGGTCGATTTACCGGCACCGTTGGGGCCGATGACGCCGACAATGCCGCCGGGGGGCAGGGCAAAGGAGAGGCCCTCGACCAGTTGTTTGTCGCCGTAGTGCTTGGCGATGTTTTCGACCTCGATCACTTTGCCGCCCAGACGGGGGCCGTTGGGGATGACGATCTGGGCGCGGGTGAGTTTTTCGCGCTCGGACTGCTGGGCGAGGTCGTTATAGGCGTTGATCCGGGCCTTGGATTTGGCTTGGCGGGCTTTGGCGCCCTGACGCATCCAGTCGAGTTCACGCTGGAGGGTCTGTTGCTTGGATTTGTCTTCGCGGGCTTCTTGCTCGAGGCGTTTGGCTTTTTGTTCGAGCCATGCGGAATAGTTGCCCTCGTAAGGGATGCCTTTGCCGCGGTCGAGTTCGAGAATCCAGCCGGTGATGTCATCGAGGAAATAGCGGTCGTGGGTGACGCAGAGGATGGTGCCTTTGTAGTCGATCAGGTGCTGTTGCAGCCAAGCGATGGTTTCGGCGTCGAGGTGGTTGGTCGGTTCGTCGAGCAGCAGCATTTCGGGGGCTTCGAGCAGCAGTTTGCACAGCGCGACGCGGCGCTTTTCGCCACCCGAGAGGTTGGTCATTTCGGCGTCATCGGGGGGGCAGCGCAGGGCCTCCATCGAGATGTCGATCTGGCTGTCGAGATCCCAAAGGTTTTCGGCGTCGATGGCGTCTTGGAGGGTGGTCATTTCCTCCATCAGCTCGTCGGTGTAGTTCTCGGCCATCTCGATTGCGATGGCGTTGAAGCGGTCGACTTTGGCTTTTTTCTCGGCGACGCCCAGCATGACGTTTTCACGCACGGTGAGGGTCTCGTCGAGCTTGGGTTCCTGTGGGAGGTAGCCGACTTTGGCGCCTTCGGCACACCAGGCTTCGCCGGTGAAATCCTTGTCGAGGCCGGCCATGATCTTCATCAGGGTCGATTTACCGGCGCCGTTGACGCCGACCACACCGATTTTCACGCCGGGCAAAAAGCTCAGGTGGATGTTTTCAAAGCATTTCTTGCCACCGGGATAGGTCTTGGAGACCCCTTGCATGTGGTAGACGTATTGATAGGCAGCCATGGTGCGTCCTCTGAGTACAGGGAATTCGGGTTGGGCGGTGTGATAGCCCAAGGTGGGGGGCGGGGCAATGGAGGTGTAACGCGAGAAACGATCACCACCTCATGTTCAACGTCTCAGGCTGAAAGCCGTGCAACCGGGGCCCGTCCAGTCTGTGGGGGTGGGGAGGGCTATAGTGTTTTACCCGCGTCACAAATTTTTGTGATGGCTCTAAATTTGATTACGCTTGCCTCTGGCCCTTTGGTGGCGCTCAGTAACGGGAGGGGGATTGGTGTTATGCCGCGATCGGAGCAACGTAGGTCAGTTTGGAGCGTATGGGTGAGCTTGGCGCTGTGTGTCGTGCTGACGGCCTGTGTGACGCGAACGGATCAGTTGGCGCGGGTGCCGAATTTGTATTCAGAGGGGCGTAACTATCAGGCTGCAAAGGTATCGACCTATTATCGTACGGTTCAGCCTCAGATTTTATATACCACCGACAGATCGCAGGATTTGAAGGAAAACGGGCAGATTGTGTATTTGTCAGACCGTTCGGATTCACTGGCGTTTGGGACGGCACAGGTTGGATTTGACGGCGTTGGCAGCTGGGCCGAGCTGGTGGATCTGACCAAGGCGGGGTCGCAGCGTCAACAACCGCGCCTGAGTGTGGCGCGTTTCACGGATCAGATACGGTTCTCGAAGACGCCTTTGGCTGCGGAACGACACAATGGCCGGGTGATCACCGAGGCAACTGCGAAGCGTGATTATGAGCAGTACTCAGAGCAATTCCGCCAAGCGATTAAAGACGAGGTGCAGCGCAGCGGCACCGGAAACATCCTGATCTATGTGCATGGGGTGAACACTGATTTCCCCGAAGCCCTGACCACGCTGACCAATCTGTGGCATTACGCAGGGCGGCAGGCCATTCCGATGGCGTTTTCGTGGCCGGCCGGGAATACGGGCGTGTTCAAATACTTCAAAGATCGAGAGTCGGGTGATTTTTCTGTATTCCATTTCAAAGAGGTTCTGGATTTGCTGGCCTCGATTCCTGAAGTTGATCAGATCGATATCGTGGCCCATTCGCGTGGAACGGATGTGGCGACGACGGCGCTGCGGGAATTGGTGATCCGCGAGCGAGGCCGGGGCAGAAAGCCCAAGCTGACAATGAAAACCGGAACCTTGATTTTGGCGGCTCCGGATTTGGATGTGGGCATCGTACGACAACGGCTTATTTCCGAGCGCTTTTCAGAGGCCTTTGAGCAGGTCAATGTGTACGTGAACCCCAAGGATCAGGCGTTGGCGTTGGCGTCGGTGTTGACGAGTGAGGCGCGGTTCGGGCGATTGGATGCCGAGGATTTTGCACCAGGAGAGCTGGCGTCGCTAAAGAAGGTGGGTTTGGTCCACTTTATCCGGGTCGAAGGTGTGACCGGGCTGGGGCATTCGTATTTTCGCGACAATCCCGGGGTGATGTCGGATATGGCGTTGGCGTTGCGGACGCGGGCCTTTCCGGGTGGAACACTGCGGCCATTGGATTTGGATCACGATAATATCTGGCGGTTACATTCGGATTACCCTTTGGGGCGGTTGCCGGATCTGACCATGGTATACGAAGCGGAGCGGCGTTGATGTCAGAGCTGGCGCGGTTGATCGCGGGCTGGGCGCAGCCGGGGCGGGTGGCTTGGATTGGGGTGCGGCCCGGACGGCGAGAGGATGTTGTGCCGGTGTCTGAGGTCTGGATCGACGGGGATGGTGTGCAGGGGGATCGGGGTCGTGCGGGTAAGCGGGCGGTGACGGTGACTCAGCAAGAGCATCTGGCGGCGATTGGGTCTTATCTGGGACAGGGGCCTGTTGGGCCCGAGATTTTGCGGCGCAATCTGGTGGTTGAGGGGATCAATTTGGCCGCGCTGAAAGGGCGGCGGATGCAGGTGGGCGAGGCTGTGCTGGAGTTCACAGTGATCTGTGCGCCGTGTAGTCGGATGGAGGAGGCCTTTGGTTCAGGCGGGTATTCTGCTGTGCGGGGCCATGGCGGGTGGTGTGCACAGGTGATTGAGCCCGGCTTGGTCCGGTTGGGCGATGTTGTGCGGCCTGTTGATTGACAACATCTGCGTGGCGGGTCACTCACTGAACGTATGAGATACTCCATTCCATATGCGCGGCCGGGTCAGGTGATTGGGTTGTTGGGCGGGTCGTTTGATCCTCCACATGCGGGGCATGTGCATGTGACGCGCGAGGCGATCAAGGCCTTTGGGCTGGATCGCGTGTGGTGGTTGGTCAGCCCCGGTAATGTGTTGAAAACGCGGGGGCCTGCGCCTTTGGGTAGGCGGATGGCGGCGGCGCGGGCGGTGATGGATCACCCGCGGGTTGAGATTACGGATATTGAGGCGCAGATTGGCACGCGGGCGACGGTGGATACGTTAGACGCATTGCAGCGGCTGTATCCCGGCGTGCGGTTTGTCTGGCTGATGGGCGCGGATAATCTGGCGCAGCTGCATCGCTGGCAGCGCTGGCGCAGTATCATGGAGCGGGTGCCGGTGGGCGTTGTGGCGCGGCCGGGGGATCGGATCTCGGCCCGGATGTCACCGGCGGCGCGGGCCTTTGCCAAGTATCGGCTGGATGGGCAGGCGCGCCACTTGTTGGGGCGGGCCGAGGCCCCGGCGTGGTGTTTTGCGAATGTGCCGATGGTTGATGTCAGCTCGACCCAGATCCGGGCGCGGGGTGGGTGGTCAACGCCAACGTCAACATCAGGGTTAGCGTCGGAGCAGGGCTGAGGCCAGACCCGACCCAAGCACCAGCGCCAGACCAGCCCATGTATAGGCATCGGGCAAGTCGTTGAAGACCGCCCAGCCCAGTCCGGTGGCGGCAATCAGTTGGAAATAGACCATCGGGGCCAGTTTCGTTGAAGGCGCGCGGGTATAGGCCACGAGCAGCAGCAGGTTGCCCAGCATCGAGCCCAGCGCGCTGAGCAGGGTGAGCGAGGCGATGGCTGGCGTCAGGGCGGGGATTTGCAGGATCCCGGCCGGCGTCAGGATCAGCCCTGCGATAAACAGTTGGGTAAAGCTGAGGGCGCGGGCCGAGCCAAGGTGAGACAGCCAGCGCGAGGCGGTTAGGAAGCTGCCGTAGAAACATCCGGCGAGCACCGCAAAGCCAAGGCCGGGGGAGGCGCCAAAACCGGGACGCACCACAAGCAAGACACCTGCAAAGCCGGTCAGCATCAGGGCCGAGCGCAACAGGGTCGCGGGTTCGCGCAGCAGGATGGCGGAAAGTGCGTAGCTGAGGATAGGGCCGATGAAAAAGGCGGCAAAGACATCCGCAAGCGGTTCGGTTTGCAGGGCGGTTTGCACAAAGAAGATGCCGCCGGCCAGCAGGAGCGCGCGAAACCAGACCCTCCAATTGCGCAGCAACGGGAAAGCCGCGCGCGGGGTAAAGGGCAGGATCATTAAGGTGCCAAGGGCAAATCGGGACCATGCCACGAACAGGGGGGAGGCGTCGTAGCTGCCGGTGAGGAGTTTGCCTGCCATATCTCCGGTTGGGATCAGGGACATCGCGACGAACATGAGGAGGACAGCTTGGAACATATGTCGCGCCTATCACGGGAAACTTCCTTGAAAAACCCGCAAACTGACGCTTGTTTGCCATGATGCTGTGGGGTTGTATGCGGTATGGTTAAACAGATTTCACGAAGAGTATTGCTTGGGTCGTTGGGCGCGTTTGTGGCGCAGGGGGCGGCTTGGGCTAATGCGCCGACACGGTCGTTGCGGCCGCAGGCGCGGGGACAGGCGGCGCTGGCGTTGGCGCAGGTCGGTCCAGAGGATTTAATTGCCAAGGCTGGATTAAAGGGTGAGGTGGCGTTTGCGGTGGCGGACGTTAAATCCGGATCTGCGTTAGAGAATGTTGGCGGGGCCACGGGGTTGCCCCCAGCGAGTGTCGCCAAGGCGTTGACAGCGCTTTATGCGTTGGATGTGTTGGGCGGCGGATACCAGTTTGAAACGCGGGTGCTGGCAACGGGGCCGATAAAGAACGGCGTGTTGCGGGGGGATCTGATCCTTGCGGGGGGCGGTGATCCGACCTTGGATACCACCACATTGGCCGAGATGGCGCGTCAGTTGAAGGCGGCGGGTGTGCGTGAGGTGCGCGGGGCGTTCAAGGTGTATGATGGGGCGTTGCCGCAGGTTCATACCATTGATCGCGATCAGCCGGACCATGTGGGATACAGCCCGGGCGTGTCGGGGATTGCGCTGAATTTCAACCGGGTGCATTTCGAGTGGAAGCGGACGAGCAAGGGATACGGCGTCACCATGGACGCGCGCACGGCTAAGTACCGCCCTGAGGTGGCGATGGCGCAGATGCAGGTCGTTAAGCGTCAGTTGCCGGTTTACACCTATGAAGAGACGCCCCGGATCGACAAATGGACCGTGGCGCGCGGCGCGCTGGGCAAGGGGGGCGCGCGGTGGTTGCCGGTGCGCAAGCCAGCGCTGTATGCCGGGGACGTGTTCCAAACCATGGCGCGGGCCAACGGGATCGTGTTGAAAAAGGTCAAGGTGGTGCAAAGCCTGCCGACGAGTTCGGTGCTGGTGTCCCATCGCAGCGTGCCGCTTGAACGTATTCTCAAGGCGATGCTGAAGTATTCCAACAACCTGACGGCAGAGATGGTCGGGATGACCGCCACAGCGGCGCGGGGCAAGCGGCCTTCGTCGCTCAAGGATTCGGCGTCAGCCATGAGCCGTTGGGCGGCTGGCAAGTATGGAATGAAAAACACGCGGTTGGTGGATCATTCCGGGTTGGGATCGGCGTCGCGGATGACGCCGCAGGATTTGGTCGGCGCATTGGTACAGGTGCGCAAGGCCGGTGGGCTGCGTCATATGCTGAAGCCGTTCAAGATGCGGGATTCAAATGGGCGTGTGATGAGCAAGCATCCGGTCAAGGTGGATGCCAAAACCGGCACGTTGAATTTCGTGTCAGGGTTGGGTGGCTTTATGACCGCGACCGATGGCACCGAATTGGCATTTGCCATCTTTACCGCCGATACAGATACGCGATCACGGATCAAGCGCGCCGATCGCGAGGTGCCGCCGGGCGCGCGAACTTGGAACCGCCGCTCGAAGAAGCTTCAACAAAAGCTGATCGAGCGATGGGCCGTGTTGTACGGAAGCTGATCGAGCGATGGGCCGTGTTGTACGGAAGCTAAGCTTAGATGACGTGGCGCGCCCGTGCGCCGCGTTCAATCGCTGCGGCATGCAGGCGGTCGATGCTGAGCTCGTAGCGGATTTCTTCCAGCAGGCGCAGTTCGGATTCAGCCAAGTTGCCATCGGCGGCGGCAACGTCACAGGCCAGCGCATAGGCGGTCTCATAAAGTCGTTCGGGCAGGTTATCGCGGGTCAGGCCAAACAGGGCATCTAGGCCGTCTTCCTGTTCGAAGAGGTCAAACACAATCGATGAAACGCGGTTGATGCGGTCGATGTCATAATCTGCAAAAACGGGCAGCATATTCACGGCGGACTGGATTTTGACCAGTTCGGCGGTGCGGATGTTCTCGTCAGAGGCAGAGACGGCGACCATGATCGCCACGAGACAATCTTGTGGGGTCAGGGAATGAGGGGTTTGCGCGTTCATTAATCCGTATCCTGCTAATATGTTGCATGGCTAAGATACGGTCGGGGGCGGGTGTGCACAACACCCGCCTGTGTCTTTTACTGCGGCAATCAAGCGTTGGCGGTGAAACGGTATTCGATATCTTCGAAATTTGGGGTCGCGAACCCATAGGTGAAGCGAAGGCCATTCTCGCCCGCTTGGGTGCCATGTTCTGCGCCACCGGGCACATAGATTGCGATGCCGGGGGCGATCTTGTGCGGGACGCCGTCGATGGTGACGATACCGTCGCCGTCCAGCCCGAGATAAAATTCAGGGGGGTCATGGCGATGGGGCAGCAAGCGGCCGTGGGGTTCGAATTCGGCAATGCCCAGAACCATATCGCGGGGCGTGTCGGCGGACCCGTTGATCAGGGTGCGCCAGCGGACCTCGCCATAGGTGGGATCGGTGCCACCTGACAGCGGCACATGGGCGGCATCAATGACCAAGGGGGCGTGGGGCAGGTTGCTGGGCTGGTGCAAGATTTCGGCATCACTGAAATCGGTAGCCAATGTGTTGAGTTCGTCTGTCATGGGTGGGCTCCTTTCTGTCTGGGATCAGTTAGGAGGGCTTGCGTGATTTGGGCAATACACTAAAGCTGAATAGGATTATACGTTGGGGTTATGATAGATGGAGCGACTTCCGGGGTTTTCGGGGCTGACCGCGTTCTATGCGGCGGCACGCCATGGTACACTGACGGCGGCGGCGCAGGAGCTAAATGTGTCGCAACCGGCAATCTCACGCAGGATTGCGGCATTGGAGGCGGATTTGGAGGTTCCGTTGTTTGATCGCAGCCGCAAACCAGTGCGTTTAACGCAGGCTGGTAAGGATTTGTTGAAGGCGTTGCATGGTGGATTTGGTCAGATCGAAAGTGCGGTTGCACAGATCCGACAAGCGGCACAGGGGCGGGTTGTAACCGTTACAGCGCCGTCTGGGTTTGTGGCATTTTGGCTGATCCCCCGGTTGGGGGAATTGGAAGATGCGTTTCCAGATGTGACGATTCGAATCATAAGCCAAGAGTATGGTGAAGCCGTGCGTCCTGGTGATATCGTGATCCGGTTCGGGTTGCCCGAAGAGGGCGAGGAAACGCGACTGTTAGGCGAGGCTGTGTTTCCGGTGGCCAGCCCGCTCTATCTGGCAAAGCGGGGGATGAGCGGGGCCGACTATGATCTGTCTGCGATGACCTTGCTGACAATGGAGACCGCGCGCAGCCACTGGCACGACTGGCCCAGTTGGTTTCGGTCTGCGGGGGTCGACCGGCCCAAGGGCAGCCGGGTGTTGGATTTCAATTCCTATGCGATGCTGGTGAACGCGGCCCTTGCGGGGCAGGGCGTTGGCTTGTGTTGGGATGGGGTGCTGGACAGTTTTCTGGAGACGGGGGCGATGACTCGGTTAGAGGGGCCACATGCGATTTCTGCGCGCGGATATTTCCTGATGGCACGCGATGGGTTGGCCGCAGATCGTCCTGTG
The DNA here is from genome assembly GCA_965183835.1 of Paracoccaceae bacterium. GTDB lineage: Bacteria > Pseudomonadota > Alphaproteobacteria > Rhodobacterales > Rhodobacteraceae > OMPR01. The sequence continues at coordinate 457 of CBCYME010000023.1, read as the reverse complement.
CAGGAAATTTTGCACTGGATCGCGGGAAAGGGGCAGAAATAGTGCCTGTTTAGGGGGCGCTTTCTTGACTCATGCCGCGCTTGCACAATAGGAGAAAACGGTTGGGCGCATGGGGCGTTCGACATCCCTTTCCCTATGGAGACTGATATGTCTGATCTGCGTGAAACCGCTCTTGCGTCCAAGGCTTGGCCTTTTGAAGAAGCGCGCCGGGTGCTCAAACGCTATTCAAAGTCTCCACCTGAAAAGGGATATGTGTTGTTTGAGACCGGGTATGGTCCATCGGGGCTGCCGCACATCGGCACCTTTGGTGAAGTCGCCCGGACGGCGATGATCAAGCGCGCGTTTGAGGAAATCAGTGATATCCCAACCAAGCTGGTGTCGTTCTCGGACGATCTGGATGGAATGCGCAAAGTGCCGGGCAATGTTCCCAATGCGGCCGCGATGGAAGAGCATCTGC
>CBCYME010000022.1:0-31342 GCA_965183835.1 Paracoccaceae bacterium | reverse complement strand
AAAACTGGGAGACTCTCCAGTTTCCGCTGCGATTCCAACATGTTTGGCGACGGAATTAGATCGCATCCGAAACAGCAAAACATCACCGGGGCAGATTTCCCCCTTCGGTTTTTCGATTAGATGCCGTCGCGCTGAATGCCACAGCTCTTCCACGCCTTGCGGCTCTGACCAGTCCATAGAATACGCAGGAACAGCTTCTGGCTCCTGCCCAAAACACTCGCGCCAGATTCCTCGAACCAACCCCAAGCAATCACTTCCGACCCCAACAGAAGACGCCTGGTGATGGTAAGGGGTGCCTATCCAACGTCGTGCCGCAGAAACAATGCGCGCGCGCTCAGACATCACCTACGGCTCCCACCAGTGCTGCTGCCGTCCCTTTTCGGTACTGCCGCAACCCAATCTTCAGAAGGAAGATCCGGGAACCCCTGGTAGTTAGCAAAGTTGTTGAACTTAAGCCGGCACGTTCCCATCAACTTATCACATCCGGCCGTCAGTTTGATCTGATCCCCAGCGACCAGCCCACCACGAATGGGTTCCCACAACTCAACGATGCGACGCCCGTTTTCGACACGGTCCTGCTTGATCGAACCCCATATCCCCGAAGCATCCCCAGATGTTACGGTCAATCGACCCCGCGCAAACCACCCCGGTTCAAAGCCATTCAAATCAGCCCAAGAGAACACTCTCGCCTCTTCGACCACTTCGGTTGCCAATGTCTCGGTGTAACCTGGCTTTTCCAGATCAAACAGGCACCCGGCCTCGCCCAGAACAGCGGTGCAGGCTTTTTGATAAACCCGCCCCAAAGGTCGGTTCAACGCTTCGGCCAAACCACGAAGCTCAGCCTGAAACGCACCGCCTTTCCGGTGCAGTTCACCAATCGAGCCTCGAAACTGCAACCAACGCATCGAAGGGTCAGCCCAGTTCACCATCCACGCCCGGACATCGGCCCCATCAAAACGACCAGATTCGATATCTTCCTCGCGGACAGCCGCATCACTTAGCGCGCCCAAGGCTTCGGTGTTGTCAATCGAAAGCCCGGTGCTCTGATCCAGCGCCAGAGCAGACAACCCTGAATCGGCTTTGAATGTAAGACCATCAAACGCAAGCGCGCAGTCATGATCTGTAAAGCCGAGTTTCACGCCGTCTTTTCGTGTTATCAGCCAACACCGACACAGCGTTGTCAGGCCATTCTCGATGTGTGCTTGAAAAGCTTCTTGTAACTTTGCCATCAGACCCGCACCTCAACGACAGGAACATTTGGCACGTCTCCGGCTTGAAAACTCGCGACACTGGTTTGGATCCGATCGGTATCAAACCGCACCGGCACATCAAACTCAAAGCCAGCCATAACTTGCACGCCTTCAGTCGGAGCATTGGACAAGGTAATCAAACCAGTGGTGACATCCACCTCATAGTCGACACCCTCTCTCAGCTCTTCGCGATCCAACCCGACACGGACGGTTCCAAGCACAGGTTTTGTGATTGGTCGGGAATACTCAAAAGAACCCGAACGGTACGTTTTTGAGATCTGGAATTGCGTTTCAGCGCCATTGCCAGATCCAATGACCTGATCGTCAAAAGAATGCTCAGCAGAGGCCCGACTTGATTTGAAATCAGACCAATCTTTCCAACGGAACGCAAACATCTGACCGCGCCGCGCTTCAAAGAACGAAATCAGGTCTTCAACATCATCCAAGGATCGCATTCCCAATCCCGCGTTATAGCGCCGGCGTGAATGGGCCCATGGCGTGTTGCGTTCTTCGAATCCATTCGCCAGCGTTACGACATCCGTCCGGCGTTCCGGCCCACCCACGGATCCAAAACTCAGACTGGCTGGGAATCTCACTTCATGAAAGTTCATCATCTCTTCCCCGTTTTACCGATTGCGATTTCCGCGACCCAATGCACGCCCCATCTGAGCGGCAATCTGACCTTGGCTGCGTTGAAATCCCTGAACGTCAGGTGTCGTGATGTTCATCACAACGTTGACGGACCGCCCGCCCCCTGAATCGCGTACGCCCAATTTACCATCTGCGCCGCGCGCCAACGGCATAATCGCTTCCGGACCAGCTTCGCCCATCAAGCCCATACCGCCGCGCATGGGAAAGGACACAGGGCCAGAGACAATACCGCCATTGGCAAAGGGCATCACACGTCCTTGGGAAAAGCTCCCGCCATTGGCAAATGGCAGCAGCCCCTCGACCAGGCCACCAACCCCATTTGAAATCAAACCGCCGATATGATTGGTTACGGGTTTGATCGCCGCCGAATATGTCGTTTGCACCATGGAACGGGCGACACCGTCCAATGCGTCAGACAACTTCATCCCATCAAACAACACACCATCAAATGCACGGCGCAACCCCTTGGACATACCCCGTTCCAGGGTCGCCATGTCTTTCCCGGTTGCAGCCAACGAGTCCCGGACCCTACGCAGCTCGCTATCGAACCCAGCAGCCATCGTTGCTGAACTGCTCAGCGTATCGCCAAGTGTTTCACCGCTGTCCTGAAGGTCAACAAAACCATCATTCTCCGCCATAACGTTCTCCTTGTTCTTCATCTGGATAAATCGCCAACAACGCATCCAAACCCGACCGGTTCATGGCCGCTTGTCCGCCCCCGTGCCCCAACATCAGCTGTAACTCGGCAGGCGTCAGACCCCAGAATTGCTCTGGTGTTAATCGCAACCCGTGGATTCCGGCCCGCATCAATGCGGGCCAGTCAAAATCGCTCATGCTTCCCCCGGCACCATAAAGGCGCGCGCCAAAAGCTCGGCAGCAGCCTTTGCTGCAGCCATCGGCCCGCCCTCTATGTCGGCTTGCAACAGATCAGCCCGCGAAATCTCCGCACCACTGCCGCGCAACCCGGCTCCGATAACCGCAAGAATATCCCGGCTGGAAAACTGTGACCCTTCGAACCGTTGAACCAGTTCGACCAGAGAAACAGTCTCCAACTCTTGTTCCAATTCGGCCAATGCGCCCAGCGTAAGCTTGAGCACCCGGCGCTGCTGATTGATGACCAAAGCCACCTCACCCGTCCACGGATTGGCCATCAGATCACAGCGCCGTAAAGGTCAGCGCACCGGCACTGGCCAGAGACAGCTCATAGGTCGCTTCGCCATTGTGGCTGCCCGCATATTCAATTGCGGTCACCTGAAACGGACCTTCGATCGTACCGAAATCTGGAATGATCACCTGAAACGCTGGTGTTTCGCCGTCAAAGAACAACTGACGTGCACGTTCGTCCGTGCCAGCGTCTTTGAAAACGCCAGACCCCGAAATCGCCGCAGACTTCACGCCAGCACCCGACAGCAATTCACGCCATCCGCCCTGACTCTCCAGGCTGGTGACATCAACGCTTTCGGCGTTAAAACTCACCCGCGTTGCGCGCAGGCCCGCGATGGTTTCGAACAAACCACTGCCGTTCATATCGACTTTGACCAACAGGTCTTTTCCGTTCTGGGCACCCATACCGTATCTCCAAAGATTGGTTGATTAGTTGTCTTCCACGCGCGCGCGAAACCTAAGATCGATGCGACGGGTCTGCCCCGTCGAACCTGTTCGATTGGCCACCGCCTTCTCGAACCAAAGCCCTACCAAACGCCCCCGGCTCAGGGGCGGAATAGAAGAGCTATCCAATGCATCCGTAATCGCAGCGGCCAGCGTCTTTGCCGTGGCAAAACCTGCTGCTTCTGACAGCACGGAAATTGTGAACCTGTGCAGTGCGCCGCTGCCAGTGCTGTCTGACGCCTCACGCACATCCTCTGATCCCAGAGTCACATAAGTTTGTGGCAAAGTGCCTGCTGGTACAGCATCATAAATCGCCGACCCAACAAGGTTACTTACCTCGGTATCTGCCAGCAAATGCTGGTAAACCGCTACTTGCAAAGCCGCTGCCATGCCATAACTCATGCCGCTATCTCCTCATCTGCAAAACACGTTAGGAACCGCCCTTCCGGGTCTCGTTCCGCCACCGCACGGATCAAAAAGACCCGCGCGCCTACACGAAACCGTTGCTCGGGCGCAGGCCGCATAGACGACCCCACAGGGGCACCTCGGACCACAATCCGATACCCGGTTCGCGAAATCGCAACGCCCGACCGGGATCTCTCAGATCCCGTTCGTGCGGTAACATCCGCCCACAGCGCCCCAACCGTTTCCCAAGTTTCGTTGAACCCGCCAGCGCCATCTGCAGTTCTCAGCGGCGCCTCAAGGATCAGCTTCCGGGCAAGGTGTGGCGCTCTCATAGCCCTGCTCCCAAACCAAGACGCACCTGACGATAGCGCTGGATCAGACTCGAGACGCCAAACGGCATACAGCCATCACTCAGCCCGGTCTCATTGCGGTATTCGTAGTAATGCGCCGCCAGCAACAACACGGCCTGCCCAAGGTCGGCTGGCAATCCACCCCAATCCAAGGCCATCCCCGCAGTAAAGCTCACCTTGATCGAGCCACCGACCGCCACCATGGGAAACAGCGACCCAGCAGGGCGCAACCGCGGGCGCTGGCTGTCTTTTTCCAGACGGTAATCCTCGGTCGCCATCACCGTTTCGCTGCCTGTCGCATCCACCAACACCAACTGTTGAATATCTCGAACCGGCGCCACCGGAAGAACCTCACCGCCGCGATCCCGCCACCGATGAAGCGTCAGCGAAAAATCGCGCGCTATCAAAACCTTACCTGATCTCGCCTCAATCGCAGCCACTGCAGCACGCAAGAAACTTACTAAGATCTCATCCTGCAAGCTGTCCTCTGCAAAACCCGTTCCCAGACGCAAATGCGCCTTGAACTGGGTGATCGGCAAAGCCACCTCAGGAATTGTTGTCTCTTCGACCAACATCATCAATTCACTCCGCATACAACGCCCCCTCGTACAGGGGTCGGATCCAGTGATCTGCAGACACGCGTCGCCCCACGTTGCTCGGACGGAGGGGAGCAGCTAGACAACGCAAGGGATCTCTTTCCGACGCGTGTCTGCACCCGGGACCGGAAAACCGGCCCCGCCTTCAACACCGCTTACGCAGTGCCGAATTTCAGCAACTTGATCGCAGCAAAATCGCTCACATCCCCGCCAACGCGCTTGGTGGCGTAAAACAGAACATGAGGTTTGGCGCTAAACGGATCGCGCAAGATGCGCAGGTCCGGACGCTCAGCGACAGTGTAACCGGCGTTGAAATCACCAAATGCAATGGAATAGCTATCGGTCGCCACATCGGGCATGTCCTCAGCGATCACAACGGGATAGCCCATCAGACGCGCAGGCTCAGCCGCAGCCAGACCATCCGACCAAAGGAAACGACCATCCGCATCCTTGAGCTTGCGAACAACGCCAGCGGTTTTGGAATTCATCACAAATGCACCATTGGCCCGGTACTGTGCGCCCAGCGAATAGACCAGACCCACGATGTCATCGCCGTCCACACCACCAGCTGTACCAGTCGCCACATAGCCCAGGTTGCCCCAGCTCCAGCTGTCATTTTCAACCTGTGGATGGGTCAAGAACCCACGCGGTTTGTCCGTGCCGTCCCCATTTACAAAGGCATCGGCCTCTGCGCGGGCAAACTTGTCGGCAATTCGCCCAGCCAGCCAGTTTTCAATATCAAACGCACTGTCATCCAACAGACGCTGCGACGCCTTCGGCAACGCGGATAGCTCGTGCAAAGGAATGGTAATCCGATCAATAGACGGAGTCCCGGTTTCCGCCGCAGGGCCAGCTTCGGTCGCCCATCCAGCGCCAACATCCGTATGGTCGATCAACACGTCAAATGACGTCGCCTCAACATTCACGACCAACGCAATCGAACGGATCGAGGCAGTCGATTTCAGAACCGATTTGACCACATCTGCGGTCTGTGGATCGACCAGATACCCGCCATCACTGTTTACAGCAGTCGACAGCGATTTACCGTCCAGCTCCAGGCCGCGCAGACCATCATCATCGCCTGATCGCAGATAGGCATTGAACGCCTTTTGGTGCGGCGCACCCGTGTCAATACTTGCAGCTAGGTGCGGGCGTGTCGCGATTTGTGATTTACGATCCAGCATGGTCATTCGCTCTTCTGTCTGTTTCAGTTTAACTTGCATTTCGGATTGAAAGCCTTTGAATTCGTTGATAAATCCAGACACCGCCTGTTTTACTTCCTGAACCAAAGGCACATCTTCTCCGGCCAAGGCCGGGAACTCGGTCTTGCTCATCGGCACATCCCTTTTTGGGTGAGTGTTCAGCGCGTTATCGACGCGCCATTTCTAGCCGGGCACCGTTCAGCACCTCAGCAATTTGGCGCCAGGTGTCTTCAAGCTCCAAGAAAGATCCCTTGGCTGCCACCCGCGCACTGGGCAGCATCGGAAACGTCACCAGTGAGACCTCCCAAAGCTCCAGTTCGGTCAAGAGCCGTTGGCCCTTGTCAGTCTTTCTGGCGCGCTTTGTGCGATACCCGATCGACAGCCCGTCAAGCGCCCCCGCCTGTATCAAGGCCGCCGCTTCGCGCCCACGCTGGGTGCTTTCCAGCAACCTGCCTTTGACCCACAGCCCCGTGCTGTCTTCGCGCACCTCATCCCACACCCCGATGGGTTGCGCCGGATCGTGTTGCCACAGCATTTTGACACGCTGCCCGCGATGACCCAAGCTTTTCAAAGACGCGCAATAGGCCCCTTTTTCCACGCAATCGCCACCTTGATCCGTCTGACCAAACAGGCTTGCATAGCCTTCGATCACGGCCTCATCCGACACGGTCAACCCGTCGCCAAACCGCGCAAATTTGTGTTCCAAACCGGTGTCCAAAGTCATGACACACTCCTTGTAACTCTATGAAACTTCAGGGTGAAACCGACAGAAACGATTGAAACGCCTGGGCAAAGATCCCCGCAACAACTCCGTAAACCGTCAGCCACAAACGACGTTCCAAACGCTCCATCATTTCTTCTAATCGATCCAAACGCCGGCAGAGATTATCATGCTGGATTTGGGCCACTCGTTCATGCGCGGCCAACCTCAGGCCGGGCGCACAATCAAAGGGCGGGTATCCCGGACCATCAGCCATCAACGTCAGCCGCCAATGCCGGCAGACCCAACAACGCCCGCTTTTCTGAATCGGTCAGGAAATCAGCCTTGGCCACACGGGCCCACTGTGCATCCCGCTCTGCGGACAATGCCGGGACTTGATCCAGATCTGGCTTTAGCTCGACAACCTCGCCGGTAAATTCAGACAACCAATCCGACACCGTCGCCGCCACCCGCGTCACCAGGGGCAATACCGTCAGACGATAAAACGCCCGATTGGCCTCCTGATAATTCGCATAGGTCGCGTCCCCTTGAATTCCCAGCAACATAGGCGGAACTCCATAGGCCAGCGCGATCTCACGGGCAGCGGCTTCTTTTGTCTTTTGAAACTCCATATCTGACGGGGAAAAACCCATAGGCTTCCAATCCAACCCGCCCTCCAGAACCATCGGCCGCCCGGCATTGCGCGCGCCCTGATAATTCGCCTCGATTTCGTCGCTCAGGCGTCGAAACTGATCCTCGGCCATCACGCCATGACCATCCGACCCTTTCCAAACCAACGCCCCTGAGGGGCGCGCCGCATTGTCCAACAGCGCCTTGGACCACCGCGACGCAGCATTGTGAACGTCCACTGCCATGGCCGCCGCCTGCATAGGCGCAAAACCGTAGTGATCATCCTGCGGGTGAAAGCTCTTGATGTGACAGATGGGCGAAACCGCACCACTGGCATCAAACCGATGCTTTTTCCCACCGACCGTATAATCATATGCGATGGGCCAGCCATCCGCCCCCGGAACAACCGCCATGCGGTCCGACCGCAAAACATGCAGCTCCAACGGCAAACCGCCCTCGCCCTGAACCGCTTCGATATAGCCGTTCCCAGACAGCAAAAGCTGACCGAACAACGCCTCTAACAGCTCTGCCCGTCCCTGTGCCGCATTGGGCCGTTTCACCAGCGACAACACAGGATGAACATCAAACCGCTGGTCCTGATCCTGCAACACCAAAGGCAGCGCCGCCGCAGCTTCTGCAATCAACTTAACCGATCGAAACCCGACAGGATTGCCCGAAAACCCAGTCCGCGTCAGCGACACAGCATCCCGCGGGCTCCATGCAACACGGCCCGCATTGTGCCATGCTACAACGGGGCCTGTTGCGCTTGCCTTCGTTTCTGGCACATCGGACCCAGTCCCACGGCGCAAGAAATCAAAAACCATGCTTGATACTCCTATCTGCTCGCCGCTGTCCCCGATGGGCTGCTCGGCTTGTTGAGAAGAGTTATCCGCTAAGATTGTTCAGGTTCTGGAAACAATGCGTACGGTGCTTAGGCAACACTCACAGTGATCGGATGCGCGGCCGCTTGAATTGCGCCGCAGGTGCAATCATCAATTCATGCAAAGCCCAAACCAGCGCATCCACGCGATCCGGCGATCCTTGCCCCTCGTACCCGCGTGATGTCATCTGACACATCTGTTCCTCCAGATCGGCCAAACCACCGCCCACATGGCGCACCCTACGCTGCTCATACAGCGCCGCCACAGGCTCTGCCCGTGCCGCCTTACCGCGCGAGGCATGAACCGCCTTGAACGGCACCAACGGGTCCACCTGCCGCACAACTTCCTCGACCAGCTGCCCGCCTTGGTTCACCTCTGCAACCAAACGCTCGGCATCGAATTCGTCCATCGCAGCAATCGCCGCACGCGCCCAACCCGCTGGGCCAACGCCCTGCACCGTGCGATCCGCCAGAACAAACCCGTGCCAATCTTGTGGCGGCCCTTGCAATTGCGCACCAACCACAACGATCCCGCACTCATCCGCCGCCGATCCAGAGCTTACCGCCGGATCCAGCGCCACAACAACGCGATCCATCTTGGGCGCCTCTGCCAACCGCACATCTTCCAGATCTTGCGACGTCCACAACGCGCCATCAGCATCCGCCAACAACACCCCATCCAGCTCCTGCCGTCCCAATCGCGTCCCGGCATACCGCACCCGAACTTCCTCCAGGAAAGAGGCCGCCAAATTCGCGCGGTTGGCTTCAGTCGCCGCATGCGTCGTCACCGTCGAGGGCGACGCCAACAAATCCTTTAAAACGCCGACATTTCGCGGGGTCGTTGTCACGCAAACGCGCGGCTGGTCCCCCAACCGCAACGCAAACTGCAACATATCCCAGGTGTCTCTGGCCTTCTTCCACTTTGCCAGCTCATCCACCCAAGCCCCATCAAACTGCGGGCCTCGTAACCCTTCGGGGTCATGGGCAGAAAACGCCTTGGCCTCGGCCCCGTTTGGCCAAATCAACTTATGTTCGCCCGCTTTCCAAGTTGGTCGCCGGTCCGGCGGGGAACAGGCCATAATGCCACTATCGCCGAAAACCATGACATCGCGCACCTGATCATAGGTTTCGCCAATCAACGCGACCCGCTTTGCCTTCCCCTCATCCAACGGACGGCTTCCTTCAACCATCGATCGGACCCATTCCGACCCGGCGCGCGTCTTACCCGCGCCGCGTCCCCCCATAATCACCCAAGATCGCCAATCCCCCTCAGGGGGCAGCTGATGCGGCATCGCCCAGAACTCAAAAAGAAAAGGGAGGGCACAAAGCCCCCCCTCCCCAATCTCATTCAGAAACGTCTCTCGAACCGCAGCAGGTGCGGAGGCGAGCCAACCTGCACCCGACCTCAAATCGGGCTCTGTCCAGGTCGAGTGCATACCCGCCCTGTGCAATCCCGGCTTGTCGTTCATGTTGTTCAACAAAACTCGTCTCCACTTTTTGACAGTTTCGGATCAGGCCCTCTACCTGACCCAATTGCTTGCCGGACCCAGCAAGGTCTGCATCCTCCCCGGCCTTGATCTGTCGGCGCAAGTCTTCCGCCATTTGCCGCAGATGGCGAATGGACTCCTCAAGAGACCGGAGCAATCCAGCCGTTTCAGAAATCCGCTCTTCCGGGGTAATCAATGTCATGTTGCCCGTTGACCTCATGCATGAGTGATCTCCGCACGAGAGAAACAAAAAACGACCGACAGGAGGGTATCCTGCGGCCGTCGCCCACTTCTTCTAGCATGACACAATCTATACGCGAGAAAGCGCGGTGAGTCAAGGTTTTCCGCAACAGGTGCAACACCCAACGTACGAAAACTATTAACTAATTATGACTTCCCCCTAGAATAAACTGATCAACGATCACCCCCATTCTAAGGCCCTTACAGCTTATTTCTCCCGGTGTTCAAACAAAATCCAACTGACTTTCCAAGTCTCTCATATTCAACTCAGCAAGAGCGATCCCCTGTTCACCGGCCACCACATACACCAAATACACCCGCCCATCTTCCTCAAAGACACAGGGGTCTCTCAAAGCATTCTGTGGTTCATACTGCGCCCCTTCTTTACCGGGAGTGATGGGTAATTCAGCACCTTCATACGGAACTTCGGGGTGCAACACTTCTACCGGCTTTCCTAACGTCCACTGTTTCCAATCTTGTGACGATGTATCCATCTCAGCACAAAGGATACGTTCCGGAGCATCCCCTATCCGCGTAAAGAATACTAATATTCTGCCATTGTATTTGAGCACAGCCGTATGCCGTATATATCCCTCAGGGTTAGAGGCATCAGCAACTCTGCAGTTTGGTCCTTCAACAAAGTTGGACGTTCCCGTTTCAGATCGATAAAGCTGTCCTTTTGCCAATACATACCAAGCGTCTGCCATTTCCCAGACACGGAAATAGAAAAGGCCAAGTATCTCCCCCTGACCTAGAAATCCAATCCATCATCGCTCATCGCTCAACGCCAAAAGCGAATGCTGTCCCTTCGCCTCGCGGCAAGGAGAATGGTAGTACATTCGGATCTGGCGCGACGCATGACCCAGATGAATATCAGGGGACGCCATATGCCCGTACGACGTGGGGCAAGCCTCCAACGGCAACACACCACCAGAATGAATTTTCCAAGGCCCAGCAAGGTGGTTGGAGTATGACAAGCGAATGTAGCGCCCGGAGTGATGGCCAAAATACAAATAGTATTTCCCCAACTTGTTTGGCAGCCATTCAGGTGCACCCATTAACGACGGACCATTGATGTTTGCACCATCCTCATTGTCCCACATTGACGGGGTCACCAACAAAGAGATTCGAGTCGCAATTGAGTTGGTGTTCAATTCGCAATTCCTCTCTACATGCCAGCAGTCCCAGTGCGCTCCATGTTGAATCACATGGAACACCAAAACGACTGCCAATGTTTGAAATTATTTTCAGGCTCTGCTCGCAGCGTTCAGCGCCGGGCTCTCCTGAAATCAGATAATTGGCGAAATCAAGCTGCACTAAAACGCGAACGACCCACTCCCAAAAGAGCAGGTCGAACTTTAAAACCGTCCTCAGTTTCCTTGCCGCTGCGCTTCGATCTCTCGCCATTTTGCAACGTTGCGATTGTGCTCTTGCAGGGTCTCAGCGAACGCATGACCACCGGTTCCGTCAGCTACGAAAAACACGAAATTCGTCTCGTCCGGATTGACCGCCGCTTCCAAACTCGCCTTTCCGGGGTTGGCAATCGGCGACGGCGGTAAGCCGTTGATCAGATAGGTATTCCAAGGTGTTATCCGCCGCAATTCACTGCGCCGCAAACCACGCCCTAAGATGGAACGCCCCTTAGTGATACCATAGATGACCGTCGGGTCCGTCTGCAGCTTCATCCCTTGGTTCAGGCGATTCACAAAGACACTGGCGACCTGACGTCGCTCTTCTGGAACACCTGTTTCTTTTTCGATGATCGACGCCAAAACCAACATTTCCTCAGCAGATTTCAGCGGCAAACCCTCAGGGCGCGCTTCCCAAATCGCGTTGATCAGCAACTCTTGCTTTTCCTGCATCTCCGCCAAAACAGCAGTCCGCAACGTTCCCGGTGTCACCTCATAGCTATCAGGTGCCAACAGACCCTCTTTCGGAACATCAGCGACATCGCCCTTCAGCACATCCATCGCTTTCAGTGCTTCCACGACTTGCCAAGAGGTCACCCCCTCTGCCATCGCAATCCGATACCGGGTATCTGGCTCCGCGCGCTTTTCAGCATAAGCAGCTGGCGCTTCGCCCTCGGCAGGGTTAAACGACGCCAGTTCCACGAACTTCTGTGTGACCGGATCCATTTCCCGGATCTGTGTCTGGGATCGCGTGACCCCAATCCGATAGACAATTTCGGTTCCACAGGTGCTGGCACCACCACGTGTGATTTGATCGACGATCCCCTCCATCGAGGCCCCCTCGACCACCAAAAAGCTACCAGCCTTCAACCGGCTCGCCTTGTCAGTGTAATCCGCACCAAGCCGGAAAATCGCACTGCTGGTAACAGCGCCCTGCTCTTCCAACTGTTTGCTGACCTTGGACATATTCGAGCCGCGCTCAACCCGCAGGCAAATTGCAGCCTCCAGTGGGCCAGCATCCGTATACTGCGACTTACCCCACAGGATCAGCCCAGCACAAAGAAACATGCCGACCGCCAAAACGCTCAGCATATTCGAGGCAAGACTGCGCCACATTTAGTCGGCCTTCCCGAAAATCACGCTGGCATTGGTGCCACCAAATCCAAACGAGTTGGACAAGGCCACATCAATTTTACGCTCCCGCTTTGCATTCGGGGCCAGATCCAAAGCTGTCTCAACCGCTGGATTGTCCAAGTTGATCGTTGGCGGTGCCACCTGATCCCGAATAGCCAGGATAGAAAAGATCGCCTCAATCGCGCCAGCTGCGCCCAACAGGTGCCCAGTCGCGGACTTTGTTGACGACATCGTGGCATTCGCCGCGTGATCGCCCAGCATACGCTCAACAGCGCCCAACTCGATGGTATCCGCCATGGTCGACGTCCCATGCGCGTTGATGTAATCCACATCCGATGGTTCCAGACCAGCACTGCGCAGCGCAGCGCGCATCGAACGTTCTGCGCCATCCCCATCTTCGGCCGGGGCCGTGATGTGGTACGCATCACCCGACATACCATAGCCCAGCACTTCGGCATAAATCTTGGCACCACGTGCTTTGGCGTGCTCGTATTCTTCCAACACAACAATGCCTGCGCCTTCGCCCATGACAAAGCCATCACGGTCAGCATCATAGGGGCGGCTCGCCGATTTGGGATCATCGGCATATTTGGTCGACAGCGCCTTACAGGCGTTAAAGCCTGCAATGCCGATCTCACAAATGGCACCTTCACCACCGCCTGCAATCATAACATCCGCATCGCCCAGCTTGATCAACCGGCTCGCATCCCCAATCGCATGCGCCCCTGTGGAACAGGCGGTCACAACCGAATGGTTCGGGCCTTTAAAACCAAACTTGATCGACACCTGACCCGAGATCAGGTTGATCAACGCACCGGGGATAAAAAACGGCGAAACCCGACGTGGGCCACGATCCCGGATCAAATTGGCGGTGTCAGCAATCGAGCCCAAGCCCCCAATGCCAGATCCGATCATCACACCTGTGCGGATACGTGATTCTTCGTCTTCGGGCATCCAGTTGGCGTCGCGACAGGCCATCTCAGCGGCAGCAACGCCGTACAGGATGAAATCATCAACTTTACGTTGCTCTTTTGGGGCCATCCATTCGTTTGGATTGAACGTCCCGTCGGTCCCATCCCCACGCGGCACTTCGCACGCGTAAGTTGTGGTGACCCCCGATGCTTCTGCATCGAACAATGTGATCGGACCCGCACCGGACTGACCGTCCAGCAGCCGTGACCAGCTCTCCTCGACCCCACTGGCCAACGGAGTGACCAACCCAAGACCGGTTACAACTACTCTGCGCATGACTGCCCTCTTGCCTGCTTGCATTTGAGAACCGCTCATACCCCGGCCAAGGCCCCGGGGGCAAGAGCAACGGCCCTCTTGACCCTAGCACTTTTCTGCCAGTGGCCCGGAAATCAGGCAAAAAATCGCATTTCCTGCCTGATCGCGTATTTTTCCGGTCGCCTTACTGCAACTCAGCCACGGGCTCAGGGCCCGGCTGCGCGACGGCCAATGCCTCGGCCAGATCTACGGTTTTGCGATACAGCGCACGACCAACAAGAACACCCGCGATGTTGGGAATGTAAGTCAGGCGCGAAATATCATCGACAGACCGCACCACACCGCTTGCAACCACAGGTGATTTCGCCTTTTCGGCAACGCCCGCGATCAACCCCAGCTGCGCTTCGACATCTTCCATGTCGCTGTCGATATCCGTCACGATAATCGCAGCAAACGGTGTACCTGCAAAGGCTTCGATAAACGACTCTGGGGTAAAGGCGCTGGACGACCGCCAACCTTCGGTCATGACCTGCCCCTGCCAAACGTCAACCGCCAGAACGATCTGGTCCGGGTGGTGTTTTGCCAGCTCTTTGACCAGCTCGGGATCGCGCGCCGCCAGTGTTCCCACAACAACACGGCCGACACCCTTGTCGATCCAATACTCAATCGCTTCACGGCTCCGCATACCGCCGCCCAGCTGCACCGGGATACCGGCAGACCGAATAATCTCTTCAATCAGCTCTGCGTTGCCGTCCTCACCTTCGATTGCATCGAAATCGGTGATATGCATCCATTCGGCCCCTGCCGCGGCAAACCCGCGGGCTGTTTCGACTGGATCCACATGCCACAGCATCGCTGAATCCAAACGCCCCTTGTCAAGCGTCACACAACGCCCCTGTCGGAGCTCCATCGTCGGATAAATCATCATGTGCCATTTCCTCTACTAAAGGCCACATCGAACCAATGTAGCATATCCAGCCCAGAAATCCGAAAGCCGATCAGAACGGCATCACCTGTCCCAATTACGGCGTGTTCAGATCAAACTTGCTCTGGGGGGCCATCTCGACGCATCAATTGCACCGGCGTCCCCTTAAATTCGGCCTGCCGCAACAAATCATACCCAAGCTTCTCAGCAACCCTGAGTGAGGACATGTTACCCTCGTCAATGATTGCTACCAATGGCCCCGGCATGATGCGATCAAACCAGTCATGCGCCGCCCGGGCGGCCTCATAGCCCAGCCCCTGCCCCTGCGCCATCGCAGACACGATCCAGCCCGCCTCAGGGAACGAGTCAAAATCCTCGCCCAACTCACGGTTGGTAAAAAAGAAACCCGCCTGCCCGATCATCTGACGTGTACTTTGCTGAACCACGGCCCACTGGCCAAACCCTGTCATCTGCCAATGCCCGGCATTGCGCAAAAACGCATCCCAGGATTCGCCTCGGGTGCGCGGTTGCCTACCGATATGGCGCACCACATCGGGCGAAGCCCAAATCTCTGAAAATCGATCAAAATCTTCCGGTCGCATGGCACATAGCGTCAAGCGAGCGGTGTTGATCATTGGAATGGAACGGATCATTGCACGCCGGTTCCTTATATCTGCCTCAACCCTAGGGTGCAGATGCGAACCGCTCAATGCAAGCACGATATCCATGTCACAAAGAAAAACGGCGCCTCCCTGCCGGGAGACGCCGCATTTTCGCTCACGCGAAGTGTCTCTTAGGACGCTTCAGTGATGAATTTAACCGCATCGCCGAACGTTTGGATGGTTTCGGCTGCGTCATCGGGGATCTCGATGCCGAACTCTTCTTCGAAGGCCATAACCAGCTCAACAGTGTCGAGGCTGTCTGCGCCCAGATCGTCGATGAACGACGCATTCTCGGTCACTTTATCTTCTTCAACACCCAGGTGCTCTACAACGATCTTTTTTACCCGATCTGCGACGTCGCTCATGGTCATTCCTCATTCTTCAGGGCGTTGTGCCCGGTTCTGCCCTTGCCCGCACGGGGTGGCTTGGTTTTGCCCGGATCGGGCGGTTAAGGTCCCGGACATCCGGGGGTGCAAGGATCAGCCCCATCGACTGACCCCGTAAGATTGTGCGCCGCCTATAGCACAGACAACGACAGAGGCAAACGCTTTCCCACCTGCCCCTAAGTGGCTCACAACATGGCCATGCCACCGTTAACATGCAAGGTCGAACCCGTCACATAAGCGGCTTCTGGGCTTGCCAAATACAGCACAGCAGCTGCAATTTCCTTTGGATCACCCATTCGGCCCGCTGGCACTTGCGCCAAAAGACCGCTCTTTTGGTCATCCGTCAACTTTTCAGTCATCGCAGTGGTGATAAAACCTGGGGCCACAGTGTTCACAGTGATTCCCCGACTCGCCACTTCGTGTGCGATGGATTTCGCCATGCCAACCATGCCTGCTTTTGATGCAGCATAGTTTGCTTGCCCTGGGTTCCCAATGGCGCCAACAACGGACGAAATGTTCACAATCCGTCCCCAACGCGCCTTCATCATGCCGCGCATAACGCCACGACACAGACGCATTGTCGCCGTCAGGTTCACATCAATCACGCTGTCCCACTGATCATCCGTCATCCGCATGAACAGGTTATCTTTCGTGATACCGGCATTGTTGATCAAAATATCAACCGAGCCCATCGCCTCGGCCGCTTGCTTTGGCAACGCGGTGACAGCCTCAGCATCGCCCAGATTACACGGCAACACATGCGCGCGCTCACCCAAACTGTCTGCCAACGCCTGCAACGGTTCGACGCGTGTGCCCGACAATCCTACTGTTGCACCTGCAGCATGCAATGCACGCGCAATATCGCCACCAATACCACCCGAAGCACCAGTGATCAGCGCATTTTTTCCGGTCAAATCAAACATAACACGTTCCTTTTCGCGCCCGCAGCAAGGGCTGCGGGTCTTGTCTTTCCTGCGTGCACAAGCACTGATTTAAAGCAGCTTTTGCACATCATCCGGTGTGCCAACAGCCTTCGAGGCAATCGACCGATCAATCTTGCGGATCATACCCGACAGTGCCTTACCCGCACCAATTTCCCAAGCTTCGGTAACGCCCTGCGTCACCATGTACTGCACGCTCTCGCGCCAGCGCACAGACCCGGTTACCTGCTCGACCAGCAGCTGACGGATCAAATCTGGATCAGTCACAGTTTCCGCTCGCACATTTGCAATCAAAGGCACGGCTGGCGCTTTGATCTCAACTGCTGCCAAGGCGTCTGCCATGACATCCGCGGCTGGCTGCATCAATGCACAATGGAACGGCGCACTCACTGGCAGCATTATGGCCCGCTTTGCCCCTTTTTCCTTGGCAATCACAGCCGCCCGTTCAACCGCCGCTTTGGAACCCGATACAACAACCTGTGT
This sequence comes from Paracoccaceae bacterium, assembly GCA_965183835.1. Classification (GTDB taxonomy): domain Bacteria; phylum Pseudomonadota; class Alphaproteobacteria; order Rhodobacterales; family Rhodobacteraceae; genus OMPR01. The sequence goes on along the minus strand of CBCYME010000022.1, from coordinate 14,176 downwards.
CGGGTCATTGTCATTTGCCGCCTGACATACATCGCCTTGCGCGGCTTCTTGCGCAACAGCCTGCACCGCTGCCAGATCCAAGCCCAAAATGGCCGCCATAGCGCCTTCGCCAACTGGCACAGCACTTTGCATCGCCTGCCCACGGGTGCGCAAAAGGCGCGCAGTATCAGCAACCGAAATCGCGCCACTCGCGGCCAACGCCGAATACTCGCCCAACGAATGCCCCGCAACAAAGCCCGCTTTATCGATGCCCAGCCCTTCGGCCTCGAGCGCGCGCATGGCAGCCATGGATGTGGCCATCAACGCAGGTTGCGCATTTTGTGTCAGCGTCAACTCAGCAATATCGCCTTCCCAGATCAGTGCGCTCAGTTTTTCACCCAAAGCCTCATCAACCTCGTCGAAAATAGCCTGCGCTGCTGGATAGCTCTCCGCCAGTGCCTTGCCCATGCCAATAGCTTGTGCACCCTGTCCGGGGAAAACAAATGCGATAGTCATACGTGACTTCTCCCTTAAAATCGTTGCCAGCGGGTTTAGACTGTGTGCCACCTCCGCACAAGCTCTGCATCCAGACACTGCACCTGTGCAACAACGCAAGTTGCAGACCACTCGGCAGGCGGTAATGTGCATATAGATAGCGTTACAGGAGCCCCCATGCCCTATTCCAACACTCACAGCACCTATGGAGGCGTTGCCAAGACCTTTCATTGGCTCACTGCCCTGCTGATGTTCACCGTGATTCCCGTTGGGTATTTCGCCAACGAACTGGCCCATGCGATCACAGATCCGGCGATCACCACAACCGAGGCCGACCTGACACAGGCTGCCTTCCTGTTCTCGCTGCACAAAACCTTAGGCGTGATTTTGTTCTTTGTGGCAATCGCCCGCGTTCTCTGGGCCCTCACCCAGCCTAAGCCCGGACTTTTGAATGCCGATAACATCCCCGAAGCCTTTGCCGCTGAAACCATCCACTGGCTGCTCTATGGCTCCCTGATCCTCGCCCCGCTCAGCGGCTGGATTCACCACGCCGCCACGACCGGGTTCGCCCCAATCTGGCTGCCCTTTGGGCAATCTCTTCCCTTCGTTCCCAAAGACCCAGCCTTTGCGGAATTCATGTCCGGGTTACATTATGTCTTTGTGTGGACTTTGATTGCCGCCTTGGCGCTGCATATCGCGGGGGCCCTCAAGCATCACATCATAGACCGCGACTCGACTCTGCGCCGTATGCTTCCCGGTGCGCCGGACATCCCAGAGCTCAGCCCACAGACCCACAGCGGTATGCCGCTTGTCGCCGCGCTTTTGCTTTGGGGGGCAGCCTTTGGAGTCGGCACATTCATCGGCGTTTTCGACCACTCCGCATCACACACCCAAAGCGCTGAGCTGGAAGCCGTTCAATCCGACTGGGTCGTTCAGGATGGCACACTGGCGCTCAGCGTCACGCAGATGGGCAGCCCAGTCACCGGCAGCTTTGCCGATTGGACCGCAGCAATCACCTTTGACGAACCAGAAACCCCCGGACCTGCTGGCTCAGTCGATGTCACCATTGCGATCGGATCGATTTCACTTGGATCCGTCACAAGTCAGGCGGTTGGCAAAGACTTCTTTGACGCCGCCACCTACCCAACCGCCACTTTCAAAGCAGACCTGTTCAAAACGGAAACCGGATACGAGGCCCGCGGGCCACTCACTATTCGGGACAAATCAATCGATATCATCCTGCCCTTTACTTTGGACCAGCAGGAAAACACGGCAATTATGACGGCTGAAACCCACCTCAACCGATTGGACTACGGGGTTGGCAGCCATATGCCTGACGAGGGGTCATTGGCCTTTGGCGTTACAGTTTCGGTAACCTTGACCGCTACACGCAGCGAATAAAGCCAAGCCACACCATTCCAAAACAAAAAAAGACCGCCGACAAATTCATGTCGGCGGTCTCTTAGATTAAATCAATCAGATCTGGATTACTCAGCTTTCATCGCTTCAACCGAGATATTCAGATGAACTTCATCACCGACGAATGGTGCGAATTTGCCGACGTTAAAGTCTGACCGCAGCAAAGTCGTGGTCGCATCAAACCCGGCCCACGGCTTGCCCGCCATCGGGTGATCACCGGCTTGGTTCAGCTTTGCATCCAAAACAACAGCTTTGGTGACGCCATTCATGGTCAGGTCACCTGTGATATTTGCTGTGTTTTCACCCGTTACTTCGATCCCTGTTGAGGTAAACGAAACAAGATCCGTGTCTTTGGCACCAAAGAAGTCGTCAGACATAAAATGTCCATCACGCGCTTCCCAGCCGGTGAACATCGACTTCACAGGCATTGAAACCTCAACCGAAGAGGCCGCAGGATCTTCCTGATCAAACATGATCACGCCTTCGAAGCCGGAGAACATTCCATATGTGGTCGAAAAACCCAAGTGGTTGTAGTTGAACAGAACCTGGCTGTGGCTGGAATCCAGAACGTATTTTTCAGAAGCGGCCAAACCGGCAGTTGCGAAAGTGGCCAAAGCAGCGGCGAGCAGAGTTGTTTTCATGGAAAAGCTCCGTAGAGAATAAGTAAACGCACGACCAAGCATTTGGTCGCGCTTCTAAATAGATGGGCCACCAACAGGCGGCACTCAACTCTCTATTCTCTAACAGACTATGTGATCAAATGAACATCACGTGAGTTACGCAGATATTGTGACGTGATCGCCCAGTTGGGTGCGCAGGGTGTGGCGGATTTCTGCCGTCTCAATGGGCAACCGCATCAGCAAACTGCCATCCACATCAAAAAGCTCTACAAAATGTTCGTTGAATCGTACACTTCCCAAGCTGTCATAGCTGCGGCGCAGAACCGTCTGCGGACGCCCACGATTGTTTTTCTGTAGCACCCGAACTTCACGGCGAATGGAGTCGAAATACGCTTCGGGCTGATTGTCCACATGATGCATCATCAACAAAGCCAAACCGCACAGCAGGAAAAACAAAGATGTGCCAAGTTTCATCAACACCAGATCTGCCGACAGATTCGATCCCGGAAAGATCCACATCGTTGCAGATCCCAAAATCAGGGCGGTGCCAACAATTCTGAACAAAACCGTGCGAATGGGCCAGTTCGGCGCAAAACAAATCATCAACGGCACTTTATTCTCATAGGAAGAAAGTGCAGGTAAAGTCTGAAACGTTTGTGTTTGAACAGCGGTCATATCATTTGCGCCCTATACAGCGATCATAAACGTCATGGGGTAAATCCCGTCATGGTTAATGATTGCTAAACAAAACGTCAGGAATGGGGCACCAAAGCGGTCAAAGGGCGGCATGCCTATTCTGCACCGCCGTATCACCTACGGGGCTTGCTCCCAGCCGCCAACCGTGTATATGGAGCCATCCGTTTGCAAGACAGATCGAACCGCGCAGTCTCTCGTGGTAGGGCCGCAAACGGCACTTGCCCTACCTTTGAAATGCGCCTTGAAAGAAACAGGAGTTCACATGCCCCTTTATGAGCATGTCATGATTGCGCGCCAGGACTTGTCCAACACGCAAGCCGAAGGCCTCATCGAACATTTTGGTGCCGTACTGTCCGACAATGGCGGCAGCCTTGTCGATCACGAGTACTGGGGCGTCAAAACGATGGCCTACAAGATCAACAAAAACCGCAAGGGCCACTATGCCTTCCTGCGTTCGGATGCACCTGCTCCGGCCGTTCAGGAAATGGAACGCCTGATGCGCCTGCATGATGACGTGATGCGCGTTCTGACCATCAAGGTCGACGAGCACAAAGAAGGACCCTCGGTCCAGATGCAGAAGCGCGACGAGCGCGAAGGCCGCCGCGAGCGCCGCTGATCTTAGCTTGAGAAAAGGACACTAAACCATGGCTGCAAAACCATTTTTCCGCCGTCGCAAAGTCTGCCCCTTCTCGGGCGACAACGCACCGGCGATCGACTACAAAGACACTCGTTTGCTGCAACGCTACATCTCTGAGCGCGGCAAAATTGTTCCCTCGCGGATCACAGCCGTATCGGCGAAAAAGCAGCGTGAACTGGCCCGTGCCATCAAACGCGCCCGCTTCCTCGCCCTGCTGCCCTACGCCGTGAAGTAAGGAGACCTGACAATGCAAGTTATCCTTCTCGAACGCGTTGCGAAACTGGGCCAGATGGGCGACATCGTAGATGTCAAATCTGGTTACGCTCGCAACTATCTGCTGCCTCAGGGCAAAGCTAAAACCGCTTCGGCAGCCAACCTGGCCGCATTCGAAACAGTGAAAGCTCAGCTCGAAGCACGCAACCTGGAAACCAAAGCCGAAGCCGAAGCACTGGCTGCAAAGATCGACGGACAGCAGTTCATCGTGATTCGCTCCGCTTCCGACGCTGGCGCACTTTACGGTTCCGTTACACCTCGTGACGCTGCCGAAGTTGCAACATCCGAAGGCTTCTCGGTCGACCGCAAGCAGGTTGTTCTGCTGGCACCGATCAAAGACCTTGGTCTGCACACTGTTCAGGTTGTTCTGCACCCTGAAGTTATTGCAAACATCGACATCAACGTTGCTCGCTCGGTTGAAGAAGCCGAACTGCAAGCTTCGGGCAAATCGATCCAGGAACTGGCTGCTGAAGAAGAAGCTGCTGCAGAATTCGAAATCTCGGAACTGTTCGACGATATCGGTTCAGCTGCATCTGACGACGACGATGCACCAGCTGCGCCTGCAGAAGACGACAGCAACGCCTAATCGGCCTGCTCACACAGTCAAAAGAAAAGCCGCGCAAACCCTTGCGCGGCTTTTTTTTGTTCCATGCATTGGGATGATCACCCCAAAACCGAATACGGCTCTTCCACACCATAAAACACGCCGGCGTCGACATCCACGGTGTCAATCAATGCGTTCAAAATCACGACCCGACCGACTTGATCCCCGTCGTGTGCGCCCCCATTGCCGCCTTGGTTGCTGACAAAGGTCAGAATGGTGTCATCGCGGCCATCACCGTTAAAATCCGTATGCGTCACGGTATCCAAGTTTACGGTGTGGCCCGCAAATACCAAAGTATCCCCTTGGTTTGCATTGAAATCCTTGACGATTTTGGTGCCGATTGTCTCAACCCAGTGATCATGCGCATTGTCATTTTCCCCGGCAACGCCATTCATCGAATAGTCGATATTCCCGGTTTCATCCGTGTGTTTGTCCAAGATTTCCTGCTTTGCATCGATCAACCATCGGAATTCAAACTGATCTGCACCTCGGCCCCCAATCAAAACATCAGTGTCACTCAGCGGCTCATCCACGTTCACAAGCGCGTCGGCGTCCTGTGCCGGAATGGGTTCCCCGCCCCAGCTAAAGCCATAGAGCAGATCATCGCCCTGCCCGCCTTTTAGCGTGTCATCCCCGGCGCCCCCTTCCAGCAGATCATTGCCCCTGCCACCGATCAACAGATCCTCGTCGTCGCCCGCAAAAAGCCGGTCGTTGCCCGCACCGCCCCGCAGTGTGTCATTGCCGGTGCCGCCACTCAGATCGTCAACGCCTTGACCACCCCAAAGCTGATCATCGCCATCGTCGCCCGCGATATAGTCGTGCCCCCGCCCGCCGCGCAGCTGATCGTTGCCTGATCCGGCAAACAGGAAATCGTCACCGGACCCGCCGCGTATATCATCATCGCCGCTGCCGCCGTCTAAAATGTCAGCGCCATTGCCGCCACGCATTTGATCATTGCCTGACCCGCCGGACAGAAAATCGTCGCCCTGACCGCCTCTGACATCATCGTTGCCCTCGCCACCCTTTAGAACGTCGTTCCCTTGGCCACCCTTCAACAGATCATCGCCCGCCATGCCAAAAACAAGGTCATCCCCCGCACCCGCCAACACAAGATCCGCCCCTTCACCGGCGTCTATCGTATCATTTCCACCGCGCGCGCGTATTTCATCATCGCCTTCAAGGCCAAGAATATGATCTTCTAAGCTCGTTCCTTTGAGAATGTTGTTGTCGAGTGTTCCGATAAGTTCAGCCATGGACAGGTCCTTTTTAGGTTTCAGTGCGCCCCAACAGGAAACCGGGCGTTGGAAACTCAAAAAGTGATACAACCCAAGATTGTCGAGTCAATATTTATTCGCGTCAAATTGAGACGAACCTCGCATCCTCTTGCGCGCAAAATGGCTTGAACCGATAACGGCCCCACAAGGTGGGTTGCGCCCGCACCAAAGGCCGATATTTTCAAAGCAACAAAAAGGGGCTCTTCATGTCACACCTTACTCGTCGCACCTACTTGCTGTGCGCCAGCGCCGCGTTTGCCCTGACTGCATGTGGCGGGAAATCCGAAACGGCACCCAAAGCCCCCGAGGGCCCACCGCTCTATCCAAATGAAACACCCGAGCTGCGCAAGTCGATCAACCATTGGGCCGACCACTATGACCTGCCACGTGAGCTGGTGCACAAATTGGCCATACGGGAAAGCACGCACCGCCCGTGGGCGGTCAATCGCCCTTACTACGGACTGTTGCAGATCCTACCAGCTACCGCCCGCTCTATGGGGTTCCGCGGCAGCCCAAAGGACCTGCTGGATGCAGATACAAATCTGGAATTTGCAGGGAAATATTTGCGGGGGGCCTGGTTGCTCGCGGATGGTGACCAAAGCAAAGCGATCCGTCTTTATGCGTCGGGCTATTATTACGAAGCCAAGAGACGCGGTATGTTGGTTGAAACGGGTTTGGTCCAACCAACATTAGAATGACGTGTGACCAGCACCGGCGTCAAAACCGCCGCTGCTGGCCCTAAGTAAGCTCAATCCTCTGGGGACATGACTTTCCAGATCACGGCGCCAATGGCAGCCCCAATAAGCGGCGCAACCCAGAACAACCACAACTGCGACAAAGCAGGTCCCTCTGCAAACAGTGCGACCCCGGTAGAGCGCGCCGGATTAACCGACGTATTGGTAACCGGGATTGTAACCAAGTGGATCAACGTTAGACCAAGACCAATCGCAATTGGTGCGAACCCCGCAGGAACACCTGACGACGTTGCGCCTAAAATGATGATCAAGAAGAACGCTGTCATGACGATCTCGATGATCAAGCCAGACATCATGGAATAGCCCTGCGGTGAGGCCGCGCCATATCCATTAGAGGCGAATCCCCCCACGCCAGTGAACCCTTCAGCGCCGGAAACGATCAAATAGAGAACCGTTGCCCCCCCAATTGCGCCGACGACCTGCGCAACCCAATATGGCAATAACTCCTTGGCATCGTGTCGCCCGGCGATCACCAGACCCAGGGTGACGGCAGGATTGAAATGCCCGCCAGAGATGCCCCCAACGGCATACGCCATCGTCAGAACCGTCAAACCAAACGCGAGGCTCACCCCCAACCAGCCGATCCCAACATCAGCAACACCAGCAGCTAATACTGCGCTGCCACAGCCCCCCAGAACCAACCAGAAAGTTCCGACAAATTCAGCCATTAGTTTGTTCATCATTTACACTCCTCCCAAAGCGGTATCGCTATAATAGTACCATTTTTATGAATTTTTAGAAAGATATTGGCCTCCCCGGATCTACCCTCGATCTCTTGTGTGTTCTAAACCAACCATCGCACCACAATGCAAAAAATCAGATCCAGTCCGCAAGGTACTGTTTCACCTGACCTTCTTGGTGGCGCCCCAAATTTCGGAAAATTCCGTTACGTCACACCACAACCAAAGCACGAAAATATTGCCAACCACAACCTATTCGGTCAATGTTTCGCGCGTAGGTATGAGTAATGCAGGTCAGGCCTTCGACCCTAGGGTCACCTGAAAGATCGCACTGTTTTTACAGGGCAAAAGTGTATTTAGTAAAAGGTGAAATCATGGAAACAGTAGATAATCTCGTCGGTCAACGCATACGTGCAAAACGCCTGTCCGCAAGCATGAGCCAAGCAGAGCTCGGGCGCGCGATCGGCGTTCGATTTCAGCAGGTGCAAAAGTATGAATCAGGGGTAAATCGCGTCAGTGCATCCCGCCTCTGGGCCATTGCCGAAGTCCTTGATGTTCACGTAAGCCACTTCTTCGAAGGTATCCGCCCCTCAAAATCAGGTACGATTGATGGTTCCGCACCTCCTCAAGATGAATTAGACTTCCTTAAAGATCAGGATGCCATGGAGTTGGTATTGATCTACCGTAGCCTTCGAGCAACCCACCGGCATGCGGTTTTATCCTTTGTGCGCAGTTTGACACAGGATGACAAAAAAGAAGAGCTCAGCGCGGCAACCTGACCCAATCGGGCTGCTGCCCGAATGAGAGGTACAGAACGTGAATCTGATTGATCTCGGCACATTGCCGCAACCGGAGACTCAGTACACTGAATTTCTGCGGCAAGTTTGTGACCGATTTGAAATGGATCACGCAGCCTACGCTGGCCTGAACCCATGGGAAGGCACCATTCACGGGCACGTCACCTATAAAGATGACTGGAAAGATCATTACACCCAACAGGGGTTTCATATGATCGACCCAACGCTGCACATGACCCAACGCAGCATCGCCCCGGTTGATTGGGTCCGACTTGAGCGTAGCGAAGATTTCAAACGGGTTTTTCGGGATGCCGATGATTTTGGGCTGTGCGATCAGGGTCTGACAATCCCTGTCCGCGGCCCTTATGGGGATGTCGGACTTCTGAGCGTCACCCGCGATTGCAGCACCCGTGAATGGGGCAAGCTGATTCCAAATGTGATCAGCGACCTGCAATCGATGGCAGTACACATTCACGATTCCGTAATGGGGTCCGAGGCGCTCAGCGGCATTTTGTACCATCCCTCGCTTTCCTCTCGTGAGGCAGAAATCCTGCAATGGATCGCTGCAGGTAAATCACAACAGGATGTTGGCGACATTCTCTCCATCTCTCACAGAACCGTCGAGGTCCATCTGCGCTCTAGTCGCGAAAAACTTTGTGCCTTGACGACAGCGCAAGCAGTTGGCAGAGCAATCGGCATTGGCCTGATTGTGCCCAGCTAAGCTCATAATGAGCCCCCACTACGGGAATCCCCCAATAGTCCTCAGCCCCAAGTTCGGTAACGATTGGTTAAACACACCACTCGTAGGGGGACACTATGATTATTGTTATCGACTCACTGAACAAGCACCTGTTCACAGATGTACTAGACGAAATGTTTCGACTGAGAGCTCGCGTTTTTGGGGATCGCTTGGGCTGGGATGTCAACATTGTCGACGGCAAGGAAATCGACGAATTTGATCACCTTGATCCAGCTTTTGTCGTGGGGCTCGACGACGAGGGGCACGTCGTAGCAGCAGTTCGCGCACTTCAAACAACAGGTCCGCATATGTTGGCCGATGTTTTCCACGACATCTTAGATGGCGAGGCACCACTTCGCAGCGCAACTGTTTGGGAATCCACCCGGTTCTGCGTCGACACTCAGCGGCTCAACCGTGGGAAATCCAAAAACTCTGTCTCCTACGCCACATCTGAATTGATGATCGGCTCGCTCGAATATGCCCGCCGCGCAGGCATTCAGGACATCATCACCGTCATTGATCCTATCATGGATCGCGTTCTCAAACGCTCTGACAATGCCCCTTACGGCTACGTGGGCAAAACCGTTCCGATGGGCAAAGTTTCTGCTCTGGCAGCCATGCTTGACTGTTCCGAGGAACGCATCGAGCGGGTTCGAGAGTTTGCAGGCATCACACACGACGTATTTTTAACCGAGGAAGAAGCGTTGAAAGTTTTTTCAAAATCCCAACCGATCACATCCGAGATCAAAGACCAACCTGTCCCTGCAAATCAGGACACCAAGCCCTTGAATATGCTCGAGAAGTATTTCGCTGAGCAAATGCAGGCAGCGCAAACAGAAGAAGATGTCCAAGCGGTTATAAAACTGATCGAGGCGGTGTCGGAAACCATTACCCCGGCTCAGCGTCAAGCGCTCTCTCAGCCGCCACAAGCCCTCGCAAACGAAGCCTGACATCACTCACAAACGACAACCACTCACGAAAAGAGCCGCCCCTCGGGGCGGCTCTGCTCATTTAAGCAATCACCTGCGCCGGAATGACCCGGCGCAGGCGGTAAATGCTTATTCTTCTTCCAGCGCTTCAACAGCCTTCTGCAGGTCGTCTTTGCTGACTTCTTTGTTGGACACTTCGGCCAGTTCGAAAACATAGTCGACAACTTTGTCTTCAAAGATAGGCGCGCGCATCTGCTGCTGCATCTGAGCGTTCTGCTGAACGAACTCAAAGAACTGACGCTCTTGACCGGGGTATTGACGCGCCTGGTTCATGATCGCCTGAGTCATTTCTGCGTCGGTCACTTCGACTTCGGCTTTCTGACCCAATTCTGCCAGCAACAAGCCCAGACGAACGCGACGCTCGGCCAGTTTTGTGTGCTCTTCTTTGGTTTCGATTTCAGGGTGATCGTGACCCTCAACTTCGGGGTTTTCTTCGTGCCACAGCTGGTGCGCGATTTGACCGGCTTCGGCTTCTACCAAAGACACGGGCAGTTCGAACGACACTTTGTCATCCAGCGCGTCAAGTAGGGCACGCTTTTGAACCGCGCGTGCTGCACCGGCGTATTCCGCTTCCAGACGCTCAGAAATCTGTGATTTCAGTGCGGCCAGATCTTCGGCGCCGAATTTGGTGGCCAGCTCGTCATTGATTTCTGCAGCAACAGGCGACTTCACCTCTTTGATGGTGCAGGTGAACACAGCTTCTTTACCAGCCAGGTGCTCGGCCTGATACTCTTCGGGGAAAGAAACGGTGCAATCTTTGACGTCTTCGGCTTTCACGCCAACCAGCTGCTCTTCGAAACCGGGGATGAAAGAGTTCGAGCCCAGCACCAGCGGGTAATCTTCGGCCGCGCCGCCTTCGAACGCTTCGCCGTCAACTTTGCCGAGGAAGTCCATGACAACCTGGTCACCGTCCTGCGCCGCTTCGCCTGCGTCACGCGCAGCAAAATCCTGTGCGGTTTCTGCAAGGTTGGCCAACGCTTCGTCGACAGCTTCGTCTTCGGCTTTGACAACCATTTTCTCGAGCGAAATGGACTTCAGGTCAACTTCAGGGATCTCGGGCAGCGCTTCATAAGACATGGAAACGTTAACGTCGTCGCCTTCTTTCCAGTCGTCGTCGGTCATTTTGACGTCGGGCTGCATGGCGGGGCGGTCACCGGTTTCTTCGAAATGTGCGTTCATTGCACCATCGATGGTTTCCTGCATCGCTTCGCCCAGCACGCGCTGACCAAACTGCTTTTTCAGCATCGACATCGGCACTTTGCCTTTGCGGAAGCCTTTCATTTCAACTTCGGGCTGCGCCTCGACCAGCTTTTCGTTTACTTTTTCGTCCAGCTCGGCCGCAGTCACGGTAATGGAATAGCCGCGCTTCAGACCTTCGTTCAGCGTCTCGGTAACCTGCATCTGTTAGTCCCCATAGGATTCGGGGCGCGCAAATCAGGCGCGCCGGGCAAATTTGACGCCTTCTATTTGCCCAGCCCCGTCGGCGCAAGGGGCATTGCTACAGTTGAGGCAGTTTGCGCCGACAATTGCACGTTTCAAACAAAAACACGCCCTGCAAGCAGGGCGTGTTTCCACAATTCACAAAGGGGTGCGCCTTAGAATTTCCAGCGCGCACCAAACAGAATCGAACTCGCATCTTGGTAAGCAACAGTTGGGTCGCTCAGCTCATATTCACGGTAGCCGAGATAAACCTGTGTGCTAATGCTATCGATATCTTGGTTTACACCGATACCCATCGACTTGGATTTCCGTCCAACAAGTCCAAAATCGTTCCCGTTGTAGTAATCGATCGCAAACGATGTTTCCCCAAAATCAAAGAACGTAGCGTCGTAGCCCGCCTTGATATAGGTATAATCACCGTCGTTCTTTCTTGAACCTGCGGCAAAGGCGAAGTTCAACCCTGACTGCAGCCGGACTGCAGCCGAACCAAAGGTATCCTCAGTTTTGGTGCCATTCGCAAGATCACGGCGCGAGAAACCCAAAGCACCCGTGACTTTGGTACCGCCAAAATCATTCGCATACTTCAATGCAGCGTCGTAGTAGTCATCACTGTTCGTTTGAGACAGGATTTCCTGTCCAGCGGCAACAGAAACGGTGAACCCGCTAAAGGTTGGGCTATCATAACGAACACGGCCGCGACGGCCTCCGTCTAAGCTGGATATTACATCGCCAATTGTGACTGTCGAAAGAGCGCCCGTCGATGTACGGAACGCGAAACTACCTGCGGTGTCACTGATACCGACATACGTCGTCATGCCTGTTCCGCTGAAATCACTTTCAGCCACGCCGTCTGTCGCCATCGAACCTTGACCGACGTAAATCTTACCATAGGAATTGGTGTCGAACGCGAAATCAATGTGACGGAGGTTCGAGCGTGACCAGCTGACCCCGTCCGGCGTAGTATTGATAGTTACTGCATCAGACGAGCGCAGACCAAATGCTGTTTCAAATTTGAAACTAAACGATCCTTGATCATAAGGCTGCAACAGCAACAAGCCGACGCGGCTGTTCGAGTTCGCGTTATCCACGAAAGTGCTCTTTGATTGAGCACCATCATCGAAATACTGGTAGGCCGGAGAGAACTGACCATAGATCTTTACTGATCCACCGCTTTGGTTCTCATATTTCAGTTCCGCTGCTGCAGGAGCAGCAAATCCAACAGCTGCCAGAGCAAGTGCGGAAGTAATTTTGGTTTGTAGTGTCATAATTTTCACCATGAGGAGTTCTGGTTACAACGTGTATTTGAGATGGAAACACTTTGGCAATCTTCCAGAGTGAGACCCAAGCACGACCCTAACAATGGTTTTTGGGTCACACTTCAAAAATTCGATCGTCCCAAAAGACCTGTTTTTTATGGCTTTTGGGTATTTTCAAAATCCCCACCCAAAGGAGTTCAAGGAAAAAATCAAGCCGACACATGCAACGGGCCAATATCGGACATGCATTTTTCACATCTACTCATCAGTCGATAGTAACATAGCCGCGCGCAATGGGCAATTTATTGCTGATCACAGCCAAATTTGTGGGGTTTCCCGCCACTCTGCAAACCTAAGTTTTTCATGACATATTCGTGATTGGAATTGGATAGTGGGTATTCAGGGCGAAAGCCGGATAAAAACCACCTACACTCGCAGATGGTTTCCAGTCCTTTAAGACAAGATGCGCAGACTTCAAATTGCTTTGTGATCACTGCGAGTGGCTGATTTCCGGCGGGCTAAGCCCGGCCAATTCGATCCGACAAAATTTGATCGGCCCAAAGACGACCCCCGGCCTCGTCCACCAAACGCCACACGATCACTTCGATTGCGCGTCTTTGAAACTTCGTTGGATGGCAGATGCTTCTGCTCCGGGGTTTAGGGCAATGGCTTCGGCATCAGATTTCCGTGATACCATCCAAACCACCTCTTCAGAAGAGGTGGGGTTCTTATCCGATTTATGCGATACAATATACATGCCCTCAGGCTGGCACGATTTTCTTAACGGGTGCTTACCGCACCCGCCCGTTGCGCATGTAAATGCACCTGTTCAGCAATTCGAAAGGGCGTCTTCCAGAACCTTGTGAACAGCATCGCGCGGGACATCCGATGTCACGAACGCCTGCCCGATCCCCTTGGCCAGAATAAACCGCAGTTGACCATCGACCACTTTCTTGTCTTGCGCCATGAGCTGTACCAGATGATCCGCATCCGGCAGGTCCCCTGCAATGTCCGACAGATCGGTTTTCATGCCCATTGCTTTTAGGTGGGCGCGAACACGGCTTGGGTCTTCTTGGCTGCACAGCCCAAGACGCGACGACAATTCAAACGCAAGCGCACAGCCAATTGCGACCCCTTCGCCATGCAGCAGACGATCAGAAAACCCGGTTGCCGCTTCCAAGGCGTGGCAAAACGTATGGCCCAGATTCAACAGCGCGCGGTCGCCCTGCTCTGTCTCGTCACGGACAACAATGTCTGCCTTCATCTGAACGGATCGGGTCACCGCCTCGACCCGCTTGGCCATGTCTCCGGACGCCAACGCAGGTCCCTGCGCCTCAAGCCAGTCAAAGAATTCTGAATCGCCCAGCAAGCCGTATTTGACCACTTCGCCGTAGCCAGCAAGGAAATCGCGCGCGGTCAACGTGCCTAGAACTGAGGTATCAGCCAACACATGTGATGGTTGGTGAAACGCCCCGATCAGGTTCTTCCCCTGTGGGGCATTGATCCCGGTTTTCCCACCAACC
>CBCYME010000021.1:0-66609 GCA_965183835.1 Paracoccaceae bacterium | reverse complement strand
TTCAGATATTCTATTTTCAAACAACGTTGGAACCAAAGCCCCAGAGACAAAAACCAACAGATGCGCCAATCTCCTCAGCGCGCCCGCTTGCCAATATCCCAAATTCTGCGACGTCTCTCCGCCGTGTTTCCCGAACCGTTCCGCGTTCCCGCCGTCCCGTCCGGTGTGTCTCAGTAGCGCCTCAGCGCCGCCGGTGAAGGGGGTTCTAGTCCTAACACCAAATACCCGCAACCCTAAAATACACAAAATTCACAAAAACTACAGAAAAGATCAGAAAACAAACAATATCAACAACTTACAAACAACAAAACCAAACCCACAACACCATACATCAACAATCCAAACTCAAATCAATCAACACAAACACCTGCCGCAAAAACACAAACACCACATCTAGACCCACAAGCATCAACAGACACTAAAGACCCGACGAGTCGCCCGCCTGAACACTCCAAAAGGCCACCGAGGCAGCGCCCGGCGATTCATATCAAACCTGCCTGCCTTGCAAAAAGACGACCGCGAATACGTGGTGATTTCAACGACCTCGTAGCTCGAGCTATATATAGAGCATCGTCGCATCGCCGTTTCGCCTCGCATTTCCGAACTAAACAAAAGGCGTTTTCCGCATTCAGGGCCATTCCTGTATGGCCCTGTGGCCGTTTGGTTGATAGATAGAGCCCGCAAAACGATAGTTTCAAACAGACTGGTGACATATGCCCTCTTACAGATCGAGAACTTCGACCCACGGTCGCAACATGGCAGGTGCGCGCGGACTGTGGCGCGCAACTGGCATGACCGACAGTGATTTTGGTAAGCCAATCATCGCCATCGCCAATTCGTTCACCCAATTTGTGCCTGGCCACGTCCACCTCAAAGACATGGGTCAGCTTGTTGCACGCGAAGTCGAAGCGGCCGGTGGCGTAGCCAAGGAATTCAACACCATCGCGGTCGATGACGGCATTGCGATGGGTCACGACGGGATGCTGTATTCGCTGCCCTCTCGCGAAATCATCGCCGACTCGGTTGAATACATGGTCAACGCGCACTGTGCAGATGCCATCGTCTGTATTTCCAACTGTGACAAGATCACGCCCGGAATGCTGATGGCCGCAATGCGCCTGAACATTCCGGTTATCTTTGTCTCTGGTGGCCCGATGGAAGCCGGTAAAATCAACCTTGATGATCTAGTCGTGAAAAAGGTCGATTTGGTGGACGCCATGGTCGCGGCAGCCGATGACAAGCTGACCGACGAGCAGGTACAACACATCGAAGAGAACGCCTGCCCGACCTGCGGGTCGTGTTCTGGCATGTTCACCGCCAACTCGATGAACTGTCTCGCCGAAGCTCTCGGTCTGGCCTTGCCCGGCAACGGATCAACGCTGGCGACGCATTCGGATCGTAAGAACCTGTTCCTTGAAGCGGGTCGCAAAATCGTCGACATCACCAAGCGTCATTACGTGGAAGAGGAAAAGGGTCTGCTGCCCCGCGAAATCGCCTCTTTCGAAGCGTTTGAAAATGCGATGAGCCTTGATATTGCTATGGGCGGGTCGACCAACACCGTCCTGCACCTGCTGGCCATCGCCTACGAGGGCAAGGTCGATTTCACCATGGCAGACATGGACCGGCTCAGCCGCAAGGTCCCGTGCCTGTGCAAAGTCGCGCCCAACACCGAAAACGTGCACATGGAAGACATCCACCGTGCGGGCGGGATTTTCTCAATCCTTGGGGAATTGTCGCGCGCAGGTTTGTTGCACAACGACGTGCCTACCGTGCACTCTGCATCGATGGGCGAGGCCATTGCCAAATGGGATATCAAGGTCGCCAACAACCCCGAAGCCGAAGAGTTGTTCAAGGCCGCCCCCGGTGGCGTGCGCACGATCGAAGCATTCAGCCAGTCGAACCGGTTCAAAGAGCTGGATACTGACCGCGAAGGCGGCGTGATCCGGTCCAAAGAACATGCGTTCAGCCAAGACGGTGGCCTTGCGGTTCTGTTCGGCAACATCGCGCTGGACGGCTGTATTGTGAAAACCGCCGGTGTGGATGCCAGCATCCTGAAATTCACCGGCACCGCGCATGTCTGCGAAAGCCAGGACGCGGCAGTCAACGACATCCTCACCAACAAGGTGAAAGAGGGTGACGTAGTGGTGATCCGCTATGAGGGTCCACGGGGTGGTCCCGGCATGCAGGAAATGCTCTACCCGACCTCGTACCTGAAATCCAAAGGTCTGGGCAAAGCCTGTGCCCTGCTGACCGATGGTCGTTTTTCGGGCGGTACCTCCGGCCTGTCGATTGGGCACGTTTCACCCGAAGCGGCCGAAGGTGGCATGATTGGACTGGTTGAACAGGGCGACAAGATCGAGATCGACATACCCAACCGGACAATCAATCTGGCAGTGGCCGACGATGTGCTTGACGCGCGCCGTACGGCACAAGAGGCCAAAGGTTGGCACCCCGCAGCGCCACGCAAACGCAAGGTGACCACCGCGCTCAAGGCCTATGCCGCGCTGACCACCAGCGCCGCCAAAGGTGCCGTACGCGAGCTGTAATTCAGCTCAATACAGCAAGACCCCAAAACCCCTGCGTGAGATTCACGCAGGGGTTTATTTTTTGTCTGCACAGAACCCCAGATGAGTTGGATCTGCACGCCACACTCTGTCCCACTGAAGCTACAGTAAATCGGCAACAAAGGTCCGCAAAGAGCCCACCTTGCAACAATTCTGCAATGCAGCCAAAGTCCGGAAACCGAAACTGGCAGTGAGTAAAAGCATGTGCACGATAGATATTGGAAGAGTTCGGAGCGAAACGCCCGGAATCCAAGTTTCAACCCATCTCCTCGCGTCTGGTTCCGCGTTGATGCCTCAATGCGTAGTTGATGCCGTGGTAGGACACACCCAACTTGAAGCGCAGATCGGAGGCTATGAGGCACAAGCACAGCAAACTGCCAATCTGGATCAGGTTTACGCGTCTGTCGCGCGCCATATCGGTGCAACCCCGCGCGAAATTGCTCTTATGGAGAATGCGACGGTGGGTTGGTGCCATGCATTCTATGCTCTGCCACTCAAACCGGGTTCGCGTATTCTGACATGCGAGGCCGAATACGCAGCGAATTACGTCGCCTTCCTTCAGCGAGCGAAACGGGACGATTTGAAGATCGAAGTCATCCCCTCAGGCGAAAGCGGCGCATTGGACTTAACTGCTTTAGAAAGCACGATGGGTGATGACGTTGGGCTTATCGCTATCACCTGGGTTCCGACCAATGGCGGTCTTGTGAATCCGGCGGCAAAAGTTGGAAAAATCGCGCAAGCTTACGATGTGCCCTATCTTCTGGACGCTTGTCAGGCAGCGGGGCAAATGCGCATTGATGTCACTGAATTGCAATGTGATTTCCTGTCGGCCACGGGGCGGAAGTTTCTGCGCGGCCCGCGTGGTACGGGGTTTCTCTATGTAAAAAGCAAGTGGTTGGCGTCGTTGGAGCCTGCCATGATCGACCATTTCGGCGCACCATGGGTGGCGACAAATCTGTATGAGCTGCGCGATGATGCAAGACGGTTTGAGACGTGGGAGAATTCTTACGCCTTACGCGCCGGACTTGCTGCCGCAATCGACTATGCGGACCAGATCGGGATTGATCTGATCGCAGAGCGGGTCAGTGCGCTTGCCGACACGACAAGATCGCTTCTGGCTGAAGATGCACGGGTCACATTGCGCGACATTGGCTCGGCGCAATGCGGGATCGTCAGTTTCTCGATCAACAACGCCGACCCGCGCCAAATCGTGCAGCATATGGCTGAGGGTGGCATTATTATTGGGGCATCCCCCCCATCAAGCACGCGCCTTGATGCCGAACGTCGCGGCCTGCCAATTGTGCTGCGCATTGCTCCGCACTACTACAATACCGAGGACGAAATCGTACGGGCCGTCGACCGCCTTCGTTCGGGTCATTGAACTGGTTGTAGTCTATTCTAACCCATCGCCGCAATTAGCCGCCATTCGACCTCAGCCCAAACTGTATAGACGTACAATTTAGGGCACACATTCATAATGCTCAACAGCCAACACTCAAGGGCCTTCAGCTCATCAAAGCCTTGCTGTCCGCGGCCAGCTTGCGACCCGCGTTTGCCAGCATCGTGACATCAATTCCCGTCGCAACAAATGTCGCGCCCAGATCCAAATAGCGTTTCGCCGCGGTCAGATCCGTGATCAGGATACCCGCCGCGCGCCCCGCTTTGGTGATACGGGTCACTGCATTCTCGATAGCCGCAACCACGTCCGGGTGATTGGCGTTGCCCAGATGACCCATGCTCGCTGCCAGATCCGCAGGGCCGATGAACACGCCGTCCACGCCTTCGACTGTCAGAATTTCACCCAGATTGTCCATCGCCTCAACGCTTTCGACCTGCACCAGCAGACAAATCTCTTCATTAGCAGAGTGCAAGTAATCCGTGATCTCACCAAATTTCGATGCTCGCGCCAGAGATGACCCAACGCCGCGCACGCCTTCGGGCGGATACCGGCAGGCACGCACCATTTCAGCGGCCTGCTCCGCGGTGTCGATCATCGGGATCAACACGGTCTGCGCCCCAGCATCCAACACCTGTTTCACCATCCAGGTTTCGCCAATCGGCAAACGCACCACCGGGTGGCTGTCAGATGGGGAAACCACCTGCAACTGATCACGCAGACTGCGCAAATCGTTGGGGGCATGTTCACCATCAATCACCAGCCAATCGAACCCGCAGGTCGACATCACCTCGGCCGCATATGCATCGGCCAGACCGACCCAGCATCCAATCTGGGCCTGACCCTCTTTCAAATCCTGTTTAAACGTATTCTTGGGGGCGGGCATAGCGACCTCACTCAAAACTGCAGGCGACCGAACCAAAGGGTCCGAAATCGGCGTGAATATCAGTGCCCGACGGGCATTCTACCGGGCGAATAAAGGAACCAGACAGGATCACCTGCCCCGCCTCGATGGCTTGACCATAAGCCGACATGCGGCGCGCAAGCCAGACCACACTTTCAACCGGATCGTTCAGGACGCCGGCACCCAGGCCGGTCTCCTCAACCGCGCCATCGCGAGAGGTAATGGCACCCACCCAACGCAGATCAAAGGCATCAACTGCGTGCTGCTGTTGGCCAAGAACAATCCCCGCATTGGCGGCGTTGTCGCTAATCGTGTCATAGATCACCCGCGCCTGACCCGTAGCCGGATCGGCGCGCAGAATTCGGGTGTCGAGGATCTCGATACTGGGCGTGACATAATCCGTGGCAGCAATCACATCGGCGCGCGTAACCCCTGCCCCGCCCACGGCAGATTTCATGACAAAGGCGATTTCGGCCTCGATCCGGGGCTGGATAAACCGCCCTTTTGGTACAACTTCGCCATCATCAAACATCATGTCATCAAACAGAATGCCACTGTCAGGGATATCGATCCCCAGCGCATATTGCATCGCTTTAGACGTCAGGCCGATCTTCCAACCGATGACCTTGCGCCCTTCGGCCAGCTTTTGAGCGTAAATCGCGTTTTGCACCGCATAAGCGTCATCCATCGTGATCTCTGGATGACGCAGGCTGAGCAATCCGATTTGCTGTCCTGTGCGTTCTGCCATCAGCAAATCCGCGGCGGCCTGTGCGTGATCCTCGGGTGTCATACCTGTTCGTCCTCGACGGTGTTGCGCAGGGTTCCGATGCCGTTGACCTCAACCTCGACCACATCGCCGGGTTTCAGATATTTCGGTGGATCAAACCGCGCACCTGCACCCGTTGGGGTACCCGTCACGATAATATCGCCCGGCTGTAACGTCATAAACGTCGAGATATATTCGATCTCGCGTCGGATCGGGAACATCATCCGGTTCAGGGTATCGTCCTGGCGTACTTCACCATTCACTCGCGTCAGGATCCGCGCCTCGTCCAGCTGCGCCGCATCGGTGAACGGCACCAACCATGGGCCAATCGCGCCCGAGCTGTCCCAGTTCTTACCCTGAGTTACGTTGAACTTAGCGTGACGGACCCAATCACGAATGGTGCCCTCATTACATAGGGTTAGCGCCGCGATGTGGTCATAGGCATCGTCCTGCGAGATCCGACGTCCGCCCTTGCCGATCACAATGGCAACTTCGCCCTCATAATCCAGCGTGTGGTTTTCTGGTGGGCGGATCAGGGGCCGGTTGTGACCGGTGAAACCGCTGGCAAAGCGCGGAAACAACGACATGTATTTCGGCAACTCACTGCCATCTTTGTATTCGGCATTCCGATCGGGAAAATTCACCCCCAACACACAAGATGCGCCGCGCATCTGGCATCACCATGTCATAGGTGAAATCCGTGTGCGTCACCGATTTCCCCTCTGCCGCCGCGACCAGCTGGTTAAACCCGCCTGCGGCAATCGCCTGATACAGGGTCGCCCACTGTGGGAACTCAGAAGACAGAGCAATGGCACCCACATCCGTGATAGCGCCGTAAAACTGTGTTCCATTTGCTGTATAGGTTGCGATCTTCATAATTCAGGCTCCTTCAGCAGGGGTGAGACCCCCCATGCACAGATATTTAAGTTCCAGGAAATCATCCACCCCGTGGGCCGATCCCTCGCGCCCCAGTCCCGAGGATTTGACCCCGCCAAACGGGGCTTCGGCTGTGGAAATCAAACCGGTGTTGATCCCCACCATGCCATATTCCAACGCCTCGGACACCCGCCAGACACGGGGCCAGATCACGGGAATAAAAATATGAAGCCAAGCCAAACTCGGTATCATTGGCGGCCTTGACCACCTCGGCCTCGGTGTCAAATTTGAACAAGGGTGCAACAGGGCCAAACGTTTCTTCGGTCGCGACGGCCATGTCAGCCGTGACGTCGGTCAGAATGGTGGGTTCAAAGAAAGTACCACCCAAATCATGCGCTTTCCCACCCAAGGTCACAGTCGCGCCCTTGGCCGTGGCGTCGCTGATATGTTCAGCCACCTTATCAACGGCGGCCTGATCAATCAGCCGGACCAAAGACGATGCCCTGATCAAACCCGTTTCCGGTTCGCAGCGCGGCCACCTTGGCGCGCAACTTTTCAGCAAAGGCGTCATAGACCGCGGCCTGCACGTAGATCCGGTTGGCGCAGACGCAGGTCTGACCATTGTTGCGAAACTTGGCAATCACCGCGCCTTCAACGGCGGCGTCTAGGTCGGCATCGTCAAACACGATGAACGGCGCGTTGCCGCCCAGTTCCAGCCCCAGCTTTTTGATCGTCGGCGCACATTGCGCATAGAGCATCGCACCCACTTCGGTCGATCCAGTGAATGTGAGCTTGCGCACGGTTTTGCTGCTGGTCATGACACCGCCAATGGCGCTAGCTGATCCGGTCACAACCGAAAACAACCCATCCGGAATGCCTGCCCGTTCTGCCAAAACCGCCAGCGCTATGGCCGAGAACGGCGTTTGCGATGCAGGTTTCAACACCATCGCGCAGCCAGCCGCCAAAGCCGGACCTGCCTTACGGGTGATCATCGCATTGGGAAAGTTCCACGGTGTAATCGCCGCGACAACCCCGATCGGCTGCTTCACGGTCAAGATACGCTTGTCAGGTGCATGCCCGGGAGTGATGTCGCCATATGCCCGACGCGCTTCTTCTGCGAACCATTCAATGAACGACGCGCCATAGGCGATTTCACCTTTGGCCTCGGCCAGGGGTTTGCCCTGCTCCGCCGTCAGGATCGCGCCCAGATCATCCTGATGTTCCATCATCAGCTCGTACCACCGACGCAGGATCTGGCTGCGCTCTTTGGCGGTGCGCGCGGCCCAGGCATGGCGCGCTGTTTCAGCCGCCTCAATCGCCTCGTTGGTTTCTTCGGCACCTAGGTTTGGCACATAGCCAATCAACTCGCCCGTAGCCGGATCTGTCACTGCAAGCCCGGTGTCCGCATCCGTGTCGATCCAGCGCGCGCCCACACGGGCGGCCTGTCGCAACAGGCCGCTGTCATTCAAAGCAATCATGTCAGTCTCCGGCTCACGGCGCGATGATCGGAGTGGCATTCAACGCAGGTTCTTTGACCTCTGCCCCGACAAATTCGGTGCCATGCTCAAACCAGCTGCGCGGTGCAGGCGCACCCCAAAGTGTCTGACGCTGCGGGTCCTTCAGATCCCATTTCAGCGGTTCGTGATCTGGATCAACGGTCTGATAGTCCGAGCTATAGATTTCGATCCGGTGCCCATCAGGGTCAAGGATATAGAGGAAGAACGCATTCGAAATCCCATGTCGGCCAGGGCCACGTTCGATATTTTCGACATATCCCGTGGTGGCCATCACGTCGAGCAGGTCGATAATGTGCAGCGGATTGGCGACCCAGAACGCAAGGTGATGCATCCGTGGACCTTTACCATTGGTAAACGCCATATCATGCACGCCGCCCTTGCGATGCATCCATGCCGCCCAGAGCTTTCCGCTCTCTTCGTCCTCGGTGTATTCGGTCACGCGGAACCCGAAGTCGTTATAGAACGCGACGCTTTCATCCACGTTGTTCGAAAAACAGTTGAAGTGGTCAATCCGCAGCGGACGCACACCATGATAGCGCGCGTATTCCTGATGGATTGGGGCAAGGCGGTCCATCTTGTGATAGAATTCAAGCGGAATGCCCATGTTGTCAGAGGTCAGCAATGTGCGACCCTGATAGGGGCGTTCGACCCACGACGTTGGTCGGCCTTTTGATTGGAAATAAGCCTCGGCCTTGTCCAGATCAGCTTCGTCATAGGTTTTGAACCCCATCACCTCGACCGTGCCGGGTTGATCTGACTTTTGCAGGATCACCGAATGGTGGCCCCGCTCCTCAAGTGCTCTGAGATAGACATGGCTATCGGACTCATCCGTGACCTGAAGACCAAACATATCGGTATAAAAGGTACGCGACGCCGCCAGATCACTGACATTCAGGCACACATGGCTCAGACGGATTGTGTTGAAATCCGGGTACAGATTTGGAGCGGGAACAGGCATTCGGGATCTCCTATTGGACTGGAAAGATAACGTTGGTCTGGCCGGTGCCAGAGCTGGGGAAATAGTCGGTCACAACTTCGCATTTCACGTCGTAGCTGTCCCACCCTAGCGCACCGTAAAGCATCGCGGTGTCGTGCATGGACCCTTCGCCACAGCAATAGGTGGCGTATTCGCCCAGCATCTTGAGAAAGGTCGCGTGATCGCCGTTCTTCCACATTTCGAGCACATGCAGATCCATCTGGCGGTTGAATTCAGAGCTGATGGTAAAGGTGCCGTTGTTGGCGGCATAATCCTTGTTCGCCCAGATTTTATGAGACAACGACCCCGAGGCAACCAGCAACACTTTTTCATCACTGGCTTCAATCGCCTCGCGAATGGCTTCGCCCACGATGCGGCTTTCGTCATGGCCGTGCACCGTGGCCCAAGCCGCGACCGAGACGACTTTGAAATCCGCCTCGCGGCTCATGAACCGCATCGGAACAAGGGTGCCGTATTCCAGTTCCAAACTGTCGACCTGATGGCTGAGTGTATAAGCGCCTTTGTCGGTCGCAATCTTGGCAATGGCATCGCCCAGTTCTGAGTTGCCGCGATATTCATACGGCAGATCCTTGATGAACTGGGGAAACTCGTTCGAGGTGAACAAGCCTTTGAAGTGGCTATTGGAGTTGATGTGGAACCCGGCATTAATCACCCAATGGGTGTCACAGATCACCACTGTGGTCGCGCCCAACTCTTTGGCACGGCGTGCGATTTCACGATGACCATCAATGGCCGCCTGACGCTTGCCTTTGATCGGGCCGTCTTGTTCAGACATCAACATCGTTGGCACGTGGGTGCATTTGGCTGCGAGAACGATTTCTCCCATAGTCTCCTCCTGGAGGTTGGATGTGGGCGCGTTTCCGTTAAGTCGAAAAAGGAGGTGAGGGCGTGGCCCCTCACAGGCTCCTATGTCTTGTCAGCAAGAGTGGGATCAGGCCCCCAATTTGGGGATCTTGTGATCTCCAAGCGCAAATCCGATGTGCTTTTGCTCCATATAGAATTCAAACGACCAATCGCCGCCATCGCGACCAATGCCGCTGGCTTTGACACCGCCAAACGGCGCAGGCAAATGGCGGACATTTTCCGAATTCACCCAGATCATCCCGGCCTCTAGCTGGTTGGTGAACCGCAAGGCGCGGGTCAGATCGTTGGTCCAGACATAGCCCGACAGGCCGTATTCCGTGCCATTAGCGATCTCCAATGCCTCTTCCTCGGTCGAGAACCGGATCGAGGTCAAATAGGGGCCAAAGATTTCTTCTTGGGCGATGCGCATGCCTGGCGTCGCATGGGTCACAAAGGTTGGTTTGACGAAATACCCAACATCCCCCAAACGCTCGCCACCGGCTGCGATAGTCGCGCCATCCTGCTTTGCCACGTCGAAATATTCGACAACCTTGTCGAAATGTTCCTTGTGGATCAGTGGGCCGATTTCTGTCGCGGGATCCAACGGGTGGCCCACCTTGATATTATTGACGCGCGCGGTCAGCTTGGCCTCGAACTCATCCGCGATGGTGTCTTGAACCAACAGGCGCGAGGACGACGTGCAGCGTTCGCCGTTCAGCGAATAAATCATAAAGATCGCAGCATCCAAGGCCCGATCCAGATCCGCGTCATCAAAGACAACAACTGGATTCTTGCCACCCAATTCGAAATGCACCCGCTTCAGCGTATCCGCGCCTTGTTTCATGATCATACTGCCCGTGCGGCTTTCACCAACAAAGGCAATGGCCTTGATATCCGGGTGTTCCGTCAGGCGGCGGCCTGCGTCCTCACCAAAACCATTCACGAGGTTCCACACCCCATCCGGTAAACCGGCCTCATGTGCGATTTCAGCCAGAATACGGGCTGTCAGAGGGCTGAATTCAGCTGGTTTATGCACCACCGTGCACCCCGCAGCCAGTGCAGGCGCGATTTTCCAAGTGCTCAGCATGAACGGCGTGTTCCACGGCGTGATAACCCCGACCGGACCCAACGGCACCCGTGTTGTAACATTCATCAGCGTTGGCGATTGTAGCTGCTGACCGTCCCGCGCGCTGGACACTTTGTCAGCGAAAAAGCGAAAGTTTTGCGCCCCACGCAGCGCCGCCTTGGACATGAAACGATAGGCCTGCCCGGTGTCCCAGCATTCTGCGACAGCAATTTCATCTGCACGGGCTTCGATACCCTCGGCAATCTTGATCAGAACCTTTTTGCGGTCCGCCGCAGAGGTATCGCGCCACGCAGGAAATGCAGCTTTGGCGGCCGCAGCAGCGGCGTCGATGTCGGCCTCGTTCCCACGCGCCACCGAACAGATCAGGCTGTCATCCACTGGCGAGCACGTTTCAAACGTTGCACCAGAACTGGACGGCAGGCTAACGCCCCCGATCAGGTTTTCGATACCAGTTGCGCGATACCGCTCCAGAACTGTTTCGAGCTGGGACAGATGTGTGGTCAGGTCAGACATGGCTTTCTCCGCTGGGACAGCTTCGGGTCAATCAATATAGTTGCGATGTTAAGTATATTGAACCTCATGTCAACGGTTGTGTTGTTAATCATCTCAAAATCGCCGAGAATGCAGGTATGACAGTAGAAAATCCCCCTCTTCAGCGAACCCGCGAAACCTCGCGTGCGCTTCCGATTGCGCTTTTGCGGGCGCGTGAAACCGTGATGTCTCCGATTCGGGACATGCTGCACGACCTCAATCTGACGGAACAAAAATGGCGCATCCTGCGCACACTAGAGGAATGCGGACGGGTCGAACAAAGCACCATCGCCAAAGAGGCGTGTTTGCTACTGCCCAGCCTGACCCGTATTTTGCGCACAATGGAGGCTGACGGCCAAATCGCCCGTGCCGCAGATTTGACAGACAAGCGACGCACGCTGGTTGAGATCACCGAAACCGGGCGCGCCATCTTGCGCGACAACATTCATGTATCGAACGGGATTTATCAGTCGATCCAATCCCAGATGGGACAGGAAAAGCTCGATACATTGCTGGACCTACTGCAAGAGTTGCAACAGGTCCGCGTTTAAAACGGGCGCGCCAGTTTTCCAGCGCGCCCCATACCTTACAGGGCGCGTAGGCCGGTATCCAATGCTGATAGGATCTTGGTCACATCGTCAGCGGTGATGACCAACGGGGGCGACAGGATCACGTTGTTGCCTGACACGCGCACCATCACGCCGTCCTCATATGCTGCTTTTTGCAACGTCACAGGAACAGCTTTGCCAACCGGGGCTTTGGTGTCGCGGTCCGAAACAAGCTCAAGCGCACACATCAGGCCTTCGCCACCGCGCCACATCACCAACAACGTCGTACTTTTCCTTCAACGCCTTAATGCCTGCAAACAGTTCCGCCCCCGCGTACAGCTGCATTTTCGTGCACCTTGAGGCGGCGGATTTCGCTCAGCGCAGCCAATGCAGCCGCCGCGCCAACCGGGTGACCGGAATAGGTATAACCCTGATCGATCGACGCGATGCCGGTGGTGTCGCTCTCGAACACTTCGGCCACGTGACCGGCGATCATCGCCGCACCAAACGGGAAGTATCCGTTGGTAATCGCCTTGGCGGTGGTCATGATATCTGGCTGCACGCCCCAATGGCGCGCGCCGCTTTCGGTGCCTGTCCGGCCAAAGGCGGTGATGACTTCGTCGGAAATCAACAGAATCCCGTTCTTTTTGCAAACCTCGGCAACCATCGGCATAAAGCTTGCGTGCGGTGGGATTACCCCACCCGCGCCCAGAACCGGCTCCATGATAAAGGCGGCAATGGTGTTTGCACCTTGGAATGCAATTTCGGCCTCAAGGGCACGCACGCAAAGCTGCGCCAAGCGCGCCGGATCTGTTTCATCAAACGGGTTGCGATAGGTGTACGGCGACGGAATGTGGAAACAGCCCGGCAGCATCGGCTCATAGGTGTTGCGGAACTTGGCGTTGCCATTGACCGATGCGCCGCCGAAATGAGTGCCGTGATAACCCTGCTTCAGGCTCAGAAACTTAGTGCGCCCCGCATCGCCACGTACCCGGTGATACTGGCGTGCCATTTTCAACGCGATTTCAACGGAATCCGACCCGCCCGATGTAAAGAACGCCCGTGTCAGCCCATCAGGCGCAAAGAAGTCCGCCAGCTCATAGGACAGCTCGATCGCCTTGTCGTTGCTGGTGCCGCGAAAGGTCGAATAATACGGCAGCGCCGACAGCTGGTCCGCAATGGCCTGTTTCACCGGCTCGCAGGAATACCCCAGATTGACGTTCCACAAACCACCAACAGCGTCCAACGCCTTGTGTCCGTCGACATCAATGATCGAAACACCTTCGCCTCCGGTCAAGATCGTCGGAGGATTGTTCTGACTGTCCTTGGGATGCGCCATGGGATGCCAGAAATGGCGAGCATTGTTTTCTTTCAGAAAGTTTGAGTCTTTCACATCAGTCCTCCGAAGTCGGTAAAAATGGCTTACGCCGATGCAGTGCGGGGGAAATCTGGAGGGATGCGTCCCCCCCAGGCCCGCGTGATGTTTTCCGAGTTGGTTCTAAGCGTGGCATAGATGCGCTGGCGCAGCTCTTCGCTCATGCGCACGGATGGCGTCGCAATCGCAATCGCTCCCACGGCCACGCCCTTGGCATCAAACAACGGGGCCGCGATGCCGTGTACTTCGGCTTCAAATCCGTTGGGACTTTCGGCCAATCCCACCTTGCGTGCCTGATCCCAGATCGTTTCCAACTGTGCCGGGTCGACAATTGTTTCCGGCGTGAACGGATCAAGTGTGGTGGTTCGCACCCAATCTTGCACCACGGCAGAGCCAAATGTCGTGACCACCAACCCCGAGGCGGTCGCATGCCAAAGGCAAAGGCACAGCCGCATCAATCACAACCCGCGTGCTGTGGGCCGTGGCTTCTTCGACCGCGATTGTGCTCAGCTTGTACCCATCCAAAAGAGAAAGATGGCAGCACTCTCCAGAGTGCGCGACGCAATCTTTCATAAAGGGGCGCGCAACTGTTCGCGTGGGAAAAGACGACTCGCGCAGGTGCGCCAGACGCAAGACGGCACTGCCCAAGCGGTACTGCTTGGTATCCGAATCCTGCTCAACCATCCCGTATTCAACAAGCTCTGTCAGCAACCGTAGGGCGGTCGCTTTGTTGTATCCCGTCAAACGAGTCATCTGCGAGAGCCCAATTTCAGGGCCCGTGAGCGAGAAAAAATCAAGCATTCGCAGCGCTTTGGTCGTCGTGCCCATATCCATGGCCTTTCCGTTACATGTAATCCTTGACAGAAATTGATTAACATAGCAATCTAAAACATGTATATCATGGTTCATTATTTGAACCGATGCAACAGGGAGGAATAATGTGTCCAAGATTACCAAGCTCGCACTCGCCTTTACGCTGGCCGCCACGGCGGCCGTGGCTGAGTACCCGGAAAAACCCGTTTCCTTTGTGGTTCCGTGGCCTCCAGGCGACCTCGAAGATGTTCTGACTCGCATGATCGCGGACGAATTTCAGGCGACCTATGGCGTGCCCGCTGCGGTCGTAAACAAACCCGGCGGCGGCGGCGGCCCCTTTCCCGGAGCGGTTGACGTCGCGATTGCACCCGCTGATGGCTATACAGTCGGCTCGTTTGTGATCGGCGTTCCCATCACCGGTCCCAAAATTGGCATTCCCGAGCTGTCGCCAAACCCGTTTGATCCCATTGGGATCTTTCTGACCTATCCGTTTGTCATCGCCGCCAGCAAATCAGCCCCTTACCAAAACTGGGCCGAGCTGGCCGCACATGGCAAAGACAATGATATCGCGCTGGGTCACTTTGGTGCCCCGCTGCCTCCCACCCGCGTGACCATGGCCGCTGCCATTGCATCTGGCTTTGATTTCGCATCCGAAGCCGCATTTGACGCGCTGGACTGCAATACGCTGGCCTCGGGCGATGTGGACGTGATCAACACCACCCTGCAGCTGATCCTGCCCTGCCTGGACGACGTCAATGTTCTGGCGTCAATTGGGGGTGAGCGGATTTCGCTGGTGCCAGACACCCCCACCGTGACCGAACTGGTGCCTGAACTGCCGCTCTACCTGTGGAATGGCCTGTTTGTGCACAAAGACACCCCGGCAGACGTGCGCGAGAAAATCGCTGTTGTCGCGGAAAAAGTCGTGACCTCGGACAAGGCGCAACAACTGGCCAAAGAAACCGGTGCGCTGATCTATTGGCAGGACGCCGCCGCCTCTGAGGCGCAGATTTCCGGCGACGAAGCCTCTGTTGCGAAAATCGGCGAGATCCTCGGCGAATAAGAAACTCAAGACTGCGCAGGCCAATCGGGTCTGCGCAGTTTATCGAGGCTGAGAGGGAGAGCCCCACATGCGGACGATCAAAACGCTACAGGATCTGTTCAGGCGATACCGGCGCCCCGGAGATATCGTATTCGCGCTGCTCTTTCTTGCGCTTGCTGTTTTTCTGCTGACCCAATTGGGTGAACAAACCAAAATGGTAAAACGCACCAAGTGGTACGCCCAGCCCAGCCTGTGGCCCACGGTTGCTGTCTACGGCATGGTCGGCTTTGGTGCGCTGCACTACATCAGCTCTCTGTTATCACCCCGTATTCCCGGTCGCTGGCGCGAGGTGTTGTTCTGGCTCAAATCATTGGAATTCGTCGCCTATTTCCTGATCTATGTGTTTGCGGTTCCACTGCTTGGCTACCTGCCCTCTTCGGTCCTGTTTGCGCTGTTTCTTTGCGCCCGTGTTGGATTTCGCAGCCCCCAGATGTTTCTGGTCGCGGCAGCCTTTGGCGCCAGTCTGGCGGTGATATTTCGCGCGTTTTTGCAAGTCAAAATCCCCGCTGGCCAGATTTACGAGCTGCTCCCCGAGACCATTCGCGCCTTTGCGCTGACTTACCTGTGAGGCTCTGATGGACGTCTTTGTTTCCGGCTTGGGCATTCTGGCCCAATGGCAAGTTCTTGTGGCCCTGCTGATCGGGTCTGTTGGGGGCGTGATTATCGGCGCCCTGCCCGGTGTTGGCGCGGCTGTGGCAATTGCAATCCTGCTGCCTGCCACCTTTTCGTTCGAACCCATCGTTGGGTTGACCCTGCTCTTAGGGATCTATGGCTCGTCGATGTATGGCGGCGCAATCCCAGCGATCCTGATCAACACACCCGGCACAGCGGTCAATGCGCTGACCACCTATGACGGCTATCCAATGACCAAGCGTGGTCAGGCCCACCGCGCGCTATCACTGGCCTATTCCGCGTCCTTTTTTGGTGGCGTGTTTTCGATCCTCTGCCTGATTATCCTGTCACCTCTGTTGGCTATGGTTGCCCCCCATTTTGGCAGCCGCGAGATTTTCCTCGCCGCATTTATGGGTATCCTGTTGGTGGTGCTGGCGCATCGTGGTCAGACGTTTGCCGCCGCTATGCTCGCCTGCCTCGGAATCTTCCTGAACACCGTTGGTCTGGAACCTGTCAAATACACCCGCCGCTTTACCTTTGATCAAAGCTGGCTGACCTCGGGCGTTGATCTGATCGTTGTGGTTCTCGGGCTGTTTGCAATTAGCCAAGCGCTGCTCTTGCTGGTCGACAAAGACACCGCCCCGCCCAAGGCGCACGTCGATGGCAACCTGACGACTGGACTTAAGGAACTGCTGGGCCTGAAACGTATTGCCACCGTATCATCATCAATCGGCGTGCTGATGGGCATGATCCCGGGCGTGGGCGAATTCACCTCGCAATTCCTGTCTTACACCTATGCGCAGAAGTCATCGAAAACGCCCGAAAAATTCGGCAAAGGCTCTCCCGAGGGGCTGGTGGCATCCGAGGCGGCGAACAACGCCGTCCCCGGCGCCGCGATGATCCCGCTGCTGGCACTCGGCATCCCGGGTGAAGCACTAACTGCGATGATGCTGTCAGTGTTTTACGTCCATAACGTGATCCCCGGTCCGCAACTGTTTGCCAACCAGATGGATTTCGTGATGGCGCTCTATATGGCGCTGATCCTGCTCAACGTGATCGTGTTGGTATTCCTGCTCTTCTCGACCAACCTGCTGTTGAAAATCATCCAGATCCCAACCCGGTTTCTGGGGTTGATGATCCTGATGTTGTCCTTTGTCGGGGTCTATTCCCTGCGCAATTCGGCCACCGATTGCATGCTGGCGGCGGGTTTTGGTGTCTTTGGCCTGATCCTGAAACGCCTGAACCTCCCCGTTGTGCCGATCATTCTGGGCATGGTCCTGGGCGGCATTATGGAGGTCAAACTGCGCAGCGCCATGGCGCGGGTCAAATCCCCAATGGATTTTGTTGACCGACCCATTGCCGCAATTCTGGCCCTGATGATTTTGCTGATCATCGTCATGCACATTCGCACCCTGATCAATGAACACAAAAACCGCATCCGTCCCGAGCCGACCGGCGACGATTCCACAACCCAACAAGGCTGAGACTGACCCATGGATCAAACTTCGATCGACGCGCTGCGCGCTCTTCCTGTATCGCCGCGCGGTCACTTCATCGACGGCCAGAGCGTCCCCGCAATCGAAGGCGGCATGCGCAACGTGACTTCCCCCATCGACGGGCAGGTCCTGACCCAGATCGCCGAAGGATCGCCCGCCGACATGACCCGCGCCATCGCTTCGGCCCGCGCCGCATTCGAGGATGGGCGCTGGTCCCGCATGGCACCTGCCGCACGAAAAAAAGTGCTGCTAAAATTGGCCGATCTGATTGAATCGCAGGCACTGGAACTGGCGGTTCTGGGCGTGCGCGACAACGGCACCGAAATCAACATGGCGATCAAGGCAGAATCCATGTCCGCCGCCGCCACCTTCCGCTATTACGGCGAGGCGATTGATAAGGTTTATGGGCAAATCGCACCGACGGCTGAAAACGTGCTTGGTCTGGTTGCATCATGCGCCCGTCGGTGTCGTTGGGGCGATTGTGCCATGGAATTTCCCGCTGATGATCGGGTCGTGGAAAATCGCGCCCGCGCTGGCTGCTGGCAATTCCATCGTGTTGAAACCAGCCGAAAGCGCGTCGCTCAGCCTGCTGCGCATCGCCGAACTTGCCTCAGAGGCTGGTGTACCTGATGGCGTGTTCAACGTGGTGACTGGCAAAGGCAGTGTTGTTGGGGAAACCCTCGCGCTCAGCATGGATGTGGACATCATGGTCTTCACCGGATCCGGGGCGACGGGGCGACGGTTGCTGGAATATTCCGCGCGGTCCAACCTGAAACGCTGTTATCTGGAATTGGGCGGAAAATCCCCCAACATCATCTTTAACGACGCCCCCGATCTGGCCCATGCGGCGCAGGTTTCCGCAGGTGGTATTTTCCGCAATTCCGGTCAGGTCTGCGTCGCCGGATCGCGTCTGTTGGTACAAGAAGACATCCATGACGATTTCGTCGCCGAGATCTGCAAACACGCCGAAGCCTTCCGCGTGGGCAATCCACTGGATCTGAGCAGTCAAATCGGCGCTGTGCACTCGCTGGGCGAATTGGAAGCGAACCTCGATTTCGTCGCACGCGCCGAGGCCGAAGGCGCCAGTCGCCTATCTGGTGGCAATCGCATCCTGTCTGAGACCGGCGGATACTACATGCAGCCCACGGTGATGGGCGGCGTCAAACCCATGGACACGCTCGCCCAGCAAGAGGTATTTGGTCCAGTTCTGGCCGTGACCCCATTCAAGGACGAAGCCGAAGCGATCCAAATCGCCAATTCCACGGTTTACGGCCTGTCCGCCGGTGTCTGGACCTCGAACCTCGGTCGCGCGCACCGCATGGTTGCAGGTATCCGGTCGGGCATCATCCACGTGAACACTTATGGCGGGTCGGATCTAACCGTGCCGTTAGGTGGTGTCGGGCAATCCGGCAATGGCCACGACAAATCCCTGCATGCGATGGACAAATACTTCGATCTGAAAACGGCTTGGATTCAACTCTGACCTTGTTTTGATACCCCCCGAGGGAGGGCCCCCCATGACCCAAAAGACCATTCTTCCTGATTGGCACCTACGACACCAAAGACCCCGAAATGCAGTTCATTGCCGAATGCGTTCGCGATCAGGGGGCCCGCGTGTTGACCATGGACGTCAGTGTTCTGGGCGATCCGAGCCAGCCTACCGACATTTCCAAGCACGAGGTCGCAGCAGCAGGTGGCATGACCATCGACGAGGTGATCGCACTTGGTGATGAAAACAAAGCGTTCCGGGTGATGTCACGTGGCGCGGCGCTGGTTGTGGCCAAAGCCCACGCCGAAGGTCGATTTGACGGGATGCTGGCCACGGGCGGCACAATGGGCACCGATCTGGCGCTGGATTGCGCGCAAGCGCTGCCGATGGGCGTGCCCAAATACATCGTTTCCCACCGTCAGCTTTTCCCCCCTGATCCCACCGCACCGTCTAGCGCCCGATATTCAGATGATCCTCTGGGCTGGGGGTTTGTATGGCATGAATTCGATCTGCCGCTCGTCGCTGTCACAGGCCGCCGGTGCCGTGGTGGGCGCAACCAAAGCCGTGATTCCGCCAGAACGGGCGCTACCGTTGATCGGTATGACCTCGCTGGGATCGTCGTGCTTGAAGTATATGAAGACACTCAAACCCGCGCTGGAACAGCGCGGGTTTGAGGTCGCCATTTTCCATTCCACCGGCATGGGCGGCATGGCCTTTGAAAAACTGGCAGGCGAAGGCGCGTTTGCCTGTGTTATGGATTTCTCGATGCAGGAGTTCGGCAATCTGATGGCCGGATCTCTTGTCAGCAGTGGCGAGGATCGTCTGACCAATGCAGGCCGTGTTGGCACACCGCAAATCGTGGCTCCCTGGTGCGCTGGATCTGTTGGATTTCGCCGGCTGGCAGACCATCCCCGACCAATACGCAGACCGTCCGTTTCACGAACATAACCGCCTTAATCAAAAGCTCGGTCTTTAACGAAGACGAACGCCGGGCATGGGTGCGTGAAATGGCCAACCGGCTAAGTGCTGCAAAGGGCGAAACCCATTTCGTCCTGCCCCTTGGCGGAGTCGAAGATTGGGATCGGGAAGGTGGCGAAACCCATGATCCCGACGGGTTGGCCGCTTTGATAGACGAGGCCCGCAAAGTGATGCCAGCCGCTGCGCCAATGACCGAGGTCGACGCCCACATCAACGACCCGGAATTCTGCAACGCGGTATTGGCGCTGTTTGACCAATGGGTCGCCCAGGGCATCGTAAAAACCGATTAATTGAAAGTGCCCGGCATTTTAGGCCGGGCACCTTCAAATCAGCTGGTCATATCCAGTAGTTTCAACCGCTGCACCTTGCCCGAGGGCCCCTTGGGCAGGTCATCCAGAAAATGCACCCGGTCCGGGCTTTTGAATTTTCCCAGCAACGACACGCAAATTTCCAGCAACTGTTCCTCAGTCACGTTTGACCCGTCGCCAATGCGCACTGCCGCCTCGACCCGTTCACCATATTGCTGACAGGGACGGGCAAAAGCCGCCGCCTCGACCACTTCGGGGTGCGAATACAGCGCCTCGTCGATTTCCCGTGGGGCGATGTTTTCCCCCCCCTTGATGATCAGCTCTTTCAGGCGTCCGGTGACAAAGACATAACCGTCGTCGTCCATCCGCCCCAAGTCGCCCGTGCGCAGCCAACCGCCGGGGGCAAAGGTCCCCGTCGTCGCCTCAGGGTTCTTTAGGTACTCCAACATCACATTGGGGCCACGGATCACCAGTTCGCCCTCAACCCCAGCTGCGACAGGAGCTTGATTGGTGTCGAAAATCGCCACCTCGTTGCCATAGCCGATACCGGGCGAGCCGATCTTGCGAACACCGGGGGGCAAGGGATTAGACAGGATCTGTGCCGCCGTTTCGGTCAACCCCATAGTTTCTACAATCGGGATTTCGAACCGCTTTTCAAACGCACGTTGCACATCAGGTGACAACGCAGACGAGGCAGACCGCCCAAAGCGAATGCGCGCCCGAGTTTCCCCATCCGGGTTCTGTTCAGAATGCAGCATATGCGAGATGATCGTCGGCACCACTGAGAACCAAGTTGCCTCGGATTTGGCGGCATTGTCCCAAAACCGGCTAGCTGAAAATTTTGGACACATCGCCAACGACCCACCCGAAATCAGCGTTCCCATCACCGTCACGCATAACCCGTTGATATGATAAATCGGGAGAACACACAGACCGCGATCTTGATCCGTCAATTCATGCGCAATGGACGTGGTCCAGCCCCCCGCAAGAAGGCTGGAATGCGTATGAACGACGCCTTTCGGACGGCCTGTGGTTCCCGAGGTGTACATCAACAAAGCGTGGTCATCAGCAGAGAGGTCATGAAGCTCTGCTGATGAACCACCAGTTGCCGCTGGATAATCCAGAGGGGAGATCCGGGAAGTATCTGCGGATTCGGTGAACAGCGCGCGCTGTGTATCGTGAACAAACGCATAGCGCGCATCACTGTGTTCCAACGCGTAAGACACCGCACTGGTTCCGGCCACAAGGTTGATCATCGTCGCCCGAAATCCGCCATAGAGCGTGCCAAACAGGCTCAGAACGCCTTCGGGGCCATTGGGGTGCAGGATCGCAATGCTTTCGCCTTTGGCGATGCCCTGATCCGTCAGATAGGATGCGATGTTGCGGGCGGTATCGCGCAATTGTTCCCACGAAATACGGACGTCGAGATCAGGAAACACAAACGCGGTGCCGCCCTGTTCTGCGCGCATATCGACCCAATCACGCACCGTTCCTTTAGGTGGGGTCATGGTCATTGGCCAACCTCGCTCCAGTAACCGGCAAAGATATCTTCGACAGCTGGTTCACGAGGGGGAATTTCGCGGATCACTTTGGTGGTCTGGACGAAATGTTTCCAGTTCAGGTTGTCATCAATGGCGTTGCCACCCCAGCTGCCACATCCCATCGACAGGGAAAACGGCATGCCGTTGTTGAACGCTCCACCGGTTGCGAAACAATGGGCCTGGTTCACAATCACCCGACAAGTCGGAATACTGCGTCCCAGATCAAGCGCACGATCGTCGCGAGCCGAATGAAGGCCGATCGAGTGCCCTGCCCCTTGGTAATCAAGAATACGTGCCGCCGTAGCCGCCGCATCCTCGTAATCCCGCGCCCGGTAGAGCGCCACAACGCGGCTCAGCTTTTCCCCTGACAGGGGATGCTCTGCGCCGATCCCATCCGTTTCCACGGCCAGGAATTTCGTATCTGCTGGAACCTGATCGGCCATGCCAAGGGCCGCCAGCATCTTGTCCGCGTCCTGTGCGATCACTTCGCGGTTCAGATGGCCGTCGGGCCACAACCGTTCAATGATGGTATGGGCTTGATCGGCTGGCACCAGTGCGCCACCTTCGGCTGCCATGGCCGCCAGAAAATCATCATAGATCGCATCGACCACAACCAGCGCATTTTCCGACGAACAGGATGTGGCGTTATCAAATGTCTTAGACGCGGTGATTTTCGCCGCTGCTGCCGCCAGATCAGCGGTTTCATCCACGATCACTGTGACATTGCCCGCACCCACAGCCACTGCCGGGGTCCCACAGGATTGCGCACGGTGTACGTTGTTCTGACTGCCGGTGCAGATCACCCGGTTGCAGGTCTCCATCAGGCGCTGTGTCTTGGCCTTGGACCCCGGCGATGGCAGCATCTGCACCAGATCGCGGTCCAGCCCCAGCTTATCGAATTCCGCGTGAATGTAGGACAACAGCACCTCGCACGAGGCAACGCCCTTCG
This sequence comes from Paracoccaceae bacterium, assembly GCA_965183835.1. GTDB lineage: Bacteria > Pseudomonadota > Alphaproteobacteria > Rhodobacterales > Rhodobacteraceae > OMPR01. The sequence goes on along the minus strand of CBCYME010000021.1, from coordinate 43,920 downwards.
GCGACGGGGCCACAACGATGGCATTGCCGCCTTTGACCGCGTTGATGATGTTGTTTGCAGGCGTCGCCGCCGGGTTGGTTGACGGCACAACTGCCCCCACCACACCCAAGGGGCGCGCAATTTCAGTGATCCCGTTTTCCGGATCGTCCCGCACAACACCGTGGGTTTTTGCATCCGCGATATCGCGCAGCAACCCCAGCGTCTTGCGGTGGTTTTTGGTAATCTTGTCTGGCACGTTGCCCAATCCGGTGGTTTTCACCGCCAGTTCAGCCAATGTCCGATTGCGCTCGGGCTGCATGATGGCCCAGCCCACCGCCAAAGCGGCCTTGTCATAAAGCGCCTGACTGCCCTTGGCTTCGTAAGCTTGCTGGGCTGCACGCGCGCGTGCAATGATCTGGTCCACTTGAGCGGACTCATCCTGAGCGTTCATCTTGATCCTCGATTGGTTGTCAGAGGGCGGGCTGATCCCGCCCTCCTGTGCGTCGGTAAAACTCAGAGTCCGGCAAGCAGCTCTTTCAAGGTTGCTTCGCGCGCGGCCCACATCTCGATCACTTCGTCACGTGTCATGATGTGCATAGGCGATCCGCCAGCTTTCATCTTTTTGGAAACCCGGCTGTTCTTGAACATTTCGGGGACAGACACGGCCAAGCGGTCGATGACCTCTTGCGGGGTGCCCTTGGGCACCATCACACCACGGAAGTTAACCGAAGCGTTGTCTACGTCGAGGCCCTGTTCCTTCATCGTGGGAACGTCTGGCAGGAACTCGCTGCGCTCAAGATCTGCGACCCCCAGAATGCGCACGTTGCCCGCCGCCTGTGCGCGGAACGCATCAGACAGGTTGTTTACGCCGCCCAAAACTTCGCCCGCGATAACCGATTTCATCGCCGCTGCACCGCCACCTTTGGTGGGGATATAGGCCATTTTCACGCCCGCAGCTTTTTCGATCTGCAACGCAGCGATGTGGTGACCCACAAACAGACCCGCACCCGAGAACGTCAACTTGCCAGGATTTTCCTTGGCAAAGGCAACAACATCTTCCATCGACTGGAAGTCGCTGTCTGCCTTAACCACGAAAACCGCAGGGTCCGCGCCCCAGTTTGCGATGGGCTCAAAGCTGTCGGTGGAATACTGGACGCCGCCCTTGATCGACTGGGCAATAAAGTGAGGCACGTTGTAGGCCCCCAGTGTATAGCCATCTGCATCAGCCTGCGTAGCCAACCAGTTCCAACCCACACGACCGCCCGCGCCTGGCTTGTTGATGATCGCAATGGGCATGCCCAACGCGTCTTCGTTGCCAGCCGTCATCGTCACGATCCGGGCTTGGAAATCTGTGGCCCCACCTGCGCCATACGACACCATCATCATGACGGGGCGTTCTGGGTATTCGTCCGCCAAGGCAGCGCCCCCAGACAGTGCAGTTACCGCCAGTGCAGCACTCAGTAGTAGTTTCTTCATCGCGTTTCCTCCCTTGGATTTGCGTCCACCAGTGATCGGTGGTTCAGAACAGGACTTCTCGGGGTGTGTAGACGCTCAGCAACTGGGCAAAGAGCCCGTACATCACGGCCACAAACACCGCGGTAATGATCCCGCGTTTGACCCATACTTTTATGTCCGAGTGTGGCGCCGGGTCATAAAGCGACAGCAGGATGAAAAAGGCCCCGGCGGTTGCGGTATAAAACCCCAACCCCTTGGCCGCCCAAAAGATGTAAACAAGCATGACCAGCAGGCCGGGTGCCAGGTTGATCACCATTGTCCGCGACAGTCCCAGGCCCACTTTGGATTTCCCCAACAGGGCCTTGGCAAAGGTCCAGCCTGCCAACGCTACAAAGACCATCGAGATCATGCGCGGGAACAAAAAGGCCTCAACCGGTTGTTGGGTGAAACTGATCCAGGCGACCCAGCACCCGACCAGAAAAACAATGCCCGATGGAATGATATGTTGTGTACGGCTCATGCCAGGACCTCCTCTTTAGTGGTGGTGCGACGCGACCGCAGTTCCATCCAGATTGAATAGGCTATTGAGGCAACCACCACGAAGATCAGGAACAGGTTCAGCGGCCCGGAAAAGAAATAGCTGGCTGGGCCAACAGTGGCGTTTGCGATCATCGACCCTTGGGTAAAGTTCGCCTCGGCAATCGGGCCAAGGATCAGACCCAGCACCAGCGGTGCGGCAGAAAATCCAAAACGTTCCAGAAAGAACATGCCCAAACCCAGACAGGCCATCACATAGACATCGCCCATCGAGCTTTGCACCGAATAGGCGCCAAAGACGGACAGCGACAGAACTACCGCGGCCATAACCGACTGAGGCACCTGAGCAACTCGCGCCGCAAGACCAGCAACATACAGGCCAAAGATGCACATCAGGATCTGACCGATCAACATCGAGTTGATGAACGTCCACGCCACGTCGGGGTGATTGTCAAACAAATCCGTACCCGGGAAAATCCCGTGGATCAGCAAGCCGCCCAACAGAACCGCAGCCGTCGGGCTACCGGGGATCGAGAGCGTCAGCAACGGAACCAGAGACGGGCCAACCATTGCGTTGTTTGCAGCTTCGGCGGCAATCACACCTTCGGGGTGGCCGGTGCCGAACTTGTCTTTTTCAGGGCTGAACTTTTTGGATTGGTCATAGGCAACCAGACCAGCGATCTGCCCACCAACACCGGGGATCAGGCCAATAACAGAGCCTGTAATCGTGCCGATCGTCAGCGCGCGGGGCCAGCGGATCAATTCACGTGTTGCCGCAAGCACCGAATGCTTTTGCACCTCGATCACCTCGGCCCCGTCAACCTGACGCCCCTTAGCGAACATGGTCAGAACCTGTGGGATCGCAAACAGACCGATCAAAGCTGCGATAATGTTGATGCCGCCGCCCAAGGATGGGTGAAAGATAAACCGCTGTGCGCCCATGATGTCATCAAAGCCGATGGTTGCCAGCCACAGACCGATACAGCCCGATAGCAGCCCCTTGACTACTGATGCAGAGTCCAGAGACCCGATCACAGTCACACCCAGAATGGCAAGCCAGAACAGATGACTTGGACCAAAGGCCAGCGCCCAGTCTGACAGAACCGGTGTCAGAAAGATCAGCAGCAGCACCCCAAATACGCCGCCAACAGCCGAGGCCAGGAACGACAGTTGCAATGCTTTTGCCCCCTGCCCTTTCTTCGCCATCGTATGCCCATCAAGCGTGGTCGCGATATTGGCCGGTGCGCCCGGGATTTTCAGTAGGATCGCGCTGACAGCGCCCCCCGCCACAGTCGAGGTATAGGCAGCCCCCAACAGGATCAGACCCTGCGCCGCCTCAAGTTGAAAGGTGAACGGAATGAGCAGTGCCACAGCCATCGTGGGTGATAGGCCGGGCGTTGCCCCAAGGATCAAACCTCCGATTGTGCCGCCTAACAGCAGCATAAAAGAGAGGGGCGAGAATACGTCGCCGAAGTAGTAGATGAACTCCATTCTGGGGCCTCCCAACCCAAGTCTTGTGCTTTCTCAGCTTTGTTGACAATTGAGCCTAGGCCATGAAAATAGTATTGCAAATGTTTTCATAAAATAACCTGAGGAGGGGTGATTTATGGCTAAAAAACAAAGCTCTAGATCTGATATTGTTGCCGTTGCCCTGGCTGCAAATGTATCTGCATCTACTGTATCGCGCTGCTTCAACCACCCCGATTTGGTGAATCCAACCACCCGCCGCAAGGTGGATCGGGCGGTCAAAAAGCTGGGATATATCCGCAATCGCGCGGCCCAAGCGATGCATGGAAAACGCTCCGCCACCATCGGTTTGATCGTGCCCACCATCGACCACGCCATCTTTGCGGAGGTGGTTCAGGCCTTCTCAACCGCGATCGAGGCCGAAGGCTTTACCACTCTGCTTGCCTCGCACGGATACGACCTAACCAAAGAATACGACGTGCTGCGCAAGTTGTTGGAACACCGGGTCGATGGTGTCGCCCTGATCGGGCTGGAGCATTCCGAAGAGACCTTTCAACTGCTCAAACAACAGGGTGTGCCCTGTATCGCCATCTGGAACTTTACCGAAGGGTCCGAAATATCTTGTGTTGGGGCTGAAAACGCCGAGGCCGGGCGATTGGCGGCAGACCACTTGATCGAGCTAGGGCATCGCCAGATTGGCACGATGTTTCCCAGCGTTGCAGGCAATGACCGCGCGCGCGACCGTCGTGACGGGGCCATGATTGAACTCGAACAGGCAGGCATCATTGTGCCCGAGGGATGGCAGGTCGAAGCCCCCTATAACCTGCAACAAGCCAAACAGGCCGCCACAGATCTATTGTCATTCGACCAACGCCCGCAGGCGCTGCTCTGTGGGAATGATGTGATCGCACAGGGGGTGATCTATGCAGCCCATACCCTTGGATTGCGTATTCCCGATCATCTGTCCGTCATCGGAATCGGGGACTTCAAAGGATCGGCTGAAATGGAACCCGCCCTGACAACCATTCGCATTCCCGCCCAAAGCATCGGGCGGTTGGCTGGCGAAGAAATCTGCGCTGCTATTTCAGAAGATGAGCCGGCGCTGGTTCGCCATCGGTGTGAGCTTAAGGTTCTGACACGCGCCACAACGGGGCCGGCCCCTTCGGTTACTCTGTAAAGGCGCCCGGCTCCAGGTCGGCCCAGAATTCAAAAATGGCCGCAGCATTTAGTCCCGACCGCCAGCCATGCGCGGCAAAGCTTTCGCGCTCTAGGTCGTCCTTCAGACTGGCCATGAACAACTGCTTATCTGCATCGCGTTGGGTCGGGTTTCGCCGCGAAACCAACTCTTCGACGATGGCAAATTTGGCCGCCCGTGCGGCGCGTTCCGTGGCGCGCGCCTCGTAAGCCTGATCTTCGGCGGCCTTTTCAGCAGCGCGTGCGGCGGCCGCTGCAATGGCCTCGGCAGTGGGGGGGGCCAGGTCGGGCTCTGGCGCCGTTGTCGCGGAATAATCATCGCGCAGGGCGGCAGACAAATATCCAACGGTCGATTTCACATCTCCCTGCCCTTTCATATAGTCCAGCTTTTGCTGCACATAGGCCTCGCCGTGTTCCGCGATCCACTGACGCGCCAACCGGTCCGACACGCCTTGCGCCCGTAACGCCCGGTACACGCCAAGGTTTCGAACACCGTCGCTGTCATCGATCTGGAACATCGCCATCTGGGGGTTCTCACGGATCAGGAACCGAATGTCTGTCACCGAACGCCCCTTTTTCCGGAACTCAGGCTCAATCACAATGTCGGCGCTTTTGTTCACCTCGGCCACAGCGGTTTTGATGATCTTGGCGTTCAGATGTTTGAAGCTTTCGTAATAACTTGATCCATCCACGCCCATCAGCTTGCGAAAGGTTTCCAGCGTCCACCACCCCGTCGATCCGGTCCGTACAAACCGATAACAGTTCTCATACAACGCCAGCCCATGTCCCGAGCTAAAGTTGCGCTGAATATGTACATTGATCAGCGCATAGATTTTCGGGTCATGCAGTTTTTGCGCCAAGGCCGGGGAATAGGCATATTCACAAACCCCATTCGTCAGCTTGGCAAAGGACAGCAACGACGACACGCCCCATTCTTGGCGGCCCTTGTCATCCAGCATATCCCATTCCGCAACGGTTTCAGCCAAGGCCCGTAAACTGGCCCGCAGAGTGTCAAAATCGTTAGAGTTATATCCCACCATCATCGCCAATGTTCGGGCATCAATGGTGTGGGTTTGGGCCGACGTCAGCGCGTCATAAGCATTGAGCAACAAGACGTTGGATAACTTGCGCTGCAGCAATGTAAGCTTGCCGCTTATGTGGATCGCAGCGACGTTCTTTTTCACCGTCTCGCGCCGCAAAGCACCGCTGAGGTGGTCCATATCTATTTGCGTATCGGACATGAAAAAGGGCCTGCTCGTTTTCCATAGGTATGCCACGAAAGGTACCCATGCACAACGGCTTTTCAGGTTCCTTACTGCATCATAGAGACGTCCCGTATTCAGGTACCTTAACAGCAAGATCGCCATGCCTACCTGTTGATAAGACTCGGCGCAAGCGCAATTCGGCCCTCAACAGCGCGAAAACGAGCAAAAAATAGACCATATTTGGCTGATTTAAGGCGCTCCAATCTCTCCCGTGAATTGGGACCCTTCTTCCTGTATCCAGGTACCTATGATCCCGTAATCAGGTACCTTTAACCCTGCAAATGGGTTCCCTTTAACCTGATTACGGGTCCCCAAACCAAGCTAACATATTATAATTATTCAAGTTTATACGCCTAAATATTCTAAACATCCTAAAATAAATAAACTCTTTGTTGCTGCTTATTTGTCCTTAGGATCTAGGGTTTCGTCACGAAACCGCCACGGAGTTCTGCAATATCACCATATTTCGTATGATTTGCTGGCGCCATTTTTCTATGTTCGCTATTCTCGGATATATACGCCAAAAAGGCGAACATTTACTGAGGCACCGACAGTGAGCAAAACACCCCCACCTCCTCTGCCACCCTATTTAAACCTTGACCCCGAGACCGCAGCCAAGCGTCTTCCCGACCCTATCGGCACCACCCGATTCGCGAAAGCGGCCGCATTTTGCGGCAAAGGCCGCGAAGATCTGGCCCGCCGGGGATACGCCCCCGACGGTGAAAAACGCCTGCGCAAATTCTCGATCTGGGAAATCACCAAATACCTGATCCCCGTTGCACCCGCCCATCTGCGCCGGGTGCTAAAAGCAAATCCCGACCTCCCCGAGGGCGAAGGAGAAGGCGGATCGAAATGGTTTACATTGGAAGAGGTCCTGACCCTGCGCCAGCATTTCGCCAGCGAAGGGATCAGCACCAAAGAATACTTGCCTTACCGTCCCGAGGGACAACCCGCCAAGGTCGTGTCGGTCGCGAACTTCAAAGGCGGCGTCGGGAAAACCAGCACCGCCGCGCATCTGGCCATGTCCGCTGCCTTGGATGGCTACAAGGTTCTGGTGATTGACCTGGATTCCCAAGGATCAATGACCTCAATCCTTGGCGGTAAGGTTGCGGATGAATGGCAGACAGTTTTTCCATTGATCGCCAAGGACTACGCCAAGGCGGTGATGCAGGAAAACACAGTACGCGTCGCGGCAGGTGAGCCGGAAATCGCACTGGACGAAACCTTGCAAGAGGCGCTGAAGATCACGCCAAAGGATGTCATCCAGAAAACCCACTGGCCCAACATTGATCTGATTGGTGCGCAGCTGAATCTGTATTGGGCGGAATTCCAAATCCCGGTCTGGCGCATGGGTCTGCGGTCTTGGCCGCTTTGGGATGGCTTGACCAATTTCCTCGAAGGCGAAGGCATCTTGGACGAATACGATATCGTATTCCTGGATACGCCCCCTGCCCTCGGCTATCTGACCATCAACGCGCTGGCGGCGGCTGACATTCTGTTGGTCCCACTTGGGGCCTCGTTTCTTGAGTTCGACTCGACGGGTCGGTTTTTCGACATGCTCTATACCACATTCGCCAGCATCGAAGATGGCGAAAATGCCGCCCAACGCGCTGCAGGTCTGCCAGAGATCAAATTCGAATGGGACGTGGTTCGCGCAATCATCACCCGGTTTGATGCCAGCCAGCAAACCGACATGGCGAATGTAATCCAAGCCTATTTCGGGGATTTCATGAATGCCTACCGTCAGGATTACACCGCCTTGGTTGGGCAGGCCGGCGAACAGGTCAACGGGATCTACGAAGCGGATTACCGGGAATTCAACCGCGACACCTATGTGCGCGGGCGCGAAACCTTTGACCGGACATATGCGGAATTTAAACAGCTGCTGATTGGCTGCTGGTGGCGCGATGCAAACATGGGAGGAGCAGAGAATGGCTAAACGTAGACGTCTAAGCGCGCCTGATGCGGCGGAACTGGAACAGCTCGAGGCAGGTTTCGCCACGAAACCCAGCCTTAGCCCTTTTGAAAACACATCTGCGACCCCACCGATTGCGCAGGTTGCGGCCGAGGCGGCGCGCTTGTCTGGCATGGCGGCGGTGACAGATCGTGTGGCTCTGGCACAGGACCAAGGCGACGCCGGGCGCTGGCGCGATGCGACCGCTGCCGGCCTTGTGGCGCAACGCATTCCTTTGGATCAAATCGAGGCGGATTTCATTCGCCGCGACCGCATGACCGAAGACGAAGAAGCCATGCAAGAGCTGGTGATCTCGCTGCGTGCAAATGGATTACGCACCCCGATCGAGGTGACCCCAACACCGGAAGGGTTTGGATTGATTTCCGGATATCGGCGGTTGATGGCCTTTCGGCAGTTGGCGATCACCGACCCGACGTTTGCTGATATCCCGGCTTTTGTCCGTGATGCCGGGGCCGGGGCCACGGCCTATGTCTCGATGGTCGAAGAAAACGAAATGCGCTCAAACCTGAGCCATTATGAGCGCGGACGGATTGCGGTTCTGGCAGCCGGGCAGGGGGTGTTTCCCTCGGTCGAGGCGGCGGTCGATGTGTTGTTTGCAGCGGCGTCCAAAGCCAAACGATCCAAAGTGCGCAGTTTCGCAATGGTGCACGAGGCGTTGGGGGATCTGTTGCGGTTCCCAGTGTCACTGTCGGAAAAATCCGGGTTGCAACTGGCCGCTGCATTGCGGGACGGGGCGCAATCGAGATTGCGCGATGCGTTGGATGGGTCGGATGCCTCGGATGCCAAAGGCGAATGGAAGGTGCTGGATACGGCGTTGGCCGGAACCCCGGTTGGCCCCAAGGATAAATCCCGGGGGGGGCGCCCACAACAGATCACCCGACTGTCGGCGCGCACGTTGACGAGTGGTGGCAAATTGGATGCCGAAGTCTCGCCAGACGGTGTCCGATTTCGGGTTGCGGGTCGCGATTTGGGTGTGACCGAGGCACAGCGCCTGATGGATATTCTGGCCCGCGAACTGGGGTAGTTTCGTCGCGAAACCGTCGATAGCGGGTTTCGCGACGGCTTCGTCTGTCAGCTTAGGCGGGGCTTAAACATCCATGGGCCGATACGGATGATAAACAGCCCAAAGGCCGTTATCCAAAACAGCGCAGCAAGGTCCAGCATCCAATCGAAGTCGGGAAACGAGGCCCAGAGAAACCGGGCCAGGACCGCAGCGATGATGCAGGCCAAGGCCAGCGTGAGCCAGCGATCCGACACCAAGGGTCGCCCGGTGTGACCCATGCTGGCGCGCATCATGACGGCCAAAGTCATACCGCCAATGGCCCCAATGCCGATGACATGCAGCCCAGCGGTGGCATAAGCCGGATCAAACACACCCAGCGCAACAGCTGCCAAACCGACGGGGATCATGGCGTAATAGATATGCAGCGCGAACAAGATTGGGTTCACGCGGGTCCGCCATCCGCCCCAACGCGCCAGCCGCATCAGATGGAGCGTGGCGCTCAGCAACAACATCACGCCGGTGCCGGCCCATTCGGGCAGGAACACCCAGGCAAGCAATGAGATCAGCCCAGACACCAGACAGACACCATCAAACCGGTTCATCATCGGGGGTTTCGGCTCAACACCTTTTTGGATCATCCAGTTGCGGGTAAACGCCGGGGTGATGCGTCCGCCGATCAGCATCAGCAAAAAGATCAGCGCAGCAAATCCAAGACGGATGGTCGTCGCGGCGTACCCTTCGGTCAGGGTTTCGACATGAAACCCGATGTTGGCCATGGTGAACAATGAGACAGGGATAAGAACAGCCATATTGCGCCAATTGCGCCCGGCGATGACTTCGCGGGCCATGACACCCAAAACCATCGGCAAAAACAGGCCTTCACACGCAATCGCAACCAAAGGGGGGAGGGGGGTGATCATTGCCACCCGACCCAAAACCCAAACAGAGAACAAAGCGACCAAGGCCCTCCCGGTCAGCGGCGGGCGGTTGGTCCAGTTGGGCACCGCCGTCAGCAGAAAGCCGGTCAGAACCGCTGAACCATAGCCAAACAGCATCTCGTGAACGTGCCAGCTTTGGGCATCATATCGGAACGCCAGTTCAAGATCAGAGCGTAAGGCAAGGATCCAAAGCAGCACTGCAACAGGCGCAAAAACAGCAGCACCCAGAAAGAAGGGTCGAAACCCCAATTCAAAGAATGGAACGGAACGAGGAGAAGTCATGGCCAGCTCTCTTTGTCGGATTTTGCCCGGGCCTAGCGCAAAGAGAGACGGCGCGCGTTGCGCCAAATCAAATATGTATTCTGGAATGTAGGATTATTCAGATGGCTCTAACGACAGCAGACGCTGTGCAACTGTGGCAGCGTCATCCAGATGGGCGGCGACTGCGGCGCGCGCGGCTATTGGGTTGCCAGCGATAATGGCATCACTAATGGCGCGCATGTGTTCCAGACCGGGGCGTGCGCGCTGTGTTGCCGATAGGGTCATGATCCGTAACCGGCTGATGCGGCCATTCAAGCGTTGAACGATTTCCCAGGCCACAGAATGACCCGCGCCCAGAAAGATGACTCGGTAAAACCCGGACGACGCCTGAAACAGGGCGCCGGGTGTGGTCTGGTCAAATTCCTGCTCCAGCGTTGCCAGCGCTTCTTGCAAATCGCGGGTCAAATCCGGTGTCACCGTTTGGGCACAGGCGACCGCCGCTGCAGTCTCTAACATGCGGCGAATGTCGTATATCTGGCGCGCGTCATCCCAATCCATCCGGGCTACGATGGGACCGCGATTGGGCAGAATCTCGACCAAACCTTCGGCTTCTAAGTAGCGGATGGTTTCGCGAATGACAGTGCGGCTGACCCCAAGTTGGTCGCACAACGGGCGTTCAACCAATCTTTGCCCGGGTTTGAAATATCCATCAATGATTGCGGCACGCATTTTGTCCTGCACGATTTCGCGAAGCGTAGCAGGGGGTTGTTCGATTTTTAGATGGGAAAGGTCGGATTGGGTCATGGGCGCAATTTAACAGCCCACCAACAGAGAGACAAGAAATTCTTGACTAACGGGAGTATGGTATACCATATGTTTGTCAGTTCGAAACACAGTGAATCAGGTGCTCCTCCCATGCCCGCAGAAATCCGCAAGACGCAGCTTTTCATCGAAGACACCCTGATCGAAGGTGGCAAGGTCGCCGAAACGCCGCTAAAAATGATCGCTGCGATTGCCGTGATCAAAAACCCATGGGCAGGGCAGGGCTTTGTCGAGGACCTGAAACCTGGCATCTTGGATTGTGCCCCCGGTCTGGGCGAGCTGCTGACCAATATGGTGCTGGATGCCGCTGGTGGCGGCGACAAGGTCGAAGGCTACGGAAAATCGGCCATCGTTGGCGTGAACGGCGAGGTCGAACATGCCTCAGGCCTGATCCATACCCTGCGGTTTGGCAATCACTTCCGCGAGGCGGTTGGCGCCAAAAGCTATCTGTCGTTTTGCAACACACGCGGCCCGGCCAACGCGCCGCTCTACATTCCGCTGATGGACAAAAACGACGGTGGTAAGCGATCGCATTATCTGACCATCCAAACCTCGGTTGCAGATGCGCCGGGGCCGGATGAATTGGTGATCGCACTTGGGGCCTCGATCGGGGGCCGCCCGCATCACCGTATCGGTGACCGCTATCAGGACCTCAAGGATCTGGGCCATGACCTCGACAACCCTGCAGCTGTCTGAGGCATACGGCCAGGTCGCATATCGCGACACAGGGTCCGGTGCGCCGGTTCTGTTGATCCATGGCGTTGGCATGCAGTCAGGGGCCTGGGGTCCACAGATCGATACGCTGTCTGCCACCCACCGCGTGATTGCGGTGGACATGCCCGGCCATGGTGGCAGCGATCCGCTGCCAGACACCGCAGAATTGCCTGATTTCGTCGCCTGGCTGCATGCGGTGGTGACGGCTCTGGATCTTGGCCCTGTGAGCGTGGCAGGCCACTCCATGGGCGCGTTAATCGCCGGGGGCTATGTCGCTGAACACCCAAACATGGTCACACGGGTTGCCGTGGTGAACGGCGTTTTTCGCCGGAACGCTGCCGCGCGCACTGCTGTCGAGGCACGCGCCGCTGAAATCAAACAGGGCAAGGTTGATCTGGAAACGCCGCTGACCCGCTGGTTTGGCGACAGCGCGCAGGATCAGATTGCGCGCGATCAGGTCGCCGGGTGGCTCAGCGCCGTAGATATGGGTGGCTATGCCACGGCATACGGGGCCTTTGCGCGGGGCGATAGCACCTATGCCGATGCTTGGGGCAGGGTGACATGCCCGATGCTAGCCCTGACAGGCGATGGGGACCCGAATTCGACCCCTGAGATGTCGCAAGCCATGGCGGCAGCTGCCCAAAACGGTGCGGCTAAGGTGATCACAGGTCACCGCCACATGGTGAACTTGACCGCGCCCGACGAAGTGACGGCTATATTGCAGGATTGGCTGTCTCGCCCGCTGACCCAAAGGAGAACCGCATGACCCCGATTGATCCGCGCGCCCTGCGCAATGCGTTTGGCACCTTTATGACCGGCGTGACTGTGGTGACGGCGCATGACGCCGAGGGCAATCCGCTGGGCTTTACGGCGAACTCGTTTACCTCTGTTTCGATGGATCCGCCGCTGGTGCTGGTCTGCTTGGCCAATTCTTCGCAAAACTATGATGCGCTGACGCAGGCCAGCGGCTTTGCCGTGAACATCCTCTCCGAGCACCAAAAAGACGTGTCGAACACTTTTGCCCGCCCGGTCGATGACCGCTTTGCATGTGTCGACTGGCGCAAAGGCCCGCACGGGTCACCGGTGTTTGATGGTGTGTCTGCGTGGTTTGATTGTTCCATGCATAAAACGGTCGAAGCGGGTGATCATGTCATCCTGATTGGTCAGGTACAGGCATACGACACCAGCCCCGCGCCGGGTCTTGGTTATGCGCGCGGGGCCTATGTCACACCAGCGGCCGAGGCCGAGGCGTTGAGCCAGAACGCAAACCTGATCGTGTCCGCGCTGATTGCGCGCGGCAACGAAGTTCTGTTGATGGATGACGGTAACGGCGGGCTAACCCTGCCGGAAACCCGCGTCGGCAAGGATGGCGCCAGTGCGGCTCTGAACAAGCTGATCGAGGCCTCGGGCCTCTCGGCTGAGCCGGGGTTCATCTATTCTGTTTTCGAAGATGGTGCGCGCGAACACCAGCATATCTCGTTTCTGTGCCAAGCGGCTGACGGCACCCCGGCAAAGGGGTGTTTCACTGACCTGAGCGCCTCGACCTTGATGGACATTGCTGACCCAGCAGTGCGCATCATGCTCGAACGGTTCGCCAGTGAAAGCCGCATGGGCAATTACGGGGTATATTACGGCAACCAGACCAGCGGCAAAGTCCGCCCGATCGTGTCAGGGAGTTAAGGCATGAAGTTTTCTTTGTTTGCGCACATGGAGCGTATTTCACCGGATGAAGATCAAAAGCAGCTATATGATGAATTCATCGAGCTGTGCAAAATCGCTGATGATGGCGGGATGCATGCGGTCTGGACCGGCGAACACCACGGGATGAATTTCACCATCTCGCCCAACCCGATGCTGAACCTGATTGACGTGGCACGGCATACGAAAAATGTGCGCCTGGGCACCGGCACCGTAATCGCGCCGTTCTGGCACCCGATCCGGTTGGCGGGCGAGGCCGCGATGACCGATATCATCACCGAGGGGCGTCTGGATTTGGGCATTGCACGCGGGGCGTACTCGTATGAATACGAACGCATGATGCCGGGCATGGACGCTTGGGAGGCAGGGCAGCGCATGCGCGAGCTGATCCCAGCGATTCAGGGTCTATGGAAGGGGGATTACGCCCAAGAGGGTGAATTCCACTCGTTCCCCCAGACCTCCTCTTCGCCGATGCCTGTGCAGGAAAACGGCCCGCCCATCTGGGTCGCGGCGCGCGATCCCAACAGCCACGAATTTGCGGTCTCAAACGGCTGCAACGTGCAGGTGACACCGCTGTGGCAAGGCGACCCCGAAATCGAAAGCCTGATGGTCAAGTTCAACGACGCTTGCGCCAAATTCCCGGATCAGCCACGCCCCAAGATCATGTTGCTGCTGCACACCTATGTGGCCGACAGCCCCGAGGATGTGAAACTGGGCGCCGAAGAGCTGAACCGATTCTACAACTACTTTGGTGCATGGTTCAAAAACGAACGCCCTGTTGAACAAGGGTTAATCAAAACGCTCAGCGATGACGAAATCGCGGCGCATCCGTTCTATACCCCCGAGGCGATGGAACGGGATCTGGTGATCGGCGAACCCGCTGCGGTGATTGAACGGCTCAAAAAGTACGAGGCGTTGGGCTATGATGAGTTCTCGTTCTGGATCGACTCCAGCATGAGTTTTGAGCGCAAGAAAGCCTCGCTTGAGCGGTTCATCAACGACGTTATGCCCGCGTTTCAGTAAGGATTAGAAATGCAACAGTTTCAGCAGTATATCGACGGCGCGTTTGCCGACGGATCAGCACAGTTTCACAGCATTGACCCGGCTACGGGCGCGGCCTGGGCCAGTATGCCCGAGGCGCAGGCCGCAGATGTGAACCGCGCGGTCAAAGCTGCTGAAACAGCCTTTTTAGGGTCTGAATGGGCGCTCATGACGGCGACGCAGCGGGGCAAACTGTTGCATCGTCTGGCCGATCTGGTGGCCGAAAATGCGCCTCGTCTGGCCGAGTTGGAAACCCGCGACACGGGCAAGATCATTCGCGAAACCAGCGCGCAGATCGCTTATGTCGCGGAATACTACCGCTATTACGCCGGGCTGGCGGATAAGATCGAAGGCGCGCATCTGCCGATCGATAAACCGGATATGGAGGTCTGGCTGCGCCGCGAACCCATCGGTGTTGTCGCGGCGATTGTGCCGTGGAATTCGCAGTTGTTCCTGTCGGCTGTAAAGATCGGACCCGCATTGGCCGCTGGTTGTACAGTGGTGCTGAAAGCATCTGAAGAAGGCCCCGCGCCAATGCTGGAATTCGCCCGGATTTTTGATCAGGCCGGGTTCCCCAAGGGGGTGCTGAACGTCATCACCGGCGGGCCCGAAGCGGGCGCGACCCTGACTAGCCATCCAAAGGTGGCGCATGTGGCGTTCACCGGTGGGCCAGAGACTGCGCGCCATATCGTACGAAATTCGGCCGAAAATCTCGCTTCCACCTCGCTCGAACTGGGTGGCAAGTCGCCGTTCATCGTATTTGACGACGCAGATATAGACAGCGCGGTCAATGCGCAGGTCTCAGGCATCTTTGCGGCCACGGGCCAGAGCTGTGTGGCTGGATCGCGGTTGGTGATCTCGAACAAGATCAAGGACGAGTTTCTCACCAAGCTCAAAGCCAAGGCCGAAGCCGTGGTGATCGGTGATCCGACAGATATGGCGACCGAGGTCGGGCCACTCTGTACCCAGCGCCAGCGCGACAACGCGCTGAACCTGATCGCAGCCTCTGAACAACAGGGCGCGCGCGTGGTCACTGGCGGTCAGGCGATTGCGGGTGATGGGTTCTATTTTCCGCCCACGATCATCGACTGTTCCGACGCGCCGCAGGCAGATTGTATCACCAACGAGTTCTTTGGTCCGGTTCTGTCAGTCCTGTCCTTTGACACCGAAGAAGAAGCGTTGGAAATTGCTAATAACACAACCTTTGGTCTGGCTTCTGGCGTGTTCACCAGCAGCCTGACCCGTGCGCACCGGATGATCCGGGGCATTCGCGCCGGTATCGTCTGGGTCAACACCTATCGTGCGGTGTCGCCCATCGCGCCCTTTGGCGGGCACGGTTTGTCGGGTCATGGCCGCGAAGGTGGCATGCAGGCGGCGCTGGATTACACCAAGGTCAAGGCGGTCTGGCTCAAAACTTCGGACGATCCGATCCCCGATCCGTTTGTGATGCGGTGATCACGGGTACCGCTGTTGTTTGCGCGGCCCATCATTGGTGATCGAATCCAGCGACAGGGTGTGATCCATGTTCCGCATCCTGTGGCGCAGCATTTGACGGGTTAAGCGGTTCAGATCCGCCTGATACGCGGGCTGACCCGCGACGTTGGCGAATTCACCCGCGTCCTCGTGATCAAACAGGATTGGCGGTAGGTCGGCCGCAAATTCAACCAGCGTAAAACGATCATCGCGCAGGATGCCGAGCGATGAATCGCTCGTTCCGGTGCCAAGCGCCTGTTCCCACAAGGACGGCGCTTCAGGGTCTGAAAAATCTAGCTCGGAAAATGAATAATCACGCCAGTTGTGTGGGGTCTCGTCCCGCAGGAACGGCATCAATGACCGGCCATCCATGGAATTTGGAATCTCTTGGCCGACCCAGTCCAGAATGGTTGGGGTGATGTCGACGGATTCAGTCGGCACTGTGACCTCGGTTCCCGCAGACAGCCCCGGCGCACGGATGATCAGCGGCGTGTGATAGGCCGCGTCATAGACTGAAAACTTGCCCCAGGAGTGACGATCACCCAGCATTTCACCATGATCGGCGGTGATCACCACCAATGTGTCGTCGTATTGGCCACTGTCTTTCAAGAATTGAACAACGCGCCCGATATGTAGGTCCACCTCGGTTGCGAGGCCGAAATAGAGGGCGCGCAGGGTCTGCACGTTTTCATCCGTTGGCTCCAAATCCGGAAACCCAACCACAAAGCGGGCAGGGGTCGCGCTGGCCTGTGCGGGGCCGAAGAACGGGTGAATTGCGAGTTCCGCATCAGTATCCGCAAGCCGGGCGGGCAGGGGGATCTGACCGGGATCATACATGTCGTTGTAGGGCGCAGGCGCAACCATCGGCGGGTGTGGCCGGATATAGGTCAGATGCGCGAACCAGTTCTGATCGGCATAGGCTGGCATGGTGGCCAGAAACTGATCCGTCAGAAAGGCGGTGTCGCTGTCTTCGGCCCGGTAGAGCGCGGGGTCATTCACACGGGACGCCTCGCCAGTGGGCGAGACGGGCTGATAGACCTGTTCATAGCTGTCGAAATTGTAGCCGTTGTTCAGCAGATGCGAGCGCCACGGGTAAGACATCTCGGACCGCATTTCCAACATCTCGTGAAAACCGACCATTGGGTATTCGTAGGTGTGCACAGCCGGATCGTTGGGGTGATAGGCGCGCGGGTCTTGCGAAGTGTCGGTATAGCCAAACAGCATCGGAACATATCCAGCCTTGCGCATTTCAGATGCAACAGACGGGGTATCGTGGCGCAGCGGCGTGCCATTGCGCACGGACCGATGGTTCATGGAATATTGTCCGGTCAGCAAGGACGCGCGTGAGGGACCACAGGGGTTTACGGATGAGAAATGGCGTTTGAACGTCACCGCCTCATCCATAAAGGCGCGCAGATTGGGCAGGTCCACATGATCCGCTAGCGCCCCAAAGACGCAATCAGCGCGCAGCTGGTCGATTATGACAAAGAGAACATTCTTGGGCTCACGCATAAGGGGCTCCGATGTGCGGGCGTCGTTGATCAAGCCCACATAACCGGCATTTTCCATCACTGGAAAGAGGGTTTCTCGCAAATTTTCCACGTTGTGCGGTCAACCGTGTGTGAATATCCCACAATTTGGTTGAATAATTGTGGAGTTTTGTGGCATCACGAGGGAATTCAAATTGGCCGGAGGCCCAAACGTGGCCCAATCCTCGACCCATTCGCATCGGGAACTGGAACTGCTCGACGCGTTGCGCCGACTGGGTGGGTCGGCGCGCGGGGCGGAATTGGCCAAAGCGCTGGATGTGTCCGAGGAAACCGTGCGTCGCACTATCAAATCCCTGTCAAAATCTGGTGCAGTCGAACGGGTGCACGGTGGGGCCTATTTGACCGGCTCACAGAGCGATCCCAGCTTTTTCCGCCGTATTTCGCACCATTCCGATGAAAAACAGGCCATTGCTGCGGGGGTCGCGGATCAGGTTGATGATGGCATGACCCTGTTTCTGGATGTTGGGACCACCACGGCCTTTGTGGCCGAGGAGTTGCGCCAACGTTCGGGTCTGACGGTTGCGACCAATTCGATTGGCGTGGCGCAGGCACTGGTCAATCACAACGGCAACAAAGTGCACCTTTTGGGTGGCGAAATGCAGGGCGATGAACGCGGCACCTTTGGCTTTGTCACCGAACGGCAAGCCCGGCGGTTTGCGTTTGATATGGCGATCTTGAGTGTTGATGCGCTGAGCGCCAAGCGCGGGTTTATGTACCTGAACGAGACCGAAGCCAATCTGGCGGGGGTGATCGCCGACAGCGCAGAAAGCGTTCTAATGGCCGTGGATCATCACAAATTCAGCGAAACCGCCCCCCACCAAGGCCCGGAACCGCGGCAGGTGGATATGATGGTCACGGATCAAACCCCCGGAGCGAAACTGGCGTCTGCCTTGCGCGATTGGGGAATTATCACACATTTATCGAGTGGAGCGGACAGCGATGCTGACCACGATTGAGTATACGACCCACGCGGCCAAGATTGCCGATTTCGCCGGAGTGGCCGCGCGCGGTTATTTTCGCGGCACTTTGGGGGTTGAATTTAAGGAAGACGAAAGCCCAGTCACTCAGGCCGACAAAGGGGTCGAGGCCTTGATCCGATCCTATTTGGCCGAGCATTTCCCCGATCATGGGATTTTCGGCGAAGAACACGGGATCGAGGGTGCGGATCGTGCGCATATGTGGATCATTGATCCCATCGATGGCACCCGGTCGTTTCTGTCCGGGCATCCGTTGTTTGGCATGTTGTTGGGCCTGCTCCACGATGGAATACCGCAACTGGGCGTGATTGGTATGCCGGCGCTTGGCGAAGTGTTCATCGGAGCCAGAGGGGCAGGGGCCACGTTGAACGGGGCGCCGGTCCAAAGCTCGAACCAGACCGATTTGGATCGGGCGATCCTGTACGTGAACGAAGGCGAAAAGATCTATCGTGACTATCCGCAGACCTTTGACCGGTTGACTAAAGCAGGCCAAACCCGGCGGTTTTCCTATGACTGCTATCCGCACGCATTGTTGGCCGCAGGTCATGTGGATGCGGTGGTCGATTATGATTTGCAGCCCTATGACTATTTGCCGGTCTCTGCGGTGGTGGAGGCCGCTGGGGGGGTGATGTCGGACTGGTCGGGCCAGCCTTTGACCCTGAATTCGGACGGGCGCGTAATTTCGGCTGCAACGCCAGAGTTGCACGCGGCCCTTTTGGCGTTGGTGAACGGATAACGCGATGGCCATTGTCAGCTTTCTGATCAGCCTAGCCGGTGCAACCATGTTGCTGCTGTTTGCGGTTCGCATGGTGCGCACCGGGATCGAGCGCAGCTATGGCGCGTCGTTCCAGCGGGTTATGACCGGTCAAAGTAACATGCTGCAATCTAGTCTTGCGGGGCTGGTGATGGCAGTGGTGCTGCAAAGTTCGGCTGCGGTGGCCTTGTTGACCTCGGGGTTTGCCGCCAGCGGTATGTTGGGGTTTGGCGCCGGGCTGGCGATTGTGCTGGGTGGCGACCTGGGGTCGGCCCTTATCATTCAGATCCTGTCGTTCCAGCTGGATTGGCTTGTCCCGCTGTTGCTGGCGGTTGGCGGTTGGCTGTTTGTCAAAACAGAGCAGAAAAAGCTGCGCCAGATGGGGCGGATCCTGATGGGGATCGCCTTTATCCTGATCTCGCTGCGGTTCCTGCGCGAGGCGATGGACCCGATCCGCGACAGCGCATTTTTGCCTGCGCTCGCGGAATATCTGGCGCGCGATTACATCACAGCGTTTATCGTCGGGGCTGCACTGGCCTTTGTGATGCACAGCTCGGTCGCTGCCATTTTGATGTGTGTGACGCTGGTGCAAATCGGCGCGATCCCTTTTGCGGCGGGGCTGTCACTGGTGTTGGGCGCGAATATGGGCAGCGCCTTTATCCCGGTCTGGCTGACACGGGGGATGGATATCGCGGCGCGGCGCATCCCGGTTGCCAACCTTGTTCTGCGCGGGACATGGGCGGTGTTTACCCTGTTTGCCGTCAACGCGGCGCTGGGGGCTGGGCTTGTTGGTGCGGATTATGGTGGGCAGATGCTGGTCAATGCACACTTGGCGTTCAACGCGTCGTTGCTGGTGCTGGCCTTGCCGTTTTGTTCCGCGCTGCGTGGCCCGTTTGAACGGATGCTGCCGGACGTGGCCCCGGCGGTGGATGCTGACCAGATGGCGCGTCCAACCAGCGTGTTGGATCCACAGGATGTTGGGTCGCCGTCGCAGGCGATTTTCAGTCTCAAGCGCGAGCTGCTGCGCATGACCGATTTGGTCGAGGCAATGTTCCGCCCCACGCTCAAGCTGTATAAAACCGGCGAAAAGGACCAGATCCGCGCGGTGCAGGCCGTCGACCACGAGGTTAACGAGTGCCTGTCCGGGGTTAGGGCTTTTGTTGCGGCTCTGCCGGTTGATGAGCTGGGCAAAGACAACGCCGGTATTGCACGGGACATGATGGAATATGCCGTCCGTCTGGAAACCGCTGGGGACGTGGTGGCCAAGCGATTGACGGTTCTGGCCGGGGATTTGAGGCGTTCTGGTAAGCAGTTTTCGAAAGAGGGTTGGAGCGAATTGCAGGATATGCATGAGACCATTCTGGCCAACATGCGTCTGGCCTCGAATGTGTTGATCTCGGATGATTTGGAAAGTGCGCGTCTGCTCAACGGTGAAAAGACCGAGGTCAAACGCGCCGAGCGCAACAGTCGAAAGCGTCATTTTCGCCGCCTGCAGGCCGGTCAGGTACAAAGCTTTGACACCAGCGATATTCATCTGGAAACCCTGCGGGCGTTTCGAGACTTCAACAGTCACATCGCCTCGGTGGCGACGCCGATCCTCTATCAGAATGGGCAGTTGCTAGAGACCCGCCTGATCGAGGACATGCCCACCCCCGAACCGCAGAACTGACCGTATGTCACCCTTTGTCATCGCCATTATCCTGTCTGCCGCTGTGTTACATGCGGTCTGGAACGCCATTGTGAAAACCGCCGTAGACCGGACCACGACGCTGGGTCTGGTGGCTTTTGGTCATGTGTTGCCTGCGACGGTCATGGTGATGCTGTTACCGCTGCCCAACGCCGAAAGCTTTGTCTACATCCTGCTGTCGACGGTGGTGCATTTCGGATATTTCTTCATGCTGGGAAAGGCCTATCAGCACGGCGATCTGAGCGTGGTGTATCCGATCGCGCGCGGCATTGTTCCGGCGTTGGTGTCGCTGTGGGCGCTGATCCTGTTGGGCGAGGTGCTGCCTGCGCAAGCGTGGATTGGCATCGGTGTTATTGCGTTAGGTATTCAGCTGAGCAGTTGGAAAGTGCTGCGCTCTGGCGTGGGTAATGCGGCTCTTGGGTTTGCTGTCGGCACGGGTTTCTGTATCTCGATCTATTCCGTGGTGGATGGGATCGGGGTGCGCCTGTCTGGGAATACCCTGTCTTATTGGGCTTGGGGCGCATTCCTGCATATCTTTATCGCGGGCTTCATTGGGCTCCGCAAACGCACAACACTGGCGGCGCTTCCGCCGCGGGTCTGGGCCTTGGGCATCGCGGGTGGTTTGGTGTCGATGACTGCCTATGGTCTGGTGCTTTATGCCAAGAACTTTGCGCCGCTGGGGGCAGTTTCAGCCTTGCGCGAAACATCGGTGATCTTTGCGGCATTGATCGGGTTCGTGTTCCTGCGCGAAGGAAACTGGAAACGCCGCCTTGGCGCGGCTGTGCTGATGGCGATGGGCGTGGCGCTGATCGGAACCAGCGCCTGAGCCTTATTCAGCCGGTTGAGATACCTTCTTGCAGTTCTTCCCACCGATGGCAGGACACGGCATGGCCCTCTTCGCAGGTAACCAGCGGTGGTTCCTGCTGTTTGCACAGGTCGGTCACATAGGGACAGCGGGTGTGGAATTTGCAGCCGGTCGGCTGGTTGGTGGGCGAGGGGATTTCCCCGACCAGTTTTTGCGCTGATCCACGATCGTCGGGGTCCAGTGAGGGGATCGCCGAGAACAGCGCCTTGGTATAGGGGTGACGCGCGGTCTTAAACAACTGCCGGGTTGGGGCGCTTTCGACAATACGCCCCAGATACATCACCGCCACATGGTCACATGTGTGGGCGACCACAGACAGGTCATGGCTGATGAACAGAAACGTCAGGCCCATCTCTTGTTGGATGGATTTGAGCAGGTTCAGAATGTCAGCTTGAATGGACACATCCAACGCCGCGACGGATTCATCTGCGACAATGAACTGAGGTCCAGATACCAGCGCGCGTGCGATGGAAATGCGTTGGCGCTGACCGCCGGAAAATGCATGGGGAAAGCGGCGCAGGTGTTCCAGATTCAACCGACATTTGGCTGCGATTTCACGCACGCGGGCATCAGTTTCTTCGCGGTTTGCAGTCAGACCCATCACCTCGAGCGGTTCGGCAATGATGTCGCGCACCGTCATGCGTGGGCTGAGTGCGGCGTAGGGGTCTTGAAAAATCAGCTGCGCGCGTTTGCGATAATCCTTGAGCGCAGCGCCATCGAGATCGGCTAATTCATAGGTGACCTCGCCATCGTCATAGGTGGCGTGCCCGTCCGAGATCGGAACCGCATTCAACAGTGCACGGCCCAGCGTGGTTTTGCCGGATCCGGATTCCCCAACAACGCCAAAGAATGATCCCTTGGGGATGTCGATGGAAATCCCGTCCACGGCCTTGAGCTGCTGTTTTTTGAACACGCCATTGCCGACGGGAAAGGTGACAGACAGATCCTTGGTCTGGATCAAAAGCGGATCGCTCATGCGCTGGCTCCTTGGTGACAGAGATGGCAGGCAGTGCGATGATCTGCGCCGGTATCTGCCCAAGCGGGCAGGTGGGTTTTACAGATATCGCCGATGATCTGCGAACAGCGCGTGTGAAACACACAACCCGATGGCCGTTCCAGCGGCGAGGGGATATCGCCGGGAATGGGCCGCAGCGGCGCGCCCAGATCATCCAGTTTCGGCAATGCGTCGATTAGGCCTTGGGTATAGGGGTGACGTGGGTTGCGGATCACCTCGCGAACAGGGCCCTGTTCGATCATCCGGCCCAGATACATCACCGCCACTTTGTCGGCGGTTTGGGCAACGACGCCCAGATCATGGGTGATGAAAATGATGCCCATTTTGAATTCATCCACCAGATCCTTCATCAGATCGATCACCTGCGCCTGAATGGTCACATCCAGCGCTGTGGTGGGTTCATCTGCGATCAACAGCTTGGGCTTTGTCGACAGTGCCATGGCGATCATCGCGCGCTGGCGCATCCCGCCGGACATCTCGAACGCATACTGATTGAACCGGGTCGAGGCATCGGAAATGCCGACACGATCCAGCATTTCAACCGACAGTTCCTTGGCTTGTCGCTTGTTCAGGTTCGAATGGATCAACAGCTGTTCAACCATTTGGCTGCCCACAGTCATCGCAGGGGCAAAGCTGGCCATGGGCTCTTGAAAGATCATGCTGACGGCACCGCCGCGAATAACCGCCATATCGCGCGGACGTTTCAGGGTCATCACATCGACGGGGCCGCTGTCCAGATGCAGGGTAATCTGGCTGTCGTCGGAATAGTGCCCGTTGCGCGCGTTTAGCTTCATCAACGCTTTAGCGGTTACTGATTTGCCGGAACCGGATTCCCCGACCAACCCCATTACTTCGCCCGGTGCGAGCGAGAATGACACGTTGTCGACCGCCGTAATGCGCCCCTCGTCGGTATCAAACTGCAGGGTCAAGTTTCTGACGTCGATTAGGCTCATTTGTTGGCCTCCGAATAAGGATCAGCCGCGTCGCGCAGTCCATCGCCCACAAACACAAAGGCCATCACCAGCGCGATGAAGAAGATCACCGGGATGAAATACCATTGATAGTTTAGCAAAACATCAGCCTTGGTTACGTTCTGCAACATCACGCCTAGGCTGTTCACTGGGTCCTTGAGGCCCAAACCAATGAACGACAGGGCCGTTTCACTCAACACCATGTAAGGGAAGGAAATGACCAGATCGACGATGATATAACTGGTAAAGCTGGGCAACAGATGACGCCGGATGACGTGGCTGGGCGAGGCCCCGCACAGTTGCGCCGCCAGTACGTATTCCTGATTGCGTTCGGTCAGCAGGTGGGTGCGCACGCGTCGCGCCAACGTGGGCCAGCCAATTAAGCCAAGGATCATTGATATGAAGAAGAACCGGGTTTCCGCCGACCATTCCGGCGGGATAAAGGCGGCAATTGCCATGAACAGCGGGATCGCGGGGACGGTTCGGATCGCGTCAGTCACCATCTGGATGATACTGTCCAGCCAGCCACCGTAATACCCCGATATCCCCCCAATCACGAGCGCCAGCACGAACGAGATCACAACCCCCATCGTGCCCACCTGAAGCGAGGTTAGGATCGCGTGCAAGGTCCGGCTAAAGATGTCCTTGCCCGCGCTATCAGTGCCGAACAAATGGACATATCCATTATCCATGCCAAACAGGTGGACCGAGCCGGGGATGAAGCCAAACAGCTTGTACTTATCGCCCGAAACAAAGAACTGCACATAGCGGCGTTCGTCGGTGTTGATTTTCTCAACCCAGCGGAAATTGGTCGCCAGCGAGCGTTCCCGCGTGACGGTGTACAGGAACGGCCGCGCCGAACAGCCATTGTCATCGCAGAATTTCGGGATCTGTGGCGCGCCGTTCAGGTACCCTTTGTCTCGTCCCGCAACAGTGGGGTCATAGGGCGACAGGAAGGGTGCGAAAATCCCCGACAGGATCAACACCACCAGCACCACGGCCCCGACCATCGCCGCCTTTTGTTTCTTGAACCGGGCCCAGATCAATTGCCCCTGCGAGGCGGTGAAATAGGCCTCTTTGGCCTTTTGGTTTTGTGTCGTCACACTCATCGGCCTACCTCAGGATGCTTTTGCGGACACGGGGGTCGATGACCGCCAGCAGGATGTCGGTGAAAAAGTTCAGCGTCACGATAGAGGCCGTGAGCAGAAAGATGATCGCGCCGGCCAGTTGTTGGTCATTGGAGCGTGCCAACGCTTCGAGCAGCAGCGATCCCGGCTTCGGTCAAAGTCAGGATCAGAGCCACGATGGGCAGTTCGTTAAAGATCCGATTCAAGTCAAAGCCAAGACTATTGACGATTGGCCCCAGCGCGTGTCGCGCCGGATAGCGCCACAACAAGCGGGTGCCATAGATGCCCCGCGCGGCGGCGGCGGTGACATAGAGCTTGCCAATTTCGTCAGACATCAGCGCCCGCACTGTTTGCAAGGCAAACGCAGTCGCAGACCAGCCAAGGATAAAGATCGGAAGCCAGGCGTGTTTCAACAGATCGCCCAATTTGGCCCAGGACCACGGTGCGTCTTTGTATTCGGGGGAAAATAGGCCGGTCAAAGTTTCGCCGAAATAGACGGTCGAAACCAGCATGATCATCAGCGCCAACAGGAAATTCGGCATTGCCAGACCAAGATAGCTGACCAGACGCAGGGCATTGTTCATCGCGGCATTGCGGGACGCGGCCGAGATGATGCCAACAGGGATTGCAATGGCATAGGCCAGCGTCAGGGCACCCAGACAGATTGCGAGGGAAATCCAGAATTTCGCGCCCAAAAGCTGGGCAATATCAACCCGCAGGATACAGCTGCTGCCAAAATCGCCCTGAAACGCGCCGGTTAGCCAGCTGACCCAGCGGGTCAGAAACGGACGGTCCAGCCCGAGCCGAGCGCGCTCAGCGTCGATATCCGCCAGCGTGATCGCCGATCCTTGGGTGTTCTTGTAGGACAGATACCGCTCGGCGCAATCGCCGGGCACCAGCTCCATCAAGGTGAACACCACCAAGGACACGATCGTCAGTGTGATCAGTGCCATCGCCGCGCGTGTCGCAGCGAACCGTGCAAATTGTAGCATGGCTACCCCCTAGGTCGCTAAGGTAGGGCACCCGCGTTGGAATGCCCGACCTCGTGTTGTTAGGTCCATGAGGACCGGATTACTCGCTCAGGAACCACTGGGTTGGGCGATAAGGGTAGGTCCGGTAGAACTCATACGACTGCGTCTTGAACTCGACAAAGTTGTTCAGATTATTCGAGCGGTAGATCGGTGCAGGCGCATTCACTGTCCCGATGAACAGCATTTCGCCGGTCATGATTTCAACCATTTTCTGTGCAGCCGAAATCGAGGCATCCGTACCCGGAGCAGAAGACTGGTAGGTGTCCAGCTCTGCCTTTAGGCTGCCAACCCATTCAGGGGGTTGTACGCCATTGGCGCCATCCGAGCTGATGAATTCAGCCCACAGCATCCCGGTGCGCACGTCAAAATAGCCATCAAACGGTGGGATCCATGTTTCGTCATCGCCAAGGATAGACCCGGCAGGCTGACCTTTGCCCCACATGGTGATGTCCAGCTGGTTGGCTGACTGCGCCGCACGGAATTCATCTGATGTGACCTCTTTGATCGACGTCTTGATGCCAACATCGGTCCAGTTCTGGGCGATCAGTTCAACAAACTGGGCGGGGCTCGCCTGTGTCGAGAACTGCCAATCCAAAACCAAAGGCGATCCATCGGGCATGTCACGTGCGCCGTCACCGTCTTTGTCCATCAAGCCCATTTCATCCAGCAGCGCATTGGCGCGGGCCGGGTCGAAACCGGCTTCGTGCTCGGACCATTTGGCGTCGATGAAATCAGGACGTGGTGAAAAACCGATGTACTGGGTGGGAGTGCCCAGACCAAAGGCGGTCACTTCGTTCAGCTCGGCGCGATTCATCGCGACGGACATCGCAGTACGGAACCGGACATCGCCAAAGATGGCGCGGCGGGCTTCGTCTTCGTGGGTCACGTTGAACGCGATGGTCGGGCTGGCGATGCCGGGTTTAACATCCAGCGTATAGTTGCCCTTTTCCTGACCCTCTAGCAGAACGGGGGCGGATGTCAGGTTCACGGCCTGTGATTTGTAATCCACCTCGCCATTCAACAGCTTCAGAGTGCGGACTTCTTCGTCGCCCACATAAGTCTCGTCCATGTCCGAGATATAGGGCAACTGGTTGCCGGCTGTATCCACCTGGAAGAAGTAGGGGTTCGCGACGTAGTGACGGCCCTCGGTGGTTTCTTTCACCAAGATGTGGCTTTCCAGCGTGGGCATGGTGTCTTTAGGCAGACCGGCCAGCTTGTCACCCGCAGTCAGCATCGGTGACGGCGTATCCATCCAGTCTGAATTGCCGTAATAGGCTTTGATCAGATCATAGCCACCCTCATATCCGAGTGCCTTGGCGTTGGCGTCGGCTTGATCGTTCAGGGCCGGGTGGAACTGCTCAAAGAAGTGCTTGGGCTGATAAGGCTGCACGTAGGTGAACGAGAAGGTCTCGATCAGGCCCGGCTTGGGCGCGGCCAGCGTGAATTTGACGGTGGTGTCGTCAATGGCTTCAACCTTCATCGGTTCGCCACCGGCCAGTGCATAGCCTTTGGGTTCGGCGATGACATTGGTGTCCATCATCAGGTTGTCGTACCAGAACACCACATCAGCTGCGGTAAAGGGTGCACCATCCGACCATTTGTGGCCTGCGCGCAGGGATACCGTCAACTCGGTGAAGTCGTCGTTCCAAGTCCAGGACTTAGAGACGTTGGGCACAACAGTCTGCAGGTCATCCGAATAGCGGAACAGGTTGACGTGACGCACAGACAGGAAATCCGAAGTACCGGATTCAGTGGCGTTGGACAGGACATCCAACTGGCCGCCATAGGTGCCGGTTGCCGCATACGGTGCCATCACCAGCGGCTCGGATGGCAAACGGTCGGCGAGAGCCGGCAGATCGCCGTTGCCGCGAATGCGGGCGTTCAGATCGCCGATAGCGGGGTTTTCGGCAAATGTCATCTCGCAGGATGCGGCGCCTTGGAATTCAGCCAGATCGTACTGCTGTGGGAACGCGCCTGCGGCGACGCCCATGGCATCTGCGACGGTGACCGCCGGACAGCTGGCAGCTGCGGCCATGCCCGGTAGGGCGATAGCGGCGACGCCGGAAAGAAGAATCTTTTTCATGTTACCTCCAGTTGGATTAAATTGGGGAACGGTTGACCCGCGATTTGCCCCGCTTATTGTTCTTATGTTTCATTTTTTTGACAGTTTTTGCGCGATGTGAACCTCGACCCCCCAGTCATTCAGGGCTAGTTGTAAGGCCGGATCGGGGGGGGCATCTGTAATCAAGTGTGTAACTTTGTCTGGCGGGCAGGCCACAATCGGTGCCCGTCTGTTGAACTTGCGACAGTCCGCTGCGACCAATGCGAGTTGGGACTGTCTGATGATCACACGGGTCAGCGATGCCTCGGCCGGGTTGGAGGCCAGAAACCCCTGATTGGCGGAAATGGCATCCGACCCAAAGATCACCAGATCATAGCTGAACTGAGCGGCGAACTCTTCTGTGGCGCTGCCAAAGGTGCCGCGTTCCGCAGGTTGGATTTCACCCCCAGCCATAAAGACACGGTTGTCGTTGTGATCGGCCAGTGCTGCAACGGCGGTGATGGAATTTGTCACCACAATCAGCGACTTACGGTCTCTCAATTGCTCTGCAACATAGGTGGTTGTAGATCCGACATTGATGAAAATGGTCATGCCATCAGTCACGTGATCCAACACCGCGCGCGCGATCTGGGTCTTTTCAACGGCGTTTTGTTCGAGTGCTCCGGAATACATTGGCGTGTCCGCAGAGCCGCGCAAATAGGTTCCGCCGTGCACCCGCTCAACTTTGCCAGCCTGGGCCAGACCTTTGATCAGGCGGCGCACGGTTTCCTCGGAAACGTTCATCACCTGAGCGATCTGAGCATTGCGCGCAGAGCCTCCTAAACGTGCCAAAACGTTGAGCAGCTCATGCCCCCGATGTGGGATTTTATCGGTCTCAGTTTCCATGATCGAAATGAAACACACAAAACCAATCGAAAAGCCACAAAAATCCATATGAATTTTTTATGACGGCGGGTTTCGGGGCAATCGGGCTCAGAAAACCGAGCTTTGACCGGAAAACAGGCATTCCCTCATACAGGGACTTGCCAAGTCCAAACCCTTTGGAGAATGCTGCCCGGAACAGAGATTGGGGGACCCATGGCAAAACGAATTCAGGAGCCGGCGCGCGAGATCGACGTCGTTCATGAAACCGATGTGTTGGTGATTGGCTCAGGCCCCGGTGGCTTGCCCGCCGCATTGGCCGCCGCGCGGGCCGGGGTCGAGGTGACGTTGGTGGAACGCTTTGGCTGCTTTGGCGGCAACCTGACGGTGGTTGGGGTCGAGGGGATGCATTGGTATCGCCACGAAGAGACTGTGGAATCCAACGGCATCGCGCGTGAGTTCGAAGAGCGCGCCAAGGAAATGGGCGCGGCCGTGCCCGAAAGCCAATCGCTGAGTTACGAGATTGACAGCGAAGGGTTCAAGCTAGTGGCCGATAAGATGGTCGCGGATGAACCCAATATCCGCCCGATGCTGCACCGTCAGTTCGTCGCCCCGATCATGGAGGGCAACGGCATCATTGGCATCATCACTGAATCCAAAGCCGGACGCGAGGCGATCCTGGCCAAGCGGGTGATTGATGCAACCGGGGATGCGGATGTTATCGAACGGGCAGGGGCGCCCACCTATAAGACGCCGCTGGAACAGATGATGGCGGCCTCGGTCATGTTTCACGTTGCTGGCGTTGACAAGCAAAAGTTCATGGATGGTATCAAGAACGATCCGCAGACCTACGCCGATTGGGGCGGCGGTGGTGAATGGAATATCGAGACCACTGGCAAAGAAGACGAGATGTTTTCGCCATTTTTGAAAAAGCCGTTTGAACAGGCGATCAAGGACGGGTTGATCCCACCGCATCTGAACACCATCGCGGGCACATGGGGCGCGGTGCATGATACGGGCGAGCTGACCTATATGAACCTCATCCATATGGATGACTGCGACGGCACGGACCCCGACAGTCTGACCAAATGCGAGATCGAAGGCCGCCGTCAGTCGATGCTCGCCATCGAAGCTTTGCGCCGCTACACGCCGGGCTGCGAAGGCATTCGCCTGCGTAATTTTGGCATGTCGCTGGGCGTGCGCGATACCCGCAAGGTCGATTGTCAGTACAACATGACCAGCCATGATGTGCGTGAACAGGCCCGGTTCGAGGATTCAGTTGGCATTTTCCCGGAATTCATTGATGGGTACGGTATTCTGATCTTGCCCACCACGGGGCGCTATTTCCAGATTCCGTATCGCAATCTGCTGCCTAAAAAGGTTGAAAACCTGTTGGTTGCAGGCCGTGCAACGGGCGGGGATCGCGATAGTCATGCTGCAACCCGGAATATGGCGTGCTGTGCGGTCACGGGGCAGGCTGCTGGTATCGCCGCTGCGCTGTCGATTAAACAGCAGAACAAGGCGCTGAAAGATATTGACCCATTGTTGATTCAGGCCGAACTGGAACGCCAAGGCGGGCGGCACCACTGAGGGGTGAGGGTTGGTCAATCCAACCGGTCTTAGGGTCTAAGCGGCTCAAAAGGACGGGAATATGAAACGAATTTATGAACCCTTGGCCTATGGTGATCGTCCGTTGCAGGATGGGTTTTGGCCAACAACAGTGTCTAAAGATCGCCCTGTCTATGACGCTCTGACAGAGACGGTAACCTGTGATTTCGCCATTATTGGCGGGGGGTATACCGGGCTGTCTGCAGCGCTCAATCTCGTCGAGGCGGGCGCTGATGTGGTTCTGGTTGATGCCAAGATCCCGGGGTGGGGCGCCTCTGGTCGCAATGGCGGATTGGTCTCTGCCGGGGCGTGCAAGATTGATGATGACCAGATCATTCGGAGATATGGCGCCGAAGATGCGCAGACGCTGTTTGATGGGGATAGGGCCTCGGTCGATCTGGTCGAAGAGTATCTTGAGACCTACGGATTGGACGTTGATCGCCATTCGCGCGGGTATACCTATGTGGCGCATTCTGCTTCGGCGATTGCCGGGATCAAAGATTATGGGTCGTCTTACACATCGCGTTATGGGCTTCCGTATGAGTTTATTGCCAAAGAGGACATGGCTGCGCAGGGCTTGAACAGCCCGGACTTTCATGCGGCGGTAAATCTGCCGATTGGGTTTGCCTTGAACCCGATGAAGTTTGTGCTGGGATTGACCCGTGCGGCTAAGGCCGCGGGTGTTCGGATGTATTCGAACACCCCTGTGATCAAGGTTTCAGGGGACGGCGGATTTATCCTGACCACGCCAAATGGGCAGGTTCGCGCGAAAAAACTGTTGGTTGCCACCAACGGGTATTCCAGCGATGACCTGCCCCCGTCTTTGGCGGGGCGGTATTTGCCGGTGCAGTCCAATATCCTCGTGTCCCGGCCTCTGACGGATGATGAAATTCAGGCGCAGGGATGGTGGAGCGATCAGATGATCGTCGATTCCCGCACCTTGCTGCACTATTTTAGATTGCTACCAGACCGGCGGATGTTGCTGGGGTTGCGCGGCTCTGTGCGCGTGACCGAAGACAACATCGCCCGCACCCGTGCCATTGCGCGGGCCGACTTCGACCGGATGTTCCCGGCCTGGCAGCATGTTGAAACCCCGTTTTTCTGGTCGGGTTTGATTTGCATGACCCGTAATCTGGTCCCATTTGCAGGTGCTTTGCCCGGAACTGAGGGCGCGTTTGCGGCATTGGGATACCATGGCGGTGGGGTCACGATGGCGAATTACGCCGGGGCTTTAATTGCTGATTTGGCCCTTGGGCGGACAAAACGACCACATGCAAAGCTGCTGCAAAAGCCATTGCGGCGGTTTGAGCTGGGCCGGTGGCGGCGCGCGTCATTGCCGCCTGCCTTTGCGTGGTATCGGTTCAAAGACCAGTTATGAAGGCCGTTGGTAAAGCCTCAACTTTTTGATCTTGTTGCATGAATCACGAGGGCAGCGCCGGGCAACCGGCGCTGCCTTTTGTCTGTGTTCGAAGTGGTGGTGTTGTTTTGACTTTAGCAAATGTAACAAAAATTAACAAATAGATTGCAAACGCAATATTTCCTGCCGTAACGTATCGCCAACCTGCTGCTGGTCGAGGCCTTGAATAGGGCGTGTTTAGCACCGGGGCGCAGTTTCGACATGCATCATTAGATGCATCCGCTCCTGTTCACAGGAGCACTGAGCGAGGGAGGACATCATGCTCAATTCACGGAAATTCGGAAAAACTCTGGGCCGCATCGGTTTGGCGGGCGTCATGGCTTTGTCGGTTGCGACGTTTGCCTCGGCGGCGGACATGCGGTTGAAATTTGCAGGGACATTCCCGGTGGATCACCCCGGCACCAAAATGATGGAGCAGATCAAAGCAGACATCGAAGCCGCGGATGTGGGCCTGAAAATGTCGCTATTCCCAGCGAACCAGCTGGGGTCGGGTGAGGCGCTGATGGAAGACACCATTCGCGGTAACATCGATTTCACCGCTGCCTTCGTCTATTCCCACAAAGACCCGCGTCTTGAGTTCCTGTCGATGCCGTTCCTCGTCAATAACTTTGACGAAATGGACAGCGTCATGCGCAACATGGACAGCGCATTCAACCAGATCCTGCAGGAACGCCTGAACGGTCTGGGCCTGCGCCTGCTCGCCAACAACCCCGAAGGGTTCACCGGCATCGTTGCGAACAAAAAGCCCGACAACTGGGCCGAACGTGGCCCCAAAAACATGAATATCCGGGTCTGGTCATCCCCCGTTGTCAAAAACATGGTCGAAGGCCTGGGGTTTCAAGCGACAACAATGGCATGGGGTGACATCTTTCCAGCGCTGCAATCGGGTATTGTAGACGGCGCGATTTGTTGCACCAAATCCGCCACCTATTCGATCTTTGCGCAGTCTGATGCGGGCAAATACTATGTTCAATACAACTCGGTTTCCGAGCTGACCTCGTATTACGCATCCGAAAAGACATGGGCGAAACTGGACGAAGCGCAAAAGGATGTTGTGCAGGCCGCGTTCACCAAAGCATCGGATGACTTCTTTGCCTACAACCGCGCGAATGACGCGGAATTCGGTAAGAAACTTGAGGAAAAAGGATACGAAATCCTGGCTCTGAACGCTGATCAACAGGCCGCAATGGCGGCGTGGGTGAGTGAAAACATCTGGCCAACTATGGTTGATACGATTGGTCAGGACACGTTGGACCGTCTGACTGCAAACTAAGACCTGTTTGGCCGGCGGCGCAAAATCGCCGGCCAAACCACAATCCAAAAGGGGGCAACGCATGAGTGAGATAACCGACAGGCTGCCAAGAGCGGCGGCTGTTCCCCTGCGCGGGATTTTGAAACTTATGCGGATTTTTGTCGCCTTTGGCGGATTGCTGATGGCGCTGACTTTTATGGCGGTTGTGATCATCCGCTATGGCTTTGCCGGGAACCTGTTCGCTTACGAAGAATGGTTGTTGGCCATCAGCTTTTGGACTTTCTTTTTGGGGGCCGCTTTGGCGGCAGAACGCAAAAGCCACGTGAATGCAGACATTCTGGGCGTTATTCTCAAGAACCCCAAATTGATCTGGTGGCGGGGCTTGATCGTTTATCTGATCGAATTGGTGATCGGGGCCTATATTGTCTACTGGTGCTATCTGGCGGTGGAATCCGAATTCCTTGCCTATCCGTTGTGGGAACGCACAACCGCGTTGCAAATTCCGGCGGTGTTCCCCCGTATCGCGATCCTGACCGGCTTTGTGTTCATGAACTTGTTCACCGCGATTTACCTGATCCTGCACATCATTGACGGCCCACACCCTAGCCCATCGGAGTCAGACGCATGATCATCTTTGGAAGCATCGCGATCATCTGCGGCCTGCTGTTGGCGGGGGTCAGTGTCTATATCGCCTTTGGCGCGGTTTTGTTGTTTCTGGCTTATACCGGCGGCTACGATATCACCGGATATCTGCCCGCTGGGTATTGGAAAATGAACACGCTGGTGTTGCTGGCGATCCCGTTGTTCATGATTGCAGGCGCGATCATGGAAAAGGGTAAGATCGCGGCACCGCTGGTTGCGCTGGCCGAATTGTTCATTGGCCACATCAAGGGCGGCATGACGGCCGCAGCTGTCATTGCCAGCGGTATCTTTGGGTCGATCTCGGGCAGCGCCAATGCTACGCTGACTTGTATTGGCGGCATCATGATGCCCCATCTGCGTAAGGCGAATTATCCGGATGGCTTGTCTGCGGCGCTGATTGTCAGTGCCAGTCCGCTCGGCCTGCTGATCCCGCCCAGCTCATCCCATATCCTTTATGCGTGGGTGGCGCAGCAATCTGTGCTCAAGGCGTTTCTGTCGACCGTCATTCCGGGCATTATCCTGATCGTTCTGTTAATCGTGACCACCCAAGTGGCGCTGCGGAAACACAAAGACATCAAGGTCACCGACCGCCCTGCGGATTTCGTGCCCCAGTTCAAACTGCAATCACGTCAGGCGATGCCCGCGTTGATCATGCCGTTGATCATTTTGGGTGGCATCTATGGGGGCATAATGACCCCAACCGAAGCCGCCGGCGTGGCGGTGGTCTACTCGATCCCGATCGCCATCTACGTCTACCGCGGGCTGACATGGCGCGGGTTGATGGAGACCCTGACTGGAGCAGGCGTCACCATCGGGATCGTTATGACGATGATCTTTATGGTGCTGATCGTCAGCCGTTTTTTGATTTTTGAAGACATCCCCACAATCGCACGTGAAATGGTGTTTTCCGTCTCTGAAAACCCGATTGTGATTTTGTTGATGGTCAATTTGGTGATGATCCTGATTGGGATGTTGATGGACGATATCTCTGGTCTGTTGCTGTCGACACCGCTGTTGTTGCCCATCGTGCAAAGCATCGGGGTTTGATCCTATCCACTTTGCGGCGATCCTGGGCGTTAATTTGGGCATGGCCAATGTGACCCCACCCACTGCGCCGCTGTTGTACCTTGGTGCACAGGTCACGGAAACGCCGGTCAGCAAGATGCTTGCGCCCACGTTGATGTTCATCTTTTTCGCTTGGCTGCCGACACTTGCGTTGACCACGTTCATTCCACAGCTGTCGCTATGGCTGCCCGAGTTG
Source organism: Paracoccaceae bacterium (assembly GCA_965183835.1). GTDB lineage: Bacteria > Pseudomonadota > Alphaproteobacteria > Rhodobacterales > Rhodobacteraceae > OMPR01. The sequence goes on along the minus strand of CBCYME010000021.1, from coordinate 9,018 downwards.
CTGCTGAGCCGATAGGCGCAGGCAGAGCTTTCGGGCGGTGGATTTTCTCCCCCTGCTGCCCGAAAGCCCCAAACGGGCAAAGATATTGCAAATGCAATACTTCGTGCGTTGTTGCGAAACAAATGCTCTAACTGGCGTCCAAGACAGGGACGGAGCGTATCCCAGAATGCCAAAGGAAATGTCACCCGACATGAGCGACTATCTTCAAACCAGCGAGCGCCTGAAAGAGCTGTTCCCAGAGCTGCCCCGCGCGTTGAAGATTGCGGCGGACCTACATGCTGGAGCATCCCGGTGATATCGCGACCCTGTCGATGCGGCAGGTGGCGGCGAATGCAGGGGTGTCGTTGCCCAACTTTTCCCGAATAGCTAAGGCGTTGGGGTTTGAAACCTACGGCGAGCTGCGCGAAATCTACAGCAAGCAGGTGCAGCAAAACGATATCAGCGAATACCAATCTGCGCGCCGAAAATCTACAACAAGCGGGCAGCGACATCGGCGCCGCGCGTTTGTGGGAGTAGAGTTTCGCCAATCAACGCTGGGTAATCTGACCGCGATTTTATGATGCCATCGATCCGGACTACTTTGCCCTGGTCGCCAAGGTGCTGAATGACAGCAATCAAATCTATATCGCCGGTATGCAAGCCTCGGCTAGCTTTTCGGGCTACGCCCACTACATCGGTGGCATGGCGAGCAACAAGTTCCGGCTGGTGCGTGGCGAGGGCGGCGTTTTTTGCGGACCCGATCGGCAGACATCGGCGCAGGCGACACAATGATCACGGTCAGCCAGCAACCCTGTTCTCGGGCCTCGGTCGAACTTGCCATGATTGCACGGGAACGCGGTGCCAAGGTTGTCGCCCTGACGGACAGCCCGGCGGCCCCTATCGCAATGCACGCTGATTATGTGCTGCTCAGCCCAAACCGCAGCCCGCTGTTTTTTGAATCCTATGTGGGCAGCACGGTGCTGATCGAGGCATTGATTGGGTTCTTTACCATCGGCCAGTCCAGCGAGGCGGTGGCCCGGATCGAGCGGATCGAAGCAGATCGCTTGCGCATGAACGAATATTGGAAAAACAAGAAAGCCTAAGCCATGACCGCCAACGACACCCTGACCATTCTGGCCTGCCAGATCAGCATTCCGCCGATGACGACAATCGCGCAGCGGGATGCACACCTAGAGGTGTCAGCACCCAAGGTGCGCCAACAGGTGGCGCAATCCGAAACACTCGTGGACCCTGGTGGTGTTGCCAGAGCTTTCGAGCATCGATTATGCGCGCGAAACCTTTGCCGAACTGAGCACGCTTGCGGAACCCCTGGATGGTCCATCGTTTCAGGCATGGCGACAGGTGGCGGTGGATCTGGGTGTGTTCGTCTCGTACAGCTTTCCACGCGCAGGGGCAGGTGGACCGTATATCTCAATCTGCGTTGTCGGGCCCGATGGGGCCTTGGTTGGGCATTACGACAAACTACATCTGGCGCAATATGGCGCATCGATGGAAAAGGAATATACTTCAACCGCGGCAATCACCTGTTCACCTTTACGGTCAAAGGGTTCCGCCTGTCACCGATCATCTGTTACGACATACGCATTCCAGAATTGACGCGCACCTTGGTGGTGGATCATGGTGTCGATGTGATCTTGCATTGTGGCGCGTACTATCGCGATGAATCATTTCACACCTGGCACCCATTTGCGATTGCCCGCGCTCTAGAAAACCAAGTGTTCTTTCTCTCCCTGAACCGCGCTGGTATGACTTACGGGAATTCACTGTTCTGCTTGCCCTGGCAGGATGAAAACACCCCCCCGATTGCATTTGAAGAAACCGCAGAAGAGTTCCGAACCCTCACAGTGAACCGGGAGGCATTGGAAACCGCACGGCGGGACTATACTTTCCTGAAAGATCGGTTAGACGATTACAAAATCGATCTCTTGTCGGCCTAGTAAACCGCGCCCTTTGTTCACAGCGGGACAAAGGGCGCGTGCACCCATGTGAACTCGCGCTGAAGCGCAATTTCTGTGTGTTCAGTTTATCCGGTTCGGCCTTCTCCTTCCATCAGTTTTGCGCGGAACACTTCAGCAGGCGTTTGATACCCCAGACATTTGCGCGGCGTTGCATTGAGGCGGTCACAGATTGACCTCAAATATCGATCTGTGAACGCCGTTGGGTCAGCTCTACGGGGCAGGTATCGACGCAATCGGTTGTTGGTGTTCTCGACGGCACCCTTTTGCCACGGCGACTGAGGGTCGCAAAACCACGGATCGACGCCCAGGCCATCCTTCAAATGTAGCCATGCGCTGAACTCAGTGCCGCGATCAAAGGTGATCGAACGACGGGCTCTTGCGGGTAGGGGTGACAGGCTATTGATCAGGCCTTCCATCACGGGTTTGGAGTGACGATCCGGGTTTTTGAGAACCACGGCAAACCGGCTGACACGTTCGACCAGAGACGTCACATTAGCTTTGCCGAACTCCTTGCGGAACATCACCAAATCGCACTCCCAGTGACCGAACTGACTCCGATCAGCGATCGTGTCAGGGCGGTGCGCGATGGCCAATTCATCAAGGATATGACGCCCGTGATGCCTGCGCGTTCCACGTGGCCTGCGGCGGAGGCGATGCTGCGGGAGGTGCCGATAAAACTTCTCTTCACGCCCATCCTTGGAATAGGCATATCGATAAATCGTCTCATGGCTGACGCGCGTCGGATGGCGCTCCAACCGCATGCGTCCCGCAATCTGTTCGGGTGACCACCCGGCATCAAATCCGCTCCGCACGGCAGCCATAATGTCGGGATATCGGATCAACTTGCGATGCACCGCACGGCGTTCTTCGTAGCGGTCCTGAGCGAGCACCGCATGATAGCCGTTCAGCACAGGGTTTTCCTCATCGCGGTAGTCGTTTCGTTTGATCTCGCGGTAGATTGTCGAGGGCGCGCGGCACAGATTGTCGGCGATCTCTTTGACTGGTATCTTCGCTTCAAGCCATTTAGCCAGCTTGCGGCGTTCTTCGAGGTTCAGGTGGGGGTAGCAGCGTCCCATAAATTAACTCCGTGCAATTCAATACCTTGGTACAAAATTTGCACTTCATTTGTGAATTCACCCGGTTGCAGTAAAATAGCCAGTAATCTGTATTATGTTAATTATATGACTGAAGCCGTCGTCGTTTTGGGGCTTTCCGGGCCTGGCTCAAACCAGCCGAAACGGCCCTCATCAGGCCTTCACCAATTGAGTGGATGCTGCGACGCAGCGTACCTAAAGCCGACATTGGCAAGGTTGCGAAGCACTTCAATACGCGCCCATGTTTTGCCGCCCTCATCGTGACCGATAAAGCGCGCGATTTTCCTGTTGAAGGCACACGCCACTTACTTAGATTTACTCGCCGAGAATGTTGCAAGTGCCCGATCTCTACCTTCTTTTAGCCCAACGATGGGGACTGGATAAGCGGCATCTTGGCGAAGGTTCCAGCTGATTGGCGATGCGTCAAAATAGGACAACGCGTCTGGGTGCGGATGGGCGCGATCCTCGGCAATCCAACGATTTAGATAGTCGTGATCTGGATCAAACTTTTCGGCCTGAGTGACCGGATTAAAGACGCGGAAATACGGCGCGGCATCCGGTCCGCAGCCCGCAACCCATTGCCATCCCATAGCGTTGCTCGCCGGGTCCCAATCGATCAGGCAATCGGCAAACCAATCGCGACCGATCCGCCAATCGACCAGCATATATTTGGTCAAATATGAAGCAACGATCATACGGGCGCGGTTGTGCATGACACCTGTCACATACATCTCTCGCATTGCAGCATCGACAAAAGGAATGCCCGTCCGCCCTTGTTTCCAAGCTAATACCGCGTCGTTGTCGTTACTGCTCCAACCAAAATCCTCCGAACCTTCTCGCCAGTTTTGGTCAACAATATGCGGAGTATGGTGGATTAGGTGATACGCAAACTCGCGCCAGACGACCTCCTTAAGGAAATGTTCAGCTTCACCAACACCGTCATTTAATGCCGCCCAACCAGCGTGCCAACAGGCCAAAGGGCTGATTTCACCATAGGTTAGATTCTCAGACAGCCCCGAAGTTACGCTGGCAGCAGGAAAGTCGCGCTTGGATTTATAGTTCGCAACTTTGTCGGTTATGAAATTCGACAAACGCCCCTGCGCGGCCACTTCCCCCACAACGCAATGTGGTGCGATGACTGCCGCCCCACGTCGCATGTCAGCCCCTAAGGACCAATCGACCAAAGTATCTGACTCCGGCCATGCATCGGGCGCAGTCATGGTTTTGGGTTCCGGCAGGCAAGGACGTAGCTCGGTCCCGCGCACTTCTTTCCAAAATGGAGAGTATACTTTGTAAAATCCGCCAGTTTTTGTCTCAACTGTCCACGGCTCAAATAGGATGTGACCCGCAAAGGATTGGGCGACAATGCCCTCTGCTTTTAGCGCCGATTTGACAGCTGTATCCCGCCTTTTGCTGTCAGGATCGTAAAGACGAGACCAATAGACCGCCCCAGCCCCTGTGCGCGCGATCAAGTCACGTAACACGTCCAACGCGTTACCCTGTCGCAAGATCAACCTCGATCCTTTGGAGCTTAGTCGCGAGTCCAGATCATCAAGGGATAGCCCTAACCGAAAGCGAGGCGCTGCTCCCTGCGCGTCAACGATATCGTCGCGGATAAATATCGGGATCACTGGTCGACCGGATCGAATCGCATGGGTCAATGCAGCGTGGTCCCCAAGACGCAAATCGCGGCGAAACCACATCAGGATGGGGCTTGTATCTGTCATGCAGGTTCAATGTAAGCGATGCGAGGACCCGACGCTATCGCGGTTTGCCATGAAATGAAAGTCTGACCACCAAGCTGGACGATCGACATCCCCAACACGTGAACTAAGATATGAACCATCGTTTTGGTGAATTTCGGTTTTGTGCCCTGCTTTAGTAAGTTTCGGCTGCGCAGCGGCTGGGTAGGCACACGAACGAAAAACCAAAGATACGTCATTTTCGCCTGCATCTTTTGCTGTGACGTCCAGATGCAGGCGAACGCATTACACTGAAATGATAATGTGTTGCACGTCGACAAGCCACATGTGGCGAAGGTTTTCTGGGGCGGATTAGACTTTTTCATGGTCGTCAATCGCCTTGAAAAATCTACGGGTGTCGTCTTGGATGGCTTGGCGTTTTTCATCACTCATGCGGTCCAAGCTTTTGTACATAAACCCCATGCGCGGGTTCCCTCGAAGTTTGCCTTCGTTTCGCGCAATAAAATCCCAGTAAAGATAGTTGAAAGGGCACGCGGTCGGCCCATTCTTGACCGTGTGCTTATATCTGCAAGATCCGCAATAGTTGGACATTTTGTTGATATAGGCACCGCTAGCCGCATAGGGTTTCGACGCCAGCTGTCCACCATCTGCGAACAAGATCATGCCCGAAACATTCGGCAGCTCGACCCATTCATAGGCATCGGCGTATACCAACATGTACCATTCATTGACCTCATCAGGGTGCAGCCCCGCAATCAAGGCAAAATTCCCCAGCACCATTAACCGTTGGATGTGATGGGCATATGCGTTCTGTTTGGTCTCGGAAACACATTGACGCATGCAGTTCATCTGGGTTTCAGCGGTCCAATAGAACTCCGGCAACGCGCGCTTGGCCTCTAGGAAGTTCGCTGTCTTATAATTCGGCATATTAAGCCAGTACATCCCACGCACATACTCACGCCAACCAAGGATTTGGCGGATGAAACCTTCGACGGCATTCAACGGGGCGGTGCCACTGTGATAGGCGGCTTGCGCACGTTGAATACATTCAAGCGGATCCAGCAATCCGCAATTAAGATATAGGCCGATATGGCTATGATACATCCACGGCTCGCCTTGGATCATAGCATCTTGGTAGTCGCCAAACAGGTTCAGACGGCGGTCGATAAACTCCTTAAGCGCCAAAACCGCTTGGTCGTGTGTGACAGCTAAATGAAAGGGCGACAAATCACCGAAATGATTGGGAAAGTTGGCCTCAACCAGCTTTATGACCTCTTGGGTGATCGCGTCTGGTTCGGCCTTATATGTCGGCGGTACTTCTAATCCGGTCGCAGGCGGTTTGCGGTTTTCACTGTCGTAATTCCATTGCCCGCCAATGGGGCCATCTTGGTCCATCAAGATCGAATACTTGCGGCGCATTTCACGGTAGAAAAACTCCATCCGCAATTGCTTACGCCCCTTTGCCCATTCCTCGAATTCTGCGGCGGTACTTAAGAAACGGTCATCGTCCCTGACGGTGACCTTCACGTCTAAAGTCTTGGCCTAACCGCCCAAATCCTCAACCAAGCGGTATTCACCTGGGGTTGTGACAATGACCTCGTCGATCTCGTATTCGTCAACAGCACGCGCGACCTCGCCAAGCAAAGACCCCGCATTGTCCGGGTCGTCGTAGCGAACGTATCTTACATTCAAACCTTGGTCCGCCAATTCGGCGGCGAAATGGCGCATCGCAGAAAAAATGAATGCGATCTTCTTTTTGTGATGTTTGACGTACGTGGCCTCGCTGCGGACCTCGCACAACAATATGATGTCACTTTTAGCCTCCACATCATCAAGGCTCGAAATATTATGGCAAAGCTGATCACCAAGTATCAAACGTAATTTCATATCCATGCCACGCGTCTTGAGGGGGGGATCCGAACGACGTTCTCCGTAACAGCAACAATGCTGAGACATGCATCACCAAGGGATAGCTTTGCCCGCATAATCGAAGAACCCCCCGGTATCTTTTCTTGAAAGTTCATCCATCACCGCGACAAGGTTTGCCGCTGCGACCGGGGCGGGGGTGCGTTTATGGGATTTGGCGTAACTCGCAGAGAAGGAGGTTTCGACAGTCCCGGGATGCAAACAAGCACAACAGGCGAGCGGATGTGTGCGCGCGATTTCGATAGAAGCGCCATGGATCAACTGGTTCAGAGCGGCTTTCGCGCTTCGGTAAGAATGCCAGCCGCCAATCTGATTATCGCCAATCGACCCAACGCGCGCCGAGAGTGCTGCAAAAACACAAGGCCTATCGCGTGTGACCTGCTCCCCGAAACTTCCCTCACTATAATGTAGAGTTTGCTCAACCTTCGAAGGAGCAAACAAATGCGACAGAGTCGTTTTACCGAGGCCCAGATTATTGGGATGATCAAAGAGCAAGAAGCTGGAATGCCAACGGCTGAGGTGTGCCGGAGACATGGCCTGAGCCCTGCGTCGTTCTACAAGTTCAAAGCCAAATATGGTGGCATGAACGTTTCTGACACCCACCGCCTCAAATCGCTGGAGGATGAGAACGCTAAGCTGAAGCGTCTGCTGGCGGACACCATGCTCGACAACGTTGTGCTGAAGGATTTGCTGGGAAAGAACTGACGACATCGAATGTGCGACGGGCTGTTGCGCGCCAGGCAATGCGGGATCACGACATCTCGCAACGTCGGGCGTGCAGGCTTGTTGGTGTCGATCCCAAGACCGTCCGGCGCGACAAACCGCCAGATAATCCTGAAGTTCGCGAAGAGATGAAGGCGATTGCCAGTAAGCGGCGGCGGTTTGGCTATCGCCGGATCGGCGTGCTGTTGGAGCGCAAAGGAATGTTCATGAATCATAAGAAGCTATACCGGCTTTATACTGAGGAGAAGCTGGGTGTTAGGCGGCGTAGGGGCCGTAAACGTGCGCGTGGATCACGAACACCTATGCCCGTGGCTTTGCGCCCAGGAGAGCGTTGGTCGTTGGATTTTATATCTGACACGTTTGGCGCGTCTCGCAAGTTCCGCATGCTAGCTGTGAATGACGACTGCTGCCGTGAGAACCTGTGCTTGATGGCTGACACCAGCATCTCGGGTGCCAGGGTTGCGCGGGAACTAGATGCGCTTGTGCGCGTCTATGGTAAGCCAGCTTGTATTGTCAGCGATAATGGAACGGAGTTCACCAGTCGCGCGATCCTGAAATGGGCTGGCGATAACGACGTGGATTGGCATTATATCGATCCGGGCAAGCCCCAGCAGAATGGCTTCATCGAAAGCTTCAATGGCAGCCTGAGAGACGAGCTGTTGAATGAGGAGATCTTCGACACGCTAGATGATGCCCGCCGCAAACTGGCCCTTTGGCGATACGACTACAACAATGTCAGACCACACTCATCGCTTGGAAACCAAACACCCGTAGAAGCACGTCGGGCACTTGAGCAATTTGAGGGCTCTGCAAGCAACGCGCTTGTCCAAAACGATACCACCGACTATGAAATCCAAACCCGCAGACTCTCGTTATGAATGAGGGAGCCTTGGGGGGCAGGTCACGTGGCATCAATCGGACGCTGTGTTTCAAAATCAAGGCAGGGCCGACCGCATTGACCTGAAATTGGTCCATTAATGCTGCGCCACTTACTGACCTAATGGATTTTTCCGGCTGTTGATCGTTTACGACCAATGCGCCTGTGGCCACAAAGATCAGGTCGAAAAACCCATCTAGCAGCCCAAACTGACGCGCGATCGTCTGTTCTTTGGTCACATCCAACCCATCACGGCTGCGCGACAACCCAACCACATCGTCGCCGCGGTCAAACAAAGTTTGGGCGACGGCTTGCCCAACACCACCCGTATCTCCGATGACGAGAACACGTTTCACTGCAGGTTCACACTTTAAGTGGAACAGGTTGCGGTTCGGATAATGGCTTGTGCGCCATCATCCATGACTACGGAATACGTGGCACTGTCCGACATAAGCGAGAACGTGGTGCCGCTAATTTCATCGTCAGTTACAGTGATTTCACGTGTTCCATTTGTGTCATCTACATCGATGGTGAACGCAATTATTTCATTCTGGGCAATCCCCGTCATGGACAACGTTGCGCGTTGGTCTCCATCCGAAATCACGGGCACCTCTGCGAGGTATTGTGCTCCATCGGTCACCTCAAAAGGTTGAAACACTTCAACACCAGCGCCTGTATCAGTGACATCGAAAATTAAACCAGAATTAGACGCCGCGAAATCTATCGTGAATTCTGCC
>CBCYME010000020.1:0-54053 GCA_965183835.1 Paracoccaceae bacterium | reverse complement strand
CCGAGGCTGAATTCGTCGCTCATTGTGTCGCTGAATTGGAGGCGATGATCGCGCGCGAAGGTGCAGATACCATCGCCGCCTTTATCGGTGAACCGGTGCTGGGAACCGGCGGCATTGTGCCCCCGCCTGCTGGCTACTGGCCCGCAATTCAGGCCGTGTTGGACAAGCACGACATCCTGTTGGTTGCTGACGAAGTCGTCACCGGGTTTGGCCGATTGGGATCCATGTTTGGGTCCGATCATTACGGTATGCGTCCTGATCTGATCACCATCGCCAAGGGTTTGACCTCGGCCTATGCGCCGCTGTCAGGGTCCATTGTGTCAGACAAAATGTGGGCGGTTCTTGAACGTGGCACCGATGAAAACGGACCAATCGGGCATGGCTGGACCTACTCGGCCCACCCCATCGGGGCAGCAGCCGGGGTGGCCAACCTGCAGCTGATCGACACGCTTGGCCTGATCGAAAACGCAGGGTCTGTCGGCGCCTATCTGAACACCACGATGCAAGACGCCTTGTCCAACCATCCCAATGTTGGCGACATACGCGGCGAAGGCATGTTGTGTGCAGTTGAGTTTATGGCGGACAAGGAAAAAGGCACCTTCTTTGACGCAAGCGACAAGATCGGGCCACAGATTGCTGGCAAACTGCTAGAGCAGGACAAGGTGATTGCGCGGGCCATGCCACAGGGCGACATCCTTGGGTTTGCCCCCCCTTTCTGCCTGACGCGCGCCGAGGCCGACCAAGTGGTTGCCGCGACAGTGCGTGCCGTCACCTCCGTTCTGGGCTAACATTTCAAAAGGAGCCACCCCATGACCACGTCCAATGCGCCTTTTGGCCTCTCGGAATATGATCGCAGATTGAAAAAGACCCGTGCTGCCATGGCGGCTGCGGGTCTGGATGCTTTGTTTGTGACAGACCCCTCTAACCAAGCCTGGCTCACCGGGTACGACGGGTGGTCCTTTTATGTGCACCAAGGGGTGATCCTCACCATGAAAGGCGAACCCATCTGGTGGGGTCGCTACATGGATATGATGGGCGGTCGCCGCACCTGCTGGATGGCACACGAAAACATCCTTGGGTATGGCGATCACTATGTGCAATCCACTGTCGTTCACCCGATGCAGGATCTGGCACAGCACCTCGCGTCGCGCGGTCTGGCACAGGCGCGCATCGGCGTGGAAATGGAAAATTACTACTACTCGGCCAAGGCACACGCGGTCTTGGCCGAAGAGCTGCCAAATGCGGCGCTGGTGGATGCAACCGCTTTGGTGAATTGGCAGCGCCTGATCAAATCAGACGACGAAATTGGTTTTATTCGCAAGGCCGCGCGCATCTCAGAAAAGGTGATCCACACCGCCATGGATCGCGCTGCACCGGGGGTACGCAAAAACGATCTTGTTGCGGATATCATGCATGCCGGGATCACGGGCGTTGACGATGATTGGGGCGATTACCCCGCCATCGTTCCCCTGACGCCGTCTGGTCTGGACGCCACCGCCGCCCACCTAACATGGAACGGCGCGCCCATGCGCGAGGGTGAAGCCACGTTTTTCGAACTGTCAGGCTGTTATCGCCGATATCACGCCCCGATTTGCCGCACGATTTTTCTGGGCACCCCTTCGGATGAGATGCGCCGCGCAGAAGAGGCCCAGATCGAAGGCATCAACGCCGGGTTAGAGGCAGCGCGCGCAGGCAACCGCACCTGCGATATCGCCAACGCCTTTATGCAGGTCATTGCCAAGCATGGGATCGAACGCACCGGCCGCATGGGCTATCCCATCGGGCTCAGCTATCCGCCCGACTGGGGCGAACGCACCGCATCCATCCGCAGCGAAGACGAAACCGAACTGGTGCCCGGAATGGTATTTCACTTCATGCCTGCCCTTTGGATGGACAGCTGGGGATTGGAAACCACCGAAACCATTCTGATCCGCGACACCGGCGCGGCGGAACCCCTGTGCAATGTTGAGCGCAAGCTGTTTGTCAAAGGCTAAGAGATGATCGAAGACACCAAGCGCATCCTGTCCGACCTGATCGCCTTTCCCACGGTTTCTGCCGACAGCAACCTCGAGATGATCGCCTATCTGGCGGATCGTCTCGCAGGGTGCGGGGCCAAGGTCGATATTCAGACGGATGAGACAGGGCGCAAAGCCAACCTGTTTGCCACGCTTGGGCCAGACTGCGACGGGGGCATCGTGTTGTCAGGACACAGCGATGTTGTCCCTGTCACCGATCAGGATTGGACCAGCGACCCGTTTGTCATGGATGAACGCGAGGGGCGTCTGTACGGGCGCGGCACCTGCGACATGAAAGGGTTCATCGCCGCGACCTTGGCTATGGCCCCGACATTCGCGAAACAGGTGCAAGACAAGCCTGTGCATTTTGCCTTCACCTATGATGAGGAAACCGGCTGCATTGGCGCGGGTCAATTGGCCCAATCCCTGATCGCACGCGAGATCAAACCGCGGTTGGCTATCATCGGCGAACCCACTGACATGCGAATTATTGAGGGGCACAAAGGCTGCTGTGAATATACCACACGATTTCAAGGGCTTGAGGGGCACGGATCCGCCCCGGATCTTGGGGTAAATGCTGCCGAATACGCCGTGCGCTATGTGTCGCGATTGCTGGACCTGCGCGACCGGCTGCAAGGCATGGCCCCGGAAACCAGCCGCTTTGAACCGCCTTGGACCACCATCAATATCGGCGCGCTCCACAGCGGCAGCGTGCATAATGTGATCCCACCCAAGGCGCAGATTGACTGGGAAATGCGCCCTGTGCAAACCTCGGATGCGGATTTTGTCAAAGACGCCATGACCCGCTATTGCGACGACGTTTTGTTGCCTGCAATGCGCCGGGTGCATCCAGATGCCACCATCGAGACCGAGGTGATTGGCGAGGTTGCCGGCCTTGTACCAACAGATGTAAACGAAGCCCGGCAAATCATGCTAGAACTCACCGGGGCGAATGGCACGGATCTGGTTCCCTTCGGAACAGAGGCAGGTATTTTCCAATCCCTCGGGATGGATGTCGTCGTCTGTGGGCCTGGGTCGATCAATCAGGCACACAAAGCGGATGAGTATCTGGCGCTTGATCAATTGGCTCAATGCCTGACGGTGCTGGAAAAGCTGGGTCACAAACTGGCACGCGCGCGGTAGCGACCGGCCACCTGCATATTCTACACCTCGCCCTTTACGACCCAGTGCCGTCTTGGCTGTCATCGCGGATCTGACGGGCCAGCCACTGTCGCACATCAGACACGATAGCAGGGTCGCGCGGTGCGCGCGGCGCGACGGTGTAAAACCCCTCGTCCGTGGTTATCGAAAACGGGAACGGCTGACACAGGCGGTTCGCCTTGAGATCTGCATCAACAAAGGCGCGGTTGGTCAGGGCAACCCCCTGCCCCGCAAGTGCTGCATCAATCGCCAGCGATGTTTGACTGAACGTTGTGGTTCTCATCTCTGTATCTGACCTGTCACCCAGCGCCTTTTCCAGAAACAAGGGCCACCGCCCATGCGTGTCCTCAAGCAGCGCATGATGGCGCAGATCCTGAACGGCAGCGATTGGGTGCCGCCCCCTGCACAGATCGGGATGACAAACCGCAATCACGTCGGACGCAAAAAGAGGTTCTGCAACCAAGCCCGGCCCAAACGGCGGTGTGCCCTGCCGAATTGCAATGTCCACCCCATCGGTTTGAAAGTTGGACAGCGTGTTCGAGGCATCAAGCCGGACCCGGATATCGGGGTATTCATCTGCAAATGCCCCAAGGCGCGGCACCAGCCATTTTGTGGCAAAAGACGGTGTTGTGCTGATGGTCACCACAGCCGCCCGAGGAGAGAGGTTTTCTGTAGCCTCAGCAATCAAATCGAAAGCACGGCGCACTGGCGTAAGGTATCGCCGCCCTTCATCGGTTAAAGACAGGCCCCGCGCGTGACGATCAAACAATTTGAGCTTCAACAAAGCCTCAAGTGCACGCACATGTTGCGCAATTGCCCCCTGCGTTACCCCCAGTTCCTGAGCCGCGCGGCTAAAATTCAGGTGTCGCCCCGAGGCTTCGAACGCTTTCAATGAGTTGAGCGGCGGCATGTCGCGCAATTGCTGGCTCCTATTAGCGGTAGTTTTTCTACAGGATTAACGCAGAATTACTGATTAGTCAAAACCGCGAAACGGGCGCAAGTTAAGCACAGAAACACGTTTAGCATCGACGGAGATAAACATGGCTGACACAAAAGTAGCGATCATCACGGCCGGTGGCAGTGGCATGGGGGCAGACAGTGCGCGCAGGTTGGCAGCCGATGGGTTCAAGGTTGCCATCCTGTCCTCCTCAGGCAAAGGCGAAGCCTTGGCCGCAGAGCTGGGCGGCATCGGTGTCACAGGATCAAATCAATCAATTGCCGACCTGACCCGCTTGGTCGATGCCGCCATGGAAAAATGGGGGCGCGTCGATGTGCTGGTCAACTCTGCCGGGCATGGCCCCCGCGCGCCGGTGCTGGAGCTAACCGATGAGGATTGGCACGTGGGCATGGATGTCTATTTCCTGAATGCAGTCCGGCCAACCCGTCTGGTTGCGCCAATCATGATTGCGCAAAAATCAGGAACCATCATCAACATTTCCACCTTTGCAGCCTTTGAACCCGACCCGGTTTTCCCCACCTCTGGCGTGATGCGCGCAGGCTTGGCTGCTTTTTCGAAACTGTTCTCGGATAAATACGCCGCTGACAACGTCCGCATGAATAACGTTCTGCCGGGCTTTATCGACAGCCTGCCGGAAAACGCCGATTTCAAAGCTAAGATCCCGATGGGTCGATACGGCAAATCCTATGACGAAATCGCGGCCACCGTCGGTTTCCTCGCGTCAGAGGGCGGCGCCTATATCACAGGGCAGAACATTCGGGTCGACGGCGGCATCACCCGTTCGGTTTAAACCGTCCCGCCGAACACCTGATTGGGACGGTCAAAACGCACATCACAGCGATCCGAGGCGTTGGCCTCGGATCGCTGATCTCTCAGTCTTTCTGTGGTGCTTTGAACAAATCCTTGCGCAATGTCATCAGCGCGCCGGGATCAATCCGGGTTTGAATAACGGTGGTCTCATTCGATGCAATAGCGGCCTCTAGCGCCGGGCCCATACCCCCTGGCCCGTCAACCCAGACCCCTTTGCCACCACACAGTTCGGCGAACTTGTCATAGCGAGGGGATTGAATTTCCGCACCCAGCAGGCGGCCACCATAGAATTCCTGCTGATACGCTTTCTCAGCCCCCCACGCCTGATTGTCCAAAACGATCAACACGATGGGCAAATTGTTCTGAATGGCGGTCTGGATTTCGATCATCGTATACCCAACGGCACCGTCGCCCATGATTGCAACAACGGGTCGCTCGGGTGCTGCGGCTTTGGCACCGATGGCGGCAGCCAGACCAAACCCAACAAGACCAAAGTCCAACGGTGTAATCAGCGACATCGGCGCATAGTGCGCCAAGCGATCAGCGGCCTGCAGACAGGTGTTGCCCGTATCCAGTGTCACAATCGCATCTTTGGGCAATGTGGCGCGAATTTCAGCCAAGGCCCGGCGCGGGTGAGTTGGCAGCGTTTCAATCGCCGCTTCGGCCCCTCGCTCAGCAGCAAGGCTGGCCATATCCGCCTGAAACGCCGCGCGCCAGTCATCACACGATGGACGCGTGGCAACCTTGGTCAATGCCTCGGCAGTCAGACGGGCATCGCCTTGCGCCGCGATCTCGGCCGGGAAATAACGCCCCACGGCCGACCCTTCGACATCAACATGGGCAATGCGCGTTTCGGCCCCCACATAGTCATTGGAATGAAACGTCGAGTTGAACCCCAGACGCGCACCCAGCACGACCATAACGTCGGCTTCTTTCGTCAAACGACTGGCCACCCGGTTGCCCCGCGGACCCGCCTGCCCCGCAAACCAGGGGTGGCCGTGACACATTACATCCGCGTGTCCGGTCGAGGCCACCACAGGGATCTCTAGCTTTTCAGCTAGCGCCGTCAACGCTTCACGCCCAGCACCCCACTTAAAGCCCCCACCGGCAAAGATCACTGGGCGGTCCGCTTGGGCCAACAGATCGGCCATAGCCTCCACATCCGACGGTGCGGCGGGACCGGGGCGGGCGATATTGACCGACTGCGGCGTAACGTCGGGAATATCCGTGGCAAACAGATCGCGCGGCACATGCAACACCACAGGACCGCGGCGGCCTGTATTGGCAAGCCGGATCGCATCTTCGAGCATGGGCACCAACCGTGATGGATCTGTGACCATCACCGACCGCTTAGAAATCGGCGCGAACAACGCCACCTGATCGATTTCCTGAAATGTATCCTTGCACTGATCTGAACGAGTAATTGCACCTGCGATCACCACCAACGGAGAATACGCCAGCTGCGCCTCGGCCACGGCGGTTACGATGTTCACCACGCCTGGTCCAGCCTGAGCGCCCAATACCACACCGGGTTTGCCCGTCATCCGGGCCCATGCGTCTGCCATATGCCCAGCAGCGCGTTCATCCCGTGCGCCGACATAGGCGATTTCGCCCCCTTGATACATCGCATCGTAGAGTTCCAGCATCGACCCGCCCAACAGGCCAAACACCGTGTCGATGCCGTTGGCCTTTAGGACGCGGTACACGGCTTCGCCGCCATTGATAGTTGTCATGATTTCAGTCCTCGGATCGGGGGCATTGGTTTTGGGGATCAAACAGGGCATCGGGGTGAACAGTCACGGGAATAGCGCGGTTTTGGATCTGTACGCTCAAGCCAGTGGACGGCGTGCCCTTGCGCACAAACAACCAGCCCAACGATTTTCCGATTGTGTACCCATACCCACCTGAGGTGGTCAGACCGACCGGTTCCCCATTTAACAAAACAGGTTCCCCGCCGTGGATATCGATGTCATCGGCATGCAGTTCACCGTAGAATAGCTCCCATTCTGGCTTGCGGTTGAGCAGCCTCTCACGCCCGTTGAAATCACGGCCCTCGCTGACAACAAAGCGGTCCAGCCCAACATCCAACGGGCCAACATCTGTGGTCAATTCGCCACTGGCGCGATACGCTTTTTCCATGCGCATCCCGTTAAATGCATAAGACCCGATATCGGTTAAGCCATGCGGTTCACCCGCCGCAAACAGCGCGTCATACAGCGCGCCGATCTGATCCAGCGGTGCGTGCAGTTCCCAGCCCAGCTCACCCACAAACGAGACGCGCAAGGCATAGCAATCGATGCCCGCCACAGTGATTTCCTGCCCCGAAAGCCACGGGAATGCTTTGTTCGTCAGATCAACCTCAGTCAGCTCTGACAGAATGCGCCGCGACGCAGGGCCAGACATGGCCAACATGCCCCAATCACTGGATTGGTTGATCATCTGCACATCTTCGCCAGCCCGGATGTGCGATTTGATCCATTCAAAATCTGGGGTCGCACGTGCAATCGGGGAGCCGGTGAAATATCGACCCTCAGCCATGCGCCAAATCGTAATTTCCGTTTCGAATTTGCCATGTTCCGTCAGCAAATGGTTCAGGCTCATCCGGCCATCTTTGGACGGGATGCGGTTGGCTGAAAGACGATCCAAAACAGCGCTTGCATCCTTGCCGGTGATTTCGAATTGCGCAAAGGCACAGAGATCGATCACCCCCGCAGCGGAACGAGTAGTCTTGGCCTCGGCGATGGCGTCTTCATGCCAAGACTGATGCCCCCATCCGATCTGTTCGACCTCACCAACCGCGCCAAAGAAGCGTGGGCGTTCCCACCCTGAGATTTCGCCAAACACCGCGCCTTTGGCGGCGAGACGGTCATACAGGGGGTGACGTTTCAGTGGGCGCAGGCTGTTGAACTGATGCCCTGGGCTGGGCGTATCATGGCGGCGCATGAATTCATCTTTGGTGCGCTCAACGATGAATGTATCGCTCGCAAAATCCCCATACCGGCGGGGGTCGAACCCCCGTGTGTTGATGTCGGTTTCGCCGTGCACCATCCAGTCCGCCAACACTTTGCCAGCGCCGCCGCCCCAGGCCAGCCCGATGGACGACCCGCAAGACAGCCAGACATTCGGTGCCCCAGAGGGGCCAACCAACATCCCGCCATCCGGCGTATGGGTGATCGCACCGCGCACCACCCGCTTGATGCCCAGCTCAGCTAAAATTGGCATTTTGTCGAACGCCACCATGAGAAAATCGCCAATCGAGTCGTAATCCGCTTGAAACAACTCATTCTCTGCCGCCCAGGGTGCACCTTGGGGCATTTCCCAGACGGTGGGGCAGACATGGCCCTCATAAATGCCGATCAGCCCAGATTTCTGTTCCTGCCGGATATAGCCGCCAAAGGCATTGTCCCGCATCACGGGCAATTCCGGGCGCCCTTCGAATTCGGGGACTGTGTCGGTGACCAGATAATGGTGCAGACAGGATACGCTGGGAATTTTGAGCCCAAACCATTCGCCAACCTGATTGGCATAAGACCCGGCTGCGATGACAATATGCTCGGCCAACACATCGCCTTTTTCGGTCTTCAGCAGCCACATATCCCCTTTGCGAGAGGCCCCGATAACCCGGTTATTCCGTTCGATCACAGCGCCCCGCGCCCGTGTCGCTGCCGCCAGCGCCATGGTCACGCCCGAAGGGTCGATATGGCCGTCCGCATACGTGTGGATCGCCGCCTTTACGTCCTCGACCTTGTAGAATGGGTTGGCTTTTGCCACTTCCTCTGGGCCGACCAGATCCATTGGTAGGTCCAGCAGCTTACCCACCCCCATGATCGATTTCATCCAGTCGACTTCGGCATCTGTTGTGGCGATGCGCAGGCCGCCGACCTCGTGCCAGCCAATGCTTTGCCCGGTCTCTTTCTCAACCCGTTTGTAGGTCTCAATCGATGTTTTGTTGATCCAGCCCATCACCCGACTGCCCACCGCATGGGCAATCTGCCCCGCCGCGTGCCATGTCGAGCCGCTGGTCAATTCGGCCTTTTCAAACAGGATACTATCGGTCCAGCCGTTTTCGGCCAGTTGGAACTGGGCGGCGACACCCATGATACCCCCGCCGATGATCGCGACCTGAGTGGTTCGGGTGACCTCGCTCATGCGAACGCCTCCTTTGCGGGTTTGAGTGAGGCTTTGGCCGTAAAGCGGATACAGGCGATTTCCACCTCAAACCCATCCACAACGGTGTGTGTGTCTAATTGATCCAAAGGCGCGGTGACCATCGCAAGCGCGACCGAGCGGCCAAAACGATAGCTCCACGCCGCCGATGTAATCTGCCCAACGACCTGCCCGTCAAAATAGATCGGTTCATCGTGGATCGGGATCGCGTTTGGGTCATCAAACAGGATCGACACAATGCGGCGATTGACGGCCCGGTCCTTGACTGCCTCCTCGCCAACAAAATCTGTGCCAAAGGCACAGAACGCACCCAGACCCGCCTCTTGCGGTGTTGTACCAGGGGACAGTTCATGCCTAAACGCGCGGTACCCGCTTTCAATCCGCAAACTGCCGCTGGCATACAGCCCGGCGTGCGAGGCACCGCCAGCAACAAGCGCCTCGTGCGCGGCCATGGCCATGTCGGATGGGATGTACAACTCGTACCCCTCTTCGCCAGTAAACGACAGCTTCCCAACCCAACAGCGCGCCAGACCAATTTCAAACGGTGCAAACTGGAACCGCTTTAACGCAGGCAGGGGCACATTTGTGGTCGCCTGCAAAACACGTTTGGCGTCCGCCCCAGCCAACCCGAGGATGGCATAACCGCTGGTCACATCGGTGAATTCAACATGGTGGGAGCCCTTGGTTTCCTGCATCCGCTTGAGCACGCGCACGACCTCAGCCGCGCCGACAATCAACAGATAGCTATCCGCCCCGTGCCGCTGCACGGTCAGGTCACTCTCCACGCCGCCTTGTGCGTTCAAGATCTGCGTATAGGCAATGCGGCCCGGTGCGACATCCATCTGGGCCGCGCACAGGTGATTGAGGAACACACAGGCATCCGGCCCCTGCACCATGATCTTGCCAAAGGCGCTTTGGTCCAGAATGGCGGCACCGGTTTTGCACGCCTCAACCTCTTGCCCGACTTGGTCGCGCCACGCTGGGATACCGAAGCTCAGCGGTAAATGTACGTTTTCACCGCCAAAGTGTACGGAACGTTCCCATCCACCGCGCGCCTCAAATCGCGCACCAGCGGCGACAAGCCCGGTATGGATCGGGGACCGGCGTTGCCCGCGTGCCGTCTCCATCGACCGGCCCGGATAGGGATTGTCGTAGTGACGCCCAAGAACCTCGGGGATACGCGCTTCGAGCGCGCCAAGCACATTCATTTCCGGACTGAAACGGCGAACATCAGCCTCGTTCAGCTCCATTGTGGGTTCGCCCGCGATGATCCATTCCGCCATCGCTTTGCCAGCCCCACCAGCCAAGGCAATCCCCGTCGAGTTCATCCCGCCCATCAGAAACAAGCCGGGCACTTCGGGGCTTTCGCCAAGCATGAACTGACTATCTAGCGTGAAGCTTTCCGGCCCATTCAGCAACATGCGGACCTCGGCCTGTTCCAATGCAGGAATCCGGCGCAGAGCGTTTTCCATCATGGGCATGAAATGATCCCAATCTTCGTCGAGCAGATCGAACGAAAAATCGGCGGGCAACCGGCTCATTGGCAGCCCTTTGGCATGGGGTTCAAACGAGCCGACGAGCAACCCTTCGACGTCATCGCGGGCATACAGGAACGCGTCCTGATCGTTCAACGTCGGGAGATGTGCACCCTTACCCAGCGACTGCACCTCGGCCAGCGGTTTGGTCAGAATGTAGAAATGTTCACAAGCGTAGAGCGGCATGTGGGCGCCTGCCATCTCGGCCACTTCGCGTGACCACAGCCCACAGGCGATCACCACCTCGTCGGCTTCGATCACATGCGGACCGATTTCAACGCCAGATATCCGACCGCCTTTCTTTTGCAGACCCGTCACGGCGGTGTCTTCAAAGATCTGAACACCCCGCGATTTCGCCCCCTTGGACAGCGCAAGCGCCACGTCAGAGGGATTTACCCGGCCATCTGATGGCGACCAGACAGCCCCGATCACATCGTCCACTTCGATCAGCGGCCAGAGTTCCTTGGCACGGGCAGCATCCACCACCTCGGCCTCGAGCCCAAAGGCACGACCTAATGAGACCTGACGTTTGATGTTGGTTAGTCGATCCGAGTTTGTTGCGAGTGTCAGTGACCCGGTCTGGGTCCACCCGGTCGCCTGCCCTGTTTCGCGTTCCAATTCGCCATACAGATCAATGGAATAGTTGATGAGCTTGGTCAGAGTGGCAGACGGGCGCAATCGCCGCACCAACCCAGCGGCATGCCACGTGGTTCCGCTGGTGAGTTTTGACCGTTCCAGCACAACGATGTCTTTGCGCCCTTCGCGAGCGAGATGATAGGCGATGGAACACCCGATGACACCGCCACCGATGATGACGGTCCGCGCATGCGTAGGCAAAGTCATGACAGCACTCCGTCGTGGATCATGGTGGTCAGCGTGACACGGAACCCATCCAGCGCCTCGTCAATCAGGTCTGGGGTATGGGCTGCCGATGTCAGGCCCGAGGTATAGGCCATCAGATCAACGCCATGTTCCAGCATCCCATCGCGGTAAGCTTTGACCTGCGGTTTGGGCAGGCTGCGGATTTGGGCCGCGGACAGCCCATCCAGATTGGTCCGGCCAAAATACAGATGAAAGATTGAGCTTTCCCCATAGGCCAACCCAACGACGCCAAGATCACGCAGTGTCTTGTTCATCCCCTTGCGCATACGGGTTGCCATGGCATCAGCTTGCGCCTGTGCCTCGCCCGTTGCCAACAGAGGCATCGCGGCACAGGCGGCCGCGGCAACCAGTGGGGAGCCATTGAATGTTCCCTTGTGGCTGACAGCGGGGGCGAGCCCGTCGCGCAGGGTTTCGTTGTTCATCAGCTCCATGATCTCAACGCGACCACAGACCGCCCCGCCGGGCAGACCACCGGTCACGGTTTTCGCAAGCGTGGTCAGATCCGGCACGATGCCGTCCCGTGCCTGACGCCCACCGGGGGACCAGCGAAACCCTGTAATGATCTCATCAAAGATCAGCACCACCCCGGCAGCGCGCGCAACGTCATGCAGGGCGCGTAGGGTTTCGGTCGCGAGCGGCACACAGCCATAATTTGCCCCCGATGCTTCGATAATAACCGTCCCGATGCGGGCATCGTACAATGCGGTTTCCATCGTTTGGGGGTCAGGGCTGCAGACATGGATCAGATCATTCACCGCATCAGGAATACCCAGAGAAGAGGCCCGATCACTGCCCGGTTTCGCGCCTTTCAAGGCGTGGTCGTGCCAGCCATGAAAATGGCCATCAATGCGCAAAACATGATCCTTGCCCGACCATGCCCGTCCCAGTCGCAGGGCCAGCATCGTGGCTTCGGTCCCCGAGGCGGTAAAGCGGGTGCGCTCTGCCGAGGGGTACAGGTGATTGACCCATTCCGCCCACTTTGCCTCGTCCGCGTGACAATCTGCGGAAAAGATCGATTTTTCGGCCTGTTTTTGGATGGCTTCGACGATGGCGGGGTGGCAATGGCCCAGCATCTGGCTGGCCGATCCCATCTTGAAATCGATGTAGCGGCGTCCTTCGACATCCCATTTCTCGGCGCCCTTAGCATGGTCGATAAAGACAGGATGCGGGGCGCGATATCGCAATTCGTGACTGACGCCGCCGGGCAGCGCGGCCCGACTGCGTATCGAGAGATCTGTGTTGATCATGCCGATCTGCCGATCTGTTTGCGTGTCAGACGGATGTCGAACCCAGCACGCAGGGCCCGGTCGATGTCATCCGGGATGTGAGTTGGAAAATGACTGGCCAAGAGGTCACGCGCCTTTTCGCGGGCAACGTCGCCAATCGCATGAGAACCGTCTTCTTGCCACTCGCGCGGGGTGCGGCGGTCTCCGATATCGGGGTAGTAATAGTCTGATTTCATACGATTAAATGTGTGTTTTTCGCCCAGATAATGACCTTGGCCCCGGCACACCTGCGCGATCACGTCAGCTGCGATGTTTTCTGGCGTTGCCTCGACACCACGGATGGTGCGTAGGATGTTTCCCAGCAGATCGTTGTCACTGACATAGGCCGCGTGGCTGACCCCCAGCAGGCTGGCCTGCATGCCTGCAGCCTGTGTGACAATGTTCGATCCCGCATGCGCCGCCATTGCCACCGCGAGCGATTTTTCTGCGCCATATTGCGCATCAAGACATTTGGAATCGGTGATCCCCGCGATGGATGAGGTTGGCAGGTCGAAATGACGCCCCATCTGCGCCGCCCCTGCCATCAAGATTGCCTGTTCACCACCGCCCCCACACATCGAGCCCGTGCGCAAATCCGCGACAAGCGGTTTGGGGGCAAAGATCGCCTTGACAGCAGGATCGACCAGCTGTGCAAACACCAAGCCTGCCAAGGTTTCCGCCACAGCTTGCACCAAAGACCCCGCGATGGTGGCGGGACTTGTGGCACCAGCTTGGCCCGCACTGATCAATTGAACCGGAAATCCGGCCTCGATCGCGGCCTCTAACACCTCGCAGGCTTCCTCGGCAAAGCGCATCGGTGGCACCACATGACAGACCATCACCGTCAGGAAGGGCCGGGCGCGAAACGCTGCTTCGCCGCCGGCAATGGCATAACACAGCGCAGCAATGGCGGGCACGTTTTCGGGTTCGCTGATCGAGATCGAAACATGCTTGGACGTGCCCATCAAACAGGCATACGCGGTGTTGAGATCCATCACAGCATTGTCGGGAATATCACGGGCCACCACGGATCGGCTGAAATGGTGGATGTTGTCCATCTGATCGACAATGCGGGCCGCATCATAGAGGTCGGCCAGCGTAGAATCCCGATAGTCCCCGGTTTCAAGATCAAACACACCCGGCGCCGCCCCGCCCGTGGACATATGCACGCGGGCCCCGTCGATCCGCAGGTCCCGTTCCGAGGTCTGCCCACACAGGGTAAATCCCCTTTGCGCACGCTCTATCGCGCCTAGCACCAGATCACGCGGGAATAGCAACCTGCCGTCATCGGTCAGCGCGCCCCCGGCGGCAGTGACCTTTTCGATCATGGAGGGAATGGCTTGGCTCAACCCCAAGGTTTCCAGCAACGACAGCGCGGTTTCTTCGACCAGTGCGACCTCTTGTGGGGATAACGGCTTGAGCCGAGCGCCTAAAACGCCGGGCCACACCGGGGGGTTATCATCGGGGGTATCCGCTTGGATCAGGCGTTCCTTGCGGCCCCGCCGTCGGGTTGTTGCTGTCATTGTCTCATGAGTCCAACTTGTTGCTGTCCCACGATGCAAAGACAGAAGCATGTTTACAAATGGTCATTCCTCAACCAGAGATGAGTTGAACTCATCAATGAGGCTTATGTGTTACCCTCTCTCTCAGCGCTGCGGGCGTTTGACGCGGCCGCCAAACGCGGCAGCTTTCGCGCCGCGGCCGAGCATCTGTCCGTCACACCAACAGCCATCAGCCACCACATTCGGGGGCTTGAGGATCAGCTGGGCGTCAAACTGTTTGAACGGGCCGGTCGTGAGGTGATGCTGACCGAGGATGGAAGGCGTCTGGCGGACACCACCCTGCAAGCGTTTGGGATGCTCGACGATACGGTGCGCGCCTTGCGACGCACATCGCGCAGGGTGGTGCGTCTTGCGGCGGGGCCAATTTTCACGGCGCGCTGGCTCATGCCCCGGATCAGCGATCTATGGGACCAGCATCCCAAGATCGAGCTGGAAGTGGTGCCATCCTATCGCCCGCGTATGGGGGATCAGACCCACGCGGACATCGTGATCAGTTGGGAACGTTTGGGGGACATGCCCGAGCGGGCCGATAAGCTGCTTGAGCTGCGTCCAGTGGCCATCGCAAGCGAGGGCTACATTCAGCAGCATGGCCCGATAGATGACCCTGCCGAGCTGCTGAGCAAACCCATTTTACACCAGCGCAACCATTGGGGATGGCTAGATTGGTTTACCGCGATGGATGTGCACCCGAAGACCCCGTTGCGAGGGCCTGTTTTTGAAGATGCAAATATCCTATTGCGCGGTGCTGCCGAAGGTCAGGGGGCGGTGGTTGGCTGGCTGCCGCTGATTGATCAAGACCTGAGAGAGGGACGCGTTGTGCGCTTGTTTGACGAAACCATCACGCCCACGCACGGGTATTTTGTTGAAAGCCGGGACCGGGCGCAGCCCCGCCGCGAAACCCAAGATGTCATTGATTGGCTGGTATCCCAGAACCAGAAATCAACACGCGATTAGAAGCCAAGCCATGTCGGGTGATCAGGCCCTGTCAGTTTCAGACCTGTCGTCTCAAGAGATGCGTGTCACCACGTTCCAGGGCAGCGGCACCACTCACTGTGGAATACACCTTGGACGCCGTGTCCGTATAATAATTGCGCTCGGAAGCGTTTAGATCTCCGTCCTTCAACCAAGGTCTGTGGAGCGCTGAATAGCCTTCTTTGGCGACACGGATCGACGGCAGCCGCGTTTGTCTGCGGCCATGTAAACTGAAACACTTGTGTGGACCATAAGGCGGCACATACAAGAAAAAGGTCGTATCTATGACGGCCTTGAAAACGCCCGGTTCCAGCTCTCGTTTCCAGTTTTTCCGCTCTACTTCCTGCACCGTTCGGTGCAAATAAACACGGCGATCAATGTCGATGTATTCAGGGTTTAGATCCAGCGCCAGACCAACTTTGAGACGCCGATACCAACGCCCGATACGGAACATATTGGTCACAAGCATGGGATCAGGGTTTTCAGGCAACAACAGATCCGGGTCTGTAAAAATGAAACCATCATAGGTTTCTGGCAAGGCCGACATCTTTTGCAACGTTCTGCGTGGTCCGGCATTCACCCCCATACGGTGCAGGGTGGCGCGGCGTTGAAAAGCCCGGCTTTCAAAGTAAGCCAATAGATCCGGGTGGTCGGATTCATTATCCACCACCGTGATGTTGCGAAATCCGTTTTGACAGAACCAATGAAGGGTATCGCGCAAATAGGTCAGCTGGTTGTAGGAATTGATGAATACAGGAATGCGACCCCGAATTTTTCGTTCGGACATACCTGAATAGGCATTCGAGATGATGTTCTCGGGAAGTTCTGTGGTCATGGAACCAAAAGCCTGTATCGTTTTTTTTTCGAATTAAGCTTGCCTCGACCAAACTGCTCTTTGGTGACCTCTAACCGGGCCTGAACGACACAAGACTTGTTCTTTTAGGAAATTATGCCTCTGAAATTGGGCATCTGACAAGCCCCGGCCAAATATCGAATAATTAATGGAAATTTTTAGAAACTTAAATGTCACCCCTCTCCAGTTCACTGCAGAGGGGCATAATTCACCTGAACAGCAGTCCGGTTTTGCGGCGCCCCAAGGCATGTTTCCATGATCTGGGGCGCAACAGGATTGGCGTCTACCTCTCTTTAGATATCAAACGTAATGCCCTGCGCGAGGGGGAGGTCGCGGGAGTAGTTGATGGTGTTGGTCTGGCGGCGCATGTAGGCCTTCCAGGCGTCCGAGCCGCTTTCGCGCCCGCCGCCGGTTTCCTTTTCGCCGCCAAAGGCCCCGCCGATTTCCGCGCCCGAGGGGCCGATGTTGACGTTGGCGATGCCGCAGTCTGATCCGGCGGCGGACAGGAAATACTCGGTCTCGCGCACATCGGTCGAAAAGATGCACGACGACAGACCCTGTGGCACCGCGTTCTGCATCTCGATCGCCTGATCCAGATCGCTGTATTTCACCACATAAAGGATTGGCGCAAAGGTTTCGGTGTGCATGATCGCCGACTGATCCGGCATTTCGACAATCGCGGGGTGGGCATAGGCCGCCGCGCTGTGGCTTTCGGTCAGGGCTTGCCCGCCGCCGTGCACCACACCGCCCTCGGCTTGGGCCTGCACCAAAGCTGCGTCCATCGCCGTCAGCGCGCCGCTGTCGATCAGCGGCCCGACCAAGGTTCCGCTGGCCAGCGGATCGCCAATCGGCAGCCCCTCGTAGGCTTTGATCAGGCGCGGGATCAGAGCGTCATAGACGTCGTTGTGCACGATCAGACGACGCAGGGTGGTGCAGCGTTGACCTGCGGTGCCAACGGCCGAAAACACAATCGCCCGCAGCGCCATTTCCAGATCCGCCGAGGGCGCCACGATCATCGCGTTGTTGCCGCCCAGTTCCAGAATGGTCTTGCCCAGCCGCGTGGCCATATCGCTGGCCACGGCCTGCCCCATCGGCACCGACCCGGTGGCCGAGATGATCGCGACGTCCTTGGAGGCGGTCAGCGCCGCGCCCAGATCCCGTTCGCCGATCAGAGTCTGGATCAGCCCCTCGGGCGCGTCATCGCCAAAGTCGCGGCACACGCGGTCGCAGATCTTTTGCACCGCCAGCGCGGTTAGGGGCGTTTTCTCGGACGGTTTCCAAATCACCGGATCGCCACAGACCAGCGCCAGCGCCGCGTTCCAACACCAAGGCGCGACAGGGAAATTGAACGCGGTGATCACACCGCAGGGGCCCATCGGGTGCCAGGTTTCCCGCATCGCATGACCGGGGCGTTCGCTGGCGATGGTCAGGCCGTACAGCTGGCGCGACAGGCCCACGGCAAAGTCGCAGATGTCGATCATCTCTTGGACCTCGCCCAGCCCCTCTTGATAGATCTTGCCGCATTCCAACGTCACGAGCCGACCCAGATTTTCCTTTTCGCGCCGCAATTCTTCGCCCAGTAAACGCACCAGTTCCCCACGTCGCGGGGCGGGCACCACACGCCACGCTTTGAACGCCGCCTTAGCGCTGGCAACCTGCGCCTCGGCCTCGGCCACACTGTGCATCGCAAGTTCGGCAATCGTGGACCCATCCACCGGCGTGCGCACCGCAAGCGGGCCAGACCGCAGCTCAGCATCGCTGAAACCGGCAGAGTGGAGAATGGGGGTGTGGGAAAGGTCGCCGCCCACAAGGGCATCCATCTTTGTCATGCGCTGTCCTATCAAAAGCATCAAGCCACAAAGCAAAGTGATGCCTTGCTGGCTATTATTCAGTTCAAACACATATTTTCACTGTTTCCGTGTGAATGATATTGAAACAAAATACCAAATGCATGAGATAAACTTGTATGTTAGTTTCCCGCCGCTTTTTGCCCACCATCCCATCCCTGCTTGCGCTTGAAGCCGTTGATCGCCTTGGCAGCGCGTCGGCGGCGGCGGATGATCTTGCCTTGACGCAAAGTGCTGTCAGCCACCAATTGAAACAGCTAGAGGCCCAAATGGGTGTTGATCTGATCTCGCGGGATCAGATGCGGTTGCAGCTGACTCCAGCCGGTGCGGAATTCGCCCAAGAGGCGCGGTATTTGCTCGAACGTTTGGGGCGCGCATCGGTCAAGTTGCGCGCCAATCCAACGGGTGGCTCGCTGAACCTGTCGATTTTACCGTCGTTTGGGTTGAACTGGCTCGCGCCCCGGCTCAAGGATTTCGTCCGTGCACATCCTGAGATCACAGTGAACCTGCAAACGCACAACCTGCCCTTTAGTTTTGAGGCCAGCCAAGCCCAGGCAGCGATCCACTACGGGACGCGGGATTGGCCCGATGTGAATTACCTGCCGCTGATGCCCAAGCATGTGCTGCCAGTTTGCGCGCCAGCCTTGATCGACACCCCCGCCCGTCATGCCAAGGATCTGTTGCAGCATCCGCTGTTGCACTTGGAAACGCATCCGGATTCCTGGGAACAGTGGTTTGGTTTGCACGGGGTCGCGACGTCAAAACTGGAAGGGATGTTGTTTGATCAATCATCGACCATGACACAGGCAGCGCTGCATGGTTTGGGCATTGCCCTGCTGCCCACCTTTCTTGCCGAAGATGAGATCGCCCAAGGGCGTCTGTGTCTGGCCATTCCGGGTCCCGCCGTGTCGCTGGGCGAGTATTTTCTGGTGTGGCCCGAAAAACAGGCCACGAACTATCCGCGGATCAAATTTCACGAATGGCTGATGACACAGACCTGAAGGGCCAAAGCCCTATCGTAACCCTTGCGTTGCCTTTTGCATCGCGGTGATCAGCGCGTCACGTTTGGCCGAGAGTTCAGCCGGAGTTTGACCGCGCGCCTCGTCTTGAACGCCCTGAATGAGGGTTTGCGCCACCTCGTCATTCAGATGGACCTGCCCCAGATCATCCCACCAGCCGTTGAACGTATCACTGAAATGATCGCAGAATGCGGCGAGACCACCGTCCCCTGCGCCAAGGTTGAACAACATCGTCGGCCCCATGGCCGCCCAGCGCAACCCCGGCCCGGCCCACATGGCCTTGTCTACATCTTCGACGCTGGCAACGCCCGAGGTTACAAGGCTGATCGCTTCGCGCCAGACGGCGGCCTGCAAACGATTGGCCACATGGCCGGGCACCTCTTTGTTGACCCGGATCGTTGTTTTGCCCACGCTTTTGTAAAATCGCTCTGCGGCCTCGACAACGCCTGCGCCGGTTTTGTCATTTCCCATCACCTCGACCAAGGGGATCAAGTGTGGGGGATTAAAGGGATGGCCCAATATCATGCGCGAGGGGTCAGCCCATCCGCCCTGCATCTGGCCCAGGGTCAAGCCGGACGCCGAGCTTGCCAGAACCGCATCCTTGGACAAGGTCGGCTCGATCTCAGCATAGAGCGCGTGTTTGATCGGGAGGCGCTCTGGCACGCTTTCTTGAATGAAGTCCGCGCCATCTACAGCTTCGGGGGCGGATTTGTAAAAGGTGAGCGCATCGGGCGTGCCGTTTTTCGTCAACCCCAGCTCGGTCATCGTGGGCCACGCCATTTCGACGTATTCACGCACCTGTTTTTCTGCGCTCGGGGCCGGGTCGAACACCGCAACTGACCGTCCGGATGCAAGGAACAAGGCCGTCCAGCTGGCCCCGATGACGCCGCCGCCCAAGGATGCGGTATGTGCAAATTCGGTCATCAAAACAGTCCCGGATTCAAGGGTGAAGCAGCCGTCATGCCCCCATCAACAGTGAAACATTCGCCCGACACATAGGTTGATTGCTCTGACGCCAGCCAAGCCACCATATTGGCAATATCTTTGGGGTCACCGAACCGGCCCACAGGATGGCGCGCCAAGGCATCGGCCATGGCCCGTTCGGGATCATTGGCCAATGCAAACCCGTCTTCGGCCATTTCAGTCATGATCCAGCCCGGTCGGATTGCGTTGCACCGCACCTTGGGCCCATGATCCACCGCGATTGAACGGGTCAGCCCATGCACAAAGGCCTTGGACGCATTATAAAGCGCCATGGATGGGTCCGCGACCACGCCCGAAATCGAGCCGATATTGATGATGTTGCCGCCCTGTTCGGCCATCTCCACCAACGCCGCCCGGCACATGTTGAACACGCCTTTGCAATTGACGTTCATCACCAGATCCCAATCGTCATCATCACTGTCGGCAACCGTCTTTTCGACCTGAACCCCCGCGTTGTTGACCAGCAGGGTGATCCGCCCAAAAGCGGTATTTGCCGCTGTGATCAGCGCTGCGGCGTCATCGGTTTTCGACACATCTGCCTGAGCCCAAATCACGGCCTCTGGCAGATCCTCGGGCCGGCCCCCGCGCCCACATGTGACCACGTTATGACCGTCAGCCAGCAAGCGCTCGACAATCGCGCGGCCAATGCCGCGGCTCCCGCCCGTTACAATTGCAGTGTGTTTATCCATGAGCCACCTTTGTGTGCTGTACCATAGCGCCCTCTTTTGTTCAGAGTTTCATTTGCTGAACTTGGGCGGACAGACCACCATCAAGAACCCACAATTGACCGCTGGCATATCGGGCCTCGTCCGAGGCGAGCCAATTGACCAAGTTTGCGATATCTTCGGGCGTGCCATAGGTGCGCATCGGATGAACATCGCGCACAGCCTGCTGCAAAGTGTCAATATTGCCCCCGTCCCCGCCTGATCCGTCGCCGGTGAAGAAACTCTGCAACATGGGGGTGTCGATGTAACCCGGACAAATGGCGTTGACCCGGATACCTTCGGGGCCATGATCACAGGCCATCGCGCGTGTTAACGCATGCACCGCGCCCTTGGTCGCGCAATAGGCAGCCAAACCTGGGTCCGCGATGAACCCATCATAGCTGCCAAAGTTGATCAAGCTGGCTGATGTGCCAGATTTGGCCGCGGCCCGCATCAGCGGCAGTGCATATTTCGAGGTCAGGAATGTTCCGGTGCAATTCACTGCAAAGGAGCGGTTCCATTCCTCGAGAGAGGTCTCTTCGATGGTTTTTTCGATTTCGATCCCGGCGGCGTTTACCAAAATATCCAGCCTGCCAAATTCGGTCTGCACTTGGGACATTGCGGCCTGTACTGCGCCCTCGTCCGCCACATCCATTTCAACGAACCGGCTGCCATCTGCGTCATGTGCGGTAAGCGATCCCTCGGGGCTGAGATCAGCGGCATATACCGTTGCGCCTTCGCGGAGGAACCGGGCGACGATTGCGCGGCCAATGCCCCCCCGCCCGCCTGTGACAAGCGCTATTTTTCCCTCTAGTTTCATTCTGACTGACCTTCTTTCAGGGGTGGAAACCGATAGCGCCCAGCGGCTACCGTCCAATCCATGTGATTGCGTACATATTGCTGGCTGGCATCGCTTGGCGGGTTGTAATCCCAAGGCTCGCCGGCGCCGGTTTCCATCGCAGCATGCAGCGCGCGACGGGATTTTTGGGTTGTGATGATATCCGCGCGCAACTGCGCGCTGTTCCACCGCGCATCGACCTCTGCTGCGAAAGTCTTAGCCTCGGCTGCGTAGGCGGGATCGGATGCGACATTCACCCGTTCCTGAGGATCCGCGACCAGATCATAGAGCTGTGGGGGATCAGCGTCACAATGGATGTATTTCAGTGCCCCGCGCCGGATCATGAACACCGGATAGGAGGTCATTTCTGCACAATATTCGCCGATGGCTTCGTCCTTGGGGTCCGCTTCGCCCCGCGCCAAAGGCATCAGGCTGCGCCCATCCACGGGTTCCCCCAACACGGTTTCATCACCCCCAGCAATATCAACAAGCGTTGGCAGGATATCCACCAGAGAGCAGGCGTTTGAGGCGGTGCCTGGCACCACGTCTGGCCCCGCTATGATCAACGGAACCCGCGCAGAGTTTTCAAAGAAGTTCATCTTGTACCACAAGCCGCGTTCGCCCAGCATGTCGCCATGGTCAGCCGTCACAGTCACGATGGGGTTGTCCAATTCCCCTATATCATTGAGCGTTTGCACCATCTCGCCAACTTTGCTGTCGAAATAGCTGACGTTGGCCAAATACGCGTGGCGCGCGCGGCGCACCTCTTGGTCGCTCAGCGGGACATAACTGGCTTCGATCCCATCCATCAGACGCCGCGAGAACGGATCTTGGTTTTCGGCGGTCAGGGTGAATTCGGGCATGTCAATGTCGTCTTCGCAATAGAGATCCCACCATTCCGGTTTCGCCACATAGGGGTCATGCGGGTGAATAAAGCTGGCCACTATCGCAAATGGCGCGCCTGAGCCGTGTGCTTTGTCCCGCCCCCGATCAATCAACCAGCGTCGGGCTGCAAATCCAACTTCGTCGTCGTAGTCGGTTTGAAACGTGGCAACCGCGACCCCGCTTTCTTTGACCGTCTGCATATTGTGGTACCACTTGTCGATCCGCTCGTCGTGGGCCTCCCAATCTGGGGTCCAAGCGAAATCAGAGGGGTAGATATCTGTGGTCACACGATCCTGGAAACCGTGTTTTTGATCCGGGCCCACAAAGTGCATTTTGCCCGACAGGCAGGTGCGATAGCCCAGCGCCTGAAGATAGTGCGCGAATGTTGGAATCGTGGCGCGGAATTCACTGGCGTTGTCATAGGCAGCAATGCGGCTGATCAACTGACCAGACATAAAGGCAAACCGCGACGGGGCGCACAGCGGTGAATTGCAATAAGCCGCATCAAAGCGCATGCCGCGTGCCGCCAGCGCATCCATATGGGGCGTCTTGGCGATGGGATGGCCATAGGCACCACAAAACTGCGGGGCCAACTGATCAGCCATGATGATGACGATATTCGGGCGTTTCGGCATTGTTCCCTCCCTTAGTGACCGAAATGACGATGTTAGCCACCGGCGGGCGGTGGCTGGTACGTCATCGGTTTGACCCTAAGAGCCAGAGGGGAGCATGCGGCATTCATCCGGCGGCCCGTTTGTAAGCCTCCAACACAAGCCCGTGGAAATGATGCACTGCGTGTTCGGACTTACCGGACCCTTCGGGGTCATTTACAATGCGACCCTGCTGGAACGCCGGGGTGTTCATGCCTCGCTGGACGCTTTCTACAAGGTTGATGTCCTCGACCTGCAACACCTCATCAAGGTAGCGGATGGTATCAAGCTCGGCCTCGTTCGCGGTCTTTTCTTCGAGAAAGAAGTCATAGGTTTCGAGCGTGCGATCCGGTCCAACCGGGATGATGTTCAGAATGATCATCGACGACCGCCCCGGATACCGCATGATGCAGGTGTTCGGCCACAACCACCACACCGCATGGGTTTTCACAGTGGCGTTTGACACGTCATACGCACTGTTGGTGGAGTTGCCCGCATCGGCCATATGACTGGAGTAGATCCCGTGGGTGGTCACCTTGTAGGTGTCCATGTCCACCAGATCACAGAAATCTTT
Source organism: Paracoccaceae bacterium (assembly GCA_965183835.1). Lineage (GTDB taxonomy): Bacteria > Pseudomonadota > Alphaproteobacteria > Rhodobacterales > Rhodobacteraceae > OMPR01. The sequence goes on along the minus strand of CBCYME010000020.1, from coordinate 30,372 downwards.
GTGGGCCGTTGGGCAATGGTAGCATTCCAAGAAATTGTCGACGACGTTTTTCCAGTTGGACTTGATGTCATAGGTCAACCGATGAGCAAAGGTCAGGTTCTCGATATCAGGGGCCCAATGCTGGATCTCGGTCGCAAGATCGCCTGTGATCTCGGACAAGGGCGCGGCCTGTGGGTCAAGGTTCACATAGACAAAGCCGCAGAACTCTTCGACCTGCACCTCGTCCAGACAGATATCACCGGTATCGAAATCCTGGAGGGTCTCTGTATGCGGGGCACGCACCAATTGCCCGTCCAGCTTATACACCCATGCGTGATAGGGGCACATGATGCGCGAGGTTTCGCCCTCGCCTGACAACAACTCATGCGCGCGATGTTTGCAGACGTTGTAGAAGGCGCGCAGAACACCGTCACGATCCCGGACCAAGGCAATCGGAGCGCCTGCAACTTCGATAGTTGTATAGCTGCCGGGATTGCGCAGCTTTTCAACGTGACACACCCACTGCCATGTCTTGGCGATGATCTGTTTCAGGTCTGCCTGATGCCACATCGGGTCCACATAGGCATCCGCTTTGAGCGACAGAGATTTTGACGCCTCAACGTCATACCCCGACGCGATGTCGTGAATTTGCTGTGAGCTGGGCAATACAGTCATGGTGACTCGTGTCCTCTGGCAGATGTGGCGGAGGCTGCAAAGCGTCCCGTTTTGCAAGAATTATGGATTTCCGTTGGATTTTCTGCGCCTAAATGGACATTTATTTATCTTTTTTCGCCACACCCTCACTCTCATCACAGATCACTCTGCTTTGCGATGCATTGGCCAAGCCCTGAATTCAAAGGGCACGCGCCCCTCGGTGCGATCACTGCGCGGCGGCAATCCAAAGCGATCCCGATAAGCGCGGCTAAAATGCACCTGGCTGGAAAAGCCCGAGGCCACCGCGACCTCGGCCAGCGGCAGCTCTGTCTGGGTTACCAATCCGCGGGCCCGATCCAGTCGGATATCACGATAATAGAGCACCGGCGTTTTGTTCACGTAGCGCGTGAACAGGCGGTTCAGTTGTCGTTGCGACAATCCGATGGCATCGCAAATCGCAGGGATCGCAAGCGGCATCTCTAGGTGTGCCTCCATCAAAGCGATGGCTTGTTTCACAACATCCGGGGCGCGTTGGCCGACGGGTTCAACCAACTGCGGGTTTTGACGTGCCCCAACAGGTCGCACATAGTCATGAAAGATATAACGCGCCGCCGCGTTGGCCAGACCATCGCCATGGGTGCCCCGAATGATGTGCAGTGCAAAATCGGCAACTGCAGCGCCGCCGCAACAGGTCATTCGATTGCCATCAAACACACACAATTCTTCGGTTGTTTCGACTTGGGGATAGAGTTCCTGCATCGCGTCTATGTGTTCATAGTGGACGGTCGCCCTGCGCCCGTTGAGCATCCCGGCCTCTGCGAGAATGAACGCCCCGGTGTCTAATGCTCCGATCGTGCTGCCTTGGCGTGCCCATTTCCACAGCGCGGCATGCAGGGGGGTCGTATTGTGAGCCTCGGGCGTCCAGCTGGCCGACAGGACTACAAAGTCTGCGGCAGTGTCTGCAACATCCGCAAGGGCCACAGTATCAAGGCTCAGCCCGTTGCTGGCCCTGCATTGCCCCCCCGATTGCGAGGTGATTTCCCACTGAAAATGGGCGCGCCCGTCCAAATAATTGGCCGCCCGAAACGGGTCCAAAAACCCCACTGTCGCCGCCATATTGAAATTCGGCGTGACCAAGAGCAGCAGCCGGATTGTTTTCTGATCGTCGCGCGTCATACGTTCATTTCTATAAGCCTAAGATCCTGCGTTGCATGGTATTCAGGCGCCAATGGGCGATGGGTTTTGCCATGATTACAGCCCCTCGGATCAAGAGCAAGCGAGGGGGACAAATCCCGCCTTGATCGTCGGGGGGCAAACAGGTTTATAAGGGGGATCAGTCAACGTGACCGGCCCCCAAACAGCGGCCTGTTTGTTTGCCCCTTTTCAACACGCGATAAATGGTCTATGTGCGCGGCTTCACGCGGGGATACAGCCTTGGAGGATCCCTGCCCTAACTTTGGAGAATTATCATGGCTGGAGAGATTCCTGATCTCGTAGCAATGGAACGGACGGGGACAGGCAAGGGCGCCGCTCGTCAATCACGCCGCAACGGCATGGTTCCTGGTGTTGTATTTGGTGGCGACGTAGATCCGCTGGCGATCGAAATTCCATTCAACACCTTGTTGAAGCGCCTGAAAGCAGGCCGCTTTAAATCGACACTGTTCAACCTCAAGGTTGAAGGCCACGACGACGTCCGCGTCATCTGCCGCGACGTTCAGCGTCACGTTGTCAAAGACTTACCGACTCACCTGGACCTGATGCGCCTGCGTCGGACCACCAAAGTCAGCTTGTTCATCCCAGTTGAGTTCATCAACGAAGAAGAAGCGCCCGGCATCAAGCGTGGCGGTGTTCTGACTGTTGTACGTCCTGAGGTTGAGCTGGTTGTAACTGCCGGTGACATTCCTGAGAAGCTGGTTGTTGACCTGACCGGTCTGAACGTTGGTGACACCATCACCATCTCGGCGATCGATCTGCCTGCTGGCGCGAAGGCAACCATCGACCGTGATTTCGTTGTCGCAAACATCTCGGCTCCGTCGGGTCTGCGTTCTGCGGATAACGACGAAGACGAATCAGAAGATGGTGTAGAGGAAGCAGAAGCGTAAGCTTTTCTCCTTTCACGAATTTCGAAAGCGGGGCCTTTGCGGGCCCCGTTTTTTTATGCGCAGATGCCGTCCCTTTCAAAATCTCCCCCTTAATCAACTTATAGTGTATCATGTCTCGCATCGATACTCGGATTGAGCATCGCCAGGCACGTTACGTGCCGATCCACGGGAGAGATATTATGACCATTACATTTAAGTTTGCCGCAACCCTGACCGGTGCTGCCTTGATGTGCGGCGTACCGATTATCGCGTCTGCACAAGTTCAAGATATGTTGCCATCCAAAGACGATGTGGCCACAAAATTTACCAGTGATCACTTTTCACCCTATGCAGGGCGCAGCTTTCCAACGCGCGTTTTGTGGGGCGACACGCACCTGCACACCGAAGTGTCGGTCGATGCAGGCACCATGACTCGTCTAAGCCAAGAAAACGCGTTTCGCTTTGCCCGCGGCGAAGAGGTGACAACCACCCATGGCCTGCAAGCCAAGTTGGCCCGACCTCTAGATTGGTTGGTGATTGCAGATCATGCTGAAATGTATGGGCTTATGCCGCAGTTGCTGGGGGGCGATCAGGAGATCCTCTCAACCGAGCAGGGCAAGTCCTGGTACGATGCGCTGACCAGTGGCGACAATGATCTGGTCTTTAACACTGCAATGGAAATCGTCGCCTCTTTGTCGACGGACACGCCCCCGATTGATAATCCCAAAGCGATCAAGAAAGCTTGGCAGAACTACACCGCGCTGGCCGAGCAATACAATGACCCCGGCACGTTCACAGCCCTGATCGGATACGAGTGGACCTCGGAGGGGGGGGATAACATCCACCGGAACGTCATTTTTCGGGACGGGGCCGACATGGCAAATTCCGTGACGCCGTTTTCTCAATTCGACAGCAAAAACCCCGAAGATTTATGGGCACATCTGGCTGAATACGAAAACAACACGGGCGGCGATGTCCTTGCCATCCCCCACAACGGCAACCTGTCGAATGGGCGATTGTTCTCGGTTTCCAATTTCGACGGCACACCGCTAAGCGCTGAAAATGCGGCGCTCAGGGCCCGGTTTGAGCCCGTCATCGAAACAACCCAGATCAAGGGGGATAGCGAAGCGCACCCCTTTCTGAGCCCGGATGATGAGTTCGCGGATTTTGATACGTGGGATGCATCGAACCTGAACGGCACGCAGGCCAAGACCCAGGATATGTTGCAATACGAGTATTCGCGAGAAGCCTACAAAACCGGGTTGTTGCTGGAAGAGCAGTTGGGCGTGAACCCCTATAAAGTCGGGCAAATCGGATCAACAGACGCCCATACCGGCATGGCGGCCGTGGAAGAAGAGAACTTCTTTGGCAAGCACTCCGGCGTGGAGCCAGAACCGAACCGCTGGGAACACCTTGTCATCGAAGCGCCGAATCCTGAGTTCTCGATCTATGGCTGGAAACAGGCATCAGGTGGCTACGCAGGGGTTTGGGCCACCAAAAATACCCGCGCGGCCATTTTCGATGCCTTTGAGCGGCGCGAAGTCTACGGCACGACCGGGTCGCGGATGCTGGTCCGGTTCTTTGGCGGCTGGGACTTTGAGCCCTCGGATGCGGCCAATCGCCTGCCAGCAGATATTGGGTATGCCAAAGGGGTGCCCATGGGCGCGGATTTGCCTAAATCCTCGGGCGATGCGCCCAACTTTCTTGTTGCGGCCCTCAAAGATCCGATGAGCGGGAATTTGGACCGCATACAGATCGTCAAAGGCTGGCTGAACGCGGACGGCACACGCGGGGAAAAGGTCTATGATGTCGCGTGGAGTGGTGAGCGTACACCGGGCGCGGATGGCAAGCTGCCTTTGGTCGGCAACACCGTCGATGTTCCCAACGCAACCTGGACCAATACCATCGGCGCACCGGAGTTGATCTCTTTCTGGCAAGACCCTGATTTTGATCCCGCGCTTCGTGCATTTTATTATGTTCGGGTGATCGAAATCCCCACGCCGCGCTGGACGGCCTATGAAGCCAAGCGGTTCAACGTGACGATGGACGACACGGTGCCCATGGTCACCACCGAGCGTGCCTATACCTCGCCCATCTGGTACACCCCCAAAGGGTAACACACTTGAGGAAGCGGGCCGCAACGCGCTGGTCTGCTTCCTCACTGGAAATCCGCGGCGTTTCGGTGCATTTAGACACAAAGACGAATAGAGCGCGGAGCAGATCATGAAACTCTTTGTTGGACTGGGTAATCCAGGTGGGAAATACGCCGGGAACCGTCACAATATCGGCTTTATGGTTCTAGACCAGATCGCAAGCGACCATGGATTTGGCCCATGGAAGGCCAAGTTTCAGGGCAAAATCTGCGAAGGTCGGCTGGGATCTGAAAAGGTTCTGTTGTTGAAACCGGAAACCTTTATGAACAGGTCCGGGCAATCTGTCGGTGAAGCCATGCGGTTTTACAAGCTGGAGTCCACCGACATTACTGTTCTGCATGATGAGTTGGATCTGGCCCCCGGCAAAGTGCGGGTGAAAGCCGGTGGCGGGCATGCGGGCCACAATGGTTTGCGGTCCATCCATGACCATATTGGTGCGGCTTATGACCGGGTTCGGCTGGGGATCGGCCACCCGGGACGCAAAGAAATGGTGGCCAGCTATGTGCTGCATGATTTTGCCAAAGCAGACGAAGAGTGGCTGGATAATGTGCTGCGCGGTGCGTCGGATGGAGCGCCTCAGTTGGCGGATGGCGATGGCGGAAAGTTCATGAACGCGGTGGCTTTGCGGACGGCGCCGCCGCGGTCGTCGACCTCAGCCAAAGCCGCGAAGAAAGCGGCCCCTTCTGAGCCCGCTCCGACTGCGCCCGTTGAGGATACACGGTCTTCAATGCAGAAACTGATGGATCGTTTCAAGTAAACTACACTGCCGCGACGTTTTGATTGCTCAGCAGGGGACCCATTTGTCAGGATAGCGACAAAAGAGGGAGAGTAGTGATGCGCGCAGTTGGGAAATGGATCGGTCGGATTCTTGTTGCCCTTGTGCTGGCCGCTGTAGTGGTTGGTGTTTGGAAACGCGAAGAAATCCAACGGTTATGGGCCGTGAATTCGCTGTTTTCAGAAGAGAAGATCGTGAACAACTTCTCTCATATGGACGCGGCTTTCCTGACCACAACCCTATCACGCGGCGACGGTCCAACCTCTGAATTGCCCTATGGCCCAGAGACCCAATTGCCCGCCGAGACGGCGCAGTGGATCGAAGACCGGGCCGTGACCTCCCTGTTGGTTATGAAGGACGGCGCGATCCGGTATGAGGAGTATTTTCTCGGCACCGGCCCCGATGATCGTCGAATTTCCTGGTCCATCGCCAAAAGCTATCTCTCCGCCCTGTTCGGGGTCCTGATGGAGGAAGGCGCGATTGCGTCGTTGGACGAGCCGGTTGTCACATATGCGCCGCTTCTTAAAGGCAGCGCTTATGAGGCGGCAACGATCCGCAACGTGTTGAACATGGCAAGCGGTGTGACCTTTGACGAAGATTATCTGGATTATGATTCAGACATCAACCGCATGGGCCGCGTCGTTGCCTTGGGCGGCGCATTGGATGACTTTGCCGCATCCATCACCGAAAGCTTCGCAACGCCGGGCGAAAGCTGGCAGTACGTGTCTATCGACACCCATGTGATCGGGATGGTTATTCGCGGCGCAACAGGGCGATCCGTATCCGAGCTGTTGGAGGAAAAGATCCTGCAACCTCTGGGGCTGGAACAAGACGGGTATTATGTCACCGACGGTGCCGGAGTGGCCTTTGTCTTGGGCGGATTGAATTTCACCACGCGTGACTTTGCCCGCTTTGGTCAGATGATTATGCAGAACGGGATCTATGGGGGCACGCGTATCGTGCCCGAGGCCTGGATTGCGGAATCGACACAGGCAAGCGCCCCGACCAAACCCGGAAAGATCGGGTATGGGTATCAATGGTGGATCCCCGTTGGCGCCCACCAAGGTGAGTTTTTGGGGCGTGGAGTGTACGGGCAATATCTCTATTTTGATCAGCAGCGCGGCATTTTGATCACCACAACAGGTGCGGATCGCAAATTCCGGGACGAAGGTGTGAGCGAGGCCAATATTGAAATGTTCCGTCTGATCGCAAAAAACCTGTAAGCTGGGTGTTATGAAACCAGATCCAAGTATCAATGCGATCGGGGGGCCGTTGGCCCCCTGTTCGACCACCCCCCTGACCGGGTTCTTTCGGGACGGCCATTGCAACACCTGCGCCCAAGACCAAGGCAGCCATACGGTTTGCGCCGTGATGACAGCCGAATTCTTGGCCTATTCCAAATACGTCGGAAATGACCTGAGCACACCGCGCCCCGAATTCGGCTTTGCAGGGCTAAAATCAGGCGACAAGTGGTGCCTGTGCGCAAGCCGTTTTCTGCAAGCCCACGACGAGGGCTGCGCGCCGCAGGTCGATCTGCAAGCGACACATCAGCGGGCGTTGGAAATCATATCCTTGCCGATATTGGCACAGCACGCGATCACTGCGCCTGAGTGAGCCCCTGCCAGTGCTGGGCGATTAGAGCGCTGAAACAGAAAAGACCAGCCCGATTTCTCTGGCTGGTCTTTTGTTCGTCTTGGAAGTTCAGGCAGATTTAGTCTGCCGCGCGCCCTTCGGTATCTGACATGTCAAAACCGAGGTGTTTGGCCACGGTAAAGATGTCCTTGTCCCCCCGGCCACACATGTTCATGCAAATCAAGTGATCCGCTGGTAGCTCGGGTGCAATTTTCATCACATGCGCCAAGGCATGGCTGGGCTCGAGCGCCGGGATGATGCCTTCGGTCGAACAACACAGCTGGAACGCTTCCAACGCCTCTTTGTCCGTGATTGACACATATTGCGCCCGCCCCACGTCATGCAGCCACGAATGTTCAGGGCCAATGCCGGGGTAATCCAGACCCGCAGAAATGGAATACCCTTCTAGGATCTGCCCATCGTCGTCTTGCAACAAATAGGTTCGGTTGCCGTGCAACACGCCCGGACGACCACCCGTCAGGGACGCACAATGTTCCATCTTTTCATTCACGCCACGGCCGCCGGCCTCGACCCCAATGATGTTGACCTCTTTGTCATCAAGGAACGGAAAGAACAGGCCCATCGCGTTTGACCCACCGCCAATAGCAGCGATCAGAGTATCGGGCAGACGGCCTTCGGCGGCTTGCATCTGTTCTTTGGCTTCTTTGCCGATGATGGATTGGAAATCGCGGACCATCGCCGGATAAGGGTGCGGACCTGCAACAGTGCCGATGCAATAGAAGGTGTCGCGCACGTTGGTCACCCAATCGCGCAGCGCATCGTTCATCGCATCCTTAAGCGTGCCACGTCCCGATGTCACCGGAATGACCTCGGCCCCCAGCAAACGCATACGGAACACGTTGGGAGACTGACGCTGAACGTCGTGCGCACCCATGTAAACCACGCATTTCAAACCGAACTTGGCGCAGACAGTCGCGGTTGCAACACCGTGCTGCCCTGCCCCGGTTTCAGCAATGATCCGGGTCTTGCCCATGCGGCGGGCCAGAATGATCTGCCCCAGAACGTTGTTGATTTTGTGCGCGCCGGTGTGGTTCAGCTCATCCCGTTTGAGATAAATTTTTGCCCCACCCAAATGCTCGGTCAGGCGTTCCGCAAAATACAACGGGGATGGGCGGCCAACGTAATTGGTCCACAGATCATCCATCTCGGCCCAAAACGTTGGGTCGGTCTTGGCCTTCTCGTATTCCTCTTCCAATGACAGGATGAGAGGCATCAGAGTTTCGCTGACAAACCGTCCGCCAAACTTACCAAATCGACCGCTTTCGTCGGGGCCGGACATGAAGGAATTGAAAAGATCGTGGTCCATAACAGTCTCCGTCGTCGTGCCAGATGTTCATAGGAGGTGAATGCGCAATTAGCCATGCCAAAACGCAGTAAGGGCCCGATAGAACGCCGTATTACGACCAGGCAGCGGCAGATGTTTGTTTGTCTTGGGAACAGTGAACGCGATCATGCGCCCTGATCACCGCGTCGCCGCAACAAATGCCTCTATCAGGTTTGCATCCTTGTGACCCGGCGCGCTTTCCACACCCGAGGAAACATCCACTTGCTGCGCCCCGGTCATCCGGACCGCTTCGGCCACGTTCTCGGGCGTTAAGCCCCCGGCCAACATCCATGGACATTGCCAATATTTGCGCCCAGCGAGCAATCGCCAATCAAAGGACAACCCATTCCCCCCCGGAAGCGCGGCTTCCTTTGGCGGTTTTGCATCGATCAGCAACTGGTCTGCGATTTGGGAATACACATCAATCTGCGCAAGGTCTGCGTGGTCTGCAACGCCAATGGCCTTCATCACAGGCAAACCGTACCGGGCTTTGACCTCAGACACGCGTTCGGGGCTTTCCTTACCGTGTAACTGCAACATATCGAGCGGAACTGAGGCCAAGATATGATCCAGCTCCGCATCCGTTGCATTCACCGTCAGCGCAACCTTGGCAATTCCAAGCGGGACGTGGCCCGCCAGATCAGCCGCTTTGGGAACATCCAGATGACGGGGGGATTTAGGGAAAAACACAAAGCCCACATAGCGGGCCCCTGCTGTGGCAGCGGCCTGAACATGCTCTACCGCAGTCAAGCCGCAAATCTTAACGCTCACATCACCAGACATGGCGGACTCAGCTTGCCTCGTCCAGAATAGCCAGAACTTCGTCTTTGCCTTCGTTCTTTTGTGCTTTCAGCTTACCAACTTCACGCTCCAGCTTGCGCACTTCGCGTTTTTTAGTGCTGACATCTTTGCGATGCTTATGCTCGCGCAGCCATTCCCACAAAAAGCCGAGGATAAGCCCAACAACCACGCCCCCAAGGACAACCACAAACAGCGGGAGAGAAATCCCGTGATTGAAGCCCAGAAGGTCAGCCAGATCATCTGGCATGAGTTTCAATGTGACCATACCCCGGTTTGCCAGAGACACCGAGATCAAGATGATCCCCAGTGATCCCAGGACCGCGTAGCGAATGTAGCGCATCATGTTACTTTCCGTTCAATCGATCTCGTAGCAATTTACCGGTCTTAAAGAACGGCACATGCTTCTCTTCGACATGCACTGTTTCGCCGGTTCTTGGATTGCGACCAATCCGCGCGTCTCGCTGTTTGACCGAAAATGCGCCAAAGCCACGCAGTTCAACCCGGTCGCCGCGCGCCATAGCATCTGTGACTTCTTCGAACACAGTATTCACGATCCGTTCAACGTCGCGCTGATAGAGATGTGGGTTTTCGTCTGCGATTTTCTGGATCAGTTCAGAACGGATCATGTGCTGTTCCCCTCCCAAGGCAACAAGGTGGCAGTGTGCTATTGGTCTGAGAGTATAGGAAAAAATTGGGAATGGGGGAAACTAATCCGGCCTAAATATCCAGATTAATTTCATTTTTACCCCTTTACGCCCCTTCAATCAGCCCCTGCTGGCCGATCCCACGCCTCAGACAGCGCCTCACAAAACATTGATTCGTTCGCGGTCGGGCATAATCCCCCTGCTACAGACAGCGCTGCACTGCAAACTTACTCTTGGCCAAATCGCGCGACCTTGTCGGGTCGCGTGCCAGATACCGCGCTGAATTGCCCTCTGCCTCGGCTACAAATCCCACCTGCAGGGCGCCTTTGGCGCCCTGCCCGGCCCAACAAATCCTGGGTGCATTTCAATGCACTCAGGATTGGCGGGAGCCCCCATCAAACGATCCCTGAAACGAAAAAGGCCCCGCAACTTGCGTTGCGGGGCCTTTGAATTCAGTTGGAGTAAGGCTTAGTCGCCAGACTTCAGTGCTGCGCCAAGGATATCACCCAGCGATGCGCCGGAGTCCGAGGAGCCATACTGTTCCACTGCTTCTTTTTCTTCCGCGATTTCGCGTGCTTTGACCGACAGACCCAGACGACGTGTCTTGCTGTCGACGTTGGTGACGCGAACGTCGACCTTGTCGCCAACATTGAAACGCTCAGGGCGCTGCTCGGCACGGTCACGGGACAGATCAGAGCGACGGATGAAGGATTTCATGCCTTCATAAACCACTTCGATGCCGCCTTCTTCGATGGCAGTCACTTCAACAGTTACAATCGAACCGCGCTTCACGCCGCCAACCGCTTCTGCGAACTTGTCACCACCCAGGGCTTTGATCGACAGCGAGATACGCTCTTTGTCGACATCAACCTCGGAGACAACGGCCGAAACCATGTCGCCTTTGCGGTAGTTCTGGATCGCATCTTCGCCGCGCTCGTCCCATGACAGGTCGGAGAGGTGAACCATGCCGTCGATGTCGCCTTCGAGACCAATAAACAGACCGAATTCGGTGATGTTTTTGACTTCGCCTTCGACTTCGGTGTTCTCGGGGTGTGTTTCTGCAAACACTTCCCAAGGGTTGCGCATGGTCTGCTTGAGACCCAGCGAAACGCGACGCTTGGCGCCGTCGATTTCCAGAACCATGACTTCGACTTCTTGCGAAGTAGACACGATTTTGCCTGGGTGTACGTTCTTTTTGGTCCAAGACATTTCGGACACGTGAACCAGACCTTCAACGCCGGGCTCGAGCTCAACAAATGCACCGTAATCGGTGATGTTGGTCACGCGACCAGTGTGCGTTGTTTCCAGTGGGTACTTGGCGGCAACCAGATCCCATGGATCTTCCTGCAGCTGTTTCATGCCCAAGGAGATACGGTGTGTCTCTTTGTTGATCTTGATGACCTGAACCTTAACGGTTTCACCGATCGACAGGATCTCGGACGGGTGGTTCACACGGCGCCATGCCATGTCGGTCACGTGCAACAGACCGTCTACGCCACCAAGGTCAACAAACGCACCGTATTCGGTGATGTTCTTGACCACACCATCGACGGCTTGACCTTCGGACAGGTTGCCAATGACTTCGGCGCGCTGTTCGGCGCGTGATTCTTCGAGGATCGCACGACGCGAAACAACGATGTTGCCACGACGACGGTCCATTTTCAGAACCTGGAACGGCTGCTTCAGACCCATCAGAGGGCCAGCGTCGCGTACGGGGCGTACGTCAACCTGCGAGCCGGGCAAGAACGCAACTGCGCCACCCAGGTCGACAGTAAAGCCGCCTTTGACGCGACCAAAGATGGCGCCGTCGACGCGCTCTTCGTCTGCGTATGCTTTTTCCAGGCGATCCCATGCTTCTTCGCGGCGCGCCATCTCACGAGAGATAACCGCTTCGCCACGGGCGTTTTCAGCCGAGCGCAGGAAGACTTCTACTTCGTCGCCTACAGCGATTTCAGGAGCTTCACCGGGATTTGCGAATTCTTTAAGATCAACGCGGCCTTCCATTTTGTAGCCGACGTCGATGATGGCCTGGCCCGCTTCGATCGCGATAACCTTGCCTTTAACAACGGAACCCTCTTCGGGGGTGTCCATTTCGAAGCTTTCCTGCAACAGGGCTTCGAAGTCTTCCATAGATACGTTTTGAGCCATGAGGTCTCTGGTTTCCTTTACAACGATTTTTCTGGCCGTGCGGTTGTCTCCGCCGGTCTTGGTTTAGCCCCACAGAACGTGACCCGGTGAACCTCTGAACCAAACAAACACAAAGGGCCGAGGATCGCCTCAGCCCTGCTCAGAGATGTCGCCCGGACGTTAACCGTCCTTGTGTAGACAGGGCGCATTTAGCTGGATTCCCTGCAATGTGCAAGCATAAAGCCCCGCAACCCCAAGCAACACTGGGGGATTGTGGGGGCAGACACGCCGCCCCGCCCCCACTATGCCCGATCAGGCGATTTCTGTCACAAACGATTCGTGTGACTTGCGCACCTTTTTCATCGGCAGCAACCAATCGGCACCTTCTTGGCGATACCCCAAAGGCAACAACAGCACTGACCGCAGGCCGCGCTCTTTCAGGTTCAGGATTTCGTCAACCTTGGCGGGATCGAACCCTTCCATCGGGGTGCTGTCCACATCCAGCTCAGCCGCCGCTGCCAGAGCAAAGCCCAAGGCAATATAAGCCTGACGCGCTGCATGGTCATGGTTCACCTGCTCTTCGCGCGGCAAATATGTGGCTTTGAGGTTGTCGTAATACTGGTTCAGCATCGGAATTTCGCCGCGCTCGTCCGTCATCTGCTGAGTCACCGCATCGATACGATCCGCCGAATAGTTATCCCAAGCCGCGAATACCAGCAGGTGAGACCCTTCGGTGATCTGTGCCTGATTCCAGGCGTGAGGCTGGATTTCAGCACGGATTTCAGGGTTGGTAATCACAAACAGCTCGAACGGCTGCGTGCCACTTGATGTAGGCGCCATGCGGATCGCCTCGACGATTTGATCAACCTTTTCCTGAGGAACCGCTTTGGTCGGGTCCATCTTTTTGGTTGCGTAGCGCCAGTTGAGTTTCTCGATCAGCGTGCTCTGGGTCATGTGGTCTGTCCTGTATATCGGCGTCGCGCCGGGGTGGTATACTTATGTAACTGGCGATATAGGTGACACCACAATGCGCCACAAGAAGGCACATTTCTGAGACCCGGTTACACAGAGGGAACCACCATGGCGCAAGCAAACGGATGCCCGGACTGCCAACGCATAAACGAAGTGCTAAGTCGCGTCGGTGACCGGTGGAGCGTATTGATCGTAATCTCGCTGGCACAGTACGGTGTGTTGCGATTCAATGAGTTAAAGCGCCATTTGGGCATTTCACAGCGAATGCTGAGCCTGACCCTGCGCGAGATGGAGCGCGACGGCTTGGTCAGCCGCACCTATTACCCAACCATCCCGCCCAAGGTGGAATACGCTTTGACGCCCTTGGGGGAGTCTTTTCGCGAACCCGTCACTGCGATCGGTCTCTGGGCTTTGGAAAACCTGCCAAATATTGATTCAGCGCGCGTGCGCTATGACGAAGATGCGGAAAAAGAGCCGAAAAGCGCCTGATCGGTCGGGCCACCATCAGGGAAGGACACAGAAAGAGCCGCTAAAGCTCTTCGCCCTTTTTCAGCAGCTCATCAATCAGGGCGCGTTGCAAGTTGCCACTGTCCCCGCCACCGTACTGGGCAGCGCCGCCGGAATACAACGTTCCATAGGTCTTGGCGATGTTCACCGCCTGAGCGAGGCCTGAAATGAACTGGTCCTTTTCCAAAGGTGCCAGCGGATGGATGAACGTCGCCCACAACGTATCATTGGCGATTGCGTATCGCGCATCCAATGCCGTATCAAAATTCGCCTGCATCATCCGGCTCAGTTCTGCAGGAGTCAGACCTTGCGCTGAGCGTATCGGGATCATTGCGCGCATCCGATCCGCACTGGCATCCGTAATCACAATCAAAGGCACGTTGGCCACCGTCATGCGGAAACCGGGCCCTTCTGGTATCGCGTCAGGATCTAGGGTGAAGATGATATTGCCAAGACGCTCATAGGTCATCGGCTCTTCCGACTTTTGCGCAAAAGCGGGTGCCGCGAAACACAGCAAGAGAAGGGCAAGGCGGATCATTTTGTGAACTCCTATGAGATTGCTCACAGCCTAAAGGCGGGGCCGCGTCAGTGCGATACACAGATTGGTGATTGAGGCCTGCGACCAATCCCCCGGACATTTGGACGATCTGCAAAGTTGTTCGGCGGATCTGCGATTAAACGTATCAAGTGTTGTGCCTAAGTTGACCTCATCGGGACGAACAAGACCCGGAACACACAGTCAAACACGATAGGATACACGATGAACAAGCTCATTCTCTCTGCCGTTCTTGCCACCCTGCCTCTGATTGCCGCGCCTGCCTTTGCAGCGGATGAAATCAACGTTTCGAACGGAATTTCTGCAGCGGGTGCCCCGCTGGCCGTACACGGGTCCGACCCCGTCGCCTTGCTGAGCAGTGGCAAATCGGTCGAAGGGACCTCGGAGTTCTCAGCGACTTTTGATGGTGCATCTTACTATTTCGCCAGCGCCGAAAACCAAAAGACATTTGAAGCCAACCCTGCACAATACGTGCCACAACATGGTGGTTTTTGTTCCTTTGGTGTTTCGGTTGGCAAGAAGTTCGACGGCGACCCGGATCAGTTCCTTGTTCACGACGGCAAACTGTTCCTGTTCCTGAACGCCGGAACCCGCGAAGCCTTTATGAAAGACGTCATTGGCACCGCAAAAACCGCTGATACCCAATGGGGCCAGATCAAACACACCGCCGTTTCTGAACTCTGATCAATAATCTGGGGCGCGCGTCTGTCGCGCCCCAAATGCTATTCTAGAGCTTATCCAGTCGCAGAAATCTTGAGCTGAATTTGCTCAACAGCCAAGCGCAACGCGTCAGGAATGCTCAGGCTACTGGTATCGATCGTTACAGCATCAACCGCTGGCTTCAGGGGGGCCTCGGATCGTTCCATATCCCGTGCATCCCGCTCTTTGACATCTGCCAAAACCTGACCCCGTGTCACCTGGCTGCCGTTTCCGGTCAACTCAAGATAGCGCCGCTCGGCCCGAACCTCGGCACTGGCGGTCACGAACAGCTTGGCTTCGGCATTCGGGCAAATCACGGTTCCGATATCGCGGCCATCCAGCACCGCCCCGCCTGCGCGCCGGGCAAAGGCACGTTGAAAATCCAACAATGCCGCACGCACTTCGGGCACAACAGCAACCCGGCTTGCGGCTTGGGCCACCTCTGCAGTGCGCAAATCATCGCGGTTCAGATCCTCAGCGACCAATGCCAGAGCGGCTGCAGCAGGTTGTTCCCCCAGCAAAGTGCGCCGGCCAACTGCACGGTACAGCAGGCCAGTATCCAGATGAGCAAAACCAAAATGCCCGGCCACCCCTTTAGAGATGGTGCCCTTACCCGCTGCAGCGGGGCCGTCGATTGCTATGGTGAACCGCATCAGTGCCTCTTTCCTATCACTTGGCCTTTTATTCTCTGACACGTCCGCGGATGCAATCCCAGAGAGGTGTTGAGACCGACCCAATTGCCGGTCTCACCCCCGTGTTATTGTGTCGGGTTGGTCAGCGCATCATAAACCATATTGCGCAACACGGGGCGGTAATAGGCCCGTTGTTCTGGGGTTTGGATCATAAAGATCACCGCCATGTCCTAGCTCGGATTGATCCAAAAATTGATGCCAACATGCCCCCCACCACATATCGCCGAGCGAGCCCTTGCCCGTGCCCCCATTCAGCGGCATGTCCACAAACGCCAGATAGTCCGGCACGGTGAACATCAAACCACTGCCGCCCGAATGATAGGCCGGTTCAATCATCGGATCAAAGCCCAGTGCCTGAGGCTCTGCCAATTCAAAGGCCCCTGCCCAGTGCGGTAAGACGCAAATGCTGGCGGCGGCCAACCCTATCTATACGGTTCGTGTAATCATGCCTCTCTCAAGAACAATAAGTCAGACACAGGAGCGCAAACTGACAGAGCATGTGTCGCCTCTTGTTTCTGGCTCTGGCTGAATATACCTAATAAAATTAGTGAACGTTCATTTGATTTACTTGTAAGCCGGAGATCCGGCACACATCTGCTGTTACGCAGCACCGAAACATCACGCACCACAAACGAGGACGAACATGGATATCTGGTTTTATGTAGGGATCGGCTTGATCCTATGGGCCATCAAAGATCTGTTTATGGGGTATACATACCTGTGGGAACCCATCGCCCGAGACGAAAATCCGGGTCTGTATTGGTTCACCCTTGCCATTTGGTTTCTGATCGGAATCGGAACCATGGTATATTCCATGGGCTACGTCTAACGACGCCCTGCATGGGCCACTGCAGGCCCATGCCGTTTGCCGCGCAGTTAGTCGCGGCTGACTTTTGCGCCAAGCTGCGTCATGAGCGGCTCAAAGATCGGGAATGACGTGGCAATCGGCCCGCCATCATCCACCGACACAGGGCTTTGTGCGCCCATCCCCAGCACCATGAACGACATGGCAATCCGGTGATCCAGAAAGCTTTCACAGGTGCCGCCACCGGGGACATTACCGATCCCCATGCCGGTGACCGACCACCAATCCGCGCCTTCGTCAACTTCGACACCGTTGGCGCGCAAACCGCGCGCCATGGCGTCGATGCGATCACTTTCCTTGACGCGCAGCTCTTTAACGCCCGCCATCATGGTGATGCCGGTGGCATTGGAGGCAACGGCAGACAGAACAGGGTATTCATCGATCATACTGGCGGCCCGCTCGGGCGGGACCACAACGCCCACCATGTTGGGCGAATACCGTGCGCGCAAATCGGCGACTGGTTCGCCACCTTCGAGGCGCTCATTTTCATAGGTCAAATCAGCCCCCATCTCACGAAGGGTGGTGAACAACCCGGCCCGTGTCGGGTTCAACCCAATGCCCGGCACCGATACGTCAGATCCCGGCGCCAACAATGCGGCACACACCGGGAACGCCGCAGACGACGGATCGCGCGGGACAGCAATCACTTGTGGTTTCAATTCTGGCTGACCCGTCAGAGTGATCACGCGCTCTTCGGCGGTTTGCTCAGTTGTGATTTCAGCACCGAAGCCAGCCAACATACGCTCGGAATGATCACGAGTGGCTTCTTTCTCGATTACCACGGTTTGGCCCGGTGCATTCAGGCCTGCCAGCAATACCGCTGATTTCACCTGCGCAGAAGGCATCGGCACTTCATACCGAACCGGCACCGGCTCGGCCGCACCGACAAGTGTCATTGGCAAACGTCCGCCCTTGCGGCCCACGGACTGCGTGCCAAACAAAGCCAATGGGTCGGTAACACGCGCCATGGGACGACCGTTCAAGCTTGCGTCGCCGGTGAAGGTCACAGAAATCGGGCAAGTTGCCACCGCCCCCATGAGCAAACGCACACCGGTCCCAGAGTTCCCGCAGTCGATCACATTTTCAGGTTCGGCAAAGCCACCAACGCCCACGCCGTGAACGCTCCAACTGCCATTGCCATGATCTGTCACTTCGGCACCCAGCGCCCGCATGGCTTTGGCCGTGTCCAACACGTCTTCGCCTTCGAGCAGGCCCGTGATCTTGGTTTCCCCGACGGCCATCGCGCCCAAAATCAACGACCGATGCGAGATCGACTTATCGCCCGGCACCTCGGCCACACCGCTCAGCGGGCCACAGGGGGATGACGTCATCGGGATGGGCGTACCGTGTCCGGACATGAGAGCTTCCTTTTGCGCTGACCTACCCAGCGAATTAGCGAATTGGGGCCAAAGCGTCCAGCAACAAAGACACTGGTCAGACCTCACCCAACCACTGCGTCGGGTTTTCTTCGGCGATCTGGCGAAAGACGTCCTCGCCCAGCGCATTGCGCAAACGAAAGCACACGGCGCGCTCTGACAGCTCTTCCTGTCGGGTCATATAGAAATCAGACCCGAACAGAACACGGCTGCGCAGCAATTTGGTTTCCTCATCAACATCGGAATCCGGCGCCTCGCCGCCCAGAAACAAGCGAAGGAACGGCACGTAATCCTCAAAATGAAACAGGGTGTAGGAAATGTCGGTCCACAGGTCCGGATATTTACCACTGCAGATCATTTCGCGAATTTTGACCTGCCAGTTGTCGCGGTATTCATCTGCAAACGGCGTGGCCCGGTCCGGGTTCACATAGGCGGCCCAATCTTTTTGACCACCGAAATGCGCCAGACAGATACGCAACTTGGGAAAGGCCTTCATCACCGGGATGTACGCCTCGGGATCGGTGTAGCGGTCTGCCCAATGGTCAGACAAAGTCCGGCCCTGCACCCCGCCGCGGGAACAGTGGGTCATCAAGGGCAGCCCCAACTCCTCCATCTTGGGATAGACATGCGCCATCAGGCGTGGATCATCCGGTGCAAACCCAAGACGCGGATAAATTTTCACACCCTTAAAACCAAGCTCATCGATGGCGCGCCACAGCTCTGACCCGCGCGGATCGGCCCGTGGATCAATCGTGGCAAAAGGAATGACAGAGGGGCCAACATCAGGATCACGGCGCAGGGCTGCGAGTTCGTCATGCTGGTCACGCACCGAAACCTCGGGCTTGCCATAGCCGAACGCTGACAGCTCCATCGGCAACACCACGAAACGGGTGTTCGATGGATAGTGCTGACGCAAATTGTCCAAGATCGCGCGCTGGCTGCCCTCTTGGGTCTCTTGCTGGAACCGGTACAGGCGGCTGAGCTTTTCAGCCACGGGCTGCTGCCCAATCAAGGCCATGCCGCGTTCCAATCCCTTGATCAAAAGCGGCATCTTTTTGAACGGTCGCAACGCCCAATAGGGATAATCCACCGGCACATGCTTGGAATGAAACAGGTGCGTGTGGCAATTTGTGATACGAATGTCAGACATGAAATGCGTCCTTTTGAGTGTCTCAATGAGAACACTTTAACGCAGATCTCAGCCCTGTCGACGGAATGTCAGATAGTGCGGCACCCTGTCTTCGCGCAACGCCTTTTGCTCGTACCGGGTCGAAATCCAATCACCCCATGGTTCGCGCCAATCGGTGGGACGCTCGGCCAGCCATTCAAAACCTGCCTTTGGCACCTCTTCCAAGGTCTGGCGCACGTAATCCTCGATATCGGTCGCAACACGGAAGATCGCGCCGGGCTTAAGCACACGCGCCAACGGAACCAAGTGTTCTTGCGTCACGAACCGTCGGCGGTGATGACGTGTTTTGGGCCACGGGTCAGGGTACAGCAGAAACGCCTTGGAAATGCTCTGATCCGGCAAAACGTCGAACAGATCGCGTGCATCGCCGGGATGCACTGCCAGATTATCAGCATTTGCGCGGCGAATTTTACCCAACAGCATCGCAACGCCATTGATGTAGGGTTCAGCGCCAATAATCCCAACGTCCGGATTGTTGGCCGCCTGATGAACAAGGTGTTCCCCGCCACCAAAACCGATTTCCAACCAGACAGGGCGCCCGCCGAACAAGCCATCCAGATCCAGATTGGTGCGCTCGGGGTTGGTTTCCCAATCCACGGCTCCGGGTGAGAGGGCCGAGAGGTCCTCATCCAGATAGGTCTTTTGGCTCTGCTTCAGGTGCTTGCCCTTGAAACGGCCATAAAAGTTGCGGTGCGGGCGCTGGGGATGATCGGTGCTCATGGCCCGGGGCCATAAACCCTAGATGCCCCACACGCAAGGTTTCCCTTGCTCATCTGCGGATTTGCGGAGCGGATCCATTCAAAACCCCTCAACAAAACGAGCGACGTCAGATCGACTGCGGAGCACGTGCACTGTACGTTTGGCCTGCCAGGCGTCGATAAACGACAACGCACGCAAGCGACCGTCGGTGTCGTAGTTCCAGCAAAAATTCAAAAACTCTGCATCAAACCGTTCCAGGCAATTGGGGCCCATATCGGGGCGCGTCTGCCCCCAATATTGAATAGACCGCTTAAACACCCGCCACATTCGCAACGGGCGTGGCATGTCCAAAAGGACGATCATTTCGGCCCTTTCAGCACGATACTCCATGCTGGAGGAATGATTGCCCTCAAACACCCATGCCGGTTGATCTGCGGCAGCGCGCGCCATTTGCATGGTGTCACTTTTGCTGCGCTCGACCCAGTCGCCCAGCCAATAAATCGGATCCATATGAACGACGGGCAGATCAAGCCGGGCACCCAACATCCGTGCCAGCGTAGATTTACCCGACCCTGGGCCACCAATAACCATTATCCGTTGCATCACTCATACCCAAACCACACGCCAACAGAACGCTTAGGTAGAATGAAAAACGGGCGACCCTCAAGGCCGCCCGCTGAAATTCTGATCTGAAACCGTTGGTCAGACCGCTTTTTTCAAAGCCTCAACCAGATCGGTCCGTTCCCAGCTAAAGCCACCATCGGCCTCAGGCGCGCGACCAAAGTGGCCGTAAGCTGCCGTCCGCTCATAAATTGGCTTGTTCAGCTCAAGATGCGACCGGATCCCACGTGGGGTCAGATCCATCACCCGATCAATCGCCTTTTCGATGGCGGCGGCGTCAACGTCGCCTGTGCCATGCGTATCGGCGTAAATCGACAGTGGCTTGGAAACCCCAATCGCATAGCTCAGCTGAATGGTGCAGCGATCCGCCATGCCAGCCGCCACAACGTTTTTGGCAAGATAGCGCGCGGCATAAGCCGCAGAGCGGTCAACCTTGGTCGGATCTTTGCCCGAGAACGCACCGCCCCCGTGTGGCGCCGCACCGCCATAGGTATCAACGATGATCTTACGCCCGGTCAGACCAGCATCCCCATCGGGGCCACCGATCACAAACTTACCGGTCGGGTTCACGTGCCATTCGGTGGCATCGGTCAACCAGCCTTCGGGCAGGACCTCGGTAATATACGGTTCAACAATGGCGCGAATATCGGCGCTGGTCAGTTCTTCGATCAGGTGCTGGGTCGACAACACGACCGAGCTGATCCCAACTGGTTTCCCTCCATCATAAATGACGGAAAGCTGCGATTTGGCATCTGGGCCCAAAGCAGGTTCAGTGCCGTTTTTGCGCACTTCGGCGAGGCGACGCAGGATCGCGTGGCTGTATTGGATCGGCGCAGGCATAAGCGCGTCGGTCTCAGTTGTGGCATAGCCAAACATGATGCCCTGATCGCCGGCACCTTCGTCTTTGCCGTCCGCAGCATCAACGCCTTGCGCGATATGCGCAGATTGTTCGTGCAGTAGGTTGGTGATTTCCACGGTTTCGTGATGGAACTTATCCTGCTCGTAACCGATGTCCTTGATACAGGCGCGGGCAATCTCGTCGATCCGGCCCATGTAGTCGCGCAGCTTGGCTTGGTCCGACAGGCCAACTTCGCCACCGATCACAACCCGGTTGGTTGTGGCAAAGGTTTCGGCGGCCACACGTGCTTCGGGCTCTTCTGCGATGAATGCGTCAAGAACAGCGTCTGAAATACGGTCGCAAACCTTGTCAGGATGCCCCTCGGAGACGGATTCCGAGGTAAAAATATAATTCTGTCGGGACATGTAAGTGCTCCATTGGGGTTCATTCATCACGCCAGGAAGCCGTTGTGATGAATCCAAGATGAGATAAGCGTCGAGATAGAGAGGGTCAATTGCTATTTGTTGCGGCGGTGCAATCCTTGCAGCAAGGTCACAGTCAGGAGCCCTAACACAAGAAGTATAAAAACTGGTAAATCCCCGAACCGCGCATAAACCGTGGGCGAAAATGGGGCTGGAAGAGGAACATCCAACAAACCGGAAACGCCCAGCGGCAGGCTGTCGACAACTTGACCACGTGGGTCGATGACGGCAGACACGCCTGTGTTTGCAGCTCGCATCAAGGGCACCCCCTGTTCAATCGCGCGCATACGCGCCTGGGCCAGGTGCTGATACGGCCCGGACCGCGCCCCAAACCACGCATCGTTGGTGATTTGCAGAATGAAATCTGCGCGCTCTGGCGCAGCATTCAAATCCTGCGGGAAAACCGCCTCGTAGCAAATAAGGGGCAGAGCTTTTCCCAACGCCCCCATGGACACAAGCGCGGGGCCAATCCCAGCCGAGAACCCCTGCCCTGCATTCGCAGCAAAGCCGTAAATCCCGAATTTGGCCAGAATATCCCCAAACGGAACGTATTCGCCGAACGGAACCAGATGGTGTTTGTCGTACACACTGGCCTGTGCGCCGGTCTCATCCAAGTACAACAGAGAATTGAATATCCGGGGGCCGTGTGCGCGGCGAATGCCCAATGCGACAGGCGTTCCGCCGGCTGCCGCAGCAACCTGCTGCAGCAACGGATCCGCATTGTTCAGCCACTGAGGCACCGATGTTTCTGGCCAGACAATCAGGTCAGGGCGATCCCCCTGCGCTGTCAAAACCAGCTGTCGCTCAAAGAACTGCCAGACATAGTCGGGATCCCATTTCTGGTGCTGTGGTGCATTGGGTTGGATCAAACGCACAACTTTGCCCGTCTCTGTCGGCTGAGGCTGCAGGTGATCCGCGACATAGCCCCCGCCGACAAAACAAGCCGCTGGCAGCAGGCCCAGAATGGTACGCCGCAAAGACCACGGTGAAACAAGCAATTGCCCCGCAGCCAAGGCCGCCCCTGTCGAGAGCAGCGCAACCAAATGGGGGCCACCCCATGCCAGCATTTGCGCGGCGCGAGTGTCGACCCAGACCTGCGCCAGCCCTGCCCACGGAAAGCCCGTCAAAACATAAGCGCGCGCGAATTCGGCCAAAGACAGAGTTGCGATCAAGGCCCAGACACGACCCTCAGGCGCGCGGGATAGGCGCGCAGCACCCCAAAAACGCAGCCCCCCAAAACAAGGCAAGGCCAGCCGACATGAACAGCAATGCAAAGGGTGCCATCCAGGCGTGGCGCTCAGGATCAACCAAAAAGGGTTCAACGATCCAAACAAGCCCATGTGCAAAATAGGCCGTTCCAAACCCCCACCCCAACAGCGCCATCTGCCTGCGCGTCTGCGCACACCGGATGACAGACGGAAGCAGCAAAAACGCCCCAACCGTGGCGGGCCAGAGGTAGAGAGGGGCTAAACCAAAGGCTGCGACACCTCCCAGCACCAGCACGGCACATAGGCTTTGCCAAAATGGCCGCCCCTCGGACTGGGTCATTCGCTACTGTCGGGCAGGATCACACGCAACCGTTTGATGCGACGAGGATCGGCATCAATCACTTCGAATTCCAAGCCATCTGGATGCGACACCATTTCGCCACGTGCAGGCACACGACCGGACAAAACAAAGACAAGCCCGCCCAAGGTATCGATTTCCTCGTCATCAATATCTTCGTGATTGGTCAACGACCGGCCAATTTCAGCCTCGAACTCATCCAATGGTGTCCGGGCTTGGGCCGTATAGCACCCTGGCTTTTCTTCGATCCATTGCTGATCTTCGTCGGTATCGTGTTCGTCTGCAATCTCACCCACAACCTGTTCGATCAGGTCTTCGATCGTCAAAAGACCATCAACGCCACCGTACTCATCGATCACCAGCGCCATGTGACGGCGCTCGGTCTGCATCTTGGTCAACAACACCCCAATGGGCATCGACGGCGGCACAAACAGCAGCGGGCGCAACATTGACGTCAGATCAAAATCAGTGGAATTCCCGTTAAACCCATGGGTCAGAGCAAAATCTTTGAGGTGCGCAAACCCAAGCGGCGTGTCCAAAGTCCCCTCATAGACAGGAATGCGGGTCAACCCGCTGTCCCGGAACACTTGAACCAGCTCATCTTTGGCGATCGTATTCGAGACCGAAACGATTTCAGCGGTTGGAATGGCCACATCTTCGACCCGCATACGACGCAGGTTGATCATCCCATGGGGATCCGCCACGACAGCTGGATGTCCATTCTCGGGCAAGACCTCACTGCTATCCGCTGAGGTAAATGCATCTTTGATGCGGGGAAAAAAAGCCCTGTCTTTTCAGCACTTAATTCATTCGTGTTCTGTGGCTGCGCGCGTTGCGCTGCGTTAGAACTGCCGTCTGTTTCGCCCATTATTCCCATTCCAAAAGTGAGCCCAAAAGCCCGGTCTTATCCCCTATATGGGTCTTCGATCCCCAGTTTGCCAAGTATCTCGACCTCAAGTCGTTCCATTAAAGTGGCATCCGGGTCACGGATATGATCATACCCGAGCAGATGTAACACCCCATGAACCATCAAATGCGCCACATGATCCGCCATCGGCTTATCGGCGGCTTCGGCTTCGCGCGCGCATGTATCGTATGAAATCGCGATGTCACCGAGCGGAATTTCACCTGTAAAATCTGGCTCAGGTTGTGCCGGGGACGCCCCCGCCTCTTCAGCGGCCAGCTCCTCAGCAGGCCAGCTCAGCACATTCGTGGGCGTCGGTTTCTCACGAAACTCGGCATTCAGCGCTGCAATATGCGCGTCATCGCATCCCAACACGCTGACTTCGCACATTTCAGCATCCAAGCCCATATGGGCCAGCGTCACTGAAATCGCCCGCCTCAGCCACGGGCGGCAGGCTTATTCCAGCGCGGATCTTCTAAGGTTAAATCCAATGTCATTTTCGGCTCCGTCGCGGCGCAGGTTTCCCTGCGCCTGTCGTATATTCAAGCCGATGACGCCGCCTTTTTGACAGCGGCGCGTTCGGCTTCCGCCTCATACGCCTCGATGATAGCAGCGACAAGCGGATGGCGCACCACATCCTTGGATGTGAAGTAGTTAAAGCTGATCTTGGGAATTGTGTGCAACAGCCGCTCTGCATCCTGCAATCCCGACGGCACGCCGCGCGGCAGGTCGATCTGGGTGCGGTCCCCGGTAATCACCATGCGCGATCCTTCGCCAAGTCGGGTGAGGAACATTTTCATCTGCATTGAGGTCGCGTTTTGCGCCTCATCCAGAACAACAAATGCATTGGCCAGCGTGCGCCCTCGCATAAAGGCGAGCGGTGCAATCTCGATCCGCTTTTCTTCGATCAGCTTGGCCAATTGCTTGCCCGGCAAAAAATCGTTCAACGCATCATACAGCGGCTGCATGTAGGGATCGACTTTGTCTTTCATATCCCCGGGCAGGTACCCCAGTTTCTCGCCCGCTTCGACGGCCGGACGGCTGAGGATGATGCGATCCACATGCCCGCCAATAAACATCGACACGCCCACAGCGACCGCAAGATAGGTCTTGCCGGTCCCTGCTGGGCCAATGCCAAACGCCAATTCATTTTCAAACAGCGATTGTACATAGGCTTTTTGCGCATCGGTACGCGGTTCAACCAGCTTTTTGCGGGTCTTGATTTCGACCTTGCCGCCCTTGAACATCTCAAGCTGATTGCCGTCACGCGTGACTGTTTCCACGTCGCCGCCCCCCATTCGAAGTTCGCGATCAATATCTCCGGGCTCGACCGTTCGCCCAGCCTCAAGCCGGGCATACAACGCATGCAGCACCTCAACAGCCTGAACTTGAGCGTCGGATTCGCCCAGCACAGACAGCTGATTACCGCGGCGCACGATCTGCACGCCCAGCTGTTGTTCGATCACAGCAAGGTTGCGGTCATATTCACCGCACAGGTCTATCAGCAATCGGTTATCAGAAAACTCAATCAATGCCTGGTTGGCGGCATTCTCATCTTGCGGTGGGGTCAGGGCACCAATGGCCAATCCGCTCTCCTGTCTTGGCATTACACCTTTAGCGTAGCCAATACCGTGCCAGAGTCGCAAGCCACCTGTCGCGATTTTCGGCGAATACCAATAAAAAAGACCGCCCCGGGGGGGCGGTCTCAAATCTCTGACTGTCCGCTTTAGATCGGCGTCGACGATTTCGCGAGCCATCCTTGAAGGGGCCAGTCGCCACGCCGGGAGGGGCCGCGCCGGAACATACAGGCTTACCGTTACGGTCCAGACGTTGCGACAAATACCCTTCGAGACCATCATCAATGATCCAGTGGTCACAGCCCTGCGGGTCGACCCAGATCCCAGCTTTCAGATTGGACAGATCCTTGGCATCGATGCCCCGGTCCACCGTCTTGTCTGTTGCTTCGCACGCTGCCAAACCACCTAATGCGGCGAGGAGCACGATACCTTTGATCAATTTCATAGCAGATCTCCTCAATTCACGCAGATGATTTCAACGCGACGGTTTTTGGCCATATTGGCAGCCCCGTTGTTGGGAACCCGTGGGTCGCGTTCGCCATAACCGCGCACATCAACGATACGGGCCCCGACTTTTTGTTTGTGTTTTTGCCGACGCGGGCGACCGAATTGGCCCGGTTCTGCGACAGACGCAGATTGTAGGCATCCGATGCACGGCTGTCAGTATGACCGGTCACGATATAGCCATTGGCCCCTGCCGATCGAAAGAACTCTTGCAGGCGCTGCTGACCACTAGACGAAATCCGGTAGCTGTCAGTCGCGAAAAACTGATCTGCCGGAAGTGTTCCGCACAGATTACCGCGACGGCAGACAGGAATACCTTGTCGGCTGACGTGTGGCGTCATGTATCCTTCGGCGCCATCATCCATAACCCAATGTTCGCACCCATCTGGGTCAACCCAGATTGTTGGGACATACCGTTCACCGATTACGGTGCGTGTATTCGATTGCGCAGCCAGCGGAGTGGCAGCTACCCCGGCTAATGCAATCACTGCTGTCAGTGCCGCGAGGGCACCCTTAATTTTGAAATCAAACACCGCTGTTATCCCTCACCTTGGTTCCCCCGGAAAATTGGCGCCGCAGACACGCGTCAGGAAAGCACCCAATACACTAATTGGGCTAAAGTTAAGAAAATAAGTGATATTTGTGAAGTAAAAACCATCACATATTGTGGTTATTACTGAAACACTCTCGCAAAATGGCAAATATTGTTCACGTTACCGCAACCTTAAAGCCGAATGAGACGTGACTGAGTCGCGCCTCATTCAATCTCTGCGCGATCAGCGGATCACTTCACCAGCCAAAGAATTCGTACCCGAGGACACGATTTTCACACGCGCGATGTCACCAATTGCCGCCTTTGACCCCGTGACATGCACAGAATGCAGATATTCAGACTTGCCCACCATCTGATCGTCAAAACGGCCCGGCTTCTCGAACAGCACGTTCAGTTCACGCCCCACCATTGAATCTTGGATCTCGCGCTGATGGCGGGTGATCATGCTTTGCAGGCGCTGCAACCGCTCGTCCGCCTCAGCAGCTGGCACTTGCGCCCGCTCTGCAGCTGGCGTCCCGGGTCGGGTCGAATACTTGAACGAATAGGCATAGCCGTATTTGACCTGCTCAACCAAATCGAGAGTCGCCTGAAAATCTTCTTCGGTTTCTTCGGGAAAGCCGACGATAAAGTCACCTGACATGATAATATCTGGGCGCGCTTCGCGGATGCGTTCAACCAACCGAAGGTAACTTTCGGCCGTGTGGCTGCGGTTCATCCGCTTCAGGATCTTGTCTGAACCGGCCTGCACTGGCAGGTGCAAATACGGCATCAACTTAGAACACGTGCCATGGGCTTCAATCAGATCATCCATCATGTCATTGGGGTGGCTGGTGGTGAACCGAATGCGTTCCAGCCCATCAACCTTGTCCAGCTCCCAGATCAACTGCGCCAGTGTCAGATCCCCGTTTGCACCCGCGCCGTGATAGGCATTCACATTCTGACCGAGCAGAGTGATTTCGCGCACCCCACGTTCAACCAGATCCTGTGCTTCACGCAAAATGCGATCTGCCGGGCGGCTGACCTCGGCCCCCCGGGTATAGGGCACCACGCAAAAGGCGCAGAATTTATCGCACCCCTCTTGAACCGTCAAAAACGCCGACGGGCCACGTTTTGCTTTGGGGCGATTTTTCAGCTTTTCGAACTTATCCTCTTCGGGGAAATCAGTATCGAGCGCCTTTTCCCCCTCACGGATTTTCGTCTCTATCTCGGGCAAGCGGTGATAGCTTTGCGGGCCGACAACCAAATCGACCATGGGCTGACGGCGCATGATTTCTTCACCTTCGGCCTGTGCCACGCAGCCGGCCACACCAATCTTCAGATCCGGTTTACCCGCCTTAAGCCCTTTGAAACGGCCCAATTCGGAATATACCTTTTCCGCAGCCTTTTCGCGGATGTGACAGGTGTTCAGCAAGATCATATCCGCATCATCCGGGGACTTGGTCTCAACATAGCCTTTTCCACCCAAAGCTTCGGCCATACGTTCACTGTCGTAAACGTTCATCTGGCAGCCATAGGTTTTGATATACAGCTTCTTTGGCTCGGACATGGATATAGGCCTTTGCGTTCGCGGGATCAGCGGCCTGCTTTAAACGGTTCCGGGACCGCTTGCAATGCACGCGCAATTAACCGAATTTGGGACACAATGCCAGAATGGCAAGAGCAAAGGCCCCCGATGGAATACGCATCTCTCGACCACTTTTTGAAAACCGGCACGACAGTGATGGCCAAAGGGCCGATCGCGATGATTTTTGTTGAGGATAACGTCGAACTGGCCACAACGATGCGCCACCATATCCAGTGCGGGTTTGAGTCGGTGCTGGCGTTTATCCCTGACGCATTCCCCCTGCCAAATGATGTCGAAGACAAGATCCACCGCATCCCCTTTGATTGCGCCCCGGTGGGGGCCGTTACCGATGCGATCAATCGCATCATCGAAGCCGCGCCCGGTATTTGGATGTACTACTGCTACAACGCGGAATACCTGTTTTTCCCATTTTGTGAGACCCGCTCGGTTGGCGAAATGCTCACCTTTCACGGGGAAGAGCGGCGTGATGCGATGCTGGCCTATGTCATCGACCTGTATGCTGATAATCTGGATCTCAACCCTGATGGCGTGTCGCTGGATCGCGCGCATCTCGATAGATCCGGCTATTACGCTCAATCCCGCAAAGACCCCGCGACCGGTCACCCGCGCGAGCGGCAATTGGATTTCTTTGGTGGTGTACGTTGGCGATACGAAGAGCACATCCCCAAAGACAGCCGCAAAATCGACCGCATTGCCCTGTTCAAATCCGCACCTGGGTTAAAACTATTGCCGAACCACACGTTCGAAGATCAAGAGTACAACACTTACGCCTGCCCTTGGCATCACAATCTGACAGCGGCGATCTGTTCCTTCCGCACCGCTAAGGCTCTCAAGCGCAACCCCGGCTCGACCTTTGAAATTCAGAGCTTTCGCTGGCACAATTCGACCCCGTTTGACTGGCATTCACGCCAATTGCTGGATCTGGGTTTGATGGAACCCGGCCAGTGGTTCTAGGGGCACAGCCTGTTGCGCCCTCGTCCGCATTCAATACATAGCCCCCGCCGAGTGATTTCAGCGGGGCACTAAGGTGGGTTTTACCCCCGCAGCATCGGGAACCAGTCTTCGCGCAAGCGTTGGCCGGGTGTCATGTCATGACCGGGATAGGGCGGCGAAGTTGGGCCGGGGCGTTCGGCATAGCGCGCGTCATCACCCACCAATCGCAGCGAAAACGCCCGACGACGTGTTTCGCTGGTGTTGCCCCGGGCACCGTGCAGCACTTTGTAATTAAAGGCCACGGCGTCGCCTGGTTCCATTTCGAACTCAACAATCCGCATACCCTCGGCCTCGGGATCGGGGACAGCCATGTATTGGCCTTCGTCTGGAAAGAAATCGGTCTCAGACACCCAACGCGTTGGCAGCACCTCTTTTTCCCAGAGATGCGACCCCGCAACGCACCGCAGCGCAGCCTCTTTGACGGGATCAAGTGGGGACCAAAAGCTGACCGTCTGCTGTCCCTCGACAAAGTAATAGGGGCCATCTTGGTGCCAAGGCGTGGGCAGCGACGTGCCCGGTTCTTTGACCAACACGTGGTCATGGAACATCTGCACGGTTTGGGAGTTCATCAGATCCGCAGCAACCTCGGCCACAGGTGAGGTTTCGATCACCTCACGGAATTCGGGGATGCGGGTCCAGTTGCAATAATCATCAAAGAAACGCCCCGTGTGCCCATCTTTCTTGTTCTCAGAGGCATAGGGACCGGGTTCTGCCATGTTGGCCGCGACCCCAGCCCGCAATGTTTCGACTTCCTTAGCAAACAAGCCCTTGATCAAGACGACTCCGTCTTTTTGAAACGTGTCGATCATTTCCTGTGTAACCAGTGGGTGGGTCATAGCGCAGTCTCCAAGGTGGCTGTTTCGGGTATTGATGCCCTGCCTCTTTTTTCGTTTCAAATCATATTTGAAAAAGGCATATATAATTTCATGTTATATCTCACTCTGCGCCACTACGAATATGTTGTCGCGATCGGCCACGAAGGCGGGTTATCCGCCGCTGCAAA
>CBCYME010000019.1:0-336998 GCA_965183835.1 Paracoccaceae bacterium | reverse complement strand
TTTTTGCCTTTTGGTTGCGTCCAAGTGCTAGGCTGTTTGGATCTTTTTCCTTAGGTCGTTGAACGCATCGTACTGAGACAAGAAAACGTGACCGGTCAAGTCTTCAAGGAAATGGCTTCGGTTTAGGCGATCCATGACGGGCCCTTTGACTTCGGACAGATGCAGCTGAATACCCAGATCTTTTAGCCGTTGGTTTATCGCCTCTAAGGATTCAAGCGCGCTTAGATCAATTTCATTCACAGCTGAACACATCAGGATCACATGGCGGAGTTCGCCAACATTCTGATGTGCCCGGGCAAGAACAAGATCTTCCATCCGGCGAGCGTTTGCAAAGTATAGGCTTTCATCAATCCTTAGCGTGACCAAGCCTGGCTCGACAATAACGCTGTGACGTTTGATATTGCGAAAATGCTGGCCACCGGGAACCAAACCAACCTCGGCGACGTGCGGGCGTGAGGTCTTATAGATGTACAGCAAGAGTGAGAGACCGACCCCACTGGCAACCCCGACTTCGACCCCTGCCCCAAGGGTTAGCAGAATGGTCGCAGAAACAGCGGCAAAATCGGCCTTAGAGTATGCCCATGCACGGCTCAGGATAGAGAGATCGACCAAAGACAACACAGCGACAATAATGGTCGCGGCCAAGGTGGCCTTTGGCAGAAAATACAACAGCGGTGTTAAAACCATAGCCGCGATTAACAGTCCAATCGCGGTAAAGGCGCCAGCGGCCGGTGTCTCTGCCCCGGCATCGAAATTCACCACCGAGCGGGCAAAGCCACCGGTTACTGGATAGCCACCAGATAGTGCGGATGACACATTCGACGCACCCAATGCGATCAGTTCCTGATTGGGATCGATGCGCTGTTTCCGTTTCGATGCAAGCGTTTGAGCCACTGAAACGCTTTCGACATATCCAATGATCGAAATGAGAACCGCAGGCCAAATCAAGGCTGGGATCAAATCCCAATCGAGCACGGGAATGCCAAATGGCGGCAGCCCGGTTGGAACAGTGCCAACGACAGCGACACCATACGCGGGCAAGTTGAGAACCCACGCCAGACATGTTGTCCCAATCACCGCAAAAATAGGACCAACACGCGCGATTGTCTTGGCCAGATCGGCCTCCAGGCCCAGCCTGTTTTGCAAGGTCTGTGCCATGCCTTTGCGCACCCAAACCAAAAAACCAAGAGCCAAAACACCAATCAATAGGGTCGCAAAGCTCATTTCAGGCAGATGCCGCAGCAAGCCGCCTAAGATTTCGGGTAATGTGTGGCCATGCACCGACACACCCAGAATGTGTTTCAGCTGACTGGCCGCAATCAACACGCCCGAGGCCGCGATAAATCCTGCGATGACTGGGTGGGATAGGAAATTGGCAACAACGCCCAATCGAAGCGCCCCCATGGCGAGCAAGAGAATACCGGATATCAAGGCAAGCACAGCGGCCGCCGCAATATACGCCGACAAACTGTCCAGCCCAAGCGGCGCCAAAGCGGATGCCGTCATAAGTGAAACAACTGCCACCGGCCCCACAGCAAGCGCGCGGCTGGTCCCAAATATGGCATAGGCAACCAACGGCAGAATGGATGCATAAAGCCCAACTTCGGCCGGTAGCCCAGCTAACAAAGCATAGGCCAGGGATTGCGGGATCAGCATAATTGTGACGATGACTGCGGCCGTCAGATCCCCAGTAAAATGGGGGCGACTATATCGGCTCCCCCAATCTAGGATCGGAAACAATGGAGCGAGTTTTTTCGGGTTCATAAGAAATCGCATTGCCCTGCCCTGTGCCCAACTGGTTCTGGTTTCGCGCCAGAACATATATTCAAATATCTATATGTGATTGAGCTGGATAATGTGAACCCCAAAAGGGTCAAAGGCACAAAAAAAGCACGCGCCCAGACAAGGGCGCGTGCTTTGTTGCATTTAAATCAACACTTAGTAGAAGGCTTGCAAACCTGTCTGCGCGCGACCCAAAATCAGGGCGTGTACATCATGCGCACCTTCATAGGTGTTCACAGTTTCAAGATTCACCATGTGACGGATGACGTTGAATTCAAGGCTGATGCCGTTACCGCCATGCATATCCCGGCTCATCCGAGCGATATCCAAGGACTTGCCACAGTTGTTACGCTTGACGATCGAAATCATCTCGGGTGCGGCATTGGCTTGGTCCATCAAACGACCAACGCGCAACGATGCCTGTAGGCCCAGTGCGATTTCTGTCTGCATATCTGCCAGTTTGCGCTGGAACAGTTGTGTGTGCGCTAAGGGGCGGTTGAATTGATGACGATCTAGACCGTACTGACGGGCCCCCAACCAGCACGCCTCAGCGGCGCCCATGACGCCCCAGCTGATGCCATAACGGGCACGGTTCAGACAGCCAAACGGACCTTTCAGACCTTGAACGTTCGGCATCAACGCATCTTCGCCCACTTCGACACCGTCCATGACGATTTCGCCAGTGATTGAGGCGCGTAGGCTCATTTTGTTCTGGATCTTAGGGGCGCTCAGACCCTTCATGCCTTTTTCTAGGATGAAGCCACGGATCTTGCCGTCATGCGCATCGGATTTTGCCCAAACCACGAATACATCCGCAATGGGAGAATTCGAAATCCACATTTTCGATCCGGTCAGGCGATACCCACCGTCAGTCTTTTCAGCGCGTGTTTTCATGCCAGCCGGGTCACTGCCCGCATCAGGTTCTGTCAGACCAAAACAGCCAATGAACTCACCAGACGCCAGTTTGGGCAGGTACTTCATGCGCTGCTCTTCGCTGCCGTAGGCATAGATCGGGTACATCACCAGGCTGGATTGAACCGACATCATCGAACGGTATCCAGAATCGACACGCTCAACTTCGCGCGCAACCAGACCATAGCTCACATAGCCAGACCCCAAACCGCCGTATTGCTCGGGCAGCGTGACACCCAAAAGGCCCATTTCGCCCATCTCACGAAAGATTTCCGGATCGGTCTCTTCGTCGCGGAAGGCGTCGGTGACCCGCGGCAGCAACTTTTCCTGCGCATAGGCACGGGCGCTGGCCGCGATCATGCGTTCGTCTTCTTCCAGCTGATCAGTCAGACGAAAGGGATCTTCCCAGTCAAAGGACCCGAGATCTGGCGCATCCTTGGCACGCAGGGTTGGTTTGGTGGGGGCATTCATGGCGCATTCTCCAAATATCAAGTTGTGCGCAGCTTATCGTGCGAAAAGATCAAAAAACAGCGAGACTTTCGCATGCTTTCATGAGTAAAACGCATACATGAGCACATCACGTCGTTTCCTCCCCTCTATCGCCTCGCTCCGTGCGTTGGAAGCCTTGGATCGTCTTGGATCAGCTTCTGCCGTAGCAGAGGAGCTGAGCCTGACGCAAAGCGCTGTCTCTCGTCAGTTGCAAACCTTGGAAACACAGATGGGAATCGAGCTGGTCAAACGTGACCGAAAGCGGTTGTCGCTTACTGCTTCGGCACAGGACTACGTGATTGAGATCCGACAGGCTCTGAACCAGATTGCACAAGCTTCCTTACGGTTGCAGGTCGCCCCTGTCGGCGGCACATTGAACCTTGCGATTTTGCCGACCTTTGGAATGCGGTGGTTGATGCCGCGTTTGCCCGAATTTTCGCGCCTGCATCCGGATGTTACGATCAACATGTCCACGCAACTGAGACCGTTTAATTTTGCAAACGAGCCCTTTGACGCGGCGATTCATTTTGGCGTGCCCAATTGGCCTGACACCGATACGCTGATGCTCAAGACCGAGCGCGTGTTACCCGTCTGCGCCCCTTCTCTTGTACAAGCGCAAATGAATTTATCCCCGCAGCACTTGCTACGATTGCCTTTGTTGCACATCCAGACGCGCCCAAATGCTTGGCAGGACTGGTTCAAAGAAATGGGGGTTGAGAACGAAGCACCACTTGCGGGAACTCTGTACGATCAATTTTCAACCATCACCCAAGCAGCTTTGCACGGATTAGGCGTTGCGTTGATGCCAGAGTATTTGGTCGAGCAAGATCTCGCGACAGGGCGGCTGATCGCCCTTAGCCCCACAGCGATTGAGGCGAAAGGCGCTTATTATCTGGTATGGCCACGCAATAAATCGCGGGACCAATCTCTGATGGAATTTCGCCATTGGCTGGCCTCGAAAGCCCAGCCCGAAGATGACTTGCCCCGTTAAACTTTAACCCAACGCGTAACCCGCGCCGCGCACGGTCCGTACCGGATCAACGCCACCAAACTGCGTTAAGGCTTTGCGCAGCCGGCCAATGTGGACGTCTACGGTACGCGTATCAACATAGATGTCCCGTCCCCAGACACGATCCAACAGCTGTTCACGGCTCCAGACCCGTCCGGGCTTTTCCATGAACGTCGACAGCAGGCGAAATTCAGTTGGGCCCAATTTCAGCGGGTTTTCATCCCGGCTGACCTTGTGCGTTTCGGCATCCAGAATGATATCGTCAAACTCTAGACGAAGCCCAACCGTCGAGGGGCGTACCCGCCGCAGCTGGGAACGCACGCGCGCCATCAATTCCACAATCGAATAGGGTTTGACCACATAGTCATCAGCCCCGGTCTCAAGGCCACGCACTTTGTCGACCTCTTCGGAGCGAGCAGATAACATGATGATTGGGATCGAACGCGTCTCGGGGCGCGTTTTCAGTCGGCGACACACCTCGATACCGCTCAGATTTGGCATCATCCAATCCAGAACGATGATATCCGGGTTGTCTTCATCCACTAAAAGCAGCGCTTCTTCACCGTTCTCGGCCTTGGACACTTTAAACCCTTCGGCTTCTAGGTTGTAAGCCAGAACCTCACGCTGTGCGTGCTCATCTTCGACAACAAGGACTGTCGGCTGATCTGCAGACATTGGACCTTACTCCTTTAATGGAACTGAGGTGACGTCTGCCTTTGGACGCACGTCTTCTGGGCGCGAACCCGTCACCAGATAGACCACTTGTTCAGCTATCGAGGTCACATGATCCCCCATGCGTTCGATGTTTTTAGCGATGAAATGCAGGTGCATACAGGCGGTGATGTTGCGCGGATCCTCAGCCATAAAGGTCAAGAATTCACGAAAACAGCGCATTATACATCTGATCCACTTCGTGATCACGTGTAATCACATCTGTTGCCAGTTCCGCATCCCGTTGAATATAGGCGTCCAGCGCATCCTTGAGCATCATCTCAACTTCGCGCGCCATACGGCGCAGTGCAGCTGCACTATCGTTCACCGGGGGCGTTTCGACCAAAACAGTGGTGCGTTTGGCGATGTTTTTGGCGTAGTCCCCAATCCGTTCCAGATTTGCCGAAACCTTAAGAACGGACAAAACCAGACGTAAATCGCTCGCTGTTGGGGACCGCAAAGCGATCAACCGGGCGGTTTCTTCGTTGATAAGCTCTTCGAGGGCATCAATAGCTTTGTCACCGGCCCGAACTTCGGTTGCCAATTCGACATCGCGTGTTTCAAGAGACCGCGCCGCGCTCATGATAGCCGCTTCGACCAAGCCACCCATCTTCATGATGTGTGCCTGAACCGCTTCGAGATCACGATCATAAACGGATGTAATGTGTTGTTCTGTCATGTTTATGTCGTCCTGACTTAGCCGATCCGGCCGGTGATATAGCTTTCGGTGCGTGGGTCCCGCGGATTGGTGAAAATCTGCCCGGTTTCACCGAATTCAACCAAATTTCCCAAGTGGAAAAACGCGGTTTTCTGGCTGACTCGCGCGGCCTGCTGCATCGAGTGGGTGACGATCACGACAGAATAGCTTTGACGAAGTTCATCAATCAGCTCTTCAACCTGCGCCGTTGCAATCGGGTCGAGCGCCGAACACGGCTCGTCCATCAACAAAACCTCTGGTTCGGTTGCAACCGCACGTGCGATGCACAACCGTTGCTGTTGCCCGCCGGAGAGGCCCGTACCGGGCGAATCCAAACGATCCTTGACCTCGTTCCAGATCGCACCACGTCGCAGAGATTTCTCAACAATATCATCAAGGTCGGCTTTGTTCCGAGCCAACCCATGGATACGAGGGCCATAAGCAACGTTGTCATAGATCGACTTGGGGAATGGGTTTGGTTTCTGAAACACCATCCCCACTTTGGCCCGCAGCTGAACCGGATCGACGCGTTTATCGTAAATGTTCTCCCCATCCAGCAGGATCTGACCCTGCACCCGGCACACATCAATCGTGTCGTTCATCCGGTTGAGGCACCTTAGGAATGTGGATTTGCCACACCCAGATGGGCCGATAAATGCGGTTACGGTTTTTTCTTCGATCTCGACGTTGACGTCTTTAACCGCATGGGTCTCACCGTAATAGACCTGAACGTCTGTTGCGGAAATCTTTGTTTTACGTGTTTCCACATCTCTCTCCACGAGTGTCATGTCTTTCATTATTCTGCCCCTTCTTACCAGCGGCGTTCAAAGCGGCGGCGTAGGATCACGGCCACTGTGTTCATGGTGACAAGGAAGACCAGAAGGATGATGATACCACCCCAGGCCCGTTCGTAAAAATGCGGGGTCAGCGCGCTTGGCCCATTCATAGATTTGTGCAGGCATGGCCGAGTTGGGGTCCAATAAACCTGATGCAATGCTGTCGGGCGCGTTTGAGGCGATAAAGCCGACCATTCCGATCAACAGCAGCGGGGCTGTTTCGCCCAGCGCCTGCGCCAATCCGATGATTGTACCGGTTAGGATACCGGGTGCAGCCAAAGGCAACACATGGTGGAACACGGCCTGCATCTTGCTTGCCCCGACCCCCAGAGCCGCATCGCGAATGCTAGGCGGTACAGATTTCAGCGAGGCGCGCGTCGAAATGATGATCGTTGGCAATGTCATCAGCGTCAGAACCAGACCACCAACCAAAGGTGCAGATGTTGGCAGATGCATATAGTTGATAAACACTGCCAAACCAAGAATACCAAACACAATCGACGGAACCGCAGCCAGGTTTGAGATATTGACCTCAATGATATCGGTCAGCCAGTTTTGCGGTGCGAACTCTTCCAGATAGATTGATGCAGCAACACCAATGGGCAAGGCCAGCCCAAGCACAACAAACATCATGGACAACGAACCCAACATCGAAACGCCCATTCCGGCGGCTTCGGGGCGTTGGTCCGATGCATCGGCACCCAGAATGAAGTCGATGTTAAAGGTTTTTTTGATCGTCCCAGCTGCAACCAACTGATCAACGAGATCAAGCTGTTCAGATGAAATGCTCTTGTCGTTTGCGATGCTGGCGCGGCTGACACGCCCCTTCATGTATCCATCAACGCGACTGTTGGTCAGGAACCGGAACGTGACTGTCTCACCGATCTTGTCGGGATTTTCGATCACATAATTGCGCAACTGACCTGCTGCGCTTTTGGACAGCAATGCGGCCTGCTTCTTGAGCTTAAGATCGGTTTCGATGCCCAGCTCTGCAACTTTTGTCTTGAACGCATTCTTGATCAGAGGCGCATACCCAAACGTTGAGACCTTTTTGATGTCATCAATGTTCCGGGTGCCCTTTTTGTCCAGCTTGTCGGCCAACAAGCTCGACATTCAAGCGTCAAGAAAGTCTTTGCTGAAAGGCACCAGTTCCGGCTGTGACGAGGATTGTTGTCACCAGCACAATTAGCATCAGCAAGCCGATCGGCGATGGCGGCGATGCCGTACATTTTGAAAGCGGCTTTCAGCCGCATTGTTGCCGCTTGGTGGTTCGTGCATTCGGCTTTTCGAACAGCGAACCACCTTTGGGCTTCGCGGTCGGAGCAGCGTTTTCAGGTGTTTGACTGAAATATCGGTCATTCGTACTGCTCCCGGTATTTGCGTACGATGTAGAGGGCGAGAGATGTTCAAGCCCCAGCGTGATGATGAACAGGGTCAGACCCAGCGCAAAGGCCACCAGCGTCTCGGGGCTGGCAAAATCGGTATCACCTGTCAGCTGGCTGACAATCCGCGTAGTGATGGTTGTCATCGCCTCGAACGGGTTGCCCGAGAATTTGGCGATCGCTCCGGCGGCCATCACAACAATCATCGTTTCACCAATGGCGCGCGCTTGCGGCCAACAAGGATCGCGCCGACAATACCGGGCAGCGCGGCCGGTAAGATCACGTTGCCGCACGGTTTCCGAATGCGTCGCACCCAGACCCAGCGAGCCGTCGCGCATGGTTTGTGGTACCGCGTTGATAATGTCGTCCGACAGTGACGAGACAAACGGGATCAACATGATCCCCATAACCAACCCGGCAGTCAGAACCGCAGGTCGAACTGGCCATCCAACCGACGCCAAGCAATCCATCGTCGCCGCGCCCGAAAACGAGGACCAGCATTGGCCCAACGGTCAGCAAGGCAAACAGACCATACACGATGGTCGGAATACCAGCGAGGATCTCAAGCAGAGGTTTGGCAAAAGCCCGCGTCGTGCCGGATGCATATTCGGACAGGTAAACCGCCGCAAACAAACCAACCGGAACCGCAACCACCAAAGCGATGAACGAGATATAGAGCGTGCCCCACAAAAGCGGCAAAATCGAAAGCTCGCTGTCGCCGCGGAAATTCGGTGCCCAAGTGGTGCCGAGAAAGAAGTCTTTCCAATCATGCAGGCTGAAGAAGTTTACCGTTTCAAACAACATCGACAAAACGATGCCGACCGTTGTCAAAATCGCCAAAGACGCCGCGAAAATCAGCAAGGCCAGAACACCGCGTTCGACCACGTTTCGGGCCCGAAAATCTTTGTGTGTTTTGGAATAGGCCATAGCGAGACCGCCAAGGGCTAAGACCGCTACAATCACATCCATCGCCAACGATGCGGTCGCTGTCATTTTGCGATAGCTCTGTGCAGCCTGCAAAATTTCGGGTCGCACATCAGATCCTAGGGCAACACCGTATTCGCCCAGTCGCGCGCGAACATCCGTCGTTTCAGCGTTGATCGTGCGGGATTCGACTTCGGTCATGCCTCCCAAGCTTACCGCCAGATCAAGACCGTCGGCGACCCGTCGCACATCAGACATCACCAGACCGCGAGTGCTGCTTTCTGGGATCAATTCAATCGGGATCGTGCGCGACACCTGCGTGTCGATAATCATCGGTTGTGCAAGCACCCAGATGACAAGAACGCCAAGCGCCGGGATAAGGGCGGTTAGCGCTACGTTCATGCCGTAATATATCGGCAGAGAGTGCAATTCCCGCGTATCTCCACCAGCTGACTGAAGGGCACGGCTGCGCCCCACGAAAAAGCCTATGGCTGACAGGACAAACAGTGAAACTACGAGCCAAGTCGTCGGCATCAGGGGCTCCAGTCGCGTCAAGCGATCCAAGATAAGAAATGTGAGAAAGCCGAGGCAAGATCGCCCTGCCCCGACCAATCGTGTTAATCCGTCAAAGGATTAAGAGTTGCCGCCCATTGTGGCTTCGTCTGCGACGGCCTCTTGGGTTTTTTCCAGCTCGGGATCAGCAACCAAACCGTATTCGGACAAAGGACCGTCCGAGCCAGCGATTTCATCGGCGACAAAGAATTCAGCGTATTCTTTCAGGCCGGGGATCACACCGATGTGGGCTTTCTTCACGTAGAAGAACAACGGACGCGATACAGGGTATTCGCCGGTTGCGATAGATTCAGTCGAAGGAACGATGCCAGACATGGTTGCAACTTGCAGCTTGTCTGTGTTGTTCTCGTAGAATGCCAGGCCAAAGACGCCGATGCCGTCTTTGTTGCTTTCGATGCGGGCCAATGTTTCGGTATAGTCGCCATCGATGTCAACAGAACGGCCATCTGTGCGCAGCGCGATGCAGGCTTTTTCAGCGGCTTTCTTTTTCTTCTTCGCGGTGTCGCCTTCGGCGGCAGCCAAGTGGTGTTCGAATGCGCCAGTGGCTTCACAGCCCGCCAGGATCACTTTGTCTTCGAACACTTCGCGTGTGCCGTGCTTGGTGCCTGGAATGAACGCTTGGATGTCCTGTGCTGGGAACGCAGGGTTTACGTCGGCCCAAGTTTTTGCAGCGTTTGGAACCATCTTGCCGTCAACCAAAATGGTGTCAGACAGAGCCAGATACCAATCGGTTGGGGTGAATTCAAAAGCTTGACCTTTGATGTCGGATGCAAACACGATGCCGTCATAGCCAATGCGCACTTCGATGATGTCGGTCACACCATTTTCAGCACATTTCTTGATCTCTTTTTCTTTGATCTTACGCGATGCGTTTGCAACGTCGATTGTGCTTTCGCCAACGCCTTCGCAAAACCGTTTCAGGCCAGCCGAAGAACCGCCCGATTCAACAACAGGTGTTGGGAAGTCAAAGTTTTCGCCAAACGCTTCGGCAACGATCGATGCATAAGGCAGAACGGTCGAAGAACCTGCAACCTGAACCTGATCACGCGCAGATGCGGCAGTGGCAGAAACGGCAGCGATGGCCAGAGCAGAGGCCGTGAGTTTCACAAAGGACATCTAAGTCTCCTTGGGTCAGTGAATGTGTTTGGTCATCCCCATGATGACCTTGGGGCGAGGATTAGAAGATCTGCATGTGGCTTTTGTGACAGCTATGTAACAGCTTCATGACAACGACCGAAAAATATGAACCTCGTTATAAATAGGAGCCATGCATCATTGGCATATCGTCTCAAAATATAGAACTTTCGAAAGCGCTTATCGGGGTAAAATGACTGTAAAAACAGTTCCTTGCCCTAATTCACTTTCAATCCGCAGTCGACCGCGATGACGGTTAATGATGTGTTTCACAATCGCCAGCCCAAGGCCCGTTCCGCCCAATTCACGAGAGCGGTGATTGTCACCCCTATAAAATCGCTCGGTTAGCCGAGGCAGATGAACGGAATCGATTCCGGGGCCCTTGTCGGCGATTTGGATATAGATAGCTGGCGCCCGGATTGCGGGATCACGTTCGACCTGCGTCAGCGTCACATCCACAACACCGCCGCTGCCGCCATATTTTATGGCGTTTTCGATAAGGTTGGTGAATACCTGCTGCAATTGATCCGGATCCCCAGCCACGATCATCGGGTCCTCAGATGCGTTCAAGTTCAGGTCCACATTGGCAGACTCGGCAAGTGGACGAATAGAGTTCAACGTCGATTCAAGCTGGGCGGTTAAATCGACTTCTTCCTTTGGTCGTACCCGTTCTTCGCTTTCAACACGGTTCAGGGACAGTAGATCCCCAACCAAACGGTTCATTCGGTTGGATTCGTCATCCATGATTTTTAGAAACCGATCGCGTGCCGGTGCATCTTCGCGGGCGGGTCCGCGCAGCGTTTCGATAAATCCCATCAAGGCCGTCAACGGTGTTCGCAACTCGTGACTGACATTGGCGATAAAATCTCGGCGCATTTGTTCGGCCTGCTCAAGATGCGTCACGTCCATAAACGTGACCATAACAGCCCCCCCTTGAACCGCACCGATGCCATTCACATACCGGCAATGAACCACATAGGTGGTATCACGCGCACCATCGTTGGACAGATGGCGCGTTTCACGCGGGGCCTTTGACCGTAGGCTTGCTTCGATTGCATCAATAACCAAGGGTTGACGCAGAATGGTCGCGAAGTGACGCCCGGAAATCTGTTGGCCAAGCAATGCAAGCGCATCAGCATTTGCAGCAATGATCCGCTCGGACTGATCGACCAACAAAGCGGGTAACGGCGTGGCCGCCAAAAATGCAGAGTTGAGATCATTAGACATCACAGGGGCCTCAGGTTGTATCGATTGTCGGCCTTGCTACGGCAGGAATGTAAAAATGATGCTGCACTACCAAGCGTGCAGCATCATTTATGAGAAACCCAAGAACGGGTATCGCAATCGGCCAAGGCCGACCGGGTATTCAGTCCACTTTGGTCAAGGTATCTCGGAATTTCCGCATGTTCTCTTGGTAATGCAGCGCCCCCATGGTGATACGCTGTGCATTCACTTCGTCCACCTGACGCACAACTTTACCCGGTGAGCCCATTACCAACGAATTGTCCGGGATCTCTTTGTTTTCTGTGACCAAGGCACCGGCCCCAATCAGGCAATTCTTGCCGATCTTGGCCCCGTTCAGGATCGTGGCGCCCATACCGACCAAGGAATTGTCACCGATCGTGCACCCATGCAGCATGACTTTGTGTCCGATGGTGCAATTCTTTCCAATGGTCAGTGGATACCCAGCATCGATATGCATGACACAGTTTTCCTGAACATTGCTGCCCTCGCCCACCCGGATTTCTTCGTGATCCGCACGAATGGTGCATCCGAACCAAACAGACGACCCGGCCTCCATCACAACCTTGCCAACTAGGTTGGCATCTGGCGCCACCCACGTGTCTTCGTGAATTTGTGGCGCATGGCCATTCAAAGCATAAAGGGTCATGACATATCCTCAAATTCAGATTGCAATGTACGAACGTGTGCCTGCAGGTTGGGCTGCTGAATACGGCGCATGCGTTCCGCACTTATGATAGTTCTAAGCTTTTCTTCGGTCTGATCCAGATCGTCGTTGATCAGAACGTAGTCGTAATAGCCCCAGTGGCTGATCTCGTCCCAGCTTTTCAACATCCGCTTAGAGATCGTATCGACGCTATCTTGTCCACGGGTTTCCAGTCGGCGTCGCAATTCCCGGATGGAGGGCGGCAAAATAAAGATCGACAAAGCATGTTTACCCAAATCTGAATTCCGGATCTGGATTTCCCCCTGCCAATCGACATCAAACAGCACGTCACGCCCGGATTCGATTGTCTCACGAACTGGGCCGGCGGGTGAGCCGTAGAAATTGCCGAACACATGCGCGTGTTCCAGCATCTCGCCCTCGGTGACCTGCTGGCGAAAACTATCTTCGGGCATGAAATAATACTCGCGCCCGTGCTCTTCGCCGGGTCGCGGCTCTCTGGTGGTGGCCGAAACCGAAAACTTTAACCCTTCGTCCCAAGTCCTGAGGCGGTTTGCCAAAGTTGATTTCCCGGCTCCCGATGGGGAGGATAAAATGATCAAGAGGCCACGGCGGTCAGACATTTCGTACAGTT
This sequence comes from Paracoccaceae bacterium, assembly GCA_965183835.1. Lineage (GTDB taxonomy): Bacteria > Pseudomonadota > Alphaproteobacteria > Rhodobacterales > Rhodobacteraceae > OMPR01. The sequence goes on along the minus strand of CBCYME010000019.1, from coordinate 324,009 downwards.
TCCCGTCTTTATTCTACGTTTTGAACTTGCTCACGCATTTGATCGATAACGGCCTTTAGCTCAAGACCAACAGCCGTCAGATCTGCGTTTTGCGATTTGGAACATAGCGTGTTTGCTTCGCGATTGAATTCCTGCATCAAGAAATCAAGCTTACGCCCCACTGCCCCGTCTTGTGCCAACAAATCCCGCGCGGTTGCGATGTGGGCATTCAAGCGATCTATTTCTTCGGTGACGTCAGCTTTGACCACTAACAGCGCCAGCTCTTGTGCCACCCTGGCGGGATCGGCGCCATCAGTATTGTCTAACACACGCGCAAGATTGGTCTGCAATGTTTCGGCCATCGCGTCACGGCGTTTCAAGGCAAGGGCCTCGGCGGTTGCGGTGAATTGCTCCACCTGATCCAACTGACGTGAAAGAATGTCCAACAGGGCGGATCCCTCGGCCGCACGCATTTGCAAAAACGCCTCTACCAGCGGGGTAAATTCAGTTTTGATCTGTGCAACCAAAGGTGCCGGATCATCCGCCCCCACGTTTGCATCCATCATACCACGGACCGCGAGCAAATCGGATGCTTTGGACGGCGCCAGAGTCACCCCGCGATCCATTGCTTGCTGTTCGATCTCAGATAAGGCGCTTAGAACAGTATCCAGCACGCCCGGATTGAGCGTCATCACGCCCGCATCATCCCCGCGCGACAAGCGCAAGGATAAGGTGACGCTGCCGCGTGACACCGCTTTGCTGAGAACTGCGCGCAAATGGGCTTCGAGCCCTTCGAGCCAATCGGGGACACGAATACGCAGATCCAACCCTTTGGAATTCACGCTGCGCAGTTCCCAACTCCAACTGTGTGGTTGGAGCTCCCCCTTGGCCGAGGCAAAGCCAGTCATCGATTTTATCATTCCAGCAGGCTCCGCGGTTTTGTTTCAGAGGGGTGATAGAGTTTGAGCACCTAATGCCATAGAGCCCCACAGAGCAAGCCCCCGCCCAAACCTGCTACAATTTTAAGCTATTAACCATTCGTTAAAGATTTACTCCAAAATTAAGTCAATCCGTGACAGATTAACGATTGAGTAACCTGTATTAATTATCGCGATGCTGACCCGACGAGAGGCTGATTGCGAGGGAAGCAAGGGTGTGTGACATGAGGACCTTTTTTAGCAACGTTTCTAAAACCCTGTCAGATAATGTTGTCTCGATGGATGGATTTCGCGCTGGCCCCAGCCTGTCGCCGATCCGTCAAGCCGAAGCGTATTGGACAGCCTTGCGGGCAGAGAAATCACAAGGTGGCGTTCCGTTCCGCTCTGACATCGACCCGCGAGGCCTTGAGAACATTCTAGAGTATTCGTTCATTCTGGAACGGATCGCACCCGGGATCGCCCGTTTTCGGTTGGCTGGAAATCACCTGAATGAAGTTGCAGGTATGGAGGTACGCGGCATGCCTTTGACCTCTTTCTTTAGTCTGCAGTCGCGTGCTGAAATTTCGGCAACGCTTGAACATATCTTTGACACCCCTGCGGTCGCTGAGCTGCGCCTGTCCCGAGAAAAGAAGTTTGGCCGGGCTGCGTTTGAAGCCCGTATGCTTTTGTTGCCTCTCAAAAGTGATTTTGGGGATGTCAGCCGTATACTGGGTGTTTTGGTCGCAGATGGCACCCCCGGCAAAGGGACGATCCGCTTTGATATTGAGGGATCAGAGCTGCGAGCGCTCTCAGGGGCTCCGGGGGCGCAAGAACGCCCATCCCAAAGCCCAGAGACTATAGACCGCAATACGGTGAGAAAGCCCGCACATGGGACGTGTGGTCATCTCAATTTGGTTGCCAGCAACGACCCATAATCAGCTGTAGCTCATGATTTGCTATCGCATTTCCATAACAAAAAAGGCCCAGAGACAAAAATCTCTGGGCCTTTCTTTTTGGTGCTGTGCTGCGATCAGCCCGCTTGGCGTTTGATCCGGTCTTGGCGCAGCTGCGACAGCTCTTCGGCCACCAGGAACGCAAGCTCAAGCGATTGGTTTGCGTTCAAGCGCGGATCACATGCGGTATGGTAGCGATCACTGAGCGAGTCTTCGGTTACAGCGCGAACACCGCCTGTGCACTCCGTTACGTCCTGACCGGTCATTTCAAAATGGACGCCGCCAGGTATTGTGCCTTCGGCGGAATGAACGCCAAAGAATTCGCGCACTTCACGCAATACAGAGTCGAACGGGCGTGTTTTATAGCCTGTTGAGGATTTGATCGTGTTGCCGTGCATTGGATCACAAACCCAAGTGACGTTCGCCCCTTCTTCCTGAACAGCCTTGATCAGACGTGGCAGGTGCTCACCGACATTGCCGGCCCCAAAACGTGCGATCAGGGTCAAGCGACCTTCTTCGTTCGTTGGGTTTAGCTTGGCCATCAGAACCTTCAGGTCTTCGGCTGTGGTCGACGGACCGGTTTTCAGGCCGATCGGGTTCAAAACACCACGGCAGAATTCAACATGGGCACCATCAGGCTGACGCGTCCGGTCCCCGATCCAGATCATGTGACCGGAGCCTGCCAGCCAATTGCCGCTGGTGGAGTCAAGGCGGGTCAACGCCTCTTCATACTCAAGCAACAAGCTTTCATGACTGGTGTAGAACTCAACCGATTGCAGCGTATGCGCGGTTTCCTGTGTCACACCAGCGGCACGCATGAAATCAAGCGTGTCGGTTATCCGGTTTGCAACTTCTCGGTAGGCTTCGGCCTTTTCGCTTTCGGTAAAGCCAAGTGTCCACTGGTGCACTTGGTTCACGTCCGCATAACCACCTGTCGAAAACGCGCGCAACAAGTTCAAAGTTGCCGCCGCTTGGGTATAGGCTTGCAACATCTTTTTAGGATCAGGCAGGCGTGCTTCGGGGGTAAAGGCCAGCTCGTTGATGATATCACCACGGTAGCTGGGCAGTTCCAACCCATCGATCACCTCGGTTGGGGCGCTGCGTGGCTTGGCAAACTGCCCGGCCATACGTCCGACTTTAACCACGGGCACCTTGGCACCATAGGTCAAGACCATCGCCATCTGCAGCATCACCTTAAAGGTGTCGCGAATCGCGTCTGCACTGAATTGTTCAAAGCTTTCGGCACAATCCCCGCCCTGCAGCAGAAAGGCCTCACCACGTCCGGCGGCAGCGAGATGCTGCTTTAGACGACGGGCCTCACCTGCAAACACCAGCGGCGGATAATTAGAAAGCTGGCCCTCAACCGCAGTTAAGGCTGCCTGATCGGTATAGTCGGGCATCTGAACCCGCGGTTTCGCGCGCCAGTTCGATTTTTGCCACTCACTCATTGCTCTCTTCTCCGCTGAAGGATGTCAGTGGCTCTCTATACAAAATCCCGAAACCAGAGGCCATATGCGTTTTGCAGCTCTTGACGTCGTAATAATGCTCTGATCATGCTACTCTTCACGTCAGCGAACACACCCACCCCTGACGTAGCGTAAAAAAGGACACGCGCCATGCAAGAGCAACGTCAAGTTGTCACTGTGGACACCGACAGCAAAAAGCCCCGTCGCTTTATTTTTGTCCTTTTGGACAGTTTTTCGATGTTGTCATTCGCCTCAGCAATCGAATGTTTGAGGATCGCCAATCGTATGGCCAATCAAGAGCTGTATGAATGGAAACTCGTCGGTGAAGGTGGCGATGCCGTAACGTGTTCCGCTGGAACGACTTTCAAGTTGGACGATGATCTTGGAGATCTGCTGCGCGATGATGTTGTTTTGCTGTGCAGTGGCATCAACGTACAACAAGCCACTAGCAAGCGGCTTATGGGGTGGATTCGTCGTGAATCCCGCAAGGGTATTCTGGTTGGCGGTCTGTGTACCGGCGCCTATGTTCTGGCACGTGCCGGGCTACTGGATGGGAAGAAAGCGACCATTCATTGGGAAAACGCCGATAGCTTTATCGAAGAGTTTGATGAGGTTGAGCTCACCAAATCCGTCTTTTTGATCGATGGCAACCGCATGACGACCGCCGGTGGCACGTCTTCTATCGACTTGATGCTCAAACTCATTGCCAATGATCACGGTGAAGAGCTGGCAAATGCAGTCGCGGATCAGCTGATTTATTCGTCGATCCGCACAGATCAAGATACCCAGCGTCTGTCGGTACCAACTCGTATTGGTGTTCGACACCCCAAGCTGAGCCAAGTTATTCAGATGATGGAAAAGAATATCGAGGAACCGATCAGCCCGTCGATTTTGGCCAAAGATGTCGGTATGTCCACGCGCCAGTTGGAGCGTTTGTTCCGTCGCTATCTGAACCGATCCCCCAAGCGGTATTACATGGAGCTCCGTCTTCAAAAGGCCCGAAACCTGTTGATGCAGACCGATATGAGTGTGATCAATGTGGCGCTTGCCTGCGGATTTGCCAGCCCATCGCATTTTTCAAAATGCTACCGGTCGCATTACAATACCACGCCTTATCGTGAACGTGGTGCGCAGGCTGCTCGCCTGTCCGTGTAACGGAAATCAAAATTTTTCGAAAATTTTGTCAGGGTTGGTGTTGAGGTTGAACTTCAACACCACGACACCATCGTCGCGATGGTGCAAGAAAGCGTAAAAGTAGACGTAGCTGCTTTTGGCATTCCAAAACACTCGCATTTCCTGTGAAAATGAGGCGCTCAACCGGACGTGCTTGATCAGCTCTGTTCCAGTGAAATCAAACGGCATAACATTGAGCAACTGCGCGTTGGTCGCTTTTAGCTGTGCGTCGGTGTATTCATCGTCGCCGCCCAGCTGTTTGATGAAAGGGATAAAATCGCGGGACATAACTTTGGTGTCCACAAAGCGCACATAATCTTGGTGGGTGTTGAACAAGGGTATTTCGGCGTAGAGGAACCCAGGGACCAGGGTGAAGATAAAAATCAACAGAGCACGTGACATGGGATCTGACCTGCTCCCCGAAACTTCCCTCACTATAATGTAGAGTTTGCTCAACCTTCGAAGGAGCAAACAAATGCGACAGAGTCGTTTTACCGAGGCCCAGATTATTGGGATGATCAAAGAGCAAGAAGCTGGAATGCCAACGGCTGAGGTGTGCCGGAGACATGGCCTGAGCCCTGCGTCGTTCTACAAGTTCAAAGCCAAATATGGTGGCATGAACGTTTCTGACACCCACCGCCTCAAATCGCTGGAGGATGAGAACGCTAAGCTGAAGCGTCTGCTGGCGGACACCATGCTCGACAACGTTGTGCTGAAGGATTTGCTGGGAAAGAACTGACGACATCGAATGTGCGACGGGCTGTTGCGCGCCAGGCAATGCGGGATCACGACATCTCGCAACGTCGGGCGTGCAGGCTTGTTGGTGTCGATCCCAAGACCGTCCGGCGCGACAAACCGCCAGATAATCCTGAAGTTCGCGAAGAGATGAAGGCGATTGCCAGTAAGCGGCGGCGGTTTGGCTATCGCCGGATCGGCGTGCTGTTGGAGCGCAAAGGAATGTTCATGAATCATAAGAAGCTATACCGGCTTTATACTGAGGAGAAGCTGGGTGTTAGGCGGCGTAGGGGCCGTAAACGTGCGCGTGGATCACGAACACCTATGCCCGTGGCTTTGCGCCCAGGAGAGCGTTGGTCGTTGGATTTTATATCTGACACGTTTGGCGCGTCTCGCAAGTTCCGCATGCTAGCTGTGAATGACGACTGCTGCCGTGAGAACCTGTGCTTGATGGCTGACACCAGCATCTCGGGTGCCAGGGTTGCGCGGGAACTAGATGCGCTTGTGCGCGTCTATGGTAAGCCAGCTTGTATTGTCAGCGATAATGGAACGGAGTTCACCAGTCGCGCGATCCTGAAATGGGCTGGCGATAACGACGTGGATTGGCATTATATCGATCCGGGCAAGCCCCAGCAGAATGGCTTCATCGAAAGCTTCAATGGCAGCCTGAGAGACGAGCTGTTGAATGAGGAGATCTTCGACACGCTAGATGATGCCCGCCGCAAACTGGCCCTTTGGCGATACGACTACAACAATGTCAGACCACACTCATCGCTTGGAAACCAAACACCCGTAGAAGCACGTCGGGCACTTGAGCAATTTGAGGGCTCTGCAAGCAACGCGCTTGTCCAAAACGATACCACCGACTATGAAATCCAAACCCGCAGACTCTCGTTATGAATGAGGGAGCCTTGGGGGGCAGGTCAGATCCTCTACAATACTTCGTAAAGCCTGAGTCTAGCGGTTTGGGGACATTCGGTAAACGGCGCCCTGCCCGACAGAAATGAACCAGATGGTTCCGTCTGGCGCTTCAACAATATCGCGCACGCGCTCTGTTTGATCGCTGCTCAGTTTCTCGACCTCTCGGACGTTGCCACCATCAAGACGGCTGATGTAGTCGAACTTGAGCGAGCCGACGAACAAATCCCCCTTCCAGCGCGGCCACAGCTTACCAGAGTAGATCATCAATCCAGATGGCGCGATCGAGGGGGCCCAATAATGTTTTGGTTGCTCCATGCCGGGTTTTGATGTGCCTTCCCCGATTTTTTTACCTGAGTAGTGAACCCCATAAGAAATCACGGGCCAGCCAAAGTTGGCACCTTTTCGGATCAGGTTGACCTCGTCCCCACCTTGCGCGCCATGCTCGACAACCCACAGACGCCCCTTACGATCCAATGCGGCCCCTTGTGGGTTTCGGTGCCCATAGGACCAGATTTCTGGTTGCCGCCCTGGCTTTCCAACAAACGGATTATCGCTGGGCACGGTTCCATTGCGCTTGATCCTAATGACCGTGCCGTTGTGATTGGACAGATCCTGTGCAGCAGCCCGATCCCCGCGTTCACCAATCGTCACAAACAGCGAACCGTCACGTGCTTCGACCACGCGACTGCCGAAATGACGTCCTCCGCTATTGGGTCCCGTCATTTCAAACACTACCCGCACATTGCTGAGGCGCTTGCCATCGGAACTGAGACGTCCCACAGCCAAAGCCGTACCTGCGCCACGTTTTTGACGTTTCGAAAACGTCAGAAAAACCTCTCGGGTGCTGGTGAAATTGCGCGAGATCATGACGTCTAACAGGCCCCCTTGGCCATTGGCCGCAATTTTTGGAACACCAGACACGCGTTTAGCGGCCCCATCTTTGACAAACAGCAAACGCCCATCGCGTTCCGTGACAAGGTATCCACCTCCGGGCAGGAACCCAATTGCCCAAGGCGTGTCTAACCCGCCCAGCATCCTGGTAAGGGTCAGCGGCCCCTCATTTGAATTGATACGCCCACTTGGCTCTGCCGACGAAACGGCTGGTTTCCAGATCGCCAAGATCAGAAACAATAGAATCACACGCATGTCTTTTCCTCAGAATCGCCGTCCGTTCCGGAGATAATAGCGAACGATTTGACCAGATTAACGTGCTAAGCTCCGTTTTTCAGGGTGCAAAACACATTACTGTTAGGACTTTTCTTTTATTGGCAGCTTGCCTAGGCTCACAGGCGAACGAAAATGTTCCAATAAGGGAGATCCACATGAAAAAGCTGCTTATGGCCACCGCTGCCACAGCACTGATGGCCAGCACCGCAATGGCGGGCGGTCACGCCAAAGAAGTTAAACTCGGCATCATCTTTGGCTTTACTGGCCCGATTGAATCGCTGACCCCGCCCATGGCCGCAGCTGCCGAAATGGCGATGAAAGAAGTCACCGACAGCGGCCTGCTTCTGGACGCGGCAACCGTGACCCCAATTCGCGCGGACTCGACCTGTATCGATTCTGGTGCGGCGACATCTGCAGCCGAGCGTCTGATCACATCTGACGGTATCAACGGTCTGGTTGGCGGCGACTGTTCCGGTGTAACCGGCGCGATCCTGTCCAACGTGGCGCTGCCAAACGGCATGCTGATGATTTCGCCCTCCGCAACCTCGCCTGCGCTGTCAGATGCCGAAGACAACGGTCTGTTTTTCCGCACCGCGCCATCTGATGCCCGTCAGGGTGTTGTGATGACCGAGATCCTGATGGAACAGGGCGTTAAAGAAGTCGCTCTGACATACACCAACAACGACTACGGCAAAGGTCTGGCGGACAGCTTCCAGCAGGCATTCGAAGCCGCAGGTGGCACGATCACCATCACCGCAGCTCACGAAGACGGCAAAGCTGACTATTCTGCTGAAGTTGGTGCATTGGCAGCTGCTGGCGGTGAAAAGCTGGTGATTGCTGGTTACGTCGACCAAGGCGGCTCGGGCGTGATGCGCGCTGCGCTGGATTCTGGTGCATTTGACACGTTCCATTTCCCAGATGGCATGTACGGTGCCAAGCTGGAAAGCGATTTTGGTGACGAAATCGACGGATCAACAGGTCAGTTGCCTGGCACTGACAGCCCCGGCGCAGACACCATCAAAGCGATGGGCGAAGCAAACGGTTTCGACGGCACATCTTCTTTCGTGTCCGAATCCTATGACGCCGCTGCTCTGATCATGCTGGCAATGCAGGCAGCGAACTCCAAAGACCCTGCCGATTACAAAGGCAAAGTCATGGATGTTGCCAACGCACCGGGTGAAAAAATCTATCCGGGTGAGCTGGCCAAAGCCCTGCAGATCCTCAAAGACGGTGGCGAAATCGACTATGTCGGTGCAACCGCGGTTGAACTGATCGGTGGCGGTGAATCGGCTGGTAACTATCGTCAGTACGAAATCAAAGACGGTAAGATCACAACAGTCCAATTCCGCTAATGTGGATTTGACCATTCTAGGAAACAGCCCGGGACTTGTGCCCGGGCTGTTTCTATACCAAAAGGTCGCACCTCAAATGGATGAGGCCAATAAAACAAAGGGACCGCGCCTGATCGCGGCCGGGGGAAATCATGATCGTCGTCGAGGACGTGCATAAGCACTTTGGCGGATTTCATGCGGTGGACGGAGCATCGCTGGAGATCGCCGAAGGTACCATTACAGGGCTGATAGGCCCAAATGGCGCCGGAAAAACAACACTTTTCAACGTGATAGCTGGCGTTTTGCCACCCACCAGCGGCAAGGTCACAATGGCCGGTGAAGACATCACCGGGCTGCCTCCGCACACTCTTTTTCACAAAGGGCTGCTGCGTACATTCCAGATCGCACATGAATTCAGTTCGATGACATGTCGCGAGAATCTGATGATGGTTCCCGGGGCTCAATCCGGTGAAGCATTGTGGAATACGTGGTTCGGACGCAAACGCATTGCTGACGAAGAGCGCGCGTTGAAAGCCAAGGCCGATGAGGTTCTTGAGTTTCTGACGATTGAACATCTGGCGGATCACAAGGCCGGGCAGGTTTCTGGTGGGCAGAAAAAATTGCTCGAACTGGGTCGCACCATGATGGTTGATGCCAAGATCGTATTCTTGGACGAAGTGGGCGCCGGGGTGAACCGCACCTTGCTGATGACCATTGGCGACACAATCATGCGGCTAAACAAAGAGCGCGGATATACCTTTGTCGTGATCGAACACGACATGGATTTCATCGGTAAAATTTGCGGCCCCGTCATCTGTATGGCCGAAGGCAAGGTTCTCGCCGAAGGGTCGCTAGCTGAAATCAAAGCCAACGAGCAGGTAATCGAAGCTTATCTGGGCACTGGTCTGAAAAACAAAGAAAAACTGGAGCAGGCATGAGTGTTATGACTTCTGTTTTCCAGGGGGTACCCCCCTGTTTGCGTGATGTTTTCGGCCAACACAAACAAGGAGCGATCCGATGTCAGAACCGTTTCTGATCGGGGACACGATGACCGGCGGCTACGGTAAAGGCCCCGACATCCTTCACGATTGTACCATTGCTGTGAACCCCGGCGAAATTGCCGTCATCGTTGGCCCGAACGGCGCTGGTAAATCCACCGCGATGAAGGCCGTGTTTGGGATGTTGGATGTGCGGTCAGGGTCCGTCCGACTGGATGGCGAAGACATCACAAAACTCAGCCCGCAAGCCCGTGTGGTCAAGGGCATGGGCTTTGTACCCCAAACCAACAACATCTTCACCTCAATGACCGTTGAGGAAAACCTAGAGATGGGCGCGTTCATTCGCACGGACGATTTTTCAGATACGTTGGAGCAGGTGTACCATCTTTTCCCGATCCTGAAAGACAAGCGGTATCAAGCCGCGGGTGAGCTGTCTGGTGGTCAGCGCCAACAGGTGGCCGTTGGTCGTGCGTTGATGACCCAGCCCAAGGTTTTGATGTTGGATGAACCCACTGCTGGTGTGTCGCCAATTGTCATGGACGAGTTGTTTGATCGTATCATCGAAGTCAGCCGAACCGGGTTACCGATCCTGATGGTTGAACAGAACGCCAAACAAGCCCTTGAAATCGCGGACAAAGGTTATGTCCTGGTTCAAGGTGCCAACGCATATACGGGAACTGGCAAGGAATTGCTCGCAGATCCCGAAGTGCGCAAATCATTTTTGGGGGGCTAAATGGTCGATTTCCTCAATGCCCTCGTGGCACTTTCTAATTTTGTACTGATCCCCGCCATTGCCTACGGCAGCCAGCTTGCGCTGGGTGCTTTGGGTGTGACGTTGATCTATGGCATCCTGCGGTTTTCCAACTTTGCTCATGGTGACACCATGGCATTTGGCGCGATGATCACCGTTCTGATCACGTGGTGGATGCAGAGCATTGGTATCAACCTTGGCCCACTTCCAACGGCCTTGCTCGCCCTGCCCTTTGGCATTCTGGGTTGTATGGCGCTGGTGCTGTTTACGGACCGAGTTGTCTACAAGTTCTACCGCGAACAGAAAGCCAAGCCGGTGATCCTTGTGATCGTTTCCATGGGCGTTATGTTCATCATGAACGGTCTCGTGCGTTTCATCATCGGCCCCGGTGATCAGAAATTCGCGGATGGTGAGCGGTTCCTGATCTCTGCCCGCGAGTTCAAGCAACTCACAGGTCTGCGCGAAGGTCTGGCGATCAAAACCACGCAATGTCTGACTGTCGTTGTCGCCGTCATCTGTGTGGCGTTGCTGTTTTGGTTCCTCAACAAAACGCGCACCGGTAAATCCATGCGCGCCTATTCGGACAACGAAGATCTGGCGTTGCTTTCCGGGATCAACCCGGAACGTGTTGTCATGTACACATGGCTTATCGTGGCGACCCTGGCCACTGTTGCTGGGGTTTTGTACGGCCTCGATAAAACCTTCAAACCCTTTATCTATTTTCAGCTTTTGCTGCCTATCTTTGCCTCTGCCATCGTTGGTGGTCTTGGTAATCCCTTGGGCGCAATTGCAGGTGGGTTTGTCATCGCGTTTTCCGAGGTCACCGTGACCTATGCCTGGAAAAAAGTGCTGAAGTACTTGCTGCCGGAAAACCTTGAACCATCCAGTCTCGTCCAGCTTTTGAGCACGGATTATAAGTTCGCCGTCAGCTTTGTCATTCTGCTGATTGTTCTTCTGTTCAAGCCTACGGGCCTCTTCAAAGGGAAATCGGTATGAGCGAGATGATGAAAAACACCGCGCTCTTTGCGCTTGTTGCTGGGTTGATCTTGATCACTGGCTTTTACCAAAGCTGGAACTCGGCGATCTTTATCCTGAACATGGGGCTGATTTCAGCCATCATGGCGATTGGTGTGAACCTTCAGTGGGGCTTTGCCGGGCTGTTCAACGTCGGGATCATGGGCTTTGTGGCCCTTGGCGGTTTAGCCGTGGTCTTGATCGCCGAAGTGCCAACTCCCGGCGCCTGGACCAGTGGCGGGATCGGCGTAATCATGGCGTTGATCCTAGGTGCGATGACAATCGTCGCGGCGACTGTGCTGAACAAGATTATGCAACCCGGCCGCACGCGTACTTTGGTTATGCTGGCGATTTTGATTGGCGGCTTCTTTCTGTTCCGTGCTGTTTTTGATCCGGCAGTTTCTGGGATCGAAAAGATCAACCCGGCTGCACAAGGCAATATCGGTGGACTTGGCCTGCCTGTCCTGTTGGCATGGCCTGCTGGTGGCCTGTTGGCTGCTGGGGCCGCTTGGTTAATCGGTAAAACAGCCTTGGGTCTGCGGTCTGATTACCTTGCGATTGCAACGCTCGGTATTGCAGAGATCATCATTGCCGTGATGAAAAACGAAGATTGGCTGGCACGTGGCGTTAAAAACGTCATCGGCTTGCCGCGCCCACTGCCAAACGAGATCGACCTACAGAACGATCCCGGTTTCGTCGAATCCGCGTCATCGTTGGGCTTGGATCCGGTGACGGCATCCACGCTCTATGTAAAGCTGGGGTATTCGGTTCTATTCACAGTGGTGCTTTTGGTTCTGCTTTGGATGGCGCAAATGGCGCTGAAAAGCCCATGGGGTCGTATGATGCGCGCCATTCGTGACAACGAAGTTGCAGCACGGGCCATGGGCAAAGACGTCACAAAACGCCATCTGCAGATTTTCGTTCTTGGGTCGGCGATCTGTGGCATTGCTGGGGCCATGATGACCACGCTGGACGGTCAGTTGACGCCGGGCACGTATCAGCCGTTGCGCTTTACCTTTTTGATTTGGGTGATGGTGATTGTCGGTGGCTCCGGCAACAACTTTGGTGCTGTTCTGGGCGCCATGCTTATTTGGTTCCTCTGGGTACAGGTTGAACCGATGGGATTGTTCTTTATGGAACTGATTACTTCGGGAATGGCAGACGACAGTGGTCTCAAAAAGCATCTCATCGACAGCGCGGCGCATATGCGGTTGCTTACGATGGGGGTCATATTGCTTTTGGTTCTCAGGTTTAGCCCACGCGGGCTGATCCCCGAAAAGTAAAAAAGATACGCCGCGCTCTGCAGAGAGCGCGGCGTTTTCATTTAAACCTGCCAGAAACGCAGATTAGCGCCCCTTAAAGAGACTGCCCAAAATCCCGCGCACAATCCGCCGCCCTGTCGTGCCTTTCAGCTCTTTGATGACCGCCTCGCTCATGGCTGAGGCAAAAGTGTCTTTCTTTCTGCGATAGCGGGATGAGGATCGGCTGACCCGGGTGCCCGAATAGCGACGCGCCGCAGAATATTCTCTCTGCATGGCTGGCTGTTCTTCTTCCTCGGCTTCGGCCGTTTCTGCTGCTTGTGCAGCAACCTCAGCCCGCTTTGCCAGAATTTCATAGGCCGACCGGCGATCTTTGGTGGTATCGTATTTGCCCGCCATATCCGATGTCGCAAGAATTGCCTGCCGTTCAGAAACAGTAAGAGGCCCCAGTTGCGAGCTAGGCGGGCGGATCAACGTCCGTTCAACTATCCCCGGCACGCCCTTTTTCTGCAGCATAGATGTGACCGCTTCACCGACACCGACTTCGCGAATGGCATCTTCGGTCTTGAACCGGGGATTGTCACGATAGGTTTCAGCAGCCAGCTTTAGGTTCTTGCGATCCTTTGCAGTAAAGGCGCGCAAGGCATGTTGTACGCGATTACCAAGCTGACCCAGAATATCCTCGGGCACATCTGCTGGGTTCTGCGTGATGAAATAGACACCGACCCCTTTGGAGCGGATCAGGCGTGCCACCTGTTCAACCTTGTCGATCAGAACCTTGGGCGCGTCATCAAACAGCAGATGCGCCTCGTCAAAAAAGAACACAAGCTTGGGTTTGTCGGGATCACCGACCTCGGGCAGCTCCTCAAACAATTCACTCAGAAGCCAGAGGAGAAACGTCGCATAGAGACCGGGCGCAGACATCAATTTGTCTGAAGCAAGAATGTTGACCATACCCTGCCCGTTTTCGTCGGTTCGGATCAGGTCAGACAAATCTAAGGCTGGCTCCCCGAACAATTTGGCACCACCTTGGTTTTCGATCACCAGTAATCGGCGTTGAATCGCGCCGATTGAGGCAGTCGATACATTTCCATACCGAAGTGAGAGTTTGCTCCGGTTTTCGCCGATCCAGACGAGTAGCGCCTGCAGGTCCTTCAGATCCAACAGTGGCAGCCCTTCTTCGTCGGCCAACCGAAAGGCGATATTCAAGATACCTTCCTGTGCTTCGGACAATTCCAACAGGCGTGACAACAGAAGTGGGCCCATTTCGGTGACGGTTGTGCGCACGGGATGACCCTGTTCGCCAAACAGATCCCAAAAGATGACCGGCGTGCTGCCGTAAGCGAAATCACCGAACCCGATGGTTTGGGCGCGCTCCACAAAGGCGTCATGCAACTTGTGATCTGCGCTACCGCTTTTGGCGAGACCTGAAAGGTCGCCCTTTACATCTGCCATGAACACCGGAACACCAGCTTTCGAGAACCCCTCGGCCAGGATTTGCAGGGTCACTGTCTTACCGGTACCTGTCGCACCTGCGATCAAGCCATGCCTGTTTGCGTACTTCAACGACAAGCCTTGGCGCTCGCCATAGGACTCACCACCGCCGCCAAGAAAAACCTCTGTACTCATGGAGTTATTGCCTCAAATTGTATCGTTCTATGCCAACCATACAAAGTTAACCTTTGGCTGCGATAGTTCTTTCTGTTCCCGCCCATTTTCGTTTTCTGGTCGGGGACATTTTCCTCCCTGTTAGACTAGCCGTGCCCTTGGGCACGGCCTTTTTCATAGCAAACAAGCATAACGGTTTTCATGCATTCAAAAATCTTGTCACAAAATTTTCTGTTAGCTGTTGACCGTTCTCTCCCCCTTTCGTAACCTCCGCTCAATAACTAAGTCGGCCAGTCCGACGGGGAGAAAAACAAGGAAAAAGGAGATCGATATGCGGTCTCCTTTTTCTTTGGGTTCCTGAGCGATCAGATCAGCGATTTTTCGTCAATTCCCGGTTACGTCCCTCAATTGAGACTGACACTAGAACCCGGCCATGCTAGACGAATTTCAAGCAGTTTCGATGAATGAGGCACCAGATGAACATTACACGACTCTCCGCGGTGAGCGCGCTAGCGCTGTTGACAATGACAGTGGGTGTAACGGCCCAAGATACAACTACGCCTGAAACCCAAGACGCGAAACCAGTTGAAGAGGTTCTCGATCTTGGTCAACCGGTGTCCGAAGGCCCTGCGTTGGGGCAGCGGTATTCCAAAGAAACTTTTGGTTCATGGGATTTGGCCTGCGTTAAAACCGAAGCAGAAACGGATCCTTGCTCCTTGTTGCAAGTTTTGACAGACCCGGCAAACAATCCAATGGCCGAGTTTTCGTTATTTCGCCTAGAGGCAGGTCAAGCCGCAGTTGCGGGCGCGACAATCGTCGTGCCGCTCGAAACCCTGCTGCCAGCACAATTGACAATTTCAGTCGATGGCGCTCCGGGCAAGAGATACAATTACTCGTTCTGTAACCCCATCGGCTGTGTCGCGCAGATTGGCCTGACGCAGGCAGACATCGATGCACTAAAGAAAGGGGCCGAGGCCAAGATTTCTTTGGTTCCCGCCCCCGCACCTGATCAGATCATTGAACTGACAATGTCGCTGAAAGGGTTCACTGCAGGCTATGACATTGTTGATGTTGTCACCAACTGAGTTCGACATCGTGACCTAAAGTAAAAAAGCCGACTCTTTCCAGAGGGTCGGCTTTTCCTTTTTAAGGCGTTCCAAATTTCAGATTTTGCGCAAGGCGAGCACGGCATTGAGACCGCCAAACGCAAACGCATTGCTCAGAACAACGTCCACATCGGCATCGCGGGCCTCGTTCGGCACAACGTCCAGCGCGCATTCGGGATCTGCCTCTTCATACCCAATTGTAGGGGCAATCACGCCGTCCCGCAGAGCCATGATGCAGGCCAAAAGCTCGACAGCCCCGGTTCCGCCGATTAGATGCCCATGCATTGATTTGGTTGAAGAGATCATAAGGTTATCTGCATGGGGGCCAAATACGTCAGCCACCGCCGCACATTCCGTTTTGTCGTTGGCCGCCGTGCCTGTTCCGTGGGCATTGATATAGCCCACGTCTTGGGCATTGATCCGTGCGTCTGAGAGGGCGCCGGCCATGGCCCGTGCCGCGCCCTGTTTCGAGGGCATCACGATATCTGTGGCATCTGACGACATGGCAAACCCTGCCACTTCGCACAGGATTTCGGCCCCTCTGGCGCGTGCATGCTCGTATTCTTCGAAAACAAAAATACCGGCGCCTTCGCCCTGCACCATGCCATTTCGGTTGGCACTAAAGGGGCGACAGGCGTCTTTAGACATGACGCGCAACCCTTCCCAGGCTTTGACCCCGCCAAAACACAACATCGATTCAGACCCGCCGGTAATCATCGCCGGAGCCAGACCGCTGCGAACCATCGTAAAGGCCTGTGCCATGGCATGGTTGGAGGAGGCACAGGCGGTAGAAACCGTAAAAGATGGCCCCTTGAGATTGTATTCCATGGACACGTGGCTGGCCGCAGCATTGTTCATCAATTTTGGAACAACAAACGGATGCACACGGTTTTTGCCGTCTTCGTAGACGGACCGATAATTGTCGTCCCATGTGCTCACGCCGCCACCAGCGGTCCCAAGAACAACTCCAGATCGAGCCGACATTTCGCCGCTGAACACGATCCCAGATTGCGTGATTGCTTCTTTGGCCGCGATCAAAGTGAACTGGGTGAACCGATCATACAGGGTCATCTGCTGACGGTTGAACCGCCCGTCAACTTCAAATCCATGAACCTGACCACCGATTTTTATGGCAAGCCTGTCAACATCGCGAAAATCTAGCGCACCGATTCCGCACTGACCTTCGCGCATTGCAGCCAACGTATCAGGCACTGTGTGACCCAGGGCATTTATGGTTCCGGCCCCGGTTATAACAACGCGTTTCATGATATGACGCCGGTTAAACCTTTTCCGCTACAAGCTTTTCGATCCCTGCGACAATAGCCGCCACATTTGAAAGATCAAATTCGCTTTGTGTGGTTTCATTGGCATTGAAGGGGATGGAAATATCAAATTCCTCTTCAATCGCAAATATGCTCTCTACCAGTCCCAGACTGTCGATTCCCAAATCTTCAAGAGTGCTTTCGTGTGTGACATCGGAAGGTTCCAAAACGGCCTGCTCCGCGATGATGGCGATGACCCGGTCGTTGATGCTCATGACGATCCTCTACATGTTGATCTGAGGATGATTTAATCGCTCAGCCGCTATTTGGAAACCGTCTTTTTTAGCTCAGCTACATCACGTTGCAAACGTGGCAACCGTCTTTGTGCTTTGTAAATCTCTGTATGTGTTTCCATCTTGACCGCAGGATATCCCATAACGACACGTCCCGCAGGTACGTTGGTCAAAATCTTACTGCTGCCCGCAGCGACAACGCCGTCCCCGATAAAGATGTTGTCAGACACACCACACTGGCCCCCCAAAACAACATTGTTGCCAATTTCCACAGACCCGGAAATACCTGTTTGACCGCATAAGAGACAATCTTTTCCTGTGCGAACGTTGTGACCAATGTGAACCTGATTGTCCAATTTGGTGCCCGATCCGATATAAGTGTTGCGGATGGTGCCATTGTCGATGGTGCAATTGGCGCCAATTTCAACGTCATCGCCAATTTCGACAGCACCAATCGAGTGAATCCGCATCCAGCTTTGCGCTTTGGCGTCTCCCTGATCACCAAGCGATTTGCGGGCGTTTTCGACCCCGGACACCTCTGGCGTGACGAAACTAAAACCGTCTGCCCCGATGCGTGCACCCGGCTGTGCGATAAACCGATCGCCGATGACCGCACGGGCGCCAATGCTGACCATTTCTCTAAGATAGCTGCCCTGCCCCAGTGTGGCATCCATCCCGACAAAACAATGGGCCCCGATCACAGATCCTGCCCCAATGCGCGCCCGTGCGCTGATCACACTTAGAGGGCCGATGGAAACGCCCTCTTCGATGATCGCGGTCGGATCAACAACGGCGGCAGGGTGAACACCCTCTGCAACGCCATGCCCCGCATCCATCATTTGCGTGACACCGGCCATCGCCATCCGCGGTCTTGGCGTGAAAATCGCGGCTTCTAATCCAAAGGATTGCCAATCCGCACCCGGCCACACGATCGCGGCACGCGCCTGCCCTTGGCTGAGGGCCTCGCCGTATTTAGGGGACATCGCGAGCGCAAGATCTGTCGCACTCGCGTCACCGGGTTCCGAAGCCCCGCAGACAATTAGGTCTTTGTTTCCCGCTGCTTCGGCTCCAAGAGCGTCTGCGATGTGTTGCACTGTAAATTCCATGCCTAAGACCCCAAGGTGACTGTGGTGGTCTGACGTGCTTACCCCTGAACGGCGGACAGGGCCACCCCTGCGCGGCGCATTGCCTCCCAGATTTTTGCATCCCGCCCATAGATATCCTTGCGGAACTCAGCCTTGCCCGTATTTGCGATAATGGCTGTCCGGTAAATAATATGCACAGGAAGCTGAGTTTTCAGCGGGACTTTGGTTTCTGATCCTGTGTTTAGAACACTATGGAAATAGTCTTTGGGGTTCTCTTCCTGATGGGCGAGAAGCGCATAAGCAAATTCAAACGGCTGAGACAACCGAATACAGCCATGGGAATAGGCCCGAACCTCTCGTGCAAAGAGATGTTTTTGCGGCGTATCGTGTAAGTAGATATTGTGCTTGTTTGGAAAGATGAACTTTACCAAACCAAGCGCGTTTCGTTTGCTTGGCGGCTGGCGCATCGAAAACGGAAATGTTTTTGCAGAATAGTTCGAGAAATTGACGGCGCCCCGATTGACCCGGCGGCCGCGGCTGTCCGTGATTTCGATGTGAGACACAGCATTCGGATTGGCCCGCAGCTTTGGCAGATACTCTTTGGTGATGATTGACCGCGGAACGTACCAACTTGGGTTGATGACCATGTGTTCCATCACATCAGAAAACTCAGGGGTGCGCCGTCCCTCTACGTTTTTGCCAATAACTGATTTGGTTTGGAACGTTACATAGCCTTCATCAACGATCTGCGCCGAGAAATCCGTTTGGTTTACCAGGATATGCCGTTTACCACGTTCGCGCGGCAACCACCGCTCACGTTCCAAAGCAACAATCACGGATTTCAGACGATCAGCAACAGATTTGTTAATTTCTTTGATGGTCCCGGTTCCGGCGACGCCGTCTACCTCAAGACCGTGCGCCTGTTGAAAGCTCTCGACGGCCTTTTGAATTGAAGAATCGTATTGCGAGGTCGCTGTACGCCCCAAATACCCCATGGTGATTAGCCGATTGCGCAATGCAACCACGTCTCGACCTGTGTCCCCACGTTTCATTTTCCGAACAGGAACCGAAAGCCCCCAACCACCTGTTGCTAGCAATTCTTCTAGGGTGATTTTTTCTTTGAGCAAGGCCCGGTATTGCGCAGACGCAGGGGCCAATCCCCGCAAATAGGCCGACGGCTTGGCGGTTGAGAAACCACTCAGCAGAACGTCAGGAGCAGGCCGGGTAATCTTGCGCACAATATCTTTGTCGATGGTCGACGGTTTGATAAAGCCGCTTTGTAGGTCTCGGGCATATGTCACAAAGATTTGGCTCAACGCGGCCTCGACCTGTCCAAGATCCCGGACCGAGCGGACACCAGCCATTTGCGCCTTCAGGGCTTCGATATTGTAGCGGTCCTGCGGAAGCCCGTGCAAATCGGCCAAAGACAGCGCATCAAACAGCGCAGCACGGCGCGCCGTAGAAAGGTCATCTTGTCCTGTCCAGATCGGCTTGTACTCACTGTCCCGGTAAAAAGCTGAAACACCTTCGCTACCCGATGCGGCCTCTGCCACGGCTTGTTTAAACGCCGTGATTTGAGCCGATGCCGGCCCCACCCCACTCAGAACCAACCAGGCAACACTCAGGTATTTTGTCAAAGTTTTGCCAGATGGCTGGGCGAATCGGGGAATCATAGGAACTTCCTTGGGAGGGGCGCAAAGGTATAAGGGTCGAATATCCAACTCATTTTGTGAAAAATCACGGGGAAAAGTCTACTCACAAATCCATGAGTTGCGAATTATTCAAAACAGATGAGATGTGAAAGGCGCGTTCGCCCCGGTCATTTGAAGGGGCGTCCTGCATACAAATTTCATACAGTTTTCAGGCAAAAAAACTGCATTTGCGCAAATTTCTGCCGAAAATTCCCCCTAATCAGAGCCTCAGGCAAACACTTCTTGGCGAGGGAATCGACCTGTGGCATACACAGCACATCCGGGGATGGATATTAACCAATGCGCACGTAACATCGGGCGCAGGCAGGACGACATACGGGACGGACGCAAGAAATGACAGAACTTAGCTCATCGGGCATGACCCGGCGCGCGCTACTGGGAGCATTCGCAGCAACAGCTGTAATCGCCGCGCCTACTTATTCCAACGCAGCAGGCTTTCTTCGCGGGGGTGGCGACATTCGACGCATTCGAATGTATTCAGGACGCACCGGCGAACGGATCGATATGGTGTATTGGATCGACGGAAAATACATCAAAGACGCCGTGAAAGAAGTGAACCACTTCATGCGGGACTGGCGCACGGATCAGGTCAAGGGCATTGATCTGCGCACAATCGATATCATGGCTGCCTCACACAACCTGATGGATATCAGCGAACCCTACATGATGTTGTCAGGCTATCGCAGCCCCAAGACCAACGCCATGTTGCGTCGTCGCTCACGCGGGGTCGCCAAGAATTCTCTTCATATGCAGGGTAAAGCCGCTGATCTACGG
Source organism: Paracoccaceae bacterium (assembly GCA_965183835.1). GTDB lineage: Bacteria > Pseudomonadota > Alphaproteobacteria > Rhodobacterales > Rhodobacteraceae > OMPR01. The sequence goes on along the minus strand of CBCYME010000019.1, from coordinate 303,505 downwards.
TTGTCTTCCCGGTCAGTCAGTCAAATCGCACGCGCGGCGTCTTCGTGCCGTGCAGGCGGTGTGGGGCGGTATTCCAGCTCTAACTTCGTCCACATGGACTGCGGTGATGTCAGGACATGGGGTCGCTGATCTCTGCTCTCTAAAATAGCCTGCCCGTCATTTGAAAGCCTGCGTGATTTACGCAGGCTTTTTGCATTTGTACTGGAACTATTCGCCAGCTGCCCTGCCACCGTTAAGATGACAGGAAGCAAGCGATAAAAGACGTTAGCCCCGACGCCGACGACGCCGTCCACCCGAAGCGGAGTCTGATTCACCGCCTGTGTTGAAAGTCAGGTCTGGCAAGTTCACAATTTTGGACAGCTCAGGAAACGGGTCGGTTTTGTGTGGGATTGCATTCGCTGCAACAAAATGTTCCTGGAACTTTGGTTCAATCGCAGTTTCGACCTTGGTAATCTCACCAACCACACGCTCGATCTCGACCCGGGCTGCGACATTACACAAGGCAATCCGCGCGCCTGTACCTGCCGCATTCCCCGCGCTGGACACGTTTTCCAGCGGTGCATCGGGGATCATGCCCAAAACCATCGCATGTTTGGTTGAGATATGTGCGCCAAAGGCCCCGGCCAAAACAACCCGATCAACCTTGTCGACTTCCATTTCATCCATCAACAACCGCGCCCCAGCATAGAGCGCTGATTTCGCTAATTGAATAGCCCGTATATCGCCTTGGGTCACAGTGATGCGTGGACCGCCCTCGGCCGTTGCGTCATGGATCAAATAGGAATGGGTGCGCCCCTCGGGGATCATCCGTTCCGTTCCGGTTTGCGCCGCAGACCCAAGCAAACCAGACGGATCAAGCAGACCCGCAATGCGCAATTCGGCGACCGCCTCAATGATCCCTGACCCACAAATGCCGGTGATGCCGGTTGTTGCGATTACAGCATCAAAACCGTCTTCGTTGGACCAGATGTCTGACCCGATCACACGGAAGCGTGGCTCTTTGGTGGCCGGGTCAATTTCAATCCGTTCAATCGCGCCGGGCGCGGCGCGCTGTCCAGAGCTGATCTGTGCACCCTCGAACGCTGGCCCTGTTGGAGACGAACATGCCAGAACACGAGAGGTATTACCAAGTAGAATTTCAGCGTTGGTTCCAACATCAACAATCAAAACCAAGTCTTTGGATTTACCGGGTTCTTCGCTTAGCGCAACAGCCGCAGCATCCGCCCCAACGTGACCGGCGATACAGGGCAGAATGTACACTTGTGCCCGGTCATTCATGGTCGTTAAATCAAGGTCGCGCGCGTCCAGTGACATGCTTTGCGATGTTGCCAATGCAAACGGTGCCTGCCCCAATTCAACGGGATCCAAACCCAACAGCAGATGGTGCATAACCGGGTTACAGACAAACACGGTTTCGACGATCAGGTTGGGATCGATGTTGCCTTCTTCGGCGATGCCCTTGGTCAGGTCATCGATCGCCTCGCGCACCGCACGGGTCATCTCCTTGTCGCCGCCCGGGTTCATCATCGCATATGAAACCCGGCTCATCAGATCCTCGCCAAAACGGATCTGCGGGTTCATCAATCCGGACGAAGCGGTAACTTCGCCAGTTTCCAAGTCTGTTAAGTGGGCAGCGATGGTTGTGGACCCCAAATCGATGGCCAGCCCATAAAGCCCGCCTTCGTGCAGGCCCGGCCAGATTTCAATCACACTTGCGGTCGCGCCTAAATGGCTTTTGTGGACGGCAACGGTCACCTGCCATTTGCCTTTGCGCAAAACAGGCTGCAATTTTGACATCAGAGACAGGTCAGCGGTAATCGCCGGGATGTCCCATTGATCCTTGAGAGCGCGTTCCAAGCGTTCTAGATCTCCTGTCGGAGAATGCATATCAGGCTCTTCGACCTCGACAAAGTACAGCCGCGTGGCTGGATCCATCGTAATGGCACGCGCCGCGGCTGCTTTGCGTACCACCTGACGGTGGACTTGGCTTTCTGGGGGGACATCAATCACGATATCGCCCAAAACAGTTGCCTGACACCCCAACCGGCGCCCAGCCTTGAGCCCTCGTTTATCCTCGTAGCGCTGTTCTACTGCGTTCCATTCCGACAGAGCACCTTCTGTTGCGGTGACACCGTGCTTAGGGAATTCACCGTAAGACGGAGTAATCTGACATTTGGAACAAATTCCGCGCCCGCCACAGACCGAGTCCAAATCGACGCCCAACTGGCGTGCTGCGGTCAGAATCGGCGTACCGACGGGAAAGTTCCCGCGTTTGCCGGATGGGGTGAAGACGACAAGAGGATCGGTTGTCATGTGGGGACTGCCTTTGGTGTTGCGCGTTTCGTCGCAAGATATGGGTTTCGACAGAAAGGGAAAGGCCAGAGAGCGGCACGTTGTTTGTTCAAGGCGTCGTTTTTCGCAAATGCAGGCGCAAATCACCCAAAATCACCCGCGAAGCTCTGTCTGCGCATGGGGGCTTTCCCCTGCTGGCAATCCATGCGATAGGGTGGCCGTCAAACGGGCTTATGCATAGGGGTTACTAGATGCAGATTCGTGAGGCACTCACCTTTGATGATGTTCTATTGGTACCGGCGGCCTCGTCGGTCTTACCGTCGACGGCGGATACCAGCACGCAAGTGACGCGTGCAATTACCATGAACATCCCGCTGCTCAGCTCGGCCATGGACACCGTGACCGAAGCGAGAATGGCGATTGCAATGGCTCAGGCCGGTGGGATCGGCGTGATCCACAAGAACCTGGATCTGGAACAACAGTCCAAAGAGGTCCGCCGGGTGAAGCGGTTTGAATCCGGGATTGTCTACAACCCGATCACGCTAACAGCGGATCAAACCCTTGCAGATGCCAAAGCATTGCAGGAACGCTATCGCGTCACCGGTTTCCCCGTCGTGGATGAGACAGGCCGCGTTGTTGGGATCGTCACAAACCGCGATATGCGCTTTGCCAGCGATGATGACACACCTGTGCGGGTCATGATGACCTCAGATAATCTGGCGATGCTGCAAGAACCCGCCGAACTGGAAGAGGCCAAAAGCCTGATGCGTGCGCGTCGGATTGAAAAGCTGCTTGTCACTGATGGTGAAGGCAAGCTGACTGGCCTTTTGACCCTCAAGGATACCGAACAGGCAGTTCTGAACCCAACAGCATGCAAGGACCACTTGGGCCGTCTGCGGGTTTCTGCTGCGTCCTCTGTTGGGGATTCAGGTTTTGCCCGGACTGAGGCGTTGATTGACGCTGGTGTCGATATCGTTGTGATCGATACGGCGCATGGCCATTCCGAAGGTGTAATCGAAGCCGTCAAACGTGCACGCGCCCTGCCCGGCGATACTCAGATTATTGCTGGCAACGTTGCCACGGCCCGCGCAACGCAGGCCTTGATCGACGCCGGTGCAGATGCGGTGAAAGTTGGTATCGGACCCGGTTCAATCTGTACTACACGTATGGTTGCCGGTGTCGGTGTGCCTCAGCTCACTGCGATCATGGATTGTGCCTCGGCCGCTGGTGATATTCCGATCATTGCGGATGGTGGTATCAAATTCTCTGGCGACTTTGCTAAAGCCATCGCCGCAGGCGCATCCTGCGCTATGGTTGGCTCAATGATTGCGGGTACAGACGAAAGCCCCGGCGAGGTGATCCTGTACCAAGGCCGGTCGTTCAAATCGTATCGCGGTATGGGGTCTTGGGCGCAATGGCACGCGGATCTGCAGACCGATATTTCCAGAAAGACGCGGCAAGCGATAAACTGGTTCCCGAAGGAATTGAGGGTCAGGTTGCCTATAAAGGCACTGCTGGCGCCGTCATTCACCAGCTGGTGGCGGTCTACGTGCCGCGATGGGCTATACTGGCTGCGCAACCGTGGAAGAGATGCGCCGCAATTGTGAGTTCGTCAAAATTACCGGTGCGGGTCTGAAAGAAAGCCACGTGCATGACGTTCAGATCACTCGGGAATCTCCGAATTATCGGATTGGGTAGGACCAAAAATCAGGGGCCGGTTCCACATGGACCGGCCCTTTTGATTAAGACGTGACCGTCAAATAATCCGCAAACCCATGTGCGCTGCCGCCGCTTTGAAGCATCGACCAGATTTCGTCGGTCATCTGAATTCCGATCAAAAGCCGGGCTTTACGCCGCACACGATCCTCGCGATCTGAAAGCGACAGTGGCGATTGCAAGTCGTGATGCGCCTCTAATCGCGCGCCGTCGCGCCGTAGAATAGTCAGTTTTGCCTCTGTTTCAGAAAGACTTTCATCTGCTTCGACTTTGATCCGATCCCTGAGCCGGGTTAGGCGCGGGTCTGCACAGACGTCGTCTGAATAGCTTTCCAACTTAGCGGTGTCGTACCCAATGGCGCGCATCGCCAAGACAGTGCGATATGAGAACTTGGCGCCCAATCCCGTGGTTGGCGCAATCTGATTGCAGACGCTCATCCAGCGCGGGCTTGTTTTTACCTGGATTTCAGCGACCTCTGGTTCAGCGATATCCAATGTCCGGGCGGCCTCTAGGGCGGCATGTAGACCGTGACAACAGGCATGGAATTTGTGACTGACAGATTCAAACAGCCATTCATCCCCGATACCATTAAGTCCAGCTTGCACGTCTTGCTGCCCATGGTGCGTTGCGCCAAATCCAAACGCCCCCTCTAGTGCCTCGGGTGTGAAACAAAGCCGCGTTTGACCAATTCCGTTGCTTCAACCCCAGCCGATGCGGCAAGGCCCGCGTTGTAAGGTTTGCCCATGGTTCCAAACTGCACCTTTAGGCCAGCGGCACGGGTTGCGGGTCAGACCCAGAACCAGTTGAATTTGTTCGCTATTCAAACCGGCCAAACGGGCCGCAGCCGCAGCCGCGCCAAAGGCCCCGGCGGTTGCGGTCTGGTGAAACCCGGTTTGGTAATGATCCCGCCCAAGCCACAAGCCGACGCGGATTGAGACCTCCATCCCGACCAACGCGGCCTCGAGCACATCAACAAGGGGTTTGTTTTCCGCCTGTCCCATCGCCAAGGCTGCGGGAAACACGGCAACAGAGGGGTGACCTATATGGGCGAAATGGGTGTCGTCGTAATCCAGTGCGTGCGAGGTGGTTCCGTTCACCAAAGCAGCAGAGCGAGCCGGTGCAGCCCCTGCTCCAAACAACGTTGCCTGACCCGCCCCAGCTTCTCCTAAAACCATATCACGTGTAATCTGGGATACGGGTTCCGTCACGCCTGATCGCCCGACCGAAATCCAATCAAGCGCAGATAAAGACGTCACCAAGCGTGCAGATGCGGTGGTGCTTACAGGGCCCGCTGCAAACGCGGCCAACGAAGAGGAAAACTGTGTCATACAGGCAGTCTAGCGCCCATATCAGCATGGTAAAGCTTATCCGTACAGATCCGCCGCGCGTTTTTCAAAGGCACGAACAATGCGGTGCATGGCTTCGTTGAAGACAACGCCGATAATGCCTTGCAGAATGGCGTTCTTGAATTCGAAATCCACGAAAAAAGAGACGTCGCACCCCTGCTCTGTGTCTACAAAGCTCCAAGTGGATTTCATGTATTTGAATGGGCCATCCAAGTACTCGGTATCCACCTTTAGATCGTCTGGAAACAGCACCACGCGACTGCCAAAGCGTTCGCGGAACACCTTGAAAGAAATCACTAAATCCGCCTCCATCATCGTGGCGTCCCCTTGCGGAACAGTACGGCGAATGCGGGCCGCTGCACACCACGGCAGAAACTGCGGATATTTGGCGACGTCAGCGACCAGATCGTACATTTGCTGAGCGGTGTACGGCAGCGGTCTGGTTTCTGAGTGGGTGGGCATAGGGGCCTGCATTATTGGGTGACAATGGCGCGTCATGTCGTATGTTGCGCGCGAAAGATCAAGGGGGCAGCGATGAGCGACCGCGCATATGTGATAGATACAATGATCTCGGCCAAGGCTATTGCGGCCCGGATCGAAGAGCTGTGTCATGAAATTGTGAATGAATTTGGCGACACCGACAAGCTTGTTGTTGTGGGGCTTTTGCGCGGTAGTTTTGTGTTCATCGCTGACCTCGTTCGTGAGTTGGACCTGCCGATTGAGGTCGATTTTCTAGAGGCGTCGTCTTACGGAGACTCCATGGAGAGCAGCCCGAGAAGTGCGCATTCTCAAAGACTTGCGCGGCGCAATTGAAGGGCGCGATGTGTTGGTTGTCGAAGATATCGTCGATACCGGTCACACCCTGAACCACGTGACCCAGCTGCTGCAAAGCCGCAACCCCAAGCGTTTGAAATCCATTGCGCTGCTGGACAAACCCAGCCGACGCGAGGTTGATTTCAGATCCGATTGGATTGGATTTGAGATCCCAGATGAATTTGTCGTGGGGTATGGCATTGATTACGCGCAGCGCAACCGGAACCTGCCATTCATTGGTAAGGTGCGATTTGTCGCAGATGCAGAATAACGCTCACATTCCGGAGGGTGACATGCGTGCACCTTGCGTGCACCCCCCGTGCACCGCCGCGGCACAGCATTGGGCCGTCTTATGAACCTGCGTCATCTTTTGCGCATGTCGCGTTGGGCCCGCAATCCCCCTTCCGAGAAGAAGGTTCTGTTGGTGTTTGGCATCATCGCTTTTTGCCTGATCCTGTTCGGGATCGAATACGCGGGGTTCTGGCCTGATTGGGCTAAGACTAATTCGCTGAAACCCTGATTTCAGATCAACGGACCCCAGCGATGGGCGTTTCGTCTGTGTTTTATGGCAGTCGTGCCTGTCCTTGTTTGCGAAAAGCTGGTTCAGGGCGGATTTTACAACGCTGTAACTGGGCTTAATGTGAGCCTAAGGAACTTCTATTAAGAGAAAGAAGAACTGCGTAAGGTTGCAAGAGACCAACCGACCTGCCTCGGGTAGATCTGAGGCACCTTGAAATGTTGAGGGGCCATTATGCAGATCTTAAGTCATCACTTCACCGGCAGGTTCTTACGTGCTGCTTTGACCTTTTGGGTGGTCGTGCTTTTGACGACGGCTGCTGTTGGTCAGGACGCAATGCCTAATACGAACTCTGTTCGTGATATCCGTGAAGACGTGGTCGATCCGGCGATCTCTGTTTCTGAACTTGAAACTCTGCTTGTGCCACTGACCGTTGATGAGCTGGCTGAAACAGCCCAAGTCTGGCAGGAATTCTGAGAAGTGCGCTCACTGATATCGCGCGGCTCAACAATGCGATTTCTTCGGCACCAGAAGACAAACGGGATGCGCTTCGCACCAAGCTAGCCGGTCAGGGCGAATTTCTGACTGAATTGAATGAGAAATATTCCGTTGTTCTCAACTGCTTGGGAGAATAAGGGGCAGTGGCGGAAGATCTTGCAAAATTTAGGCATTATCAAACCGCAGTTACAACAGACACCGTCCGCACCACCGACCCTGTGACGTTGCTTAAGGGTGTGGGGGCTTGGCTTATCTCAAAGGATGGCGGTTTGGGATTCCTCCTTCAATTGGGGGATTCTTTGTTGCGATTTGGGCCATGTTCTTTGTGGCTGGGTTGGCCCGACGCGCTGCCAAACGCGGATTGGACAAAGTGCCCAACATATCGAAATTGCTGGTCTCTTTTGTTTTGGTTATGGTCTATTGGCTGACCTTTTCGGTGGGTATCATGTTCACGCTGGCCTTGTTTGGCGTTAACATCACCCCCCTTTTCGCGGTATTTGGCGGCGCCTCGTTCATCCTTGGGTTCGCCCTGCAAGAGGTTTTGGGTAACCTTGCCAGCGGTCTGATGCTGATGATTTTGAAACCCTTTGACATGGGTGACTTCATCGAAGCCGCAGGCATTGCCGGTTTTGTAGATGAGATGTCTGTGGTTTCGACCCAGATCCGGACCTTTGACAATCAGATCATCTCGGTGCCAAACAGCAAAATCTGGGGCGGTGTGATTACCAATGTGAATGCATCAAAAGAACGCCGTGTGGATCTGGTTTTTGGCATAGCCTATTCTGACAACGCCGCTCAGGCGATTGACGTTCTTAACACACTTGTCGCGGCAGAGAGTCGGTGTCTAAAGGACCCGGAACCTGCCATATTTGTCGGTGAACTTGGCGAAAGTTCTGTCAACGTTTTCTGCCGGCCTTGGGTCAAATCCGAAGATTATTGGGAGGTGTACTGGGGTCTGACAGGGCAAGCAAAAGAACGTTTCGACGAGGAAGGGATTTCTATCCCGTTCCCGCAGCGCGATGTTCACCTTATTCCTGCCGAAGTATCTGCCAAGTCCTGAAACCTGTCTGAGATCGGTACAGGGAATAGGCCGATCTCAGGTGATTTGGGCGTGTGTTCCTGTGCTTACCCTTAAGCCTGTCCCAGCTTTGCCTGACGCGCGTCGCGCAATTGGGCGAAATCATCCCCGGCGTGGTAGGATGAGCGGGTAAGCGGTGTGGCTGAGACCATCAGGAAGCCCTTGCCATAAGCGGCTTTTTCGTAGGATGCGAATTCTTCCGGGTGTGACAAAGCGATCAACGCCGTGATGTTTGGGCGTGGGTTGCAAGTACTGACCGATGGTCAGGAAATCAATGACGGCGGCACGCATGTCGTCCATCACCTGACGCACGGATTGCTCATCCTCGCCCAAGCCGACCATGATTCCGGATTTGGTGAACATTGACGGATCGAGCTCTTTCACCCGCTGCAACAGCCGCAGGGAATGGAAATAGCGCGCACCGGGGCGCACCTGCGGATAGAGGCCCGGCACGGTTTCCAGATTGTGGTTGAACACATCTGGGCGCGCCTCGACCACGGTTTCGAGCACCGAAGGGTCACATTTGATGAAATCCGGTGTCAGGATTTCGATGGTGGTTTTGGGCGAACGATGCCGCACGGCGCGGATGGTCTGGGCGAAATGATCGGCACCGCCATCGGTGACATCGTCGCGGTCCACGGATGTGATCACCACGTGGTTCAGGCCCAGCTTTTCCACCGCGTGGGCGACACGACCGGGTTCAAAGGGATCGAGATCCTCGGGCGGTTTGCCGGTGGCGATGTTGCAGAAGGTACACGCGCGGGTGCAGACCTCGCCCATGATCATCATGGTGGCGTGGCCTTGCGACCAGCATTCACCCACGTTGGGGCACCCTGCCTCTTCGCAGACGGTGACCAATTTGTTTTCGCGCATGATTTTATGCGTCTCGGCATAGCCTTTGCCACCCGGCGCTTTGACACGAATCCAGCTGGGTTTTTTAGGCTGGGCATTGTCAGGGCGATGGGCTTTTTCGGGGTGACGTTGCTCGGGAATTTTCAGATCACGCACAGAGAGGGTCCCTTGGCTTGGGCAAAATTGGGTCAGCTTGCTTTGGGGATAACATAACGCAGCGTCGGAAAAAGAACCAGTGACGCATGGCCGCTATGCATGTGCGGCAAAATCGGGTCGCTTTTGTCGAAATTTTCGCCACATATCAGTATCTTTGCGACATTCTTAACCATGAACGCGCATGCGGCATTTCAAGCGTTGAAGGCTGCTTAGAATCGTTTTAATTCACGTCTCAGATACATCTGATTCACAGGAGCCTGACGATGAAAGCCGGAGCAACTCTGCCGAACGTAACTTTTCACACCCGCGTACGTGACGAGGCCATCGAAGGCCCCAACCCGTTCCGCTGGGAAGACAAGACCACAGCAGACTATTTCGCGGGCAAGCGCGTTGTTTTGTTCTCGCTGCCGGGCGCGTTCACCCCGACATGTTCGACCTACCAGCTGCCCGGTTTTGAAAACGGCCACGCCGATTTCATCGCGCAAGGCGTTGATGCGATTTACTGCATGTCGGTCAACGACAGCTTTGTGATGAACAAATGGGCCGAGTCGCAGAACCTGGCCAAAGTTGACGTGATCCCTGATGGATCCGGCGAATTTACCCGCAAAATGGGCATGCTGGTCGACAAAGACAATCTGGGCTTTGGCATGCGCTCATGGCGCTATGCGGCCGTGATCAACGACGGCGTTGTTGAGGCATGGTTCGAAGAGCCCGGTCTGGCCGACAACCACCCCCAAGATCCCTATGGTGTGTCGTCGCCCGAAACCGTTCTGGCCTATTTGGTCGACAAAAAAGAACCCGCGCTGGCCTAAACCGGCACGACAGGTATTCTGAGAAGAGGCGCGCCGTTGGCGGGCCTCTTTTTCGTTTGGGGATTAGTGGTCGGCGCGGCAGCTGGACACGATATCTTGGCCGACCTGGCGGATCAGTTCGCCGAGATCATCAAACCACCCTTCGGCGCGGGTGGTGTCGCGGCGGACCAGGCCGACGGTGCGCGCCGGTTCTGGAACTGGAAACCGGATCAGTTTCAGTCCCTGCACCGCCGCGCATTCTGATTGCGCCGCAAGTTCGGGCATTAGGGTCAGCCCGAACCCTTCGGCGACGAGACGCGACAGGGTGCCAAGGGATGACGCCCCCATGTTGATCCCGGCGCTTGTGCGATCTTGGCCGCAGACCTCGAGCGCCTGATCGGTTAGGCAATGCCCGTCTTCGAGCAGCATCAATTGTCCGGCCTTGAGGTCCGTTGGGCGCAGGGTTTGGGGACCATGAGCCAACCGATCCAGTCGGGTTTTGGACCCAGCCAGCAAAAAGCGATCCTGAAACAGGGGCGCGCTGAACAGGCCGTCCCCAGTTGTCGGGAGCGCTAGCACCGCGGCATCAATTTCGCCCAAACGCAGGGCTTCGAGCAGCCGTTCGGTCCGGGCCTCGCGTATCTGAACCTTGAGCGACAGATCACCTGCGCGCAGGGCGGCCAGAACGCCGGGCAGCAAATAAGGCGCCATGGTGGGAATCAAGCCCAGCGACAGAGAGCGTTGGCCGGATTTATCTTGCGACAGCCGTTCGAGACGTTCGGCGGTGGCCAGAACATCTTGGGCCAGCCCCAGCGCATCCCGTCCCAGAGGGGTCAGAACCACATCGCGGGCGTGGCGTTCAACAAGGGGACCGCCCATGACCTCTTCCAGACTGCGAATCTGGACCGAGAGTGCGGGCTGAGACACATGACAGACCGTTGCGGCGCGCCCAAAATTGCGTTGTTTGGCCAGTGCGCGAAAATATTCGAGTTGTCGGAGCGTGAATTTCATAATCTTAACATATGAAAATTCAAAGAAAGTGCAATTGGTGTTTATGGTATTTGGGTGGCAAGCTGAGTTCAGTTGGTATTTGCACATCAGAGGAGCGCCCCCATGACGAAAAAGCTGACCACCACGGCCGGACCCCGTTGCCCATTGTTGGTGCAGGATTATCAGCTGCTGGAAAAACTGGCGCATCAGAATCGGGAGCGAATCCCTGAGCGCGTGGTGCATGCCCAAGGTTGGGGCGCGCATGGAACTCTGACCGTCACCCATGACATTTCAAAATACACCAAAGCCAAGCTGTTTTCCGAAGTTGGGAAACAAACGCCGATGATTTGCCGATTTTCAACCGTTGCGGGTGAGCTGGGGCAGCCGACAATGAACGCGATGTGCGTGGCTTTGCCCTGAAGGTCTATACCGAAGAAGGCAATTGGGACCTGGTTGGAAACAATACACCGGTCTTCTTTTTGCGCGATCCGTATAAATTCCCCGATTTCATCCACACGCAAAAGCGTCATCCGCGTACGAACATGCGGTCCGGTACCGCAATGTGGGACTATTGGAGCCTGAGTCCCGAAGCCTTGCATAGGTTACGATCCTGATGTCAGATCGCGGCTGCCCCATCACTCCGATGCAGATGAACGGCTACGGCTCGCACACCTATTCGATGGTGAATGCGGATGGGTCGCGGGTTTGGGTCAAGTTCCACTTTAAAACGCAGCAAGGCCATGCCCATCTGACCAACGCAGAAAGCGGCGCCAAGATTGGAGAGACCCGCGAGGGCTACCAAGAGGCGCTGTTCGGCACCATCGAAGCGGGTGACTTCCCGAAATGGGACGTCAAAATTCAGGTGATGACCGAGGCACAGGCCGAAGAAACATCTTATGATCCGTTTGATCTGACCAAGGTCTGGCCGCATGGCGAATTCCCACTGATCGATGTGGGTGTGATGGAGCTGAACCGGAACGCCGACAACTACTTTGCTGAAATCGAAAACGCCGCTTATTCCCCCAGCAACATCGTGCCGGGCATCGGGTTTTCGCCAGACAAAGTGTTGCAGGCGCGGATCTTTTCCTATGCGGATGCGCACCGCTATCGGTTGGGCACCCACTATGAGCAGCTGCCGGTGAACCGCCCGCAGTGCCCGATGCATCACTATCACAAAGATGGGCAGATGAATGTTCTGGGTCAGGTGACCGGCGCGGACGAGGCTTATTACGAGCCCAACACCATGGGGGGCGCCACGGAAAGTCCCGAATACGCGGAACCACCGCTGAAATTTTCAGGCGATGCAGATCGGTACAATCACCGGGTTGGCAATGATGACTACAGCCAACCGCGAGCTTTGCATGAGTTGATGGACGACGGTCAACGGTCGCGGCTGTACATGAACACTGCCGAAGCGATGGCTGGTGTGCCGGATGAGATCATCAATCGCGCTTTGGCACATTATGACCAGATCAGCCAAGCCTATGGCGATGGCATCCGGGCGGCACGTGCCCATCTGGGATAAGTCAAAAAAGAGCCCGCCGCTGCATGTCTGTGCAACGGCGGGCTTGTCCAATCGGATAAACCAGGGAGGGATGTTTATCCGATCATACGATCTGCATCAGTGAGCTCTTCGTAGTGGCGTTTGAGACGTTGCAAGGCGATGCGCAGGACGATTTTACCGGACCGCGCCGACCATCCCATCCGTTTTTCCGCCAATTCCAACCCCTCTAAGTAGCAGCAGCAGCGTAAAGCCACGTCACTGAGCCCCGGCCCGAGATCGGATAGCGCCTGAGCCACGCGATTGCGCGCATCTGCCGGGCCTTCGCATGGGGTGCCAGAGGAACCAAAGGTGTTGCGACCGCCCCCGGTCAGGAAACGATCCCAGTTTTGAGTGACGTTTGGACCCATCTGGGCCAGTTCGAAATCTTCACGCAGACGTTCGCCAGCGCGCACCATCGCCTCGTCAAGAAACGGTTGGCCGTCGCGGTCTTTGCGGCGTGCAAGGGCGATCAACGGGCTTTCTGCCATGTTGTAGCGCACGCGGCGGGATCGTTCGCCTGCCTCGCCCGCGACGGTTTTTTCGCCCATGATACGGTGTTGTGCGCCAAACGGGGTTTGGGATTCTGCAAAGCCCCCTTCGTTCTCAGCGCGCGCCTGATTTTCGGCCTTGGCCAGAATATGCCCCAGCGCGGTGCGTCCGGCTGAGGTGATGTGGTAGCGGCTGATGCGTCCCGGTTTGTCGCAGGAAATCCAGTCTTTCAGTGCCAGAGCCTGTGCAATCGCGCATTCGACAACAGCGGTGCGGGTGTTTGCACCCTGCCCGTCATCGCGCACAACAACCGCCCGGTCCATGTCTTCGGCAACGGCTAGGACGGCACCAGATTCACACAGGCGGCGCAGGACGCGCATGGCTTCGCGATCAAAGGTGTCGGAATCGGGCGTATCGTCGGTGCGCGGAGGGTCTGGGGTCATGGAAGGGGCAACCTTTGTTCTGGCCCCCGCTCGGCGCGCCGTTACCGGTTTACCCTTAAGCGGAGGGAAATGGGCGGCAGCCAGTGCTTGCAGGGCTGCGTCCACCAAAGGATCATCGCGCCGCATTTCTACTCGTCTGATCTGTCGCAACACAGTCGAAGCATGACACCCCGCCCCCCGGGCCAGATCACGAATGGATCGCCCGGCCTCTGTGTGCGCCAAGTAACGCTGTGCACCTTGGGGAACCCAACCAGGCACGGAAAATGCGGAAACTTCATCCATGTGTCGCATCCTTAATGGCAAAAGAACTGACCCTGTTATCCAGCAGTTATCCTCGAGTTACTCACACAACCTAGGGCTGCACTAGTTACTCATTCGTTAATTTCTGCCGTGTTACCCAATATTGTTTCCAAATCATAAACCCGCATTCCCCAAGTAAATTTCTGATTTTTCTATCCTGACCGTTGTATTTCGCATATAAATCATGGTGTTGGTGGCTGAGACGGGAGCATTTCATGGATCACCCAGAGGGTGCGGGCTTACAGCGGGCTGATCGGGTAGATTTTGACCCTCGCGTGCGGTTAGAATTTCGAGGCACGCAGCTCAGTTCGGATGGCGGCCTTCTGGTGATGCGCGAGCTTGATGACGCGCTCGGTCTGTCCAATCTGGCGTCTGCTGCCCTGTGCGACAACCGCCGTGGCAAGAACACGGTCCACCGGCTCGACGGGCTGTTCCGGCAATCAGTTTTCGGGCGGCTGGCGGGCTACGAGGATGTTAACGATGCTGATCGCCTCGCCCTCGACCCGGTCATGCGTCAGGTTGTAGGTGGTCGGGCTGTCGACGCTCAGGCGGCTTCGGCCTCGCAGATGGGACGGTTCGAGACCGAGACGCTGGCCTTGTCCGAGAACCGGGAAGCGCTGGCCGATCTGAACGGGCAGTGGATCGACCGGTTTCATGATCGCAACGGGCTCAAGTACATCGCGCTGGACATGGACAGCTCAGTCAGCCCGACCCATGGTGATCAGGAAGGGTCTGTCTGGAACGGGCATTTCGACTGCACCTGCTACCACCCGAATTTCTTGTTCAACCAGTTCGGAATGCTGGAACGCTGCGCCCTGCGCAATGGCAACGTCCACAGCGCTGACGGCTGGCGGGATGTCCTTGACCCGGTGATTGCCCGCTACGCTGGCCGCAAGCTTGGTGGCCGCTTCTTCCGCGCCGACGCCGCGTATGCCCGCCCTGCAATCTATGCGCGGCTGGAGGAGACGGACTATTTTTACGCCATCCGGCTGCCGGCCAACAACGTCCTCCGCGAGAAGATTGCGCATCGGCTGACGCGGCCTGCGGGGCGTCCGTCGCAGACCAAGGTCAAGCGACTCTACGAGGATTTCGAGTATCAGGCGGCGTCTTGGGGCAAGGAGCGCCGCGTCATCGCCAAGATCGAATGGCATCCGGGCGAACTGTTCCCGCGTGTCGGCTTCATCGTCACCAACCTGCCGATGGAACCAGACTGGGTGGTGCGGTTCTACAACCAGCGCGGCACCGCCGAGCAGCATATCAAGGAAGGAAAGTATGCCTTCCGCTGGACGCGGCTGTCGTGCAAGCGGTTCCGCGACAACGAGGTCCGGCTGCAACTGCACGCGCTGGCCTACAATCTCGCGACCTTCCTGCGCTGCATCGAGTTGCCCGAGGCGATGGCCGACTGGTCACTGACCAGCCTCCAGCTGAAACTGATCAAAATCGGCGCTCGCGTTGTCCGCCACGCCCGTGCCATCACCTTCCAGCTGGCCGAGGTCGCAGTAACCGGCCCGATGGTCCGTGCTATCCTTGCCGCCATTCACCGATTGCGAGTGCGGCCGTCATGCGCCTGACAGGGGTCCAACCCCAAACTGAACGAAAGCGGCAGGACAGGTCTGTCCAACGCGCTGAAAATCCTCGCCTCCGGGCCAGCACGGCACCGATTCGAAGCATGAGGCACCCGCATTCAGGCGTTTCCGCAACTCCGGAGACGCTCAGAGGCAAAAGATACTTGATCCGCAGGCCTGATCAGGTGATCATTGCGCCAGATGGCAGGCCACTTGGGGAATGTCGGATAAACAGTAATGAAAGCAGCGCACGGTGGTATCGCGCCCCGGGCAACACCCGGCAAAGTTGTGGCACAACTGTGGCAGAAATCTGATCTCCTCTGAAAGGACACGATATGCAAGATGTAATGAGCATGCTTTCCGCCCTGCGCCGTCCCCAGCTGTTGATCCGGGCGGCCCGGTTTGGGCAGCAGGACTATAACCGGTCCCGTCATCTGCAACGGATCCTGGGCTATGGCAGCCTTCCCGGCCCTGCCGCGGCCTTGATGCGGTTGATGGAGTTGGAGCGGGGACTGAACGAACAACGGCGCGAAAACGACGCGGGCTATTCCCTGACTCGGCATGTGGATCTGATGATCGCCATGATGGGCGAAGCGCAGCTTTTGCGGGCAAACCGCGCCTCGGTGGTGCAGTAAAGGGTCCGCCCTAACGCAACGGACCCTTTGATTGGTTTACATGAAGGCGTCGGGCATCGAGGCTTTCTTTTCCGCCACGTAATCGGCCAGAGCTTGTGCAATCGCCGGATCAAGGGACGGCTGCTGATAGTTGGCCAACAGTTTCTCGACCCGCTGGGTTGCTAGGGTTCGCGTATCACGCGCGCCTTCTTCTTCCCAGGTCTCGAAGGGTTTGTAATCCAACAGGTCGGATTTCCAGAACGCCGATTTGAAGTTCTTTTGCGTGTGTTCGCAGCCCAGGTAGTGACCACCGGGGCCAACTTCGCGGATGGCGTCCATGGCCTGTGCATCTTCGTCCATTTGGACGCCTTTGGCCAAGCCGTGCAGCGTGCCGAGCTGGTCGGCATCCATCACGAACTTTTCGAAATCGGCAACCAGACCACCTTCGAGCCAGCCGCACGAGTGCAGCATGAAGTTCACGCCAGACAACAGACCCATGTTGAGCGAGTTGGCGGTTTCATAAGCGGCTTGGGCATCGGGCAGTTTCGAGCCACAGAACGAACCGGCGGACCGGAACGGCAGACCCAGACGGCGGGCCAGCTGCCCAGCACCATAAGTAATGTGCGACGCTTCGGGTGTGCCAAAAGTCGGTGCACCAGAGTTCATGTCGATTGAGGTCACCATCGCGCCCATGATCACAGGAGCACCGGGGCGGCACAGCTGGTTATAGGCGATACCGGCAAGGCATTCCGCCATCACCTGCGTCAGAGTGCCAGCAACCGAAACCGGCGCCATGGCCCCGCCAACGATAAAGGGCGACACGATGCAGGCCTGATTGTTCTTGGCATAGATTTCCATCGCGCCCATCATCACATCGTCGAAGGTCATCGGCGAGTTGATGTTGATGAGCGAGGTCATCACAGTGTTTTCCTGCACGAACTCTTTGCCAAACAGGATGCCGCACATATCAACGGAGTCTTGCGCGCGGCTGGGTTCGGTCACGGACCCCATGAACGGTTTATCGCTAAGCGTCATATGCGCCAGCAACATATCCAAGTGACGCTTGTTCACCGGAACATCTGTTGGTTCACAGACTGTCCCACCTGAGTGATGCAGCCATTTGGACATATAGCCCAGTTTCACGAACTTTTGGAAATCGTTCATGGTCGCGTAGCGACGGCCGCCTTCGGCGTCGCGCACGAACGGAGGACCATATACTGGCGCCAACACCATGTTCTTGCCACCGATCACAACCGACTTTTCAGGGTTGCGCGCGTGCTGGGTAAACTGCTTGGGCGCAGTCGAGCACAGTTTCTTGGCCAAACCACGTGGGATGCGGACACGTTCGCCTGTGACGTTGGCGCCAGCTTCGCGCCACCGATCCAGAGCGGTGGGATTATCAACAAAGTTGACGCCCACTTCTTCCAGAATGGTTTCTGCGTTTGCCTCAATAATATCGAGCGCTTCTTCGGTCAGAACTTCGAAGTTGGGAATATTGCGTTCGATGTACTTGGCGGTTTCAATGGTGACAGCCGTGCGTTCGGCGCGGCGCGCGGCCCCGCCGCCGCCACGTGATCTACGGCGTGTTGTTGCCTCTGTCATAGGGTCGTCTCCCGGATTGGTACGGAATTGCGTTTGACAGATGTGATACCCCAGTCTGTCCCGCTTTCGAATGTGGATAACGGCGCATCGGGGGGAAAGCGACATGTTGCGGGGTTCGAAACGACAGGGCCTTGATCGATCCTTGTATTGCTTAAATTTTCAGCACTCCCTAAGAGCTTCATACCCCTTTCAACTCAGTTGTACTTCTGACTCACCAAAACTAAATGGATCCAAGACATGAGCGAAACAGACTCCGAGCGCAAAACACTTAGCGCAGCTGAAATCGGGGCGATTGCTCACTTGTATCGCGGAGAAGTGTACCGCAGCACAATTTGGCGTACTCGCTTGGATACCACGACCAATTGGGCGGTCGTGACTTTGGGGGTTGCCTTGTCGATTTCGTTTGCATCACCCGGGGCGTCGCCGCTGCCTTTGGTATTGGTCGGCATTTTGATGCTGTTCTTTCTGGCGATGGAGGCCCGTCGCTATCGCTACTTTAATGTCTGGCGTGCCCGCTCGCGATGGATGGAGACGCATTTTTATGCGCCGCTGCTGCATGATGGCGATCTGCATATGGAAGAGGACTGGCAAAAGGTACTGGCCGAGGATTACATGCGGCCCGTCTATCACGTTACATACCTGAGTGCGCTGGGCCGTCGTATCCGGCGTAACTATCTGTGGATTCTGTTGATTCAGGCCATCGCTTTTGCAGGCAAAGTCACCATTCACCCCGCTCCCGCACAGAGTTTGGAACAGGCGCTGGGGCGTGCGACTGTTGGCCCCGTCCCCGGTATCGTGATGGTGGGGCTGGGAGTGCTTTATGTTGGTGCCATTTCGGTCCTTGCGATCTGGAGCTATCAATCAGACAGGCTGCGCGCCAAAAAGCGGGGCGTAGATCCGTCTGCCTCGATGGGGTGATCAGGTTGCGCAATGCTGCAAAGCTCTTGCGCAAAACCGCCTTGCATCATAAGAGCCTGTTGCATGAGCCAGACATCCCATGACCGCCTTTTGATCATAGACTTCGGCAGCCAGGTTACGCAGCTTATTGCGCGTCGCCTGCGTGAGCTGAACGTTTATTGCGAAATCCACCCCTATCAGAAAGTCACTGCTGACTTTGTGCGCGAAATGGCGCCCAAAGCCGTGATCTTTTCCGGTGGCCCTGACAGCGTGACCCGCGACGGCAGTCCGCGCGTGCCACAAGAGGTGTTTGAGATGGGGCTGCCCATTCTCGGCATTTGCTATGGCCAACAGGTGATGATGCACCAGTTGGGCGGCAAGGTTGAATCCGGGCATGGAACAGCTGAATTTGGTCGCGCCTATGTGACCCCGACCAAAGAGCAATTGGGCATTTTGGGCTGCTGGTTCGCAGAGGGCGACGAGCAGGTCTGGATGAGCCACGGCGATCACGTCAGTGAAATCGCCCCCGGCTTTGAAGTGTATGGCACATCCCCGAATGCGCCCTATGCGATCACGGCTGACGTTGCGCGCAATTTCTATGCGGTTCAGTTCCACCCTGAGGTACATCACACCCCCAATGGCGCTAAACTGTACGAAAACTTTGTCAAACTGGCAGGGTTTTCGGGTGATTGGACCATGGGCGCGTACCGCGAGCAGATGGTGGACGCGATCCGTGAGCAGGTTGGCGACAAACAGGTGATCTGTGGTCTGTCCGGTGGTGTTGACAGCTCGGTCGCGGCCGTGTTGATCCACGAAGCGATTGGCGATCAGCTAACTTGTGTGTTTGTTGACCATGGTTTGTTGCGCAAGGGTGAGGCCGAAGAGGTCGTCACCATGTTCCGCGACAACTACAACATGGCACTGATCCACGCAGACGAACAGGACCTGTTCTTGGGCGAGCTTGAGGGGCAATCCGATCCTGAAACCAAGCGCAAGATCATCGGCAAGCTGTTCATCGACGTGTTCCAGAAACATGCCGACAGCATCGAGGGCGCGGAATTCCTGGCGCAGGGCACATTGTACCCGGATGTCATCGAATCTGTGTCTTTCTCGGGCGGGCCTTCGGTCACGATCAAATCGCACCACAATGTGGGCGGTCTGCCAGAAAAGATGGGCCTGAAGCTGGTCGAACCCCTGCGGGAGTTGTTCAAGGACGAGGTCCGCGCGCTGGGCCGTGAACTGGGCTTGCCCACGTCGTTCATTGGCCGTCACCCGTTCCCCGGCCCCGGTCTGGCGATCCGCTGCCCCGGTGAAATCACCCGGGAGAAGCTGGACATTCTGCGCGAAGCGGACGCGGTCTTTATCGACCAGATCCGTAAACACGGGTTGTACGATGATATCTGGCAGGCCTTTGTGGCCATTCTGCCGGTGCGCACCGTGGGTGTTATGGGCGATGGCCGGACCTATGACTTTGCCTGCGCCCTGCGCGCGGTGACATCGGTCGATGGCATGACTGCAGATTACTATCCGTTCAGCCATGAATTCCTCGGCGAAACCGCTACCCGGATCATCAACGAAGTCAAAGGCATCAACCGGTGTACTTACGACATCACGTCGAAGCCACCGGGAACGATCGAGTGGGAATAATACCTACTTGAGGCGGCCCTCGAGTATGAGAATATTAAAGTGGTGGCCCAAACGGACCGCCACTTTTTTGCTGCCGGTTTTTTGGGTCAAACCGCCAAACCATTATGTTCCGTTACATCATGGGTGCGCCCAAATGGCTGGCTAAAGACGTGTGTCTTTGCCTACACTGGCGCGTGTTGACCAAATTTCATTGGCTAAATCTCAAGGGGAAATACATGACCGTTTCATTGCAAGTTCTCTATCCGACCGACAACGAGACCACATTTGACCATGCCTATTATGGCTCCAAACATATGGAAATTGTTGGTGAACACATGGGCCCTCATATAAAAAGCACAACTATTGTCAAAGGGTTGGCGGGTGGCCCTGACACACCTCCAGGATTCCATGCAATCGCGACAATTACGTTTGAAACCCAAGATGCGCTGAATGCTGCCCTTGCAGCGAGTGGTCCGGCTATGGCTGATATTCCGAATTTCTATAGCGGCCAGCCGCAGGTCCTGATTGGTGAAGTCACCGGTTAATCCGCGTCCATTGGGCGTGCGAAGGTGACAGTTCATCGCCGTGTGCAGATCGCTCCAGGCGACCTGTGCGCGGCGTTTTCACGTTTGAGTGTGAAATCTGGTTGACCTTGCCCGGGCAATCGGGTCCTCGTGACCGTCGGGAGAGACCAAATGAATCAGAACAAGCCACAGGTGGCCAAAGCCGCACTTTGGATGACCGGCGCGATTGCTTCGTTTTCAGCGATGGCTGTCGCCGGGCGTGAAGTGGCCTATGCCCACGACACCTTTGAGATCATGATGTATCGCAGCCTTGTTGGCGTGATTGTGGTCTGTTTTGTGCTAACCCTGACCAAATCTTGGGCTCAGGTGACGCGGCGATCGATGGGCACGCAGGTTGTGCGCAATGCGCTCCATTTTGCTGGCCAGAACCTGTGGTTGTTTGCTGTTACAGCCATTCCATTGGCACAGGTCTTTGCGTTGGAGTTCACATCTCCTTTGTGGGTGATTGTGTTGTCCCCCCTGCTGTTGGGCGAACGCATCACATCTGTGCGCGCGGTTGCGGCCCTGATGGGGTTTGTGGGTATTCTGATCGTTGCGCGTCCCAGCCCTGACACAATGAATATCGGCATCGCCACAGCAGCAAGTGCGGCGATATTTTTTGCCCTGACAATCATTCTGACCAAACGGTTGACCAAGACCGAGGCGATTGGCTGCATCCTGTTTTGGCTGACGTTTATTCAGTTGTTTTTTGGGCTTGTCGCCGCTGGCTATGATGGCGATATCGCTTTGCCCAATCTGCACACTGCGCCTTGGCTGGTGTTGATTGGCTGCGCCGGATTGCTGGCGCATTTCTCGCTGACCAATGCATTGGCCATTGCCCCGGCGAGTGTTGTGGTGCCGTTTGATTTCACCCGCCTGCCCGTCATTGCGATCATCGGTATGGTTTTCTATGCCGAGCCACTGGATTTGTGGGTGTTGGTTGGCGCCGTGGTCATCTTTGCCGGGAATTACATCAACATCAGAGGCGAAACCCGAAAACCGCAATTGGCCTGACCATGCGCTGTGCCAATTGACCCCGCCCGCGCTGCAAAGTAGCAAAGGGAAAAAATGGACGGTGGGATATGATCTACGGCTCAGCTCAGGAATGGCGTGACTCGCCGCGCAAAAAAGTGCTGTTTTTCGGCATGTCGGGACTGGGTAAGACCTATGTCAGCAATATCCTGAGGGATCAGGGCGACTGGTTCCACTACTCGATCGATTACCGTATCGGCACGCGTTACATGGGTGAGTACATCACCGATAACGCCAAAGCCGAAGCCATGAAGGTACCGTTTCTGCGGGATCTTTTGTTGTCGGATTCCATCTATATCGGGTCCAACATCTCGTTCGAAAACCTGACCCCTGTGGCTACGTATCTGGGAAAACCCGGTGCGCAGGCCCAAGGGGGGGTGGAAATCAGCGAATATCGGCGGCGTCAGGAACAATTCCGGATGGCTGAGATTCATGCGCTGCTGGACACCGAATACTTTAGTGACCGTGCTGAACGTCTGTATGGCTACCCGAATTTCATCTGCGACACGGGCGGGTCCATCTGTGAATGGGTCGATGCGGCCAACCCCGATGATCAATTGCTGGCCGAACTGTCCAAACACACGCTGATGATTTGGATTAAGGGCGACGAAGCGCACACCGAATCCTTGATCAAACGGTTCGACAAGGCCCCCAAACCAATGTCCTATCAACCTGAGTTCCTGTCGCGCGTCTGGGATCAATATCTGAGAGAACAGAATTGCGCCCCGCACGAGGTCAACCCGGATGCCTTTATTCGCTGGACTTATGCGCAGGCGCTGGCCCATCGCCAACCTCGGTACGAGGCGATGGCCAAAAATTGGGGCGTCACTGTCACCGCAGACCAGATCGGATCGGTGCGCGACGCCGCTGATTTCGAACAGTTGATCGCGCAAGCTCTTGAGACCAAGGCATAAGGCGCCTAGGGTCCCGTTTCCCACCCGCAAATGCAAAGCTGAATAGATGCCTATTAAAATCCCATCCGACCTGCCCGCTTATGACGTCCTCACCAAAGAGGGCGTTATGGTCATGTCCGAGGATGAGGCAGGCCGTCAGGATATCCGTCCCTTGCGCATTGGGTTGCTGAACTTGATGCCCAAGAAGATTCAGACCGAAAACCAATTCGCGCGCCTGATTGGGGCGACGCCCCTGCAGATTGATCTGAGCCTGATCCGGATGTCTGAACATCAGACCCGCAACACCGCCGCCGAGCACATGGCCGAATTCTATCACCCCTTTCAAGAGGTCAAAGACCAGAAATTCGATGGTCTGATCATCACGGGCGCACCGATTGAGCATCTTGAATTCAATGATGTCACCTATTGGGAGGAGTTGCGCGAAGTGATGGAGTGGACGCAGACCAATGTGCATTCCACCTTTGGGGTGTGTTGGGGCGGCATGGCGATGATCAATTATTTCCATGGCGTCAAAAAGCACATGCTGGATGCCAAGGCGTTCGGCTGTTTCCGTCATCGCAATGTCGATCCGGCCTCACCCTTTTTACGCGGCTTTTCAGATGATTGCGTGATCCCAGTCAGCCGTTGGACAGAAATGAAACAAGATGAGATCGACGCCGCACCGGGATTGAAAACTCTGCTCAGCAGTGATGATGCGGGCCCTTGTCTGGTCGAAGATCCGGCGCATCGGGCGCTCTATATCTTTAACCATTTTGAGTATGACAGCGACACATTGAAACAAGAATACGATCGGGACGTGGCCAAAGGCACGCCGATTAATGTGCCGATGAATTACTACCCCAACGATGATCCGTCTCACGTGCCGCAGAACCGGTGGCGCAGCCATGCGCATTTGCTGTACGGCAACTGGATCAACCAGATCTATCAGTCCACACCGTTTGATATGTCTAAAATTGGTCGGTAAGGGGCTGATAACACTCGCGGCTTTGGGGGGACTAACCGCCTTGGTCACCCTATGGCGCGCTGCGGCGCATGAACGCGAGGTCGAGGCTGTCTATCCCCCATTGGGGCAATTTGTGATGGTGGATGGCCTGCGGGTGCATGCGGTTGTGCGTGGGCACGGTCCTGATTTGGTGATGATACACGGATCAAACGGTAACACTCATGACATGAGCTTTGCCCTCGCGCCCGCGTTAGAGCAGCGTTTTCGGGTTATTCTGTTTGATCGACCGGGGTTGGGATATAGCGATGCGATTCCGGGTGGCGGATCAATCACGCAACAGGCGGATATTTTACAGCGCGCTGCCCAGAAGCTGGGCGCGGACGTTCCGATTGTTCTGGGGCAAAGTTACGGTGGGTCTGTGGCTTTGGCTTGGGCGGTTAAAAGGCCTGAAACCCTGTCTGGTTTGGTTCTGGTCTCGGCCCCCGGTATCCCGTGGGAGACGCCGTTAGACCCTGTGTATCAGATCACATCACATCCAGTTGGCGCCGCTTTGGCGGTGCCTTTGATCACCGCATTTGTGCCGGATCGCACCGTGGTACAGGCCTTTGAAGATGTTTTTGCGCCACAAGCTGTACCCGATACCTTTGCGCAGCACTTTGGGGTTGGTTTGGCATTGCGGCGGGGGTCTATGCGGGCCAATGCGACACAACGCGCGACCTTGCTTGCAGAAATCACGGCGCTTGCCCCGGGTTATAACGACATTTCAGTGCCCACTGCCATTGTGCACGGCACGGCTGATACCACGGTCAATTATGATTTGCATGCTGTCAATCTAGCGCAACGTATTCCAGATGCCCGGCTTTACGCGTTAGAGGGCATTGGCCATATGCCCCATCACGTTGCCACCGCAGATGTCGTTGCGGCAATCGAGGCTGTGGTGCAACGCGCGGATTTGCGTTAATCGGATTCACATCCCATATTAAGATACGGAATTCATTGGGAGTCACCGGATGACAGAACACCACCACGGCGAAATCGAAGCATATTTTCGCGACAAGGCTCCGGAAGAGATCCGCAAACAGATCAAATCTGCCGACAAGAATGACGTGCTGAGCCCCAGTTACCCGTATTCGGACCGGTTGGGACGCAAAGATTATGAGAGCGAAATAGAGGATCTGCAGATCGAGCTGGTCAAGTTTCAAGCCTGGGTCAAGAAGACCGGACAACGGGTTGCGATCCTGTTTGAGGGGCGCGACGCAGCTGGAAAAGGTGGTACAATCAAAAGGTTCCGAGAGAATCTTAATCCACGTGGAGCGCGTGTCGTCGCCCTGTCCAAACCGTCGACCACGGAACAGAGCCAGTGGTATTTTCAGCGCTACATCGAACATCTACCCGCAGCCGGTGAAATCGTCTTTTTTGATCGCAGCTGGTACAATCGGGGTGTTGTTGAAAACGTATTTGGGTTTTGCACCAACGAAGACCGCGAACGCTTTTTCCGTCAGGTTCGCCCGATTGAGCAAGGGTTGGTCGACGACGGCATTCACCTTTTCAAGATGTGGCTGAACGTTGGGCGTGCAGAACAGTTGCGCCGGTTCCTGCAGCGCGAAACCGACCCCCTTAAGCAGTGGAAGCTGAGCCCAATCGACATCAAGGGATTGGAGAAATGGGATGCCTATACGCAATCCATCAGTGAAACCCTGACGCGCAGCCATTCTGACATCTGCCCGTGGACGATCATTCGTTCTGACGACAAGAAACGCGCCCGTTTGGCCGCTATTCGGACAGTCCTGTCACAGATGGAATACGACGGCAAAGATAAAAAGGCCCTGCGCGAGATCGACCCTGCCATCTGCGGAGGCCCGGAGATCTGGGATGCCTAAACGCGGATATCACCACGGCAATCTACGGCAGGCTTTGATCGAGTCGGCTCTGGTCTTGATTGAGCAGAAAGGCCCGACTGGGTTCACCCTGTCCGAGGCGGCAAAAGCGGCGGGAGTCACCCCGGCAGCCGTTTACCGCCACTTTAAAGGGCGCGAGGACCTGATCGCAGAGGCAGCACGACAAGGGTTTGATATTTTTGCCGACCTGATGCAATACGCTTATGACAAAGGACAGCCGTCGTCACTAGCGGCGTTTGAGGCCACCGGACGGGCCTATTTGGCCTTTGCGCGGCGCTATCCCGGTCACTATATTTCGATGTTCGAAAGCGGGATTTCCGTCAATCGGACCCCTGAACTCGCATCTGCGGCCCAACGGGCTAAGGCGGTGTTGGAAAAGGCGGCGGCGGAATTGTCCGAGCGTATTCCCGTCGAAAAACGTCCACCTGCGTCGATGTTCAGCGCCCACATCTGGGCCATGAGCCACGGCGTTGTTGAGCTCTATGCGCGAAACACCGGAACGGCGTCGCCCTTCCCACCCGAAGATCTGTTGGAGACTGGAATTGGCATTTACTTGCGTGGTTTGGGGTTGATTGAATCTGATCAGTAGCTACGAGCGACGTCAATAAGTCGCCCAACATGCTATAAAGTTTTGGAGTTTTGTTATGCCTTCTGCGTTGATGACCTACACGACTGTCCGCAAAAATCGTCTTTCAGAGCTCAAAGAACGTGAACGCGGTTTTTTCGACCTGCAATTCATCAAAGCGACAACGCCCCGGCATCAAAGCACCTTCTTGGACCTGTTGGAGCATTCTCCTGCGCAATTGCGACAGGACCTGTTCGCTTTGTCTCAGGTCGATTTCAAACGCGATGGGTTTTTTGTCGAATTTGGCGCGACGAACGGCCGGACACATAGCAACAGCTGGTTGCTTGAATCTCAATTCGGGTGGCACGGCATTTTAGCTGAACCCGCTCGTATCTGGCATGACAATCTGAAGGCCAATCGAAACTGCGTAGTCGATACACGGTGTGTTTGGAAAGCCACTGGCGAGGTTTTGAAATTCATCGAAACGCCGCGGTTGGAAAATTCGTCGATATCCAGTTTGACAAAACCATCCCGAAAACTACGCGGCACCACGTGTGACGTGACAACCGTGACCTTGAATGAGCTGCTGGAAACCCACAATGCCCCAGCTGTCATTGATTATATGTCGGTTGATACAGAAGGCAGTGAATTTGAAATTCTGTCGGCGCTGGATTTTGATCGATGGTCGGCCCGAGCCATTTCGGTCGAGCATAATTACGCGCCACAGCAAGAGGACATCAAAACGCTGCTGGTGTCGAAAGGGTACACACAGGTTATGAAATCGGTCTCGCGGTTTGATGATTGGTACATCAAACTCCAGTAAAGTCAGAATGGAATGCGCGTTGCCCTGCGTCTGAGGGGAAACGACCCAGGTAAAAGAAAAAGGCCGCGCAGTGCGCGGCCTTTTCCATATCTTTCGGTCCAAAGTTTAACGCTTGGAGAACTGGAAGCTCTTACGGGCTTTCGCCTTACCGTATTTCTTACGCTCAACAACACGCGAGTCACGGGTCAGGAAGCCAGCGGCTTTCAGAGCACCGCGCAGAGCGGGGTTGTACAGTTGCAGCGCTTTGGAGATGCCGTGCTTAACCGCGCCGGCCTGACCTGTGAGGCCACCACCTTTGACGGTTGCAATAACGTCGAATTCGCCTTCGACGCCAGCAATCTGGAACGGTTGACGCAGGATCAGCTGCAGAACGGGACGTGCAAAGTAGACGTCCTGGTCTTTGCCGTTCACGGTAACCTTACCGGAACCCGGCTTGATCCAAACGCGAGCAACAGCGTCTTTACGCTTGCCGGTTGCATAAGAGCGACCCAGTTCGTCACGAACCGGCTCACGCAATACGATTTCTTCGGCCACGGCTTCGATGCCAGCAACGGCGCTGAGTTCTTCGAGAGTGTTGATCTGATCAGACATCTAACTTAGCTCCGGGTGTTTTTCTTGTTCATGGACTTAACGTCCAGAACTTCGGGGCTTTGCGCCTCGTGGGGGTGCTCAGCACCGGCATAAACGCGCAGGTTGGTCATCTGAACGCGGCTCAGGCGGTTGCCTGGCAGCATACGCTTGACGGCCTGGGTCACAACACGCTCGGGGTGTGCACCGTCGAGGATCTGCTGCTTGGTGCGGGATTTGATCCCACCCGGGTGGCCAGTGTGCCAGTAGAAGTTTTCTTCACGCTTCTTGCCAGTCATCTGTACCTTGTCGGCGTTGATGATGATGACGTTGTCGCCCATATCCATGTGCGGCGTGAAGGTTGCTTTGTGTTTGCCACGCAGGCGCATGGCAATGATCGAAGCAAGACGGCCTAGAACAACGCCTTCGGCGTCGATCAGGATCCATTTCTTGTCGATATCTGCAGGGGTCGCAGAAAAGGTTTTCATGTCAGGAGAGTCCTGTTTGATGTGTTAGACCGGCCCGATGGAACGGTCCGAATTCGATTTGGTGGTTTTAGGGTTCAAGCTTAACCGGGTCAACCCACAAGTAAGTTAATTAAATAAGCTAAAACAATAACTTAACAAATAGGTATAATAATACCCCAATTTTCTGCATCCTCATTTCGCTCTTTGTGATGCAATTTCACTATACCAAAGGGACGCGCCTCATAAGACGCGATTAGTTGTTGGACTCACTCGCCTTTAAGGGATACGTGGCTGAAAAACATTAAGAAAGCTGCATGTAAATGAACATCTTCTCCCAAGTTTCAGTTGTTGCCATCCTTGCCCTTGGGGCTTGCACAGACGCTGCATCGATCAAAACCCCGCCCGTCGAGGTGGGATTGAAGAATGCAAGCGTCAACCAACAACGCATTCTGGGCGTGACCGAACCAATCGTGCGTACGTTTATCAGGGAAGAGGAAGAAAGCACCCAGCAAGGTTTTTCGGGCGCAAGCGATGTCACAGTTAACAATAGCAAAAAATTGAAATCGTCGGTGCATTATGTACGCTCGATTCCGGTGAACTCAGCGCTAGCTTTACAACGACTGCCGCTTTGCGTGTCCCAAAGTTTAAGGGCAAGCCAACGAAACTGCGTATTAATTGCCAAAAGGGCGACTTGAAGACTAATTTCGAAGTTAAACCCCAACTTGAGGGGGCTATTGTCGCTGGGCCATCTGTTGCTGGGTTGGTTGCTGCCGCTGTCTCACCCGCTGTTGCTGTTAGTAAGGACAGTTGGACCTATGGCGCCAACGATATTACCGTTTGGATCCAGCTCGAAAATAAGTAAGCCACTTAAACCTCTGCCGCGATCTCCAGGTTGCAGCAGAGGTTCGCTGCCATTTGAGACAATTAACTTTACTCAGTGATTGAGTTCAGGCAACCTTTTGCGCATCTCTATGAGTATGCGAACATGAATTCACTTGATACTGTACTAACCGCTTATGGTGCTGCTTGGCACGAACGCGACCCGGCGAAACGCATGGCACATTTGAAAGCTTGCTGGGCCGAAAATGGTCGATACGTTGATCCCAACGGTGACGTGACGGGCCGAGATGGATTGGCGGCCTATATGGATGCTTTTCACGAACAGGCCAAAGGGTCAAAGATCACCGTGACAAGCCACCCCAATCCGCACCACGAAGTGGTTCATTTCACCTGGGCGATGGTGGCTGTGGGTGGTGTCCCGCTGTTAAAGGGGCATGATTTTGCAACGCTGGATCAGGACGGTCGGATCGTACAGTTGGTTGGGTTTTTTGGGGAACCCAAGCCGCTGAGTAAGAAAAAGGGGGTGTTGAGCTGGTTCAAACGCTGATTTGTTCGGGTGGATTATCTAGCAACGACCGCAATCGCATCATCGCACCCTCAAAGGCCTCAAGCGAGACATGGCCATTCATGGCGATCCGAACCGCATGGGGCGCGCGGCCATCGCGCAGGGCGAATTCATCCGCAGATCGGATCTGAACACCCTGCCCTTCGGCGGCGCGGCAAAACCCAGCGGCACGCCACCCCGAGGGCAGCTTGAGCCAGACAAAGGGCACCTCTGGATCCCAGTTCAAATCAAACCCACCCAGTGCATTCACCGCCACGCGCACATATTCTGCCATCGACTGTCGGATCTGTTTTGCCAGATCGGGCGTTCGGGGGTCGGTCAATAGAATGCGCGTTAATTCCGCCAGGGGCTGTGCCAAGCCAAAGTACCCATATTCGGCAGCACGGCGCAGGTCTGCTCCGCGCCCTTGGGGTGCAATGGCAAAACCAACGCGCAAGGCCGGTGTCAGGGTTTTTGAGATCGAAGACACATGCCAACCCCGTTCAGGCGCCAAGGCGCGAAAGCTGGGCGCGCGCGCCTCGCCCATCCGGTAGCAGTCGTCTTCGAGGATTTGCAAATCATGGCGTTTCGCCACCTCCACGATTTCTTTGCGTCGGAACAAGGGTGTATGACCACCGGTCGGGTTCTGCACCTCGGGCGAGACACACAGCAACTGGGCCCCATATTGGCGCGCAGCAGCATCCAAAGCGTCAGGGACAACCCCATATTGATCCATTTCAATCCCGACCACCTCAGCGCGCATCAATTCCGCGGCCCGGCGGAACCCCGCATAAGATAGATCCTCGACCAGAACGACCGGGCGTGGTCCGCGTAAGACGGCCTGAAACACCACACACAATCCGCTTTGCCCCCCGTGGGTCAGCACGACATCTTCGGTCCCCATTGACCCAAGCGGTAAATTGGAGAGCCAATCCACAACCGCCTGCCGCACGGATTTATAGGCATCTCGGGTTGGATAATTGAGAAACAGCCAGGGGTCGGCTTCGGCAACCTGACGCACCGCATCTTTGATGGCGGCCACCTGCCCCACATCAATTAAACGGGGGCTGAACAGGCTGACGTTATGGGTTTTGGGCGGTTCGGTTTGTCTGGCCCAGACATCATCCAATAGTGATGTTTTGGGGGGTGCAACAAAGGTGCCGCGGCCAACGCCGGCCTCGAGCAGCCCTTCGTCGGTCAGGACTGTATAAGCCCGCGCCACAGTGCCAGGTGTAATGCCTAACTGATAGGCCAATTCGCGCACCGGAGGAAGCTTGGTCCCCTCGGTCAAGGTGCCCCCACCAATGGCCCCGCGGATGGTGTCCGCGACGGCTTTGTATTTAGGACCCTTAGATGTCGGCAGGACGTCAGGCCAAATTGTACTCATTACAATCTTTCTTTTGATTTCGACACAATTCGCAATGTATCAATCAAATGTACTTACTAGTTTACATTGTGTCAATACAATATGGAAAGGACCCCACCATGACACGTGCAATCTCGGCCCACGATCTGTCCCTGCTCAGCGCAAGCCCACGGCTGCCTTTGGTGGCAACGCTGGCAGTCCGTTTTGCCTATGCAGTCACAGAGTGGGACACCCGCCAACGTACTCGAAAACAACTAAAAAACCTCGATAGCCGCCTATTAAAAGACATTGGCGTTTCCCGCCTTGAGGCGGATCGCGAACGCGCGCTCAGGTTCTGGCAGCTCTAAGACATCCCCGTCCGGAAACGGACCTCTTCACTGGCCGGGGCTTGTCCCCGGCCCTTTTTTTGTTTATCTCCGGAATTGTATCAACCGGCCGTAGCAGCTGCCGACCCCTGCGGGGGAATGGAATAGGTCATTGTTGCGCGTGCAACAGGTTTATCATTGCCTTCGGAAAACAGTAAAATGTCCCCGACAGCCAAGGACCGCCCCAGCTTCAGCAATCGGATTTCTGCAATCATATCCACCGACCCATCTGGCTTGCGCATGAAATCCATCGAGCACCCGGTGGTGACCGCCAAGGCTTGTCGCCCGACGCGCGCTAGAACCATCGCATAGGTCGCACAATCCGCTAAAGCGAACATCGATGGCCCAGAAACGGTCCCACCCGGGCGTAAATGCCGATCAGCCACCAACAATCGCATGGTCAGCCGATCCTCGGATAATGCATCTAAAGCAAAGTCATCCGCCACCTGTGGGAACACCTCGGCCAGATAGGCCATCAATTCTTCTTTGTTTAATGCCAATGGCATACTTTTCCTCCTCGCCTCTTCCTTTTAGAGTTGGGCCAATATTCAAGGGGAGAGCAAGATGACAATTTTGGAACGTCGCGACACGGGCGCCATTGCCCATCTGAAACTAAACGCACCTGAGCGCATCAACGCTTTGTCCGATGAAATGTTGGCAGCGCTGCAAGAACAATTTGATCTGCTCAAGACTGACACAGCCATTCGGGTGGTTATTCTGTCGGGCGAAGGTAAGGCGTTTTGTGCGGGCCATGACCTGAAACAAATGACAGCCGGACGCCAATCCGAAGACGGCGGCAAGGCCTATTTTAAAGATCTGTTTGATCGTTGCGCCCGCATGATGATGTCGATTCAAGCGCTGCCACAACCCGTGATCGCACAGGTCCATGGCATTGCCACAGCCGCGGGGTGTCAGATGGTGGCGTCGTGCGATTTGGCCATTGCGGCCGATGGGACACGATTTGGCGTCAACGGGGTGAATATCGGGCTGTTCTGCTCTACACCGATGGTGGCTTTGTCGCGCAACATTTCCCGCAAACAAGCGTTTGAAATGCTCGCAACCGGGCAATTTATTGATGCCTCGCGCGCCGCCGAGCTGGGTCTGATCAACCGGGCTGTTCCGGCGCAGGATCTGGAGCAGGAAACGCGCGCGCTTGCAGAAACATTGGCAAGTAAGCTGGGTGCTGCTGTCAAAATAGGCAAACAGGCGTTTTACGAACAGATTCAAATGCCGCTGGATCAGGCCTATGCCTATACCGGTGACGTGATGGTCGAAAATATGCTGTATCGTGATACCGAAGAAGGAATCGCCGCCTTTATCGAGAAGCGCGACCCCGATTGGAGCCAGTAAACCCGAAGGATTGACCCAAAAGCGTTGATCGTTTCCTAGATCCAGTAAAATTGTTTCCAAATTTGAACTTTCAAATCGGGCAGGAACATGGCAAACATTAGGCAAGGCAAATGCCTTGGACGCTTTTTGGGTCGCCGCCGGCGGAAGGTCCCTCCAAGCCAGGCTCTCTCTCTGGCGTTGACATTCCCGCACCGGCGATCCCAAAACCCCCTGCCATAATTAAAATCAACCCCACCCTGGGGGACCCAATCGCTTGACAGGGCGCTGAGATGTTGCGCGTGGGCGCGGGCTGGCCTATGGGACACCTTATGACACAGACATTGCATATCGTGGGCGGCGGCATGGCCGGGTCCGAGGCGGCCTGGCAGGCAGCGGAAATGGGCGTTGACGTGGTGATCCACGAAATGCGGCCCAAGGTCGAAACCTTTGCCCATAAAACCGGCAACTTGGGTGAAATGGTATGTTCTAATTCATTCCGCTCGGATGATGATGAACAAAACGCCGTTGGCTTGCTGCATTGGGAGATG
The DNA here is from genome assembly GCA_965183835.1 of Paracoccaceae bacterium. Classification (GTDB taxonomy): domain Bacteria; phylum Pseudomonadota; class Alphaproteobacteria; order Rhodobacterales; family Rhodobacteraceae; genus OMPR01. The sequence continues at coordinate 270,613 of CBCYME010000019.1, read as the reverse complement.
CGGGCCGCGAACGGGCTGATCATGACTACGGCAGATGAACACCGCCTGCCCGCTGGTGGTGCCTTGGCGGTGGATCGTGATCCTTTTGCGGAAACGGTGACGGCAAAATTGAAAGCCCATCCCCGTATTTCTGTATCTTACGAAGAAATCACTGACCTGCCCCAAGACGGGCATTGGATCTTTGCCACCGGCCCGTTGACCTCAACCGATCTGGGGGCTGCGATTCAAGCAGAGACGGGTGCCGAGGCGCTGGCCTTTTTCGATGCGATTGCGCCTATCCTTTATGCTGAAAGCATCGATATGTCCAAGGCATGGATGCAATCGCGTTATGACAAAGGTGAGACCGAAGAAGAGCGCACCGCCTATCTGAACTGTCCCATGGACAAGGATCAGTACGAGGCATTCATCGATGCGCTGCTGACGGCAGATAAAACCGAGTTTCATGAAGGTGAAACAGCAGGGTATTTCGACGGCTGCCTGCCCATCGAAGTCATGGCCGAGCGCGGTCGCGAAACTTTGCGGTTTGGACCGATGAAACCGGTTGGCCTGACCAACCCGCACGATCCCGAAAACAAAGCCTATGCCGTGGTTCAGTTGCGTCGCGACAATGCCTTGGGCACGTTGTTCAATATTGTCGGGTTCCAAACCAAGATGAAGTACGGCGCGCAGACCGAAGTGCTGCGTATGATTCCGGGGCTGGAGAACGCCAGCTTTGCCCGTTTGGGGGGGATTCACCGCAATACATTCCTGAATTCGCCGACCCTGCTGGACAATCAGATGCGTCTGAAATCCAAGCCGCACATTCGCTTTGCGGGCCAAATCACCGGAGTCGAAGGATACGTGGAAAGTGCCGCGATGGGTTTGTTGGCTGGCCGGCTTGCAGCGGCTGAAATTCTGGGCATCGAATTGCCCGTGGTGCCACAGGATAGCGCTATGGGGGCACTGATTCATCACATTACGGGTGGCGCCGAGGCCAAGACCTTTCAGCCGATGAACGTGAATTTCGGGCTGTTCCAACCTGTTGAGGGGCTCAAGGGCGGGCGTCGTGGACGCAAAGACCGGTACAAAGCCTACACTGATCGCGCGAAAGCGGCTTGGCAGGGTTGGCTTTCGCATTCCTGACTGGACGGATATCGAAGTCCGCGCGTAACATATCGATATGAGCGATAAATTCCTGGATAAGGCCTATGGTCTTGAAAGCGTAGAAGAGACTCTGGCCCATTACGACAAGTGGGCGGAGTCTTATGAGACCGAATTGGCAGAAAATGGGTATGCAACGCCGACCCGGTTGGCTGTCGCGTTGTGGGAACACCTCAAAGACCCCTCTATCGAGATCCTTGATTATGGGTGCGGCACTGGTCTGTGTGGTGTTGAGTTGCGTCGCGTTGGATTTCGCGTCGTGGATGGTGTTGATCCCGCGCCTGAAATGCTGAGCAAAGCACGGCAACATAATGCGTACCGTAAGCTGAGCGCGCTGGATATTTCAGCACCTGCACCGGTGCAGGCTGGGCGTTATCCGGTCATTGTCGCTTGTGGCGTGATTGGTGTTGGCGCTGCTCCACCAGAAACTTTTGATCTGGTGATGAACGCCTTGCCCAAAGGCGGTATTCTTGCATTTTCTTTCAACGATCATGCCATTGCGGATCGAGCTTTCGAGGGGCGCCTGAACGGCTGGCTGGATCCGGGGGCGGCACGTTTACTGGCTAAGGAATACGGCCCCCACCTTCCGAATATTAACTTGAACTCCAACATATATATCGTTGAAAAATCGTGACATTCACAACACGGTTTGCCCCATCACCAACGGGCCCTTTGCATCTGGGGCACGCCTATTCCGCATTGCTTGCCTTTGACATGGCTCAGTCCCAGCAGGGGCGTTTTTTGCTGCGTATCGAGGATACAGATACCGGCCGGTCCAGACCTGTTTGGGAGCAGCAGATTTACGACGATCTGACGTGGCTAGGCTTAACGTGGGAACAGCCCGTTCTGCGTCAGTCAGAACACTTACAGCCTTACAATTCTGCGCTGATGACGCTTGCTGACCGTGGCATGATCTATCCTTGCTCGTGTCGGCGTAGTGATATCAAAGCCGCTCTGTCGGCCCCTCAAGAAGGCGTCCGTCTAGCGCCCGGAGTGTATCCCGGCATGTGCCGACGCCGCGCAATGGACTCGCGTCAACCCGGTGATGCTTTGCGCCTGAATTTGGCACTCGCGTTGCAGGACGTCGGGCCGATCAACATGATCGAAACCGGAACAAAATATGCGGGACACCATCAGGTGGACCCTGAACGTTTGATCCGAGATGTCGGAGATCCGGTCTTGGGTCGGAAAGAAATTGAAACGCCGTCTTATGTTTTGGCCGCCGTTATTGACGATGCAGAACAGGATATTACACACGTTGTACGGGGCGAAGACCTGTATCAGACGACATTTTTGCAAATGGTGCTGCAGGCGCTCTTGGGCCTGCCAACACCGATTTATCACCATCACGCCTTGATCCGGGACGACCAAGGCAAACGGCTTGCGAAACGAGATGATGCGCGCGCGATTGCGAAATATCGTTTGGATGGGGTGAGCCCGACGGAAATTCGGGCCCTTGTAGGGCTTTGAGCGAGCGCGGTTATGCCATCGGTGCCATCAGCTCGACCTCTTCCCCGGATTGAACCGATGTATAGAAACAGCTCCGCCGGTTTGTGTGACAGGCTGGGCCTGTCTGGCGCACGACAACCAATAAACAATCACGATCACAATCGACTCGGAAATCCACCAATTCCTGAACATGACCCGAACTTTCGCCCTTGATCCAAAAGGATTGGCGCGACCGGGACCAATAGGTGACGCGACGGGTATCGAACGTTTTAACGACCGCTTCGGCATTCATCCATGCCATCATCAGCACCTCTCCGGATTGTTCATCCTGCGCGATTGCCGGAATCAGGCCAGCGTCATTGTAAGTCAAACTCATTGGGTCGAAGGACATCTGCGAAAACCTTTTGCATCGAGAATTTCCGGTACTATGTATGGGGAATGTCCAAAGAGGAAAAGCCATGCCCGGCGATACCGACCTGATCAAGCTCTATTCTGCCAGAATTCTGGCCCTTGCTGCTGATATCCCCCACATTGACCGTCTTGATAGCCCGGATGCGACAGTCAAGCGACGTTCGCCCCTGTGCGGATCAACCGTGACGGTCGATGTGAACGTCACGGATGGCAAAATTTCGGCCTTTGGACAGGATGTCAAAGCCTGTGCATTGGGTCAGGCATCAGCATCCGTTGTTGGTGGCGCGATTCTTGGCGCTACACGTGCGCAGGTGCAAACCGCGCGGGATCAGTTGAAAGCCATGCTGAAACAAGATGGACCTGCCCCCGATGCCCCGTTTGATGGGTTAGAGGTTTTATTGCCTGCACGTGAATACAAAAACCGCCACGCCTCCATATTGCTTGCGCTTGAAGCAACGCTGGAAGCGATGGAACAGGCAGAGCAAACGCACTGCGCGTAAGACGCATCCTTTTCGTCAAAGAAAAAACCGCCGCACTCTCTGACAGGAGAGTGCAGCGGCCAGTTGTGCGGGTCTTGTGTGGGATCCGACCGATATAGAACCGAGGCAGGTTCCAGGCGGGTATGGACAGGCAGGTCACCCTCGCATCGAATGGGACAGGATGCAGTTTGGGTCGGCACAAGAACGCAGGCAGAAATACAAAGGGGCGGCAGCAGCCCCGAAAAGGGTTAGATCAATCCCGGCAAATGCAGACCAACCAACAACATAACCACAAGGGACGCAGCCCCTAGGGCATCTTGGAACAGTGTGTGCTGAGTCCGGGCCAGAACGGTCTTAATCTCGGTCAACATGGTTAAACTCCGGGCTAGAGGGTTAAACGTTTGTTGACCTTTTGTTCTCATTTCTAGAGCGCCCTGTAAAGAACTTTTGTAGAACATTTGCGAACATTTGAAGGGTGCTTTTGTAACACTCTGAAATTTAACAGATTTTTCCTTGTGAATTTTCACCGCGTTGAGATTGGAATGGATCACATCCAAAGACATGTTCCATCCCAATTTTTAGCCAACAGCAATCAGCTTGATCGCCTGATCTTGCTTCATCAACCACAACAGCGCCCGTGCGGCACGACCGCGTTCGCTGCTAAGGTCCGGGTCCGCTGTCAGTAACGCCCGCGCATCCGATTGCGCGATTGCCATCAACCCGGCTTGCCGTTCCAGATCAGCGATCCGAAACTTGGGCAAACCGGATTGTGCAGTGCCGATCAGATCCCCAGCCCCACGCATTTGCAAATCGGTTTCTGAAATTTGAAATCCATCCTCGGTTTCGCGCAAAACCTCGAGCCGCTTGCGACCATTTTCACTGAGCGGGGGTTGATACATCAAAAGACAGGTTGAGGCTGCCTCGCCTCGGCCAACGCGCCCGCGCAGCTGATGCAATTGTGCCAAGCCGAAAATTTCCGCGCGTTCAATGACCATGATCGTCGCATTCGGGACGTTTACGCCCACCTCGATCACAGTGGTGGCTACCAGAACGCTGGTTTCACCGGCTTGGAACGCGGCCATGGCAGCGTCTTTTTCTGCAGCGGGCATCTGACCATGCACCAGCCCCACAACGCCATCCCCCAAAATGGCACGCAGACGTTTGAACCGCTCTTCGGCAGCGGTTAGATCCACCAGTTCGGATTCTTCGACCAAGGGGCACACCCAGTAACATTGCCGCCCATCTTCGATGGCCTTGCGCAGGTGGGCGACAACGTCATCCATGCGCTGCGTGCTGATGACCGCAGTTTTAATCGGCTTTCGCCCTGCTGGCTTTTCATCCAGCACTGACACGTCCATATCCCCGTACTGCGCCAAAGACAGAGAACGCGGGATAGGAGTTGCGGTCATGACCAGCACATCCGCCCCCAACCCTTTTTCCGCCAGTTCCATACGTTGGCGCACGCCAAAACGGTGTTGTTCATCTACGATCACAAGGCGCAAGTCATGAAAAGCGACGTCGCTTTGAAAAACTGCATGGGTGCCAACCAGAATATGGATATCACCGCGTGCCAAAGCCGCCAGTTTGGCCCTGCGCTCGTTGCCTTTGTCACGCCCGGTCAACAGATCCAGAACAACTCCGGCGTCTTCGGCCAATGGACGTAACCCCTCAAGGTGTTGACGGGCCAAAATTTCGGTTGGGGCCATCATGACTCCCTGCCCGCCTGCCTCAACCGCGACAAGCAGCGACATGAACGCCACCAGGGTTTTGCCCGCGCCGACATCGCCCTGAAGCAAGCGATTCATCCGCATTTCACCGGCCATATCCGCGGCGATTTCTTCGATAGCGCGCGCCTGAGCATTCGTCGGACGATACGGTAAACTGGTCAGAACCTGTGATTGCAAACGACCATCACCAACACTGACAATCCCACGTGCTTTGCGTTCCCTTCGCCGTGCCAATGCTAGGGTCAGCTGGTGCGCCATCAGTTCGTCATAGGCCAAACGCGCCCGTGCCGGGGCAAAGGGGCTGACATCATCCAACCCCATAGGTTCGTGCGCGGCCAGCATCGCCTCGTGCCACGTGGGCCATTTCTCCTGAGCGACCTGCGATGGATCAATCCATTCTGGCAAATCTGGTGCCCGTGCAAGCGCGCTGCGGGCGGCTTTGTACGCCGTTTTTTGTGTAACCCCTTGGGTCAAGTGATAAACGGGCTCGAATTCAGGGATATCACCGGCTTCTTGAACCGGCAGCATATGGTCGGGATGCACCATCTGGGCGGTGCCATCGAACAGCTCTAACTTACCAGAAATCACTCGTTTGTCGCCTGAGGGTAATATCCGGTTCAGGTATTCGCTTCGGGCGTGGAAAAAGACGAGTTGAAACTCCTCTTCCGTGTCTTCGACATCAATCCGATAAGCACCGCCTTTGTTTCTGGGCGGATGATGCGCGCCTATCGTCACCTCGACGGTTAGCATCGTAGGGAAATCTGCCCCCCGGATTGTATCGCGCCGTCGACGATCGACCACTGCATAAGGCAGCGAAAATGCCACATCGCGCGGGGTTTCGATATCCATCTGGGCTAAGAGTTGTGCGGTTTTGGGCCCAACGCCGTCCAATGTTTCTAACCCGGCGAAAAGCGGGAACAGCTGTTCAGGACGTCCGCTCATGCGTCCGCAATCAGCGACAACCAGCCGTCTTCGTCCAATGTTTCGATTCCCAGTTCAGCCGCCTTTTTCGCCTTGGATCCCGCGCCGGGACCGGCCACCAATAAATCCGTTTTCTTAGAGATCGACCCGGACACTTTGGCCCCCAAGGTTTCGGCGCGCGCCTTGGCTTCGGCACGGGTCATTTTTTCCAAGGTTCCGGTAAAGACGACCGTTTTCCCGGCGACCGGGCTGCCTGATGTATCTGGGCGCTTGGCGTCGGTTACGTTGAGCTGAGCCACCAATCGATCAATCGAGGCCCGCTCGTTGTCTTGCGCAAATGCCGTGACCAAAGAGGTCGCCATCACCTGCCCCATGCCATCTATGCCAATCAAATCGTCCCAAGCGGCCCCTTCTAGATTGGATGCTTGCGTAACCCCGGTTTCAAAAGCAGCCCAAGACCCATAGTGCAGCGCCAGCATATTGGAGGCCGCTTCGCCCACGTGTCGCAACCCGATCGAGAAAATCACACGTCCCAAGGGGATGGTCCGTTTTTCGTCAATTGCATCAAACAGATTCTTGGCTGATTTCTCGCCCCACCCCTCGCGGTTCCTAAGCTGCTGCATGCCCGAAGAAAACCGGTCGCGCAGAGTGAAGATGTCGGCGGGTTCGGCAATCCAGCCGTCAGTGTGGAACTGTTCGACTTGTTTGGCCCCTAGCCCCTCGATGTCAAAGGCACCGCGTGACACGAAATGTTTCAATTTTTCGACCGCCTGCGCCGGGCAGATCAACCCGCCGGTGCACCGTCGCACGGCATCCCCTTCTTCCCGTACCGCGAGGCTGTCACATTGCGGGCACGTTTGCGGAAATACAAATGGAACAGCGGACTCGCTGCGCTTACTCAGATCCACATCGGCGATCTTTGGAATGACATCCCCGGCGCGATAGACCTGAACCCAATCCCCCACACGGATATCTTTTCCATCGCGAATTGTTTCGCCTTTGGCATCCTGACCACGAATATAATCTTCGTTATGCAGCGTCGCGTTCGACACCACGACACCGCCGACAGTAACCGGCGACAAGCGTGCAACAGGGCTAAGGGCGCCGGTTCGACCGACCTGAATATCGATTGCCTCAAGCCGGGTCCAAGCCAGTTCGGCAGGAAATTTATGAGCGATGGCCCAACGGGGCGTGGTAGAGCGGAAGCCCAACCGGCCTTGCAGCCCAAGATCATTAACTTTGTAAACAACGCCGTCGATATCATAGCCAAGCTGGGAACGCTGGGCTTCGATATCTTTGTAGTGCGAAATCATTGCATCTGTGTCTGAGCACAGGCGAGTCAGCGGATTGGTTTGAAACCCAAAAAACTGAAGGCGTTGCATGGCTTCCCATTGCGTTTCTGCCAAAGGTTCAGAAAGTTCCCCCCAAGCATAAGCGAAAAATTTCAAAGGACGCGACCGCGTGATTTCAGAATCCAGTTGACGCAAAGAGCCCGCCGCGGCGTTGCGTGGGTTGGCAAATGTTTTCCCGCCCCGTTCAGTTTGACGCGCATTCAGCGCCTCAAAATCCGGGTGCGACATGTACACTTCGCCTCGAACTTCAAGAATTTTGGGCGCGTTTGGGATCTGATGCGGAATATCCGCAATCGTGCGTGCATTGGCGGTCACGTTTTCGCCGGTCTCACCGTCGCCGCGGGTCGCAGCTTGGACCAGAATCCCGTCTTCGTATCTTAATGACAGGGACAGACCATCGATCTTGGGTTCTGCCGTATACGCAAGTGCGGTCGCGTCAGAGACACCTAGATATTTCCGAATAGACGTATCAAAGCTGACAACATCGCTATCTTCAAACGCATTCCCCAGCGACAGCATCCGCACAGCATGTGCAACCTTGCCGAATCCCTCTGAAGGTTTGGCCCCAACATGTTCTGATGGGCTGTCGGATCTCTTGAGGGCGGGAAAGTGCGCCTCGATTGCGGCGTTGCGCAATTTGAGCGCATCATAGTCGGCGTCTGAGATATCAGGTGCATCGGCACCATGATATGCCTCATTCGCTTGCAGCAACAACGTGGCCAAGCGGGCAAGTTCCTGTTTTGCCTGCTCTTCAGTAAGTTCTTGAATAGATGTGCTGTCGGTCATGGCCTCGTCCCGCCGTTTGTCGTTAAGACAAGTGATAGGACGAGGCCATGTTCAGGTCCAGATGTTGTCTTCGTGAGTGGTAGCAACCACTCTGGACGGGTGGTTAACCAGGTGTCTCAAAAATTACGCGCCAACTGCCATACGTGGATCTGGCATATCGACCGGCTGCGGGTCGCGCAGCACATATCCCCGGCCCCAGACCGTTTCTATGTAGCTGTCCCCATTTGTTGCATTGCTGAGCTTTTTGCGCAGTTTACAGATGAATACGTCGATAATTTTCAGTTCAGGTTCATCCATGCCGCCATACAGATGATTCAGGAACATTTCCTTGGTCAGTGTCGTCCCTTTGCGCAGGCTAAGCAGTTCCAGCATTTGATATTCTTTGCCAGTCAAATGCACCGGCTGCCCCTCGACATCCACTGTCTTGGCATCCAAGTTTACCGAAATCATGCCTGTTTTAATCACTGATTGTGAATGGCCTTTGGACCGTCGGATAATGGCATGAATACGGGCAACCAGTTCTTCGCGATGGAAGGGTTTTGTCAGATAATCATCAGCCCCAAACCCAAAGCCCTTAATCTTATTATCTGTGTCGTCTTCGCCCGACAGAATGAGAATCGGTGTTTCAATCCGAGCCATGCGCAATTGCCGCAAAACCTCATGTCCGTTCATATCCGGAAGGTTTAGGTCCAACAAAATGAGGTCGTAATCATAGAGCTTGGCCAGATCTATGCCTTCTTCCCCCAAATCCGTGGCGTAAACATTCAGGTTCGCGTGGGTTAGCATCAACTCAATGCTCTTAGATGTCGTTGGATCATCTTCAACCAGAAGTATACGCATATCTATTTCTCCGCCTTAAACTTAGTCCCGTGTTGAGATCAACCGTGGCCAATAAAGGTTAACCCCGCGTTACCGATAATTAAATTATGTATCATCAACCTAAAGTTGTCGATATTTTTTTATAGATGTTGTTTTCAGCGCCTCTTCGCCGTGATCTGCCAATGCTGACACCCATCCATTGAATTCCTCATCACTCAGCCCATACATTTTCTTGGCGTCTGAAAGGGTGATCAACCCGTACAGAACCCCCCTAACAACAGCAATCTTGCGCGAGGCAACCCATCTTGACGTACCCGGTGAGGGTAAATCAGATCGCGTCATAATTGTACCATCTGGTAACGTAACGGCCCCCGGGCCGTCGACTTTTCGCAAAAACATCACCTGTCCTTTCTGCTAGTGATGGAACTTTCGACCAGCCTACTTAATGTGCGGTGAAACCGCCCCTTGAGAGTGTCTAGGATTTTCCTATATTCTGCCGGTCTTCCTTAACTCGGACTGGAGCCGCCCCATGGCGCTTGATGCAGAACACCCGCTGAACTCACTTGGATTTGCCAAGCCACCTGCTGAAACACGGGTTGTCGTGGCTATGTCTGGTGGCGTTGATAGCTCTGTCGTTGCAGCATACTTGGCTGATCAGGGCTATGATGTCGTTGGCGTGACGCTTCAGCTTTATGATCACGGTGCGGCGCTGGCCAAGAAAGGCGCGTGCTGTGCTGGCATTGATATTCATGATGCGCGCCGCGTAGCGGCCGAACGTGGCTTTCCTCATTACGTCCTAGATTATGAGAACATTTTTAAGGATGCCGTGATTGATGAGTTCGCGGACAGCTATTTGGCGGGGGCCACACCTGTTCCCTGCATTCGCTGCAACGAGCGTGTGAAATTCAAGGACCTGCTGGAAACGGCCAAAGACCTAGAGGCGGATTGCATGGCGACCGGCCATTACATTCAACGCAAGGTTGGCGCCAACGGGGCTGAATTGCATTCGGCCGAGGATGCAAACCGCGATCAGAGCTATTTCCTGTTCTCAACGACGCCGGAACAGCTCGATTATTTGCGATTCCCTCTGGGACATCTGCCGTCCAAAGATGCCACCCGCGAAATGGCCGCGCAGTATGGTTTGGCGGTCGCGGATAAGCCGGACAGTCAGGATATTTGCTTTGTGCCCGATGGGGATTACGCGGGCGTCATCGAAAAATTGCGCCCTGGTGCCGCGGAACCGGGTCAGATCGTGCACAATGATGGCCGTATCTTGGGCGAACATAACGGCGTCATTCACTACACTATTGGTCAACGTCGTGGCCTTGGCATCGGTGGCTTGAGCGAGCCGCTCTATGTTGTGCGGTTGGATGTCGATAAGAAACAGGTTGTTGTGGGGCCAAAAGAACTGCTGGTCACCCGCACCATTCCCGTTCGCGAAATCAACTGGTTGGGCGACGAACCGTTCACCTCAAAAAAAGAATGGCATGTTTCGGTCAAGGTCCGGTCAACACGCCCCCCGCGTGAAGCCATCATTCGCCCGCTCAGCGATACAACAGCAGAGGTCGAATTGCTAACACCCGAAGAAGGCGTATCGCCCGGTCAGGCCTGTGTCTTTTATGATTCTGAGAGCAGCCGCATCTTTGGTGGCGGGTGGATTTGGCGCGGGTACTAACCCGCGTCAGAGTGTATCTGTGCCGCTGTCCAACAAGACATACAGTCCCGCACAGATCATTACATAAGGGGCGAGGGTATCGAACTTGCGAACCCACGACCCTGTTGGTCTGGCTGTTTTTGTAAACACCAGCCCGATCGCCCCAAGCAACACCACAGCCATCAAAGCTCCAATCAGCGCTGCGCCGCGATAGACCGGGCTAGACTCGACCAAAAGCGGCGTCATCATTGCGAAACTGTCCAAAGACAGGCTTAGAAAAAGAACCGTTGTCATCACTAGGGATGTACGGCCAGAAAAACCTTGCTCCGCGCTATTTTCTGCCGACCCGAACTGCTGCCAGACACCGCGCATGCCCAAAAAAAGCGGGATCAGCCCAAGCAGCCCAGCCGACCCGAATTGCACCTGATTGGCCCCTAGTGCCACGCCCATAGCAGCGGTCAGGATCAGCCCTTGTGCAAGTATGTATGCGAGGATGGATCGCCAAGGCCCCATAACAAGGCTTAGCCCCAATAGGACAGCAAGATTGTCAATGTTTGTTAAAATTTGCGTCAACCCAGCAGAGAGCGCAAAGGCCAGGATATCCATGCTCCGTTACCCTTTTGGCAGTCTGGCCAAAACCGCACGCGCCGCCCGAAGGCCGGGATCTTCACCACCGCGACCGAGACGTTCCATCGTGATGCGCATCGCCTCTGCCTGCTCTTCTGGGTTCTCAAACACATGCGCCAAACCAGCGGCGATATTCTCGGGCAGGCAGGCCGGGCCAAGGCTTTCGGGGATGGTCCGGGTCTCACTAACCAGGTTCACCAGCGTGACCGTATCAATCAGCGCCATCTTTTCCATGATGGTGTGGGTTAACCAGCTAAATTTATACGCGATCACCATGGGCGTATCGGCTGCAGCCAATTCCAGCGAGACTGTACCAGACGCAGCCAAGGCCATCGAAGCCGTAGTAAACGCCGCCCGTTTGTGGCTTTTGGCCGTATCTTGGTTAAATTCACTGGGGTTGATGACGACCGGACGCCCCGGCCAGTCTTTGACAAGTTCCGTGACCAAATCCGCCACGTTCGGCGTCGCCGGTACAACAACGCGCATATCCGGGTGGTCTGCAAGGAAAGGTGCAAGACCTTGGCCAAATATCGGCGTGAGCTTGGCGACCTCGCCGCGTCGCGAGCCGGGTAAGGCCAGCAGAACAGGCGCATCGCCTAATCCGTAATGTGTACGAAAAGCCGCGATCTCTTCATCGGTTGCTTGTGGTTCACCCACGATTGGGTGCCCCACGAAATCGCAGGCCGTTCCGGCAGTTTCCATATAAGGGGGTTCAAACGGCAACAGCGCAAGAACATGATCAATGACCGCGGCCATCTTGCCTGCCCGTTTTGGACGCCAAGCCCACACGCTGGGCGCAACATAGTGGACGGTATGGATATTGCTAGCGGCCTTGACGATCTTAGCAACCCGCAAGCAAAAGTCAGGACTGTCGATTGTGATCATCACGTCCGGCTTTGTGTCCAGTACCTGTTCAGCTGTTTGGGCAATCCGCTTTTTCAGGTGAAAGTATTTCGGTAGAACCTCGGTCAGGCCCATGATGCTGAGTTCTTGCATAGGGAAGCGGCTGACAAGCCCCTGCTCTTGCATCAATGGTCCACCGATCCCATCAAAACGCACTTCGGGACAGAGGGTTTTCAACCCAGCCATCAACGCCGCCCCAAGCCGGTCCCCCGACGGTTCACCGGCAAGGATAAAGACGCGCATCAGGCGGCTCGCTCACGAACCCAAAGAAACAGACCTAGGCGGTCACATTCTGCCACGACATGATCCCAATCCAACACGATGACACCACCCCGTTCGATGACGACCCCCGCAAGCCCTGCTGCAACGGCTGCAGTGACAGTCCCTGTTCCGATGGTCGGCAGATCGACCCGGCGGTCTTGAACGGGTTTTGGCGCTTTGAACAAAACACCGCCGCCCGCATCTGGCCGTTGGGTCAGGGATTGCAGCATCCAATCGGTTCCAAACACCCCTTCGATCGCCAACGCTTGACGTCGCAATATCACACAGGCTTGTCCGACATCGGCGGCACACATGCATTGTACGATTTCAGCGCCACGCTCGGCGTCTGCTTGATCCATGTCCGAGGGCTTCGCCTCTGTAGGGCACCCAATGGGTGGCAACAGATCCGGCGCCAGTTCATGCGCCGCGCGCACGTGCAAACCGGCCTGTTCAAAAATCTCGATCACAGCGCGCAAAGCCCCGTCATCGCCCGACATCAACGCCTTTTGAATGATCGGAACCAAAGGCATCGTCGCCGCGTCTATCCGCGATGGATCAACCGGCGGTCGCTGAATGGCTCCAACAAAGCACACATCAGTAACGCCTTGGTCTTTGACCTGAGCAATGAGCGTTCCAAGCGTTTCCAACCGGAATGAGCGATCAATTTGAACCCCATCAGGCGTAAACCCTTCTAGTGCAAAGATCAGGGGCGCATCGGACAAACGCGCCACAACATGCGCCGGTAAACGTCCTGATCCAACGATGAGTGCAAGCATGATGTTAGCTCCCCGGCGTTAGGAAAGAACGATCAGAATCGCCCATAACAAAGTCCACGATCTCGCGCACATAGTCGCTTTCGGTTTCATCGCCCAAGCGTTTTGCCCGTTCGTGAAACGTCCCTTCGCCCTGTGCCAGCATCTGAAACGCAGCCCGAAGTGATGTAATATCCTGTCGCGAGACACCGCGACGTTTGAGTCCAACAAGATTCAGGCCATCCAATTCCCCACGCGGGGCCTGAACCAAGCCATATGGGATGACATCATTTGTAACCATCGTGACCGCGCCAATAATGGCACCACGCCCAATGCGAACAAATTGATGAACCCCGGACAACCCACCAATGATGACGTTGTCATCTATAATGACGTGCCCAGCGATTGCTGCGGAATTTACAATAACCACGTTGTTTCCAAGATGGACATCATGGGCAATATGACACCCTGCCATCAGCAGATTGTCATCGCCGATCCGGGTGATTCCACCGCCGCCTTCGGTTCCGGCATTCACGGTCACATGTTCGCGAATCCGGTTTCGCGCCCCGATCACAACCGAACACTGTTCCCCTTTGAATTTCAAATCCTGCGGGATTTCACCGATCACAGCAAAAGAGAAGACGACTGTATCATCCCCAATTACAGTATCCCCGGTAACAACCACATGGGATCTGAGTTCAACCCGGTCGCCTAACCGGACATCCGAGCCAACAACACAAAAAGGTCCAATCGTGCAATCGGCCCCAATAACAGCGCCATCTTCAATGACTGAACTGGGATGAATCTGCGACATGGATCAAGCCTTTTGAAGATCTACGAGCGCCGAAAATTCAACTTCGGCTGCCACTTCGCCTTCTACGGTCGCAACACCGCCGAATTTCCAAACTTTCCCGCCGGGCTTCCCGCGCAAAGTTGTGAGATTCATCTCAAGCACATCACCGGGCACAACTTTGCGGCGGAATTTGCATTTGTCGATCGACATGAAATAGATCAGCAGTTCTTTGTCTGCTAAATCCAACGCCGTCCCGATCATGACACCCGCGGTTTGCGCCATCGCTTCGACAATCGTGACACCTGGCATAATCGGAACACCAGGAAAGTGACCTTGGAAATGGGGTTCGTTCATCGTTACGTTTTTGATGCCGCGTGCGGATTCATAACCCCGAATATCCAAAACCTTGTCGACCAGCAGAAACGGATACCGATGCGGCAAGATACGCTGAATCAACTGAATGTCGGCACTTTGGGTTTCGGTTGTCATGTGCAGGTATCCTGATTTTTTTAGTTTTTCTGGGATCTGACTAACAATACAAGCGCGTCAGAGCAAGGCGCTCACTGTTCCGGCTGTGGCAAGCGAATGCCGGACCCATCACCAATTGTCGCATCTATGCGCGAAATGGCAATATCCGTGATATCTGAATCCTTCGAACGCAAAAACACATTGGAGCGCTCTAACACCGCGACTGCACCGGCCTCTTGCATCAAGGTCTCGAGAACGGGTTGCGCCAATTGTAGAAAGACATTTCCAGCGCGCTGTTGCTTGCGATCTAAATCTTCCAATTTGGCGCGTTGGCCATTTCGGTGGCTCTGCACTTTGCGATCAAATGCATCCACAAGAACGCGAAATGCTTCAGGTTCCATTTCACTGCGCCGCTCTGTGAGATCTTGTTCTTCTTGGCTCAGTTCAGCAATGATCCGTTCGTTTTCGGCAGCAAGAACCGCGCTTTCAGCTTCGATTTCATTGGCTATACGGCGACCAAAGGCTGAACGCCCATACATCGTTTCCCAAGACAGCGTCAGGATTTGACTTTGAGGAACCCCCAACTCCTGTGCTTGCATCCCTTGAGCAGGTAGAGAAAGAGAAAGACACAGGGCCACAAAGAGGCCCTGTGTCCAAAAGGGTTTCGTTAGGAGGCAACGTTCCACCGCTTAGAACCGAGCCTGAATGGTCAGGTCAAAGCTCTGCTCCTTATCAAAGGTTTCTTTCTTGAGAGCTTTGGTAAAGTTGAAACGCAGAGGTCCAAATGCCGTTGTCCACAGGACGGAAAATCCAACGACGTGACGCAAAGACCCATCGGCCCCGACAATATTGCCGCCAGCGGTGTTCACGTTCTTAAGATCCCAAAGGTTCCCAACATCATAGAACAACCCACCCCGGATCCCGAGCTCTTCGGGGAGCCCAAGTGGGAATTCCGCTTCAAAACGGGCGGCAGCGAAGTAGTTGCCGCCGATCGCATCATCCTGCCCGCCGGACAGATCGCGTGGACCAATACCCGCTGGCTCAAAACCCCGAATGACCTCGGAGCCGAGAATAAAGCGGTCAATCGTCCGGCTGCTTGTATTACTACGCCAGCTCAACGCACCAACTTCGAAAGATGCCCGCAGAGTTACTTCTTCATGCAGAATCTTGGTTTGCGCAATCGCCTTGGCCGCTGTTTTTATGAACTCGTTGTCACCACCCAGCCCAGCAGCATCGAGACCGACTTCGAACAACACGCCAGAATTTGGATTCAATCCACCGAGGCGGCTGTCGTACGAGTAGGTTAGACCCAGAGAACTCGAAGATCTTTTTCCTTGCGCGATCTCTGACGTGATCACGGCCCCAGTTGCAATGTTTGTACGGGACAACATTTCTGTGTTGTTCCATCCGTAACGGACCTGCAACGTAGATAGCTCACCAAGCTTGAAGGCCAGCGATGGGTTAAAGAACCGACGAGACGTGTCATAGCTGGCAAAACTGGAGTTTCTGGTCGAAAGCCCCAGATCAACATTGAAGGCAAGATTTCGGCCAAGCAGATGTGGTTCACCGAACCCTAGAACATAAGATTTAGTCTCCTGAGCCGTCGAAATTTGGAGTCCCAGGCGTTGCCCCCGCCCAAGGAAGTTTTCTTCCTTCAGACCAATTGCAACCCCAAAGCCGTCAGCCGCCGAAAAGCTACCACCGAGATTAAGCGATCCTGTTGGCTGTTCTTCAACATCAACGTCTACAATCACGCGGTCGGGTGTTGTCCCTTCACGGGTTTCCACGCTGGATTCCTTGAAAAAACCAAGTGCACGAATACGTTCTGCGCTTTCACGAATTTCACGAGGGTTCAGAGGATCCCCCTCAACGCTTGTAAACTGTTGGCGAATGACCCGGTCGAGGGTGGTCGTGTTCCCTTCGATGTCGATCCGTTCAACAAAGACGCGCGGGCCCTTAACCAAAGCAAACTCAACATCCAATGTCAGATCCCGGTCGTTTCGGGTAATCCGGGGTTCAACTCTTAGGAAATCCACGCCATCACGAAGGGCGAGGCGTTCCTGACGTGCGATGGAATTTTCGACCAGAGACGGCGAGTAAATCACACCGGGCTTGATCTTCAGAACATCGTTATATCTCGGAGCTTCCACGCCTTTGATTTCACTAACGGTCGAAATTTTACCAAACGAAAACTGCTGACCTTCCTGAACGTCCATCACCAGAAAAAACGCATCGCGTTCGCGGGTGAACTCTACGTTTGCGCTGTTGACCCGGAAATCGATGTATCCGCGAGACAGGTAGAAATCGCGAAGCAACTGCTTATCAAACTCAACACGGTCCGCAATAAATGTGTCAGAGCGGATAAATGTGCGCAACAGGCCGGCCTGTTTGCTTGCGAGAATCCGGCGCAAACGGCGATCCGAATAGACACGGTTCCCGACAAAGCTGACACGTTCGATTTCAATCGTGGTCCCTTCGGCGATCTCAAAGATCAGATCCACTCGGTTGTTCGACCGGCGAATGATCCTTGGAACAACGGTTGCAGCTACGCGACCTTGCGAGGAATACACTTTGGAGATTTCAGTCGCATCTTTTTCCGCCTGCTCAGGTGTAAACACGCGGCGTGATTGCGATGAGACAACACCATCTAGGGTCTCATCTTTGATACGCTTGTTGCCCTCAAAGCTGATTTTATTGATCGTCGGGTGTTCAGCGACCGTGATGAGCAAAGTGCTGCCACGCGGCGTCAATTCGACTGTTTCAAAAACACCACTGTCAAGAATGCGCTTATAAGCGTCGTTCAATTGACCAGCGGTCACCTTTTCACCACGAGCGATTCCTGTTCGAGCGACAATTGTCGATGTCTCGATTCTCTGATTTCCCTCAACTTCCACAGAATTGAAAGTGTAGGTTTGAGCCATTGCAGGCGTCGCCAATCCGGTAAAAACCGTTGCCAGGAAAAGGAAAACCCCTCCTAGAACGCGATACAAGATGTAGTCGCTTGAAATATTTCCCCCGCAGGATGTACCCGCGCTTCTCCCGATAGACATCAAATCATCAACCCGAATTTTTAAGACCTTGAGATGTGAGTAACGGCATTGGCCTGAGTTGTCAAAAGCACAAAAAGACACGCGGCCCAGTGAGCCGCGTGTTGCTTGTCTAATGTTCAAAAGATGTGAAGCGGAATCAGAGGCTGCCGAGAAATGCCCCGAGGAACAGCGCAAAGCTTATCGCCGAGATAAACAGCACGCGGTCCCAATTCAGAGCCACCAAAAGGCCCAAGCCACGATATGAATGCTGCAACGTTTGCATGCCCAAATCCCCTTAGAGCTGTTCGTTTGACCCAGACTAGCCACTGATTGTGGCCAGACTTGGGCGTCAACGTAGGGCATTCAGGAAAATTTTAGCAGAACAGATCGTTGCCGAGCGAGAAAACCATCAGCGACAAGATCATAGTAATGCCAATCGCCATCAGCAAACGCAGTGCCGTATCGCTGGGTGGCTTGCCTGTCACAGCTTCATAGGCGTAAAACACCAGATGCCCACCATCCAACGCTGGGATTGGGAACAGGTTCAACATCCCGATTGCCGTAGACAGCACCGCGATAAACCAGATGAAGCTTTGCGCACCCTGACTCGCCATCGCGCCTGATGTTTCAGCAATCCCAATAGGCCCGGAAATGTTGCAGGTGCTGATTGCCCCAGTCACCATATGCCAGAGGCCCGACAGCGATCCTTGAATGATTTTCCCGGTCTGAACGACGCCATCTGTAAGCGCCATGCCAACACCACCCGCCTCGGTCGCAGGCACCAACATCATGCCGCCGACGATCCCCACACGCCAATGTGTGACAAAGCCGCCTTCGGGTTGCGGTTCATCCGTACGCCGGGGTGCAAGCGCAAATTCCAGCATTTCACCATCGCGCCAGACAGACAATAGCAACACTCGTCCGTCGGATCCTTCGACAGCCTCTTTCAATTGCTCGAACGCAAAGATGTCTTGACCATCAACAGCGGTGATAACGTCGCCAGAGGCCAGTTCGATATCCATCGCCGCGCTACGGGGGGCCACCTGTTGCACCAATGGTGGGAACAACCAAGGCCCGGTAACAGTCTGCGTTTGGCCATCGCGATTAACAGTAAACTCCAGTTGCTTCTGCGCCTCAAGGGAATCGACATAGTCAGTCCACCCGTCTGCATCATCAAATTTTGGAAGAGTTTTGCCGTTGATCGCCTGTATTTCATCCCCGATCTGCAGCTCTTGTACTGTGTTCGGAAGAGTCTTGAGTTCGCCAATGGTCAGTGGATCAGTCGCAACACCGCGCGCCATGAAAATGCTGGCGAACACCAAAATAGAGAGCGCAAAGTTAAAGACAGGTCCCGCAGCAACAGTCGCAGCCCGGGCCCAGAGTGGCGCACCATGCATCGTCCGACGCAGCGCAGCAGGATCCTGTTCCAGATCGGCCATCGTGTCTTCGTCTTTTCCAGATGCCGCATTCGCGTCACCCAAAAATTTCACGTACCCACCAAAGGGTAACAGCGCGATTTGCCAGCGTGTGCCATGTTTGTCATCGCGGCTCCACAGAACCGGCCCAAACCCAAGTGAAAACACTTCGGCGTGAATGCCCGACCAGCGGCCAACGATGTAATGTCCGTACTCATGAACCGCCACGATCACAGAAAGCGCCAGCACAAAAGCCACGATCATGTAGATCAAAACCACCAAATTGGGGGATCAACGCTGCAATATCCAAAATTCTACCCTGCTCTGTTTACCATGGCGTCATCTGTCCATTGACGCGCGAGATGGTCCGTTTCGGTCACATTATCAAGGGTCATTACGGCATCAATGAGACCCGAACCTGCCTCAAACCGGTCCAGAACCCGTTCAACAAGGATCGCCATGTCCAGAAATCCGATGCGCCCGGCGATAAAGTGATCCAAGGCACGTTCCTTGGCCCCGTTAAAGACGGCACCCGACAATCCGCCGCGTTCCATAACCCACCGTGCCAGACGCAGCGCCGGATAGCGCGCATCCTCTGGAGCGCGGAAATTCAGCTGGCCGAGTTTGGCAAGATCCAACCGTTCGACTGGCAGATCCAGCCGATCAGGCCAATGTAGTGCATATCCAATGGCATGGCGCATATCCGGTGCCCCCAAGTGCGCCATCAGCGCGCCATCGCGAAACCCGACCAAGGCGTGAACCATGGATTCAGGGTGAACAATCACTTCAATTTGGCTCGGGGAAACGCCAAAGAACTCACGTGTTTCAATGACTTCCATCGCCTTGTTGAACATTGACGCGCTGTCGATGGTGATCCTTTGCCCCATATCCCAATTGGGATGGCTCGAGGCCTGATCAGGCGTCGCGTGGTCAAGATCGGCAAGCGGCCAATCCCGGAACGCGCCACCGCTGGCGGTGATAATAATCCGTTCAACCGCCCCCATATCTTCGCCGACGAGGGCCTGAAATATGGCAGAGTGCTCGCTATCGACCGGCAGTAAACACGCATCATGCGCGCGTGCTGTTTCCAACATCAAACTGCCCGCGCACACCAAGGATTCCTTGTTGGCCAGCGCAAGGGTCGCCCCGTGCTTCAAGGCCTCTAAACCCGGTGCCCAAACCAGCCGCCCCAACAATCGCTGACATGACCCAATCGGCAGGTCTCGCGGCGGCTTCGATCATGGCCGCCTGCCCGGACGCCACTTCGATCCCTGTGCCAGCCAAAGCCTCTTTCAAGTCATCAAGATGGTCATCAAAGGCTGTAACAGCCATGCTCGCGCCAACTCGTTGGGCATCGGTTGCAAGCTGCGCAATGTTATGCCCCCCCGTCAGAGCCACAACATCATAGTCCTCTGGCGCACGGGCAATCAGATCAATGGTGTTTTGACCGATCGACCCCGTTGCCCCGAAAATCGAGACCTTACGCATTACATATCTCCGGGTGCCAGAAACAATCCGACGATCAGAACAAACACTGCGGCCCCCATCATACCATCAAAACGATCCAGAAAACCGCCATGCCCTGGAATAAGATTCGAGCTGTCTTTGATCCCGGTTTTGCGTTTGATCGCGCTTTCGGCGAAATCGCCCGCCTGAGAGGCCATCGCGGTCAGGACCGATATGATCACCAACGGCAGGCCAAACCCGCCGATGATTGCAAAACCAACGCCAACACAACCCGCAGCCACCCAGCCGCCAGCAGTTCCGGACCATGTTTTCTTGGGGCTTACGCGGGGCCAAAATTTCGGGCCACCAATGGCTTTGCCAACAAAGTACCCGGCCACATCGGTCGCAACAACGACGCAGATGAGCCAAAGCATCCAATCAAAGCCCATGGTTTCGCGGATCGAGATAAAGCCTAGACCGGCTGCGGTGATCCATATGGCAAACACCACATACAGACCGCGGTTCTGTTTCAACTGCCCCATTCCAACCAATGCGGGGGCCAAAACAACAGGCAGTCGGAAAACGGGCGGGATATGATAGCACGCCATCACAGCGACACCGGTCAAAACCGCAAGCTGAACCGCAACACCCGACCGTTCAGGATCGAGCATGCGCACGAGTTCCCAAATCATGATCGCAGCAGCGACCGCAATGAAACTCTCGAACCACAAGCCACCTTGCCATACTTCGATGGCACCAATGCCAACCAAGACGACGGCGGATGTTACGCGTGCAGCAAGATCAGACCACCGGCTATCACTCATGTTTTGACCGCTCCGAACCGGCGATCGCGCGATCCATAGCTTTGGCATAACCGCGTCAGCTCAGCCGCTGTAAAGTCGGGCCAAAGCGTGTCGATGAATTCGTATTCTGAATAAGCAGATTGCCACAGCAGGAAATTAGAAATCCGTGCTTCGCCACTGGTTCGAATAACCAGATCAGGATCTGGCAAAACATGTGTGTCCAGATACCGTGGCAAGGTTTCTTCGTCGACATCTTTGGGCAACAGTTTACCGTCAGCAACATCTTGCGCCAGCCGTTTGGTTGCGCGCGCAACTTCGTCGCGGCCACCATAATTAAGCGCAATTGTCAGTTGAACCCCTGGGTTGCCCTTGGTCAGATCTTCGAGTTCCCCCATCAACCCAACCAATTTGGCATCCAACCGCAGCCGGTCCCCAATAAACCGCACCCGCACACCACGACGATGCAGTTCGCGGGTTTCTTTGGTAATATAGCGGCGGAACAAGCTCATCAGGCCTGCAACTTCGACCTGTGTGCGTTTCCAATTCTCAGTCGAAAAAGCAAAAATCGTCAGATATTTCACCCCAATCGTTGGGCAAACATCAACAACTTCGCGCACACGCTTTGCGCCTGCATGGTGACCAAATAGCCTTGGACGCCCACGGGCTTGCGCCCAGCGTCCATTGCCATCCATAATGATCGCCACATGGCGCGGTCCGACTGCAGGCTCTGAATACGGGTCTATGGGCATCAACTCGACGCTCAGACCTGCATAATTTCGGCTTGCTTCACTTCAAGACCATCGTCGATGACCTTGATCATCTTGTCCGTTAATTCCTGAACTTCGGTTTCCCAGAATTTTTGGTCATCTTCGGACATGCCGTCAGATTTGGCCTTTTTGATCTGGTCCATCCCGTCGCGACGCACATTGCGCACTGAAACGCGTGCATGTTCAGCATATTGGCCAGCGACCTTGGTCAATTCGCGGCGGCGCTCTTCGTTCAGCTCAGGAATCGGCAGCATGATGATCGTGCCATTCAGCTGCGGGTTGATGCCCAGACCGCTCTCGCGGATGGCTTTTTCAACCTTATTGACCAGACCTTTGTCCCAGACGTTAATGGTGACCATGCGCGGCTCTGGCACGTTCACGGTTCCGACCTGATTGATCGGAGTCATTGAGCCGTAGGCGTCAACCATCACCGGCTCAAGCATCGAACCCGAGGCGCGCCCTGTGCGTAAAGATGCAAATTCTGTTTTCAAATTTGACATCGCACCATCCATACGGCGCTGAAGATCGTCAGTATCAAGAATAAAATCGTCAGACATGCTGCCCACTCCCCTTTAAAGGATTATTGGTTGCCGAGGTCTATAAACCTAGCCGACCACCTTTGTATAGGTGCCCCTACCTGCAAGAATGCCACGGAACCCACCGGGTTCGTCTAGTGAAAACACGATGATGGGTAAATTATTGTCTCGTGCCAATGCAATGGCGGACGCGTCCATAACACCCAAACGTTTGGCCAGAACATCATCATAAGAGACTGAGTCATACCGGGACCGCGTCGTCAAATTTGACCGGATCCTTGTCATAAACGCCATCTACTTTGGTGCCCTTGAAAATCGCTTCACAGCTCATCTCATTCGCGCGCAAAGTGGCAGCGGTGTCCGTTGTGAAGTATGGGTTACCGGTGCCTGCCGCAAAAATGCAAACCCGCTTTTTCTCGAGGTGGCGCACGGCGCGGCGGCGGATGTAAGGTTCACACACCTGATCCATTGGGATGGCCGAGATGACCCGTGTAAACACGCCCAGCTCTTCCAGGGCAGATTGCATTGCCAGTGCGTTCATGACTGTGGCCAGCATTCCCATATAGTCCGCTGTGGTCCGTTCCATACCCTGAGCCGAGCCACTGAGACCGCGGAAAATATTGCCGCCCCCGATCACCATACAGATTTCAACCCCCATATCGTGAACCGACTTTACCTCTTCGGCGATGCGTTGAACGGTGGGCGGGTGCAGGCCAAATCCCTGATCCCCCATAAGGGCCTCACCGGAGATTTTAAGCATCACTCGACTATAGGTGGTTTCATTGATCTCGATGGAGGAGGAAGAGGTCATGTTGCGCTCCGCTGCGGCACGGGGTTATTTTCCCGGTGAAAATGAAGCAAAACGCGTTGGGATTCAATGCGGCATGATGCAAATAAGGGTAGGAATGTGATGGTTTTGGAAAGCGCAGCATGAGATTGCTAGAACAACTGCCACCAATCCCCGACTCGGCACCCATTTTGATCGCCGGTCCCACGGCGTCGGGCAAGTCTGCACTTGCTCTGGAAATCGCAGATCGCTTTGGCGGCGTCATCGTCAATGCAGATGCCAGTCAGGTTTACGAGTGCTGGCGGGTAATCACGGCACGGCCTTCGATCGAAGAAGAGGCGCGCGCGCCTCATCTGCTGTATGGTCACGTCTCTTGTGACACAACTTATTCCGCCGGACACTGGCTGCGTGATGTGCAGCCTCTTTTAAAGAATGGCGCACGTCCAATTATCGTTGGCGGCACTGGGCTTTATTTTTCGACACTGACACAAGGTATGGCTGATATTCCGCCAACCCCTGCCGAAGTTCGAACAACAGCTGATGCCTTACCTTTGGCAACCTTGCTCAATGATCTGGATCCGGAAACAGCTGGCGTGATTGATCAGCTCAACCGTGCCCGCGTTCAGCGCGCATGGGAAGTGCAGGCGGCAACAGGGCGGTCGCTGTTCAGCTGGCAAGCCGACACACCGGCGCCTGTGTTGCCCATTTCCGAGGCCGTTCCTCTGGTTTTCGATGTAGAGAAAGACTGGCTTTTGGACCGGATCATGCGCCGGTTTGATTTGATGCTTGAACAAGGTGCTTTGGACGAGGTTGCCGCGATGCGATCTCGATATGATCCCGCCCTGCCCGCTTGCAAAGCCATCGGGGTGCCCGAATTGATGTCTTATCTAGATGGCACATGTTCTTTGGATGCGGCCCGTGAACGCGCAGGCATTGCAACGCGGCAATTTGCGAAACGGCAGCGCACCTGGTTTCGCTCAAAAATGAAAAACTGGCACCACGTTAGCCCGAATCAGTGATTCGCAGCACTTGTACAATTTTCTGCTGAAATCGTACAAAATATGCGCTACCTCTGATGGATATCCCTAAGCGTGTGCGATTTTCGAACATATGCCAGCACCTGAATTAGAGCACATCCCGATTCGAAACGTCGCGCTGGCGCAGTTGACACCTATGGGGACTTGGCAGTTGAACCTGTCCACATGATCGTGAACATCACCTGCTCGTGTGGATCACACGTGGGCAGGGCATAGCGCTTTTGGATGGGGCTCGGTCCGGGATCAGTTTGCACAGTGCGATTTTTGTGCCCGCCCATCACCTGATGGCTATCGATTTAGGGCGTCAAAGCTTTGGCCAGGCTGCTTTGATATCAAAAAGCCAAAGTGAGAATTGGCCCGACAAGCCACTACACCTGAAGATTCGTGAAACAGGAAAACAGGCTGAGCTCGTGACGTTGCTTGATGCAGTAAACCGAGAACACGCACTAGGCGACGGCCTCTTGTCTCAAGGTTTGCAGTCATATGCCAACCTTATTGGAATTTGGCTTCAGCGCTATCAAGCCTCAACCCCGCCGGACCCTAGAAAAACAGCTGCGCGCAAGTTGATGCAGCGATACTCCAGCCGTCTTGTGAATGCATATGCAAGCGGAGGGTCGATGGCCGATCATGCCCAAGCTTTGAACGTAACCCCCACCCACTTAACCCGCGTTTGCAAGTCAGAAACCGGGCATACTGCAGCCACTCTGCTGACGCAGCGATTGCTCTATGCGGCCCGCACGGAATTGATCAGCACACCAGATCAATCCAAAGATATTGCACAACGTTTGGGGTTTGGCAGCTCTGCCTATTTCAGTCGGTTCATTCAGGTCCATACGGGCCAATCCCCGACGGCACTCCGTCGAGCGGCACAGCAACCCGTTTCCGGATCCTAAGCGGGAATCACCCTGTCCAGTCGTTTTTCTTCTCAGGAAATGTCGTTTTTGGTACAGGATATGACGAAACCAATCATTGACCTCTCACAAAATCTGGTGCGGAATGAAGGGCATGGGGTTCAAAGATATCCACATATTGCGAAATTAGGTCCAAACCGGACCAAGAGGACCGATGCTCTTCCATCGTCTTCCAATAAAATACGTCACAGGGAGTTCTACATGACAAAGCAAACACTCACAGGCGGCCCCGTACACTGGGCTGTAGAAATGCACGCGAAAGAAGTGCGCGACGGACAACTCAGCCGCCGCGAGTTTCTGACCCGCGCCACGGCCCTGGGTGTAACGGCGCCAGCAGCCTATGCGATGATCGGCATGGCATCCCCCGTAGAAGCGGCCGCGCATGCTCAACAGGGCGGCACACTGCGTATGCAGATGGAAGTTCGAGCCCTTAAAGATCCCCGCACCTATGACTGGACCCAAATCGCGACCTTCTCCGCAGGTTGGCTGGAATATCTGGTTGAATACAACTCGGACGGCTCATTTAAGCCCATGCTGCTGGAAAGCTGGGAAGCCAACGCAGACGCCACCGAATACACACTGCACGTCCGCAAAGGCGTAAAGTGGAACGACGGTTCCGATTTCACCGCCGAAGATGTCGCACGCAACATCGAAGGCTGGTGTGACAAAGGCGTCGAAGGCAACTCGATGGCTGGTCGTATGGCCTCTTTGATCAATGCCGACACAGGCAAAGCGCTGGATGGTGCGATCTCTGTTGTAGACAGCCACACCGTCAAGCTGACGCTGCCAAACCCGGACATTACCATTATTCCTGGCATGGCGGATTATCCAGCGGCCATTATCCCGGCTGGCTTTAGCCCAGATTCCATGCTCGATAACCCTGTTGGCACCGGTTATATGCTGCCTGCTGAACTCGAAGTTGGCGTCAAAGGCACTTTGGTGCGCAACGACGGACACGAATGGTGGGGCTACGCGGCAGGCAAAGGCGGCCATCTGGATCGCATCGAATTCATCGATTACGGCACTGACCCTGCGGCTGTTGTCTCGGCCTATGAATCCGAAGAAATCGACGTAAACTGGGAATCCGAAGGCGAATTCATCGAAGTTCTCGATGGTCTTGACCTGACCAAATCCACCGTTGTTTCGGGCGCCACAATCGTGATCCGCCCCAACCAGCTTGCCGAAGACGAGAATGGCAAGAAGATCTATGCCGACAAACGTGTCCGTCAGGCGATCTCAATGGCCGTAGACAACAATGTTTGTCTCGAGTTGGGCTATAGCAACAATGGCGCTGCTGCAGACAACTGCCACGTTGGTCCTGTTCACCCAGAGTACAACCCAGACGTAAAGCGTTTGCCGTTTGATCCAGCCAAGGCCAAGGCCCTGATGGAAGAAGCTGGCATGATGGATTTTGAGCACGAGCTGATTTCGATCGACGATGGCTATCGCCGTGACACCACCGACGCTGTTGCCGCACAGCTGCGCGACGCTGGTTTCAAAGTGAAGCGGACAGTTCTGCCCGGCTCAACATTCTGGAACGACTGGGTCAAATACCCCTTCTCCTCCACCAACTGGAACCACCGTCCCTTGGGCACACAGGTTCTGGGTCTGGCGTATCGTTCCGGTGAGGCGTGGAATGAATTTGGTTGGGCAAATGCTGAATTTGACGCGCTGCTGTCCGAAGCCAATTCCATCGCGGATGCAGATGCACGCCGCGTTGTGATGGGTAAGATCCAGGCAATCGTGATCGAAGAAGGCGTGACCATTCAGCCATACTGGCGCTCAATCCAGCGTCACCACACAGACGCTGTTGTGGGCGTTGATATGCACATCGCCTATCTGCCGCAGATCTACAAATGGGGCCTCAAAGCCTAATTTCCTAAACCAAACAGGACCGCGCCATCTGGCGCGGTCCATTTGTCCGATCCAATCGGTCCAGCAATAAAATAGTGACATCTCCTCACGTCGGGCGTTTGTCGCAGCCACCTACAGGGGCAGCCATGGGACTCTTCATCCTACGCAGAGTCGGGGTCATGATTTTGACCGCGCTTTGTCTTACATTCATCGTCTTCTTTATGACGAACCTCTATCCGAACCTTGAAAAGCTTGCCAAAACACAAGGCAACTTCCGTATGTCTGACGAGGCGGTCGCCTCTTGGCTTGAACGCGGCGGATATTTGCAATCCACCCCCCGGAAATACGCCGAATGGATCGGTGTTGCTCCCTCTTATCGGCACACAGCCGAAGACGGAACTGTTTCGGGCCGTTGTATTGAACCCGGAATGGAGGCGGCTGACGCCCCTAACTTCTGTGGAATTTTGCAAGGGTACTGGGGTTATTCAACCGTTTTCAAAGACAGTGTTGGCAAGATCGTCGGAACACGCTTGGCCCTAACCGGGAAGTTGATGTTATGGGTTATGCTTCTCATGATCCCCAGCGCGCTAATCTTAGGCGTTCTGGCGGGCATGAAAGAAGGCAGCAAAACTGACCGTACCCTTTCCACATTCGCCATCACTACAACCGCTACACCTGAATATGTATCAGGCGTCATCTTCATCGCACTCTTGGCATCATCGAAATTCGGGTTGAGCCCAATACTGTATGAATGGGGTTGGATCGAAAGCAAAACTCTGTTCAAGGGCACCGCAACATCCGCGATGAAGGAAGCCAATTTCAGCAACTTCTTTTTGCCTGTGCTGACAATTGCACTCTATGGCATGGGCTATATCGCCCGGATGACGCGCGCCTCAATGGCCGAAGTCATGACCGCGCAATATATCCGGACTGCCCGTCTCAAGGGCGTTACGTTCCCCAATATCGTTATGAAGCACGCCCTGCGGAACGCTCTGATCGCCCCCTTTACGGTGATCATGTTGCAGTTCCCGTGGCTGTTGAACGGTGTTGTCATCGTGGAAACCTTGTTCAATTACAAAGGCTTTGGCTGGGTTCTTGTACAGGCTGCTGGTAACAACGATATCCAGTTGCTGCTTGCCGTTTCTGTTGTTTCTGTTGTCGTGGTTCTGGTGACTCAGCTGATTTCCGATATCGGCTATGTCTACCTCAACCCACGCATTCGAATTTCTTAAGGGAGGAGACGGACTATGGAACCTCTCGGTACATTCGAAATTATCTGGCGCATCTTTTACCAACTGTCTTCGGTTTGGATTGCCCTTGTCATCCTTTTTGCCCTGTCGATCGCATTCAAGCGTCGGCTTGGCCTATATGGAAAACTTTTTGACAGCCCCATCGGCATGATCGGGTTTGCTCTGGTCATGTTTTGGGTCTTTACCGGCGTCTTTGGCGCGATGGACATGATCATCACCCATGATCCATTGGCGCAGGCCTCGGGCATGAAAAACAAGATCCCGGGAACGCCATTGCGCGGTGCCGAAGCCGGGGAATATGGCTGGTACTTGCTGGGTGGTGACAACCTTGCACGTGACGTGTTCAGCCGTGTGATCAGCGGGGCTTGGATTGTGGTGCAGATTGCCCCATTGGCCACCCTGTTTGCCTTTATGGTTGGCATCACACTGGGCTTGCCCGCTGGCTACTATGGCGGTCGCCTGGACACCATGATCTCATTCATGGCCAACCTGATCCTCGCCTTTCCGGTGATCTTGCTGTTCTACCTGCTGGTAACACCTGAAATCATTTCGGCTGGCGTGCCAAACTATATGGCGACGGTTTTGTTCGTGTTTCCAATCATCTTTCTCGCGGTGCTGCTCAACTCTCGGTTTTATACACAACCAAGATTGCGCACGCCTCTGTTGATTGGGGTCCTTGGGGTTGCGATCTGGCTGTATCTGTCTTTGATCTCGACCAATGGCGACGTGGTTGAAAACACCATTCCCGGCCTGCCTGCTATTTTGGATCTCTTTGATGTTCCTAGCGGTGTTCTGGTGGTGTTTGTGTCAGTTGTTTTTGTCAACTCACCCACAGTATTCCGTATTGTACGTGGTCTGACATTGGACATCAAAACACGGGACTACGTAGCCGCGGCACAAACCCGTGGCGAAGGCCCGTGGTACATCATGCTGTGGGAAATCCTGCCCAACGCACGTGGGCCACTGATCGTCGATTTCTGTCTGCGCATTGGCTACACCACCATCCTGCTGGGAACCTTGGGTTTCTTTGGTCTGGGACTGCCGCCGGAAAGCCCGGACTGGGGTTCAACCATCAACGAAGGCCGCAAGCTGCTTAAGATCTATCCGCATCCAGCCTTGCCGCCCGCTCTTGCCTTGCTGAGCTTAGTGTTGGGTCTGAACCTACTGGCAGATGGTCTGCGCGAAGAAAGCCTGCGTGACTGATGAAACCGTGTTCGGGGGTCCTGGCCCCCGAACCCCCGATAAATTTGGAGCGTCAGGCAGAACCCAAGGTTTCACCCGCTCCAACAGGGAGACAAGAAAATGAATAAGCTGGCAGAATATGACGGCCCCATTCTGGAAATCGACAAACTTTCGATTTCCTTTTTCACCCGACTACGTGAAATCCCAGCGGTCATGGATTTCTCAGTCGCAGTCCAACCCGGAGAGGCGGTTGGTCTTGTTGGCGAGTCCGGCTGCGGTAAGTCCACGGTCGCCCTTGGCGTTATGCAAGACCTCGGCAAGAACGGTCGCGTCGTAGGGGGGACGATCAAGTTCAAAGGGCGTGATCTGGCCGAAATGACTCCAGATGAGTTGCGCGATGTGCGTGGCAACGAAATCGCCATGATCTATCAGGAACCCATGGCATCGCTGAACCCAGCCATGAAAATCGGCAAACAGCTGATGGAAGTTCCTATGATCCACGAAGGGGTCAACAAGGAAGAGGCCTATCGTCGGGCGTTGGAGGTTGTCACTGACGTGCGGCTGCCTGATCCCGAACGGATGCTGAATTCGTTCCCGCACCAATTGTCAGGTGGGCAGCAGCAACGGATCGTTATTGCGATGGCGTTGATGTCCAAACCATCGCTGTTGATCCTCGACGAGCCCACAACGGCGTTGGACGTAACGGTCGAGGCGGCGGTGGTTGAGCTGGTTCGGGATCTGGGCAAGAAATACGGCACGTCGATGCTGTTTATTTCGCACAACCTTGGTTTGATTTTGGAGACCTGCGACCGCCTCTGTGTGATGTATTCTGGCGAAGCGGTTGAACGCGGCTCAATTTCCGATGTCTTTGACGAGATGCAGCACCCCTATACGCAGGCCTTGTTCCGCTCGATCCCTTTGCCGGGTGCAGATAAAAACTCGCGCCCGCTCGTGGCCATTCCGGGTAACTTCCCCCTGCCCCATGAACGCCCACCAGGCTGTAACTTTGGCCCTCGGTGCGACTATTTCGAAGAAGGCAGATGTGACGCCGGTGACATCATGATGGATGCGGTGCCAGGCAATGATCGCCACCACACCCGATGTCTCAAGTTCAATGAGATCGACTGGAACGCCCCAATCACTGTCGGGGAACAGAAAGAAAAAGCCCCCGTTGGTGAGGTTGTTCTCAAGATGGAGAACCTCAAGAAATATTACGAAGTGGCGGCCAACGCTCTCTTTGGAGGTGGCGACAAAAAGGTGGTCAAAGCCAACGAGACCCTTTCATTCGAAGCACGCGAATCAGAAACACTCGCGATTGTTGGGGAATCTGGCTGTGGTAAATCCACATTTGCCAAAGTTTTGATGGGATTGGAAACCGCAACCGAAGGCCAGATCTTGCTGGACAATCGCAACATCGAAAGCACGCCCATCGAAGAACGCGATACCAAAACGGTTTCGGACATCCAGATGGTGTTCCAAAACCCCTTTGATACGTTGAACCCCTCCATGACAGTGGGTCGTCAGATCATCCGGGCCTTGGAGATCTTTGGTATCGGGAAAAACGAAGCAGAACGGCGCAAGCGGATGCTTGAGCTGCTTGATCTCGTCAAACTGCCTCGCGCTTTTGCGGACCGTATGCCACGTCAGTTGTCCGGCGGTCAGAAACAGCGCGTCGGTATTGCCCGCGCCTTTGCCGGCGATGCCCGGATTGTTGTCGCCGATGAACCTGTCTCCGCGCTGGACGTGTCCGTTCAGGCGGCAGTGACTGATCTATTGATGGAGATCCAGCGAGAACAGAAAACCACGCTCTTGTTCATCAGTCACGACTTGAGCATCGTGCGCTATTTATCTGATCGCGTTATGGTTATGTATCTTGGGCATGTAGTAGAATTGGGCACGACCGACCAAGTCTTTAGCCCCCCATACCACCCCTATACCGAGGCTTTGTTGTCCGCGGTTCCCATCGCTGACACCTCGATCGAGAAAAAACACATCGTTCTTGATGGAGATATTCCGTCGGCTATGAACCCGCCTTCGGGGTGTCCTTTCCAAACCCGGTGCCGCTGGAAACCCGAAGTGCCCGGTGGACTGTGTGAACAGGAAATCCCCCCTGTTCGAACACTGGCAGATGGGCATCAGGTAAAATGCCACCTTGCACAGGATATTCTGGACCGGATGGAACCCGTCATCAAAATCGCGGCTGAGTAATCCGGGCCCAAGCCAACGAACAAGGGGCGCCTTCACTTTGAGGTGCCCTTTTTTATCTGACCCTCAGGTCAATCAAGCAGATGCTCATATTTGGCGTCTGTGAGCGTTTTCATAAAAGCGACCAATGCATCAATACGCTGATCATCCAATGCGGGCCCATGTGTCAGTTCCTTAACCGCTAGGTTCTGGCCTATTTCGGGCTTCTGCCATGGTTTACCTGTCTCGGGATTGATCTGTCGCGCTTCGGACAAAGTGTTGTATTTGTTATAAAACAGCACAACCGTCCGCAACTCATCAAACATACCATTGTGCATATAGGGCCCAGTCACGGTAACGTTGCGCAGCGTAGGAACCTTGAACTTGCCCCCTTCCGCAGGATCATCCACAGCAGGATTGGCAAGCAAGCCAATATCCTGCGTTTCAGCTGGCACACCATTTACAGCGCGTACCAACTCATTGGTCGGCACCCCGATGTTGTGGTATTTGTAGTTGGTGAATGTCTCAGCCGGATCAAGAAGCGAAGGTTTGAGCTGATGGCACTGATTGCAGTTCGTGAACTGCTCAGAAAAGAACAGCAACCGGCCCAGTTCCTCGTCACGGGTCAGCTCATACTCCCCCCGCAAGTACCGATCATATTTGCTATCAAAGGGCGCGAACTCTTCGGTTCGCTCAAACGCAGCGAGTGCTTTGGACATCGCCGTATAAGCCGCCGAGGCATCGTTCAAAATGGACTTTCCGAACAAAACTTCCATCGACGTGACATAGTCCGGATTTTCAACCAACCGTGCTACGATTTCCGCCTCGCTTGCCATCCCCATTTCGATGGGGTTCAAGGGCGGCCCACCCGCTTGATCCTCTAAAGTCTTGGCGCGTCCGTCCCAAAATTGACCGCCAGTCCACTCTCCATCTTTGTTTTTGTGAAACTCAGGTGTCAGGGCCGCATAAGACGCCGTTGGGGCGTTCCGATCCCCCAGAGACGCGCCATCGTCCCCCAACGATACAGCTTTCGCAGCAGCAGACATCCGAGGGTCCGAGAACCCCTGATCGGGGCTATGACAGGACGCACAGGATTGCGTTCGGTTTGCTGACAGGTTGGTGTCAAAAAACAGGGCTTCGCCCAATTGTTCGAGGGTATCAAAAGGTTCAGCCAAGACGGGCGTAGCGGCGAACAACAAGAGAGCCGAGA
Source organism: Paracoccaceae bacterium (assembly GCA_965183835.1). GTDB lineage: Bacteria > Pseudomonadota > Alphaproteobacteria > Rhodobacterales > Rhodobacteraceae > OMPR01. The sequence continues at coordinate 237,660 of CBCYME010000019.1, read as the reverse complement.
GGCGTGCTGGCGAAGTCATTTGTAATTCCCTGAGAGTGAGTCGATTTCAATCAATTTATCAGACTGAAATACTCGGGAATTGATGCAGCGCAAGGTGGCAAATAACTCGTCAGCTGCCCCAGATCTTTTTTACGTAGTTCTTTGTCTCTTTATACGGCGGCACGCCACCGTATTTCGCTACGGCTTCGGGGCCTGCGTTGTAGGCGGCCAGTGCCAAACGCCAAGATTTGAATTTACGGAACTGACGCTGAAGATAGCGCGCACCCCCATCGAGGTTCTGATAAGGATCTGTTGGATCGACGCCTAACCCTCTGGCCGTAGCGGGCATCAATTGAGCCAGACCCAGCGCCCCCTTGTGGGATTTTGCATTGGGATTCCAATTGCTTTCCTGCTGAACCAGCCGCAGGAAAAGCTCTTCAGGTACGCTATGACGGCGCGCGGCCTCGCGGGCCATGTTCAGATAGGCGCCCCGATAACTGCCAGTGTATCGCTGACTTGTCGTGTTCTGAGAGGACGAGGGCTTGAGTCGTTTGGACCCTTTGTATTGGGTCGCCCCACGCGTATCGAGAAAACGAGCCTGATTTTTAAACAGATCCCGTCGATTTTTTGTCGAAAACATATCGGCTGACGCCGGCATCGCTGCCATTGCAAACGATGCAAGAACCACCCCGGAAATGAGCCTGCGCATTCTTAGAACCTGTTCGTTCATCCTCGACCGGCACTATACGCGTTTCAAACGGGATTGAAAGTATCGCCACTTTTCGGCTTTCCCCGTCGGCATAAAGCTGCAAGTGCTTTCGCTTGTCTCGCCTTGGCGTGGCACATTATATGATCTTAAGGCCGGGTCTTTCAGATTCGGGCATCAGGAAAAAAACATGCGGGGAAATCCATGGCGGGCTCAGTCAACAAAGTCATTCTAATCGGTAATCTTGGGCGTGACCCCGAGGTCCGGTCGTTTCAGAACGGCGGCAAAGTCTGCAACTTGCGCATTGCCACCTCGGAAAACTGGAAAGACCGCAACACCGGCGAACGCCGCGAACGCACTGAATGGCACTCGGTCGCCATCTTTACCGAAGGCTTGGTGCGCGTTGCAGAACAATATCTGCGCAAAGGGTCCAAAGTTTACATCGAAGGACAATTGCAAACTCGCAAGTGGCAGGACCAATCTGGTCAGGACAAGTATTCCACCGAAGTCGTTTTACAGGGGTTTGGCTCAACATTGACCATGCTTGACGGACGCGGCGAAGGTGGCGGCGGTCAAGGTGGTGGCGGTGGCTACGGCGGTGGTGGTAATCAAGGTGGCGGCTACGGCGGCGGCTATGACAGCGGGCCCCAAGGCGACTCATACGGCGGCGGCGGCGCCCCTCAGGGCGGCGGTGGCCGTGGCCCGGCATCAGGTGGCATCGACGACGACGAGATCCCGTTCTGATACGAACGGATCACCAAACGTAATAGCGACGAAACAATGAACCAGAAACACGGATCTGGGTTGTTTGGTTGAGATTGTGCGGCCCCTCCCTCATGCTGGGTGGGGCCGTTTTGGACCTGTCACGCTTTTGTGCCGCTCCCAGTGCTCGTTTAAGCGACCTTCCGTTCAAAAGCGACCGGGCTTTTCCAGCCTAATGCTGAGTGTCGGCGGCGCGGATTGTAGAACCCGTTAATGTATTCCGTTGCACGGCAATGGTTTGTTTGCAAACCATGAGAGTGGAAGATCGCCATCTCTGCCTTCCGCCGTGTTTCCCATGAATGCCGCCAGATCAGTTCTGACTTGATGGTTTTGAAGAAGGTTTCGACTGCCGCGTTGTCATAGCAGTTACCCTTGCCGCTCATCGACACCTTGAACCCGTTCTCGCGCAGGATCTTCTGGTCGTCGTGCGAACAATATTGCGACCCGCGATCCGTGTGATGAATTCAATCCTTGGGTGGTTGTCGGAACGCGATTGCCATTTTCAACGCCCGGATCGCCAGGTCACGTTTCATCCGGTTGCTTACAGCCCATCCAATGACACGACGGGAATGCAGGTCCAGGATCACCGCGAGATAAAGCCACCCCTCGCGTGTCCAGACATAGCTGATATCGCCAGCCCATTTTTGATTGGGCTTGTCGGCGTTGAAATCGCGATCCAACAGGTTCGGCGCAATGTTGAACTTGTGATCGCTGTCGGTTGTGACCTTGTGTTTGCGCGTTCTCACAACAGATATGCCGTTCTGACGCATCAAACGTCCGACACGACGGTGACCGACATCCAAGCCGATCTCTTTCAGTTCTTCGGTCATGCGTGGCCGGCCATAACTGCCCAGACTGAGACGGGACGGCTCCTTGATGTGGGCCAGCGTGACCAAATCAGACCGCTGTCTGCGACTGGCCGGTCGATTGCGGAACGCACGTAAACCACGTGAACTGACATCCATGACCTTGCAAAGACGCGCCGTTTCGAAAGTCTCCGCGTGTTCTTCAATGAACCTGAACCTGAACCTCATGGCTTTTGGCCCGCGAAGAACTGCGTTGCTTCCTAAGAAACAGCCATATCAACCTCGGCAGGCAGTTCGTGCAAATCATATCCGAATGACTTGGCGCGACGCTTTAGGTTACCAAGGACACGGTTGCGGTACCGTTCCTCATAATGTGCTGCGCCGGGGTCTTTGTACGTCATGCCATGCCGTAGGGTGTTGTAGAACAGCACGGCGATCTTGCGCGCCGTCGCAGTGACTGCCTTGGCCTTGCCTGCTCGGGCGGCCAACCGTCGATAAAATGCGCCAAGAGCAGTATCACTTCGTCCGATTGTAACAGCGGCCAATCGTAAGAGGGCAGCGGCGCGGCTCGATGACCGTCGCGTCCGAGACGACAGCATTTTTCCACCAGATATTTTGTTGCCCGGTGCCAGACACAGCCATGACGTGAAGTGTTTGGCACTTGGCCATGCGCGCAGGTCAGTCCCACACTCCCCAACCAACTTGAGCGATAGTGAAGGTCCCATCCCATGGATCTCGGTCAGATCAACACCAAGAACTCCAAACAGCGCCGCGCGTACATCAAATGACGGCGTGCTGACCTGCTTGGTCTTTGTGCGTGGACGGGGTAGCTGGCTGGGGTCGTGATCTTGGTCTGCGCCCAGTTCGGCTAGCGTAGCCTCAAGATGGCGATCGCATTCCAGCATTTTGCCTTTGTAGAAGTCATAGAGCTCCAGTGACTGGGTCAGCGCGAAGAGGTGCTCCGGACGATCGTTACCGTTCAGGGCAGCTTTGATTGTCTCAACAGATGCGCGACAGCGGACATCGCGATGAGATGCCAAAACGTCCAAATCCCGTTCGCCTGCGGCGATCGCGCGGATGATCTTCATTCCGGTTACACCGGTGATGTCAGACACAACGTGATGCAGTTGCAGGTTCATTTCCATCAGTGCCTTCTGCATGTGTTGGATATGGGCCGCCGCATACTCTACCAACCTCTCCCGTTGGCGCAGGTACGCCCGCAGTGTGGCGATCTCAGCTGATGGGCGGAAACTGCCGCGTAGCAAACCGTAGGAATGCAGCTGTCGTAACCAACTGGCATCGCTTACGTCGGTTTTGCGGCCTGGGACATTCTTGGCATAGCGCGCGTTGACCAGAATGACCTCGAAGCCGTGCTGCTCAAGTATCTCGTAAGCCGGAATCCAGTAGACACCCGTGGATTCCATCGCAACGCTGGTAACGCCGTGCGTTTTGAACCAATCAGCAAGATTATGCAGGTCATGGGTGAAGGTGCCAAACGCGCGTACCGGGTCGTCGGTCGCGTCGGGGTTCACCGCCGCCATGTGCTCTCGTGAACCGATATCAACAGCAGCAGCGCCGATGTTCACGGTCTCAATCGCTGGCGTCTTGTGGCTCTTTTGCTTCGCCATCTTCTGTCCTCCTGTTGGCAACAGAAGGGCGTGGGCTATGCAAATCCGTCATCTTCCTAACCGGGATCACCGTACAACAGCGTCACCACTCTCAAGTTCGCATCAACCCATGGACCACGTTTTTTAACGGGGTTCTGCCCAAAAGCAGACCACCAATAAGCGAACGGCCGCTGCCCTTCATAGAGCAACACTAGCACGGGCTGTTTCTACCGCGCACAGGCGGGCCAAAACCCGGAACGGTTTTTTAAGATCTCCCTCTCCTCCTTGAGAATGCGGTTCTCGCGCCGGAGCCGGTCATTCTCTTGGGCGAGGCTCAAATCCTCTTTCGAAACCACATCTGTATCTCGGTGCGCTGTGATCCATTTGTTCAGCGTCGACATCCCGACACCCAAATCATCAGCTACCTGCTTACGCGTTAGCCCACTGGTCAGCGCGATACGCTCCGCATCATGGCGGAATTCGTCCGTCCGTTTCTGTCCCATAGTCAGCCTCCTTTGTTGCAGTAAATGCCATCAAAGGAGCGGCATCAAACCGCGACAGGTCCAAATTGACCGTAGTCGCTAGCGGAGATAGTCTGGCTCTAGGCCTCAAAGCTAAATCGCGCCAGCCAGATGCTGGCCTCTAGGCTTTCTATGCAAAATTTATCGTTCTGCAAAATGGGAACAAATGATCGCGCCACGAGATACGTGGACAATGTCCGCTGTGGAGTTGAGCTAACTGAATCGCAACTGGCAGGTCAGGCCCTATTCCAGACCTTCGCTCAATCAAGTTCCGGCGGCGGATATGGGCCGGGAGTGTCGAAGCGCCATGTCCGCTTTGGGCCGTTTGATGCCGTTGACGTAAGGGCGTTAGTTCCCTTAGACGCAGTTCCAGGTTCACTCAAAGCAAAAAATAATTGCAAGAGATACCCCGCCCAGACACCCACAAAAAGGGCATCCGGACGGGAGAGTTTTAGGTGGAGCAGCTTATGCTTGACGCTTGTTCAGGACATACTCAGCCAACCACTGCCAGTACTGATCAGCATCCTTGAAGCCCTGTCCTTGCGCCGCCAGATCTTCCGCCCGCTTGCGCGATAAACCTCCGTCATACTGGGCGATAGCTGCACGTTCCTCGAAGGCGTCAATGTCAGGGGTTGGACCCGAAGAGCTCATACCGGCGCACCCACCGGCAACGTCACCTGATCAATGATCTCCCGTTTTTGGGCGTCACTGATCCCGGCAGAGTAGAGCCCATAGGTGAGCTTGTTCTCGGACCGAGCTGATTGGTGACCGACAAGGCTGGCTGTAAAATGCTCAGGAACACCGGTCCGCTCACACTGGGTGATGAACCACTTGCGGGTGGAATGGAACACAAGCCCTGGACGACTTAGATCAAGGTGTCGCCGCAGGATTGTGAACCGCTTGGTGATCTTGTCCACGGTTAGATCCGGGAACAGTGGCCCCTCACTTGGCAGTGCCTGAATGATCGGCAGCATCTGATCATGCAGAGGCACCTCACGTTCAGCGGCTTTGGACTTCAATCCCCGGCGCTTGTTTGGCCTCACCCTGACAAAGACGCCAAGATTGCCCTTGCTTGTCAGATCTTCCGCCAACAACCCGCAGGCCTCGCCGGAGCGCAGCCCTGACAGCAAACACAGCGACAGGATGGGGGTTAGAATTGGGTCTTTTGCCGCCAGCAAGTCAGTGACTTCACCGTTGGTCAGGACGGCATAGCTCTGCACCAGAACCTTGGCTGTGACTTTGATTGCACTAAAGCAATGCTCGCCAATGTGACCCTCGCTGACGCACCAGTCGAGAAACTGACACACCTGTTTCCAGATCCGTTTCTGGGTCTGCGGTGCAATGGTCTTGTCTGACCCCCTGGACAAAGCCACAAGCTGCTTCAGGCTTGCCCCCTTGCTTGATGCGGATTTGGCGACATCAGGGGAGAGTTTGGCAATCAGCCTGAGGAGCGCCTGACCATCGGTTCGACAGAGGGAGACGATCTTACGGCCACCCCAAACTGAGACCAACAAGCCGATGCTGAAGCGTACCGACTTGAAGGTGCCCGGGCTAAGCTCCTGTGATCGTTTGCGCAGATAAACCCGTGCAAGATCAGAGACGGTGCTTTGCCCCAACATCCTTGCCCGCTGGAATGCTGGTGCTGCAACTCTGATCACGACACCCTGATTGGTTGGTTGTCGGGTTTCTGAATTGACCTGTGCTTCGGCTTCACCCACGATCTTGGCAAAGTTAGCGTTGGCATCGATCACCCGCGCCTTGGCCACACGCGCATCTCCAGTCTTGAGAGATTGCTTCAGGGCTTGACCAAGGACAGGTTGCAGGTGTTTGGGGTAATTGCGCCGATACAGCCACGTCTGCTGCTTGAGATAGGCGTACTTGATTTTAGTGGACATGCGTCCTCCTTCTGGGGGCATTCGCCCCAGTTTTGTCTGTGATTTGGATTTTGTGATTGGGATCAGAGGGATACTTCGTTAGGGAAGTTCCCTGCCGATTGGCGACTTATGCGTCGTGTAGCCGTAAGATCAGGTCAAAGGCAGGTTCGCCGTACTCGCCTTTCAGAGGCCCTGAGATCGAGTATCCCGTGATGCAGTCCTCATAGACTTCCCAGACGCGAAACAGATGTTCCGGGATGTCGTCGAAGGCCCGGATCACAACGATGTCGTCTTCCTTGAGGTGCCAGTCTGTCATTGCAGCCCCCTGCGAAACAGGAAGTCAGGCACCAGAAACCCGAGGGTAAAGCTGAGGGGGAGAGGGAAGGGAATTGGTGTGATCAGGTCGGGCAGTCCGGCCAGCACAACCAGCACACCAACAAGTGCCTGCGGGACTGATAGGCTAAGGTCGAAGCGCCGCCTCAACCCCCAGTTCAGGGCCAGCCGAAAGCCGCACCCGACTGCCAGGAGCAGCGTGAACGTCGTAAACATCTATACATCTCCATGATGAGTTTCTTTGTATAGATGCTTGGGGTTTCTCAGTTTCTCGGGTTGCTATGGCCAACACGCGTTACGAGTTTCAGCAAAGCAGACATTGAGGCAAAGCGCAGCGAATGACGCCTCAGATGAAGATTTTCTGATGCGGGCCAGAGTGTGCGGTTGCGGCTTGGCGAGAGGGTGGCCCGCGTTGGAAAATCTCTCAGGGAGGAAGCCGCGGGGGCTGGGCGGTATCTATGGGGAAAGAGCGCTGTGGGCTGGTTTTGAAGCTGCTGCGGATGCGTTGTTTTGCGGATTGAAGGTGGCTGTTTTGCCGTTCGGCAAGCGCGGTTGCCGTGGAATTGGCCTAGTGCGCTGTCGATTTGCACCTTTTATGTGACTTCTGGGATCGCTGCGCACAACGGATTTTGGCCGTTGTCGCTGAAGCAACCGGTTTGCATAGGATGAGATGAACGGGCAATTGATCATGCGGCCTGTTTCCTTGGTGGGGCGCGGGATCGGGGAATCTGCCCGCGTTTGAATGTTTCGATGATCAGCATCGTGCCACCACAACAGGGGCATGGTTCCCGCAATGCAAGTGGTGCGGGATCATCGGCGTAGCGTGGTTCTTGTTCTGGAGCGCTTGCCCCAATCAGGGCACGGACCTTTGCGATGTTGGCCTTGCGTTGAGCGGAAGCCAGCAAACCGTAATGTCGGATGCGGTGGAACCCGTCGGGCAGAACATGCATCAGGAACCGTCGGATGAACTCTTCTGTGGGCAAACGCATCACCTTTTGTCGGTCACCACTCTTGATGCGATAGTCCTTCCATCGGAACGCTACGGCGTTTGCATCGGCGCAGACGAGGCGCTGGTTCGAGATTGCGACACGGTGCGTGTAACGACTGAGGTAGGCCAGAACTGCCTCCGGTCCGCCGAAGGGTGGTTTGGCATAGACCACCCATTCAATTTTGCGGAACGGGGCCAACCAGTTTGCAAATGCACCGGTTTTAGCCAGCCCTTTTAGGTCACTATAAAACGCCAGATCACCCGAGCGATGCAGCGCCATCAACCCTTCGATGAACAGGCGTCGGAACAGGCGCGACAACACTCGCACATGCAGGAAGAAGCCCGGTTTGCTGGCGATCCACCGAGTGCCACCCGGTGACAGGCCGCCGCCCGGGACGATCATGTGAATGTGGGGATGATGCGTCAGCGCAGATCCCCAAGTATGCAGCACGCTGGTCATGCCAACGCGAGCACCCATGCGCTTGGGATCAGCGGCGATGGTCATCACGGTCTCGGCGGACGCCCGGAACAGCAGGCCGTAGACGGCCCGCTTGTTCCAAAGGGCGATGCGGGCAATCTCGGCTGGCAGGGTGAAGACCACATGGAAGTACTCAACGGGCAGCAAGTCTTCGGCCCGTGCCGCCATCCAGTCACGCGCAGCAGGTCCCTGACACTTCGGGCAATGCCGGTTCTTGCAGCTATTGTAGGCGATATGCTGGTGATCGCACTTGGTGCAGGCTGCCACATGCCCACCGAGTGCCTCGGTCCGGCAGGCCTCTATCGCCGACATCACCTTCAGCTGGCTCAGGCTGACATGCCCTGCATTGGCCCGCCGCCACGCGGGACCGTGCTTGCGGAATATGTCAGCAACCTCCAGCCTTGGGCGGGGCAATCCCCGTCCGTCATCCGGGTCGCTTCTTGCGTGTCTGCAGGTTCAATTGTTTGAGGGCTTCAAACGGGCTGGTCGTATCCCGGATCATCTTGGTGGCGACTTTGGTGTACTGGGCTGTGGTCGTCAGCTTGGCATGGCCAAGCAGCACTTGGATCACCCGAACATCTGTCCCGGCTTCCAGCAAATGGGTGGCAAAGCTGTGCCGTAGTGTGTGCAGCGTTGCGGGTCTGTTGATCCCGGCCATGCGCTTGGCGGACGTAAATGCCCTGTTCAACTGGCGGGGTGAGATCGGGTTGATCTTTGGCTTGCCGGGGAACATCCAGCCCTCGGGACGTGCTTCGCACCAATAATCACGCAACAGGTCGAGCAATCCAGGTGACAGCATCACCTTGCGGTCTTTACGCCCCTTGCCCTGCACGACATGGATCAACATTCGATCACTGTCGATATCACTGGTCGTGAGATTGCAGACCTCAGAGGCGCGCAGGCCAGCACCATAAGAGATACTGAGTGCCGCTCGATATTTGAGCCCCGGACCCGGTGCCACCGCCAAAAGTTCTGAAACCTCTTCGACGCTGAGCACAGCAGGCAGTTTGCGCGGCTCGGTGCGGAATTGCATGTACTTCTTCATCCCATCACGCCCGCAGGTCATCGAGAAAAAGAAACGCAAGGCAGTGATGCGGGCATTGTAGACCGAGGGCGTGACCTCGGTATCTGTCATGTGAAGCTGATACGCGCGCAGCTCCTCGGGTGTCGCCGTATCTGGTGAATGCTTCAGAAATCCGGCAAAATCCTTGATCGCCCGAATATGCGCCCGTTGAGATTGCGGCCCTAAACCCCGAATGCGCATATCTTCGATCATCCGCTCACGAAGCGGCGTTGTTCTCTCGCTGACCATGAAATCCTCCTGTCTGTCGATTGAGAAACCTCAATCGTCAAACAGATCAGCCAGATCGCAAAATCCGCCAACATGTGGGATGCTTGAATACACTTGCCACAAGCGCCAGTGCCGCGCGAGCGGCTTCGTCCTTGAGCCCAATGGAGACCTCGATTGGTCTTGCGGCATACGTCGAAATTGATGAAGATTTTCTGATGCGGGCCAGAGTGTGCGGTTGCGGCTTGGCGAGAGGGTGGCCCGCGTTGGAAAATCTCTCAGGGAGGAAGCCGCGGGGGCTGGGCGGTATCTATGGGGAAAGAGCGCTGTGGGCTGGTTTTGAAGCTGCTGCGGATGCGTTGTTTTGCGGATTGAAGGTGGCTGTTTTGCCGTTCGGCAAGCGCGGTTGCCGTGGAATTGGCCTAGTGCGCTGTCGATTTGCACCTTTTATGTGACTTCTGGGATCGCTGCGCACAACGGATTTTGGCCGTTGTCGCTGAAGCAACCGGTTTGCATAGGATGAGATGAACGGGCAATTGATCATGCGGCCTGTTTCCTTGGTGGGGCGCGGGATCGGGGAATCTGCCCGCGTTTGAATGTTTCGATGATCAGCATCGTGCCACCACAACAGGGGCATGGTTCCCGCAATGCAAGTGGTGCGGGATCATCGGCGTAGCGTGGTTCTTGTTCTGGAGCGCTTGCCCCAATCAGGGCACGGACCTTTGCGATGTTGGCCTTGCGTTGAGCGGAAGCCAGCAAACCGTAATGTCGGATGCGGTGGAACCCGTCGGGCAGAACATGCATCAGGAACCGTCGGATGAACTCTTCTGTGGGCAAACGCATCACCTTTTGTCGGTCACCACTCTTGATGCGATAGTCCTTCCATCGGAACGCTACGGCGTTTGCATCGGCGCAGACGAGGCGCTGGTTCGAGATTGCGACACGGTGCGTGTAACGACTGAGGTAGGCCAGAACTGCCTCCGGTCCGCCGAAGGGTGGTTTGGCATAGACCACCCATTCAATTTTGCGGAACGGGGCCAACCAGTTTGCAAATGCACCGGTTTTAGCCAGCCCTTTTAGGTCACTATAAAACGCCAGATCACCCGAGCGATGCAGCGCCATCAACCCTTCGATGAACAGGCGTCGGAACAGGCGCGACAACACTCGCACATGCAGGAAGAAGCCCGGTTTGCTGGCGATCCACCGAGTGCCACCCGGTGACAGGCCGCCGCCCGGGACGATCATGTGAATGTGGGGATGATGCGTCAGCGCAGATCCCCAAGTATGCAGCACGCTGGTCATGCCAACGCGAGCACCCATGCGCTTGGGATCAGCGGCGATGGTCATCACGGTCTCGGCGGACGCCCGGAACAGCAGGCCGTAGACGGCCCGCTTGTTCCAAAGGGGCGATGCGGGCAATCTCGGCTGGCAGGGTGAAGACCACATGGAAGTACTCAACGGGCAGCAAGTCTTCGGCCCGTGCCGCCATCCAGTCACGCGCAGCAGGTCCCTGACACTTCGGGCAATGCCGGTTCTTGCAGCTATTGTAGGCGATATGCTGGTGATCGCACTTGGTGCAGGCTGCCACATGCCCACCGAGTGCCTCGGTCCGGCAGGCCTCTATCGCCGACATCACCTTCAGCTGGCTCAGGCTGACATGCCCTGCATTGGCCCGCCGCCACGCGGGACCGTGCTTGCGGAATATGTCAGCAACCTCCAGCCTTGGGCGGGGCAATCCCCGTCCGTCATCCGGGTCGCTTCTTGCGTGTCTGCAGGTTCAATTGTTTGAGGGCTTCAAACGGGCTGGTCGTATCCCGGATCATCTTGGTGGCGACTTTGGTGTACTGGGCTGTGGTCGTCAGCTTGGCATGGCCAAGCAGCACTTGGATCACCCGAACATCTGTCCCGGCTTCCAGCAAATGGGTGGCAAAGCTGTGCCGTAGTGTGTGCAGCGTTGCGGGTCTGTTGATCCCGGCCATGCGCTTGGCGGACGTAAATGCCCTGTTCAACTGGCGGGGTGAGATCGGGTTGATCTTTGGCTTGCCGGGGAACATCCAGCCCTCGGGACGTGCTTCGCACCAATAATCACGCAACAGGTCGAGCAATCCAGGTGACAGCATCACCTTGCGGTCTTTACGCCCCTTGCCCTGCACGACATGGATCAACATTCGATCACTGTCGATATCACTGGTCGTGAGATTGCAGACCTCAGAGGCGCGCAGGCCAGCACCATAAGAGATACTGAGTGCCGCTCGATATTTGAGCCCCGGACCCGGTGCCACCGCCAAAAGTTCTGAAACCTCTTCGACGCTGAGCACAGCAGGCAGTTTGCGCGGCTCGGTGCGGAATTGCATGTACTTCTTCATCCCATCACGCCCGCAGGTCATCGAGAAAAAGAAACGCAAGGCAGTGATGCGGGCATTGTAGACCGAGGGCGTGACCTCGGTATCTGTCATGTGAAGCTGATACGCGCGCAGCTCCTCGGGTGTCGCCGTATCTGGTGAATGCTTCAGAAATCCGGCAAAATCCTTGATCGCCCGAATATGCGCCCGTTGAGATTGCGGCCCTAAACCCCGAATGCGCATATCTTCGATCATCCGCTCACGAAGCGGCGTTGTTCTCTCGCTGACCATGAAATCCTCCTGTCTGTCGATTGAGAAACCTCAATCGTCAAACAGATCAGCCAGATCGCAAAATCCGCCAACATGTGGGATGCTTGAATACACTTGCCACAAGCGCCAGTGCCGCGCGAGCGGCTTCGTCCAAGAGCGGTCTCGCGGCCTTCGCGACGTCTTACACGAAGGGCCGCTTTGTCAGAGGTTGAAGCGCAGCCTCAGGCCAAAGATGAGGGGGTCGTCGGAAGTGAAGCCGGGGTTGTTGATGTATTGAACATCGGCTGTTAGCGCCACGTTGTCCGAGATATCCAGACGGTAAAAGGCTTCGAAGGTCGTCTGACTTTCCAAGCCCGCAGAAACCGGGTCCGCCCACGTTGCCGCGACACCAATGAGATCATCATAAAACCCTGGCCTCCAAATCAAACCACCGGTGGCACCGCGTTTTGCAATAGGATCGTTACCGTCGGACCACCCAAGTCGCCCAAACACCATCAGATCATTTTCGAACGTATAGTTACCCGACAAGACGACGCCAGAGCTGGAGGGCAGGCCTTTGTCCGCTCTAGCGTCGATGTGATATGCACCAAGATGCACATTGGTCAGGTAGCGTTGATTGCGGGCGGGTGTCCAACCGATCTGTGCGTACTTGTAAAACTCCGAGCCTCCTGGAAACCACTCGACATCCGTCAGAGAGCCGTTCGCATCCGAGACCATGCCAAGCACATAGACCTGATCTGTCAGGTGAACGCCGCCACCTATGCCGAATCCGGGGTCCGGGATTGTCAGCACAGGATTATAGTTGATGGCATAGTTCTGGAAACCTGTCCGAGGGTTCACATAGCCCAGGATGTCTGTGTAGTCGCCCGGATCAATGCGCCCGGCGACAATGCCACCGCGCCCGCCCAATATCGTTTGCGACCAATAAGCCACAGATAAACTCGATCCGTTATCCCCGAAAGTCAGCCCTGTAAGCCCAGCGTATCCGATTTCCCCAGCCAATCCAGCAGGGGTTTGACCAGAGCCCAGCTTGTGCCGGTTCTCAAGAATGAAGACAAAGCTGCCGGGGTTGCTTCCGCCGCGATCTGCCAGTGTCCATGTACCAAGGATGCGGGCCTGACCGGCGGCTCCATCATCAATGCCAGTAACTGTGCTGTTCGATTTCTGGTAAAGCGCCTGATAGTCAAACGACAAGGCAAGGCCGGTGTCTTTCCGCAACCTCTCTTTCCAGGATTCGGCGGGGTCGATTGTACGATCAAATCCGGGCCATCGTGAGGTTTGTAGCCTGCGCAGCCGGTCCTGCTCTTGCTGCGCTTCGGCGTTGGCGGGGCCGCCAATTGAGGTTGTCGCGGCGGCTTCCAGACGGGTTCGTGGACCCGTTTCTTCCGCATTCGCCGTGAATGCAAGGCCAGCGACGAGAACAGCAGATCCAGGCAAAAAGCGCATCAGAAAAAGTTCATCCATGTGGTCATACGCAGGGTCAACTGGTTGATGAACTGGAATTTCGTCCCCTGATCCGTCAACACCAGACCCTGACCCGATGAACCCGGTGGCAGAGTCAGACCTTTGGTGTCGAGGTTCAGCACAACAACGTAGGTTGTGTCAGTGATTGTCGGTACTTCCGGCGTGGCTCCATCCAGATCATACTCGGCATCTGTCGATGAAAGGAACAATCCCGACACGGTTCCCTGGAACGTCTGTCCGGGAAAGGCCTTGAACACCGCTTCGGCCGTCTGCCCCGGTTGGACATGTCGGATCTGGTTCTGGCTCAGGACCAGGTTGATGACGGGGTTGCTGATGTCCAGAAACGCCAGCACAGGCACATTGGGACTGACCCGGTTGCCCGACAGAAGAGTCATGGCGGGAACCATGCCGTCAAAAGGCGCGCGCACGGTGGTGTTGGAAAGATCAACTTCGGCCAGGATCACGGCAGCTTCCGCAACAGCCACATTGGCACGCAAAGCTTCGACTTCGGCCTCAGCGACCGCGTTTCGCGACAGCAATTCTTCCTTTCTCGCCAGCTTGTCCTGCGCAAGCGACAGCTGGGCCTGAGCTTGCTGCAAGGCGGCGTTGTACGGCGCCTTGTCGATCTCAAAGAGAACCTCGCCCTCAGAGATCGACGTGCGGGATTTGGCGACAACTTCGGTCACAGGTCCGGCAACCGCAGGCTTGATCCCGACGGAGCCGACCGTGACCATGGTGCCGCCCATGGGAGCGTTCCAGTTGAGCGGCAGGAAAATAACCATGAACGCGATCACGCCGACAACAACAGGCGAAACCTTCATCCAGCCATACCACTTCGGAAAGACACCGACCTTCACCAGCAGCCAAAGCAGCCCCGTGTAACCACCAACCAATAAAAGGATCATGCGACACCGCCTTCCGCAACATCGGCCGCAGCGACTTCAGCATCCGTGGATCCGGCATAGGCCCAGATCAACACCAAGGGGAACAAAACACCCCCGGCGATCAGGGTCACCCAGCCGCCGATGGACACCGCAGACCGATAAGGATGCTGACGCTTTGCGGCCACGCGACCAGGCCAACCGCCTAGAAACACGAAAACCCCGATCCCAAGGCCCGCCATGAACAGGATCATGCCGATAGCGATGTAGTCGAGTGCAGTCATTAGAACTTCCTTGTTTCAAAGTTCGACATCAGGCGGCATAAACTGCCTGCTTTTATTGGGTCAATCTAGAGCATTCTTGTAGATCACACCGTCTTTCATGATCACCACAAGGTTCTTGTCCGGGTCGGTCAACAGAGCGAGGTCTTCCAGAACATTGCCATCAACTAGCAACAGGTCTGCGTATGCTCCTTCTTCCAAAACACCCAGCGCGCCTGCTGTGTATGGATTGTTTGGCCCCATAAGATCGATGATCTCTGCTGCCGTTGACGTTGCCGCCCGAAGCGCGCCAGCCGAGCCGAGGTATTTCTCCAATTGCAGCAATTCGAGGGCCGCAGTCTTGTCGAATCCGAGGGTTTGATTCCACTCAGCCAGAAGGTCGGTGCCAAATACAATTTTCACCCCATGCTTGAGCGCCGCCTCCATGGCGACAGGGTATTCGTCGTAGATCGATTTCCACTTCGCAAAGCTTGCCGGTGACAGAAACGCTGCTGCATTCTCTTCTGAAAGCCCGAGAACCGCTTCCAGATTGGGCTGCATGTAGACGCCTTTTTCTCCCATCAGCTTGGCCGTCTCTTCGGTGATCAGTGGCGCGTGAAGAATATGCGGAACACCGGCCTCAACGGCCATTCGAACGGATTCATCGGTGTATGCGTGCACGGTCACAAAGGTCTTCATGTTTCGCGCCACTTCCACAGCTGCCGCAATTTCCTCGGGTGAGCCTTGCAAACCATGCAGCGGATCAAACCGGCTGGAAACACCGCCACCGACCATCATCTTCAGATGAGTTGCACCTTTCCGAAAGTTCTCTCTGCCACAGCGCCGGATTTCGGTTACGCCGTCGGCAATGCAAGCCGTGTAGTATTCATACCAACTTTTAATACCTCCGGAATTGTTGGGGTTGTATTCCATCCGCGTGCGAAAATCCCCATGCCCTTTCGTTTGCGTAATGAAGGCCTCGGCGGAATAGATGCGCGGCCCAAAAAAACCAGCGTCTCCGTCGATCAGGTCCTTTAGATAAATCGCTGGCCCGCCGACGTCCATGACAGTGGTAAACCCATTCATGAGCATGCCTTCAGCCCGCTTCATCGCAATTGCGCCATGTGCAAGAGGGCTAAGCTCGTGACGCGCCGTTGATAATTACCGCACAATAGACAAATGCGTATGCATATCCATCAGGCCGGGCATCAATGTGCGTCCCTCTCCGTTGATGACAAACGCATCACCTGCGTCGATTGCATCGGTCGAGACCAACGTGATCAAGTTCCCTTCAACCAACACGTTTGCGTTTTCGAGCAATTCGTCATTGACGCCATCGAAAACATTGACGTTCGTGAACAGTGTCTGCGCGGGTTCGTCCTGGGCCAAGGCCATCGTCGTCGCCAAGGCAAATACAAAACTCATAAGTATCCGCATCATCATATCGACCCTCCAAGATGTCTTATTCAACAGGGTTTTCCCCTCGTTACGGTTATCGAACAATTGGCGTGTTCGAAGCCTGATCGCTTGTGTGTTGGTTGCATTGATCACTTAGTTGGCCCGCCATAGGAGCCTGAAATGGCTTTGGCTGCCTCGGCCACATCGACCATTTCAGCTGTGGTCACGATTGGCGTCGCACTGCCGCTGTCGACGGTTCCGGCCCCAAACATCGTGATTTGAATGGGGCCGATGTCGACAGATTTTGGACACTCAATAATGACGTAGCTTTTGTAGTTGTACATCCCAAAGTAGTAGTCGATCAGCTCGCAACCTGCGGCGTTCATGAGCGCCTCGGCGTTGGGGCCACGATCTTGAGGGTTCGCCAGAATGGCACCCCATGTCGACGGATCCGCAATGCCTTCCAGCATATAGCGGGTCGTTCCTTCGGCATTTGCCGTGGTCGCGAAGACCGAGAGAGCAGTTACCAGAGCCGTTGTTTTCATTGAGTTTCCCTCGAGCTAGTTGTGATTTTCGTTGGCGTTCGATGACAAGGTTTGCAAAAACGCCTCAAGATCGAGCAGATCCTCGTCCGTCAGATCGCCGTGGAAAACCTCGTCAGCGCGCAGCGAACCAGACACGGCACGGTAATTGTTCAGGACCTGAGCCAACGACTTGAAAGCTCCGTTGTGCATATACGGAGGCCGATCAGACACGCCACGCAACGTAGGTGTCTTGAACGTGCCGGCGTACTTGTGCGTATCCCGGTCCAAAAACCGGATATGATCGCCGTCCGTTTCCGGGTCTGCGTCGCTCCATTGACCAAAGAACCCAAACTCAGTCACTGCAAGATCTTTGAAAGCAGCACCACGTCCGGGATCTGAGTCCCCCTTGTCCGGGGTTCCGGAGTGGTGGAACTCTCCGTTCGTAAATAAGGGGCCGTTGTGGCAATTCACGCATTTGGCTTTGCCAACAAAGAGCCTCAGACCGCGCGTTTCCTCTGTTGTCAGGACGCTGTTTTCTTTGCGCTCTCGCTGTAACGCGTCTGCGTACAAATCAAACCGGGTCGTTTCCGGCAGCAAAGTGCGGACATGTGCAGCAAGCGCCTTACCAGTGTTTGCAAAGACTTGGTTGACCGGCTGGCTTGCGGCATCGCCTTCAAACACTTCCTGATAGAGTTCAGAGTGGTGCGTTAGTACAAGTCGCTTCACCTGATGCCGATCAATCCCGTGTTCTACTGCGTTCTCCAGCGGGCCCAGCGTCTGCGACCATAGCGAATCCGCCCGACCGTCCCAAAAGAACCACTTTTGATAGGCCATTCCGACAACTGGCATGGTGCGTCGTTCGGCGACGCCAATGCCAACTCCCTTGGGAAGGTCATCGGTAAACCCATAGTCCTGCCGGTGGCAGGTCGCGCAGCTGATTTTACCGTTGGCGCTGAACCGGCTGTCGTTAAATATCGCACGCCCCAACGCCGCGGCCCTTGGATCATCGGCGTATTTGTTCGAAGGCGAAGGTGGCGGGGGTGGCAGTTGGGACAATGACAGGGATTGGATCAGGGCCAGTTCCCGAGTGGACCAATCTGTGAAATGAGCGTCTGTGGCATTGGCCTGATTGGAAAGAGCCACACAACAGCAAATAACGAACAGAAAAATGCCTATTCCTCTCAACGAACTAGGAGGCTCAGCTTTCATCCGCACCGCCCTTGCCCGGAGCGCATTGGTTTTCCCCGACAATCAAGTTGAAGCGCAACAGATGACGACTGCCTGCGCCTGAGATGTCCAGAGTGACCTCCCAGTACCCCGGCATATGAAAGTTCATTCCGCGAACAAGGTACATGCCCGGCGTATCAGTCTGCTGAACCAAAGGAGTGGTGGTCATGCCGTGCAAATGCTCCGGCATGTCGGCCGTCAGGTCAATATCTGCGCCCGTGACAGGCTGGCCCTGCTTGTCCTGCAAATACAGTCGCCACGAATGCACACCGTTCAGCGGCACTTCTAGGAAATCGGTCTGGTAAGACGCTTGCAGCGTTCCGTATCTCGTGGTCACAGCCGTTGCGGTGTCCAGATTTACTGGGCGCTCTCGGCGCACCTTGCCAATCGCATCCATTGCACCTGCCGCGTCCGGCAGGGCTAAGATTGAGATCAAGAGCAGAAACAACCAATGCATGATGTTGAGCCGACCAGAAGCGTAACATGCCTCCGGCCTCCTTTCCGCTGGTTTATCCGATGGTGTCTTTGATGACCCGCAGGAAGTTGCCGCCCATGATCTTGGCAATGTCTTCATCCGAATACCCGCGCTTGATCAGTCCTCGGGTCATGTTTGGATAGGCCGAGTTGTTTTCCCATCCTACATGCCCGTCGGACCAGGGCCAGACCTCAAACTCACCGATAGTTGCGACGACATCCTCGTCCCATTCTGGGGCAGACAGAATTTGTTCGAATGTCGCGGGGATAATGAAATCAGAACCAAATCCGACACCATCAATGCCCGCAATGTTAACCGCGTGATCGACGTTATCGAGCATATCCTCGACCGTGCATTTATCACTTCCCGCAATAGCCGTGGGTGTGCTGATAACCCCCATCACGCCGCCTTTGTCAGCGACCGTCTTGATGGCCTCATCCGTTGTCGCCCGTGTCTGGTTGACCTTTGACAGCATCCCGGCATGCGAAATGACGATGGGTTTAGTTGACACTTCCGCTGCACGTATCATCGTTTCGGGCGAGCTGTGCCCCGTATCGACCAGCATTCCAACCTCGTTCATCCGCTCAACCACCATGTGCCCCAAGCGGCTGAGACCAAAGCGGTTTTCCGGCGCCTCTGCACTACCTGCGCCAACGGCGTTGGTGGCATTATAGGTAATCTGGATAATGCGAAGACCTTTGCGATGCATCTCGTCCAGACGATTTACCGCGTCATCCAGAAACTTGGTGTTCTGCGTTCCCGGCATGAAACCGACCTTGCCGGTCTTCTTTGCTTCCAGAATATCCGCATGGTTCAACGTCATCATCGCGTCGTCCTGGAACAGGTGCATCATGCGATAAAGCGCATCCAGATCCCTGTTCAGCGCTTCCCAACTCCACCATTCTTCCGGTTTGAAAACGGTGTCTGGTGTCCAGCGCAACATGTCCGATATCCCAATCGAGAAATTGCCCGATGTCCCACCGCCGCGTTTCATGTTGGTGATGAACTCCGGGTAAAACGTGCATTCCGACAGGCCGTCAAAAATGATCAGGGATTCGTGCAACTCCTTGGCGTGCTCTTCCTGTTCCGGAGTCAGGCCAAAGTCATAGACCGTTGCCGGCGCTTTGATGTATTTGAAGTTCTTGTTGCCGCTGAACCCGCCATACTCATCCAGTTCGCGTGCCCACCCAGCAGTTCCCAGCATAGGGGCGATAGCAGCAGACTGCGCCGCCATGGCCATCATTTGACGACGGGAAAATTTGCTCTTGTTTGACATGGTGTGTCCTCTTGAGTGATGTCGCCCGCATTGCGTCGGCAGGGTTGGCTATGGTTGGCGATAAATTTTTCCAAGCCACACGGCGTTCGTGCGCGTATTTGAAAACATGATTGAACTGGTACATCCATGTATGAACTTAAACTGGAATATGGCGACTGTCTTATCCTCAGAGCGCAACAATCTCACATTGCAGTCCTCAAATGAATGGCGAAGCCAAGTCAATTGGTCTAGATTTACCATATGCCCGATAGATCTCCCCCATTGGTTCGCGCCACGCTCCTGATGCCGCTCATTCGTCACTTCGAAGATCGCGGCGGGGATGTGGACCTCTTGTTGGACGACATGCAGATTACCAGTGCCATCAGAACGGGTTCTGATCGGCTCATTCCGGTGAAAGCCATCTACGAGACCATGGACGAAATCGCCACGCGACTTGGTGATCCGTTTGTGGGGGCAACAGTTGGGCGCACCATGGCACGAAATGCGATGGGACCGGTGACAAAGGATCTGGCTAGCGAGCAAACAGTGGGCAACCTGCTGGACCGCTTTCTGATTTCTGTCGGATCCTATGGGAATTCCACCAACTACAGATTGGAAAACGACGGACAAAACGCGACCCTGAAAATGACCCGAAAAGTCGAACCCGACGCTAACCCGGCCCAGCCGGACGCGCTTACCCTGGCACTTCTTATCGAGCAGATCCGACCACGTGTGAGTCAAGAATGGAATCCGAAAGACGTGCTTGCAGTGGTGGCAGACGAAACGGTTGTGCCCGAATGGTTACTCCCCCGTTCTTCTTTGATTGCTGGCTCACAGATGGGGCTGACGTTGCGCTTTCCCTCACGATGGATGGTCATGAACCAAGCGAATTCACACAGTGCCTCCCCTCCAGCAGAGGCGAACAAAGAGTATGATACCTTGAAAGAAGCGGTTCAGAGTTTTTGCAACGAAAACATGAGTGACCCCAAACTCGATATCACAACAACCGCCCGCGCTTGCCGACTTCATCCCAAAGCGCTGAGCCGAAAACTCTCCAGCGAAGGCACATCATTCAAGGTAATTCTGGATGAGCAACGAAGACAATATGCAACTACGGCAATCGGTGAAGGCAAGATGACGGTGACCGAAATTGCCCTTCGCACTGGCTTTACTCATGCATCGAATTTTACACGGGCTTACCGACGCTGGACGGGTGAAACTCCTTTGGAGGCGATGGCGAAACAAGCATGAAGCGAATCTTCAGTCTTGGTATTGGCTACCCAGACCAGGAAATGCAGCGGTCTGCAGTTATCCGGATCACCTACTCTCGGAAGTCTTCATCCCGCTAGACAGCTCCCACTTGCCCGGAGGCTAGTTCTTGTTGTTTAAAACAGATTGAGCAACGGTAGCGGACATTCTTAGAATTGAACATCGAAGCCCGCCCTCAACCGATTTCGACACGTCACCCGTCGCCGCCTAAGGTCGGTTTTGTCTAAGGTTTGTGGCTGCTGTCAGCGCGAGCTGCAGCGGCGACAAATCCGACAAGGAGGAAAGCGCGGGCGGGTTTCGTTACTATGGGGATTGTGCGTTACGGCTGCAGCGTTTGATGCGCAGAGCGAGCGGGATTTTGACGACGGGCGGCGTTTGCCGGTATATTTACCCAGCATGACTTTGCCATTTGGTGTCCCATGATGCCGCCGCAAGCGTGATGTGGCTTCGGATTGCCTGAGAAGGCCGCACTGATTGGTCCGGCGTTTGTGCAAGGCAAGGTCGGGTTTTCTAGTTGTATCATGCTGCGTCCTCCCATGGCGGAGCGCGGGATTTGGGTGTTTGGCCGCGCAGGAAGATCTCAACTATGATCATCGCACCACCGCATTTGGGGCAAGGCTGATGCACGGGCGGATCGTCGGGTTCGGAGTTTGTGGCTTCGTCCGGCATTTGAGTGGGTTCTGGTTCGGCATCAAGCAAACACCTGATCTTTGCGATCCTGTCTCGGCGTATACCGTTCGCGAGGAAGCCTGTGTGGCGGATACGATGGAAGCCAGAGGGCAAGACATGGATCAGGAACCGGCGAATGAACTCATCCGTGGTCAGGCGCATGGTCTTCATCCTATCCCCGCTTTTGATGCGATAGTCTTTCCAGCGGAAGGCTACGGAGTTGGCATCGGCACTAATCAGGCGATGGTTCGAGATCGCGATCCGGTGCGTGTAGCGGCTCAGATAGGCCAACACGGCTTCGGGTCCGCCGAAGGGTTGTTTGGCATAAACGACCCAGTTTATTTTGCGCATTGGTGCAAGGTGTGATGCGAAGGCATCGGGATCGGCCAGACTGGACAGATTACCAAAGAACGTCAGCTTGCCCACCTTGTGCAATCTGGTCAGCCCTTCGATAAATAAGCGTCGGAACAGCCGTGACAGCACCTTCACTGGCAGGAAGAACCCGGGTCGACAGGCGATCCAGCGCTTGCCGCCAGATGACAATCCGCCACCCGGCACGATGACATGGACGTGCGGATGATGCGTCATCGCCGAGCCCCATGTATGCAGCACCGATGACATGCCGATCTTTGCGCCGAGGTGTTTGGGGTCGGCTGCAATTATCCGAAGCGTCTCGGATGATGCCTTAAACAGCAGACCGTAGACAGCCGCCTTGTTTTGATAAGCGATGTCAGCGATTTCCGAAGGTAAGGTGAAGACCACATGGAAGTACTCCACTGGCAACAGGTCTTCCATGCGCGCCTCCATCCAGTCCTGCGCCGCAGCGCCTTGGCACTTCGGGCAGTGCCGATTGCGACACGAGTTATAGGCGATGTGCTGATGATCGCATTTGGTGCAAGCCGCAACGTGACCGCCGAGGGCGGCAGTCCGACAGTTCTCGACTGCGGACATCACCTTCAGCTTTGGCAGGTTTAGATGCCCGGCATGTTCCCGGCGATAAGCTGGCCCATGGGCGCGGAAGATGTCCGCGACCTCCAGTATCGGGCGACCCATCTGAGTAGGGATTAACCAGGGCCAGCCTTTCTTCGCACCAGAAGATCAAGCGGACTGGTCACGTTCTGGATCGTCTTGGTCGCCACCTTGGTATAGATCGTTGTTGTCTCCAGTTTCGCATGGCCCAACAACACTTGGATCACCCGGATGTCTGTCCCGCTCTCCAGCAGATGTGTGGCAAAACTATGCCGCAAAGCGTGGGGCGACACGGTCTTTTTGATCTCCGCAAAATCGCAAGCGACCTTGAAGGCACGGTTGAACTGCCGCGTCGAGATTGGATCAACCCGATTACGACCTGAGAACATCCAACCCCTCGGGCGGGCTTCTCGATAATAGTCGCGCAACAGGTCCAGCAGGCTGGGCGACAACATGACCTGCCGGTCTTTGCGCCCCTTGCCTTGCTCAATCCGGATCAGCATCCGGTCGCTGTCAATATCACCGACCTTGAGATGGGTGACTTCGCTTGCCCGTAACCCGCCACCATAAGCCACGCTGAAGGCTGCGCGGTATCTCAGCCCGGGCCCTGGTGCTGCTTCGATAATGCGGGTGACTTCTTCGGCGCTCAGTACCACTGGGATCTTCTTGGCTGCTCGCTGATACCGCATGTGCCGCTTCATCTCAGGCCGCGGACAGGTCGCCGCAAAAAAGAAACTCAATACCGTTAGTCGGTTGTTGAACGTTGGCGCACCGACCCCATGAACCAGACCGGGTTTACCGGAGACAGTTTAGTTCCTATTCTGCTGCGAGAGTAACGGCGTTTAGACTGTCATAGTAGCTCCTTTCTGCTTGTGCTGGGGCGATGTATCCGATGGGTCCAAAACGGCGTTCGTGATTGAACCAATGGACCCAATCGAGCGTTGCCAATTCGACGTCTTTTTTGCCTTGCCACGGGCCCTCGTGCTCGATGACCTCAGCCTTGTAGAGACCGTTGATTGTCTCGGCCATCGCATTGTCATAGCTGTCACCGACGCTGCCGACTGACGGATCGATTTTGGCTTCCTCGAGGCGCTCTGTGTACTTGATCGACAGATATTGAACGCCTCTGTCGCTATGATGGATAAGGGTTTTGGGATCTGGTTGACGCGCCGCCAACGCTTGATCCAAAGCATCAAGCACCATCTGGGCATTGGGAGAGGAAGAGACCTTCCAGCCAACGATGTAGCGCGCGAAGACATCAATGATGAACGCAACATACACGAAGCCGACGGCGGTTCTGACGTAGGTGAAGTCAGCTACCCAGAGAATGTTCGGTGCCGGTGCCTTGAACTTTCGGTTCACCTTGTCTTCAGGGCACGGCAAGGCAGGGTTGCTCTTCGTCGTTGTCACATCACCGCGTGTAATTCCCTGTATTCCCATGCCTTTCATGAGGCGAACAACCGTGCAACGGGCGACGACAGTGCCCTCATCAAGCAAGTCATGCCAAACTTTCACGGCCCCATATCGCTTCCTGCTCTTCTCCCAGAAATGGGTGATCCTGGTCATTAAGAAGGCATCACGCTTTGCGCGGGCAGAGGCTTTCTCAGGATTAAACTCAATCGATTTGTGGTGGTAATATGTGGACGGCGCGATCGGCAAAACCTTGCAAATCGCCTCGACGCCAAGATGCTCACGATGGTCGTCTATGAACATGATCATCTCTTCCGTAGGCGGTCGAGGTCCGCCGCCGCGAAAAAAGCTGAGGCCTTACGCAGAATGTCATTGGCCTGGCGCAGCTCACGGACTTCGCGCTGAAGCTCTTTCATCTGCGCCCGCTCAGACAGCGTCAAACCCTCCCGATCCCCGGTCTCAACCGCCTGCTTGTTGACCCAGTCCCGAAGCGTTTCGGGGCTGCATCCTATCTTCTGCGAAATTGATCTGAAGCACTCAGATCGCGTCTTATAATCCGCTTCATTCTCAAGCACCAAACGCACTGCGCGCGCCCGAACTTCTGTCGAAAAACGGTTCCCTGAATTTCCTTTGGTCATGACTTACCTTCCAAGCTTCATGCTCTCCGGTAAACCCGGTCTGGTTCACCACGCGCCTTCATATCGAGTTGGAACGCCCGCAGTTCTTCCGGCGTCGCGCTATCCGGTGCGTGTCCCAGAAACCGTGTAAAATCCCGCATCCCTCGCAGATACATCGTTTGCGTCTTCGACTGCAGTCCCTTGATCTGCATATCTTCGAGAAACCGCTGGCGCAGCGCTGGTACATATTGGTCTGACATTGAAACCTCCTATTGGTCAGATTGAGAAGGTTTCAATCGTCCAACAGGTTCGTCAGTTCACAAAATCATTGCGCTCCAATCTATGCGCAACACACGCCAAAAGCGCTAATACCGCGAGAGCGGTTTCGTCCCTGTCCGCATCTCGGTCATTGCATCTGTTCGCAGCGAACGTCTGCTTTCGTCGCTAAACACTTCCTCCCACCCCCATACGGGTCCCATATATGAGGAGGGGTTAAAGGGTTACCTTAGGTTGCTTAATATATTATGAATATATCTTTTAATAAGCATATAAATCTAATAATATCATTACCTTATATGTACATATATACTCTTACATACATATCCCCTTACCTTATCAGGGATACTCTACACTAATCTCGGGGGTCAGCCCCACATGCTCCCTGAACACCCTGATCATGACGTCCTTTGCTTCAGCCTCGTGGTTCCCGTTTACGAGCACAGCGTCATGAATTGGCAGGGCTGTGATGTTCCTGTCTTTCAGGGCAAGCAGCACATCAACAAGGATATCGGCCTCTTTGCGCATGAGCAGCATGCCAACCCCGGCACCAAACCGGTGGGCAATCAACGGATGCCGCTTACCGACTGCTGCCAACACCCCCGCCAGCGATATTCTGTTGGGAATGATCTTTCTGGCCCCCTTTGGCATCCGACCAAGTGGCTTGCTGGCATTGATGCCTGCCTGAATGACCTTCTTGATGCCAGGACGACAACTGACAGGTATGCCATACTCAGACAGATCGTAAAGATCACCAGCGGGAGGCGTGGCCGCCTCCAATCCGTAGAGCAGCAAGAGACCCATCTGGCCATAGTCCAACTCAATGATGCTGTCGCCGTCTAGGAGGATGCCTTCAAGGCGCTAGGCGTGCTTCATACGTTGCCAGAACCCACCATAGAGCCTGCCACCCTGAGCAAAGTCGGCGTTATTGAATATCCGCTTTTGGTGACGGTCATCCAAGTTGATTGTAGGATCAGAACACTCGATCTCGGCCTGATCCAGCCATGCGTTGATGGTCTGCATCAGCTGCCTGAGGGTGTTTGTCTCTTCTGTGTCGTTGTATTCGACCAGTTCGCCGGGTGTGTCGTCTCTGGGTTTCGGCCCTCTAAGCAGAATTAACTCTTCGTCACGGGAGCGCCCGATGTCTCCAAAGGTGAGGCCGGAGCGTTCAATCCAGCTTGGGAACTTCCGTCCCGCCGCAAGAGTTGTCTGTTTACCTGTGACTGCAAAGGCTAGGGCTTCATCTTTGATTGCGTACTTGCGCTGTCCCGGTGTGATATCAACAAAGCCCATGTCTTCGGCCGCCATCACCTCCAACACGTCCGGTAGCGTTTTGCCAAGCGCCACACCCTTGTAGCGTGATTTCTTGCGCAGGATTCTGTTGCTCTGAGTGACATGTATGTGCCCACCCGGGACCTCTAACTCACGGTAAACCAGATCGCAGACGATGGCTTCAACCGTGGCCTCATACGTCGTCTGAGCCGTTGCACTGCGCTTTCGTTTGCGAGTGTCATAGTAATACTCATAGCTACCCATTTGCTGCAGCACCTCCTGAACCACCTCCTTCATGGCGGGGGAGGCACCCCGACGATGCGGGTCAAACGGGCGCGCTGGGACCTCAGTTGTGTCCTTCACGAAGTCAGACCGCCTACTTGGCTCGATCGGGTCATCCAGTCGCGCAACACATCCAGATTAAACCCGGCCCCGTACCGGGCGGCAACTTCAACGCTGCTGTGACCAAGGAGCACTTTGCTGATCTCCTCGGGGCAACCGATGTTTCTCAGATCGTCCTTCTTTTTATGGCGTAGGCTGTGCAGGGTCTTCTTTGGATCAGAGATGACCGTCCTGAAGCGCTTCATCATCAGAGCCGAAGCTGCCGTGTTGCCATCGACACGACCATACCGCTCAAAGATAGGTGCTTCCTCCATCTTACCCTGTCTGTGGACCTGCAACGATGCCACCAACTGATCAGACAACGGCAGCAACCGCTCGCTACTGGCGGTCTTCAGCCCTCGGATGTCGTTACTTCGGATGCGCAGAGATCGGTCCTGAAGGTTCACGTCCCGAACCTGCAACCCTGTGATCTCGGCCACCCGGGCACCAGTCTCCCAGAGTGCCAGATAGATGGCCCTTAGGTCAGCTCGAGTCCCCATGGCATCAAACCCTGCCAAGGCTTCCTGAGCGGTCAGAGGGAGGCGGTCTCCAGCACCATTACCGGCCCCTTTGACCTTCAGGTTGTGGAACGGGTTCTGTGCGGTCAAACCATGCTCGTTGATGGTGTGATTTACCACGGCCCTGACGATGTTGATGTACCGGATGACACTGTTCGGCTTGACCCGATCCATCAGGTAGTCGCGATACTTGAGCGCATCAGCTCTGGTCAGACGCGACAGTGGCAACGTTTCAAGCTTCCTGCACCGATAGCTATCTTCAGGTCGTCTTTGGTTCGTGCCAGAGAATTGGATAACTTCTTGTTCTTGCCTGCTTCTTTGAAGTCCGCATAGAGGTCGAACGCCTTGGACAGGGAGAGCACTTCTTTTGGCAGGGTGGCACCAATCAGGTTGCAGATGATAGCTGGGTCTACGAGGTCATCTTCGTTTTCAAGGATCTGGTGCAGGTCCCAGAGGGCGTACTCGAGATTGTCGTCCATGTCGCCGGAGTCAAACTGTTCTGCGGCTTCTTTGCCGAAGTGGGCCTCAACCACAGCCAAGGTCCGATCGCGGTCTGTCTCGGCCTCCACCTTGCGAAACAGCGCTTCCACCTCTTGGTGCGCCTTTAGCCGTTTCCTGAGCATTTCTTCGTAGGATTCACCGAGGTTCCGGTAAATGTGGGTCTTCCCTATCAGGGACAGGAGGCGTTTTGGGACGTTACGCTAGTAGCGGTAGGTTCCCCAAGGTCTCTGTTGGACATAGCGTGGCAATTTCATGCCAGAATCATCAGTGCTCATGTCTGAGACGGTTAGCCTGTTTGCGACGAGGCTGGTAGCGTTCCTGACGAAAGGGTCCACAAAAGGGTCCACTCCCCCTTGGTTTCTTTGTTTTTATCGCAAAATCAAGGGGAATTGGCTCCGGCGGTAGGGATCGAACCTACGACCAATTGATTAACAGTCAACTGCTCTACCGCTGAGCTACGCCGGAACGGTTTGCACGATATAGCCGCATCAAATCCCTACGTCTAGAGCAAAAATGAAAAAAACGTAACTTATTGGAAAGAAAACACTTTACCTGCATCTCACTCCAAAAAGAGACAGCCCCTTTTGCCCAGCCCAAGATCGAAAGAAAGATCAAGCTCGTCGCTATTGCGAAGCGGAAATGCTTCTTTCGATGAGTGTGTTCAAATCAGGCATTCCATAGAGAATACGGCGTGGTTTCAGTTGGTCATCCGTGGTTTGCGTGGTTGATCGCCCCAAAAACTGCGCAATTGTACCTGGGGCAAACACCATAACCCGCGGAGGTGGAATGTAGTCTTCTCGCCTACTTTTGTAGGCAAGATTGGACCGCCCGAGGGCTTCATCCAGATCGTTCGCCAGCATATCTAGGTTTCCGAGGGGCGTCTCGCCCTCTGGTTCCAACATCCACAGGTACCGTTCGGTCGTGCCCCCGCTTTCTAGGGTAACGCCTACATCTGTCAGTGTGACACCTCTCAACGCCATAACTTCGGACAGGGCCTGATCTATGTCAGCTTCGGTCGTCATTTCATGAACCGCTGACAATTGCCCTCCTCGCCGACGTAGGAACGTTAGCCTAGGCACGGAATTGTGCCACCCCGTGATCCGAACAATGTCCCCGATATCATAGCGCATGAGCCCATGATAATTGGTTGTGACAATCCGGTACTCTTTCCCAACCTCGACCTCGTGCGAAAGAACCGTTTCCGGGTTTGCAGTTTGCCATTGCTCCTGCGGGATGAATTCGAAAAATCCGGTATTTACAGCCAGCGTTGCTGACCCATCATTCAAAGCCGTGTGAACCCCAAAAATCGCTTCGGTCGACGAATACAACCCTCCAAAGATCGGCAGCGCACCAAACGCCTCGGCGATCCTGGGCAAGTAGGGGTCTGTGGCCGCCCCGCTCGAGGTGAACAAAGCGGACAGGCCTGGCCAGATATCCAAGGGTTTCAGATTCTGTTTGGCCACAAGGATGCGTTCCAAGGTATCGGCGCGGTTCGGATCAGGCGGCAACATGCGGCTCAGACGTGTTCGGGTTTCGCCATCCAGATCGATGCAGTCAGGAATTCCACCTTTGCGCAGCATAGCGATCAACAAGGGCGCGTCTTGGGCCAGTTGCCCGGCAATTTGCAGCAGGAACGGCGGGAAATTCCCCGAGATGAACCGCAAGTCAGGGTCCCGCATCGCAAAAAGAAAGCTCATAATGTGGCGTTGGCGGACATTTGGAATTGTCATGACATCAAAAGGATAAGGCGTCACGATCCGTGCCGAATATTTGCTGCGATTTAGGCTGTGTGAACAGGCGCTGGTGTATCCATATGGAACACCGCCTTCGGTATGCCCCATCATGGCAGCGCTGCTTGTGACCATCAGCCGCCCATTCGGAAGACCCTCTTTTCGCAACGCCCGCACCAAGTGACCCGCTGAAGCAAGTCGTGCCTTTTGTCGTATGGCGTGTGATTTTCGGGTGATCGGGATCAGTTTCCGTTTTCCAGTTGTTCCGCTGCTTGAGGCCAAACACAAAACGGGTTGGGGTGACGTGATCACCTTTTCCCCCCGGGCAATCCGCTCTGCGAATGGGGCAAAGCCGTCGTAAGTCTGCAGCGATACCTGTTTGCGAAAAGAATCTGCATCCATCTGCTCATTAAGACCTAGGGCGCGCCCCAAGGCCGAAGGTGCAGTATAGTCTAGGATTTCCTGCAAAGTTCTTGTCTGGGCCTGACGGCAGTTATGAGTGCTCTTTTCGAACTGTGCTGCCTGATACAGCGCCGCTTTTGTCAGTAGGAATCTAATGGGTAAAGACATACTCAATTATGCTCTTTCGACGTGGTGGCCCTTGTGGTTCAAGAGCCATCAGTTGGATAAGAAATGAACCTAAGGGGTGACCCGTCCCGTCCATCCCATAAAAATAGCCCAACCCAGAGCACCTGCAATCCGGATAAGATGGTGCAGCGCGACCAATACCGGACTTAACCCAAGGCTCAGAGCGATCAGGCTCAGCTCTGCGACACCGCCGGGCGCGAAACACAGAACCAGGGCCTCAAAGCTTGCAGAGCTATAGGGGCTCACCCACCATGCTGCGAGGAAGGCCAGAGGTAAAGTCACTCCCAACACACACAACCCGCTTGTGAACCCCCTGACCAAAGCGCTGAGTGATGTCCCCGCGTAACGGACGCCAAGGCTGATGCCGACGACAACCTGTGCCCCAGCAATCAACCACGCGGGTGGATCTATCTGAATGGGCCCGAAAAGGCTAAGCGCCGCCCCAACAGCCACTGGCCCAAGAAGGTGCGCAGCAGGCAAGCGCAGAAATCGCGCAGCGCTCATCCCCCCGAGGGCAATCCCGATCAACAGCAAGACATCCAACACTTTAAAAGTGTCTGGGGATTCACTTATCGAACGGGAAACGCGGATGGTTTCCCCAGACATATAAGACAAGATGAGGGGCACAGTTAAGACAACCAATAGGATCCGCACAAGATGTTGCAGACTTATGCGCGCCGCATCTCCGCCAGCTTGTTCCCCCAAAACCGAA
Source organism: Paracoccaceae bacterium (assembly GCA_965183835.1). Classification (GTDB taxonomy): domain Bacteria; phylum Pseudomonadota; class Alphaproteobacteria; order Rhodobacterales; family Rhodobacteraceae; genus OMPR01. The sequence goes on along the minus strand of CBCYME010000019.1, from coordinate 207,310 downwards.
GCTTCGATCAAACCGCCCGGTAAGCTGGCATAGAATGCTGTGGGGCGATCATACCGCGCCAAAGTACGAAGGACTGCGTACCCTGCCCCATGCATGACCAACATAAGCGGAACCACCAACATTAAAGAGAGCGAAAGACCATTCATGTCTATCGCTTCGGCTTGAGAGAACTGGGCCCCAATCATTGCGCCCAATAGGGAAACGCCGATTTTGCGAAAAGCCACGGGAAAGGATGGCGTCACCCCCCAAGTCGCAGAAACCACGATCGAATAGATCGCGACAGCAAGCAAGCTCCCCAACAGATAGGGCAAGGGACCATCCAGCCAGATCATGCCAACACTGCCCAAAGCCGCTACGACAAGACACACCAGCATGCTGCCTGCATTGGGTAGGATTTTCAAATCAAAGCGCAAATTCAAGATGGTCCAATTCTAAAGATCACTCGAAAAACTTAGCGGGTTTCGCTGTCTCAGGCCCTGCCTATCCTATCCATTTGGGTCGATCACTGAAAACACCACCGATCAGAAAGGTGGTCCAGTTTACCTCCAAATGCAAACACATCTCTGACTCCGACGCTGGCGCTTGCAACAAATCCCACCAACATCAAAAAATATGATATGGCTGGGAAAACAAAGGTAAAATGCGAACGTGCCGCCCATTTTCATCTTATCCAGCCCCAGATCATATTCGTCCTTGTTTGGCACAATGTTGGGTGAACATCCTGATCTTTTCGGGTTTCCCGAAATGCGCCTTTTCGCGGCTGAAACAGTGGGGCAGCTTCAACGCAGGTCACGTTTGTACCGGATTTTTACGCTGGACGGGATACACCGCACCCTTGCGCTGTTGGAATTTGGCGGACAATCAGCTGAGCAGGTTCAAGAGGCCATCGCATGGCTAAACTGCCGGCGAGAATGGACAACGGCCTACCTTTGGGCCCACCTTGGGGAACGGGTTGCGCCGCGGACCATGCTGGCCAAAGAGCCCATTTTCACAGCGCATCCAAATTTCCTGCGTCGCACGGACCGTATTTGCCCGGATGCCAAGTATATTCACCTCATCCGGGACCCGCGCGATGTGCGTCTCTCTATTCAAGAGTCATTTCAAGGCATTCACCAAAGGTTCGGTATACCCTTGCATTGGATCGTAAAAGACGAGGCCATCTGGACCTATTGCAACAAGCGGATCGTGGATTTCTTGCACACAATCCCTCGGGATCGAAAAGTCACGGTCAGAGGCGAAGACCTGATGACCCGACCCGAAACCCTATTTGGCGATCTTACAACGCAGCTTAACCTGTCCTTTGACGCTAACATTTTTGAGCAAATGCTGCACCCGGAAAACGGGCCGTTTGCCCATGTCGGGCCCCCTAACGCACCGCTGGGAAATGACGTGAAATTTTTACAAAACCCGATACTTCGCCAACGTCCCGAGAGTTCTAGAGCCCCCACAGACGGGTTTAGTCGCTCGTCTCAGGCCTTGGCAAGAAAGCTGGGCTACCAAATAAACACGTAAGCGGGGTTTACAGGGGCCGCCCGATAGCCCCCTAATAGGTGAAACTTCAACGCAAGACGGTATTGATGTTCAGAAAAACATGGATTTCTTGGCTTCAACTGCGCCACCAAAAGGCGCAAACTGTTTCTGCCGCTTTGGGCATCACTTTCATCACTGTTCTCTTGTTCATGCAGATTGGGTTTCGCTCATCTTTCTTGAACACGTTGCTGGATCTTCCAGCCAGCTTTAACGCTGATGCCGTCATGTTGAATTCATCGGCCGTTACGGTGCTCCGTACCCCCACATTTTCAGAACTGCGCCTTAATCAAACTCTGGCTTTTGAAGAGGTCACACGCGTCGCGCCAATTTACTGGTCCAGCGTGTTGATGCGCGACCCTGAAGGGGGCGAAAAATATCTGCGAAAGGTACAGGCCATTGGTTTGCCGCTGACTTGGGATGTCATGTTGCTGGACAGCGTATATGGGCAATACAACAAGCTCAAAATAAAGCGAAATGTGCTGATCGACCAACGATCCAAAAAGTCGTTTTCGCAGATCATCGACACTGTGAAATCTGGCGAGGATTATAGCATCGAAGTGCGCGGTGGCCGCCATCAAGCGCGCATTCGAGTGACTGGTCTGTTCGATGTTGGCGTTAACCAATCCGCGAACTCACACATCATAACCAGCGACGAAACGTTTATGGAAGTGTTTAACCGACCGCGTTCCAAAATCAATCTGGGACTGATCCAACTGCACCCCGGATCAGATGCAACACTGGTTGCCGAGAAAATGAACGCATATCTCCCCGAAGATGTGAAAGTTGTGGCCCTGCCTGACTTGTTAAATCAGGAGCGAGATTTTTATGAGTTTCAAACACCAATCGGGATTATTTTTCGATTTGGTCTAGGCGGTGCTGTCGCCGTTGGGATCGTCATTCTTTATCAGATTCTGTTTCAGCTTATCTCTAAATACATCCGTGACTTTGCAACACTTAAAGCCATTGGGTTCAGCAACGGACAACTGCGCCGGATAGTTCTTGGGTCCGCATTGATGCTGGCCGTGCTTGGGTTTTTACCTGGCCTCGGGCTCAGTTTTCTCATGTATGATGTCATTGCCAAAGCCACCGCCCTGCGGTTCGAAATGACGTGGGAGGTCGCCGTTATCGTCTTTGGGGCCATCGCCTTTATTTGCGTTATTTCGGCTTTGTTGGCTATTCGCAAACTCAACGACGCCGATCCGGCGGATCTTTTTGGGTAGTTCAGACATGTCAAACACAGACGATGCAATCGTAAAAATCCGCGGGTTAAAACATAGCTACAAAGATGCCTCTGTGATGAAGCAGGTGTTGCACGGGATCGATATAGACGTGCGACCGGGGCAAAATGTGTTTCTTACCGGCTATTCCGGATCGGGAAAAACGACCCTGATTTCATTGGTTGGCTGCCTTCGTTCAGTCCAAGAAGGCAGCCTGAAACTTTTTGGTGACGAGCTCCACAAAGCCAATCCGCGTAAGCTGCTGGAGATGCGCAAACGTGTTGGGTATGTGTTTCAACATTTTAATCTGCTCGACTTCATGTCGATCCGACAAAACGTTCAGCAAAGTCTTGAAATTCAATCAGATTACAATCCCAAAACCGCCCGCGCACAATCAGAAGAAATGCTAGAGGCGGTGGGGTTGGGGGATCGCGTCAATGACTTTCCCGCAGATCTGTCAGGCGGGCAAAAGCAGCGTGTTGCCATTGCCCGCGCCTTGGTCCACCGTCCCAAATTACTGATCGCAGATGAGCCTACGGCCGCTTTGGATACATCCACGGGCCGTGACATCATCGACCTCGTCCAACGTCTATCCAAAGCCCAGAATAGTGCGGCCATCATTGTGACGCACAACATGCGTATTCTCGATAGCGCAGACGAAATTTTGCATATGATTGATGGCCGCATTGGCACCGCGATCACCGAACAAATCTCTCTTGTGTTGCCAAATCTCGATGACCGCCACCTTGCCGAGATCGCATCCAAAGCGCTCTCACGCGAATTCCAGCCCGGTGAGCGGATCTTAAAACAAGGCGATCCCGCTGACGCGTTTTTTATTCTGGTCAAAGGGGCTGTTAACGTGTTCCGTCAGGAACCCAATGGCACCCGGAGCGAACTGGCCCATTTCCACAAACGCGGCACGTACTTTGGTGAAATGGGTTTGTTGACAGAGAATGGCCGTCGAAACGCATCAATCGAGGTGCGTGGGGATCAGCCGGCGCGCGTCTTAGAGATCAAAGGCTCTGACTTCTCGGAAATGATAGGTCGGTCCCGTGCGACGCGGGCTGTGATCACCGACGAAATGTGGTCCCGATTCAATGTGGACACACAGGCCGAGCAACCACCTCTCTCACCGCATTCAGGGGTGAATGACGACTGATACCTGTAAATTGGTCAGACCAGCCACATGATGGCTATCCTCATCATTCAAAAGTATTTTAACCTCTACAACGCGCGCATCTACGTCTGCGGTGGGATTGTTTGACAACAGTTCATTGCGCGACACCGTCAGGCCAATTTTCTTCACGACACCTTGGATTTTTTGATCAATCCCGTCCGCAATCACAGAGACGCTTTGCCCCGGTTTAACCTTCAAAATATCATTTTCATAGATCTCGGCTGACACCCACATACGGTCAACAAATCCCATATCGACCAGTCCAGAGGGACCAATCCGTTCGCCCGCTGTGGCATGTATTTTCAGAATAGTTCCATCGGTCGGGGCGCGTACGAATGTGCCCTCCAAAGCAATCCGCGCATGCCCTACATTTGCACGTGCGCTGATCAGCTCCGCTTCGGCAATCAGAATATCTTCGGGGCGAATGGTTGCTACGGCTGCCAGCGTTGCCTCTGCCTCATTCAGGCGCCCTTCGGTCACGTCTACACGGTTGCAGTTCTGTAGAAATACGGCCTCCGAAATAATCTTTCGTTCATACAGATTCTGCTGGCGGATGCACTCTTTGACAACGTTTCCCAGCTCTTTCTTTAGCCGATCCACAACCGCTTCCTTGGCGTCCAGCTCACTTTGCATCGCACCAGCTTGCACACGCGCCAGCTGGGCCTCTTGGACCTTAACCCTTGTTTCCGCTTGAATAAGGGCTGCCTGCATCAACGCATTGTCCCCCAACACGGCAATCAGATCGGCGCGTTTGACGGTATCCCCTTCGATCACCTTCAATTCGTACACGATGCTGTTGCTGATAGATGGCCCCCCGGCAACGGTTGTTACGCCACCTTCCGGTTCAACATACCCAAGACCCGCCACCAAGGACGGAGATGCGCTGTTTTGAGCCAAGCCACTACTTGCCATCCCCATTACCAAAGCAGCACACGTCAACAAGGGTTTCATAGCCATCCGCTTACCTTCTTCCATCACTCTAGGTCTGAGCATCTAAAGTCCGTTCATACATACGATATGTCTTATAGTGACGCCCTGAAGCCCCACGGATCAATCCCAAAGATCGCGCATTGTCTTCCCAAACCCAAGACAGTTCAGCCCGTTGGTACGGGTGCCCCCCAAATGCCCCGCCATCCATTCCAAGGTAAACAAGAGCAGGACCCAAAGCGAAACGCGGTTTCTGGAACTCAGGCAAGATCGCAACCGCCAACACGCGCGCTGTGTCCAGGCTGCGTCGTTTCCATAAGAGATGGGCAAACACAAGCGGCGCTGGCCATCCGCGCGAGGCCCGCAATGCTTGATTAATATCCGGTAAGCCAAGCCAAAACCCAACCACGGTTCCGTTGAATTCAGCGACGGGAAACAGCTTGGGATCAATTATGTGCCGCATTTGGGCAGCCTCGTCCACGAATTCGCCGACATCGCGTTCGGTGGCGCTCCAATTGTCTTCAAAACTGGTAGCAAATATGCCGTGTATCGCGCGCAGATCGCTGCGCATCGCCTCGCCTTTGGTGTGCACGGGTCGAAAGGTAATTCCAGCCCGTTGCGCCAACTTATACGCCCGTTCAAAGGCGGGTGCCAAAGGCTCCATTGTAAAGTCGAAAGCAAAGGCATCCCGGACCCCGTGCCAGCCGGCGCGCTCAATCAAAGAGGGGTAATAGCGGGGATTATAGGGCATACGGATGTAGGCAGGGTCATCAAAACCATCCACCAACGTAAGCCCTCCGATGTGCGTAGACAAATCAATCGGGCCACGCCCCAACACACACCCCTGTTCTTTCAACCAGCGTGTTGCCGCTCTGAACAAAGCATCCGATACATGGTTGTCGTTTATGGTCTCGAGATACCCAAAGCTACCAACTTGCCTGCCTTCTTTGGCACAGAGGCGTGAATTGACCGAGGCGACGATCCGCCCCAACAGGTCCCCTGTGTCAGTTTCAGCAATGAACGCCTGAAACCGGCCATATTGCAAAAACTTTGACTGCGGTCCCAACTGGCCTTTGATGGCACGTGGCATGTCCGGAACCCAATTCGGGTCATCGCGATAAATAACATTAGGAACACGTTCGAACCGACTCAAATCACTTGAATTTTCAACTATTCGAACGTGAATGTTCATCCGGCGTTTGCCGCTGCTGATTGCGGAAATAGATCTGAACGCATCTGATCTAAGGAACCAACAAGTTTGTTGATTTCAGCCTGGGTATGTTGAGCCGTGATGACAGCGCGCAATCTTGGTCGGGCAATGTACCAAACCGGCGATACCCAAACACCGTGCTCTTCGATCAAGTATCGCGACACATGTTTGGGCGGCACACCAATCGGCAAAATCATCGGCAGGACATTGGTAGTCCCAAGAACCTCAAACCCGGCTTGCATCAAGCATTCGCGCGCATACGACGCATTCTGTTGCAGCCTTGTGACCAATTCAGGACGCGCACGAAGCTGTCGAATAGCTTCGGCAGCCGAGGCCGCAGCAGAAGGCGGCAACGAAATTGTCCCAATCGAAGTTGGACATGCATTCAACAATCGCTCCAGGCCTTTGGAATACGAACTGATCGCCGCCCCAGCAGAGCCTGCGAATTTTGAAAACGTTGTCAGGACCACGGGATTGACCCCTTTGGCCATTACCATCTCTGGCGTCATTCCATGATAGTCGAATATCCCGCCTCCATGGGCCCCAATGGCACCCGAAGCGTGCGCCTCGTCCAGCACAAGTGTCGAACCCGGATAGTCCGCCAAAATATCAACAAGTTCAGGCAGCGGAACAATGGTCCCGTCCATAGAAAAGACAGAGTCGGTGAGTAACAAAACCCGATCTCCCGGGCGGGCCAAGCGTTTCAATTTCTTTCTCAGATGATCCATGTCGCAATGCTTGTAGCTTTGCACACGAACCTCAGGGCTATTGGTGAGCATCTTCCCCGACCGTGACCCCGCATTCACCACTGCAGTGGTAATACAACCGTGGTTCAAAAGATCACTCATCACCAGAACAGATCGCGTGTTGCTAAATCCCGGCACCGGGATCGCGAGATGGCAGAACCCATCCATAAAAGCCTGCAATGCCATCCAAGCATTCAAAAATAGATGAGTATGAGGGACCCCTTTGAGACGTTCAATCTCGCGCTCTAGATCCTCATGTGGCGTACTGCGCCCACACAACGCCATGCACCCACTGTTAGAGGTTCCAAAATCCTCGATCGCTTGTATCGCGGCGTCTTTTACGGCCCTGTCTTGAGAAAATCCCAAAATGTCATTGTGGCAGAAATTCAGGACCTGATGCACCCTGCCCGTTCTCTTGCACTCCATGACAACCGTGTTGCCTTGTTTTTCTCGTACAACAAATTCGTCCGGGTCAAGGTCGGCAGAGATAACGCTGCGGAGATAATCATCAACTACTTGCATAGAAAACTCAAATTATTCAGGGACAAGCCAATCCTTTAAAGCCTACAATCGAACTTAGATTTAAACAAGGATGTGCACATGCCCGAGCAAAAGACGGCTTTTGTGACAGGTGCAAACGGTTATGTTGGGTCACATATCGTCCGTCACCTCCTTGCGAATGGCTATACCGTGACTGCCATGGTCAGAGCGAATTCGAACCTGAATTTGCTCGCGGACTCAGATGTGACCCGCGTTGAATTTGATCTGGCTTTACCAAATCAAGCCGAACGCCTGACCGATGTATTATCTGGGATCGATCTAGTCATACATACAGCGGCCTATGTGGATCTTGGCACAGTTGATCGCGCTTTGATGAAACGTGTCAATCTGGATGGGACCCACACCCTGTTAGAGGCGGCTCGCTCTGCGGGCGTTCCCAAATTCATCTATTGTTCCACAGTGCGCACGTTAGGCGACACGGCTGGGGCGCGGGTCGATGGGGATCATGTGCGCACCGACATGGGCTATGCCTCTTGCTATGATGAAACCAAGACCCAGGCCGAGGCATTGGTCCTGGGCAGCAACCAGCCCGGGTTTGCCACTTATTCGGTTTTGCCCCCTGGGATTTTTGGGCGCAACGAACCCCATTTCGGCAAAGCTTTGCGCGCGTACTTAAACGGACATCTCCCGTTCTGGCCTGCACAGGACCGCCCCTTGGGTATGGTCCACGTCGAAGATTTGGCCGAACTGTTCCTTTTGGTGGCACAGAATGGCACCCCCGGAACGCGTTACATTGCATCCGCTGGCGAAGTCACCATGGGTGAAATATTTACAATGCTCGGGGAAATGACCCGGCGACGCCCCCCACCCGATATGCCCGAAAGCTTGGTTAGAGCTGCTGCTGTGGTCATGGATTGGATTGGATCATGGACTGGGCGAAATATGATTCTGAACAAAGAACGCATTGTGTTCCTGTATGACAAGGTCGTCAGGACCGACCCCTCCCGCAGCTATTCAGAGCTGGGTTGGGCCCCGCGTAAACCGCGCGAAATTCTGGCCTCGATCCTTCCGGAAACGGAATATTAGGCACAATAGCACTTTTCTGTTACGTATTTTCTACGAGGCCCAATGATCCGCAAAGATTTTCAAGGTGGCACGATATGAATGTACTATTGATCAATCCAAATTTTCCCACGTCTTTTTGGTCTTTCGAAGGGGCATTGAAGCTATTGGGGCGCAAAGCACTCTTGCCGCCATTGGGGTTGCTGACAGTTGCAGCACTCCTGCCGCAGGACTGGGACTTCCGACTGGTTGATCGAGATTTTCAAACCTTGGAAGACGCCGATTGGGACTGGGCTGACCTTGTAATTATCTCAGGCATGATCGTGCAACGTGCGGACATGCTTGGCTTAATTCGCGAGTCAAAGCGGCGTGGTAAACCTGTTGCGGTGGGTGGTCCTTACGCCATGTCCCTACCGGATGAAGTGTTGGATGCAGGCGCTGATTTCGCCGTTTTGGACGAAGGAGAACTTACAATTCCGATGTTCGTCGAAGCCCTGCAAAACGGAGCAACGTCCGGAACCTTTACCGCCAAGGGGGAAAAAGCGGACATGCACACCAGCCCCAAACCGCGCTTTGATCTGATCAACATCCACGACTACAATTCCCTTTCAATTCAATTCTCGCGCGGGTGTCCGTTTTTATGCGAGTTTTGCGACATCATCACCTTGTTTGGGCGGAGACCGCGCACCAAAACCCCGGCCCAAATTCGCGAAGAACTGGATCAGCTCTATGATATGGGGTGGCGTGGCGGCATCTTTATGGTGGATGACAATTTCATCGGCAATCGTCTAACTGTGAAACCTATGTTGGACGAAGTGATCGCTTGGCAAATTGAACATGAATTCCCGTTTACGTTCACGACTGAGGCATCTGTGGACCTCGCCGAAGATCCCGGTCTCATGTCGATGATGCGCAAAGCGAATTTCACCACCGTCTTTGTCGGCATTGAAACGCCTGATGCGGACAGCCTTATCCATATCAAGAAAAAGCAAAATGTGCGTGGCTCGCTGGTTGATCGGGTGAAAGCGATCAATCAATCCGGCCTGAAAATCATCGGCGGGTTCATTATTGGGTTTGACGGCGAGAAACCCGGCGCGGACAAGCGCATTCTCGAATTTGTCGAAGATGCGCAGATCCCTATGGTGATCGTCAGCTTGCTACAGGCTCTGCCCAAAACAGCCCTAACAGATCGCTTACGTGCCGAAGGGCGATTGCTGGAAACAGAACGCGACGCGGATTTGAACTCCAATCGTTTGACGAATTTCGTCCCAACCCGCCCCCTTACCGAATTGGCGCAAGAACATACCGCGATCTATGAAACCCTTTATGAACCAAGGAACTACATGGAGCGTGCCTATCGTCACGCCATGGCAACAAAGGATGGTGTTTGGCCAACCAAAGGTATCCCACCAAGTTCGTTCCCGTTGAATTTCAAGCAAGTGATGACGATGCTCAAAGTGCTCTCACTACATGGCTTGATACGTTCGTCTCGTGGCTTGTTCTGGCGCGCCACGATTGATCTTTATCGAAACAACAAATCGGGGCTTAAGGGGTTTTTCTCGATGTTGGCGATGTTCGAACATTTCTATGTGTTCCGAGACGACGTGCAGACAGAGATCGAGGGTCAACTGGCACAGCTATCCGAAGAAGACCAGAATCGCATCTGGAGCCCCCCTGAAGCTAGTGAGGTCAAGGCAGGATAACGGCTGATAAAAGTTAATGAAAACGTATGCCACGTTGAAAGCCAAAGACCTAAGCGCACGATGGATCCAGATCAGTTGATGGTGCGTCGCTCGCGTATGTCTCAGGCGCTCCTAACAATCGCGATGTTCACGCATAGCTTACCGGTTCTAGCAGAAACGCGTCTGTTCGATGTCCAGATGCTGGGCCGAACACTGGGGCAGATCACCTATAGGCAAACGAACAGTGATAACGGCACTCACAGCGCCTTAACCGCGCATCTTAACAATACGCCTCTCGGGGTTTTTGATGGTGTTTTCAAAGGTGTACGACACCCTTCTATCGGCCCTGACGGTGGACCGGCAAACGAATACCGTGTCAAAAACGTCTCTCCCAAACGAACACGCGTAGTGTCGGTCCTTTTTCAAAATATGCGTGTCGTGCAATCCAGCGTCACGCCCCCATACAAAAACGCGATGGTGCTAGACTTGGTAAACGCCCCCCTGTTTGCCACCGATATGATTGATGCATTTGGCACCGTTGCCGCCCAGACGCGCTGTCCAAGTACATTGCGCATTTATGACGGCAGACGCCTCATCCGTGTTTCACCTAAGAACTCACAGCTGCAGGACAAAAAACTGACCTGTGTGATGACCTATAAAGTCATCAAAGGGCCCGGCCACTTGCATCCCTTTGATTTTCGATCGGTTGGGGTTTCACTGATTTATGAGACAGATTCGACCGATCAAATCGCACTTGAGCAGATCAACTTAAAAGCAGGTGTTTTCACGATTTCACTCATCCAAAAGAACTAAAGAAAGCGCCAAATAGCTAGGTCAAAAAAATCGAGTAAAATGAAACAAGGCTCGATGCGCTTCCACATCAAGCCTTGTTTTCGAAGCCTAACTATCTGACGTTAAACGCCAAAATAGATTGGTACCCAAGGCCGGACTCGAACCGGCACGCCCGTTAAGGCGGGGGATTTTGAATCCCCTGCGTCTACCATTCCGCCACTTGGGCTTCTGCGGTAGGGATTACCGTTACCGAACAGAAAGGTCCATAGGCAAAAACCCACTTTTTGAAACTCTTGTCACACACCCTTGGTTGACCTGCCCCCATGCACGTGGTTTTCCCTCATACAGTCCCTCTTTGAAGGCCAGTAAATCAATGTTACAGCGACTTTACGACAAAACCATCAGTTTTGCCGAACACCCGCACGCGCTCTGGGTTCTCGCCTTTGTTGCTTTCATCGAGAGTTCGGTTTTCCCGATTCCGCCTGATGTTCTAATGATCCCGATGATTCTTGCCCGCCCCAAGCAGGCTTGGATCATAGCAACCGTGGCCCTAACCGCCTCGGTCCTTGGTGGGTTGCTAGGATATGCCATCGGCGCGTTTTTCTACGACAGCTTGGGGCAACCGATTCTTGCTGCCATGGGCAAAGCGGACGCAATGGCCGAATTCAACACGCGGTTTAATGACCTCGGGTTCTGGGCCGTTTTAACCGCAGGTGTGACGCCCTTTCCCTATAAGGTCATCACGATCATGTCTGGCTGGACCGGTATGCCTTTGGGAACATTTATCGCCACATCGATTCTGGCTCGTTCTTTGCGATTCTTTCTTGTCGCTGGGTTGTTGTGGAAATTTGGGGAACCGATCCGAGACTTCATCGAAAAGCGGCTCGGCCTGCTTTTCACCCTCTTCGTCATCCTTCTTGTCGGAGGATTCTTACTGGTGAAATACTTATGATCACACAGAAAAACCTGATCCTGCTCGCCGCTGGCGGCTCTGCCGCATTGCTCGCAGGGGCCTTTTTCTTTCAATCACTCGGCTGGGCGCCTTGTGAAATGTGTCTTTGGCAACGTTGGCCCCATGCTGCCGCTATTGTCGTTGGTTTGATCTATTTTCTGCTGCCCGCACGCGCCTTTGCCCTGCTGGGCGCCCTTGCGGCGGCGGTTGCTGCCGGGCTTGCGATTTTCCACAGCGGTGTGGAACGTGATTGGTGGGAAGGCCCGGCCAGCTGTACGGGTAGCACGGATGCACTCTCGGGTCTTGATGCGTCATCTTTATTGCCCGGCGGGTCAGACGTGCCAGCTCTGGTGATGTGTGACACGTTCGAGCCCTTTTTCCTGGGTTTGACCATGGCAAACTGGAATGCGCTCGCATCCCTCGGATTGCTCGTGATTTGGCTTATGGCCGCGCGCACACGGTGAAACCGCCTGTTTAAGTCGACTTTTTGGTGGATAGCAGCAAACTGGTTTCACTGGACTGCACGCCCTCAAACATCCGAATCTTAGCCAATGCGGTATCGAGCTGTTCCAACGTCTCGGTACCCAACTCAACAATCAAATCCCAACGTCCATTGGTGGAATGTACTGCCCGTACTTCCTTCAACCCCTGAAGCTGCCGGGTAATACGGACGGTTCCGCGTCCTTCGATTCCGATCATCATCAACCCACGCACCGGGTCGTGCAAAACATCTTCTTTTAGAACAACGGTAAACCCAAGGATATCCCCGCGCTGTGTCAATCGCTCAATGCGCGCCCGTACGGTTGTACGTGATAGGTTAAGCTGCAACGCAAGATCCGAAAGCGACGCGCGCGCATCATGGCGCAATGCAGCAATCAACCGCTCATCCGTTTTGTCCAATTTATGCTCCAATTCGGTAATTCGACATGCATTATGGGCGATTTACCCAGTGGATTGCAACACGAAATGCACAACTATTAGGTCATCACAGTTTTCCTGAGGAAGATGATGACTTCGAAACATTGTATCATAATCGGCGCACCCGTTGACAGCGGCAAGCGCAGAGCGGGCTGTCTCATGGGTCCAGATTCCTATCGCACGGCGGGTCTGGGCGAGGCTTTGCAAGACTTGGGCCATTCGGTCAAAGATCTTGGAAATATCACCCCCGCAAGCCACCAACCTGAACCAGAAAACACGCATCTGAATCAGCTGAACGAGACCATTGGGTGGACGCATCGGCTCATCCGTGTTGCCGAAGAATCGATGGGCCATGGATTGCCCATCTTTTTGGGGGGCGATCATTCGCTTGCCTTGGGCAGTGTGGCAGGTGTTGCAAACTATGCAGCTAAACAAAACCGGCCACAATTTGTCCTTTGGTTAGATGCGCACAGCGACTTTCATACCCCGCACACGACGGACTCCGGAAATTTACATGGAACGCCTTTGGGCTATGTCACAGGACGCGACGGTTTTACTGGGTTTCCGGCTGTCACATCACCGATCCCACAAGAGAATATTTGCATCCTCGGCTTACGATCCGTCGATCATGCAGAACGAGAGGCCTTGCAACAGACCGAGATCCGGTTTCATGACATGCGCCAAATTGATGAAACAGGGATTTCCAAACCCCTTACTGATTTTCTCGAACATGTCGCCGAACAAAATGGCCTGCTTCATGTGTCATTGGATGTTGATTTCCTAGACCCTTCAATCGCACCGGCTGTTGGAACAACAGTTCCCGGTGGCGCGACGATGCGCGAAGGGCATCTGGTCATGGAACTGATCTGTGACAGCGGGTTGATGACATCTTTGGATCTTGTTGAGCTCAACCCCTTTCTGGATGAACGCGGCCGGACGGCCCAATTGATGGTGGATCTTGCTGCCTCAGCGCTCGGGCGTCGTGTCTTTGACCGCCCTACACGGAGCTTTCTATGACCACTATTCAAGCCCCTGCGGCCGTCGTCATGATCCGCCCTCACAAGTTTCAATCCAATCCGGAAACACGGTTCGACAACGCATTTCAAACATCCGATACCGCGACAGATGTCGCCCAACGCGCGCTTAGGGAATTTGACGCAGCCACCGCTTGCCTACGAAAGGCGGGTGTTCAGGTACATGTCTTTGACGATTTTGGCGAAACTGACACGCCAGACAGTGTTTTTCCAAACAACTGGTTTTCGACCCACACCGGGGGGCATGTTGCTCTCTACCCAATGCATGTGGAAAATCGCCGGCGCGAACGACGTACAGACGTAATCGACATGCTCAAGCAGGACTATCGCGTTTCCGACGTCGTTGACTACAGCGGACTAGAGCAAGACGGGCTTGCGCTCGAGGGCACAGGTGCAATGGTTTTGGATCATATCGGGCGTATCGCCTATGTGGCGCGCTCCAATCGGGCAAATCCAATATTGCTGGAACGGTTTTGCACCCACTTCAACTATGAGCCGCTTTGCTTTGACGCCATCGATCAACAAGGACGCGCCGTTTATCACACCAATGTCTTGATGGGCATCGGGACCGAATATGCTTTGATCTGTCTGGAGATGATCAAAGACTTAGATCGACGCCGCACCGTTCTAGACCGTCTCAGTGAATCAAATCGCACAGTGATCGACCTGTCGACCGAACAAATCGCCTGTTTTGCAGGAAACGCGATTGAGCTGACGGGCAACAAACGTGTTTTGGCGATGTCAGCCCGTGCGCTCGACGCATTGCGGCCTAATCAGATCGCCATCATTGAACGCTCTGCAACGCCGCTTCCGCTACATATCCCAACGATCGAAACCGCTGGCGGGTCTGTCCGCTGCATGATCGCAGGCATTCACCTCACTCGCCGCCCCAAAAGGACCGCAGCATGACCTACACATCCCTTTCCCCTTCGGACAAAGCTTTGGTTCCGTTTGTTTCAGTCGATCATATGATGCAGCTTGTTCACCGCATCGGGATCGAACAGATGCTGACCGGGATCGCTGCCTACATCGAAGCTGATTTTTTGCGCTGGGATCTGTTCGACAAGACACCGCGCGTCGCCAGCCATTCCGCCGAGGGCGTGATTGAACTGATGCCGACGTCTGACGGTGAGGTGTATGGGTTCAAATACGTCAACGGACACCCCAAGAATGCCAACGAAGGGCTGCAAACGGTAACCGCCTTTGGTCTGCTGGCGGATGTCGCGACCGGCTATCCCGTTTTGCTCAGCGAAATGACCCTTCTGACAGCTTTGCGCACCGCCGCGACCTCAGCCCTTGTTGCCAAACACCTTGCCCCAAAAGGGTCGGATACCATGGCAATGATCGGCAACGGTGCTCAATCCGAATTCCAAACTCTAGCGATGAAGGCCATCTGTGGTTTGAAAACCGTACGACTCTACGACAAAGACCCTGCAGCAACGGCCAAATGCGCGGCCAATCTGGCCGGTCAGGGGCTAACAGTCGTAAGCTGCACCACTCCCGAAGAAGCCATTCAAGGCGCCCATATTCTGACGACATGCACGGCCGACAAACAATGTGCCACAATTTTGAGTGACAACATGGTTGGCAGTGGCGTTCACATCAATGCCATTGGTGGCGATTGCCCCGGCAAGACCGAATTGGCCGAGGCCATCCTGCATCGGTCTGATATCTTTGTCGAATACCCCCCTCAGACTCGTATCGAAGGGGAAATTCAACAACTTGCCGACGATCACAAGGTAACCGAATTCTGGAAAGTCATTTCAGGGCAAGTGGCGGGTCGAACCTCGGATGCCCAGATCACCCTGTTTGACAGTGTTGGGTTCGCGATCGAAGATTTCAGCGCCCTGCGCTACGTTCGCGATCAACTGGAAACAACCGGGCTATTTCATGCATTGGATTTGCTTGCGGATCCAGACAACCCTCGTGATCTGTTTGGAATGCTCCTGAGATCTTCGGCAAATCCAAAGAAAGACTAAAGCGTAAGACCACGCGGCGTCGCACGCCTAGGGCCAGAAGCAGTTTAAAAGAACTGCTTTCTGGCCTTGGGCACATCCTGAGCTGCTATTTGGACGCTGCAAGGCGTAGGGCGTACTCCATTGCCGTCGCAAGGCTGGCTGCGCTCGCGATCCCCTGCCCTGCGATATCAAATGCGGTGCCGTGATCCGGGCTGGTCCGCACAAAAGGTAATCCGAGGGTGATGTTCACCCCTTTATCCAACCCCATATATTTAACCGGAATCAGCCCCTGATCGTGATACTGTGCGACTACAATATCGAAATCCCCCTGCCGAGCTTGCATAAACACCGTATCCCCCGGCCACGGGCCAGATGCGTTGATCCCTTCAGCCTGTGCCGCCTTGATCGCAGGTGCAATAATTTCAATTTCCTCGCGACCAAATAATCCCCCTTCGCCCGCATGGGGGTTTAGGCCCGCCACAGCGACCCGAGGACTATCATACCCAAGCGCCCGCGCCCCTTGGTCTGCCAATCGAATGGCAGCCATCTGGGCCTCGAAATCCGCGCCTTTGATGGCATCCAAAAGCGAACAGTGAATGGTCACCAAAACCGTACGGATGACGTCATTTCCCAGCAACATCGCCACTTTGTCAGCGCCACCAAAATCCGCCAACATCTCTGTATGACCGGGGTATTTCACACCTGCTTCGGATAACGCTTCTTTATGGATGGGCGCGGTTACGATACCGGACACGCTGCCCTCAAGCGCGCATTCTATGCCCGTTTTGATGGCATCAAAGGCAGCTTGCCCGCAATCGGCACGCACGTTTCCAAAGGGTGGCAAGGGGTCAAAGCGGGCGGTCACGACAACGTCTATCGTGCCCTTTTCGAATTGCGCGTCCTGAACTCGGTCACACGGCTTTATGGTGAAATTGGCACCAACCACATCAACAGCACGCTGCATAATATTTGGGCACCCAAAAACAACAACTCGTCCCGCGTCTGGTTCAGCCGACAGTAACTTAACGATGATCTCAGGGCCAATACCCGCAGGGTCGCCCATCGTGAGAGCCATCGGTTTATCAGTATTGGCCATCGGGAAACCTTTGTCAGTAAAAGCGGCGAGCCAGTTCAGACAAGTATTACCTGCCATCCGCCCCCATCAACAACCACTTTTGCTTTCAAGAGTGCGGTTTCCAATGCCTGCTGCATGGATTAATGGCGACATTCTTTGAAACAAAAATGGCCCCGCTGAAACCAGCAGGGCCACGTCTTTAGGTCTGTAACCAATTGGCTAAACGCCCAATTAGATCGAAGCCTGATAAATTTTGTCGATGTTGCTACCCAGCGCAGTGTTGAATTGCGTATCAGACATTTGCTTGGACAAGCCTTCGGTCAGCGCTCGTGAGAAAGACGCGATCATCTTGCCATTCTGGCTGAGCAGATCACAAGCTTGTTCAGTCGAATACCCACCCGACAACGCCACAACGCGCAACACGCGCGGATGATCAGCTAGCGCGTCATACAGGTTCGCTTCGTTCGGGATCGTCAATTTCAGCATGATTTCCTGGCCTTCGTCCAAGGTCTCAAGGTTCTTCAGGATCTCTGCCTTCAGGATGGCCTCGGCTTCAGCTTTGGTTGCCGAGTGGATGTTCACCTCGGGCTCAACAATTGGAACCATGCCGGCTGCAACAACTTCGCGCGCAACGTCGAACTGCTGTGCAACTACGGCAGCAATACCTTCGGCGTTTGCTTCGTTAATGACCGAACGCTCTTTGGTGCCAAAAACACCGGCTGCTTTGGCAAGTGTATCTGCCAGGCCCGGGATTGGCTTCATCAGCTGAACACCGTTTGCCTCGTCTTCCAGACCTTTGTCGATCTTCAGGAACGGAACGACTTTCTTTTCGGCCCACAAGAAATCAGCGACGGATTTACCTTCGATGCTTTCACCCAGAGTGCGCTCAAACAGAATCGCCGCGATCACTTTCGCACTGGTGAAATCGTCAGCCAGAATGATCCGCGCGCGCATGTTCTGCACTTCGGCGAACATTTCCTCTTCTGACCCGTAGTCAGAAGCATCTACTCCATAAAGCGCCAGCGCCTTTGGAGTTGAGCCACCGCTTTGATCCAAAGCTGCAATAAAGCCTGCGCCATTCGTCATCTGTTCGCGCTGATCTGCGTTCGCCATAATAAATTCCCGTGAATTGATTCCGCTTTGCGCCCCGCATACAGCAAGGTTCTGACAGATGGTAGTTTGTTAGCGCTCAACCAAACGCAACCAGATACCATCCGCCGCACGAACAGTCAGATGTGCCACAGGAACCGGGTCTTTACCTGCCACACGTTCTATTCGGAAACGACGTAAAATCATCGACAGGATGAGTGGTCCTTCGACCATGGCAAAGCCTGCCCCCGGACACACACGGGGACCAGTGGAAAACGGGATATAGGCCTTGCGTTGACAGGTTTTACCGTTTTCAGTGTGCCACCGGGTGGGATCAAACCCATCCGGATTGTCCCACAAACGTTCCTGACGGTGCAAATGCCAAGGGCTCAATACAATCTGCGCCCCTTTGGGAACTTCTCGATCCCGAAACTTCTCAGGACAACTGGCTTCGCGCACCATCATTGGAACGGGTGGGTAGAGCCGTAGCGCCTCGCGATACACATCACGACTGAGGCGGAGTTTCGACATCACGCCAAACCCTTCTTGGCCCAGAGCGATCGCCTCTTCGGCCAGCCGGTCCTGCCAATCCGGGTAAAGTGCCATCAGGTACAACGTCCACGCCAAAGCCGACGCACTGGTTTCATGGCCCGCCAGAAAAAAGATCGCAACCTGATCTATCATTTCTTCGGTATCGAATTGTTCGCCGGTTTGGGGATCTTTTGTAGTCATGATCTTGGTCGCAAGATCATCTGGCGCCGTTCCCGCCTTGATTTCAGCCATCCGCGCCGTTGTCAGCTGAGCGATCAACCCGCGGATTTCTTTAGCCGCCTGCTTTGTTTGACGCGAATGAAACCGCGGCATCCACCGGGGCAAGGGGATGAAAGCGGCCAAGTTCACCAACGGTTGCTGGCGTTGATAGTCTCGGAACCGCGTAAACACTTGCCCTGCGATTTCATGCTCTATCGGAATAGAGAACAGAGTACGGAAAATCACGTCAGCCGCGGCGTGGCTTGTCACCTCTTCAAATTCGACCTCTTGTCCAACCTGCCCTTGCAACCGCGCCACACAAGCCTGTGCCGCATCCCACATTGCGGGAAAGGTATCACGCAAACGCCCCCCCTCGAACGAGGGGTCAATAATTCGCCGCTGGCGTTTCCATGTCTCACCATTGGTCAAAAACACGGAATTTCCCAGCAAAGGTCTAAGGCCCTCGCTGATCCGGCCCGATTTGGGAAAATCATCAGGACGCGCCTTGAGAACCGTTTCCACAAGGTCCGGCTGGTTCACCAAAAAGGAGCGAAAGAACGGCGTGCGGAATTCGGCCATCCAAGCGCGATACAGCCGCTCGGGCTGGGCCGATAACAGATCCTGCCGAAACAGGCGAAGGTAGCGAAACAAGGACACCTTGTCCGGGCGCGCGGGGGGTTTGGGGGGGAGCATCAAGAACCAACCGAGGTAAATTTGGAAATTGCCACATCTATCCGAGATTTTGACGGCGCGCGGTCTTTGTATCGTTCTGCCAACGTCATTGGGCCTGCTGTGATACGAAAATAGTCATAGTCGCCGGGCTGATCAAAGGCACACAGATACTGAAAATGGAGCCTAAAGAACCTCCACCGCAGCTCTGCCCAACGTTTGGGTGACAATGTTTGGGTAAAGGCTGCGGAAAAAACTAATGGCCACTTTTTGTCAGCCGGGGCGACACCGCTGACCGTGACCGGATCGCAAAGTGCAAAGGCGCACCCATCACCCGGCGCAGATACATCCACCCAGTTTAACTCAGTTCGCGCACTCAGATATTTCAAATCGGTTCGCAACCGCTCGGCTTTGGGCAGGAAAGACACCATTGGAACCACCTGGCCCAACGACAGAAACCCCAACGCTGGTCCTGATGGTGGCACACGCCCGGCCCGGATCAAATCCGCCAGCACACTCACACCCACATGAGCCCCAGAGCTGTGCCCAACAACCAGCACCTCATCAACGTCTTGGGCCAGTGCCTCAGCAATCAAATCTGTGAACTCAGCGATTCGGGCTTCCAGTTCGGGTGGGTTGGCGCCTTTAGATTGTGCGGAGTAAGCATAATCGTGCATGAGGTAATAAGCGAAAAACTTGCCATCTCTGACGCGAAACCATCGCAACACGAAAACACCAGTAGCGAGACCAGCGCATATTGCGATGAATTGCATTAGCAGGTTCGGAACCACGGAAGCCCACGGAGCCGCCGCGAAAACTGCGCTATAGACCCCAAAAGCAACAACCAGCGCCAAAATCAATTGCAACAGCAACATCCCAACCGGATACAAAGCGGCAATCACCGGGCCTTTGCGCAACTTCATCAAACGCCACAAAGCCCCTGATCCGATATAGGTCCACGCCGTTTGCACCAGTTGAATGTAGGTGGCCGGGATGGTGGAAGACATGCTGTCACGAACGATATCAGACCATACGAGAACTTCGACATCGGCCTCGACTTGCGAACCTTCCTGCGTAGCACTCACATGCCAGCCATAAGGGCCTTTGGTCGTTTTAGGAGTGAGGTTGATATCATAGCCAGAAGTCTCAGCCTGTGCGGCCCCTTCTTTTCGGTAAAGTTCGCGATAGCGACGTGGATGAATCGGGTCATAGCCAGGAATGTAAAAAACCCGGCGACGTTTCACCTGACTTGCCTCTTGCTGTTCGGACGCCATGACACCCCTCTTGCTTTGAAGGGGATCATAAAGGTTTATTCAGGCAAGAAAAAGTCAGCCAAGTGTTGCCAACGAGGGAAAGGTTTCTAGCAACCAAAACGACACGCTTGAGAACAAGCCAGTGACCAGCATGAGGCCAACAAGCAAGAGCAACGCGCCCATACATTTTTCGATCAACCCCATATGACGCTTGAGCTTGTTCATAATCCGCATTGACCGGCTCAGGAACATCGCGGCAAGCAGGAATGGAATACCCAGACCGGCGGCATAAACCCCCAACAACAACGTCCCGCGGGCGACTGAAACCTCGGTTGCAGCAAGTGAAAGAATCGCTCCCAACTGTGGTCCGATGCAAGGCGTCCAGCCAAAAGCAAACGCAAGCCCCAGCACATAGGCCCCAAATGTGGACCCCCCGGCATCACCGGTTTCCAGCCGTGCTTCGCGATCTAGCAAGGGAATACGAAACACACTCAGGAAATGAAGCCCAAATATGATAACAACAACACCTGAGATCTGCGCCATAAGTTCTTGGTTCTGCAGAAAGAAAGACCCAAAAACGGATGCCGTAAACCCAAGCAGCAGAAACACCGTGGACAGCCCCAGCACAAAAAACAGCGCCGCAATGATCGATTTCCGACGCGCGCTGGCTTCGCTCTGCATCTCGCCAATGGATACACCGCTCATATAGGCCAGATATGGTGGGACAATGGGCAACACACAGGGGCTGAGAAAGCTGAACATTCCAGCGATCAAAGCCACGGTCATGGCGGGGATCAGCCCCGCATCGATGATATCAATTCCGAACATGTCTTAGCACATATGCTATCCCCCGCCCGACGTCACGGGGCCATCCGGTCACATCCTTGTGGGTGCGTTATGGACACAGAGGCAAAGGCAGAATATTCCATAACCTATGACTGACACACACGAAACGCTCGATGCGCGCGGGTTACTTTGCCCGCTGCCTGTCCTCAAAGCGCGCAAACGCCTTAAATCACTCTTGCCGGGTGAAAATCTCTGTATACTTGCGGATGATCCCGCAGCCATCGTGGATGTTCCCCATTTTTGTACAGAATCGGGTCATACTTTGGTGGATCAATCCGACGCGCCTGATCACCAGATTTATGTGATCCGTAAAAATGCCTGAGGCTTTGGCAAATCACAGACATCTTGGTCTGAGCTTGCACTGCTCTTAGCTGTAAACAAAAAGGCCGGGCAATTTGTGCCCGGCCTTTAAATATTTAGCTCCCTAAGGACCACCACCCGCGCCGCTTGGGCTTAGCGGGTTCAACCACCTCTGGTTCAGGTGCGGGCGCAGGCTCTTCGGCAACTGGAGCAGCCTCTACAGCCGGTTCCTCTGCCGCAGGTGCCACCTCGGCAACACCTTCAACTGGTGCAACAGTCGCTGGCTCAGCAACGACAGGTTCAACAGCAACCTCCTGTGGTGCGACTGCCTCGCTTTGTGAGACCTCCGCAACTTCGACCTCTTGCACCACTTCCGCAATCACTGGCTCAGGTGCATCCTCGGATGAGATATCTGAAACGGCTGTTTCTTTCACCTCAGAGAGACTTTCGCCCGCCTGCACAGGTTCGGAAACTGACGTGTCTTCTGCCACCTGTACCGTTGCTTCATTGGTTTCAGAAACTGTCGTTTCGTCAGCAACATTCGCAGCTTTACGGCGCGGTGCACGGGTCCGTTTCCGTTTGGGCTTTTCAGCGTCGCCTTCCGGGCTGTCCTCGGCTGGCGCCGCAGTTTCAGTGCCTTCTGCGTTTTCTTCAGTCTGCGGCGGCTTTTTACGAGACCGACGACGGCGTTTGGGCTTTGGTGCGTCTTCTGTCAGCTCACCCTCTACCGTTGCTTCAGCTTGGCTTTCTCCCGAGGCCTCGGAGGAGTCAGAAGTTCCGTTTTCAGTGGAATTTCCATTCGCCTCTTCATCGGCACCCTCTTCGTTGCCATTCCCTTTACGCCGACGACGCCGACGACGCTTCCGCTTGGGCTTGGCTTCGCCATCTACCGCAGGTGTCTCAGCAATATCTTCAGCTTCGACCTCTGTCGCAGGCTCCGCCGCGTCGATCTGCTCCATCAACGATGTATCAACTGATACAACCGGGGCTGGCGCTTCGGGCACCGTGCGGGTGGCCGTTTTGAACTTCTCAATCGAGAAATCAGGGCTCACCAAATGTACATCGCCTTCGATGCGGATCGACAGCCCATAACGCGCCTCAAGTTGCGCGATATGCTCTCGTTTCTGGTTCATCAGGAAGTTGGCGATATTCACCGGGCATCGCACAAGAACTTCGCGCGATCGACGGCGTGTGCCTTCTTCTTCGATCTGGCGCAGAATGTTCAAGGCCATGCTGTCGTCCGAACGGATCAAACCCGTTCCGTGACAGGCCGAACAAGGTTGTGTGGTCGCTTCGATCATGCCGGGGCGCAGACGCTGACGGGACATTTCCATCAAGCCAAAGCCCGAGATCCGGCCGATTTGGATCCGCGCACGGTCTGTTTTCAGCTTGTCTTTGATCTTCTTTTCGACAGCCGCGTTGTTCTTGCGTTCGTCCATGTCGATGAAATCGATCACGATCAGACCGGCAAGGTCACGCAATCGCAACTGACGGGCCACTTCTTCGGCAGCTTCTAGGTTGGTCTTAAGCGCGGTTTCTTCGATTGACCCCTCTTTGGTCGCCCGGCCCGAGTTCACGTCAATCGCAACCAACGCCTCGGTGACGCCAATCACAATGTATCCACCTGAACGCAGCTGAACCGTTGGGTTGAACATGCCCGCCAAGTAGCTTTCGACCTGATAGCGCGCAAACAACGGCAGAGCGCCCTCGTCGTGGCGTTTCACATTTTTGGCATGGGACGGCATGATCATTTTCATGAAGTCTTTGGCGATACGATACCCGCGTTCGCCTTCGACAATCACTTCGTCGATGTCCCGGTTGTACAGATCCCGGATCGACCGTTTGATCAGATCGCCTTCTTCATAGATTTTTGCAGGCGCAATCGATTTCAGGGTCAGCGCACGGATTTGTTCCCACAACCGCTGCAGATACTCGTAGTCACGCTTGATCTCTGCTTTGGTCCGCTTGGCACCTGCGGTGCGCACAATAAGACCAGCGCCCTGCGGCACGTCGATTTCAGCGGCAATTTCCTTGAGCTTTTTGCGATCAACCACATTGGTGATTTTGCGGCTGATGCCGCCACCACGGGCGGTGTTGGGCATCAATACGCAATACCGACCAGCCAAAGACAGGTACGTGGTCAGAGCCGCGCCCTTGTTGCCACGCTCTTCTTTAACAACCTGCACCAGCAAAATCTGGCGCACCTTGATAACTTCTTGAATTTTGTACCGACGAGGGCGCGGTTTGCGTGGTGGGCGAATATCTTCGCTGTCATCTTCGTCCGCGACGGATTCAATGCTTTCGTCTTTAGACGTCGCATCAGACCGGCGGCTGGTTTCTACGGGTGCGTCGTCGTCAGTGTCGATATCTTCTTGAACGGGTTCGACATCAGAGGAAGCATCGGTATTCTCAACCGCATCGTTTCGCTCAACAACAGCGGTATCAACTGTGACCTCTTGGGCAACCTCAGCCACCTCTTCGGCAACCGCCTCTGGCTGTGAACTGGCCTCAACCACCTCTTCAGTGGCTGCGTCGTCTTCGACTGAATCCGAAACACCTTCTTCGGTTTCGGTCACACCTGCTTCGGGGTCTTCGTCATCGGCCTTTGCGTCTGTCTCTGGCGTCACTTCGTCCGAGGAGATCACCGCATCCTTAGATACGATGTCAGCGGCCATAGTCCGGCCACCACCTTGCGGCTTATCATCCGCATCGGTTTCGCTTGGTTCGGGCGTATCGGCAGGTTCCGCGTCTGTCTCAGCAGTTGCGTCTTCCGCTACCGGAGCAACCTCTTCCACAACTTGAGGCGTTTCATCCGAGGCAACGGAGCTTTCCGTATCCTCACCAGTGGCGACTTCAGCAACTTCAGCAACTTCAGCAACTTCAGCAACTTCAGCAACTGATTGATCGCCAGCGCCATCATCCGAATCAAGAGGTTCTTCAACCGGTGTTTCGGCGACCCGCTCCATCGGAGAGCTTCCCTCAAGGGTATCGACGATGTTCGCGTCATCCCCTTCGGTCAGGTCGATGGTTTCCATTCCGCTGATCTGAGGTTCAACCTCTTTTGAAACAGTATCAGTGGCCTCTGCTTCGGTCACCTCAACCGCTTCGGCAGCTTTAGGTGCTGCTGGTTTCGGCTTGGACCGCGAGCGTGATTTCCGCTTGGGCTTTGGTTCATCGTCGTCATCCCGAGCGCGCATCGCATCCGCATAAGCGCGTTCTTCTTCCATCAGCGCTTCGCGATCCGCGACAGGAATCTGATAGTAGTCCGGGTGAATTTCGGAAAACGCGAGAAACCCATGACGGTTCCCGCCATAGTCAACAAAAGCGGCCTGCAAAGAAGGCTCGACCCGTGTTACTTTTGCCAGATAGATGTTGCCAGCGAGCTGACGTTTGTTTTCGGATTCAAAATCAAATTCCTCGACCTTGTTTCCGTCGACCACCACAACGCGGGTTTCTTCCGCGTGGGTGGCATCGATAAGCATTTTCTTAGCCATGTGTCCTTAGTGCACAACCGCAACCGCGCAAATCGGCCCTGTCCAGGCGGACGGGCGCGTTTGGGGTGGTGTCTTGTCAGGGCGATGTATAACGGCGCGCCGAGGGGGTCGGCCAACTGGCCCCCTGCCTCTGTGCTCAATGCGTTCGCGCGCGTCATCGCGGTTCTTCTCCGACAGGTGGGGTTTGCCCGGCACCTGCCCATTTATTCCTTTCGCCCATGTATAGGCGAAGGCACTACGTTACCCCATTTGGGGCACAATCGGTCTGCTCAGGGTGGCGGGTCAGTGCCAACCAGCACCTGCAACAGCGAAACTCAAAACGGGCGATATAAGAACCAAGTCGGTTCAGCCCGTCTCACCAACATAAGGGCAGTCCTGTGGAAAAGACAATGGGCAAACGTCACACGTCAGATACAACAATCGTTAAACGTGTGACGGTTAACAAAGAACTCGCGGCTCAAAGATAGTCTGAGCGCTGTAACCCGTATTTGGCCATTTTCTCGTTCAGCGTTCTACGTGGCAGACACAGCTCTTCCATAACCGAGGCGATGGAGCCCTTGTGGCGACGCATCGTGTTGTCGATCAGCATCCGTTCAAAGGCTTCGACATATTCTTTCAGCGGCTTACCCTCGGTTGTCATAACCGGCTGCATTTCTTCGTGATCAGACATCAACAAGGACGCAATCGTTCCCGAGCCGCGTCGAGCCTGCAAAACGGCGCGTTCCGCAATATTGATCAACTGGCGCACATTTCCGGGCCAAGGAGCCTGCAACAGCTGAGCCGCCTCTTGGGCACTGACTTGGGGCGCGTCACAGCCATATTCTTCGGCGAATTGCTCAGACAAGCGGGTAAACAACGACAAGATATCTTCGCCCCGCTGGCGCAGCGGTGGCATCGTGATCCGCAGCGCGGCCAACCGGTAAAACAAATCCGGCCGCAGGACGTCTTCGCAACTTTTGCCCGCTTCCTGCAGGTTTGAAATCGCAACAATGCGCGTCTCTGCGGGCGTGCCCTGTTCGTTCATCACGCTCAGCAATCGCGCCTGCAGCGTATCGCTCAGGGCTTCGATGCCTTCCAACACCAACGTTCCACCGCGCGCCTCTTCGATGGCAGGCAACTGCGCGTCTTCTGGCAACATCGGGCCAAACAAACGCTTGGACAGCGCTTCTTCTTCCAACGCCGCACAGGACACGAGAACAAATTTCTTGCCCGCCCGGCTGCCCACTGCGTGCAAGGCATGTGCCACCAAGGTTTTACCGGTGCCCGTTTCGCCGTCGATCAAGACATGCCCGTCTGCTTGCCCAAGATCCAGAATGTCCTCTTTCAGACGTTCCATCACCGGGCTTGCGCCAATCAACTTATTCATCAATTGCGTGCCGTCGCTCAACTCACGACGCAGGGCCCGGTTGTCCAGCACAAGACGGCGCGCAATCGTCGCACGCTTTGCCAACTCGGACATACGATCCGGGTTAAACGGTTTCTCAAGGAAATCAAAGGCGCCAACGCGCATCGCCTCGACGGCCATCGGAACGTCCCCGTGCCCGGTAATCATGATCACCGGCAAGGTGCTATCGGATCCCATAAGTTTTTTGAGGAACTGCATGCCATCCATACCTGGCATTTTGATATCTGAAATTACAATTCCCGGATAATCCGACCCCAGAACTTTGAGCGCATCTTCGGCACTGCCAAAAGTTTCCGTGTCATACCCAGACAGCGCCAGCCATTGACTGATCGATTGGCGCATATCCTGTTCGTCGTCCACAATCGCAATTTTCATGGCCTGTGCCATAAGCAATCCTCGTTATTCCGCAGCTTCAAGGCTGTCTTCCAAAATCGGTAGCTGCATTTCAAACACTGCACCCCCGTTCTGCCCATTGCGCGCCGTTAGACGCCCCCCTAGGTCGTTCACGATCCCAGAAGAGATAGCAAGCCCCAGGCCGACACCATCACCAGGTTGTTTCGTGGTGTAAAAGGGCTCAAACAGGGCATCAAAATCTTCGATCCCTGCCCCGTTATCCCGAACCGTCAGGGTCGCCGTTTCCCCATAGGCAAGAATGATTTCCACCTCAGGGTCACTTACTGATTTGGTGGCATCCAACGCATTGCGCAAGAGGTTGACCATAACCTGTTCGATCCGCATCCGGTCACCCATAACCCGTACCGGTGCTTCGGGCAGGATCTGACTGATCTGAACGTGCCTCTGACGCAACTGCGGCTCCATCATGGACAGCGCAGATGCCAGCGCATCGCCCATATTCACAGGCGAAAACGTATCTGCACCTTTGCGGGCATAGGATTTCAACTGACGCGTGATCGCGCCCATGCGTTCAATCAAATCATCGATGCGTCCGAAACTCGCCAACGCTTCTTCTGCCCGGTTCCGGCGCAATAACAAACGTGCCCCGGCAAGGTAAGTTTTCATCGCGGCAAGAGGCTGGTTCAACTCGTGGCTTACGGCGGCTGACATCTCACCCAAAGCAGCCAGTTTCGAACTCTGCGCGAGGCTCTGTTCAGCCACTTCAAGCGTCTTTTGAACGCGTTCACGCTCGGCAATTTCTCGCTGCAAGCGCGTGTTCAGCACGCGAAGCTCTGCCGATTCACGTTGAAACAAAGCCATCCGCAATGCGGTCTTTCGGCTAAGTGCATAGAACGCCAGCGCCAACAGAATCGCGAATCCCATGATTTCCAACGCAAGCACGCCGTTCACACGCTCGCGGATCGAGGCATAAGTCGTATACGAGGTCATTTGCCAGCCACGAAATGGGATACGGCTCTCCATCCGCATCACCGCTTCGCCTTGCAGATAGGCATCCGCAGGCAACGCCGTCCAATCTGCCGTTGCCCGGATCGCACGCTGAATCGCACCTTGCGGGGTTTGACGGCGCAACGCCTCTTTTTCGTTCAGGCCGCGCCAACGGGGTTCGGTCGCGAGAATGATCGCACCTGTGCTGTCCGTGACCAGAACCGCATCCGAGATCCCAGCCCAAGCCCGTTCGAATTTGTGAAGATCAACCTCGACAACAATTACGCCCAAAACCTGCGATCCCGCCTCAAGTCGACGCGCATAGGTAAAACTGTACCCGCCCACCTCGCGTGCCATGACAGAAAAAATCGTGGCGTTTGACCTGATCGGGTCAACGAAATAAGCGGCATTGCGATGTTGTTCCCCCAACCGGTTTCGGTTGGTCGCCGCGACTGTCCGACCCTCTTTGTCCAACAACATCAAAGACGCTGCGCCGATTTCTTCGACAAAGGAAATCAATCGCTGTGTTGATTGCGAGAAATCGCCGGATTGCAAAGCGCCGATCAAGGTTGGATCACGCGACAACAGCTGTGGAACAATCGCATTGCGGCGCAGCTCACTCAGCAAGTTACCAGAATAGAGCGCCAGCCGCAGCTCTGCATGATTTCGGGTGCTTTGTGTAAAACGGTCCGTCAACAGGCGGTTGGTCACCCAGACTGTGGTCGAGGCAACCACCAACAGCGCAACAAGCGCGATACGGACCCGCCACGAAATGGGTCCTGATCGAGGCCAAGACAACGCTTGCCCTCGGGTCTTTTTTACAGAGTCATCCATTGCCCCAAGCTACGCGCCCCGGGCCACGAGCTCAAGTCACGCCGGAGCGAGTACACCCGCCAATGCGCGAAAGAATGCCGCTCCGTCGGTGCCGCCATGTGCTTCGTCAGCGGCGCGTTCCGGATGAGGCATCATACCCAGAACCCGGCGGTTTTCCGACAGGATACCGGCGATATCATCGCGCGACCCGTTTGGGTTCTCGGCATAGGTAAAGGCGATACGGTCCTGATCCCGCAATTGGGCAAGCGTTTCGTCATCTGCAAAATAGTTGCCGTCGTGGTGCGCGATTGGAATACCAATGACCTCACCTGCGGTGTAGCCTTCGGTAAAGGCACTGTTGGCGGTTTCAACTTTGAGCCCAACAGTCTTGCAGATGTATTTCAGACCGGCATTACGCAACAGAGCACCGGGCAAAACGCCGGTTTCTGTCAGAACCTGAAACCCGTTGCAGATCCCCATCGCATACCCACCGCGTTCGGCGTGCGCCGCCACAGCTTTGCAGATCGGTGACTGGGCCGCAATTGCACCGCATCGCAGATAATCACCGTAAGAGAACCCGCCGGGAACACCAACAATGTCCACCCCTTCGGGCAGTGCATTGTCTTTGTGCCAGACCATCGATACGTCAAACCCGGCGCGTTCGAAAGCAACCGCGAGATCGCGGTCACAATTCGATCCCGGGAAAACAACAACCGCCGCCTTCATCACAGCATCTCGACGCTGTAGGATTCGATCACGGTGTTGGCCAACAACTTTTCGCACATCTCGTTGACGTCCGCTTCGCTTGAGCCGTCGGCCAGGTTCAGGTCAATCACCTTGCCCTGACGAACACCTTCAACCTTGTCAAAGCCCATGGCCCCTAGCGCGTGACGAACTGCTTCGCCCTGCGGGTCCAGAACCCCGTTCTTCAGCATCACATGCACCCGTGCTTTCATGTCGCGTCGTCCTTCGGTTCAGCTTGGAAACCCTTTGGGTTCCATCGTTTTGCAATTGGTCTTGGTCTGTGCCCGGATCTGGGCACAGTCCCCGTGTCAGTTAATCAAAGTGGGCTTTGTAACTGGTGCTTGATTTTTCGGCATCACGCCCAACCGGCGCGCAACCTCAGTATAGGCATCGGTAAGGTTGCCCAGATCACGACGGAACACATCTTTGTCCAGTTTCTGGTTGGTTTCCATGTCCCACAGGCGGCAGCTGTCGGGGCTGATTTCATCTGCAACAACCAGACGCTGGAAATCACCATCATACACCCGGCCGATTTCGATTTTGAAATCCACCAATTTGATGCCGACACCGAACATGATTCCCGACAGGAAATCATTGACCCGCAGAGCAAGGCTCAAGATGTCTTCCATGTCTTGCTGACTGGCCCAGCCAAAGGCGGCAATGTGCTCTTCGGTAACCAGTGGATCACCAAGGCTGTCATCTTTGTAGCAATATTCCACGATCGGGCGCGGCAACTGCGTGCCTTCTTCGATGCCCAAACGCTTGGACATGGTGCCCGCAGCATAATTACGAACGATCACTTCCAAAGGAACGATTTCACACGACCGCACCAATTGTTCGCGCATATTCAAACGCTTGATAAAGTGCGTGGGAACACCGATTTGCCCCAGACCTTGCATGAAGTATTCGCTCAGCAGGTTGTTCAAAACACCCTTGCCTTCGATCACGTCTTTCTTTTCAGCATTAAAGGCAGTGGCGTCATCTTTGAAATACTGCACGATTGTGCCCGGCTCGGGACCTTCGTACAGGGTCTTTGCCTTGCCTTCATAGATTTTTTTGCGACGCGCCATCTGTGACCCTTTCAGGCTAATATTGGGGAATGAGTCCCCGTTCTTGCCGCCCTCATAGTGCAAGCAACTCTGTGTCGCAAGCTGGGCGCACGTCTCAAGGCCGTATTCCTGTATGGAAATGACCGTGCGCGCCTAGTCCAAAGTGCGATGCAGGATCACCAGCACTTCGAACATGTGCAGGAATCTGTCGGACTGAATGCCCAAAGCCATTGCAATCTCATACAGCTTGTCGTGCTCGGATTCATCATACTGCCCATCGCTCAACACAACCTGCATTGCCAAACTCAAGGCTGTTTCTCGTAACGGTAAACTCAGTTTGCCAGAGACCTTGGTACACACCTGTTCAACGCTTGCGTTGGCTTCTGATCGAACGCAATCGAGAATGAGCTCTCTTAGCTCGCCCTCTGAATAGCCTTGAAAGATCGGGCTGATCACCAAAAGCCGCGCGACTTGATCAACATCATGATCACGAAGCTGTTCGCCACTCGATAGAACCAACAAAGGTATTGCCAGAACGAACCGAGGGGCCTCGGGTGCTTCGCCTTCTGGCCAAGCCTCTTGCTGACGCGATTTTAGAAAAAATGCCACCAATGATTCCCGATGTCGGCGTCCTACTCCTTCATCTTTTAGTGTCAGACCCGACAGCACAAAAGACCCCAAGTACCATTTCTCAACTTAAGTTTGGCGCTTTGTAGTTTCCGGGCGGCTTTGCCGCAGACTTATCCCTTGCACGCCTGCAGTTGCATTGTCATATCTTTGACCAAAGATATCACTTTTGAAAGAGGTCCGATTCAATGACCACATTCGACGACCGCGAAAACGCGTTTGAGTCCAAGTATGCACATGACGAAGAGATGCAGTTCAAAGCCGTTGCGCGCCGCAACAAGCTTGTTGGTCTCTGGGCTGCTGGTTTGATGGGTAAATCTGACGCAGACGCTGCTGAATACGCAAAAACCGTTGTTCTGTCCGACTTCGAA
Organism: Paracoccaceae bacterium; assembly: GCA_965183835.1. GTDB lineage: Bacteria > Pseudomonadota > Alphaproteobacteria > Rhodobacterales > Rhodobacteraceae > OMPR01. The sequence goes on along the minus strand of CBCYME010000019.1, from coordinate 175,778 downwards.
GAATCTGGACACGAGGATGTTGTTCGCAAGGTCGAAGGCGATCTGAACGGTTTGGCTGATGCAGATGCAATTCGCGCCAAAATGGCCGAGCTGCTGCCACAAGCACAACAAGAGATCATGAGCGAAACAGACTGAGCACTACGCTCTGACCTTTTGCCCTCGGATTCATGATCATCATGAAATATCCGAATTTGATTTGACGCCTCGTCCATGACAGACGGGGCGTCTATTTGTATGTGTCGCCTGTCCGCGACATTCAGACCGGGAATAAGATCATGACCAACGCTTTTGCCGACATGCTGCAAAGTCACGACGTCATCCTTGCCGATGGTGCGACGGGAACAAACCTGTTCAACATGGGGCTTCAATCAGGTGATGCGCCCGAACTCTGGAACATCGACGAGCCCGCCAAGATCACCGCCCTTTATCAGGGGTCTGTGGATGCGGGCAGCGACATGTTCCTGACCAACACCTTTGGTGGCACCTCTGCCCGTCTCAAACTGCACAACGCGCAGGATCGCGTGCGCGAACTCAGCCGAGCTGGGGCCGAATTGGGTCGCAACGTCGCCGATAAGGCAGGTCGCAAAATCATCGTCGCAGGGTCCGTCGGCCCGACTGGCGAAATCATGGAACCTGTCGGATCGCTGAGCCACGCCGCAGCAGTCGAGATGTTCCACGAACAGGCCGAAGGCCTGAAAGAAGGCGGCGTAGACATTCTGTGGCTCGAAACCATTTCAGCTCCCGAAGAATACCGTGCAGCGGCCGAAGCTTTCAAATTGGCAGGTATGCCTTGGGCCGGCACGATGAGCTTTGATACAGCTGGTCGCACCATGATGGGCATGACCTCTGCCGATATGGTCCAGATGGTCGAAGCGTTGGATTACCCACCGCTGGCGTTTGGCGCCAACTGCGGAACAGGGGCGTCTGATATTCTACGCACCGTACTCGGCTTTGCGGCCCAAGGTACCGAGTGCCCGATAATCTCAAAAGGCAACGCGGGTATCCCAAAATATGTAGATGGTCACATCCACTATGATGGAACGCCCGAGCTGATGGGACACTATGCCGTGATGGCGCGCGATTCCGGCGCAAAGGTCATCGGTGGATGTTGTGGCACCATGCCCGAGCACCTTCGCTCAATGCGTGCGGCCTTGGATTCCACCCCACGTGGTGCCCGTCCGACGTTGGATCAGATCACGGATGCCCTAGGGCCGTTCAGCTCTGCGTCCGATGGAACAGGCGACGATGAAACGCCAGAGCGTCGCAGCCGCGGTGGTCGCCGCCGGCGCGCCTAACCATCGGTTTATCATTCTTAGAGGCCCTGCAATTGCGGGGCCTTTATTCGTTCCTCGCCCAAGAAAAAAGAGGCAGACGCGATAAGCGCGTCCACCTCTTCGGATTGGCCATGCGAACTGAAAGGGTCAGCGGCCTTCAAAGATAGCCGGTCGCTTCTCCATGAAAGCCACAACGCCTTCTTGGAAATCACGACTGCGCCCGCACTCGCCTTGCAAATGCGCTTCGGTCTCTAACTGATCTGGCAAAGCTTTTTCGTATGTTCCCCGGATCGCCTGTTTAATCGCCCCAAATGCTGCGGTTGGCCCATTGGCCAAAAAGGCCGTGCGTTTGCGCCAATGCGTCTCAAACTGGTCATCAGAGACAGCTTCCCAAATCATGCCCCAATCTGATGCCTGACGCGCACTGATCTTATCTGCAAACAACGCCGCGCCCATCGCCTTGGCCATGCCCATCTGACGTGGCAAGAACCATGTGCCACCCGCATCCGGCATCAAGCCAATACGCGAAAACGCCTGTAAGAAATACGCACTTTCAGTTGCAATCACCACATCTGCGCACAACGCAAGATTTGCACCTGCTCCAGCCGCAGGACCGTTGACCACAGCCAATGTCGGTACAGCGCAATCATAGATCGCCTCGAGCATCGGCTGGTATTCATCGCGCAATGTCCGTTCCAGATCGATGCTGCCTGACGACCCTGCATCCCCCAGATCCTGCCCTGTACAAAAGGCACGTCCCGCCCCAGTTAACACGATCGCGCGCGCGTCCTTTGGGGCCTCTCGCATGGCATGAGTGATCTCAGCCCGCATCTGTGACGTCAACGAGTTCATTTTGTCCGGGCGGTTCAGTGTCAGAACAGCCAGACCGTCGGTGATCTCAAGTGTGATGGTTTCATACTGCATAGCCAAAGCCCCTAGGAAAGCGGTGTCTCGATCAAGGTGACCGAGAGGTTAGGTTAGGAAAAGAGGGAACCCGGCGTCACTCGTCAAGAATTTGACGCAACCGCTCTTGTTCCTTGCTGCTCAGCTCGTCCTCTTGCCGAACAGGCGTTTTGGCGCGGCCCCGCAGATAGATCATACCGATTCCAGCGGCAAGCAACAGCATCGCCGGTCCAGCCCCCCAAAGCAGCCAATTCGCACCGGTTGTTGTCGGTTTGAGCAGGACATATTCACCATAGCGATCGACGATAAAATCAATCGCTTCGTCATTGCTATCCCCTGCCACCAAGCGTTCGCGCACCAACAATCTGAGGTCACGCGCCAACTCGGCGTTGCTCTCATCGATGCTTTCGTTTCGACAGACGAGGCACCGCAACTCCTGGCTCAGCTCTCGGGCGCGGGATTCAAGAACTGGATCATCCAGCACTTCGTCAGGTTGGACAGCCCAAATTGGGCCGGCCATGAAACACAAAATTAAGATAAGCCGTTTCATTCAGCCGGAACCCCACCTGTTGACATTTTGCGCGCACCAGCAGCCACACGGAACCGTCGGTCAGACAGGCTAAGCGCGCCGCCAAAGGCCATCAACAAACAGCCAGCCCAGATCCAGTTGGCAAAGGGTTTGATATAGGTTCGCACGGTCCAACCACCATCATTTTGCTGATCGCCGATCACCACGTAAACATCGCGCATAATACGATAATCAATCGCTGCTTCAGTCGTGGGCATCCGCGCAACAGGGTAGTCACGTTTCTCCGGGAACAACTGGGTCACCGTCTGGCCGTCTTTCTCTAACAAGATCGTAGCCATTGTGGAAAAGTAGTTCGGCCCTTTGACCTGTTCGACTTTCTCCAACGTCAGGGTAAATCCGCCAACATCAAAAGGTTCACCCATTTGCGCAACACGAATATCCTCGGCCTGCCATGCGGTAAGCCCTGCAATGGCAAACATCGTAATGCCAAGCCCAGAATGCGCGACCGCCTTGCCCCAATCGGCACGCGGCAAACGCATCAAGCGTCCCAAACGGTTAGACCCGCGCCCCGTTCGGGACCACAAATCTAGAAACGCCCCAATGGTCATCCAGCTGCCCAAGAACAGGCCAACCGGCCCCAAGGCACTGCGCCCTGTCTGCATCGCCCAAACCAACATCGCAATGGCGACAGACAAAGCAAATGCATACCGCAATGACCAAGCCGTGCGCCCGATCTTACCGCGTTTCCATGGTAACATAGCCCCTATCGGCATGACCAAACCAAGCCCAACCATGAACGGCGTGAAGGCAGAGTTGAAGAACGGAGGTCCGACCGACAGTTTCCGGTCAAAGAACATCTCGGCCAAGATGGGCCACATGGTTCCAAAGAAAACCACAAAGCACCCCACCGCCAATAAAATGTTGTTCACCACCAGTGCGCTTTCCCGGCTGACCATGCCAAAAACGCCCTTGGCTTCCATGGCCTGCGCACGCATCGCAAATAGTATCAACGCACCGCCTGTAAAAACAGCCAGAATGATCAGGATAAACACACCGCGCTCGGGATCGTTGGCAAAGGCGTGAACAGAGGTCAGCAACCCAGACCGAACAATAAACGTTCCGATCAAAGAAAACCCGAAAGCCAGGATCGCCAAGAGGATAGTCCAGCTTTTCAGAGACTCGCGTTTTTCCACTACAATAGCCGAATGCAAAAGGGCCGCTGCCAAAAGCCAAGGCATAAAGGACGCATTTTCAACAGGGTCCCAGAACCAAAATCCGCCCCAACCTAATTCGTAATAGGCCCACCAAGACCCCAATCCGATCCCGATTGTCAGAAAAATCCACGCGGCCAATGTCCAAGGCCGAACCCAACGCCCCCACGCCGCATCAACGCGCCCCTCGATCAAGGCCGCGACGGCAAAGGAAAAAGTCATCGAAAGCCCAACATAGCCCAGATACAGGAACGGCGGATGAAACGCCAAACCTGGATCTTGCAGCAAAGGGTTCAAATCCTGTCCATCGAATGGCGGAACGGCCAGACGTAAAAACGGGTTTGATGTGAACAGGATAAAGGCGAAAAACGCCACAGCGATTGCGGATTGAACGGACAGAACCCGTGCGCGCAACGTTGCTGGTAATCCTGCGCCGAACCACGCCGCCATTGCCCCGAACAGGGTCACAATCAACAGCCAAAGCAAGATTGACCCTTCGTGGTTCCCCCATGTGCCACTGATTTTGTACAGCATTGGCTTGGCAGAATGGCTGTTCAAAACCACCAAACGCAGCGAGAAATCAGAGGTGACAAAAGCCCAAACCAAAGCCCCAAAGGCAAAGGCCGTCAGAAAGAACTGGGCATTGGCGGCCGGTTCGGCCACCGCCATCCAGCTGCTCCAACGTTTCTGGGCACCAATCATCGGAACGACCATCTGAACAATGGCAACCATGAAGGCAAGGATAAGGGCGAAGTGGCCGAGCTCTGTAATCATAGACCGAGATATAGCCCCCCCGATTGATCGGGCCAATGCCTTTCAACAAGGCCCTCACGCCATAGTGTCGCGGTCTTTAGGCTTGTCGCAGCGCGCGCCAGTGTGTCAGCGCTGGATTTCCCTCGGGATTAACTGCTGCCAAATTCACTGACGCCTCAGGTCCAGGGTCCGCTGCATTGAGATCATCGGACCGCAAAGACCGCAGGGCAGAAATGTTCCCAATCACTTCGGGCGCGCGCGCCACACTTGCAGCAAGATCACGCTGTAGCCCTTGCATCTTTGCCTGATGACGCGCCCCGAAATAGAAAGAGACGATCACGCCCAACAACCACCAAAGCGGTTCGGGAACCAACGCAATCCCTTGCATGCGCGCAGCAAACCACAGCGGATCAACCATGGCCGAAACAAACAAGCCCAAAGTGCCCAAAGCTAAAGCCGGGCGTGGCAATCGATTCAAACCATCCATAAACCGGTCAAATGCACCCTGAGTGGGGTGCGAAAATTCCTCGCCAAACTGCGTCATAGCCTGCGTTTGAGCGCCATGAGAACGCTGCGCTCCCGCTTCGCTATTCTCACGAAACAATTCTACCGTTTCCCGCACCACATTGCGGCTCCCACCAAACAACAATCCCATCACGCTGCTGATCAAGCCCATCCTGAAACCCTCCGTTTGAATTCTGCATCTGACATTTTGAATTTTTCGGAAATGAATTCCTCGGCGCGCTTGATCCAGCCCCCTTTTCCACCGGACCGGCTGCGGGCATATTTCCTGCTACGAACCCTCTGATCGGCCAAGCGAAAATAGTAATTGCGACGGGCAACGCCATAAGAATCTCGCAAAGCGACCGCATCCGGATTAGCTGCATCAGAAACAGCGGCCAGGGTTTGAGGACCGATGACACCATCGACTGAAACCTTATACCCCATGTCGGTCAAAAGGCGCTGCAAGATCTTGATGGCATTGGCCCCAGCATTCACATGCATGTCAAACACGGTTGCCTGCAAGGCTTCAGGCAAGCCATCAAGGTTTGGTTTGAAAAAGTAATGCTGTTCAAAAATGTCGACAGCTTGATCTCGTGTCAGCCGTTTTACATCTCGCGCATCCACACGATCATCACCTGTCAGGTCCAAACCGAGGCGCCGCATGGTATGAATGGTCACGCCAAATTTTGTAGCACCGCCCGGATCATCGGGATCGTTCACGTACCCGCCTTCTCTTGCGACGATATTTTCTGCGATCTGTCTTACCGTTTGCATTCTGGGATACCTCCATCAGATACGCCCGTCAGCAAACCGCAAATGTATTAAGCTCCTAAAACGACAACGGGCGCTACGCAGTGGTTTTGCGCAACGCCCGGTACTTCAGTCTATTGAGTTTTAGATGCAGACAGTCAGCGCGATCAGCTATCGCCCGCCTCTTGGTAGACCCCTTGCTCTTTCAAGGCATCAACAACCTCTTTCGGCATGTAGCTTTCGTCATGTTTTGCAAGTATTTCAGTGGCTTCAAAGACACCATTCACGTAACGACCTGTCCCGATCATGCCCTGATTTTCGTCAAAGAGGTCCGGCAAAACACCAGCATAGCTGACAGGGACACTGGCGCCACCATCGGTAACGACAAAGGTTACGATGCCGCCCTGTCCACGTACCAAAGTTCCTTCCTCAACCAGACCACCGATGCGGAAAACCTCCGTCGGAGCGGGTGGCTCCGACATGATCTGACTTGGCGCGCGAAAGAAATTGATCCCGTCACGCATGGCGTATCCGATCAACCCCGTCGCCAGAACCAAAGCAATAACCGCAACTGCGATCACTTGAATACGACGTTGTTTCTTAAGCGATTTCATGCCGTCCTCATGGGAATAGTGGGGCCATCATCAACCCCTGCGTTTCAGGCTCACCTAACATCAAGTTGGCGTTCTGCAAGGCCTGCCCACTGCTACCTTTTGTCAAATTATCCAACGCGCCGATCACAATGGCGCGCCCTGCAATCCGATCCGCCGTCACACCGATGTGGCAAAAGTTCGACCCACGCACATGGTGCGTTGACGGCGCTTCGCCGAACGGCAACATTTCGATGAACGGCTCATCCGCATAGGCTGCGCACAGGGTATCGTAAATCACCTGCGCGTCACCATGCACATATGTCGTCGCCAGAATGCCCCGGTTCGCTGGCACCAGATGCGGCGTGAACTGAACCTGCACGGGGCGACCCGCGATCTTGGAAAACTCCTGATCAAACTCTCCAAGATGACGGTGCGTTCCGCCGACCGCATAGGCATTATAGCCTTCGCTCAGTTCCGCATGCAGCAGGTTCTCTTTCAACGAACGCCCTGCCCCAGACACAGCGCAGATCAGATCCAGAATGATGTTGTCCAGATCAATAACACCCGCCGCAATCAGCGGACGCAAAACAAATTGGCCTGTCGCAGCATTACACCCTGTTCCTGCCACAAGCCGCGCAGCCCGAATATCTTCGCGATAAAACTCGGTTAGACCATAAACCGCTTCGCTCTGCTGTTCGAGCGCGGCATGGCTGTTGCCATACCACTTTTCATATTCACCGGGGTCCCGCAGACGGAAATCAGCCGACAGATCGACGATTTTCAACGATTGAGGTAAATCGCGGATCACTTCTTGGCTGGTCTTATGCGGCAGCGCGCAAAAGCACAGATCAACACCGGCAAAATCAATCTCAGAGATTTTGCACAAGGTTGGTAAATTCATGTGACGCAGATGTGGGAAAACCTGTGCCATAGTCATGCCGGCTTTACGCTCGGCAGACAGGGCCACGATTTCTAGGTTCGGATGCTGGGCAATCAGCCGCACCAGTTCAGCACCAGTATAGCCCGAAGCACCGAGAATTGCGATTTTGTGGGTCATGTCAGACCTCTTTTCTTAGAAGTAACAATGTCATTAACCATCAACGATGATCAGTGAAGAAAGCAGAAGACGCCCGGAGTTTTGGACAATCTCAAACAGAAACGAACGAGATTTGTCGTCGGAGAAATTGCGTCGCACGGTCACTGACACGGGCCGGATTGCCAGTGGTCAGATATCCTGGCTCGCCCAGACCTTCCATATCAGGGTGGCGCCTAAGATAGTCCGCAAGACTGTCAGCAACCAGATTACCCTGACTATAAACCGAAACATCATCCCCCAAAGCTTTCTGGAAAACCTGTTCCATCAAGGGATAGTGCGTGCATCCCAAAATAGCGGCCTGAGGCATGGGCATTTTGCGTTTCAACGCATCTACATGCGAGCGGACCAACGCCTCAGCAAGGATCAAATCCCCATCTTCGATGGCATCGACGACGCCCCCGCAAGCTTGCGCTTCGACGTCGACCCCGATGGCCCGAAAAGCCAGCTCTCTCTGAAAGGCACGGCTGGACACTGTTGCGGGCGTTGCAAACAGGGCCACATGTTTGACCTCTACCTCGCGCGGTGGGGAATTGTCGCCCCATTCCCGTTCGGTCATCGCCTCGATCAAGGGCACGAACACGCCCAGAACCCGCTTACCCTCGGGAACGCCTTCTTCCTGCATCCGGCGCAGTGCTGCGGCGGATGCTGTATTGCAGGCCAAAATCACCAGATTACATCCTGAGTCCCACAAGTGATGAACCGCGCGTTTTGTCAGCTGGAAAATATCTTCGGAATCACGAACACCATAAGGAGCATGGGCACTATCTGCATAATACAGGAAATCCACGTCCGGCAGACGCGCTTGCACTGCATTAAGGACAGTCAAGCCGCCCAATCCTGAATCAAAAATACCTACTGCCATGTGCCCCTCAGGCGCGATGCCGTTCCTCAAACTCAAAGCCGTAATCGTAAGATTTCAGCGGTGTCGGTGACAGCTCATACGTGGCTTTGCGCAGGAAATCCATCATCTTGCGCGAGTCTTTCGCCAACGGGTCTAGAATGTCGCGCCCTATCGGCTCTCCGATCACCACTTTGACCGGCGTATCCACGCGCTTCTTGAACTCTTTGATCAACAGCCCCATGCGCAGGGTATTGTGCAAATGGCTGGCGATCTGGAACAACCGGCTTGTGTGCCCCTCAAAAAACACCGGCACGACAGTTGCGTTTGATTTGCCCACCATGCGCGCCGTAAACCCACGCCAGCCAGGGTCCATAGGGTGTGCAAATGGGTTCACACCCGTGCTGACCGTTCCTCCGGGGAAAATACCTATGGCACCGCCCTCGCCCAGATACCCCAACGCATTTTTCCGGGTTTCCAAATTTTGCCGCATCGCCTCTTTGGTTTGATCAAACGAGATTGGCAGGATGATACGGTTCAGATCCTCCGCTTTGCGGAAAACACGGTGCGCCAATATTCGAAAATCACCGCGCGCCTCAGATAGGATATGCCCCATCATGAGCCCGTCCAGAATGCCATAGGGGTGATTGGCGATCAGGATGACGGGGCCATCTTGTGGAATATTCGACAATGCGCCCCCGACCACATCCAGCGTCAACCCATAGCGTTCGACCATCACCGCCCAGAAATCACGCCCCGCTGCTACGTCCGTTTCATACCCGTCAGCCCGCTTAATCAGACCCAAGCGACCCGTAGTATTTTCCATCAAGCGAATGACAGTACGACCACTCTTGGTGGCAGCGGAATGGGCGTATGAAATATCACGCGCGATGTGATGACGCGAAGGCATAGTGTTCTCCGATTGTTGCCCGCAACTTATGTGCGGACAACAAATATGCCTAGTCCTTGTGACACGGATGTGACGGTATCACTCTGCCGCCGCTTTCATTGGCGTGTCCCCTTGCCGAAACGCCGCCAGCAATTCTTCACGCCGTTTCGCGGCTTTGGCTTCGTTCGCAAGCTTAACGGGACCAAACCCGCGAATGTCCAAGGGCAACCGGGCCAGAGCAACTGCGATTTCCATCGTCTCAGACGTGACGTTGGACAGCACCTCTTTCATATCCTTTTCATATTGCTTGATTAGGGCGCGCTCCATCCGACGTTCGGCGGTATAACCAAACACATCCAAGGGCGTCCCACGCAACCCTTTGAACCGGGTCATAAGGCGCAAAGGCCCTGCCATCCATGGCCCAAACTCTCGCTTCTTTGGCCGCCCATCTGGTCCCTTGCCGCCCAAGATAGGGGGGGCAAGGTGGAACGTCATTTTGAAATCACCATCAAACTCAGCCGCCGCTTTTTCCTGACCGCCCAACAACAGGCGGGCCACTTCGTACTCATCCTTATAGGACAGCAACTTGTGATACCCATGGGCCACTGCGTCTTTCAGATCGGCATGTTCGATGCCATCCAGAAGTTTAGTAAACCGCTTGGCCAACCGCTTGCCTTGGTAAGCCGTCAAATGATCCACCCGATAGGCAACCTTGTCCTCGGGTGATTTCGGCAACGCGACAACATTCGGGGTCAAGACAGCCGCCGCATCTTTCGGATACAGAACAGCCCAACGCCCGATATCAAAAGCGCGCAAGTTTCGGGCCACAGCGGCCCCATTCAATTCGATTGCTGCGGTGATTGCCTCAAAGCTCAGCGGCAATAATCCTTTTTGCCACGCAGCCCCAAACACCATCATATTCGAAAAGATTGAATCCCCCATCAACGCCCGCGCCAAGTCTGAGGCATCAAACAGATCAAGACGGTCCTTCAGCCGGGCCTCTAGCGCCAGCTCCAACCGATCCGTGGGGATGGAGAATTCAGTATCTCGCGTGAAATCACCCGTGATGATCTCATGACTGTTCACCACTGCGCCGGTTTTACCCGTCTGCATCAGTCCCAGTGTTTTGGCACCTGCAGAAACAACAAGATCCCCGCCGATCACCGCATGCGCTTCGCCGGTTGCCACACGAATGGCACTGATATCTTCAGGATGATTGGCCAATCGGCAGTGAATGTGCACAGCACCGCCCTTTTGGGCAAGACCGGCCATCTCCATCATGCCGGCCCCCTTACCATCAAATTGAGCCGCTTGCGCCAAGACCGCCCCGATGGTCACAACGCCCGTCCCACCAACACCGGTGATCACAACGTTATGGGTTCCATCAATTTCGGGCAACGTTGGCAATGGCAGATCCGGCAGTTCTACATCTGTCGTCGCCTCTTTGCGCACAGTTGCACCTTCTAGCGTTACAAACGACGGGCAAAACCCTTTGAGACAAGAGAAATCTTTGTTGCAGCTCGATTGGTCAATCGCCCGTTTACGACCCAGCTCGGTTTCTTTGGGCACAATCGAAACACAGTTGGATTGCACGCCGCAATCGCCGCAGCCTTCGCAAATGTCTGTGTTAATGAACACCCGTTTATCCGGATCAGGGAACGTGCCCCGCTTACGCCGACGACGTTTTTCGGCAGCACAAGTCTGGATATACACGATAACCGATACACCTTCCAAATCGCGATACCGGTCTTGCACATTCATCAATTCAGCGCGTTCCTGGGTTTCCACCCCTGCAGGAAGCGCCTTGAAATCAACGTCTTCCTTTTCATCATACACAACAGCTAGATTGCGCACCCCCATGGCTTTGACTTCTTGCACAATGCGCGCGGCGTCCAAATCCCCTTCGTTATCCTGACCACCCGTCATAGCCACAGCGTCATTGTAGAGGATTTTATAAGTGATGTTGGTTTTGGCCGCGACCGCAGCCCGAATGGCCTGAATGCCCGAATGGTTGTAGGTGCCATCGCCAAGGTTCTGGAACACGTGTTTGGTGTTTGAAAACGGTGCTTCGCCAATCCAGTTCGCGCCTTCGCCACCCATGTGGGTATAACCAAGCGTTTCCCGGTCCATCCATTGAACCATAAAATGGCACCCAATCCCGGCATAAGCCCGACTGCCGTCTGGAACCTTGGTTCCCGTATTGTGCGGGCACCCAGAACAGAAATACGGCAATCGCGCCGCGATCTCTTGCGCGTTATCCGCCCGGCGTGCATCGTCCAAAGCAGCCAGCCCTACGCGAACACCATCGGTTTCGTGCCCTTCTTCAATGAGAATTTGGCCTAGCTTTTCAGCAATCATAATCGGATCAAGCGCGCCACGGGTCGGGAACAGCTCTTCGCCATGCATCGACCCGGCACCGCCACCTTTGTGCCAGCCCCAGACCCGACGCCCCCGGCGGTCGTCAAAAATGGCCTCTTTTATCTGTACTTCGATCAGCTTGCGCTTTTCTTCGACGACGACGATCAGATCCAGGTCTTCGGCCCAGTCGTGAAACCCCTTCATATCCAGTGGGAAAACCTGCCCCACTTTATACGTGGTGATCCCCAACCGTTCTGCCTCGGCTTCATCAATGTTCAGCAAAGACATGGCATGCGCCAGATCCAACCAGTTCTTACCCGCTGCGACAAACCCAATCTTGGCCCCCGGTTTACCCCAAACCCGTTTGTCCATCTTGTTGGCATGGCTAAAGGCTTCGGCCGCGAACCGTTTGTGATCAATGATCCGCGCCTCTTGCGGCGTGCGGTCATCCACAAGGCGGATGTTCAATCCACCCTCTGGCATATCGTATTCAGGGGTCACCAGCTGCATACGGTTAGGATCGCCATCCACGACCGAGGTCACCTCGATCGTGTCTTTCATCGTCTTCAAGCCAACCCACAACCCCGAAAACCGAGACAGGGCAAAGGCATATGTTCCGTAATCCAGAATTTCCTGCACACCGGCAGGGCTGACGATTGGCATATAGGCATCCATCAACGCCCATTCTGATTGGTGCAAAACAGTCGAGCTTTCGCCGGTGTGATCATCGCCCATCGCCATGACAACGCCGCCCAAAGCCGACGTCCCGGCCATGTTTGCATGCCGGATAACATCACCCGACCGGTCCACGCCCGGGCCTTTGCCATACCAAAGCCCAAAAACGCCGTCGAATTTGCCGTCGCCACGCAACTCGGCCTGTTGCGACCCCCACAACGCGGTCGCAGCCAGATCTTCGTTCAAGCCAAATTGAAACTGTACATCAGCCTCAGCCAACGGCTTTGCAGCACGGGTCATCTGTTGATCAACGGCCCCCAAGGGCGACCCGCGATATCCAGTGACCAAACCAGCAGTGTTATGCCCATCAGCAACGTCACGCGCCTTTTGCATCAGCATCAGGCGCACAAGGGCCTGCGTTCCATTCAATAGAATCGGACTTTTGGTCAGATCGAAACGGTCGTTCAGTGAGATTTTTGGCTGACTCATCAGACGTCTCCCCTCGTCAGATTTGTTTGCGTTAAAATCATATTAGGTCATAAATGCTGACCTGTATAGGCATATTTTTGTCTCAACCTCGCAAGAAGGTTGATTGTGCAGCCCAACTTCCCTTTGATATAGGTCGTCGGCTCTAGATCGGAAAGAGAAGCCAATGGACTGGGACAAATTAAGAATTTTTCATGCGGTGGCTGATGCAGGCAGTCTGACACACGCCGGTGACAAGTTGAATCTGTCACAATCCGCTGTCAGCCGTCAAATCCGCGCCTTGGAAGAGTCACTGAACTCAACCCTGTTCCATCGCCATGCGCGTGGATTGATTCTTACGGAACAGGGCGAGCTGCTTTTTGATGCAACCAGCGCCATGTCCAAACGATTGGACGCGGCAGCCGCAAGAATCCGCGACAGCAAGGAAGAGGTCTTTGGCGAGCTCCGTGTAACGACCACTTTTGGCTTCGGGACACTTTGGCTCGCCCCCCGCTTGCCACACCTCTATGAGAAATACCCAGACCTCAAAGTCGATCTGATGCTCGAAGAGCGCGTTCTCGACCTTCCCATGCGCGAAGCCGATGTGGCCATCCGCATGAAAGAGCCAAGCCAGGCCGACCTAATTCGCAAACGCCTGATGACCGTGCAAATGCAACTTTACGCGTCGCGTAGCTATATCGAGAGCAATGGCATGCCGACCGAGCTTAGCGATATTTCTTCGCACCGGCTGATTTGCCAGAACCCGTCAGCTGCCCAAGTCGGAGCAAGTGCTTTGCTGGTCCAGAACCTGATGACACACAATCCGTCGTCGCTGTTGACGATAAACAACTACTTTGGTGTTTTGCAGGGCGTCTTGCATAATCTCGGCATCGGGGTCTTGCCTGACTACGTGACACAGGATTTCCCGGATCTCGTTCATGTCCTGCCTCAAATCGAATCCGCTGATGTTCCTGTGTTCCTCGCCTTTCCAGAAGAGTTGCGGCACTCACAGCGCATCGCAGCTTTCAAAGAGTTTGTTCAAGAAGAGATCATCTCGCATCGCAAACAGTTGAGGCAGATGGGAAAACTCTAGGTATGCGTGCAGGGCATATCGGCAATTACACAAACGCAGTGTGATACTTCTTGTGCAAACACACTCTGCCACTTAAATCGACATTCGAAGGCGATGATGCCTAAGCGCTCATCACTTTCACCTCCCTGTTGGACTTCGGCCGAGCTTAGTGCTCGGCCTTTTTTTTGGTCTACTTCCAAGCGTTGAGACCAAAACAGGCCAAAATTTCTAGGAAATTCCCTTTAGGTTGAGTACACTCACAGGGATGAATATTTGATTTTCGAGGACATTTTTTATGTTTCACCTGACTCGGGTACTGGCTGCACTTGTAGCAACGGTACTTTTATCCCTGCCTGTGCAGGCCCAACTCGCAGGCATCCCCACAGGAGGAGGCGACACCGCACCCTCTGCTGTAGTCATTCCAGAAGATCTGACGCCTGAAATGGTCGATGATATGGTCGCCCGTATGTCAGACGACCAGGTGCGGTCTCTCTTGTTGGATCGCCTTGATGCCGTTGCTCAGGCACAACAGGCACCTGCCAATGAAAAAAGCACCGTGACCGAAATCCAAGACACCGGAATGGCGGTTCTTGTTGGGTGGGGCAGCGTGTTGAGCAAAGTTCCCGAACTTCTTTCTGGTCAAGGCTTGGTATTCGAAAGCTTTAGCAATCGCTTTGAACCCGGTGGCATGATCAAAATGTTCGGGTTTGTTCTTGCGGCCCTGCTTGCAGGTTTCGTGGCTGAGCGTTTGACCATGCTTGTCATCAGCCGCTGGCAACGTCCAGAAACCGGCGAAGAAGGCGAAAGCCTTTGGGCAACAGTCACCTTTTTGTTCCGCCGGTTCTGCCGAGAACTTCTTGGCCTCGTTGTGTTCTACGTCGTTCTGCGAACCGTTGGCCGACAAATTCTATCACCAGAGGCCCTTTTGTTCGCCGGGCCGTTCGTCTTCTACCTGATCTGGATTCCGCGCCTTGGGGCTGCGATTTCCCGGTTTGTCCTCGCCCCTGCCCGCTCAGACCTGCGCTTGGTCAATATTTCGGATCACTGGGCAAAATACCTGCACCGCAATCTTATTGGCTTGTTCCTGTTGGGTGGTTTCACCTTGTTTATTGTTGGGTTCAACGTGGCCAATGGTTTGCCGATGGGTGAAACGCGCCTTGGGTTCTGGCTGAACACATTTGTGCATCTCTATGTCATCGTCATCGCATGGCGCGCGCGCGAAGGTCTGACTGATATGATGCTTGGAACGGATCCAGATCGCTCCGAGTTTGATGTTCGTGTCGCGAATATATACCCTTATATGGCCATTGGTGTATCCGTGGTCATGTGGCTGCTGGTTGAAATCATCGTCTATTCCGGTTCTCCGGAAACCTTGGCGTTGTTGGGCAAGGCGCCACATTACACCACCATGTTCTGGCTCTTGATGGCACCGGCTTTGGACACTTTGATCCGCGGTATGGTGCGCCACCTTCTTCCTCCGATGATTGGCGAAGGCAGCGTTGCTGAAAAAGCCTACCGCTCGACCAAACGCAGTTACATCCGGATCGGTCGGGTATTGGCTGGTATCTTTGTCATCCTGCAGGTTTCCGATGCTTGGAATCTAGATCTTCGCAATGTTGCCGCAGTCGGTGGTGGCACCGACTTTGGCGGTGCGATGATTGAATTTCTGATGATCGTGGCCATCGGCTATATCTTTAATGAACTGGTCGCCCTTTGGGTCAACCGTCGCCTTGCCAAAGAGCAAACCGCCGCCGCAGGACCAGAGGATTCCGCTGGCGAAGGTGGTGGTGCCGGTGGCTCGCGCCTTGCGACAGTTCTGCCGCTGGTGCGCGTTTCAGCACAGGTTGCAATCGCCACCATCTTTGGCCTTTTGGCCCTCGGGGCCCTTGGCATCGACATCACACCGCTGCTGGCGGGTGCTGGTATCCTTGGCTTGGCCATTGGTTTTGGCGCACAAAAGCTGGTGACCGATATCGTTTCGGGCGTCTTCTTCCTGATCGACGATGCCTTTCGTGTCGGCGAATATGTTGACGTTGGTGGCACCACAGGGACCGTTGAAAAGATTTCGATCCGCTCAATGCAGCTGCGTCACCACCGTGGCCCTGTGCACACAATCCCCTATGGCGAGGTGCCCAAGCTCACCAACTACAGCCGTGACTGGGTCATTATGAAGCTCAAGTTCACCGTGCCGTTCGACACCGATCCCAACAAGGTCAAGAAGATCTTCAAACGGATTGGGGCGGATATGATGGCTGACCCCCTATTCAACGAGGGCTTCCTCGAGCCGTTCAAAAGCCAGGGTGTCTTTGACTTTGATGATGTTGGCATGATCATCCGTGGTAAGTTCATGGCCAAACCCGGGACACAGTTCACGATCCGTAAAGAGATCTACAACCGCGTTAAGGCGAACTTCAAAGAAAACGGCATCGACTTTGCCCGTCGCGAAGTTCGCGTTGCAATCCCAGGCCTAGAAGATGCTGAACACCTAACCGAAGAACAGAAAGCAACAATTGGGGCCGCCGCAGGCGAAGCCGTCAACCAACAGATCAAACCCGAAGGCTAAGCTCGCTTTTGCTAAGATCTGAAAACCAACGACCCGCCATCGTTATCGCGATGGCGGGAAACAACGAGTAAAACAAATGTTTCCAAAGAACTTTTCCAATCTAGCCGCACGACTTGCCAGCCTAGCTGGCTTGTTTACATTGATATCGGCTGTACCGGGCACCGCTGGTCCGACTGTTACTGAAAATCACCTAGGTCAGATCGACACCCTGCAAGAGGAAGAAACCGTTGGATTTCGCAATGGGTCTGTTGTTGTCGCTCCGATCCCCTTTTCGAATCCTACGATCGGCTCAGGCCTGCTTCTTGGTGCAGGATATCTTTTCAATCTGGATGAAACCTCCAAACCTTCGATGATCGGGCTTGCTGCCTTGCGCTCGGACAACGGGACAACGGGTTACGGTCTTGCGGCTAATTTTGCCTTTGACAACAATCGCTGGCTTATCGAGTCCATGTTTGCAAAAGCAGATGCGCGGTATGATCTGTATACATCGGCTGGAAAACTGCCGATTGGTCAAAAAGGCACACTTGCCCGGCTCAGCCTCGCGTATGGTGTAAGTAGTGAAATGTCCTTTGGCGCGTCATTGCGGTATTTGGATACCCTCATCACCCCGTCCGTCAATGGGCTGCCCCCCATTCCTCCGCCACTCGATCAGTTTCTTAATACTGAAATCGCGACACTGGGTCTGTTTATGGATTTGGACAAACGCGATGACACACTTTACCCGACCAAGGGATCCAGCCTGCACATCGAAGTCGCCAACGGGTACTCCCTTTCTGGTATTACGAGCGACTACACCACCGGATACCTGACCTATTCCCATTTCTATTCCATTTCGAAACAAGGTGTTATTGCTGCGATTGTTTCTGCGTGTGGGGCCTCCTCTAGCACGCCCTTTTTTGATCAATGCGGTCTGGGTACGATTGACGGATTTCGCGGTTTCTCAGCCATGCAGTTCTTTGACACCCGATCAGCCGCGGCTCAAATCGAATACCGTCACCGTTTTAGCGACCGCTTTGGTGCCGTAGCCTTTGCTGGCGCCGGTCAAGTCGGCCCAACGCTTAGTCAGCTTTCGGCCAATGGAACCCACAGTGCGGCCGGACTTGGCATCCGTTATCGCGTATCAAAGAAATTCCCAGTTGATTTTTCAGTGGATTATAGCCGTAACAACCTCAAAGAAGACCAAGTTTATGTCTACGTAGGTCAGCGTTTCTAACGCTGACAGACCTGTTGCGCGCTCTTGACCCTTTCCACGGCGCATTCCATGCCCTAAAAGGCGCGAAATATCGCACACCTTGGGGACAGGATATCCGATGCAAGAGCCAGCCATCACGCCCGAACTGATTGCCAACCATGGGCTCAAGCCCGACGAATACGAAATGGTCCTCGAAATCATCGGTCGCGAACCTACGTTCACCGAGCTGGGTATCTTTTCAGCCATGTGGAACGAGCATTGTTCCTACAAGTCATCGAAAAAGTGGCTTCGCACACTACCCACCCAAGGCCCTCAGGTCATCTGTGGCCCCGGCGAAAACGCAGGCATCGTTGATATCGGCGATGGTCAGGCGGTTGTTTTCAAGATGGAAAGCCACAACCACCCCTCATACATCGAACCCTATCAAGGTGCCGCGACCGGTGTTGGCGGCATTTTGCGTGATGTGTTTACCATGGGCGCGCGCCCGATTGCATCAATGAACGCCCTGAGCTTTGGTGAACCCGACCACCACAAAACCCGTCAATTGGTCAACGGCGTCGTCGAAGGCGTCGGTGGGTACGGCAACTGCTTTGGCGTTCCCTGTGTTGGCGGCGAAGTACGCTTTCACCCGGCCTACAACGGCAATTGCCTAGTCAATGCTTTTGCCGCTGGTCTGGCTGATACCGATAAGATTTTCTATTCTGCCGCCTCCGGTGTTGGTATGCCCGTGGTATATCTCGGCGCTAAAACTGGACGCGACGGCGTAGGTGGCGCAACCATGGCTTCCGCTGAATTCGACGATACAATCGAAGAAAAACGTCCAACGGTACAGGTCGGTGATCCCTTCACTGAAAAACGCTTGATGGAAGCGACACTTGAGCTGATGCAGACAGGTGCTGTGATCTCGATCCAGGATATGGGCGCTGCAGGTCTCACATGCTCGGCAGTGGAAATGGGCGACAAAGGCGGGCTGGGCGTGAAGTTGAAGCTCGAAGATGTGCCGCAGCGTGAAGAAAACATGACGGCTTACGAAATGATGCTTTCTGAAAGTCAGGAACGCATGTTGATGGTCCTCAAGCCCGAGCTCGAAGCCGAAGCCCGCGCCGTCTTTGAAAAGTGGGACCTCGATTTCGCAATCGTTGGCGAAACCATCGCCGAAGACCGCTTTTTGATCACCCATAATGGCGAAGTCAAAGCAGATCTGGTTCTGTCGAAACTCTCGTCGACCGCGCCTGAATATGACCGTCCTTGGGTTGAAACACCTGCTGCTGAGCCGTTGGCGGATGTCCCTCAGATCGACCCAATTGATGGATTGCGCGCCCTGCTCGCCTCGCCCAACTACGCAGGCAAACAGTGGGTCTATGAGCAGTATGACACCATGGTCATGGCAGACAGCACCCGCACACCCGGTTTGGGTGCTGGCATGGTCCGCGTTCATGGCACGGACAAAGTGCTGGCGTTTACCTCAGACGTGACACCGCGCTATGTGCGCGCCAACCCAATCGAAGGCGGCAAGCAAGCCGTCGCCGAAGCTTACCGGAACCTGACAGCCGTAGGCGCGACGCCTTTGGCCTCGACCGACAACCTGAACTTCGGCAACCCCGAAAAGCCAGAAATCATGGGTCAACTTGTGGGCGCGATCAAAGGCATCGGCGCGGCGTGTTCTGCATTGGACATGCCCATCGTGTCGGGCAACGTATCGCTCTATAATGAAACCGACGGTCAGGGCATTCTGCCGACGCCAACAATCGGCGCCGTTGGCCTATTGGCCCATAGCGATGACATCATTGGCAACGAAGTTCGCGAAGGACACGTGGCGATGATTATCGGCACGACCGAGGGGCATCTAGGACAATCCGCGTTGCTGGCCGAGGTTTTCAACCGTGAAGAAGGCGATGCACCTGCGGTCGATTTGGACGCCGAAAAACGCAATGGCGACTTCGTCCGGGCAAACCGCGAGCTGATCAAAGCCTGCACAGACATCAGCGATGGTGGCCTTGCATTGGCCGCGTTTGAGCTGGCTGAATCTGCTGGTGTTGGCGTTCAACTTGACGACGGTTCAACAGACTTCGTGTTTGGCGAAGATCAGGCACGTTATCTTGTGGCCTGTAATTTTGACCAGGCCGAGGCCCTGATGATCGCAGCGGGCCAAGACGGCGTAACCGTTACATCCGTTGGCCGTTTCACAGGCGTAAATGTAAAAATCGGCGGATCCGAAGCCCCATTGGCAGAATTGGCAGACATCTTCCGCTCCAGCTTTGCTGCAGCGGTCGCTTGATCCACACGTCTCTTTAGAACCTAAGCCCTCGCATACCTTTTCCCGGAGTGCGAGGGCCGGTCGCAAGTCCAGACGCGCCCCTTGCGCCCCTGCGCTTGCCGCCCTACATTTTCACCAACACCATCACGAGGATCAAACCACATGCCCATGACAGCCCATGAGATCGAAGACCTCCTGCGCGAGACCTTTCCAGACGCAGAGATTCAGGTCGGTGGTAATGATGGCGTCCACATGGCGGCAATGGTTGTTGACGAAAGTTTCCGTGGTAAAAATCGGGTCCAACAACAGCGCGCCGTTTATGCAGCCCTAAAGGGCAAGATGGACGGATCAGATGGCGATCTGCATGCACTTGCGCTCACGACTAAGGTCCCTGAATGACAGCAACAAATTGGGCATACCTGATCGGTGGGGGCATTATTGTAATAATAGTTGTCGCCGCGATACTCGAAGCCTATTTGAAACGAAACTCCAAACGCCGATTGGTCGATACTCAACCAAGTAAACAGAGTATGCGGGGCACAGAACACGACCCGAACCCTGCAACGGCAGCGCACGCAAAAAACCTGCGCCTAGAAAAAGAAAACAAACGCCCCACTCGGCGATTATGACAACACCCTCCTCTTCAAAATAGGCGGGTCTGCACAAGGAAGCATAAAATGACTGATGCCAACGCCCA
This sequence comes from Paracoccaceae bacterium, assembly GCA_965183835.1. Lineage (GTDB taxonomy): Bacteria > Pseudomonadota > Alphaproteobacteria > Rhodobacterales > Rhodobacteraceae > OMPR01. The sequence continues at coordinate 155,159 of CBCYME010000019.1, read as the reverse complement.
AATCGACGAAACCGTCAAAGGCAGCGACGTGGTGCTTTTCATGAAGGGCACAAAAGAAATGCCCCAGTGCGGATTTTCTTCGCGCGTTGCCGGCGTACTGAACTACATGGGTGTCGATTTCACTGATGTGAACTGCTTGGCAGATGAGGGTCTCCGCCAAGGCATCAAAGATTATTCCGATTGGCCCACCATTCCTCAACTTTACGTCAAAGGTGAATTTGTTGGTGGCTGTGATATCATCACAGAAATGACCCTGTCCGGCGAATTGGACACCATGTTTGATGACAACGGTGTTTCCTATGACAAAGACGCCGCGAACAAGATCCGCGAAGCCAACGGCTAAAGCCAACCACAGATCCTGAATCACAAACGCCGGGCTCAGCGCCCGGCGTTTTGCGTTTTCACTGCTGACATCTCACTCGGCGGTTTTTTCTTCGATTTCAGCGGCCATTGCTTCGGCACGTGCCGCCAATTCAGCAAGCGTATCCGTCACCGAAGGCGGTACAACAGCAACCTCAACCCGTTCAGGTTCCGGGGCTGGCATATTGCGCAATTGCGCCAATTCGGCCTCGCGCTCAGCCAGTGTGGCCTCAACCTCTTTGATCTTATCTTCGACGGCGGCGGTTTTGTCCGCCAGCATCAAACCCGCCATCAACAGCATCCGGGCTTCGGGCATGCGTCCGATTTGATCAGACAAAACCTGCGCTTCATCATCCAGCATCTTGGCGGCTGAGTGCAGATAGCTTTCCTCACCTTCCTGGCAAGACACTTCGAATCCACGACCGCCGATGTGGATGGTCACTTCGGGCATCATTCGTCCTCCCCTTCCGCAAGGTTGGCCTGCGCCAGCAAAGGCTCAAGCTTGGCCAAAACAGCATGGGCTTCTGCCGCATCCGTTGCACGGGCAGCCCGTAGGGCTTCAAGCTCGGCAAGCATGGCTTGGTTGATCAAATTTGGGTCTCCGACATTGGCTTCGTTGGCCTCTCGCAGGTCATTGTTGGCCTGCCGCATTTGGTCGTTGGACTTGCGCAATCGCTGCAAATCCATATCCAAACGCGCTGTTGCCTCGGACTGGCTCACCCGTTCTGCACGCAGCATTTCCAACTCAGATTTAAGATCGTCCAACCGTTCAGAATTTTTCAACTCCGCTTTCAGCGCTGCAATCTCGACCTGTAAACCATCAACTTCTTCGGTGTTTTCGGCCTGTTCTTTCAACTCTTCCAACTGCTCTTTCAGGGCGTCCATGTCTTCGGTATTCGCCGCCTCTGCTTGCAGCGTCTCAATCTGGGCCCGCAAACGGTCGGTATCGCCCGCCGCATCAAGCTGCGCTTTCAAGCTGTCGATTTCGGCCTTTAGCACCTGGCTTTCATCACCGGCCTCAAGATCCGATTTGGCCTTGGCCAATTCGGTCTTTGCCGCTTCGGCAGCCATAAGCTTTGCCGTTGCTTCAGCCAGTTCAGACTTCAGATTGTCGACCTCACCAGTATCCGCCAATTGGGTCTTTAAAGCATCCAATTCGGATTGCAGATCCGCCTGCCCTTCGCCGGCATCCGATCCAGCCTGCAGCGCCTCAATCTCAGCTGTGTGCTTTGCCTTGATAGACTTCAGGCGTTCATGCAGCTGTGCATTCGCTAGTTTTTCTTCTTCGAGCTCAACGCTCAGTTCAGCATCCGCCGCAGCACTACCAGCACTGCGTTCAGACATTGCCGTGACCCCGGCGCCGATGCGTTCCATCGCGACGGTAATACGGCTTTGTAATTCCTCGATCTGGCTCATGCCCCTCACCTCAGTTTCTGCCGTTCTTAATTCTTGGCCATTGCTCTGTCCATCTTCTGAACAGACCCGCCCGAATCAGGCATGGCACTGGATAGCAGTAGTCTAACGAAACCGAGTGGAAAATACCCCCCCTTTGCTTTCAAGCACTTGGCGCGCGCTCCTTATGTAGCCATACAAAGTTTCGCCCGGTTCTGCTTGATCTTTGGGGGCCGAATGGTATTGAGCGGCAAACTCGCCCGAACTCCAAAGGAACAAAACCCGTGGATCTCAACGCGCTGCGTACTGCAAACCCTGATCATTGGTCCAAGGCCACTGCCATTCGTGCCCTGACCCTTGACGCCATCGCCGCTGCCAATTCCGGTCACTCCGGTATGCCTATGGGCATGGCAGATGTTGCGACCGTGCTGTTCGAAAAGCACCTCAAATTTGATGCATCCGCACCAAACTGGCCAGATCGTGACCGGTTTATCCTGTCTGCGGGCCATGGGTCGATGCTGATCTATTCCCTGCTCCACCTGACCGGCAATGCCGATATCACACTGGACGAGGTCAAAAACTTCCGTCAAAGCGGCGCAAAAACAGCTGGGCACCCTGAAAACTTCCTGGCGTCGGGCATCGAAACCACAACCGGTCCGCTGGGTCAGGGCATTTCCAATGCCGTTGGCTTCGCCATGGCCGAAGAAATCCAGCGCGCGCACTACGGCAAGCGCGTTGTTGATCACTATACCTATGTGATCGCAGGCGACGGCTGCCTGATGGAAGGCATCAGCCAAGAAGCGATTGGCCTTGCTGGCCGTCATGAACTGAGCAAGCTGATCGTCTTCTGGGACAACAACAACATCACCATCGACGGCACCGTAGACATCGCGGACCGCACCGATCAGGTTCGTCGTTTCGCCGCCTCTGGTTGGAATGTCATCGAAATCGATGGACATGACCCCAAAGCAATTGATTCCGCGATCACTCAAGCGAAATCATCGAACAAACCCTCGATGATCGCGTGTAAAACGCACATCGCTCTGGGTCACGCTGCGCAGGATACCTCCAAGGGTCACGGCGCGTTGACAAACCCCGAGCAGTTGCTTGCTGCCAAAGAAGCTTACGGCTGGAACCACGGCCCGTTTGAAATCCCCGCAGATGTTAAATCCGCATGGGAAGCCATCGGATCACGCGGCGCGGAAACTCACGCCGCCTGGAAAGAGCAGTTTGCTCAATTGTCCGAACGTAAGCAAAGCGAATTCAACCGCGCTTACGCGTTTGAGGCCCCCAAGAAATTGGCCAGCGCAATTCGGGCGTTCAAGAAAGAGACCTCAGAAACACAACCGAAGCTGGCCACTCGCGCCAGCTCGGAAAAGGTTCTGAATGTTGTGAACCCGATCATGACCGAAACCGTTGGTGGTTCGGCTGACCTGACCGGATCGAACAACACCAAAAGCGCCGATATGGGCGTGTTCCTGCCCGAAAACCGCAAGGGCCGTTACATTCACTGGGGCATCCGTGAACACGGAATGGCTTCTGCCATGAACGGCATGGCCCTGCACGGCGGTATTCGCCCCTATGGCGGGACGTTCATGTGCTTCACCGACTATGCGCGCCCTGCCATGCGTTTGGCCGCTCTGATGAAGATCCCGACAGTGTTTGTGATGACCCACGACTCGATCGGTTTGGGCGAAGATGGTCCAACCCACCAGCCGGTTGAGCATTTGGCGATTTCACGCGCGACCCCCAACACTTGGGTGTTCCGCCCTGCCGACACCGTTGAAACGGCCGAAGCATGGGAATTGGCGCTGACCACATCGGAAACCCCATCTGTTCTGTCTCTGACCCGTCAGGGCCTGCCAACAGTACGGACCGAACATAAAACAAAGAACCTGACCGCTCAGGGGGCTTATGTACTGGCCGAAGCAACCGGCAAACGTCAGGCGATCCTGATCGCCACGGGGTCCGAGGTAGAAATCGCCATGCAGGCCAAAGACGCGCTAGAAGCCGAAGGTATCGGCACCCGCGTTGTTTCTATGCCCTGTATGGAACTTTTCGCCGCTCAGGACGAATCCTATCGCAAGCGGGTTCTGCCTGCGGGTCCTGTACGTGTTGGTATCGAAGCCGCCGTGCGCGAAGGTGGCTGGGACCGTTGGTTGCTGGGCGAGCGCGGCCGCGAAGCCAAGGCCGGCTTTATCGGCATGAACAGCTTTGGCGCCTCCGCACCCGCAAACGAACTGTACGAAAAGTTCGGCATTACGGTCGAAGCAACCGTCGCCAAGGTCAAAGACCTGTTGGGCTAAGTGATCCAGTCTGCCCCGGTTATCTTCCGGGGCAGATACTCACTGTTGATCTCAGACAAAGATCACCACGGACTGCATACCTTCGATCACGAGGTCTCCATCCGTATTCCACACACGCATCACCTGAGAACTAAAGCCGTTGCTCGCAACGCTCAGCTCGTTCTCTAGCATCCACCAGCCATCACGGGTGGTCAACTCTTCGGTCATAAAGTTGCAGATCCATGTCATGGATGAATTGGGGCCGATCTTCTTGGCCTTGGAAAACACCGCAGGTGGCAGCACATCAGCGATGCTCATTAATCCCTCGGGCTGATCCCAGATTGCCGGATCCCGATGACGTGCCCAAGCCCGCACATATCCGCGATCCGCGCCGGTAAAGGGGCGCTCCCCTTCGATCAGTTTCACATCAAAGTTCTTAAAGAAATTGATCGGTAGCGGTATGTTGGGAGGCAAGAAATCTTCGGTTTCTTCTGGTGCCTTTGCCTGTCGTGCCGGGAACGTATGGCTCACATGGCTATCCTGCGCGACCCCAAACGAAAACGTCCCCTGCGCGCAGAGCTTGCCGTCGCAATGGGCATCCGCCTGTACGGTCACCACGTTACGCCCCTGACGCAAGAGACGTGTGCTCACCAACGGTGGACTGCTGATTGGGCCGGTAAAGTTGATCAAAACGGACCGCAACGGCGGAAGATCACTGGCAACCTGCCGCGCGCCAGCTAACAGCAAAGCAGCAGAATATCCTCCAAATGCGGTTCGCCCCTGTTTCCAATTGTCAGAAACCGCAAAGGTGATGCCATCGGGCGAAATTTCCGCGCCCTTTAGAACTGTTTTAAGGGTTAGGTCAGTCATCTGTCGCGCTCCGAATGTCGATTTTCTCAACAGTATCGGTCACGTACAAGACGACCAGCCCTAACCTCGCGTCATAACTCAGTTCAATTCTGGGCGGGCTTTCTAGTAAAGAGCCCAATAAAAGGTGCGATTACTTTGGTTGCGACGGGAATTAAGAGCATACCCAGAATGACGCCGAACACGCCATCCATCGTGGCCTTAGCCACCCATTCAACAAAACCGCTATAGCTGTCTTGAACCATGTGACCCGCCGCAGCGGCCCAATCATGAATCAGATGACCCAATGTGCCAAAGCCCATGACCCCTAGCCCATGAATGACAATCGAACCGCCAACCCACAGCATCGCGGCCGTACCGACGATTGTCAGCAGTTTCATGAACCCCGGCATCGCCCGAACCAACCCACGTCCAAGACTGCGCGTCAGGGCAAAATTGCCGTTCTGTGCAGCATACAGCCCCACATCGTCTGCTTTTACAATCAGGGCCACGGCCCCATACACCGCGACTGTTATCCCGATCCCAACCAGCGCCAGCGTAGCCGCCTGCATCCAGATGTTCGACGGGGGAATCGCCGCCAGCGCAATGGTCATAATCTCAGCTGAAAGGATGAAATCGGTCTTGATAGCACCTGCTGCTTTCTTTTCTTCCAAATGGGCCGGATCCCCCGGCGCATCCTCTGGAAAGACGTGATGTTCATCATGAGGCACCAAGACATGGTATATTTTCTCCGCGCCTTCAAAACACAGATAAGCCCCGCCCAGCATCAACAAGGGGGAAATCAGCCATGGTGCGAAACTGGATAACAACATCGCTGCAGGCAGCAGAAACAGCAGTTTGTTCTTGAATGACCCTTTGGCGATCCGCCAAATAACCGGAAGCTCACGATGCGCTGCAAATCCATGCAGATACTTAGGCGTCACCGCCGCATCATCAATCACTGCTCCAGCGGCTTTCGCCCCCGCTTTGACGGCCTGCGCAGCCACATCATCAATAGATGCAGCAGCAACCTTGGCGATCCCCGCCACATCATCCAAAAGCGCCAGAAGACCACTCATTTACGCACCCTTTTATTCAACCCGCCCTAGCTAACACCCTACGCGCCCCCTGTCATTCCTCAATCGTTAGCGCAACCTTGCCAAGTTTGCGCTAACTTCCCAAATTTACGCTCTTTTTACCCTTCCTGCATCTGGTGCGCGGGTCTATATGGCAAAGGATTTTATTGTCTTTCGGAGTCGTATCATGACCATCAAGGTTGGCATCAACGGTTTTGGCCGTATTGGCCGTTGCACACTGTCTCACATCGCGGCGTCTGGCCGTGACGATATCGAAGTGATCAAGGTGAACGCAACTGGCCCACTGGAAACCGCTGCCCACCTGATCAAATACGACAGCGTCCATGGTCGTTTCCCCGGCGATGTGACCATCGGCGACGGCACCATGAACCTAGGTCGCGGCGACATGCAGATGTTTTCGACCTACGACATGAACGAGCTGGACTGGGACGGCTGTGACGTTGTTCTGGAATGCACCGGCAAGTTCAACGACGGCACCAAAGCCAACGCGCATTTTGAGCGTGGCGCGAAAAAGGTTCTGCTGTCAGCCCCCGGCAAAAACGTCGACAAGACCATCGTCTATGGCGTGAACACCGGCGAACTGACGGCTGCTGACCGCATGGTTTCCAACGGATCGTGCACAACGAATTGTCTGGCCCCCATCGCCAAAGTTCTGGATGACACCGTTGGCATCGAACACGGCATCATGACCACCATCCACGCCTACACCGGTGATCAGCCTACGCTGGACCGTCGCCACAAAGACCTGTACCGCGCGCGCGCCGCTGCGATGTCGATGATCCCAACCTCAACCGGCGCTGCCAAAGCTTTGGGCGAAGTCCTGCCAAACCTCAAAGGTCGCCTGGACGGTTCTGCCATTCGTGTTCCCACACCGAATGTTTCGGCTGTGGATCTGACCTTCCGCGCTAGCAAAGACGTCACCGTCGAAGAAATCAACGATGCCATGCGCGCCGCTGCCGAAGGCCCGATGAAGGGTGTTCTGGGCTATGAGCCCGCGCCGCTGGTCTCCACCGATTTCAACCACTCACCCGAAAGCTCGATCTTTGCCCCCGATCAGACCCGCATCGTAGGTGATCGTTTGGTTCGCGTTCTGGCATGGTATGACAACGAATGGGGCTTTTCTGTCCGCATGGCGGATGTCGCTGTTGCCATGGGTAAATTGGGTTAACCAACCTAATCCCTTGAGATTTAACGCCCGCTCAGGTTATCTGAGCGGGCGTTTTCTTTGAACCGAGGTCACCATGACAAATCAAATCGCCATTGGGCTCGGTCTGTTTATCGTATCAGCTCTCATATTCGATTTGATGTTGGTCGGGGATGAGCACGTATTGTTCTTAGGAAAAAAGCTCTTTGAGTTCCTGCAATGGCTCGCCTTCTGGCGCTAACCAAATAGATTTCCCAGCGGTCTCAAATGCAGTCACGGTCCTCCAAAAAGACCAAAATAGTGCCCGCATCAAAAGTGCGCGCACTATCGCAGAGCCTTAGCGCGCCAGTCGTTCAACCAGGGCGTCACGCACTTGCGGTGTCACAAATTTGGACACATCCCCCCCGAGACGGGCGATTTCTTTAACCAGCTTAGACGCAATCGCTTGATGACGGGCCTCGGCCATCAAGAACACAGTCTCGACCGAATCATCCAGCGATCGGTTCATTCCAACCATCTGGTACTCATACTCAAAGTCAGCCACCGCCCGCAGGCCACGCACGATGATTTGCGCGCCCACATCATGGGCACAATCAATCAGCAAGTTTTCGAAAGGGTGCGCGACAATTTCCGTTCCGGTTTGTTCAGACAACTTGGCGCATTCCGCCTCAAGCATCGCAACGCGCTCTTCAAGCGTGAACAAAGGCCCTTTATCGCGGTTGATCGCAACACCGATCACCAACTTATCTACGAGCGCCGCAGCGCGGCGAATAATATCAACATGTCCCAATGTAATTGGGTCGAATGTTCCGGGATACAGAGCAATACGCATGAGATCCTCCCACTTTGAGCTTTATGCTGCGCACGCAAACACATGTGCGCAGCAGGTTCAAGGGCCGGATATCAATGCCCCATAATCATTCCCTCAAGGGCATTCTTCTCCATTGCCAGCTCTTTGAGCTGTGCCTTGACCGCATCCCCCAACGTAACAATCCCAATCAATTTCCCATCTTCAACCACTGGCATATGGCGAAAACGTCCCTCGGTCATTTGGGTCAGAACATTCTCGACACTCGCTTGGCTGGTGCAGGTAACCAACTCAGTGGTCATGTAATCGCTCACGCACTGCGACAAGCAACCGCTGCCTGAATTGGCCAATTCCCGCACGATGTCACGTTCAGACAAGATTCCTGTCGCCGTTTCACCGTCCTCAGAAACAACAACTGTCCCGATTTTCATCTCCGACAGCAACTTAGCTGCCTCTGAAACAGTTGCAGTAGACGAAACCGTCACAACATTGGAACTGGATTTGGATTTCAGGATCGTCTGTACGAGCATAGCACCACCTCAGCAATAATCTTTCGTATCTCAAAGCCTTGCCGCAACAAGCTGATATGTCAAGACAACCCCTCCAACCGCGCCACCTCGTCGCGGAGGCCTTCGTTCAAAGCATGGGCAAATCTGTTCAAGCGGTCGCTTTTCTGGTCCCCTTGGTGGCGCACCAGATAAAAGCTCCGGGTCAGGCTCACTACGTCGGTCAGAATTTTACGCAACCGCGGGTTATAGGGCAGCGTAAAATCATGCGCCATACAGATCCCTGCCCCGTTCGTGGCATGTCGCAACTGAACCGAGACCGAATTCGACGACAAAGAAACACGCGGAACCCCAATGTCTTTCAAATAGTCCAATTCCTGATCAAAAATCATATCAGGGATATAGCCGATCATGCGGTGGGTCCTGAGATCCTCGATCTTTAGAATCTCGTCATGTCGTCTTAGATACCGGCGTGTCCCAACAAGGTGCAGCTTATAGTCCGTGATTTTCTGCACCAAAAGCTGCCCTGCCGTTGGCGCGCTCACCGTCACTGCCATATCCGCTTCGCGGCGCGACAAATTGATCATCCGCGGCAAAGCCAAAATCTGGATGTCCAAATCCGGGTTTTCGTCACAGATCTTCGAACACACCTGTGGCAATAGATAGTTGGCACAGCCATCGGGCGCCCCGATCCGAATTTGCCCAGACAATGTATCCGCCGACCCCGAAATATCTTCGGTAGCGGCTCGCATCGCGTCTTCGGCCTGTTCACCGTGTGTCAGCAGTCGCTCACCAGCGCTGGTCAGCGCATAGCCTTGTGGGGATTTCACAAACAATGGGGCACTGAGCGCGCTTTCCAGCCTTGCAATCCGCCGCCCAACCGTTGCCGGGTCCAGCTTCAGTATCCGGCCCGCCCCCGAAAGGCTCTCCTCGCGAGCGACTGCCAAAAAGACCTTCATATCGTCCCAATGTGGATCCATCCTTGCCCCCTATGCATCTTTGCAAAACACTTTTGAAATCTTGCCTCTTTTCAGGTGATTTTTGCAAGCCTATTGTGCCCTCAACATTCAGAGGAGATGTCCCATGCAGGAACTGACGCACTACATCAACGGCGAACACGTCAAAGGGACGTCCGGTCGCTTTTCCGACGTTTTCAACCCCGCCACTGGCGAAGTGCAGGCGAAATGCCCGCTGGCCAGCAAAGAAGAGATGGACCAAGCGGTTGCCGTCGCTGCTGCCGCTCAGCCCGCGTGGGCCGCAACCAACCCACAGCGTCGTGCCCGCGTCCTGATGAAATTGGTTGCGTTGCTGAATCGCGACATGGACAAGCTGTCCGAGGCCCTGAGCCGCGAGCACGGCAAGACCCTGCCCGACGCCGCTGGTGACGTGCAGCGCGGTCTCGAAGTTGTCGAATATTGCATCGCCGCACCCCAGATGCTGAAAGGTGAATTCACCGACAGCGCCGGACCCGGCATCGATATGTATTCCATGCGTCAGGCGCTGGGTGTGACTGCGGGCATCACCCCGTTCAACTTCCCTGCCATGATCCCAATGTGGATGTTTGCCCCTGCGATTGCCTGCGGTAACGCCTTTATCCTCAAACCCTCCGAGCGCGCGCCCTCTGTGCCTCTGATGCTGGCCGAACTGTTCGAAGAAGCCGGCCTGCCCAAGGGCATCCTGCAGGTTGTAAACGGTGACAAAGAAGCCGTTGATGCGATTTTGTATGATGACACCATCCAGTCTGTTGGCTTTGTTGGTTCGACCCCGATTGCCGAATACATCTATGGCACCGGTTGCGCCCAAGGTAAGCGCGTTCAGTGCTTTGGTGGCGCCAAGAACCACATGATCATCATGCCCGACGCCGATCTGGATCAGGCGGCTGACGCTCTGGTTGGGGCCGGTTACGGTGCGGCTGGCGAACGCTGCATGGCAATCTCGGTTGCTGTTCCTGTTGGCGAAGAAACCGCTGACAAGCTGATCGAAAAGCTGATCCCTCGCGTTGAGGCCCTCAAGGTTGGTCCCTACACTGCTGGTGCAGACGTTGATTACGGCCCGGTTGTGACTGCCGCTGCCAAATCCAACATCGAAGCGCTGGTTCAGACCGGTATCGATCAAGGTGCCAAGCTGGTGGTTGATGGTCGCGATTTCAGCTTGCAGGGCTATGAGGAAGGGTTCTTTGTTGGCGCGCACCTGTTCGACAACGTGACCTCGGACATGGATATCTACAAGAAAGAGATCTTTGGTCCGGTTCTGTCCACCGTGCGTGCACAAACCTACGAAGAGGCCATCAAGCTTGCGATGGACCACGAGTACGGCAACGGCACCGCGATCTACACCCGTGACGGTGACACCGCCCGTGACTTTGCCAACCGGATCAACATCGGCATGGTCGGCATCAACGTTCCGATCCCGGTTCCACTGGCCTATCACACCTTTGGTGGCTGGAAGAAATCGGCCTTTGGTGACTTGAACCAGCACGGCCCCGATGCGTTCAAGTTCTACACACGCACCAAAACAATCACTGCGCGCTGGCCCAGTGGCATCAAAGAAGGCGGCGAATTCTCTATCCCTGTCATGGAATAAGCCCTTTTTGAGGTGAAAATAGAAACGGCCCGGCAATATTGCCGGGCCGTTTTTCTTAGCGCGTGCATTCAGTCAAATTGCGCTCGGCTGTCCGTTCTTTAGCGATTTTTGATGAGCGAACATAATCGCCTTGGCCACCGACCACATATTGGCGGTTGGTGCGGTTGATGACACGCCAGCCTTAAATTATTCCAATTTTCGCATATAAATTTAGTCGACCCAAACGTTCAATTCGTACAAAACAACGCGAATTTCGTACAAACTGCGCCTCTCAGAACCCGCACACACAAACGCGTGAAACCGTGGAATTTCGACCAACAGGGACTGGTTTTCACCCTCCATCATTCTTACTTAGTCGAAAACGTCTGAGCAGAATTCGGAGAATCCACATGTCTCGGTCCATCATGACCCGCCGCAGTGCGCTTTTGGGTGTCGCCAGCACTCTGGCCACGCCCACATTGCTATCAGCTCAAAGCACCGATGCATTTCCGCAGGTCGAGGCTCCAATCTCGGATCAACCAGCGGTTCGTCGCAACGCCTCGTCCTTCAAGCAACAGCACTGGCAGGACCATTTTGATGAGTTGGGTGTGGGTTGTCTGCTGGCAGACATCACCAGCCGCGCCGTACACTACTGGGATGGAGACGGAGTAACCTATCGCCTGTATCCTTCTTCTGTTCCCATGAGCGAAGAATTGACAAAACGCGGATATACCAAAGTCGTGCGCAAGGCTGAAAATCCCAGCTGGACCCCAACAGCGTCAATGCGCGAACGCGACCCATCGCTGCCGTTGCGTATGGAAGGCGGCGAAGGGAACCCACTTGGCACGCGCGCAATGTACCTCAGCTGGCCCGCGTATCTGGTACACGGTACGCATGACACTCGCAAAATCGGACGGCAGAGCTCTTCTGGCTGTATTGGATTGTACAACCAACATGTCGAAGAGCTCTATCCTTTGGTCAAAGTCGGCACCAAAGTACGCCTGCTTTAATCAGGTTTTGCGGATCCAGAAACTCTGAGCCCGACCCGCTGCTAAAAACGGAAGCGCCTTGACCGCGTCAGGGCGCTCTTGCTGCAGATAATATCCAGGCCAGAGAAGCTGATACCCGCTGGTCTGGATCAAGGTATGCAGAACATACTGTTCGCCCCACGATGGGCAATCATGAAAGAACCGGTTCGGATATTCGTAGGGCAGAAAGACGTCGTGCACATGGATCACCACCCCCGGTGCCAAGCGCGGAATGATCCGGCAGAACAGATGCGCCACATCATTGCTCATGCGAACCTGATGGCTTGAATCAATAAACAACACATCCCCAGGCCCGAGCGTATCAAACAGAGTTGGGTCCACATCTTCCAGACGCTTTTGTTCAAAGTCATCCACTACATGGGCGATGTCAGCACGTGGATACGGGTCAATGGCCGTGATCTTGGTTTCTAGCGCACCGTCGCGTATCGCTTGGCGGGTAATTCGGGTCGAATTCCCACACCCTACCTCGATCACATGTTTGGGCTGGAACCTGCGGATCATCAGATACAATGCCTCTGCATCCGGCGTGTCATAGTACCCGTTGTTCGACCGGTATCCGGTGGTGTTCTGTGCAGGGTCGTGTAGCGCAGCTAAGGCAGCTTGGTGGGTTTCGTATTCCCGCACCAGTCCGGAAATATCAAACCCCTCCATACCGGGGCTCAGCGCATAGGCAGGTTTTTCTAAACCGCCACGCCGTTCAAACGCAACAAGGCGTTCTTGTTCAGCAATCTCGTCTGAGCGATCAATGATCTTGACGTCTAGCGGATCAAGCAAAGCGTTGATCTTGGGAAATTTTCTCTTCTTCACGGCCCGACACCTTTTCATCTCACACTCACCAAGGTTGAATAACGGCCTTCGCGCTCTGTTCCAACCCCAACAGCGCGAAACTGCCCCATTGGCAAACGCACCCTTTCAGGTTTCACTGGTTTCACAAGACAGGAGACCCCAATGCAGCAGGAATTCACACTCGGCATTGAAGAGGAATATTTGCTGGTCGATCAGGATTCCCTGAACCTGGCCATCGCGCCCGAGGCGCTCATCCAAGCGTGCCAAGCTGATTTCCAGGGTCAGGTCAGCCCTGAATTCCTGCAATGTCAGATCGAGGTCGGGACCCGCGTTCACACAACAATCGCCAGCGCACGTGAGGATCTTAAGCGCCTGCGCGCCTGTGTGTCGCGCCATGCCGCCGACTATAATCTGGCCCCAATTGCTGTGTCGTGCCACCCTTTCGCCAACTGGAAAGACCAACACCACACACGCAAAAGCCGCTATGATGCATTGCAACATGCGCTGGGCGGTGTTGCGCGTCGCATGTTGATCTGTGGCATGCATGTCCACGTCGGGATTGAGGATCAAGCCCTGCGCGCCGATCTGATGCCACAGCTCAGCTACTTTCTTCCCCATCTACTCGCCCTGTCCACCTCATCGCCCTTTTGGAACGGAGAAGACACTGGCCTGTCCTCCTATCGCCTGACCGTTTTCGACAATCTTCCGCGCACCGGCCTGCCGCCAAATTTCAACAGTTGGGCAGAATACGAACGTACCACCGGCGCGCTGATTGAGCTGGGCGTGATCGAAGATACGACCAAAATCTGGTGGGACCTGCGCCCCTCGCACCAGTTCCCAACACTTGAAACACGCATCATGGACGTCCAACCCCGGCTAGAGGACGTGACCTGCTCCCCGAAACTTCCCTCACTATAATGTAGAGTTTGCTCAACCTTCGAAGGAGCAAACAAATGCGACAGAGTCGTTTTACCGAGGCCCAGATTATTGGGATGATCAAAGAGCAAGAAGCTGGAATGCCAACGGCTGAGGTGTGCCGGAGACATGGCCTGAGCCCTGCGTCGTTCTACAAGTTCAAAGCCAAATATGGTGGCATGAACGTTTCTGACACCCACCGCCTCAAATCGCTGGAGGATGAGAACGCTAAGCTGAAGCGTCTGCTGGCGGACACCATGCTCGACAACGTTGTGCTGAAGGATTTGCTGGGAAAGAACTGACGACATCGAATGTGCGACGGGCTGTTGCGCGCCAGGCAATGCGGGATCACGACATCTCGCAACGTCGGGCGTGCAGGCTTGTTGGTGTCGATCCCAAGACCGTCCGGCGCGACAAACCGCCAGATAATCCTGAAGTTCGCGAAGAGATGAAGGCGATTGCCAGTAAGCGGCGGCGGTTTGGCTATCGCCGGATCGGCGTGCTGTTGGAGCGCAAAGGAATGTTCATGAATCATAAGAAGCTATACCGGCTTTATACTGAGGAGAAGCTGGGTGTTAGGCGGCGTAGGGGCCGTAAACGTGCGCGTGGATCACGAACACCTATGCCCGTGGCTTTGCGCCCAGGAGAGCGTTGGTCGTTGGATTTTATATCTGACACGTTTGGCGCGTCTCGCAAGTTCCGCATGCTAGCTGTGAATGACGACTGCTGCCGTGAGAACCTGTGCTTGATGGCTGACACCAGCATCTCGGGTGCCAGGGTTGCGCGGGAACTAGATGCGCTTGTGCGCGTCTATGGTAAGCCAGCTTGTATTGTCAGCGATAATGGAACGGAGTTCACCAGTCGCGCGATCCTGAAATGGGCTGGCGATAACGACGTGGATTGGCATTATATCGATCCGGGCAAGCCCCAGCAGAATGGCTTCATCGAAAGCTTCAATGGCAGCCTGAGAGACGAGCTGTTGAATGAGGAGATCTTCGACACGCTAGATGATGCCCGCCGCAAACTGGCCCTTTGGCGATACGACTACAACAATGTCAGACCACACTCATCGCTTGGAAACCAAACACCCGTAGAAGCACGTCGGGCACTTGAGCAATTTGAGGGCTCTGCAAGCAACGCGCTTGTCCAAAACGATACCACCGACTATGAAATCCAAACCCGCAGACTCTCGTTATGAATGAGGGAGCCTTGGGGGGCAGGTCAGACGCACTGGCGTTGGCGGCGCTCAATCAAGCCCTGTTGCGCATGCTCTGTCGTCTAAAAGAAAACAACCTGCGCTGGCGACAATACGACCGATTCCTAATCGGCGAAAATCGCTGGCGTGCGCAACGCTATGGCGTGCGCGAGGGGCTGATTGATTTCGGGGACCGGTCTATCAAACCAATGACCACCCTGCTTGAAGAGCTGGAACAGATGCTGGCCGAAGATATGGATATTCTTGGAACCGCGACCGACATCGCGCGCCTGAAAAAAATTGCAACATCGGGCACCTCGGCCCGCCGCCAAAGGCAGGTACATGCAGACGCCGTGACCACCGGCAAAGACCCAGGGCGCGCCGTGGTGCAGCATCTCATCGAAGAGTTTCATGCGGATTTATGAGACGCTGCACCCTACGGGGCGAATGCAAAAACGGATCCAGATCTCAATCCGATCAATCTTCTAGCTCGGCACCCCAGTACAGGTAATCCATCCACGTTTGGTGCAATTCGCCGTTGATCATAGGTTGCTTGCGCGCAGCCGCATCCAATTGATATCCCGTCGGAGCGAAAGGCTGACGTAGCAACTTCATCCCCGCTTGTTTGGGTGTTCTGTTTGCTTTTCTCAAATTATCCTTGCTACAGCACGCGACAATATTGGACCAATTCGATCCTCCGCCTTTGCTGCGTGGAACAACATGATCAAATGTCAGCTCTTTGACGGGGAACCGTTCGCCGCAATACTGGCATCTAAAGCCATCTCGCAAAAATAGGTTGTACCGGGTAAATCCGACCCGCTTTCGTTTGTGAAAATTCCTGAGCGCAACAACCGCCGGAACTTCAAAAGACTGCGTCGCAGAATGCACGATACAATCTTCATAGGTCTTGATTTGAATAACCCGCTCTTGGTGCACCGCAACAAAGGCGCTCTGCCAGCTCCAGACGGATAAGGGGGCCCAACTTAGCGGCTGCATATTTGCGTTCAAAACAAGCGTACGCAGCTGAGATCCCGTTTGTTTTATGCGGGCCCCATCCATTTCAGACCCCACCTCTCTGGCGGTGGCCTCTCGCGTTTGTTGGCGAAAAGCGGGCTGCGTGTCGTATGTGCTGAGGGACATTTTTGTTCACCTCTCCCCAAGAAAAGCAAAAGGCGCGTGATGCACACGCGCCTTATAACGTTTCAAATTTTCAATCTGATAAGAGTCCCAAGAGATGCTCACAGCAGCCCCATGACTTCGCTCTTTTTCCTGCATCCTAGGATTGGGGGCCACCCCCCTCTCGCTGCACAGCCGCAACATTTCGGCGACCCGAGGTGTGAACACCTGCTGCACAAATGCCTGTAGGCGTCTCGGGGGCATATCGTTCCGAATCCTATCTCCCGCTTTCACGCGCAAAATAGACATATTGCAATCATACCCAATACTGAGACTTGCACCCTTCAAAGACTCTCTCCTCGCCCTGCGTCGCCATTGATCGGCCCCAAGGCGGGGATCCCCGCCCCGGCATAGGGATAACTATATATCGTGGTTGGATCGTGACAAGTCCCGTTTCACCACAATATCTCGATCCCAGCTAATCCGCTATGGTAACACTGGCATGACAGTTATCCACAGCATCAGAGAACGGTTGCTTTTTTTGAGTGCAAAGCGGTATGGCACAGGGCATGACCAAATTGATCCGCTTCAACAAACCTTTTGATGTGCTTCCGCAATTTACCGATCGCGGGACACAGGGCACGCCACGCCGAACTCTGTCTGATTTCATTGAATTGCCCGGCGTCTATCCTGCCGGCAGATTGGATCGCGACAGCGAAGGCTTAATGCTGCTCACGGATGACGGGGCACTTCAGGCCCGGATCACGGACCCCAAACATAAGATGCCAAAAACGTATTGGGTTCAGGTTGAAGGCGAACCAGATCAATCCGCGATCGACGCGCTGTGCTCGGGGCTTGTTCTTAAAGACGGGCCAACCAAACCGGCACAGGCAAAACGGATAGCCGAACCTGATATTTTGTGGCCCAGAACGCCGCCCATTCGGGTGCGCAAGTCCGTCCCTGACAGTTGGATTTCCTTGACGATACACGAAGGGCGCAACCGGCAAGTTCGACGGATGACCGCAGCTGTCGGGCATCCAACGTTACGATTGATCCGCTATCGCATCGGGAACTGGACGCTTGATGGGTTAGACACCGGGGCTTGGCAATCCATCGCGCCCCCACTTCATCCCGCACGCCAACGCTGACTCGCGTTGATACGAGAGTGATTGGGGCCACGCCCTAACAACTTAGCGCAACCACAGCGCGCCCTTTGGCGCGCTGCCCGGCCCAACGTGACTGGGTCAATCCATGGATTGACCCACAAAACGGCGGGAGTGCCCCGTTCAAAAGCTCAGTTTGTCACGGATAAAGGCCAACGCCACGCTCAAACCATCCTGCGCAATCCCGTGGGCGGTCCCTTTCATCACATGCGCATAGACCTCTTCAAAGCCAGCCGCCTGCAACCCTTCGGCGGCTTCGGGCAGGGACTGAGGTGGAACAACGTCATCAGAATCGCCATGCACCAGCAGCACAGGCATCCGACTGACCACCTGCTCTGGCAAGGCTTCTGGGTCCAACAGCCGTCCAGAGAAAGCCACGACCCCGGCAACGGCATCTTCGCGGCGCGGAGCCACATGCAAGCTCATCATTGTGCCTTGGCTAAAGCCGAATAAAACAACCTGCTCAGGCAGAACATCCTCGTCCACCATCAAGGCATCCAAAAAGGCATTCAGATCGTCTACAGCCGAGACCATTCCTCGCATGGATTCCTCTTCCGATGACCCATCGATCCAAGGAATTGGGAACCACTGAAAAGCACCGGGCATGCCGGGGATCGTTTCCGGTGCATCCGGCGCGACAAACAATGTGTCAGGCAGATGTTCCCCCAAAGGGTCGGCAAGCCCAAGCAGATCGGCACCATTGGCGCCATAGCCGTGCAAAAACACGACAATGGATCGTGTGCTGCCTGAAATCGGCTCTTTACGGCCTGCGTTCAATACTCTGGTCATCGGATACCTTCTCTGTCCTTTATAATGCGGTAATAGGCCCACAACACGCGCGCCGCAACCGATCGCCATGGTGACCATGCAAGGGCCATGTGGCGAAATTCTTTTTCCGTTGGTCGCCCTGGTAAAACGTAAAGAACACGCGCTGCTTCTTGCAGCGCCAAATCGCCGGGTGCAAACACATCTGCACGCCCTAGCGAAAACATCGCATAGACCTCGGCCGTCCACGGGCCGATCCCCGAAACTTGGGTCAACGTTGCGATCACATCATCATCGGGCACGTCTCGCAAGGCTTTGAACTTGATCCCTGCCCCGGCAAGTGCTCGCGCATAACAAATTTTCTGTCTGCTCAACCCCACGGCGCGCATATCATCATCGCTCGCCCATTGGATCTTCCGAGGACCGATAAGACCGGCATCTTTCATACGCCCCCAAATCGCATTGGCCGACGCGACACTCACCTGTTGGCTGACAATCGCGCTGAGCAATTGTGCAAAGCCATCCGGTCGCCGACGCAACGGCAGCGGCCCGGTTTGCTCAATCGCATAGGCCATGTGGGGGCAACTCTGCGCCAACCATTCGGCCCCCTCCAAGACACAATCCGGCGTCTCAATGATACGTCCCACCGTCATTCAACGCCTCTTGTTTTCTTTGGGGTGCTGCCCCCGCACCCTAAGTCACTCATTTTGAGATTCAAGCCGCTTGTGCACGAACAGATTCGCCGATACGCATGCGTCATGACCCTATCCATATCCGCCCCCGACGATAGCAAAGCCAAACGCAACGTGGCCGTTTTGGTAGCCGCCCAAGCCTTTTTGGGTGCACAAATGCCAATGATCTTCACCATCGGCGGTCTGGCGGGTCAATCGCTGGCCACCAACGTCTGTTTGGCGACTCTGCCCATCTCACTGATTGTTCTTGGGTCCATGCTGTCGGCGACGCCAATTTCTGCGATTATGCAACGCTGGGGACGGCGTGCTGGGTTTTTGATCGGCACTGTTGGCGGTGCTGGCGGGGGTTTGGTTGGCGCCTATGGTCTGTACCTCGGGTCATTTCCGATCTTCCTGATCGGCAGCTTTATGACAGGCATCTATATGAGCGCCCAGGGCTTCTATCGCTTTGCTGCGGCAGACACCGCCTCGGATGCGTTTAGGCCCAAGGCGATTTCATATGTCATGGCCGGTGGACTGGCCTCGGCCATTATCGGCCCACAGCTTGTCAAAGCCACCAGTCAGGCCTTTGTTGTTCCGTTTCTGGGAACCTACCTGACCGTGATCGCGATCAACGTGATTGGCTCATTGTTGTTCTTCATGATCGACATTCCCAAGCCTCCGCAGCCCGCTGCGGACGCCCCCAAGGGTCGCACCCGTTGGGAATTGATCACCACCCCACGCATTGCTGTCGCCGTGATTTGTGGCATGGTGTCCTATGCCCTGATGAATCTTGTTATGACCTCAACGCCTTTGGCGGTGGTCGGCTGTGGGTTCACCGAAGGGGACGCCGCAGATGTTGTGACATCTCATGTTTTGGCGATGTTTGCGCCCAGCTTTTTCACCGGCCATCTGATCGCGCGCTTTGGCGTCGAAAAGATCGTGGCCCTTGGGTTGGTTATTCTGGCTGGTGCCGGTGCCGTCGCTTTGCAGGGTGTAGACCTCAACAGCTTTTTCATTGCCCTGGTCCTGCTTGGCTTGGGTTGGAACTTTGGCTTTATCGGCGCGACAACCATGTTGGCTGGGGCGCATGAACCCCACGAACGTGGGCGTATGCAGGGCTTGAATGACCTCTTGGTCTTTGGCGGCGTCACCATCGCCTCACTTGCATCAGGCGGCTTGATGAACTGTTCAGGCGGCACCCCTATCGAGGGCTGGACAGCGGTTAACTTGGCAATGGGTCCATTTCTGGTTCTGGCCGGGGGCGCGCTGATCTGGCTCGCCCTGCGCCCCGCCGAAGATTAATCAAACATCTGACCAACCGGTGCCAAAACACCTGATGCAACAGCCGTGCTCATTCCGTTGTCGATATGAGCACGGTAGATCACCCACATTTCAGCGCGCAATGCGCGGCCCTTGTCGGTGATCCGCAAAACCTTGCCCCGTCCATCTCCATTTGCCGACTCTCGGCTTATTAAACCTTGCTCTGCCATACGCGCGACTTGTCTGGAAAAGCTGGATTGATCGAACAACAGCTGCTGTTCCAACTGAAATGGCCGCAAACCCCCGTGGTTTTGGTCTAGTTCCCACAAAACATCGTACCAATTCAACTTGGGCAGCCCAGCCGCCACCAACGCACGCTCGGTGTCGTGAAAAATCTGTGTGCGGACTCGGTTCAACGCAATCCACGCGGCTTCGCGCGCTTTAAATTTGTCCAATTCACAACCCTGTGACACGCCCAGCGACTCCTTGTCGGAATACTCTCATCCATATACATGCATTTACATCTACATTCATATCCCGAGGGAAACAAAATGAAAACGCTCTGCGCAACTGCTCTTCTTTTTGCGATGTCCGTCCCCGCCTTGGCCGAAACATATCATCTGGATCCCACTCATACTGAGATCCGATTTTACTACAACCACGCAGGCCTGACCGAGCAATCTGGTGAATGGACTGGCATGTCTGGCACGATCGATTTCGATCCAGAAAACGTAACCGCCACGTCTGCAAACATCAGCATCGACACCAACAGCCTGACAACGGGTGTTTCCCCTCTGGACGACCACCTGAAAAGCGCTGATTTCTTTGATATCGAGGTCTTTCCCAAAGCGACCTTTGTTTCCACCTCGGCCCTTCAAACCGGGGCACAAACCCTGCGTTTGGTAGGGGATTTGACCATCAAGGATCAAACCAAACCCGCAACACTAGATGTCGACATGAAATTCATGGGCACGCACCCATTGGGTGGGTTCTTTGATTATTACAAAGGCGAGTGGGTCGGCGTTGAAGCCACCGGCATATTATTGCGGAGCGAGTACGGCGTGGGCATGTTTGCCCCAGGTACGTCCGATGCCGTTCGCCTCGAAATCTCTGCTGAGATGCGCGCTGGTGGCTGGAACTAACCCATCTACCACAACCCTGTCGCCGCGCCCCACATCAGACGGGTGCGGCGGCGGAACTCGCTTTGCCCCAATGCGCCAGCAGCCACTCGTTCGGGTTGCGCAATCGCCTGTTTCAACACAGCACGGGTTTGCCAACCCGCCAACAACGCCGAGGCCGCCTCTTTGGAAATCAGATGGCGCCGCGCCTGCGCAGCGTTTAATCGCTCCAACGCCTGTTGGGCTAATGCTTGAACGCCTGTTGTGGTTCCGTCCACCAATGGAATCCGGCCTCGCGCCTCAAGCTCGGGGATGGCACGCAACCAACTGGCCACGCCCGATGCATAGCCAAAATCGCGCACCACCTCTTCGTCCGCAGGCCCTAGAGATTGCGCCGCCACCAACATCAGAGTACCCGCGCTCTGGTCGATGTAATTCTTGAAATGGGCAGCATCTTCGAACGGATCTTTGTAAATATCCCAGCGCCTTACCGCCACATACTCATCCAAAGATTCCGCCAGATGCACCGAGATTTCACGGGCCAATGGTGTCGCAACTTGATGCTTACGCACGGCCCCACCTTTGGCAATTTCCTCAGCAACATCGCGCCACCATTGCAGGCGCATTTCCGCAATCATCGGTTCCTGCGTGACCCAAGGCGCACGGGATACTTCGACATTCATTGCATAAAGCGGGAACAGCACAGCACGCGCTTGCGCTGGGGCAGCCATTGTCGCCAAAAAGCGGTCTGGGTCGCCTTTCTGGACAAGCTCGGCACAAGATTTCAAGTCGTCATCATAGATCATTCAAAAACTCACTGATCGCCGCCGCCGTCGCAGACGCGTCCACAACCCCCAAGTGGTTTGTATCGGGCACCCTTAGATACCTGCCCTTGTTCGTCACCTCAGACATCACAGGCTCGTATTGATCCGCGACAAATGCCTCATCTTCAGCACCGACAATCAATAGAAACGGAGGCAAAGCAGCGATGTCTGACGTGTAATCCATGCGTGGCGCATACGACGTGTTCAACCGATAGGAATACGACAGTGTGGCCAAATCCCCATACGGACCATCCAACACAGCCTGTGGCGTATTGAATTCGATGACCTTGAGATGGTTCAGCGCCCTGATGCCGACCATATTCAACATCGACAGACCAATGATCCGCCGCGTCAGCGCCCGCGCCCATCCCCCAACTTGAACCCGTGTCGTGGGCGCATTGTATTTCAGGAACGGGGCCAACAACACAGCCGCATCAATATGGGTGCCATAGGCACCGCCCGCCATCCGCACCACCAAACCACCGCCCGATGAATGCCCGAGCAACACGACCTTTTGTTCCTCTTTGGCTTTGGAGGAAATCAGATCAGCCAGATCTTCCTCTAGCTGCCCAATGTGGTCTACATCGCCACGTCGCCCCGGCTTTGACCCATGTCCCCGCAGATCTGGGATCAAGATATCCGCCTGCAAAGACCGGGCCAGCCGCGCGAATTGCAACCCATTCCAGCTGGACCCATGCACCATCACCACCAACGGACCCGTTTCAGAGGGGATATGGCGCACCTTCAGCGCATAACCGTCGCGCATGATCACATCTTGCGGATCAGGAAGCAGCGCCCCCGCCTGAATGCCGGAGAAATCCAGCGTTTCCCCGGCGCCACCCCCATTGGGTGCCTGCGAGGCGATCAATCCCAACGCGACCAATCCGGCGCCCCCGAAACCGATGGCAACCGATTTCAGGACCATGCCAATCACGCAACAACGCCCCGGTCACGGATCAGTTTCCACTGGATCGCATCCAACAGCGCCTCGAACGAGGCATCAACTATGTTCGCAGACACACCGACCGTAGACCAACGCCGCCCCTGACCATCTTCGCTGTCAATGATCACGCGCGTCACCGCTTCGGTACCGCCCTGTGTGATACGCACCTTGAAATCAACCAGCTTCATGTCGGTTAACGTCTCGGAATATTGCCCCAGATCTTTGGCCAACGCTTTGGACAATGCGTTCACCGGGCCGCGGTCGTTGCCAGTCTCATCCATGGATTCACTGACCGATAGCTTCTTTTCGCCATCCACTTTGACCACAACAACCGCCTCGGACAGGCTGACCATTTTGTTGTACTTGTTCTTGCGCCGCTCCACCGTGACCTTATACCGCTTTACCTCAAAGAACTTTGGCATCTGCCCTAATTCTTCGCGCGCCAACAACTCGAACGAAGCTTGAGCGGTGTCATAGGAATACCCCTCGCCCTCGCGGGTTTTGATCCGATCCAGAATCCGACCCAGTGCCGGATCGCCTTTTTCAACAACCATGCCCGCATCAGACAACCGCTTGCGTAGGTTGGATTGCCCCGCCTGATTGGACATAGGAATGATGCGTTCGTTGCCAACCACCGATGGGTCAATATGTTCATAGGTCGATGGATCTTTAAGGATCGCACTGGCGTGCAAACCCGCCTTATGGGCAAAGGCCGACGCGCCAACATAGGCCGATTGCTTGCTCGGCACCCGGTTCAACGTATCATCCAACATCCGGCTGATGCGTGTAAGGCTTGCCAGCGACTCCCGGTTGATCCCGGTTTCAAACTGGCTGGCATAAGGTTCCTTGAGCAACAATGTCGGGATCAAGGATGTCAAATTGGCATTGCCACAGCGTTCCCCTAACCCATTCAACGTCCCTTGGATCTGACGCGCGCCGGCGTCCAACGCAGCCAGCGAACAGGCCACCGCCTGTTCGGTATCATTGTGCGTGTGGATCGCCAGATGATCCCCGGGAATGCCCGCTGCGATCACCTCGGCCACAATGCGCCCAACCTCTAACGGCAACGCGCCCCCATTGGTGTCACACAGCACAATCCAACGCGCCCCGGCCTCTAACGCAGCTTTGCAGACCTGAACGGCATAGGCGGGGTTGTCTTTGTAGCCGTCAAAGAAATGTTCCGCGTCATACAACGCCTCACGACCCAGCGACACGATATGCGCCATCGAGGCACGCACGTTTTCAACATTCTCGTCCAATGGAATGCCAAGCGCTTCGGTCACGTGATAGTCATGCGCTTTTCCAACCAGACACACCGCCCCGGTTCCGGCATTCAGGACCGCAGCCAGAACATCGTCGTTTTCCGCCGAACGCCCAGACCGTTTGGTCATGCCAAAGGCGGTCAACTGCGCACGCGTTTTCGGAGCTTCGTCGAAAAACGCGCTGTCAGTGGGGTTCGCTCCGGGCCAGCCCCCTTCGATGTAGTCAATACCCAGACCATCCAGCGCCTCGGTAATCTGCACCTTTTCAGCGGTCGAGAACTGAACGCCCTGCGTTTGCTGCCCGTCACGCAGGGTGGTGTCATAAAGATAGAGGCGTTCCTTGGTCATAGCTCGCTCCTGCTGGCCGCTTTATTCTTACTTTAGCTGTGCCATCTGTGGCACAGCCAGCGCCCGACCGCCCCCATGGGCGGGCGCTTTGCCCCCACCCGCGATCGTGCACTGGCTTGTGTTATGTTCTAATCGCATCCAATTTGCTTGGATCAAATGACGGACCTGGGACCAGTTCGACCCCAGCTTTACTCATTCGGACCTCCAGCCCTGCATCGACAAAGGCTGTTTTAAGTCGATCAACTTCAGTAAAATCTTTACTTTCCATAGCAAGCGTCCGGGCGTCGGCCAACTTTGCTTCAAAACTAGAAAGATCAACGTCGGCGCTTTCGGACCAAGCACCCATCTCATCCTCAAGTAAGCCAAGGAGTTGTGCACCAACTTTCAAAGCATCATACATTTTCGCATTGTAACACGCGTGTAGGAAACTAATTGCCTCAGCCGTATTCAAGTCGTCGCAAAGAGCTCTTAGAATTGGCTCTTCCCGAACCTTATCGATCTCTGGCGTCGGATCAGTATATTTTGTTGCTTCACGCCACTTGCGCAACGTCGCCTCTGCCTCTTTCGCTTTCTTCTCTGTCCAATCCATCGGCTTGCGATAATGTGTTGACAGGAACACAAACCGGATCACTTCACCCGGCACGCCCTTTTCCAGCAAATCGCGAACGGTGAAGAAGTTGCCCAACGACTTGGACATCTTCTTACCTTCGACCTGCAACATCTCATTGTGCAGCCAGTAATTCGCAAATCCGCCCTCGGGATCAGCACAGCAGCTTTGCGCGATTTCGTTCTCGTGATGCGGGAACATCAGGTCATTGCCGCCGCCGTGAATGTCGAAATTTACGCCCAACAGTTCCTTGGCCATGGCCGAGCATTCGATGTGCCAGCCGGGACGACCGCGACCCCAAGGTGACTCCCAACCCGGCTGTTCGTCGGTTGACGGTTTCCACAACACGAAATCCATCGGGTTGCGTTTATAAGGCGCGACCTCGACCCGGGCACCGGCGATCATATCATCAACCGAGCGTCCAGACAGCTTGCCGTAATGCTCTTTCCAGCTATCCACAGCGAACAGAACATGTCCCTCGGCGGCATAGGCGTGGCCTTTGGCAATCAGATCTTCGTTCATCGCGATCATCTGCGCGATATATTGTGTGGCGCGTGGCATGTGGTTGGGCTGCATCGCGCCCAACGCGCCCATGTCCTTCAGATACCAATCAATGGTCTCTTCGGTCCGCTCGCGCACCAGCTCTTCCAACGTGCCTGTCGCCCCGGCCTCTTTGCGGGCCTGCGCGGTTGCGTTGATTTTGTCATCCACGTCGGTGAAATTGCGCACATAGGTGACGTGATCGGCGCCATACACCTCGCGCAACAAGCGATAGAGCACGTCAAAAACCACCGCGGGGCGCGCGTTGCCGATATGGGCGCGGTCGTAAACAGTTGGTCCACAGACATACATCCGCACATTGTTGGCATCGATCGGAACAAAGTCTTCTTTCTTCCGGCTCTTGGTGTTGTGCAGTTTGATCGTCGTCATGTCTTTGGTCCTTACACAGGCTCAGGCCACCACAGGGCGCTTATGGCCGCGGGCTTAGCAAGTTGTCTCAGCAATGAAAACGAAAGAAACCAGCCCGCGAAAAATTCAGCAGGTAATGCAGCAGATAATAGTGCAAATGCTCTGGTTCATTAGGATCGGATAGCACGAGAATTCCCGTTCGCCAAGCCTTGAGTACACGCAAGCACTGCGTCACACTGCTTGTATGAGCCGAAAGATCGTCAATTCCATCTGTGAAACCTTTCCGGGGGCCGAGGTCTCTGACCCTTGGGGCGGTGGCCATGATGCATGGAAGGTGGGCGGCAAGATGTTCGCCTGCATTGGGACGGCGGATGATGGTGTGTCTGTCAAAACACCTGATGTTGAAACAGCTGCGATGCTGATCGAGGCCGGTGTTGGCGTCAAAGCGCCCTATTTCCACAAAAGCTGGATCCGTTTGCCTTGGGGCACAGACGCTGATGAGATGCGCCACCGTCTAGGGGTCTCATATGATATCATCCGGGCAAGCCTGACGAAAAAGCTGCAAGCGACAATGCCGGCGCGAAGCTGATTGACAAATCAGCGCACCTCTGCCCCTCTCCGATCAATTCGGATTTGAGGAGGTCAACATGCAGTTGTCACATCGCATCACACATCTTACCGGCGGTGGATCTGACGGGTGGGAGGTTTTTTATCGCGCACGCCAGATGAAAGCGGATGGTATCCCCGTGACAGAGCTGACGATCGGCGAACACGACATTGGAACTGACCCTTCGATTCTGGCTGCGATGAACGCGGCTGCGGTCGGTGGGCATACAGGCTATGCCATGGTTCCGGGCATTGATACCCTGCGTGATACCGTCGCCGCGCGCGTTCAGGCCCAAAGCGGCGTGCCAACGACCCGGCACAACGTATTGATTACCCCCGGTGGTCAGTCTGCCCTGTTTGCAGCCCACAACGCGACCTGCAACGCGGGCGACACCGCATTGTTCATTGATCCCTATTATGCCACCTACCCCGGCACAATTCGCGGTGTAGGTGCTGTTCCTGTCGCGGTTCAAGCGCACGCCGACAATGCGTTCCAGCCGCGTACCGCGGACATTGCCGCCGTTGCGAGCAAAGGCGCGGCGTCGCTGTTGGTCAACTCTCCCAACAACCCCACCGGTGTCGTTTATTCCCGCGAAACGTTGGAAGGGATCGCTGAGGTTTGTAAAACGTACGATTTGTGGCTGATTTCGGACGAAGTTTATGACACGCAGGTTTGGGAAGGCGAACATATCTCACCCCGCGCATTGCCTGACATGGCCGAACGCACGTTGGTTGTTGGGTCCATGTCAAAATCCCATGCGATGACCGGATCGCGCTGTGGTTGGATCGTTGGCCCTGAAGAGGTGATTGAACATCTCATCAACCTGGCCACACACACCACCTATGGCGTGCCCGGATTTATTCAGGATGCCGCCGATTTTGCCCTGAACGCAGGGGATGAATTGGAAAAAGAGGTCGCAGCGCCCTTTGAACGACGCCGTGCGTTGGCACGGGACCTATTGGCGAACCAGAACACCGTTGGATTGGTGCCAGCCCAAGGTGCGATGTATCTGATGTTGGATATGCGTGCGACTGGGCTAAGCGGCGAGGAATTCGCCAACATGCTGCTTGATAAGCACAAGATTGCGGTCATGCCCGGCGAAAGCTTTGGTCAGGCGGCGCATGGACATATCCGAGTGGCGATGACCATTCCCGACGACCAGTTTCTGGCCGCGCTGAAAACGCTGTGTGACATGGCCGCAGACCTGTCCAACAAACGCGCCGCTGAATGAAATCTGGCGCGGCCCGTACTAAGGCCGCGCCATTCAAACCCGCGTCGGTTCAGGGTCAGAACCGGAATGAGGCCCTTAGATTAAACGTGTTTGTGTCAAAATCAGAACCAGAGCCGTTCAGATTGCTAAAGTCATGACGCAGCACTTCGCCGCTGACCGTCCATTGGTCGGTCACAGGGAAAGCCATCCCGATTCCATATACCGCGCCGGTGTCGTTACCGAATGATGTATCGGCCCGGGCCGCGCCAACGACGGCATAGCCAAGGGCCGGGCCGAAATCATATCCACCTTTCAGCTTGAACCGTCCGATATTGTCGATCGAGCCGCCAGCCCCCCCCAGATCAATTCCGACACGGTCATATTCCAGCTCAGCCCCCACGACGATATTGTTGCCGAAATCATAGTTGTATCCGATGTGACCACCAAATGTGGCGTTGTCACCGTCTTGTGTACCGGGGCCATCCGTGTCGCCATATCCAACACCAAAACCGGCATATGCGCCGGTCCAATCTGCTGCCATAACCGGGGCCGCGGCCACCATCGACAGGCCTGTAACTGCAGAAATCAAGAGTTTCATATTCTTACTCCACCTTCGTTAGGGCGAACACAGTACGCCATCTTTTCAATGGCTTATTACACCTCTGTTCGTCGTGTCAGACAGATGGGGAGCGGTAGGCAGGCATTCAACCACCCCCCCTAACGGCGTAAATCACAAGGTCGAAAATCCGCCGACCCGTCAGCAAAAAGCTGCGCAAAACCGGAAATGCATTTGGTCGCAAACAGGACAGACCGGGTCGGTGTTGAATGCAATCGTATACGTCAAGACGAGGGAGAAACGATGCACAACGAGCAGTGGAAAATCTGTTTGGTCAGCCGCACGATTGGTGCGGACCGTGGCCGTGCCGCGCGTGGTCGCCCCTGTGTGAATTGAGTCGAAACATCTAACTTTTTCACTCTATTCGGAACTTACAAAATGAACGATCAATCCCGTGCTTCCGCTCGTAGCGGTGGGCGCTCTGCCCGTCGTGCTGCCCGTGCCGCAGCCCTGCCCGATCATCTTCGCCCTATCCGCCGTGGTATGGAGGGCGGTGCGCTCAACCTGCTGAGCCAACAAGACATGGAACGCATCCACAGTGGTGCCTTGGATGCTTTGGAACAGATCGGGTTGGCAGATGCCCCGCCCAGCGGAATCGAATATCTGGTGAATGCCGGGTGTACCCTTGGCGAAGATGGACGAATTCGTTTTCCGCGTGCCTTGGTCGAAGATACACTGGCCAAAGCAAACCGGTCAGTTGTTCTCTTTAGCCGGGATGGCAAAACCGATTTGGACCTTTCGGGCACCAAGGTCCATTACGGCACCGCCGGGGCCGCCGTCAGCA
The DNA here is from genome assembly GCA_965183835.1 of Paracoccaceae bacterium. GTDB lineage: Bacteria > Pseudomonadota > Alphaproteobacteria > Rhodobacterales > Rhodobacteraceae > OMPR01. The sequence goes on along the minus strand of CBCYME010000019.1, from coordinate 126,008 downwards.
TGGTTGATGTGGATGGTCGCAATTACCGGGATTCAACAGTTCAGGATTTGCACGACGCAGCCCGCATCTGCAATCATCTGGACAACATCCACTTTGTGCAGCGCCCTATGGTGTGCCGCGACATCCCAGACAACCGCGAGATGGACCTCAACACCATCTATGCCTGCACGTCGGGCACCTTTAAACATATCGGCACGTCGTTTACCGAACCGTCATATGTCAAACCCGCGCTGGAAATGTTGCACACCATTGCAGGAGGAGAAGACAAGTGGCGCGAGCGCCCGTTTATGTCCAACTCCAACTGTTTCGTGGTTCCGCCGATGAAGTTCGCCACCGAGGCCTGTGAAGTGATGGAGGAATGCATCAAAAGCGGCATGCCTGTGCTGTTGCTCTCGGCTGGTATGGCTGGTGCGACGGCACCATCCACCATTGCAGGCGCCATTATGCAGGCTACTGCTGAATGTTTGGCGGGTCTGGTCTATGTAAATGCGGTAAAGCCCGGGCACTCCGCCATCATGGGCACGTGGCCCTTTGGTTTGGACCTGCGCACCGGTGCGATGACCGTAGGGTCCGGTGAGCAGGCTCTGCTAAGTGCCGGTTGTGCCCAGATGCACCGGTTTTACGATTTGCCAGGTGGGGCCGCCGCCGGGGCCGCGGATTCAAAGCTGCCGGATATGCAGGCAGGCTGGGAACAGATGTGTTCCGCTGTGATGACTGGGCTTTCGGGTCTGAACATGGTTTACGAGGCAGCTGGCATGCACGCCTCGCTCTTAGGGTTCTGCCATGAAAGCCTGATCCTAAGCGATGATCTGTTGGGGCAAGCCATGCGGTGTGTTCGCGGTATCGAAGTGACCGACGAAACACTGGCTCTGGATCAGATCGCCGAGGTCTGTCTGGGTGGAACCGGTCACTATCTGGGCACGGAACAAACACTTAGCCGGATGCAGGCGGATTATGTGTATCCAACTCTGGGCGACCGGACATCACCCAAAGAATGGGTCGAGTTGGGCAAACCAGATCTGATCCAAAAGGCTATTGCCAAAAAAGAAATGATCTTGGGCCAGCCATCCCCGGCACGGTTTGATGCGCAACTCGATTCCGAGCTGCGCGCCGCTTTCAACATCCACCTACCGACCTAAAACTAAGCCGACTGGCGGGGATTTATCATCTCATTAAGATGCCCTGACCAGTCGGCAATCCCATGATCATCCGGTCTTTGCCGCGTGCAAATTCATTCCAGGCGGCGTTCTGTTCGTCATGCCCGCTTAGGCCGTAGTCATCCAGCACAATAATCCCGCCCGGCGTGATACGATCCCATATGGCTTGGATAGTGCCCATTTCAGCCGAAGTGATGTTGAGATCGATAGAAATATAACTGAGGCTTTCAAATTCCACCTGATCAATGGAACCAGGCAGCATTCCTTGAACGAGAACCACATTGGGATGAGGTGCAAACTGTTTGCGCGCGAATTCGATGATGTTCGTGTTCGCAGGATTTCCAGTGTACATGTTTTTGTTCATTTTCGCGACGCCGGCCATTTCGGCTTCGCTGGCCATTTCAACGGGAATTCCCTCGTAAGTATCGAACAAGAAGAACTTTTTCCCGCTCTTGTCGAACTCTGTGTTGCGCACGATCATCGTTGATAGCAATCCGGTGTTCACGCCAAACTCAGCAAAATCACCCGGAATCCGCAGGCAGGATTCTGCAGCCCAGAGACACACGTGGATACGCCAGCGAATATCGGGCGTGCCCCCAATCCAATGCGGCTCACTTTCTTTGCAAACTTGATCCCAGCTGGCCTGAAATTTATCATCATGCAAAAACGGGATATACTTCTTACGAACCGACAAATGATCCCCAAAGTAGTCGTACCGATATGGTGCTCCGGTCAGTGCACGACGCAAAAATCGAATAGTAGAAGTAATGGGGTCCATTTGTGTCTCCGGGTCGTTTTACGTTTGCGGCCAAAAACCAGATTTCAACGTGCTTTCAGGATTTGCCGGTAGAAAGCAAGCTTATCTCTAATACTCTCGTGCGCTTTAAATTTGGATCTGACTGTTTTGAGTTCTCTGCGACGCAGCTCTGGCGACACCGTCGCACTGACCTGCCCCATGTGCAATCTGTTCAGAATCAACGTTTCAGGCAACACACACGGTGCCCCGTATTTCATTGCGAACCGCTTGTAGATATCGACATCCATCAACCAGATCAGATCTTCGTCGAACTCCAACTTATTTGAAGCACGAAACGCCAATACAGATGGGCTGCTTATCGTGTTTTTGCCGAACTGAATTTGCGGATGCAATCGTGGCACCATCGGCCGCTCGACTGTTTGACCGTCTCGCGTGACCGCTGACCCACAAACCAGCCAAGCCATATCGTTGTCTGAAAATGCGTCGTAAGTTTTTTGAAGGGCATCTGTGCTGTTAATCAAGTCGTCCTGAAATAAGATTTTCAGGATTTCGCCTTTGGCATGGCGCATCGCGTTATTCGTGTTGGCCGAAGCTTGTTTTGGTCCATCCCGAAACCAGACATGGTGAACTGTGATCCCTTGGATTTCAGCACAAACAGCTTGAACCGCATCGTCTTTGGATTGATCCGAAACGATCACTTCAAAATCCTGAAAATCCTGAGGTGCCAAACGGTTAAGAGACTCGGACAAGTATTTAGCCCCATATCCCCCCATGTCATAGGCTGGAATGCAAATGCTGATTTTTGGCACGTGTCTCAACTTTATCTAAGGGCACAACGGTTTTCTTCATATCAAACGAAAAATTGGGGGGCGCAAGCCCCCCAGTTTCGCCATCCAAGCTCATTTTTGTTAACCGCCCGGTGTTTATTTGCCTGCGGCCTGGACGTCGCATGGAACGAGCGCACCCGTTCCGTGACAGAGTGGGAAGGACAAGACGTGTCGCCCACCCATTCAGAAGAAACCGAATTACCCGAGAGAATTCAACTTCTTACACGTCACTCCTGACGCGATATGTTTGTGGTGCAGCCTTAGCTGCACCCGCTTGTTGAGCCGCAGGTATTGCATTTCATGCAAGTCCCGTTGCGCACCAACGTGTAGTTTCCGCACTCTCCGCAGGCTTCGCCTTCGTAACCCTGCATCTTGGCCTTTACCCGTGCATCCATTCCACCGCCGGCAGCAGCGACCGGGGCTGACCCGGTTTCAGGGATCAAAGTCTGCAGGTTCGAAACCGGATTTGTGCCGGTCAAACCCGTTTCGGCCTGACCGCCCTGCAACACGAGCAAATCCTGTGGCAGACGTTTCCGAAGATATCCGGTCGAGCTGATTTGCTTCAGTACTTCCAATGACTTAGAAGCCGCAGATTCGCTAACCTTATCAATATTTGACAGACCTTCATCGACCCCACGTCCGATGTCATCAAACGATGCGCCTTCTGGTTTCACATGTGCCAGATCGGTCCGATCCAGATAGCTGACGGCCAATTCACGGAAGATGTAATCAAGGATGGATGTGGCGTTCTTGATCGAGTCATTGCCCTGTACCATGCCCGCCGGCTCGAACTTGGTGAATGTAAAGGCGTCCACAAATTCCTCGAGCGGGACGCCATATTGCAGGCCGACAGACACGGCGATGGCAAAGTTGTTCATCATTGCACGAAAGCCTGCACCCTCTTTGTGCATATCGATAAAGATTTCACCCAATGCCCCGTCCGAGTATTCGCCCGTCCGCAGGTAAACCTTGTGGCCCCCAACAACTGCTTTTTGCGTATAGCCTTTGCGTCGTTCCGGCATCTTTTCCCGGTGCGAGCGGATCACTTCTTTGACGATCACCTTTTCGATGATTTTCTCCGCCAAGACCGTCGCTTTTTCAGTCGGTGTCCCGCTTTCCAAGACCTCGGCGGCGTCGTCATCATCTTCGACCAGTGCGGCGGCCAATGGCTGGCTCAGCTTAGATCCGTCGCGATAAAGTGCGTTCGCCTTTACCCCCAACGACCAGCTCAGCTCATATGCTTTTTGACAATCTTCGATCGTCGCGTCGTTGGGCATGTTGATGGTTTTAGAAATCGCGCCCGAAATGAACGACTGCGCAGCGGCCATCATGGTGATGTGGCTGTCTACATTCAGGAACCGCTTGCCTTTCTTGCCGCAAGGGTTCGCGCAATCAAAGATGTGATAATGCTCTTCCTTCAGGAATGGCGCCCCTTCCAGTGTCATCGTTCCACAAACATGGTCGTTCGCGGCGTCAATGTCAGCGCGGGTAAAACCAAGGTGGCGAAGCAAATCAAAGGTTGGGTCATTCAGCTTGGGTGCAGGTATGCCCAGCACTTGTGTGCAGAACTCTTCGCCCAGCGTCCACTGGTTGAACACAAACCGGATATCAAACGCGCTTTCAAGAGCGGCATCAATTTTGGACAATTCGTTGGGGCCAAACCCGTGCCCGGTCAACGAGGTGTGGTTGATCGCTGGCGCATTTCCGATGGACCCGTGTCCCACAGCTGACGACACGATCTCTTCGATCTCGGACGAGCTGTAACCCAGATTTTCCAGGGCAGACGGCACAGACCGGTTGATGATCTTGAAATAGCCGCCGCCGGCCAGTTTCTTGAACTTAACCAGTGCAAAATCCGGCTCAATCCCCGTGGTGTCGCAATCCATCACCAGACCAATGGTCCCAGTCGGGGCGATCACAGTCGATTGTGCGTTGCGATAGCCGTTTTTCTCACCAAGGCTCAGCGCCTCGTCCCATGCGGACATGGCAAGGTCAATCAGACGGACATCCGGGCAATTGTCATGGTCCAGAGGGACAGGTTTGACCGCCAGTTTTTCGTAGCCAGTGCTCGCGCCATGCGCGGCCTTACGGTGGTTTCTGATTACGCGCAGCATGTGTTCTGCATTGCGTTCATAGCCAACAAACGGTCCCAACTCACCAGCGATTTCGGCCGACGTCGCATAGGCAACACCCGTCATAATCGCGGTCAGCGCACCACAGAGCGCGCGCCCTTCGTCACTGTCGTAACCGTGCCCCATATTCATCAGCAGGCCGCCAATGTTCGCATAGCCCAGACCCAAGGTCCGGAAATCATAGGACAGTTGCGCTATTTCCTTAGAGGGGAACTGCGCCATAGTCACAGACACTTCGAGAGTGAGTGTCCACAGCCGTGCGGCGTGCATGTAATCCTCGGCCTGAAACTTTCCGTCTTTGAGGAAAGTCAGCAGATTCATGGACGCAAGATTGCACGCAGTATCATCAAGGAACATGTATTCAGAACAAGGGTTTGAACCCCGGATTTCACCGTCTTCAGGGCAAGTGTGCCACTCATTCACTGTGTCATGATACTGAATACCAGGATCGGCACAGGCCCACGCCGCGTGCCCAACTTGGGCCCAAAGATCGCGCGCTTTGACCACCTTGGAAACTTTACCGTCGGTACGGTTGATCAATTCCCAATCCGCGTCTTTTTCGATCGCTTTGAGAAAGGTATTCGTCACCCGGATTGAGTTGTTCGAGTTTTGACCCGATACAGAACTGTAGGCTTCGCTGTCCCAATCCGTGTCATAGGTGGGGAATTCAATGCTGGTGTGCCCCTGCTTGGCATAGTCCAACACACGCTTGATATAGGTTTCCGGAATGGCGACTTTTTTCGCTTCGCGGATCGCTGTTTTGAGAGCGTCGTTGTGCCCCGGATCATAGGCATCTTGCGCCTTACCGTCCCAGAGCTTTAGCGCATCGAAAATACCGTTCAACTTGGCTTCGTGCATCTTGGAGCCAGCCACGATGCTCGCGACTTTCTGCTCTTCGATGACCTTCCAGTTGATGAACTCCTGAATATCCGGGTGATCGGCATCAACGATAACCATTTTTGCCGCACGCCGTGTGGTGCCGCCGGATTTAATGGCACCCGCTGCGCGGTCACCGATTTTCAGAAAGCCCATGAGGCCGGAGGATTTGCCACCACCCGACAAGGATTCACCTTCGCCACGCAGGTGCGAGAAGTTGGTGCCAGTACCTGACCCATATTTGAACAGGCGCGCCTCGCGCACCCACAGATCCATAATACCGCCTTCGTTCACCAGATCGTCCTGCACACCTTGGATAAAGCAAGCGTGCGGCTGTGGGTGTTCGTAAGAGGATTTGGATTTCGTCAGTTTGCCGGTTTTGTAATCGACATAGTGATGTCCCTGCGCGGGACCATCGATACCGTAAGCCCAGTGCAAACCAGTGTTGAACCATTGCGGCGAGTTCGGCGCGGCGCGTTGTGTCGCCAGCATGAACCGCATCTCATCATAATAGGCGCGTGCGTCATCTTCGTTGGAAAAGTAACCGCCCTTCCAACCCCAATACGCCCAAGCGCCGGCGAGACGATCAAAAACCTGTTTGGAGGATGTCTCACCACCAAACTCTACGTCGCCGTCTGGAACTGACCGCCAAAGAAATTCAGGAACGTCTTTTTCCCGAACCTTCTTCAGGCGTGTTGGAACACCAGCCTTACGGAAATATTTCTGCGCTATGACATCGCTGGCGACCTGGCTCCATGAATTGGGAACCTCGATATTCTCGAGTCGGAAAACGATCGTGCCGTCTGGGTTGCGAATCTCTGAAGTTGCCGAGATGAAATCCAATTCTGCATAAGCATCCTGCCCTGCCTTCGTGAATTTTCTATCAATTTTCATAGTCCGCTGCCCCTACATTCCAGCTATTTGTCACGGCCAGTTGACCGCACATAATGTACCGACCTGTTGGGTCGGCTAGATGAAACGTGTATTGGCTTTGCACAGCTGAGTGAGCTGCACAAAATCGACATCAAGCGCCGTAAAAGTTAATTTTCCAAGTGTCTCACCGTTGTAGCCGATACGGGTCATTATACTAGATATAGTGTTGCCATAATCGACATCCACAATTTGGCGTACTTGGACATACTTGGTCAACGCAAAATTCACACTCTTGTGCGAAACTTTTTTGTTGACCCGGTTCTGTCGCAAACAGAACAGGTCACCTTGTCCGATTCCTCCACAGGATAAACCCTAGGTTGTACGCCACCCTTTTAAGTGGGAAGGTACGGAAATTCCTTGGTTATCTTGGTTGGCCCCAAAAATAACTCACAGGTCAAACGAGTTTTCCACCTCGCAAAGTACCGAAATTCGGTAACATATCTTGTGTCATAAATACCTTAAGTTTGATGCCAAACAGGATTCTTCAGATCACTTCGAAAGATATCATGAATCACTTCAAAACCTTTGCCCTTGTGTTGCTCGTCAGTGGCTGTGCCCATCATTCCGCAGCCCCCTCTTCGCAAAAGGCGTTGTTCCAACACTCCCCGGACCAGCTTCTCCAAGCCTTTAAGCAGCGCTGTTCAGAGCCTCCTGCAAGTTTTGTTCAAAAGTCCGATTCGCACCTTCAATGCAGAATCAATATGTCGCCCGATGCGACCGCCGCAGCGATTCTGTCATATGACGGCCACGTGAACGACCTGCCTCAGATTGTTATCGATCTCACGACCAGCCCCCATGAGGATGGTGTCGTTGTGCAGATTGAAAATTATCTGAACGTCCCTCAGAAAACCGGACCCGACTTGCATGTGATCACGCAAAATCCCCGCACGGGGCGGATGTTATCCAAGCTATTTTCTACTTCTGGAGGGAAGTCTCTCTAATCCAGTTAGAGAGAACGGTCGGGGCGGCGAGATTCGAACTCACGACCCCCTGTACCCAAAACAGGTGCGCTACCAGACTGCGCCACGCCCCGGACCGTGACGCCTTCCTAACTATACTGTTGGGGAATGAAAACCCCTAACATGGCCAAATTGCAGGTCCTTTTGAAAAAACTTTGTGGCGTATGACAGTCCCCTTTGAAATTCCATATCTCCGGGCCAGACCTGCGTTGATTTCAAGCACAGCATAGACTGAATCCCCCCCTGGGATCGGGGTCTCGTTCCCTGGAATCGCCCCTTCGTGCACCAACGTAATGGTGCCCGTCTTATCGATAAAAATCATGTCGAGGGGAATCAGCGTGTTCTTCATCCAGAACGCCACACGCTGCGGTCGTTCAAAGACGAATAACATTCCTGAATTTCGGGGAAGGTGTTCGCGAAACATCAAACCACGAGAGCGCTCGGGTTGAGAATCAGCAAGTTCGATATTGAAGTTAACTTCGGAGAGGTCGTTGCGAAGCTGGACCTGATCAGAACGACAAGGAGCTGCATGCGCGGCCCCCAGTCCTGTGATCAACAATCCCAGTCCCACGGCCAGCGCACGTATACCCATGTTTATTCCTCAGTGTTCAGCGCGGCCTCCCAAGCCAGAACCTCGGCAGCCATGCGCCCGCGTTTTCCATCGATCACACGCATAGCAAGCGCTTCGCCCGGCTGTAAATCCGCAAGTCCGGATTGCCGTAACACTTCAATGTGTACAAACACATCTTCGTCGCGGCCAAAGATGTTGGCAAACCCGAACCCTTTACCTTTGTCGAACCATTTCACCCGCGCGGGTTCCAATGGCGCATCGGACAAAGCTTCGACGTCCAGTTCGGCGAAATCAGACAAAACCGCGGATTCACCACGATCTGGTGGTACAATTGAAACCACTTCGACGGCTTGTACGCCCCGATCGGTGCGGTGGGTCGTGATTTCAATTTGTGCCCCGTCAGCAACCGAGCTTTGGCCAAAGTTTCGCAGCACATTCACGTGCAGCAAAATATCCAGACCACCATCTTCGGACACAACAAAGCCGTACCCTTTAGTTGGGTCAAACCATTTCACGTGACCACGCACATGATATAAACTGCTCAGATCTTCAGCCACGTGTTTTCCCGTGCGGTACTTGTATTATTTAGACCCCAGATGTGCCGGATTTTCACGCCCAATATCAAGGGAAAAAATCCGTTTAATTTCAATGCGATGCATTTCACGCTACGTGAACATCACGGATTTAGGCGCTTTATGTCCCAAGTTGAGATCTCACTTTGACGCTTCCAAACGAACCGATCATGCAGCCGAAATGCACCGTCGGCCCAGAACTCGATCTCGCTGGGGATCAAACGAAAGCCCCCCCAAAACGCGGGCCGCTTCGGGTTGGCCCCCTGTACTGCGGTAACCTTGGCGACTTCGGCCACCAAAGCAGCCCGACTGCTCAGAGGTTGCGATTGCTTTGAGGCCCATGCCCCCAGTTTACTTTTCAGAGATCGCGACTGGTAATAGTCGTCAGCCTGTGGCCCCTCTTCGCGTGAGACCGTTCCACGGACGCGAATCTGACGGCGCAGAGATTTCCAATGCATTACAAAGGCGGCTTTGCGCGCTGTTTCCAGCTCAACACCCTTAGCGCTTTCGTAATTTGTGTAGAACACAAAGGCATCTGGTTCGATTTCTTTCAACAGAACCATGCGCGCATTCGGCATTCCATCTTGGTCTACAGTCGAAAGCGCAATGGCGTTCGGGTCATTGAGTTCTGTCTTTTCAGCTTCTGCCAACCAACGCCCCGCAATTTCAAACGGGTCGTCGCCAGCGAAGATGCCGCCACGGTCTGCCATGTCCATCCCCTTGAACGTAATGCTGCGACCCTAGGACGTCCTGTTCACCCCGGCAAGCCCACTCACCCTTGAAGCAGAGAGGCCAATGGCTTAGACCACAGGTTCATAACGCGAAGACAGGCGGAGAACCGAACATGTCAAATCAGTTGATGGCAGGCAAACGTGGCCTCATCATGGGGCTGGCGAACGATAAATCCATCGCGTGGGGCATCGCAAAAGCGCTGGCTGACGCCGGTGCAGAGTTGGCTTTTTCCTACCAGGGCGATGCCCTCAAGAAACGGGTCGACCCATTAGCCGCCCAATTGGGCAGCGAAATCGTGCTGCCTTGCGATGTTGGCGACGAAGCATCCATTGATGCATTGTTTGCGGCATTAGAAGAGAAATGGGGCAAGCTGGACTTTATTGTTCACGCGATCGGTTTCTCGGACAAAAACGAACTGCGCGGTCGCTATGTCGACACCAGCCGGTCTAATTTCCAGCTGACCATGGATATCTCGGTTTACTCTTTTACTGCAGTCGCTGCGCGCGCAGAAAAGATGATGACCGAAGGTGGCTCTATGCTGACGCTCACCTATTACGGTGCTGAGCAAGTTATGCCCCACTATAATGTCATGGGCGTTGCCAAGGCAGCACTGGAAGCATCGGTTAAATATCTGGCCGAGGATCTGGGCAAGGATGGCATTCGTGTGAATGCTATCTCTGCTGGGCCGATCAAAACTCTGGCTGCCAGTGGCATTGGGGATTTCCGCTATATCATGAAGTGGAACGAGTATAATTCACCCTTGCGCCGGAACGTGACCATTCAGGACGTGGGCAATTCTGCGCTCTATCTTCTGTCTGATCTCAGCTCAGGTGTGACGGGCGAGAACTTGCATGTGGATGCAGGCTATCACGTGGTCGGCATGAAAGCCGTCGACGCGCCAGACATCACCAAGTAAGCGCAGATGACGCTGGCGACCTTTATCGCGACATGGATGGTCTGCCTGTTGGCGGCCATCAGTCCCGGCCCGGCTGTGCTGATGGCTGCACGCGTGGGTTTGACCGAAGGGTTCCGGACTGGACTGGCGCTTGCGGCTGGGATCGGTTTGGGCGCGGTGGTCTGGGCCTCGGCCGCACTGTTCGGGCTATCGCTGCTGTTTGAATATGCACCAGTGTTGTTGACGGTCTTTAAGGTGGGCGGCGCGCTGTTTCTGATCTGGATTGCGATTAACATGTGGCGTCATGCCGATGAGCCCATCACAGAACCGGATCCGAATACAACGCCTCGGTCCGCTGTCGCGGCGTTTCGTCTGGGACTGGTCACTCAGTTTTCCAACCCAAAACCTGCCGTTTTCTTTGGTGCGGTTTTTGTGGGGATGATCCCGGCAGATACGGCAAACTGGACTCTCGGTGCCCTGTTGATGTGCATTTTTCTAGGCGAAACGATTTGGAACGCCTTGGTTGCACGCCTTTTCTCCCTTGAGAAAACACGTCGGTTCTATATGACCGTCAAACACCTGATTGACCGCGCCTTTGGTGGCATTCTTGCGATTCTAAGCATCAAGATCGCCGCCAGCTGACGCCCAAAAGACCTCGTGGGGAGCTTATACATGACTGACCGTCTGCCACATGAAAAAGGGTTCCACATTAGTTGGGATCAGATCCACCGTGACAGCCGCGCCCTGGCGTGGCGATTGGACGGGCAAGGCCCAGCCGAAGGCGGATGGCGCGCGATTGTTGCAATCACGCGGGGCGGTTTGGCCCCAGCCATGATCATCGCGCGCGAGTTAGACATTCGTACAGTTGATACCATTTCGGTCAAATCCTACCACCATCAGGACCAAGGCAATGCCCAAGTCCTGAAATCCCCTGACGCAGAGCTGATGGGCGATGGCAGCGGTATTTTGGTCATCGACGATCTGGTCGATAGCGGAAAGACGCTCGAACTGGTTCGAGAGCTATTCCCCAAGGCGCATTTTGCGACTGTCTACGCCAAACCCAAGGGCCGCCCGATGGTTGATACATTCATCACCGAGGTCAGCCAAGACACATGGATCTTCTTCCCGTGGGATATGGCGCTGCAATACGTCGAACCCTATCGCGGCACAGACTGATCATAAAAACGCGCCCGATACTGGGCGCGTTTTTCGTTACCCCTTGTACGAATGAACATCTCATACAGCGCCTCTGGCGTTTGTTAACTTACAGGATCAGCCTATGTCACAGAGCCGCACCGCCGCCACGTTCGCCCCTCCGGTGATGGAGGCCCGGCGCTGGCTTGATGGTGTGAGTTTTCCGGCTGATCGCCCTTTGATCAATGTGAGCCAAGCCGCCCCTGTGGACCCTCCCACAGCTGAACTGCGTCAGGCGATGGCTGATTTTGCTTTGAACGAGGACCGCGCGCATCTTTATGGACCGGTTCTGGGCAATGATGATCTGCGCTGCGAACTGGCCCGCCAGATTTCAAATCACTATGACGTTCAGGTTACGCCCGCACAGGTCGCGATCACCTCGGGGTGCAATCAGGCGTTCTCGGCCACGATATCCGCGCTGACGACCGAAGGGGATGAGGTCATCCTGCCAACGCCTTGGTATTTCAACCATAAAATGTGGTTGGATATGGCTGGCGTCACGTCTGTTGCGTTGCAAACCGGCGAGGATCTCTTGCCGGATCCGGCCAAAGCTGAGGCGCTGATCACACCGCGCACCCGCGCCATTTCCCTTGTCACGCCCAACAATCCCGGCGGTGTCGAATACCCCGCCGAATTGGTACAGGCGTTTTTTGACTTGGCGCGCAAACATAGCATCCGCCTGTTGGTCGATGAGACATACCGAGATTTTGACAGCCGCGATGGTGCGCCCCACCCCCTGTTTTCGATCCCAGATTGGGACGAAACATTGGTGCATCTATATTCCTTTTCCAAAGCCTACCGTTTGACCGGCCATCGTGTGGGGTGCTTTGGCTACCAGCAGCGCACTACTCGCAGAAATTGAAAAATTTCTTGATACAGTCGCAATTTGCCCGGGCCAGATCGGTCAGCACGCGGCCCTTTGGGGGATGCAGAACCTCGAAACCTGGCTGGCAGGTGAACGGCAAGAGATTCTGGACCGTCGCGCCGCTATTTCGGACTTCATGCCCGCAATCGAGGCCAAAGGATGGAAACTGCGCGGATTGGGAGCATATTTCGCCTATCTCGAACACCCTTACGACATGCCGTCCGATAAGCTGGCACAGCGTTTGGTATCTGATGCTGGCGTTTTGGTGTTGCCCGGGACCATGTTTATGCCCGCCTCGGATCCGGCTGGCCAACGGCAGGTTCGCATCGCATTTGCCAATCTGGATCGCACAGGGCTGCGTCAGCTGTTTGACAGATTGCAAAGCCTCAGCTTCTGACCTTGCCCACCGGCACTGCCCATCGTAGACAAGGCAGCGATCAATAAGGCACGAATTGCCGAACAAAGGGGCGAACCATGGCTGCAGGCGTTAAAAGTCTATCGAGAACATTCGTATGGATCCTGATGGGCCTGCTTATGCTAGGCCTTGCTGGATTTGGTGCAGTGAACCTGTCTGGCACGGCCCGCACAGTGGCTATTGTAGGCGATCAAACAGTTAGCGTTGACGCCTACGCCCGCGAGCTGCAGCGCGAAATTCGCGCAGTTGAGGCGCAAACGGGTCAAACCCTGCCCATGCAGCAGGTCCGTGCCCTAGGTATCGACCAACTGGCCTTGTCGCGCCTGATTTCGCTCGCCTCTATCGATAACGAAGTTGCCTCTTTGGGCGTCTCGATCGGTGACGAGAACCTGCAAAAAGAAATCATTACCATCCCTGCGTTTCAGGGTGTCGACGGCAGTTTTGACCGCGAAGGTTACCGTTTTGCTCTGGAGCAAGCCGGCTTGAGCGAACCCCAGTTCGAGGACGATCTGCGTCGGGGAATCAGCCAGAACTCTGGTTCAGGGCGCCATCATTGGGGGCGTGAAAATGCCTGCAGTCATGACCGACACGATTGCCAACTATGTTGCGGCACGTCGCAGTTTCACAGTTGCGACTCTTTCCCCGGAATTGCTGGATGCGCCTGTGGCCACACCAACCGATGCACAAATCCAAGCCTTTTATGATGAAAACACCGAGCAGTTCTTTCTGCCCGAAACCAAGCGTTTGACCTATGCCGTCTTGTCCCCTGACATGGTTTTGGATCAAGTCACCGTAGACGAGAGCGCCATCAAGAAACTGTTCGAAGATCGCGCAGCGGATTTCAACCAACCCGAGCGCCGTTTGGTTGAGCGTTTGGTGTTTGGTGACACAGCCAAGGCGACCGATGCCAAAGCTCAGCTGGAAGTCGGCGGAACAACGTTTGAACAGTTGGTCCAAGACCGGGGCCTTGCCTTGTCCGACGTTGATCTTGGCGATCTGACGGTTGAACAGCTTGGCGAGGCAGCTGAAGCCGTATTTGCCGCGCAGGTTGGCGATGTTGTTGGTCCCTTGCCGTCTGATCTTGGGCCCGCACTGTTCCGGGTAAACGGCACATTGGCTGAACGCATCACACCGTTTGAGCAAGTTCAAGCAGAGCTGCGCGACGAGTTGGCCTTTGAACGCGCCCGCCGCCTGATCGAAGCACAGTCCGAAGACGTCAACGACCTGCTGGCCGGTGGCGCAACCTTGGAAGAGCTTGAAGCTGACAGCGGCATGAAGGTTGACACAATCAACTGGACGACTGAAACAACAGACGACATCGCTGCCTATGAAACCTTCCGCACTGCCGCGATGGCCGTCACAGCCGACGATTTCCCAGAAATTGGCTTCTTCAAGGACGGGTCCATTTTTGCGCTGCGCCTTGACGAAGTGTTGGCCCCGCGCCCTGAACCTTTGGATGAAGCCCGCAGTGCCGTGCAAAACGCTTGGGTCATTGGCCAGACACAACAGGCGCTTCAGTCAAAGGCTGATGGGATCATTGCAGATTTGAAAACAGATGGCGATTTTACCAACTCTGGTCTGCCGTTCCGGGTTGAAAATGCCCTGACACGCACCGCGTTCCTTGAGAACACGCCCGCAGATTTCATGAACCAGGTTTTTGATATGGAGCTTGATCAGATTGTTGCGATCCCCGGAGCAGGCAATGTGCTGATCGTGCGACTGGAAGAGACACTGCCACCCGCAGAGACCGATGAGTTGATCCAGATGCAGACCGCATTTCAGCAGCAGATGAACCAAGCTCTGGCGCAGAATCTGTTTGATGCCTATGTCCGTGATGCACAGACCCGCAGCCAGCCGATGCTGGATCAGGCTGCATTGAATGCCGTACAGGCAAACTTTCAGTAACGAAGGCAGATCCATGGCCCTGACCCCTGAGTTTGACAGCTTCGCCCGCGCCTATGAAGCGGGCGAAAATCAGGTTGTTTATACCCGCCTTGCTGCGGATCTAGACACACCTGTGTCGCTGATGCTGAAACTGACTGGTGCGCAAAAAGACGCCTTTATGCTGGAATCAGTCACCGGCGGAGAAGTCCGCGGGCGCTATTCCATCATCGGCATGAAACCCGATCTGATTTGGCGCTGTCACGGAGAGCAGTCCGCGCTGAACCGGTCTGCTCGTTTTGATGCCGACGACTTTGTCACGCAAGACGGCCATCCGATGGACAACCTGCGCGCCCTGATCGCCGAATGCCGGATCGATCTGCCGGACGAAATGCCCCAAGCCGCTGCTGGCCTGTTTGGCTATTTGGGCTATGATATGGTCCGCTTGGTCGAACATTTGCCGGATGTGAACCCCGATCCGCTTGGCTTGCCAGATGCTGTCATGATGCGCCCGTCGGTGGTTGCGGTATTGGATGGCGTCAAAGGTGAGGTCACGGTGGTTTCGCCCGCTTGGGCAAGCGAGGGTCAAAGCGCCAAGGCCGCTTATGCCCAAGCCGCCGAACGTGTTATGGATGCTGTGCGCGACTTGGAACGCGCCATGCCTGCAGAAACCCGAAATTTAGGTGAGGCGCACGAAACCAGTGCGCCGGTTTCTAATTTCACCAAATCCGGGTACATGGAAGCGGTTGAAAAGGCCAAAGACTACATCCGCGCGGGTGACATCTTTCAGGTGGTGCCAGCGCAAAGATGGACGCAGGAATTTCCCCTGCCACCGTTCTCTCTGTACCGCTCTTTGCGACGGACCAACCCGTCGCCGTTCATGTTCTATTTCAACTTCGGTGGCTTTCAGGTCATCGGGGCCAGCCAGAAATCCTAGTGCGTGTGTTTGGGAAAGAAGTCACCATTCGCCCGATTGCTGGCACGCGTCCGCGTGGGGCAACGCCAGAAGAGGATCGTGCACTCGAAGCGGATCTGCTTGCGGATAACAAAGAACTGGCCGAGCATCTCATGCTGCTGGACCTTGGGCGAAATGACACAGGACGTGTGGCCAAGATCGGCACCGTGAAACCGACAGAACAGTTCATCATCGAACGCTATAGCCACGTGATGCATATCGTTTCAAATGTGGTTGGCGAGTTGGCAGACGGCAAAGATGCGCTGGATGCATTTTTTGCAGGCATGCCCGCAGGCACCGTTTCAGGCGCGCCCAAGGTACGCGCAATGGAAATCATCGATGAGCTAGAGCCCGAGAAACGCGGTGTCTATGGTGGCGGTGTCGGCTATTTTTCAGCCGGTGGTGATATGGATATGTGTATCGCGCTGCGCACAGCCGTTGTGCAAGATCAAAAGCTCTATATCCAAGCTGGTGGTGGCGTTGTTTATGATAGCAACTCCGAGGCTGAATATATGGAAACGGTCCATAAATCCAATGCCATACGCCGGGCGGCGGCAGATGCAGCCCGGTTCGTTGGCAACGGAAACGGCTAGACACCACCCCATCTTTGAATTGAAAAATGTCACGCAAGGCCGGCTCGCCTAGCGTGACATTTTCGTTTAGATCCACTGACTTCCCGCGTTCAGCTAGACGTCATTTGCGCGTCAGTACTGCGGAAACAGGGGCAAGGGCCACGCGGCTTACACGGTCCTGCAATCCCCAAAGCAACAACGCCGATACGGTATCCGGACGGACGCGGCCCAGCATGACAACCGCGCCTTCTTGCCCAGCCCGAAACGCCGCCTGATCCAAGAAACGGCGCATGATAGTTGGGGTTTGCCCTGCGCCATCAAAATCGCGAAACACCACGGCGGCAGGAACGCCTGAACGGACAGCCAGTTTCTGTACTGTGTTCAATCCATTGTCCTGGGTGATCAGGCCACGGCCCGTATCCCCTAGAATAGCGGACACCTGACCAGACAGTTCCCGGTTCCCCTGAATGCCACTTTTCGTGCCCTCAAGAACTGCAACGGTTTCAGGCAACGCATCAACCCAAACCGATAGCGAGACCTCAGCGTCTTGTGCCGTCGCTGCGGCAGGCAAGTCAGCAAGAAGCACAACCTCAAACCCAGCGGCGCGGTACCGCGCCATTTTGTCCTTGGCTTGCGGATCGGTTGGATCAATCGCAAAGCTCAGTGGATACGGGAAATCTTGCAATGCTTCCGCGCGGAGCCCTTTGGCATCATCCATCAAGACAATTGCCATCAAGGGCTTGTCTTCTGGATTTTCAAAGGGTTCGGAATAGATCTCAATCGGACGTTCTTGGGGATTTAGAGACGCCTCAGGTTGGCCCGTCGTAACTGACGCAGTGTCGCGTTCAGTCAAAGGCACCACAGGTGTCCCAATCTGTGGACGCACGGTGTTGGTCTCTTCGGTCCCGATCTGCGGCAAAGCTGCAATCTCAGGTGCCGCGTCCGAGGTTTGCGGGGCGGGACTTTGGTTCGCCGGTGTCACGGCCGCAGATTGCGTATCAATGCTGGGCGCCTGATCGCTTTGAGGGGCAGGTGTCGGTGCCGCAATTTCTTCGGTGCTCAAACCCGCATCAGGTTGCGATTCAATGACCGGATTCGCCTCTGGTTCGTCGGGCGATCCTAAGCCGGTGCCTGTTTCAGAAACATTTGGCGCCACGGGTTGCACTGGTTGTTCTTTCGAGACAGCAAGCTCTGCTTCCTCAGTTGGAACGCTCGGGGCTTCACCCGGTGTTGACGAACTGACAGGCGCCTCAGATTCAACAGTCACATCAGCGGCAATTGCAGTGTCGGGCTTATCCAAAGTGGCGGTTGCCGCGCCTACTTTTGGCTTATCTGCTGGTTCCGTAATCTCGGAGCTAAACGAACTTAGACTATCGGACGGTTGCTCTGTCTCAACAGGTGCACGTGGGGCCAGTTCTACAAGATCAGCGTCTTGACCGGCGGGATTTACGCCACTTCCACCTGCCTCTGGTTCAGAGGGGTTTCCCCCCGTCGTGGCAGGTGCCACGCTCGACACATCCGGGCGTACCGGCAAAGGTGATGTCAGCGACACATAGGCCGACACAGATCCAACAACGAGAACTCCGGTCAGAGCTCCTCCAAAAAATCCACCCATCCCCATTTTGCCCCTTTTGGTCCAGTTGCCCGTACGTCTTGTTTTCGCCGTCTCAGCGACGTTGGTGAAGCGTGTTCGGAATCGCCATGGCCCTTGACGCTGCCGCGCAACCCTGAACATGTATGTCCCGACTACTATACTGCGGCTGCGGCCCTCGCCACCAGCCCCTAATGAACGTGTTAAAATGCTGCTGCTGATCGACAACTACGACTCTTTTACCTATAATTTGGTCCATTATCTGGCCGAGCTTGGGGCGGATGTGGAAATTCGCCGCAATGACGCGCTGGATGTCCAAGAAGCGATGTCTCTAAATCCCACTGGCATTTTGCTCAGCCCCGGCCCGTGTGATCCAGATCAGGCGGGAATTTGCCTCGCGTTGACCCAAGCCGCTGCGGACACAAAAACGCCGCTTATGGGCGTTTGCCTTGGACATCAGACAATCGGACAAGCCTTTGGCGGCAACGTGGTTCGATGCCACGAAATCGTGCATGGCAAGATGGGGACGATGAACCATACGGGCAAAGGTCTGTTTGCAGGTTTGCCAAGCCCCTTTGAGGCCACGCGCTATCATTCGTTGGTTGTTGACCGGGACACCCTGCCCGACTGTCTGGAAATCACCGCTGAACTAGAAGACGGCACCATTATGGGACTGCAACACAAAGAGTTGCCCATTCATGGTGTGCAGTTTCACCCCGAATCAATTGCCTCGGAACATGGGCATGCCCTGCTCCAGAATTTCCTGAATGAGATGAAGGTTTCCGCATGAGCGACGCCCTTAAGCCCCTGATTGGTGCGGCAGCTGAGCGGTCCCTGACCCGTGCCGAAGCCGAAGACGCGTTTGGCATTCTGTTTGCAGGTGAAGCGACACCCAGCCAGATTGGCGGGCTGCTGATGGCACTGCGCACGCGCGGCGAAACGGTTGATGAATATGCCGCTGCCGCTGCTGTCATGCGATCCAAGTGCAATGCGGTCAAAGCACCCGCTGGCGCGATGGACATCGTGGGCACGGGCGGCGATGGCAAGAACACCCTAAACATTTCGACCGCGACCGCTTTTGTGGTGGCAGGTGCAGGCGTCGTCGTGGCCAAACACGGCAATCGCAATCTCAGCTCCAAATCTGGAACGGCGGATTTGCAATCCCAGATGGGCATCAACGTTATGGTTGGCCCGACAGTGGTGGAACGCGCGCTGAACGAGGCCGGCATAGGGTTCATGATGGCCCCGATGCACCACCCTGCAACGGCCCATGTCATGCCGACCCGGTCCGAGCTGGGAACGCGCACGATCTTTAACATTCTCGGGCCCCTTACCAACCCAGCTGGAGTTACGCGCCAACTGACAGGTGCGTTTTCACGCGACCTGATCCGCCCAATGGCTGAAACGCTTGGTGTATTGGGATCAGAACGGGCATGGCTTGTACACGGGTCTGATGGCACCGATGAATTGACGATCACAGGCATCAGCTGGGTTTCAGCCCTGGAAGATGGCGCTGTGACGGACATAGAGCTCCACCCAGAAGACGCTGGCCTGCCTGTGCATCCGTTTGAGGCAATCGTTGGGGGTACGCCCGCCGAAAATGCCGTTGCCTTTCGCGCCTTGCTTGACGGCACCCCGTCAGCCTATCGCGATGCCGTTTTGCTAAACTCAGCCGCAGCTTTGGTCGTTGCAGATGTGGCGACTGATCTGCGCGAAGGCGTCGCAATGGCCGTCGAAAGCATCGACAGTGGAAAAGCCAAAGAAAAGATCGCCGCTCTGGCCCGTATCACGCAGGATCCCGTATGACCGACACCATTCTTGACAAGATCAAAGCCTATAAGCTGGAAGAAGTTGCAGCAGATAAAGCGGTCAAGTCGCTTGATGCGCTTGAGAGCGAAGCCCGCGAAGCTGGCCCCGTTCGCCCCTTTGCACAGGCTTTGCTTGACGCCAGTCGTGACGGTTACGGGCTGATTGCCGAGATCAAAAAAGCCAGCCCGTCCAAAGGTTTGATCCGACCCGATTTCAATCCACCCGAGTTGGCCAAAGCCTACCAAGCGGGGGGGGCCGCCTGTCTGTCTGTGCTCACCGATACGCCCAGCTTTCAGGGGGCCAAAGAGTTTTTGACGGCGGCACGTTCGGCATGTGATCTACCGGCTCTGCGCAAGGATTTCATGTACGATCCCTATCAGGTGGTCGAAGCGCGAGCCCTCGGTGCTGATTGCATTTTGATCATTCTGGCGTCTGTTTCTGACGCTCAGGCAGCTGAGTTGGAACAAGCTGCGTTTGATTGGGGCATGGATGTATTGCTCGAGGTACACGACGAAGCCGAACTTGAACGGGCAGAAATGCTGAAAAGTCCGCTCATGGGAATTAACAATCGCAATCTCAAAACGTTTGAAACCACTCTGGATACCACGCGACGCCTGTCGAAACTGGTGTCTGCAGAACGGACCATTGTGTGTGAAAGCGGCCTGACCGAACCTGCAGATCTGGCAGATATTGCGCGCTATGGCGCCCGCTGTTTCCTGATCGGCGAAAGCTTGATGCGGCAGGATGATGTTGCAACCGCAACGCGCGATCTGCTCGACAATCCGCTGGTTCCGGGGGCAATGTAATGGCGCTGACGCATTTTGACGGCAAGGGCGATGCCCACATGGTTGATGTGTCAGACAAGGCCGTGACCTCGCGGATTGCCACGGCTGTCACTTGGATCAAAATGGGTCAGGACGCGTTTGATATCATTGCCGAAGGACGTGCCAAAAAAGGCGATGTGCTGGGCGTTGCCCGACTGGCGGGGATCATGGGCGCGAAAAAGACCCCCGATTTGATCCCCCTGTGTCACCCACTGCCTATTACAAAAGCCGCCGTTGAGCTGACACTTGATCCGGACTTGCCCGGAGTACACATCGAAGCCACGGTTAAGACCACAGGGCAAACCGGGGTTGAGATGGAAGCGTTGACCGCCGCCTCGGTTGCTGCATTGACCGTTTATGACATGACCAAAGCGGTTGATAAGTCGATGGAAATTGGTGGGCTTCGCGTCGTTCTGAAAGACGGTGGGAAATCCGGGCGTTATCAGGCGACCTGAATTCCCAATTTATTTCGGAATCCAGCAGACAAGGAAGACAGATGATCACTGTAGAAGAAGCGCAGGATCTCCTGTTTGGTTTGGTTTCTCCGCTTGAGGTGGAATTTGTCCCCCTAGCCAACGCCGCTGGGCGCGTTCTGGCCCAGGATGTCGCCGCGACACGAAATCAGCCGCCTTTTGCAGCGTCGTCGATGGATGGCTATGCTATGAGCCGCGACGAGGTAGAACTGCATGCCATGTTCAAGGTTGTCGGGGAATCCGCCGCTGGTCACGGGTTCGCGGGCACGGTGGGTGCAGGTCAAGCCGTTCGGATCTTTACCGGGGCGCCAGTGCCAGACGGAACCGATTTTGTCGTCATTCAAGAGAACATAACCCGACGGGGGGATGTGATCACGATAACGGACGACCCCGGGACAAAAAGCAATATCCGCGCGGCTGGTGTCGACTTTGAGATCGGCACACGTATCAAGGCCCCCCGCCTGTTGGCTGCGCAAGACATCGCATTGATGGCTTCGATGAACGTTCCCCAGATCCCTGTGACCCGAAAGCCCGTTGTCGCATTGATCTCAACCGGGGATGAATTGGTCATGCCGGGGGAAACGCCGGGTCCAGATCAGATCATCGCATCAAACACCTTTGGCCTTAAAGCGATGCTTGAGGGTCTTGGCGCGCTTGTGCGTGTTTTGCCCATCGCGCGCGACACTGAGCTGTCTTTAAAGACCGCTTTTGAACTGGCTAAAGGTGCGGATCTGATTATCACGATTGGTGGCGCATCTGTGGGCGACCATGATCTCGTTGGACCCGTGGCCCAAGATCTAGGGATGGAACAATCCTTTTACAAAATCAAAATGCGCCCCGGCAAACCGTTGATGGCCGGTCGTATGGGTGACAATGTTTTGATTGGTCTGCCGGGTAATCCAGTATCGGCCATGGTCTGTGGTCACGTTTTTCTCACGCCGGTGATCCGCCGCATGCTGGGATTGAAAGACATTGTTCTTGCACTGCAAACTGCAACTCTGTCCCACCCTTTGGATGCGAATGGCCCGCGCCAGCACTATATGCGTGCACGTGTTGACGATGGGCAAATAACAGTGTTTGAAAACCAAGACAGCTCTTTGTTGACGGTTCTCGCAGAAGCCAATGCATTGGCCATGCGGCCAGCATCGGACCCGGCATATGAAAGCGGGCAGGTCATACGCTACTTGCCAATGTAATAGCGGTGAACAGCCCCATTGACACAAAACAAGAACATGCGTAGAACATTCGTAAACGGATGAACAAGAGGTATGCGCCATGCTGACCAAGAAGCAACTGGATTTGTTGGAATTTATCCATAAACGGTTGCAGGCGGACGGTGTGCCTCCCAGTTTTGATGAAATGAAGGTCGCGTTGGACCTGCGTTCTAAATCTGGCATCCACAGGTTGATCACCGCACTCGAAGAACGCGGCTTTATTCGTCGCCTAGCCCATCGGGCGCGTGCGATTGAAATCGTGAAGTTACCCGAAAGCCTTGGCGGTGCGCCGACCAGTGGTGGGTTTAGCCCTCGTGTTATAGATGGCGACAAACCTGAGGCGGGAAAACCCGCAAACAGTGATCCCGTTGTTGTCCATGCGATCGAGTTACCTGTTATGGGGCGGATTGCAGCCGGTGTTCCGATCGAAGCGATCAGCCAAGTGTCGCACCAAGTTGCTGTGCCCAGTGGCATGGTCTCTGGCGCTGGGGAACATTACGCGCTTGAGGTCAAAGGCGACTCGATGATCGATGCGGGCATCAATGACGGTGACGTCGTTGTCATTCGGGATACAGCGACCGCTGATAATGGCGACATTGTTGTCGCCTTGGTCGAAGGTCACGAAGCAACACTCAAGCGCTTCTTTCGTCGCGGGAATGCCATCGCACTCGAAGCCGCAAATCCGGCTTACGAAACCCGAGTTTTTCCCGAAGATCAGGTAAAGGTGCAAGGGCGTTTGGTTGGTTTGATCCGAACTTACTGAGTTCGGATCACTTGTTCTTTCGATTCCACAATCGATTACCGGACAGGGATTCCGCCGTAACGATCCCCTCTGGCCCCAAAGCCAAGCTGCCGGTTTGTAAGAGACGTTTTGCATCGTAGACGTCGCAAGGCCCATCCAAAGTAAGCGGAACGGCGGAAATAACCAAGTCTTTGGCAGAACAGCTTGTTAGGGATTGTGCTGCGCGTTTTCCTGTAACGTGAATGATTTTTGCGCCGCGGTATTCCATGGTTCTAAGTTTCCCCTGCCCCCCCGGCCATCGTTCTGCTGCCGCCATCTGCTTGGCGCCGTCGCCGTCGTTCTCCAACCAAACTTTTGCAGTAAATCCATTCCCCTTAGATTTACTGAGGGCCCTGCCCTCATCCGTCATGACACCGATCAATCCGCCCGTTCCTGCAATCAGAACAGCAGGACGATGCGCAAAGCCCCAACCGACAAACGCGCAAACAATTGCAACAGATCCTGCCCATCTCAATCTGCCTCGCCAAAGAACGACCCACAGAAAACCAAAGGCAAACACCGGGAGGATCCAAGATGCAGGCGTTGGCGCATAGCCTTGTGTTCCGGGTAGGTTTGACACCCATTCGGCCACACCCAGGATCCAGACCAGGCCAAATCCCATCAGGTCTAACCCGATCCAATCCAGCCCCAGTGGAAAGAGAACAACCGCCAAGACAGCTGCCGGGATCACCAGAACCCCCATCAACGGAACCGAAAGCAAATTCGCCACCAATCCATAATGCGCCATCGTATTGAAATGCGCCGCCCCGATCGGAGCGGTCGCCAGCCCGGCCACCACCGAGGACAGCACCACGCCCAGAACCGCAGAAACCCAATGTGGCCCGAACGAGATCTCTCTATCTCTGATCACACCAAACACGGCAACCAGCGCTGTTGTGGCAGCAAAGGACATTTGAAATCCGGGCCCAAGCAAGGCTTCGGGTCGGAGTAGCAACACAATCACGGCAGCCACAGCAACGGCACGCAATGACAGTGCCCGCCGATCGACCAACACCGCGCACAACATCACTGCCACCATGACAAAGGCCCGTTGAGTCGCAACATTTCCACCGGACAAAACAAGATACCCCGAGGCGATGATCAACGCCCCGCAGGCCGCAAGTTTCTTAACCGGTAAACGCAATGCCAGTGGCGGAAACAAAGATATACCTATGCGCAAGGCTGAGAAAATGAACCCAGCCAAAAGCCCCATGTGCAAACCAGAAATGGCCAATAAATGCGCAAGGTTGCTTGTTCTTAGATCTTGCATTGTTCTCTGGCTGATCGAACTGCGATCACCGGCTGTGATGGCTGCCGCAAACCCACCGACATCTCCTGGCAACCGATCGCGCACATGTTCAGAAATCGCCATTCGCATCCGCAATACACGCAGATCGCCAGAGGATCGATTGGCAGGCTCGAGGGTTACTACAGGAGTCCGAGAATACCCAACGCCCCCCAACTGTTTGAACCACGCATATCGACGAAAATCAAAGCCACCGGGTTCGACTGGCCCTTGTGGTGGCGAGACATGGCCGGTTGTCATAACCCTTTGCCCCGGCTCCAGTTCTGCCGCCCCACCATGCAAAGAAATTCGAACTCGTTCCGGCACTTTGTCAAACGCAACCCTGTTCAGCCGAACCTGATCAAGAGTAATCCGCTGAGCATCAGATGCAGATCGATCCATGGCAACGATGCGCCCTTCGACCGGCCCATAATACCGCCAATTCAGGCTTGGAGTTGCAACCGAATTGCTTCGAACACCGGCCCAAATCAGACCGCTTACACTCAGCGCAATCGCCCATGCCAACGGTGCCCAAGCACCCGGCCAACGCATCGCGAAAGCAGCAAACAAAATCGCCGCGCAAGACAGCAGGCCATAGGCAACCAAACCCGGCTCTTGAGGCAGAGCAAAGTATCCACCAATCCCCACGGCCAAGAAAACAGGCACCCAAGGAAACAAGTATCCCTGTTGATACATGACTGTCGCTCTGAGCTGCAGCAGAATGCGCATGGTTGCTCCCGTCGGTCCGGCTCGCTAGACAGGCGTTAACGCTATCCGCTCCACAGTTACCAAAAGGTAAACGACAACAATGTCAGACCAAGTCGTCACCCGTTTCGCCCCATCTCCCACCGGTTTCCTGCACATCGGCGGGGCCCGTACCGCATTGTTCAACTGGCTCTACGCCCGTGGACGCGGCGGCAAGTTTCTTTTGCGGATCGAAGACACGGATCGCGAACGCTCTACCCCAGAGGCGACGGCAGCGATTCTGCAAGGTATGGACTGGCTCGGCTTGGATCATGATGGCGAAGTGATCAGCCAATTCGAAGGCGCCGCGCGCCATGCCGAAGTCGCGCATGATCTGCTGGCCCAAGGTAAAGCTTACAAGTGCTTCTCAACTCAGGATGAAATTGCTGCGTTTCGCGATGCAGCCCGAGCCGAAGACAAGTCCACTCTGTTTCATAGCCCTTGGCGCGATGCAGATGAAACGACGCATCCTAATGCCCCCTATGTTGTTCGGATCAAAGCGCCGCTCGAAGGGACTACGGTCATTCATGATCAGGTGCAGGGCGATGTAACGATCCGCAATGATCAGCTGGATGACATGGTGCTGCTACGGTCGGATGGCACGCCGGTCTATATGCTGGCAGTTGTCGTTGATGACCATGATATGCGCGTGACCCATGTAATCCGGGGGGATGATCATCTCAACAATGCCGCGCGCCAGATGATGATCTACAACGCGATGGGGTGGGACGTCCCTGTCTGGGCACACATTCCACTGATTCACGGCCAAGATGGCAAGAAGCTGTCAAAACGCCATGGCGCGCTGGGTGCGCAGGAATATCAGGCCATGGGATACCCCGCCGCTGGGATGCGCAATTACCTGACCCGATTGGGATGGAGCCACGGGGATGACGAGTTTTTTACAGATGCTCAGGCCAAAGACTGGTTCGATTTGGGGGGAATCGGCAAAAGCCCCGCACGATTTGACGTCAAAAAGCTGGAAAACCTCTGTGGACAGCACATCGCAATTTCAGATGACGCTGCGTTGCGGCATGAGATACAGGCCTTTCTGACCGCAGCAGAACAACCCGCTCTCACTGAGACACAATCAAGTGATCTGGAACGTGCGATGTATTGCCTCAAGGACCGCGCGAAAACATTCCCGGAACTCCTTGAAAAAGCTGAGTTTGCACTGGTTTCACGCCCGATTACACCAGATCAAAAGGCGTCCAAAGCCCTTTCAACGGTATCCAATGGTATACTGGATGAATTGACGCCGCAGTTGCAAAATGTTAGCTGGACCCGAGATGAACTGGAGGCGGCTCTGAATGCTTTTGCCGAAGCACAGGGTACAAAGTTCGGGAAACTGGCAGGTCCACTACGGGCTGCGCTGGCGGGTCGTGCTGTGACACCTTCGGTATTTGACATGATGCTTGTGCTAGGACGCGATGAAACCCTGGCACGGCTCTCAGACGCAGCGATTTTAGCCCGAACTTCATAATCGGGTAACGCTGCTCCGCTACGACCGGTCCTGCGCCTTGATGCGCAGGCACTGCCCGCACGGGTCAGGCGATGCCCCGCCCCGTGCCTGTAAGAGGAAGGGACATCTATGACCGAGAACAATAAAACGGCCACTCTGAATTTGAATGGCGAATCCTACGAGCTGCCTATCTTTTCACCGACCGTCGGCCCCGACGTGATCGACATCCGCAAGCTGTACGCTGCTGCTGGCGTATTCACCTACGATCCGGGTTTCACATCGACTGCCAGCTGTGACAGCACCATCACCTATATTGATGGCGAAAAAGGTGAATTGCTTCACCGTGGCTATCCAATTGACCAACTCGCAGGGAAGTCGCATTTCCTCGAGGTGTGTTATCTGCTGCTGTACGGTGTTCTGCCAACCGCAGAAGATCTGGAAAACTTTGAAACTACCATTACTCGTCACACCATGGTGCACGAGCAGATGATCAATTTCTTCCGCGGCTTCCGTCGCGACGCCCATCCGATGGCCATCATCGTAGGTGTTGTGGGTGCAATGTCTGCATTTTATCACGACTCGACGGATATCAATGATCCTCGCCAGCGTGAAGTTGCATCGCATCGTCTGATCGCAAAGATGCCAACAATTGCTGCCATGGCGTATAAGTATACAATTGGTCAGCCGTTTGTGTATCCGCGCAATGATCTGGATTATGCTTCAAACTTCCTACGCATGTGCTTTGCAGTTCCATGCGAAGAATACGAAGTAAACCCGATCCTGAGCCGTGCGATGGACCGGATCTTTACGCTTCACGCTGATCACGAACAAAACGCATCGACATCAACTGTGCGTTTGGCGTCGTCTTCTGGTGCAAACCCGTTTGCCTGTATCGCTGCTGGCATTGCCTGCCTTTGGGGTCCGGCTCACGGTGGTGCGAACCAGGCTTGCCTTGAGATGCTCAAGGAAATCGGCACCGTTGATCGCATTCCAGAGTTCATTGAACGCGCCAAAGACAAAGATGATCCGTTCCGTCTTATGGGTTTTGGTCACCGCGTTTACAAAAACTTCGACCCACGCGCGACTGTGATGAAGCAATCCGCAGACGAAGTTTTGGACCTTCTGGGTGTTGAAAACAATCCGTTGCTGCAAGTTGCCAAAGAGCTGGAGCGCGTGGCGCTGAGTGATCCATATTTCGCAGAGAAGAAGCTGTTCCCGAACGTCGACTTCTATTCGGGCATTATTCTCGAAGCGATGGGCTTTCCCACATCGATGTTCACACCGATCTTTGCGCTGTCGCGCACCGTTGGTTGGATTTCGCAATGGAAAGAGATGATTGGCGATCCGCAAAACAAAATTGGCCGTCCTCGTCAGCTGTATCTTGGTGAATCACGGCGCGACTATATTGATATCGAGAATCGCTAAGGCGCATCCTTGAAAGCTTCCTAAGGCCCCGCAGATACCCCTCTGCGGGGCCTTTTCTTTGGCACAACATTTTCACAAAGTTTTACAAAAAAACGCCGCATTTCCCGGGTCTAGTGATCTTGGACATATTCTCTTCCTTTGGGCGTTTCTTATGCTTTTACTTATCGGTCTTCTCAGTGCTGCGGCAGTCAGCGGAATTGTCGGCTATATCGACGAAATGGCTCCAGATGGCATGCCTGATGACGACGATGGCCCCGGTCAAGAGATGCGCGGAACCCAGGATGATGATTTCATCACCGGGACGGGTCAGGATGATTTACTGGCAGGTTTGGGTGGCAACGACCAATTGATTGGCGAATCCGGGAACGACACGCTGCGGGGCGGAGCTGGAGATGACAATCTGTTGGGGTTCGACGGCAATGACAGCCTGTCTGGATCGGATGGAGCCGACACATTGTTTGGTCAATCCGGGAATGACACTCTGTTCGGCGGCAATGACGACGACACATTGAACGGTGGCTCTGGGGATGACGCGCTGGGTGGCAGCTTGGGCCGTGATCTGCTGCAGGGCGAGTCCGGTGACGATTTCCTAAACGGTGGATACGGCCAAGATACTCTCGAAGGTGGAAATGGTGCCGATACGCTGGATGGGCACGTCGGCCGAGACATCCTTTCAGGTGGAGCAGGTCAGGATCAGCTGTCAGGCGGCGCGGATTCGGACATTCTGGATGGGGGAGATGGTTTCGACAGTCTATCCGGGGATCAAGGAAATGACATTCTGCGTGGTGGCGCTGGGGATGACGCATTGGATGGTGGCTAAGGTCAAGACGTCCTAGAAGGCGACATTGGCGCAGACACACTCGTTGGAGGGGGTGGCGCTGATGTTCTGGAGGGTGGGTCCGCCTTTGCTGATAGCACGTCTTTGTCTGATTTAACCGATTTACGGTCCTATCTCGACAGCGGGCACAGCACTTTTGCGCCCAACTTTCCTCTGCAATTTGTAGATGACGGAGAAGCCGATCGTTTAGACGCGGGTGATGGAGACGACATCATCGTTGCTGGTGGCAATGATGTCATCCTGTCCGGCGACGGCGCTGATGATATCTATGTTCTGGATGGAGCCGGCGAAAACCCGGCGATCATCGAAGATTTCAACGCAACCATGGATGAAATCCTTTTCTACAAAAATGCGGGTGATCCGGACCCTGATTTCGCATTGGCCGCCAATGATAATGGATCTCAAACCCTGTTCGCAGATGGGCAACCCTTTGTTGTGATCCAAGGAAGCACCGCAAGTCTCACCAATATCCGCGCCGTCATCCAGCCCGTCTAATCCCTAAAAGAAGCTCAGTTGATCGCCAACTTGCTGAGACACTGTAAACAGATCTGTTCGCAAGGACTGCGTGCGTGTCGAAAACCCCAAACGCTTTATCGCGGCTGTAAACCTCTGTTCGATGATACGTGCATAGGGTCCTTCTCCACGCATTCTATGTCCCCAACGCGGATCGTAATCACGCCCACCATGCATCTCTCGTAACCGGGACATCACCTTGTTCGCGCGCCCTGGCTCGTGCTCTGCAAGCCAATCCTGCCAGAGCTCAGAGATTTCACGGGGTAAGCGCAGCATGATCCAACTGGCCGCATCCGCGCCCGCGGATTGACCGGCCGCCAACAACGCCTCCAGTTCATGGTCTGTCAGCCCCGGTATCATCGGTGAGGTCATAACCCGAACCGGAATGCCTGCACTGCTCAGACGTTCTATCATCTGCAACCGTCGAACCGGCGACGGCGCTCTGGGTTCCAACTTTCGACTTAGGCTTGGATCTAACGTCGTCAATGACACTCCAACTCGTACAAGTCCGCGTTCAGCCATGGGCGCCAATAGATCGATATCCCGTTCAATCAACGCCCCTTTGGTGACAATGGCGACGGGGTGACTAAATTCGCCCAAAACCTCAAGACAGGCGCGCGTAATGCCCCGTTCTTTTTCGGCAGGCTGATACCCATCCGTATTTGTGCCAATCGCGATAGGTGCAACTTTGTACCGCTTGGATGTCAGTTCATTACGCAAAATTTCCGCTGCATTGGTTCGGGCAATCAGTTGCGTTTCAAAATCCAACCCCGGCGACAGCCCAAGATAAGCGTGGCTCGGGCGTGCGAAACAATAGGCGCAGCCATGTTCACACCCCCGATACGGGTTGATGGACCGATCAAATGGCAAATCAGGCGAGGTATTGTACGTAATCATCGAACGCGCCTGTTCTTCACGCACCTGCGTTCGAAAGGCGCCGCGTGGCTCGGGTATGTCCCACCCATCCCAGATCTCGCGCCGAGCAAGATCAAAGCGACCAGATTCATTTGTGGAAACGCCACGGGCTTTACGCCGATCCAAAGACAAAGAGTGTTCTACATTCATTCTGCATATTTAGAACAAAAAGAGAACACATGCAATCTCAGCAAGATCATTCTGCATATTTCTCATTATCAATGTAGCGAATTCCGACCTATAGGTCGGTTGCAGAACCGCCAATGTCGCAATCGACGCAGTCGAAATCCGACCAACACGCAAAAAAGAAAACAACGGCCAATATCGGGGAATCCCCGTCCAGCGTAAGGAATACCACTATGTCGGAAGAAGAAGACATCATCCTGTCGGAACTCGACGACGAAGAACTGGTCCAACAGATGTTCGACGATCTCTATGACGGTCTCAAAGAAGAGATCGAAGAGGGCGTCAACATCTTGCTCACACGTGAGTGGGCCCCCTATGACGTACTGACCAAAGCGCTTGTGGGCGGCATGACCATTGTTGGTGCCGATTTCCGCGACGGCATTTTGTTCGTTCCAGAGGTTCTTCTTGCTGCCAATGCAATGAAAGGTGGCATGGCCATCCTAAAACCACTGCTGGCAGCCACAGGCGCCCCGCGCGTTGGTAAAATGGTCATCGGCACTGTTAAAGGTGACATTCACGATATCGGCAAGAATCTTGTTTCCATGATGATGGAAGGTGCGGGTTTCGAAGTTGTGGATCTGGGTATCAACAACCCCGTTGAGAATTACCTTGAAGCGTTGCAAAACGAAGAGCCCGACATCTTGGGGATGTCCGCCCTGCTGACGACCACTATGCCTTACATGAAAGTGGTCATCGATACGCTGGTCGAACAAGGCATTCGCGATGACTATATCGTACTTGTTGGTGGTGCTCCGCTGAACGAAGAGTTCGGCAAAGCCATCGGTGCTGACGCCTATTGCCGGGATGCAGCTGTCGCTGTTGAAACCGCCAAAGACTACATGGGTCGCAGACACAATCAGATGAGCGCCTGATCCGATGGTCAGACGCAGCAAATCGGCCCGCCCGCAAAGGCGGGCCGTTTTGCCTCCTGCCGGGCATTCTTTAGAAGATCAAAGCCTGACGGAAACCGGCCTAGCGGCGCCGGAAAAGAAGATTGGCCGCATCCTTTTGATCGCCTGTGGCGCGCTCGCACGTGAAATTTTGGCGATTAAAACACGCAACGGTTGGGATCATATGGATCTGACCTGCCTGCCCGCGATTTTGCATATCTATCCAGAAAAAATCACACAATCTGTGCAGGAGTCGGTGGAAAAACACCGTGACATCTATGATCAGATATTTGTTGTTTACGCGGATTGCGGCACCGGTGGATTGCTCGAGGTAGCCTGTAAGGAATTGGGCGTAGAGATGGTCAAGGGCCCACATTGCTATTCATTTTTTGAAGGCAATGATCTATTCGACGCCCGGAAAGAAGATGAAACAACAGCGTTTTATCTGACGGATTTCCTGGCGCGCCAGTTTGATGCATTCATCTGGAAACCCATGGGCTTAGACCGGCATCCTGAATTGCGCGACATGTATTTTGGAAACTACACCAAAGTGGTCTATCAGGCGCAACTCGATGATCCAGACCTGACCGCGCGCGCCAAAGACTGCGCCGACAAAATGGGTTTGGCATTTGAGCGCAGGTTCACTGGGTATGGGGACCTCGAAACCACGATGGCGCAGTGGGCGCGTTCAACGCCCACTGGTGACACGCATTAGGCAAGCAGCAACCTGCCCTGCCCCTTGTCATCCGTTCGTTGCGACGTTCTCTGCGGCAACTTGCTGAATACGCTCAATCATCGAACGAAGCCCGTTTGAGCGCTGCGCCGACAGGTGATCATTCAAACCAAGGCGGGAAAGCTCACCACGTGCATCTGTTGTGGTGACATCCTGAACCGACAGATCGTTATAGAGCGAGCGCAACACAGCAATCAGGCCCTGCACGATCATCGCGTCACTTTCGCCATCAAACCGAAACACGCCATCTTCGACCACTGGGTGCAACCAGACCTGACTGGCACACCCGTGAACCTTGGTCGCAGGAACCTTAAGGGCCTCGTCCAATGGTGTCAGGGCCTTGCCTTGTTCGATCACGTAACGATAGCGATCTTCCCAATCTTCCAGAAACTCAAAATCCTCGACGATCGCTTCAAATGCAGGGCTGGCCATGAATTTTCCTCTCAGAACGCGTTCGCAGTGACCTAAGCCTCTGGCTTGGGCCTGTCCAGCCCTGCGATGCCTTTTCAACAGGGTCTGGATGCGCTAACCGATAGAGAGGAAAGTTTAAAAATCGGCAGGGTCCTTATGCGCAAACCTCTGACAGTTCTTTTGACAGCCAGCCTGTTGCTATCCGCCTGTGGCGGCTGGAGCACGTCACGGGTTAATCCAACCAACTGGTTTGGGAGCAGCAGCTCAACTCCGGTCCCTGCGACTGACGGTACAACCGTTGCAGCAAACCCTCTGATCCCGGCCAATGCTAACCGACAAGGCGTTTTCTCACGCCCCGACCAAGTGGACAAAAGCGTCCCAATTCAATCGATCACTGCGCTGTCGGTGGAACCAACAACAACAGGGGCGATCCTGCGCGTTACTGGCTTAGCATCACGTCAGGGCGCCTATAACACTGGCCTTCGCCTAGACCGGTCCGAGGAAAATATTGCCAGCGGTACGCTGAGCTATACGTTCCGCGTGGTTTATCCCAATGAGCCGACCCCACAAGGTTCTGAGCCTACACGCACCATCACAGAAGCCGTCAGCCTGTCCACCAAAGATTTGGAAGGCATCAAACTTATCCGCGTGGTCGGAGAATTGAACGCGCAGGAAACGCGTCGCCGTTAAGCGACGCGTGTTTCGCAACGCGCGGGCATCACATGCTAGAGGGTGACAACTTTTACGGATTGCCCTTTGGCAGCCAATGCAATCTTGCCCTCGCACAAACGCAACGCGTCTTCGCCAAACACTTCGTACCGCCAGCCGGACAAAGCAGGCACATCACGCTCACCAGCTGCGATCGCGTCAAGATCTGAACTGGGCGCGATCAGTTTGGCAGCCACGCCTGCGCTTTCGGTTTTAGACTTCAAAAGAACCCGCAACAGATCAGCCAAAGCCGGGTTTACCTGCAGTTTTTCACGCGATTTATCAACTTTTGGCAGCTTTTCCGGAGGGCAGTCAATGCCCCGCTTCACAGCCGCAAGAATCCCCTCGGCGATCACGCCTTTACGGGCCTCGCGCAGCAATAGCCGTGACCCACCCAAATCAGATATCGTCTGCGGCTTCGTCGAAGCCAGCTCGACCAGTGCATCATCTTTGATGACACGATTGCGGGGCACATTGTTGGTTTGGGCATGCGTTTCGCGAAATTGCGCAAGTTCTTTTACGACTGCAAGAAATTTTCCGGAATTCGTACGGGTTTTAACGCGTTTCCATGCCTCTTCGGGTTGGATGTCATAGGTCGCTGGATTGGTCAGAATCTGCAACTCTTCTGCAACCCAGTGGCTGCGACCTGTCTTAGCCAATTCAGCTGCAAGGTACTCATAGATCTGCCGTAGATGGGTAACGTCAGCCAAAGCATAAGTCTGTTGGGCTTGCGTCAATGGGCGTCGCGACCAATCCGTGAACCGAGAGGTTTTATCCAGGCCCTGTTTACAGATCTTGCGCACCAGCGTTTCATATCCGGCCTGTTCGCCAAATCCGCACACCATCGCCGCCACTTGGGTATCAAACAAAGGCGTTGGGAAAACACCGGATTCGACCCAGAAAATTTCCAGATCCTGACGCGCGGCGTGGAACACTTTGACGACATCTGGATTACGGAACAAGTCCAACAAAGGATCCAGCGATAGCCCTTCGGCCAGCGGATCAACCAACACAGCGCTGTCTTCGTCAGTAGACGGATAGGCAAGCTGCACCAGACAAAGTTTGGAGTAATATGTCCGTTCCCGCAGGAATTCGGTATCAACGGTAACATAGGGATGGGCGGCAGCCTGTTCGCAGAATGCTGCCAGCTCTTGCGTCGTGGTGAGGGTTTTCATTCAGGTTTGGCTTCTTGTTCTTGTTTTTGTTCAATCCGCCAATCACTGGCGTGTCCGGTCTTGCATGCAACCATAGGCCGATGTTGGCTGCACTGCAAATCGCCGGTGTGTTCTAACATGTGACACTTTCTAACGCAGGAGTATCGGTGTTCGATCCCCAAGCGCAAACCGGCGCAAAACCGCCGGGTAAAGCAGGTGTTCTTGCTTCAGAACCCGCGCCGCCAACAGATCTGGCGTATCTTCGGGCAAAACGTCGACTGTCGCTTGCCCCAGCACAGGGCCATCATCCAACGCGGCCGTCACTTCGTGCACCGTGCAGCCGTGATGTTCATCCCCGGCCTCGAGCGCACGCGCGTGGGTATGCAGACCTTTGTATTTGGGCAGCAATGAGGGATGGATGTTCAGCATCCGGCCCTGAAACTGGGATACAAAATCGCCGGTTAACACCCGCATGAACCCAGCGAGGCACACGATATCAGGTTCAGCAGCCAACAAAGGTTTGATCAGTTCCGCCTCAAACGCTGCGCGGTCACCTTTGAATGGGCGATGATCCACCGCGGCGGTCGCGATACCACGTGCGGTGGCTTTCTTTAGGCCACCGGCCTCGGCATCATTGGACATGACCAGGCAGGCACGTGCAGGGTGATCGCCTGTCATGCTGTCCAGCAGCGCGACCATATTGGACCCGCCACCGGACAGAAGAATTGCAACCTTTTTGTGGCTCACAGCAGCGCGCCTGTATAGGCAACACCCGGTGTGCCCGTCACAACGCCCAAACGCGAGACCGTCTCACCCTGCTCGCTGAGCAATGCGGTCAGATCGTCTGCCTGATCTGCTGCACACACAACAATCATGCCGATGCCGCAGTTAAAGGTTTTCAGCATCTCAGCCTCAACAATACCGCCGGTTTCCGCCATCCACCGGAACACAGGTGCTAGCTCCCAGCTGTTCAGATCGATTGTGGCGCCCAGGTCGTCGGGCAGAACGCGTGGCAGGTTTTCAGTCAAGCCACCGCCCGTGATGTGGGCCAGCGCATGAACGCCCCCTGCCCGCACGGCAGACAGAACAGATTTTACATACAAACGTGTTGGCGTCAGCAAATCTTGCCCCACAGTGCCTTCGCCAAATGG
Source organism: Paracoccaceae bacterium (assembly GCA_965183835.1). Taxonomy (GTDB): domain Bacteria; phylum Pseudomonadota; class Alphaproteobacteria; order Rhodobacterales; family Rhodobacteraceae; genus OMPR01. The sequence continues at coordinate 90,611 of CBCYME010000019.1, read as the reverse complement.
GCTTTGCGAATCCCAATCCAAACCGGAAACTTCGACAAGGCGCCGGACGAGAGAGTACCCATTTGAGTGCACTCCGTCGCTGGCAAGACCCAACAGAACGTCGCCTTCCTGTACCCCTTCGGGCAAGGCCGTTCCGCGTTCCATGGCTCCAACCGAGAATCCTGCAAGATCAAAATCGCCTTCGGGGTACATGCCCGGCATTTCCGCCGTTTCGCCACCGATCAAGGCACAACCAGATTTCTCACACCCCGTCGCGATGCCTTCGATAATCCGCGCTGCAGTTTCAGTTTCCAGCTTACCAGTCGCGAAATAATCAAGGAAAAACAGAGGCTCAGCGCCCTGACACACCAAATCATTTACGCACATCGCAACAAGATCGATACCAACGCCATCCACGTTTCCAGTATCAATCGCTATCCGCAGCTTGGTCCCGACACCGTCTGTCGCGCCCACCAAAATAGGGTCATTATACCCTGCGGCCTTGAGGTCAAAGAGCGCCCCAAAGCCACCCAAGCCACTCATCACGCCCGAGCGATTGGTGCGTTTTGCAGCCGGTTTGATCCGATCGACCAAAGCGTTGCCCGCATCAATATCCACCCCAGCCTCGGCGTAGGTCATGCCATTTTTGCCCGCTGTCATTGGTCCATCCTCATCATTGCTTTCGCGCGAATTATTCGATTGTGACTTAGTATGCAACGGTCAGGCTTGACGCGGGCGCGGATCATGGTACGGAAGGGACAAAGACGGGCCTGTAGCTCAATTGGTTAGAGCAGAGCGCTCATAACGCTTTGGTTGCGGGTTCAAGTCCTGCCGGGCCTACCAAAACTCCGTCTTTTAAATAAACTAAATCAATCACTTAGATGATTTACACAACTCAAAAGTTCCAATCACGTATCCAACTTTGACACATAACTGGACCCACTCACAGCACTGTGCCAAGCTGTCAGAGTGGTTTATCCCTTACGCCACGCACCCGGCTCGAGATCGGGCCACACCCTCAAATAGAATATCAACAGGTACGAGTGACGGCTAAGCCACGACGAACGACCGCCCCCAGCCCAAAGCGCAGATGGATTGAAAGAGTTGCGCACTGAGAGCGGGGTTTTAACTGGCTCAGTCAAGTGGCAGGGAAGGAACTGCCATTGTCGCTTCCGTAAATTCTGGCCAGCAAATCGCAGAAACCGCAATTAGGATTGGAAATGCCAAAAACCATCCGAAAAAATAGAAAGCGCCAAATGTCCGATAGGATTCTATCGAGGGTTTGAGGTCTGAGAGTTCATCGCGTATCAAGCTTAGCTCCTTGGCAATCGAGTCAGGGTGGTTTCCTTCAGGTTTTGTGTCGTAGGCCCGCTGTCCTAGAAAGATGTCGATACTCTCTAGTGTTTTGTCCAGCTTGCTTAGAATGTGAGACCCCGCAGCTTGACGACCAATTCCGTTTACTTTTTCTCTTGAGTTCCAAGACCATATGGAATGGTAGTCGCCCCACCAGTGAATAACGTGATTGATCACCTGAAACCCTACAACCCAAAATATTGCACCTGAAACGGCGGTTTGACTAATTTTCACACCGACGAGCACAAGGTCAGCGGGAAGGACAGCATAGTGTTTCGCCAATACGATCACCAATGCAGTGACCGTCAATGCTCGCGCTGATCTTTGTGTAGACAAAGAGACCAGCTCTTTTCCTTGGAGATTCATGTCCTATTTTCCCAACCAGTGGTTTTAGATCTATGTCTATGACGGCTAGGTGGGCGAAAATACCCCAAAATGTTCCGTCACGAGACAGCAAAACCGCCAAAGCTTGGCATAAGCTCAAGTATCTTGCGGCCCGAAATTTCCAAAGGTCGTTATCTGCGCATAGCTGTCGTCCCCTGCGGGTGGCTGCTCCCAGCCCGAAGCGGACGTTAGTCACTAAACGGCACGTCGGATATTTTGCAAGCCGAGAGAGCCAAGAAATCAATTGTAAGCTCCCTAGACCCTCCTGGAGCGGTAGGGAATGCTTTGCAGCACTCGTTTGAGCTCAAGCACAGCGAGGTACAACAGGAAAACTCAGAAACGCGACTAAAAAGGGGAAGGTTTCAACTTCCTTCAGAGTTGAAAGTATGCGAGGTCAACCTGAAGGAAGGTGATTGACGCACTTCCATCAAATATCGTGCAGGCAGAGTCATTTTGCACCGAAGGCGTAAGGAGTAACAAAGAGCAATGCACATTGAGAAATTTACCGTTTCCGGACTTTTTGAAAACGAGGGCGTGCAGACTCTGAGTTTCAACAAAGATCTTAACATTATGACCGGCCGAAACGGTTCGGGTAAAACCACACTACTGAAGCTTGCCTGGTTCATTATTAGCGGAAATGTTTTGGATGCCCTTAGAGAGGTTCCATTCACAGAGTGCGAGTTAATAACCAGTGACTATACATGTAGAGTCATACGGACGGGCCCAGTGCATTGTTCCATTGAGCTAACCATCGACGGCCAAATTCACATTTTTGAAGACGATAGCGGTGATCCAGAGGATAATCCTTTTCTCAATTCTGCCGAAGACAAAGCCAACCCGCAACTGATCTCCATGGGTAAATCGGTGTTTTTTCCGACTTTCCGGCGGATTGAAGGTGGTTTTACTATGGAAACAGGTAGAAAATCACGTACCAGAAACTCTCTCAGATCAGGTTCCGATGTTGATGAGGCTCTAAGCTCGCTTGCAAATAAACTGACCAATGAAGATCATATTTTTGTTTCCGCAATATCGACGCAAGATATCGTTCAGCTATTGCTGCGAAGGTACGCGTCATATTCGGAAGAGATAAATCTTTTTCAAGCTGAAGTATCCAGAAAAGTAATCGATAAAATCAAAGCCTACGAAGAGATTGACGGCGACAAAGAAGACGCAAGTACCCTACTCTCAAAGACACGGTCTGATATTGAAGAAATCGAGACTTTTCGTGAAAAAGCGATGAAGCCTCTAAATGCGGTTCGATTATTGGTGGAGCGCTTGTTCCAACATTCCGGGATCTCATTCGGAGCGCGCTTGAGTTTTGGGGATGCAGCGGAAGCTGTGAGTAGTAACCTGTTGTCAGCTGGCGAAAAGCAAATGCTAAGTTTCATCTGCTACAACGCTTTCTATAATGATGCTGTCTTCTTTATCGATGAACCAGAGTTGAGTTTGCACGTCGACTGGCAAAGACAGCTATTTAAAATTTTGGAAAGTCAAGGTTCCAGAAATCAGTTCATATTCGCAACGCATTCCCCCTTTATCTACGGGAAATATCCAGACAAAGAGATTTCAGTTGGGGTTGATCGAGGCGAATAACTGATATGGCAAGTAACCAACCACGGGCAAGTGTTGACGAACTATATGAACTTCTTAAGAGGACAAGTCTTCCGACGATTTTGGTCGAAGGTAAAGATGATATTGTTTTTTATAGAAAAATCGAAGAGGCTCTTTCTGAATTTCATGTCGATGTCTTACCGGCTGGCAATAAACATTCTGTTTTGGAGCTTATGCGGAAATTGGATTCGCATAGTGAGACACCATCCTTTGTTTACGTTGTTGACAAAGACCTTTGGGTTCATGACTTCCCTGAAGATATGAAGTCTAATCCGAAACTTATCACAACAGACGGATACTCAATTGAAAACGACCTTTTTGTAGACGGTAGCCTAGAAGACCTTTTGCATGGTAATGAAGCTACAGAATTCGAAACGGAAGTAAGAAAGTTTGTTAGGTGGTATGCACTCGCAGTCCAAAGAACACTGTCTGGCGGTGTTGGCTCTTTCCGAACTCACCCAGGTAAAGTTTTGGATGATGAGGTTTTCTACAATGCTGAAACTACCCTCAAAGACGGAGAGCCCAACTCTACGCGCCTTCAACAAGTAATCGAAGCTGACTACAAATCGATCCTTCGCGGAAAATCTCTTGTGTCCATACTGCATAGGCAACTATCCAAGAGCGGCAGAGATGTCAAATTTAGTGGAAAACAGTTAATGGCTTTTGGGGGATCAAGAAAAGGCGATAAATTTCAGAGGCTTAAGAGCCTTATTTCTGATGCGATAAGTGAAGCTCAGTCCTAAAATTGTTGCGGCACTTCTTGTCGATATTGCAGTATATTATAACCAAATTCCGTCATGAGGAGCGTACGCTCTGAGGAACTGCTACGAAACATCGGAGAATTTGACAAAACGTTCCGTTCTTGCCGGGCGGACAACTTTGCAAAGTCCACTTACTGCGCATAGCCGCCGTCCCCTGCTGGAGGCTGCTCCCAGCCCGAAGCGGACATGGAGCTTCAACACTCCGGGCGGAAAGCGGCCATCGAAGGCCGACTTGATTCGCCTTCATCGCTTTTTTGCGAGAAACTCGAACTCTGTTTTTCCTGCTTTTATCGCCAGCGATGCCCAATCATTTTCCATGTCAGGAATTTCGACGTTTTCTACAGTTACTTCAATTAGGCTCGCTGTGTATTCAAGTGATTGTACCACTGTCTCTCCGAGGAAATCCAGGAAACGAGTCTGGTCGGGTGGGTAGTGAAGATCTGTTTCCCCGTCGAAAATTTTGTGGCCAGACGATGGATCTGTGAAAGTATTTATTGCAGTTTCAAGTATCCACCAAGACAGTAACAACGATTGTCCAGGTTCCTCTTTTCCCAGAGCAGTGTAAGCATACGGTTGCCACTCAAAGGTCTTAGCGGTTAGTTCTGGGACAAGATGGCCGACATATTTATTCCGGATATATGTGAAGAACTCGAATGCCTTGGAAAGTTCTTTGTGCATTGCAGAGAGTTCAGGATGGTCATTGTAGAGCGATTTCGAGATTTTAGCGACATCAGCAACATTGGCGATTTCTAGCATGATATAGCGGAATAGAATTTGCCGCATGCCGTGAAACTCGACCGCTGCCTCAAGCCCATCTTTGTCGGACCCGGCGTTATTTGCAGCGTTATGAGCTGTCTGCAAGCCGTGCCGTGCTATCATCGCAGCGGAGCAAATATGTCGATAGTCCATTGTTTGAATCACTCCAAGATCATGTTGCTCCGGGCAAGACCCTCAATTTTCATACATACAATCACATGCTTAATGTCAATTTAAATCGGCGCATTTATGCCTGGAGTAGGTAATCTGGCTTCCCATTCCCCAGATTGTTATATGCCCTGTTCCGGACGGGCGATTTTTTGCCACTCCAAAACTATGCTTTCCCTAGGGGTTTCAATATGCAGTCATCAAACGAGATAAAGTTGTAGAACCGATCACCCATCTTTGATCAATTCAATACTCATGCCTGAGCATATCTCAACGATAAGCCGCTTCGGGCTGACAGCTGCCGTTAGTCGTGATTGGCACGAACGGCAAGTCAGGGCCGTTCGCACGAATTTGCTAACGGCACTAACTGCGCATATCAGTCATCCCCGCGCCTCTCGTTCCTCTGTCATCAGCCGGTCAGCCTCAGACGCAAACACCCTTTCGCCGGTCAGAAAATCGCTCTGGCCGTTCAACTCTGTGACTTGATTCCAAATCCGGCAATATTCGAGCCACGACAACGGACGTCCCAGCCGGTCTTGGATTTGCCCGGCGATCTCATCCCGGTCAAACTGCGGACGCTCTGGACGGCGACGGTCAGCAGCCACAGGGGGCGTTCGAGGGGGACCTTCGCTCACAATCATATCAAGCACCTTTAAGCTCTCCTTTTGCATCCAGCCGGGTCAAAAGCTCGGCACGGATCATCTCCCCTGCTGGACTAGGTTCGGTGATCTTGACGACCCCGTCCATACCGACATATCCAACCGTCACACCCGACAATTTGACGACCTGACCGGGGGTGCCACGTACCTCGGGCCATTCATGTGGCGTATAATCAGGCGCAGGGGCTGGCACGTAGTCGGCGCGTGCTGTCTGCACGTGTGGGTCCGGTTTAGGCGGCTTAGGCACTGGCACAGCCGTTGCAGTGGGTGTGCTTTGCTGGGTGTAATCAGCGGTGCCCGGTGCCAACGGCTCTGTCGGCTTGGCGGGTGGTGTGATGGGCGGGTATTGTCGGGCTTTTGCCAGCAGTGCGGGATCGACCCAGAGCGCAGGTCCGTCGGAGCTAATAATGCGACCATCGACATCCGTTTTGATGGTATGCGGATCGACGTTTTTCTGCATCGTTCCGAATTTGTTAAATGCGGAGATCATACCAAAGACTCCTTCAGCAATTTGTCGCAAACCTTAGCTGGATTGGTTTCGCGGTACTGGTGCGCCGGTTGCAGGAATTCATCGGTTTGGCCTGCATGTTCCCGGCCAGACTGCAAACGAGTCCAGCAGGTTGCACCAAGGGGGACGCCCCAGCCTGCCAGCAAGAGGCCGATTGCTAGGCGCACGTTCGGACCGCTCACACGGGTGGGTGCGCTCTGTCGCAAGCACACATCAGCGGTGTGGGGACCGGTCCAGACGACTGAGACGGTGATCGGATCGGCTGCGAATTGAACCTGTTGCATCACCAGCTTACCCCGCTCAAATAGGAGACTTTGCCGGTGGACCGCATCCCCCACGACACCGGCGCGACCATCCGCAGGGCAACCGAATCCGTCTGCAACATGCTGCGCACTTCGGACGGTGGAATTGTCCCGGCTGCATCGCTGACATGGACGCTGTCTGGTCCAGTGACGCTCGGGCTGGTTGCAGCGTCACCCATCCACGGGGCGGGTACGGCAGCACTGGTCATAACCAATGTTACCGCGCTGGATGTGTCGATAAGGATGGGGTCCGCACCCATGGTGAAGGCGCTGGCATCAACCATCGCAACCGTCGTAGCTGGCACGTAGGGGCTGCTCAAGACAGGATAGCCAAGCACCGCGCCCAGCTCTTGCAGCTCTTTGCGGAATGGAAAGCGGTCGTTTGTATCCAGCAGAGATTCCAGACCCAATTTGCGGTCATCGTGCATGATAAGCAGCGGCTTGCGGACGACGTTCGTCAATTGGGATCGGAGCCAACGAATGTCAGCAACAATGGCTGCAAGGTCCGTTCCAGTTGCCGCCTGTGTCGGCGCACCGTTCAGGATTGACGCGGGTCGGACACCGGGGATTGCTGCGGTGTCGTCCATTAGATCGCCGTCCAATGCCGTGGCCAGATCGTCTTTGATATAACCTTCCAAAAGCGGCAAAATTGCCGGGTTCGACGTCCGCAAAAGCTCGTTGCTGCAAGCGACAATCACGCCTTTTTTCGACCGGGTTAGGGTCTGGCTGGCAAAGTTTGCGGAATCGACGGGGATGCTGGCACCTTCTTCGATCCACGCGCTGGTGATCGACTTCGGGCCACGGCTGGGAATTGTCAGGCTATTCGCACCGTCGAAGTCCAGATTTGTGCCCAATTTCCGCAGTTGAGCAAGGACGCTCTGCTCTTTCAGATCATCCCAAAATGCGTTGGTGGTGCTGCGGACAATTTCAGCCGCCCAGCCGACTTGAGTAGTGCTGGCGGGGGCAACAGCAGCCTTGTAATGGATGCTGTCGATCCGTTGGCGCATGTCTTTGAAGCGGTCACCGGGTAGCAATTTACGCAGTAAGGAGTCTGTTGGCTGCTGCATCTTGTGTGAGAGCATCGCGGCGGCGGCGGCAAGGGCCAATTGTCGGGTGGGCGACAAGCGCTGCTGATAAGACTTGTCCGCTTTTGCCTTGGCGGGTGGTGCCAGAGTGACTTGAACCGGGCGTTCCGACGCCTTGCTCAGGGTCTCCAAACTGGCTTCGAGTCGCTTCAGTTTGTCAGCCTGCTTGGGCACTTCGCGCGCTTCTGCCAGTGCGTGATCGAAAAGGGCTGCTTTCCGTTCTGCTTCAAGCATCTCTCGGGCTTGGCGGTCTTCGGGTGTGTCGGCGTCAAACATTTTTCATATCCTTCTTGTGCTGCGCGGCGGCGGTTTCCAGTTCATCCAGCGTCGGGCTTTCATCCGGCGCAACGAAATCTGAGACGACTTGCCGGATCGCATTCGTTACGCGGTCTTTTTCGACACCCAGCGCTTGCTGCAACGGTTGCAATTGCTCGGCGGTGTGTTCGACCATCGTGTCAGCCACAGTGTCGAAAATACGACGGTCGCGCGCATCCAACTCACTTTTTACCATCGCCAGAATGTGGGCGATCATGCTCTGACCAGCGGGTGAAACGGTTTGCGCGGACGCATCGAAGGCGACAGCGGTTTGATCGTTGGCACCACCACCACCGGCGGCGGGTCCGGTGATGCTTTTGCCATCAATTTGCAAATCGTCGGCTGGACCCCTGCGACCTTGATTTCTAAAGGGATTTTCGCTCATTTCTTGGCCTTTCTCTGATCGGCGGCAATTTGAGTTGCGGCCAAATAATCGCGGCGGATGTTGGCAACGCTCGGATGCTTTACGTCGAATTTTACGGAGGGAAGGTGGGCGCTCAGTTGCATCAATGAGGCCGTGGCGCGCAATTCCGGCTCGGCGGTATCCATTCGGTCCTGCGCGCGGTCTGCGGCCTCTGTGGCGCGCTTCTGCCCGTGGTCCAAACATTCGATCAGGCTGGGCAGATCAGCGCCAAAGCGGACGGCTGCTGCTGAGAGGAAAGATAGCGGATCGGTGCCGTGCGGGTGTGTGCTGCGTGTCTTGAGGAGCAGGGCACAACGTTCGAAACTTGCTGCCTTGGATGTGGTCTGGGCAATGGTGCTTTCAACGGAGCGCAGGTCGTGCGCAAACTGGCCTGTGATCCGTTCTCGGGCCTCAGTCGCGCCGGGGGTCCCGACTTCTTCTGCCTTGCTGGATTGCTGGATTTGACGGCGGGTAAAAGGAGCGCGTTTGACCAGCTTTCGGGCTGCTGTCGGTGCGCTGTTTGCTTTGATCATTATCGCCATCCTATCGTTAGGTGGCGCTAGGATGTATCCAACAGGATAAAATAGCGAGTCATTTCAATAGTTTAGGTAGGACACTTTCAACGGAGGTGGCGCGCAAAGACCCGTCTTGGCCAACCGTTTTCTGCTAATGCGTTTATACCACGATCCAAATAATCGACTTCAAATCCGGCAAGTTGCGACACTTCGGATCGATCCGCGCTCTGGAGGGTCAGCCACAGTCTTGCCTGCTGGCGAAGGATGCTATCTGTTGGTCCTGTCGCATCGCGGACGGCGTGATCAATCACACTCACCCAAAGATTTTGGCGATGGTCATTCACATCAATGTCGATCCGTCTAGGGAGTCGATATCGTCGTCGGTCAAGGTACGCTTTGCCTTACCTTCCTGTTGGCGCCTGTTGGCCTGTGAGCGTTTGTCGGCAACGCTCATCGAGGTGACTCCCAGCCTCCGCAGGCCAGCGGTGATGCCAGCCGTTGCCGTGCTGATCGCTCTATTGCGGGGATTTTCAATCGGAGTGTTTCCGCGTTTGCCCCCCATCAAAATAAAGCCTTCTGACTCGAGCGTTTCCATTTCGTGAAACACCAGCGCCTGCATTTTGGAAATACGGGCGAGGTCAACCAAGTCGGAGTCAGTCCAGTCGTCAAATGCTCGGGCGGTTTGGTTCTTGTCGAAGATCGACAACGTCAGTTCATCATATCCCCCGGCCTCAGTCGGCCAGTCGTGCATTTTGGTTGCGTTCTGGGCTGCTTTGACCTGTTGCGACGTAGAACTGGTTTTTTTGGGCATGTTTAGCTCCGGTTCGAGGGCGGATCGGGGCGCGAGTCTTTTGTATTATGTTAAATGTTAGAGGGATTTTTTCAACCGATTTCGTGTCGTTCTTAGTACGTTTCAATCCCCATCGCGGTGCCGTATCCCAAAGGCTCGGTTTCGCGCCGCCGCCCCCTAGGACGACCACCGGCCCAGCCGACGCGCTCCGATCTCATCCAGTGCAGCAGCCGATGATGGTGCAGGCGCTGGGGGATACGCTGCACGTTGCCGGGGGGATATCGGGTGGTGGTGTGTTGGTGCTGGGGGATGCTGTGTGTGTGCTGTCCGTGTTGGATGTTGTGCTGGTGGTGCTGGGGGATGCTGCACGGTGGGGTGTATAGCTCAGATCGCTATAGGTTGGTGCTGGGGCTGGTGCTGGACGATACCGGGGGAGCATCCCTCATATAGGTTTGTCTCAAAAGACAGTGACACGTTTCTTCAACCACTGAAGAAACGTGTCACGCTGACGATGGATGAGAAATTAGTGCGGCGAATCCTCGGTGGTGGAAGAAACGCCGCACCCTGACGATGGATGGATGAAAAGACAGTGCGTAGAATCCTCCATGGGGAAGAAAGTACGCACCCTGACGATGATGGATGAAAAGACAGTGCGTAGAATCCTCCATGGGGAAGAAACGCCGCACCCCGATGATGAGAAATTAGTGCGGCGAATCCTCCGTGGTTGAAGAAACGCCCCACCCTGACGATGAGAAATTAGTGCGACGTATCCTAGGTGGCGAAGAAACGTCGCACCCTGACGATGGATGAAAAATTAGTGAGACGTATCCTCGGTGGCGAAGAAACGTCTCACCCCTCTATATATCCGGCTCTGCTATAAGTTCTGTGTTGCTACAGGATATAGCCTGTGCTGCTATACGTTGCTGTACGGTGTAGGGTGGTCCAAGTGGTCCAAAGGCTTTCTTTTCCAGCGTATGTGTATGTGTGTGTGTGTACGCGCGTTATGATACAAAATAAAAAACTCACTGACGGGGGATAAGGGGCGCTTTGGACCACTTGGACCACCCATTGATTTTATTAGATAATTCCCGGCGGCAACAGCAACAGACCCAACCCAACGTAGGACCAATGACGCGATCCAGCGTTACGAACCTTTTGTTTCGGATAACCTTTGCTTTCCATTTCTTTGGTTATCTTAACGTTGGGAAGCTGTTGCAGACCCTCTCTGGACCGCCAAGCGTTGTAGGAGTCACAGAATTGAACCGCTGGAACAGCACCAGCAGCGTCACGCATATAGAGCATATCCATATATTGCTGTAAGAGGTCTTCACTGGCCAAGTAGTCATCAGATGCAGCTTTGACTGCTGCTGGTGGGGCCAGCCCGTCACGTTGCCACATCAGACAACCATCAATCATCCAGCGCAGGATTGCAGGCCACTCTTCCCGCAGCTTGTCCGGCAGGTCGGGATCACGTTCTTCAGGCGGGATGTACTGCGTGAACGGCACCACCAGCAACCGATCTCGGATCGCCTGATCCACAGAGCGTAAAGCTGGTTTGCTGTTGCCAGCGATGGCCAGAAAGAATTCAGGTGTGAAGTCAAAGAAATCCCCGCGCATATATCGCGCGGTCAGCACGTCACCACCTGTGCAATCTTTGATCATTGTCTCGTTCCAGAAAGCACCCTCTGGAATCTCGCTACCAAACACGAACCGCGCGCCCTGTAGACCGGCGAGATTTGTGGGGTGGTCGGCATTGCGTTGTTCAATGAAGACACTGGGCGCAGCCTTGCGGGAATAGGCACCCATCACGTTCATGACGGTATTTAGGAACACGCCTTTGCCGTTTCGCCCAGTCCCGTACAGGAACGTAAACTTGTGTTCCGTCGTCAGGCCGGTCAGAGCATAGCCAAAGGCTCTTTGGAGGAACGCAACCAACTCCGAGTCACCACCCATCACGCGGGTCAGGAAGGCGTTCCAGATCGGTGCAGGAGTGCCCTGTGGCGCTGGTTTGACGGCGGTTGTTTTGGTGATCAAGTCCAACGGGTTGGCTGGGTGCAGCGTCCCGTCCCGCAGATTTACAACACCACCGGGTGTACCCAGCAACCAATGGTTCGTATCCATTTCATCCGCGACAATCGCCGTGTCTGTGTTTGTTCCCATCATTCCGTGAACCGCTGCAACCGTTCCCGCAGACTTCAGTTCCCGACAAGAGTGTTTGATCGTTTTGAGGAAAGAACCGCGCTCTTTTTCGTCCGCAATCTTTTCCATGTGCCTCATCGCCCACGCCAGCAACCGCTCTGCTTTATCGCGCAGGAAGTTACGCACCAACGTCAGTGCGTATCGCTTTTCATCAATCGCCCAGTGCGTCCCGGTCCAGAACATGAACTTGCCGCGCGCAGTCCAATAGCGCGCATATTCGCGCCAGCCTACTTCATACAATTCCATCGCCAGATCATCATGGGTCAAATCTGGCACCGATCCGGCAATTTGCGGTTCGGGGATTTCTTTTGATCGAATTGACAAAAGCGCACTTGCGCGAACACTAGCTGCTTGCGCTGCGGTCATATTCATCGAAGGGGCGGGTGGGTTTGCTCCAACTGTCATTTTGCTGGAAACGTCGCGTCCAACGATGGCATGTGTGCGATCAGTTCATCGCGCAAGAGCGTCACACCCTCAACGAATCGACCCGGCCCATATGCCCGAATGTAGGTCGGATGGTCGGGAACGCGATTGAATTGATCAAGTAAGCTCAATTCCACAACGCCGACGAATTTAGGCGGCATCTTGTAAACCAAGCTCTGTGCCGGGTTGGTGGGAATTGGCGAATAAAAACGAATATAAGTCGCATCATCCATTTTAGTATGACTCTTTCATGTTGCTGCGAGTCACATCAGCATCTATGCTTAATACGACTCATCGGGGGTCAGAATTCTGCGGTCCTGCAAGGCCGCAAACACAGACAAAGGACCGGGCTTAACGCTCGGTCTTTTTTGTTTTCATGGCGGGTATTTTTTGTATATACATTGGATATCAACACCTACTTCGCGCCCCGGTTGACTTGCGAGTCACCGGGGCATTTCTATGTTGATTCCTTGTCCGGTCAGTTTTGCACAGCCGGGGTCTGTCGGTCTAGCGCCTCAAATGCACCGGCACGTGACACCCCGACGGTTGGTGCACCAAATGCACCCATCCAAACCACTGGGAGCCAACCCGAGGGTTTATCAGTCCAACCAATGACCGCCTGTCGTGTAAGTCGCGGGTAACGATCAGTAGGAAGCCAGACAACTTCAAGCGGGTGGATTGTTGCGCGAGTAAAACAGACCGGAACTACTACGAACCGAGCAACCAATCGCCTCATAGAACGGCTTGCTGGTGCAAGTGCATGTGCCGTAGATATTTCGGTACTCTTTGATCAGAGCGCCAATAAGTTCGCGCCCTGTACCTGTCCCACGTGCCTCTGGTAGGACATAGAGCATCATCAGTTCACGATCATCTGTATCAACAACGGCGACTCCTTTGCCGTTATCAGAAACCCAAACTACCCAGCTATCGGGCAGTTCTCCGTCAAACCTGAAAGCGTTCATCGTTCCGCGCACGTCACACAGGAAATGGCCGATTTGTTCACGCGCCATGTTGTTGAAATCAATCACAACGACACCCCGCGCCAATCGTGCCCCGTCATGAACGCGCGGACATGCTGGGCGTGAACCGCATTGCGGCCAGCCAATTTGACGATTGCAGGGGCTTGGCCTTTAGAAATCATTCGACGCCAAGTGTTTGCCGTGAATGGGATTAACCGGCGTTCTTGGCCGGTGCTGAGAACGTCACTTAGCAGGATCAGACCTGATTGTGGCAGTTCCTCAAGTGTACTGATTGGGTAGTCAATATTGGCAGACATAGCTGCGCTATCCTTTTCGTTTTGGATAGTGCGTTAGCCGGGCATGCTATGCTGCCCTATGTCACCGATATGGTCGGGCGTGATCGCCCGATACCCTCACACCTACAAACCTAATCACGATTGCTCAAGTCGGTATTTGTCCAGTAGGTTCGCATAGTCCTCTAACATCTTACGACGACTGTCTAAAAACAGCGTCCTGTTATACGCGCGACCATGCACCTCGGGGACAGAATGGCTCAACTGTTGCTCTATAAGGCGCGGCTCATATGTCAAATCCTCAGCGATTCGTGTCCGTGCTGTGGCGCGAAATCCGTGCGGCGTGTGCTTGTCTCGCCAGCCGATCTTACCCAGCAATTTGACCGCGATCTGAGGCGATACATAACCAGATTTTGACGAGCGGCTGTAGAAGACGTGGCTGTAATTGCCGGTCTGTCGGTGCAGGTCGCGCAAGATCACCACCGCCTGCGGGGGCAATGGTACGGATTGATCCACTCCGACCTTTCCTACCCGGTAGGACCAGAGCGCCCCGTCAAGGTCCACATCGGCCCAAGCCATCGCCAGCAGTTCGCCGGGACGGGGAAAAAGAAATGCGCCAAGCTGTAGTAACGCCTTGCCGTATGAGTCCCCCGGCCAACCCCAAATGTCTGCCAGCATCCGACCTAGGTCCACAGGGTCAGTCACAGCGGCCATGTGCTTGGTTGGTGCTGGTCGGTCCAGACCTCCTTTTAGGTCGGCTGTCACATCGCGGTCAGCAAAGCCCTTTGCCACGCAATAACGCAACACCTGCCCGATCATGCCGACAACGCGCACTGAGGTATCCACCGCCCCACGCTCCACAATCGGCTGGACGGTTCGCATCACATCAACCGGCTGTATATTGCGGGGATTCATTTTACCTATGGTCAGGAACACATCTTTGGTCATCCGGTTGTTGAACCGTTCATAGTGACCCTGTGCCCAATGTGGTTTCTCCCGAGACATATAAGCACGGGCCAATGCCTCGAAAGACTCGGTTGCTGCCACCCTTGCCCGTTCGGCCTGTCGGGCCTTGGCAATCTTTGGGTCGGTCCCTGCCCTCTTGAGGTCAAGCGCGGCCTGACGTGCTTCTAGTAACGTCAAAGCCGGATAATCGCCCAACGTGACCACCGCGTCTTTTCCGTCGCGCTGATACCGGAACCGCCAGATCTTGCGACCACTAGGCTCAACGGTCAACACAAGCCCACCCCCATCGGTCAGGCGATAGCGTTTGTCTTGGGGCTTGGCGGTCTTAATCTGTGAAGCGGTCAGAGGCATTTTACGTATCCAAATTATATCCAATACTGTTGGATACGCTTGATAAGAGTTGAGCAGTCTTGACGCAAGTTAATACGCTAAACCGTTCTAAAACAGTATATTATCATAAGGGTTGATCAGGGTTGAGAGAGTAGAACCGTAGCTGCCGGGCCTACCAAAATTCCGTCATTATTACATTTTCCGCTTCAAACTGTACGAAGTCCCCCGGAAATGGGATTCACGCCACACTCTCCCTAACGTGAAAAAGCGCGAACCCTCCCAGAATTCGCGCTTTCCAGACTGTTAAAATGGGACACCCTGTGAGGTATCATCCCATTAATATGTCGCCAAACTGATCTCGTAGAGTCCGCTTTAGGACCTTGCCCGTAGCATTGCGGGGCAAGGTTTCAATGAAGACCACCTGATCTGGAATCTGCCATTTAGCAATTTTGTCATCATAAAGCGAAAGCAATTCGGCAGGTGTGGGATCTGCACCTTCGGCCTTGACGGCAACCAGCAACGGTCTTTCGTCCCATTTCGGGTGCGGAACGCCAATAACGGCAGCATCTGCAAGCAAAGGATGACCAACTGCGATGTTTTCCAGCTCAACTGAGCTAATCCATTCGCCGCCCGATTTGATGATGTCTTTGGACCGATCCCGAATTGTCATAAACCCATCAGGGTCCAACGTTGCAACATCACCGGTTGCAAACCAACCATCGTCTAAAAGCGCCTCGTCTTGTTTGCGAAAATAGCTATCCAAGACCCAATGGCCACGCACCATAAGATCGCCTTGCGTGTCACCGTCATTCGGAAGCTGATTGCCCTCGTCATCGACAATCTTCAGCTCTACGCCAAATGGTGGACGCCCTTGGTTTTCACGCAATTTGTTTTGATCTTCCTGAGACAGGAGCGCGTGCTTGGCGAGGGGCATATTGGTTGATCCCAGTGGGCTCATCTCGGACATGCCCCACGCGTGAATGGTTTCAACACCATACGTTTCCCGGAATTCTTCCATCATCGACGGTGGGCAGGCAGACCCCCCAATCACAGTTCGACTGAGGCTGTTCAGCCTCGAACCGGAACTGGCTGCGTATGTCAACAAGCCTTGCCAGATCGTCGGAACGCCCATCGCAAGGGTCACCCCATGATCATCAATCAGCTTCACAAGCGCCTCGCCATGAAGATCAGGGCCGGGCATCACCATACGGGACCCG
Organism: Paracoccaceae bacterium; assembly: GCA_965183835.1. GTDB lineage: Bacteria > Pseudomonadota > Alphaproteobacteria > Rhodobacterales > Rhodobacteraceae > OMPR01. The sequence goes on along the minus strand of CBCYME010000019.1, from coordinate 74,635 downwards.
GACATGGCACATCCATAAGGTGAGCCCCACGCATTCACATGGAACATCGGAACAACCGGCATCACCACGTCCGTTGCCGAATACCCGACGCAATCCAAGGTGTTGGACGCAAATGCATGCAACAAAGTTGAGCGGTGAGAATAAAGGACACCCTTGGGATGCCCAGTGGTGCCCGATGTATAACACAAGCTGGATGCGGTGTGTTCATCGAGGTCAGGCCAAGCAAAATCAGCATCACCCGTTTCGATCAGCTCGTCATAAAACTGCAATCCGGGTAATTGTTCCGCAGCCGCATCGTCGCGCGGCCCCATCAGCACAACATGTTTCAGATCCGGGAGCTGATCCCGAAGATTCACGGCAATCGGCAAGAATGTCGCGTCCAGAAACAGGACCTGATCCTCAGCATGGTTGATGATATACACCAACTGTTCCGGGAACAGACGCGGATTGATTGTATGGCAAACAAAACCAGCCCCGGACACGCCATAATAGATTTCAAGGTGACGGCGATTGTTCCACGCGATGGTTGCCACCCGAGCCTGCGGGTCCAGCCCAAGCTTAGTCAACGCCGAGCCCAGCTTACGTGCATTGGTGGCGACCTGCCCCCAAGACGTTTGTTCCACCCCGCCCGTAGTATTTACAGACCAGATTTCTGTTTCTCCGTGATACCGCGCGGCGTGATCAATAAGCGACGAAATCAGCAAAGGCTGTGTCATCATCTGTCCAAGCATGACAGATCCTCCCCCAAAAATAGTGCCAGGCTAAAATTATCCTGACAGTTCAAAACCTTAAGCCCCGCGCCACCCGGTTTGGACATTTCCGGCCAAACAACTCGGGGTCGTGGGCTCCCCTCTCGCTCAGAGCCTGCCAATGAAATGAAGACATTACAATAACCTGCTTGCCCAGTCCGGCATTGATAGATAGCAGTTTCCCCTATGACCCTGCGTTACCACACCCCGCTTAGCCCCGAAGAACAACGCGCGAACGGCTTGCCTGTCCCGCAACCCTTGGCCCTTGGGGACCGCGTACGGTTTGCGGAACTTGATCCGTTGCAGCATGTGAATAACAAAGCATACGTTGAATGGTTCGAAACACTTCGTGTGAGCTATTTCGATCGCCTCTGCGCGTCATATTTTCCAGATGACCTGCCACCGAGATTGGTTATTCGGAATGCAAACATTCACTATGTTCGGGAAATGGTTGCAGACGAAAATTATATCGTCACAGCGCGTGTCACCGAATTCCGCTCTAGCTCCTTTGTGATGGAGCAACAGCTATGGGCGGATGATTTACGCGCAACGCTAACGGCTGTCATGGTTCTGCTGTTACCTGATGGCTCAGGGAAATATCCTTTGCCTGACGATCTTCGCGCTGTGTTTAAATCACGCGACGGTGCCAAAGCACCCTAAGTATTTCGGTGCTTTAACACATAATCAACAAGAGCGGCGGTCGACCCGTCCTTGTCCGTTGCAGGTTTGTCGCCTGCGACGACAGGCACAAGCGAGGTTGCCATGGTTTTGCCCAGCTCGACCCCCCATTGATCGTAGGAGTTGATACCCAAGACCACCCCTTCGATAAACACCCGATGTTCATACAATGCAATGATCTGTCCCAAAACAAAGGGTGTCAGCTTTGGATAGATCAGCGTTGTCGATGGCCGGTTCCCCTCAAACACACGGTGGCGCACCTGCCGGTCCAGCTCGTCTGGAGAGAGGCCTGATTTTTGCAGCAAAACACGTGTTTCATCAGCGGATCGCCCGCGCATCAAAGCCTCTGATTGCGCAAGACAATTGGCGACAAGCAACTGATGGTGGGATTCCAGATCGCCTTCGTGCCCAAGCGCGCCAACCAGAAATTCACACGGCACCACAATGGTTCCCTGATGAATAAGTTGGAAAAACGCATGTTGAGCATTGGTGCCGGGTTCCCCCCACACAATCGGCCCGGATGGTTCGGTCAAATCTGACCCATCCATGGCAATAGATTTGCCGTTGGATTCCATTTCGAGTTGCTGCAGGTAGGCTGGCAGCCGTGAAAGTCGTTGTTCATAAGGCGTTACCGCCCGCGTCGGATATCCGCAAATTTGGTGGTGCCACAACCCTGTCAGGGCCAGCATAACTGGCATGTTGTCTTTCCAATGGGTGGTGCGGAAATGGCGATCCATTGCCTGCCCGCCCAACAGAAAACGATCAAAATCATCGCAGCCGACACCGATCATCAAGGACAAACCAATTGGCCCCCAAATAGAATATCGACCACCAACCCAATCCGAAAACCCGAATACACGTTCGCTCGGGATACCAAATTCCTCGGTCTTATCCACGGCTGTCGACAGGGCCACAAATTGTGCTGTCGGATCTCCGCCACCTGCAGAAACCCAATCGCGTGCGGCATTCGCATTCATGATCGCTTCGACCGTTGTGAAGCTTTTTGAAGCCACAATGACAAGCGTGCGACGCGGGTCTAACCGATGCAGCGTGTCCGTTATATGCGCGCCATCTATATTTGAAACAAAATGGCACCGTGGGCCATCTTGATACGGCGTCAACGCCAGAGCCGCCATGGCCGGCCCGAGATCAGATCCGCCAATCCCAATATTGACCACATCCAAAAAGCGCCCACCGGGACCAGCGATATCACCGCTGCGCACAGCGTTTGCAAAGGCTCGCATCCGTTCAAGTGTCGCCAAAACCTCTGGCATCACATCCTGACCGTCACAATAAACCGGATCACCATCTAAATTGCGCAAGGCAGTGTGCAAAGCTGCCCGCCCTTCGGTTTCGTTAATCGCAACGCCAGAGAACAGGTCTTCTCGCAACGCCTCAAGCTTGTGCGCCTCGAACAAAACCCCGAATTCTTGCAGGATGTTTTCGTCCAGTTGGGTCTTGGAAAAATCAAATCTCAAATCGTCTATGTCGATCGAGAATTCCCCTGCCCGAGACGCGTCGCGTTGAAACAAATCACGAATAGATCTGTCCTTCACCTCAGAATGAAGGGTCCTCAGTCGTTCAAACATAAATCAATCTACTCCGCCCAATGTACGGTCATACTATCCAGCACTGCTGTAATCGGCGCATCCTCTGGGGGCAAGGTCAGCGCGCGTTCAAATGCATCACGTTTTTCTGTCCCAAAAACAACAAGATGTTTAGAAAGCGCCCCGTTCAAGACTGGCGCGGATAGCGATATCCGGTCTTCTGGCTGTGAAACAGGCTGTGCCAAAACCAACACTGGGGCGTTTGCGGATAAGGCTATCGACAAGTTGTCCATGCCCGGAAACAGAGACGCAGTATGCATATCGGCCCCCATCCCAAGCAACAACACCGACAAAGGCAGTTCACGCTCTAACCTCATAGCGGGGTCTTCTGACTGTTCGTTCGACGGGTCATACAAGGGCAAAAACGTTGCCTCTGCAGCCTTACCGACAAACAGCCGATCCATGATCATTCGTCCATTCGAACGCGAATCTGTCCTAGGGACACACCGTTCGTCTGTTGGCAGCACATGCACCCGATCCCAATCCAGCAAAGCCGCACAAAGGTTATCAAAAATGGGCCCAGGCGTGGTTCCCCCCGGGACGGCCATCGAGACCGTTTCGTGGTGCAATAGTGCGCTCTTCAAATCACCCGCAATATTATTGGCCACATCAATGGCCAGCATGTCGCGATCTGAATATTCCAGAAAGTTCATGGTTTAATCCCCTGCCACTTGCGCCCATCTCGTTTCATCAACAACTCGGCGTCCCCTGGGCCGGTACTGCCACTTTCATAGGGTTTGGGAACGTCCCCTCTCGCTTGCCACCCGGCTATAATGGGATCTGTCCATCCCCAGGCGGCCTCAACTTCATCACCGCGCATAAACAAGGTTTGATTGCCGCGGATTACGTCCACGATGAGCCGCTCATAAGCATCCGGCGGATCGCCGCCTTCTGCACCAAGCGCCTCGGCAAAGCTCATGTCCAAGGGAACATCCAACAATCGCATCCCTCCCGGTCCCGGTTCTTTTATCGTCACCTTAAGCGTAATGCCTTCGTTTGGCTGCAACCGAATAGACAAAACATTGGCATGACGCCCGGCTTCTTGTCCAAAAATAGCATGAGGCGCGTCTTTGAACATGACATTGATGACCGAAGACCGTGCCACCAGCCGCTTACCTGTCCGCAGATAAAAGGGCGTATTCGCCCAACGCCAATTGCTGATATGAGCCTTAAGCGCAATGTAACTTTCCGTTGTCGAGCGCGGATCCTCGACGGCTTCGCGATAACTGGGGTGCGCGTCTGCATCTTCATGCTCGACGTTGTATTGGCCCCGAACAATATGATGCGGCTGAACCGGGTCCAACGCCCTGATCACTTTCAGCTTTTCATCCCGCACCGCATCAGGGTCAAACTTAGCAGGTGGTTCCATCGCGATCAGACACAACAGCTGCATCAGATGGTTCTGCATCATATCGCGCATCGCACCAGCGCGATCATAATACCCACCGCGCCCACCAACACCGACGCTTTCAGCGACCGTAATTTGAATGTGGTCGACATACTGGCTGTTCCAGAGCGGTTCGAACAACATATTCCCGAACCGGATCGCCATCAGATTCTGAACTGTTTCCTTGCCCAGATAGTGATCAATCCGATAAATCTGACTTTCATCAAAATTATCCGCCAAGGTCGCGTTCAGTGCCCGCGCGCTGGTCAGATCATGCCCGAACGGCTTTTCGACGACAATCCGTGAGGTTTCCGTTGAGAGACCATAACTGTTGATACGCTCCGCAAGGGGCGCGAACAGGCTTGGCCCCACAGAAAAATAAAAGGCGCGGACGCGGTCGCCCTGCACACGTTCAACCAACGTTTCCCACCCGTCTTTGCCCGTTGCATCAATTGCAACGTAGTCAATGATCGCGAGAAACCCGCTGAGCGTTCCGTCTTCGCACGCGCGATTGGGGGCAAATTCGTTCAACGCATCCGTCACAAAGGCACGGTAGGACGCTGCATCCAGCGCACTTCGTGCAGCGCCAATGATTTGCGTGCCCGCAGACATTTGCCCGGCGCAGAACCGCCGGAACAACGCCGGCAGGATTTTACGACGTGCCAAATCCCCGGTGCCGCCAAAAATCACCAGGTCAAAGGGATCGACTGGAATGAGACGCGATACCATTCTGTGTCCTTTGTAGAGTGTCCAACGAGAGCAAACTGACCATCGCAGTCTTTGACCACGACTTCATCACAACTCCGTCAAACCTTTTGTGACGACTTTAACTTCTCTCCCAGAATAGGCTAGATCAAACCGGAATTACCAAGCCGGAATGCGACAATGAAAGATCTAAATCCATCAACAGCCAACTTCGGAAAGTTCCACGACCGTTTTGTGACTGCGGATGGACAGACCCGAGCGTCGGTCGCATTGTCCCATCCCGAAACGCTTTGGTTCAACACCGGAACCCTGTGCAACATCGAATGCCACAACTGCTATATTGAAAGCAGCCCAACAAATGATGCGCTGGTTTACATCACTGCGGATGAGGTACGCACCTATCTCGATCAGCTTATCGAACGCGACTGGAAGGTGCGTGAAATCGCCTTTACCGGCGGTGAACCGTTCATGAATCCGCAGATGATCGACATGGCGCGCGCGTCGTTAGAGCGTGGTTACGAGGTCTTGATCCTTACCAACGCGATGCTGCCGATGATGCGTAGATCCATGCGTGAAGGGTTGCTTGGCTTGAAAGCCGATTTCGGCGACAAACTTACGCTGCGCATCTCTGTCGATCATTTTCGCGCCGACCTGCACGACGAAGAACGTGGTACAGGAAGTTTTGAGAAGACGCTGCAGGGGATGATCTGGCTGCGGGACAGTGGGATCAAGATGGCCGTTGCCGGCCGCACCCTCTGGAGTGATAGCGAAACCGACAGCCGCACCGGATACGCCGCGTTCTTTGAGCAGCACGGCTTTGACATCGACGCATTCAATCCAGGCCAGACTGTCCTGTTCCCCGAAATGGATGAAACCGTAGAGGTGCCTGAAATCACAACGGCCTGCTGGGGGATTCTCAACAAATCCCCCGATGCCATCATGTGTGCCAGTTCCCGCATGGTTGTGAAACGCAAGGGCGCTGCGACGCCGGCGGTTTTGGCCTGCACGCTTCTTCCCTACTCTCCCGAGTTCGAAATGGGGAACACGTTGGAAGCGGCCGAGCAAGATGTTCAGTTGAACCACCCCCATTGTGCAAAGTTCTGCGTTTTGGGCGGGGCGAGCTGTTCAGCCTGACGGTTAATGTACCTTGAATTCACCGACCATGTTTTGCCATTCGCCGGGCCCGATCATCTTGCGATGTGTAAAACGGACGGAATGTAGCGGCCCGTCGATCTCTCGCTACCAGAATTCGATGAAATCGAACAACCGTCGATGATCTGGTGCCAGATCATATTCTTGCCAGACAAATGTGTTTAGGACGTGGATATAGTCCGGCATGTGATAGAAGAATTCGGCCGTGGTCAGACCGTAGCCTTTGAGCATCAGTTCTGTTTCGTTCTGCTCCATTATTGACCTCCAGTTTCTGGTTCGGTCTCTTTAGGGTACCACAAAATTGGTTAATGATGCACAAAAACAAAGTGTTACTGATTTATGAACGGTAAATGACACCAGTTTCACCTGCTGGCTTGCACCCCATATGCCCTCTCTGATATGGTACATCCACAATATATAGACCCTGCACAAAGAACGGGCTGCATACGTGAGCGATACGCCAGAAACCCCTGAAAACATGGATGAAACCCCACCGGAACGCCCTGCGTACGATGGGCCAACCGTTTCCATCGAATCTGAGATGCGCACTTCGTATCTCGACTATGCGATGTCGGTTATCGTCTCTCGTGCCATTCCAGACCTGCGTGATGGCCTGAAACCGGTTCATCGACGCATTCTTTATGCGATGCACGAAACCAACAACACGCACGAAAAATCTTATCGTAAATCAGCGCGCCCTGTTGGCGATGTGATGGGTAAATACCACCCCCACGGTGACAGCGCGATTTATGACGCGTTGGTGCGTATGGCCCAAGATTTCTCGATGTCTTTGCCGCTGCTGGATGGTCAGGGGAACTTTGGCTCAATGGACGGGGATAACCCGGCAGCCATGCGTTACACCGAAGTTCGGATGGACAAGCCAGCTGCCTTTTTGCTGTCCGATATCGACAAAGAAACCGTTGATTTCCAAGACAACTATGATGGCAAAGACCGGGAGCCTACGGTTCTGCCGGCGCGTTTCCCGAACATGTTGGTTAATGGCGCTGGTGGTATTGCGGTCGGTATGGCCACCAATATCCCCCCGCACAACTTGGGCGAGGTGATCACTGCCACATTGGCGTTGATTGACGAACCGGACCTGACCAGCGAACAGCTGATTGATTATGTTCCCGGGCCGGATTTCCCGACTGGTGCCATAATGTTGGGACGCACCGGCGCGCGCAAAGCCTATCTCGAAGGGCGCGGCAGCGTTGTTATTCGGGCCAAAACCCGCGTCGAAGAAATTCGCCGTGATCGTTATGCGATTGTCGTGGACGAAATCCCCTATCAGGTGAACAAAGCGTCGATGATCGAAAAGATCGCCGAAGCCGTCCGCGAAAAGCGGATCGAAGGCGTCGCGCATGTTCAGGATGAATCAGACCGCAATGGTGTCCGTGTTGTTGTTGAACTGAAACGCGATGCAACGCCCGAAGTGGTTCTGAATCAGCTGTTCCGTTTCTCGCCTATGCAGACCTATTTTGGCTGTAACATGCTGGCCCTGAACGGTGGTCGCCCAGAGCAGCTGACACTGCGCCGGTTCCTGACATCGTTCATCGATTTCCGCGAAGATGTTGTTGCCCGCCGGACCGCGTATCTGTTGCGCAAGGCGCGCGAACGCAGCCACATCTTGTGTGGCTTGGCCGTCGCGGTCACAAACATCGACGAAATCGTTACGACCATCCGCCAGTCTGCTGACGCTGCTGAGGCCCGCGAAAAGCTGATGACACGCCGTTGGCCTGCGCAACCGATCCTTGAATACATCGCGTTAATCGACGATCCGACCCATACGGCGAATGACGATGGCACATATAACCTGTCCGAAACACAGGCCCGTGCGATTTTGGAACTCCGTCTACAACGTTTGACACAGATCGGCGTTAAAGAAGTCACCGACGAGCTAGAGGAACTCGCAGGTAAGATCAAAGAGTACCTTGAAATTCTGGGCTCGCGCGACCGTATCATGGGGATCATCGGCGACGAATTGCGCGAAGTGCGCGATCAGTTTGCCGTGCCGCGTCGGACTGAAATCGTCGACTGGTCCGGTGACATGGACGACGAAGATCTGATCGAACGCGAAGACATGGTCGTGACCGTCACATCCGGTGGTTACATCAAACGGACCCCTCTCGCCGATTTCCGTGCGCAAAAGCGCGGCGGCAAGGGTGTTTCGGGCATGCAGACCAAAGAAGAAGACGTGATTACCACGCTCTTTGTGGCCAACACACATACGCAACTGTTGTTCTTCACCACGGACGGCATGGTATACAAGCTCAAGACGTGGCGCCTGCCGCAAGGGGGGCGTACTGCCAAAGGCAAAGCCATCGTCAATATCTTGCCAATCCCTCCCGGGGTATCGATTGCAGCGATCATGCCTGTCGACGTGCCCGAGGATGAGTGGGAAAATCTGCAGATCATCTTTGCTACCAGCGCTGGAGATGTACGCCGTAACGCATTGAGCGACTTTACCAATGTGAAGCGGAACGGCAAAATCGCGATGGAATTGTCAGACGATGTTGAGCTGGTCAACGCGCGCATTTGTTCAGAAGACGACGATGTGATGCTGGTGACAAACTCTGGTCGCGCAATCCGGTTCCAAACCACCGATGTACGCGTCTTTAAGGGCCGCAAATCCACCGGTGTGCGTGGGATCAGACTGTCGAGCCCTGATCGTGTTGTTTCGATGTCTGTCATTCGCCATTTCGAAGCCACCTCGGATGAGCGTGTCGCCTATCTGAAGATGCGCCGCGCCGTCGCAGGTCTGGCTGACGATGCGGAAATGCCCGACGAAGAAGAGGGCAACGCGATGGCCACGATTAGCCAAGAGCGGTACGCCGCGATGTCCGCTGCTGAAAACCTGATTCTTACCATCACCAAGGGTGGGTCTGGTAAACTCAGCTCGTCTCATGATTACCCCGTTCGGGGTCGTGGCGGCATGGGTGTAACAGCCATGGACAAGGCCATGCGCGGCGGTGATTTGATTGCGTCGTTCCCTGTAGAGATGGACGATCAAATTATGCTCGCCACCACAAAGGGGCAGTCTATCCGGGTGCCTGTTGATGGGATATCGTTCCGCTCGCGCAGCGCTGGCGGAGTCCGCGTCTTTAACACTGGCAAGGGAGAAGAGGTTGTCAGTGTCGCCTGGATCGCCGAACAGGGCGACGAGGAAAAACTCGAAGAAGAATAAATGACAAAGGGTGCCAAGTTTTTGGCACCCTTTTTGTTTGAGGGTCAGAGGAACGAAATCTTCGGACTGAGACTGGAATGCAATTCAACCCCCTACTTTCGGAACACCTTTTCTAATATTTTCAAAGAGATGCGCGTTACTTTGAAAGTGCTGATTTCAATTGCTTAACACTGTACTTAGCTTTCTCAACTTCACCGGCTTGCAAAAATGTTTCAATTTCCCGCAAAGCCTGAACGCTCATTGTTGGATCCAAAACAGAACGTTCTGCGGTGGACCGACGCCGGATCGACAGATAGGAAACGGGAACATCTTCTGCCCCCAGCCTGTATTTGTAATCTGCATCGCCGTGCCCAAAGTCATAGCTAGTGCATTTGGCACGGATCGATTGGCGAATGGCATAGTGATGAAGCAATGTTCCGATGCCAAGATCCTCACATTCGGGATCGCGCCCTTCTATTACGCTGTGCAATTTTCGCGCATCCGGGTCGACAAGATGGGCCATTGCCCCCAGCATCTTTTCTCCATCCCAGAGGCAGACGAGAAACAGCATTCCCAGTCGGTGCGACCGATCTAAAAACTCACGATACTTATTTTTTAAGGCTTTGGCCTTGGAGGGGCTTTTTTGATCTCCCCACTTTAGGCTCCAAAGCTCTAACAATTTGTCACAATCCGACGCGACCTGTGCGCCTTTGGATACAACAAATTTCGGCGCGGCCAACTCTGCTAGGCGACGCTCAAACCGTCTCAGTTTTTTGCGAGATCGACGACCCAATCCCGTGACATAGCTTTCATAATCTGGCGGCAGCGACAAAACAGGGCATACCAATTGATTGGTTTCGCCTTTGTTGATCCGATATTCAGGCAAAGAGACTGAGAAATCATCCATCTTCTCAAAAACTTCTGCGAATGTGTGCGATCGGCTTTCCGTCGGTTCATATCGCAGCGACAACCGCGCCCAGGGATCTTTGGCTATGTGTGCTGCAAGCGCCTTGATCGCTGAGGTTTCAAATTGAGGATCACAGACAAACCCCACATAATCGCTGAGCCCCAATCGGTCCGCCGCTGAGTAGTATGTTTGGAGTTCCTCGTTTGTCTCACTCCAATGCAGCGTTCGGGACAGGGGCAAGAACCCGGAATACCCCGTGGGGGCATCTGAATTCTGAACCGCACAGAGCCGCCATTCCCCTGGATTGGAAGAGAAAATATCGAAAAGCCAATCCCACGACAAGAACACACCCGAGTCGGGGTCCCGTTTCTGAACGTCTTTGAATGCCTCTCTGAGCGAAAGAAGGTATTGCAAGTCATCAATGACAATGACCTTAGACGACGGGCTAACCCGCGCTGGTGACACATCGTCCACACGCTCAAGAATACTCATGCGAAATCCCCGCTACTCTTAAATACCGGGGCCGAAGATCACAAAAAAATGCGGCACAAGTTTGGCCGCATTTCGCAGGTTTCAGGACAAAGGTCTGAGATTAAAGCCCGTAAATCTCGGAAAACTTAGTGTCGAGATAGTTCAAAAGCGGCAGCTCTGACGGGGCCATTCCGCTGGCTTTTTCAATGACGTCGCGTGGCGCATAAAGGCTGCCGTGGCGTTGCAGGTTGTCCCCCAACCAGCTTGTTGCGGTGCTGGTATCCCCCTCGGCCAAGTGGGTGTCCAGATCCGGGACTGCTGATTTAAGCGCCTCGAATAAGCATCCCGCGTAGACATTGCCCAACGAATAGGTTGGGAAATAGCCAAACAGGCCAACCGACCAATGCACGTCCTGCAGACAGCCATTTGATGGCTTGTCGACTGCGTATCCAAAATCAGCCTCGAACCGATCGTTCCAAGCTGCTTCCAGCTCTGACACCTGCAAGTCGCCTTGCATCAACGCGCGCTCAAGATCAAAGCGCAGCATGATATGGAGGTTGTATTGAACTTCGTCCGCTTCGGTTCGAATATAGCCGTTGTTTACCTTGTTTACAGCGGCATAAAAGCCATCTGCGTCTGCGATGCCGAAATCGCCAAACACCTCGGACATTTCGTCGAAAAGCCACCCGGTAAAGGCACGACCACGACCCAGTTGGTTTTCATAGATCCGGCTTTGGCTTTCATGCACACCCATCGACACACCGCGCCCCAATGGGGTTAGCAAATACTGGTCGTCGATGTTTTGCTCGTAACAGCCATGCCCGACCTCATGAATTGTCGAGTAAAAGCAATTGAATGGATCGGTTGGATTTGTTCGAGTCGTGATCCGCACGTCCTGACCACTGCCAGAGCTGAAAGGGTGAACCGCCTTATCAACCCGGCCCCGGTTCATGTCATAGCCAAAGATTTTCGCCAGTTTACGCGTCAGCTTCATCTGTTTGGTTTCATCGAATGTGCCCGCGACTCCATTGGGTGCGGTCTTTTCAAGAACCCGAGACCTTAAATCGACCAGCCGAGGGCGCATCGCGTCAAAGATCGTTGCGATCTCGTCACCCGTCGTGTTTGGCTCATAGTCTTCGACCATCGCATCGTAGAGTGTACCGCCATTGGCAAGCGCGGCACCTTCTTCGCGCTTTAGGGCGACGACTTCTTCCAACACTGGCAGAAAAGCAGCGACATCTTCGTCCGCTCGGGCTTGTGCCCATTTCCCTTGCGCTTCGGATGTGACGCGGGCAAGCGTTTTAGCCAGATCAGCCGGGACTTTGACCGCCCGCTCATACGCCCTGCGGATTTCGCGCAGGTGCGCTGCGCCAACTTCGTCAGGGGCTTGTGCTGCTTCCAACAGTTCACCGACACGCGGGTCAGACCGGCGCGCGTGCAGAACCGCCTCGATCGCGGACATTTCCTGCCCGCGTTGCGCCGCAGATCCACGGGGCATCATGGTTTCCTGATCCCAGCCCAACCGGCCCGAAATCTCGCCCAAAGCAGCGGTTTCACGGGCAAAGCCCATCAGTTCATCAAATGCGGTCATGCAGAGTGTCCTCGGACAGATGTTGCGATGGGATACAGGCTCAGGAACCGGGCGCGCAGGATCAGCGCCCAAAGGATCACAGCCATCAGTTGGTGTGTAATGGCAATGTGCCACTGTGCAGAATAAAGTACGGTCACGATGCCCAATACGATTTGCAGCAGCAACGCGCAGAACATCGCATTAAAGGCAAATTGCGTTTGACGATGGGCGCTTGCACGTCCGCGCAACCAAACCACAACGCCAAAGGCGAATAGCAGATACCCGGCGCAGCGATGTACAAACTGAACCAGACCAGCGTTTTCAAAGAAGTTGCGCCAAATCGGTTCCAGAACAAGCGGATCGGGTGGGATCACCTGCCCCGCCATCAGCGGCCAATCGGTGTAGCCCCGCCCAGCATCGATCCCTGCGACCAACGCGCCCAACAGAATCTGCAGAAAGGCGAAATGCAGCAACCCCGTAGACAGCCCAAAAAGTTTTGCCTCTTTGGCGCGGCGCGCTTGCATCAGGTCGCGTTCGCTGCGACCCATCATATAGATATACCAACCAATGAACCCGAGAATGACAAAGGCCAAACCAAGATGGATTGCCAAGCGATAGCTGGCCACCGCAATCATGCCTTCGCCTTGGGTTACACCGGATGCAACCATCCACCAGCCGATACCGCCCTGCGCTCCACCCAAGAGACCCAACAGGAACAACCGCCCGGTCCACCCAGTTGGGATTTGTCGGGCAACAAGAAAACCAAAGAACCCGAGCGCCCAAACTAGGCCAATCGCGCGGCCAAGTTGACGGTGCCCCCATTCCCACCAATAGATGGATTTGAAGTCAGACAGCTCCATCCATTGGTTCTGAATTTCCCACTGATCAATCTGCTTATATTTGTCGAATTCGGCCTGCCACTCGACTTCGCTGGTTGGCGGGATGGCACCGGTCAGCGGTTTCCATTCGGTGATCGACAAGCCGCTGTCGGTCAAACGGGTCAAGCCACCAACAACAATCATTGCCATGACCAGACCAAACAACACTATCAACCAGATCCGGATGCCCCTACGGGCGCCGCCGCGGCCACGGTCAATCATACCCGGCTGCACGGCCTCGGGTTTGCTGGTTTCTGCTACGTCTTCAAAGATGCTGCGCTTGCCGCTCATACCACCCTCTTTCCTTGATTTCACAGCAAGCTAGGGTGCGCAGACCAGAAGGTCCAGCGTCACTCGTCGCCGCGTTCTTTCCAACGGACCATCTGCCGCATAACACCGTGCATCATTTGCACATCGGCGCGCGTCAAACGCATGCGGCTCCAGAGGTTGCGCAAGTTGACCTTCATGCCTTCGGCCTTTTCTGGCGGATAGAAAAAGCCAGCTTGGTCCAGACGGTCTTCGTAGTGTTCCACCAGCTTTTCAACTTCGACGCCGGTGGCCCAATCGCCTTTACCTAAATCGGTCGCTTCGTGCGTCACCTGAGCCGATTGCCGCATCCATTCGTAAGATGTCAAAAGCACGCATTGCCCCAGATTGAGCGAGGCATAAAGCGGGTTCACTGGCACAGAAATGATTGCGTTGGCTTTCGCAATATCTTCGTTTTCCAAACCCGCACGTTCGGGCCCAAACAGGATCGCGACCTGCTCACCGGCAGCAATTTTCTGGGCTGCCAGCTGCATTGCGCGCTCAGGACTGTACACAGGTTTGGTCAATCCGCGCTGCCGTGCCGTAGTGGCAAAGGTAAACGTTCGATCCCCCAAAGCCCCTTCGAGATCGTCATACAGCTGCGCCTCGTCCAGCAGACGCCCTGCGCCCGAGGACATCGCCACCGCTTTGGGGTTGGGCCAGCCATCGCGCGGCGCTACAATCCGCATACGATCAAGCCCAAAATTCCACATCGCCCGCGCGGCTGCGCCGATATTCTCGCCCATCTGCGGGCGGACAAGGACAATCGCAGGCTGTGGGGTGTCGCTGGGCATGGTATTCTCCGAAAAATCTTGCCTGCTCTAGTCTGACAAGGCGGTTTGAGCAATCCCTTGGCCCGATCTTGGCCATCAAATCCAAGAATCCGGGGCAAAAAAGTTTTCATCCCAGTCCCAATCCGCTACACCGCCCGAAAGTCAACGCAAGGATCCGTCCCATGGATAACCCAGAGCAGCCACAGATCTATCTTATCACACCGCCCAGCCTGGATCTGGAGAGCTTTCCTGACACGCTGGCCCGTGTTCTGGATGGCGCGGACGTGGCGTGCCTGCGATTGGCACTCGCCGGCAGTGACGAAGACCAAATATCGCGTACCGCAGATGCTTTGCGCGAAGTGGCCCATGCCCGCGATATCGCCTTGGTGATTTCCGATCATGTCCTGTTGGCGCAGCGGCTGGGTCTGGATGGGGTTCACCTGAACGATGCGTCTAAATCAGTGCGTCACGCGCGTAAAGAACTGGGCGCAGATGCCATTGTTGGAAGTTTTTGCAACAATTCCAGTCACGAAGGTCTGAATGCCGGTGACGCAGGTGCCGATTACGTCAGCTTTGGCCCGGTGGGAACCTCTAACCTTGGCGACGGATCTATCGCCGATAGCGAACTATTCCAATGGTGGTCCGATGTGGTCGAAGTTCCCGTTGTGGCCGAAGGTGGCTTGACTGTGGACCTGATCACAGCCCTGTCGCCGCGCACCGATTTCTTTGGTATCGGCGAAGAAATTTGGTCTACGGATGATCCTTTGGCGACGCTGAAAACGCTCATCTCGGCGATGGGTTAGATCGCACCAATCCGTTCGACGAACCAAAACAGACCAATCATCGCAATCACGACCGAGGCGGGAATCGCAATCCTGCCCCGGTACCAGTATTTGTTGCGAAACCACACCCCAACGGTCAGAAAGGCAACAGCGATCACCGCAAGCTGACCCAGTTCGACCCCGACATTGAATCCGATCAGAGCGGGTAGGAATTGCCCCTGTGGTAGTCCAAAGTCCCCTAAGACACTCGCAAAGCCGAGCCCATGCAACAATCCAAACCCAAAAATGACCACCGGTCGCCATGGGTGCAGTTTGCGCACAAAGACATTCTCGAGCGCAACAAACACGATTGATGCAGCGATGAGCGGCTCCACTATGGCTGGATTAATTGAAATCCAACCTGCTGCCCCCATCGCCAGTGTAACGGTATGCGCCAGTGTAAAAGCGCTGATTTGCCAAACCAAAGGCCGCAAGCGCGCGCTCAGGAAAAACAATCCCAAAACAAACAGGATATGATCCAGACCTTTGGGAATGATATGCGTGAACCCGACAGGGATATAGGATAACAAACTGTCCCACGCGCCGAGCGATGCGCCCCCAGCCAACGGGATGCTTGGGCTGGTTTCCCCACCTTGCAGGTACCCGGTATAGGGATCGGTGACATCATGCTGACGCAAGACCAAAGCACCTGCCCCTTTGGGCCAAGTTACTGTAAGGCTTTGTGCCCCTGTTGGCAGCTGTGTCTCAAGCAAAAGAAACGAAGCGCGTGGGAGGTCAACATTCCCGACAACGGGTATGCGCGCGCCTTCGTAAGACAAATCTAGTGGTGTGCCCGCAGTTATGCTGATTTGATCTGCCCAATCGACAGCGTATTCGCGCACCTTCGGGCTGAGTTCGGCAGACCCCATGGCCCGCAGTGCATCATAACGCGCAGATTGATCATCCTCGTCGGTATTTTCCAAACCATCGAGATCAATCCCGGCCAAAAACGCTTCGACATTCAGGCGAAGTTCAAGCTGGACCAAACCATCTGACACCCTTAGATCGCCTATCGTCGGTGTAACCTCGTGGGCTGTTGCCATCCCGATGAACACCCACAGGCTTGACATAATCGCCACAAGACGCAGCTTGAGTCCCATCAAATCAAAGGTTCGCCCCATGATACCTCGTCTCTTGTTTGCCCTGACCATTTATGCGGTCTCGGCCTTGCCTGCCCTTGCTCATGAGTTTTGGATCAAACCCCAGAATTATCAAGTCGAAAGCGGAGCACCTTTTGTGGCGGATTTGATGAATGGAGAGAATTTTGAGGGCGGGCCACAGGCTTTCTTCCAAACGCGGACTGCCCGATCAGAGCTGATCCAACGGGGAAAAACCACGTTGTACACTGGCAGAATGGGGGATGTTCCAGCCATTCAGGCAGTCATTCCCGATGAAGGGTTGGCTGTTTACCTACACCAAACGCGCCCGGCGACGTTGAAGTATAAGACATGGAAAAAATTCGCGAATTTCGCCAAACACAAGGATTTCCCTGATATTCGGGCCCGTCAAAACGCGAGAGGTCTGCCAGAACAGGGGTTTTTTGAAACCTATACCCGGTACACCAAGGCCCTTATCGCGGTTGGACATGCACGGGGTCAGGATGCCCCAGCCGGGATGGAAACCGAATTCGTCGCTTTGTCCAATCCCTATGTCGATGATGTGTCCGCTGGATTGCCGGTTCGGCTCTTGTATCAAGGACACCCAAGACCGGATGCGCAGGTAGAAATTTTTGAACGTGGCCCAGACGATCAGGTTTCCATTTTCCTGACCCGAACGAATGCACTGGGACAGGCTATAATCCCCGTGGTTTCAGGTCATGAATACCTTTTGGATGCGGTAATTTTGCGCCCTGCCCCCGATGGACAACAAGCGGTTTGGGAAAGCCTGTGGGCGGCAATGACATTTCTTGTTCCGTGAGCGTTAACGACCTCCTCTTGCACAGCCTCCCAACCTGCGTCATGACTGCCTTATGACCAAAGAAACAGATATCCTTTGTATTGGCTCTGTGTTGTGGGATGTGATCGGACGATCCGCCAGCCACATGCAACAGGGCTCTGACGTTCCTGGACGCATCACGCGCCTGCCGGGTGGTGTTGCAATGAACATCGCCATGACGCTTGTGCGGTTTGGGATGACTCCAACCTTGCTGACGGCGATTGGCCAAGATCCCGAAGGGCATGAACTTGTCGATGCGTGTCGACAGCTTGGGATGGACGCGGACCACATCTATCGCTCTGAGGACTTGCCAACAGACCGTTATATGGCGGTCGAAGGGGCCAATGGGCTGATCGCGGCAATCGCTGATGCGCATTCTTTGGAGGCGGCCGGAACAAAGATCCTTTTGTCTTTGCAAAATGGATCCCTTGGATCTGACACAGCCCCATTCCCGGGCTTGGTCGCGTTGGACGGCAACCTTACCCAACAGTTGCTGCAAGACATCGCCCAAAGCCCTGCTTTTGCACGGGCGGATTTAAGGGTCGCGCCAGCCTCACCCGGTAAAGCAGAACGCTTGTTACCGTTTTTGGCGCAATCCCGTGGAACGCTGTACGTCAACCTGATCGAAGCCAATATCATGTGCCAAACCGAATTCGCAGGTTCCGCTGCCGCAGCGCAGGGCCTGCTAAGCCGTGGTGCACACCGGGTTCTGGTAACAGATGGTGGCAATCCAGCGACCGAGGCTGATGGCACTGATCTTATCACGCAAACACCGCCCGAAGTTCTGGTCACACGCGTGACGGGTGCGGGCGACACTTTCATGGCGGCACACATCGCAGCCGAGGCCGCAGGGCAAAACCGCGATGCGGCCCTTAACCGGGCCTTGCTGGCTGCCGCTACTTACGTTTCAGGAGAAACCCCACTGTGATCGACCTCCAATTTTCAACCGAAGTGAAAGCCGCCAAAGAGGCGGGAGGCGCTATTGTGGCGCTCGAAAGCACCATTATCACCCATGGGATGCCTTATCCGCAGAATATTGAGGTCGCAGCCCAGGTTGAACAAGACATCCGTGACGCTGGAGCAACCCCAGCAACCATAGCCGTTATCGAAGGTCGCCTGCACGTGGGTCTGGAACCCGAACAACTGAGCGGTTTGGGGCAAGCCAAAGGCGTGGCCAAGCTGTCGCGCGCAGATATGGCCGCCTGCATGGCCACGGGCGGAACCGGTGCAACGACGGTCGCCGCAACAATGATCGCCGCGCATCATGCTGGCATCAGCGTTTTTGCAACCGGCGGCATTGGGGGCGTTCACAAAGGCGCGGAAACCAGTTTCGATATCTCCGCTGACCTACATGAACTCGCTCAAACACCAGTAACCGTCATTGCGGCGGGTGCTAAGGCCATTTTGGACTTGAACAAAACACTGGAAGTTCTTGAAACGCTTGGCGTTCCAGTGATCGCCTATGGTCAAGACCAATTTCCGGCCTTTTGGTCGTCGCAATCAACGCTCGATGCTCCGTTGCGTATGGATGACAGCGCAGACATTGCGAAATCCCATGCGATGCGTCGCGCACTTGGTCTGCCCGGTGGGCAGCTTGTTGCGAACCCAATCCCGGCCCAAGATCAGATCCCGGCTAGCGAATTGGCACCAATCATTGCTCAGGCCCAGGCCGATGCAGACGCTCACAATATCGCGGGCAAAGGTGTGACACCCTATTTGCTGCAGCGAATTTTCGAACGCACTGGAGGTCGGTCACTGGTCGCCAATATTGCTTTGGTGCGGAATAATGCACGTCTTGGCGCAAAAATTGCCCAAGATTTGCAAAAAATTGCGAGATAAGCGCGCTTGGGCTGCGACCATCCATTGCAGCCCTTGCCCTGAATCCTTACTTCTGGCTCTGCAACAAGCGGAAACCCGATGAACACCCCATTTGACGAAGAACCCACCCAAGGTCCCGGACTGTTTGCCCGGATACGATCATCGTTTTTGACCGGCATCGTCGTCATCGCCCCAGTTGGGGTAACGATTTGGTTGATCTGGACCGTTGTTGGGTGGATCGATGGGGTCGTTTTGCCGTTTGTGCCGCAGACGATCCAACCCGAAGAATACATCGGCATTAACTTACGCGGCGTTGGCGTGATCATCTTCTTGATCTTCACCGTTTTGGTCGGTTGGATCGCCAAGGGAATTCTTGGACGATCCCTGATCCATTTCGCCGAAGGATTGGTCAACCGCATGCCGGTCGTGCGATCGATCTACTCCGGGATCAAACAAATCTCGGAAACAGTGTTTGCCCAAACTGAGCGTAGTTTTGAAAAAGCCTGCTTGATCCAATATCCGCGCCGAGGAATCTGGGCGATTGGGTTTGTTTCAACCATGGCCAAAGGCGAAATCGCTGAACGCGCGGAAACTGGTACCGGTTTGATGAGCGTATTCCTCCCGACAACTCCAAACCCAACATCGGGCTTTTTACTGTATTTCCCGGTCGAAGACGTCATCATTTTGGATATGAGCGTCGAAGATGCTGCGAAATTGGTGATCTCTGCCGGATTGGTCTATCCAAATGAAAAAGATCCATCACAACCGCCCGAGTAATCAGCCAAACATTTCGGCCAAATCTACGGTTGAACGCTGCCCCAAATCTGACTTGTGATCTTGCAGGAACCGGCCTGTCGCGGTGCGTCCGGCTTCTTTGAGTCGTGCTAATACCATCGGTGTGGGCACCATTTTCGTTGCCACGGACAAATCCGTCATCAATTCATCATCCGCAATCATATGAACCAGCACGCGGCTCATGGTTCCGGCCGTTATTGTCCCGTCTTCGAGCAACCGGGACACAAAATTGATGGCACGAAGTTCACGCAACAAGGATGAGTTAAAGCTGATCTCGTTGACGCGGTTTTGAATTTGCTGGGGTGTCACAGGCAATTCTGACCGCTCAAGCGGGTTGATGTTCACAATGACCAGATCATCCGGCAAGCCCGCGTTAAATAGCGGATACAAAGCAGGGTTTCCCGTATATCCGCCATCCCAATAGGGCTCGACCTCACCCGTCTCTGGGTCGGCGATCTCAACCGCTTGGAAAATGGTTGGCAGGCAGGCCGACGCAAGAATGGCATCGGTGGTGATTTCATCCCCTTGGAAAACACGGATCTTGCCTGACCGAACGCGTGTGGCACAGATAAACAACTCTGGCCCGGACTCTGAACAGATCCCCTCAAAATCAAAGGCATCCACGACAGGGCGCAACGGGTTGCGGTAAAAAGGCCCGTAGGCATAGGGCGAAACCATACGGGAATAAGCGTCAGCAAACGAAAACGGGAAAGATTGCTCGATCGCCTGCGCCACCTGTGCAGGTTCCAACCCACGCATCCAATTGGCAACCCGCATATCCCCGACGGCGCCCATGCGCCCCCACAGGCCATCCAGATTTGCGCGGGCGCCCTCGCGGCCACCTTTGACCATGCCTGCCTTGAAAGCCGCCCCATTCAGGGCCCCAGCAGAGGTTCCTGAAATCCCAGCAACCTCAACATCTGGTTCATCCAGCAACCGATCTAGCACACCCCAGGTAAAGGCCCCGTGTGCCCCACCGCCCTGCAACGCCAAATTAATTTGTTTCACTGGAATTTCCTTAGCTTGCCACAGGTATTTTGTGAGCCCAACGGGGCCAAGAGAGGCCTACCGCCTTGTGCGTTTAAAGCGCGGTCCAGCCACCGTCGACGGACAAGGTTGTGCCCGTCATCTGCGCCGCGGCATCAGAACACAGGAACACAGCGGTGCCACCAAGTTGTTCAACAGTGGCAAATTCACGGCTTGGCTGACGTTCCAGCATGACCTTTTTGATCACCTCTTCGCGTCCCATGTTGTATTTTTCCATGGTGTCGGGGATCTGTGCCTCGACCAAGGGCGTCAAAACATATCCCGGGCAAATCGCATTACACGTGATCGGCTGTTCAGCGGTTTCCAAGGCAACGGTTTTCGTCATGCCCACAACACCATGCTTTGCCGCGACATAGGCCGCTTTGAACGGTGATGCGGTCAATCCGTGCGCGGACGCAATGTTGACAATGCGACCCCAACCGGCCTCGCGCATCATCGGCAGTGCAGACGCCATCGTGTGAAAGACAGAGTTCATATTGATCGCAATAATCGCATCCCACTTTTCAACCGGGAACTGATCAATTGGCGCAACATGCTGAATGCCAGCGTTGTTGATCAGAATATCGCACCGCCCCGCCCTTTCGATCAGTGCGCGGCAATCATCGCCTTTGGACATATCCGCCTGAATGTAACGCGCGCTCACGCCGGTTTCAGACGCGATCTCGGCCGCAATCGCGTGGTCTTCCTCACGGTCGGTGAATGAATTCAGAACAACATCAGCGCCCGCACGTGCCATTTCCCAAGCGACGCCCAGACCAATCCCTGAATTCGACCCGGTGATGATTGCGGTTTTTCCAGTGAGCGACATGGCTCTTCCCCTTCTGCAGATCTGAAATCGTCAGCACCCTGCCATGCTGCACCTGCAAAGGGAACGGGGAAATACGCACGGGCGAAACCCTGCCTGTTTCCTAAAGCGGCCGACAAACCACTTGCGCCAGCGAAAATGCACGCAAAAAAAAACGCCCGCACGAAGCGGGCGTAAAGTTATTGAGGCAGGTTTCATACAGGCAAGAAACCTATCGAGCAGTAAGACCTTTATAAGCAATTTTGCTCTCACGTCCAAGCTAAAAGTTTGAAAAGACGTGAAACCCCCGTTAGGTTAAAACGCAACAAAATAAGGCCAGAGCAGGATTGTTGCCAAAGTGCGACCAGATAATTTCCGCCTCAAACGGGCGCTGACGACGGGAATCGCCGTCATTTTAACCGCAAAATTTGCAACCGCAGAATCGGTTCATGGCATAGCTATGTATGGGGACCCTGCATTGCCACCTGATTTTGTGTCTCTCCCCTATGCCAACCCAAATGCGTCCAAGGGCGGGCGAATTGTCTTTGGCAACACCGGTGGCTTTGACAGTCTGAACCCATTTATCCAAAAAGGGACAGTGCCCTGGCAGCTGCGATTTTGGGGATATGAGGGGCTCATGGGCCGTTCGTGGGACGAACCTTTCTCTCTATACGGGCTGCTGGCCGAATCGATTGAGACCGCCCCCGACCGGTCTTGGGTGGAATTCACCCTACGCCCCGAGGCCCGATTCTCGGACGGGAGCGCCGTCACGATCGAGGACGTCATCTGGTCCTACGAAACGTTGGGGACCAAAGGACATCTGCGGTATCGTGGATTGTGGACCAAGATTTCTGCAATTGAACAAACCGGAGATCGATCTGTTCGGATCACCTTTAACGAACCAGATCGTGAGCTTGCCCTTGTTGCTGGTCTGCGCCCGATCCTGAAAAAAGACCAATGGGATGGCAAAGCGTTCGACAAAGGCACATTGTCTGACATTCCGATCGGCACCGGTGCTTATGTCATTCAGGATTACGAAGCGGGACGCCATGTAACACTGGTCCGAAATGACGACTATTGGGGGAAAGACATTCCGTTTCGCCGCGGCACGCAAAACTTTGATGAAATGCGCATCGACTTTTTTGGGGATGGCACGGTTTTGTTCGAAGCCTTCAAAGCAGGCGATCTGTCGGCGATTCGCGAATTCAATGCAGACAAATGGAATGGTCAGTATGGCTTTCCCGCAGTTGTGCGCGGGGATATCGTCAAAACTGAAATCCCGCATCAAAAACCATCGGGGATGACAGGTCTTGTCATGAACACAAGGCAGGCACCGTTCAACGATTGGCGTGTACGCGAGGCAATGCTGCTTGCGTTTAATTTTGAATACATCAACGACACCGTAACCGGTGGGGTCCAACCTCGTATCTCATCCTACTTTTCCGGATCCCCTTTGGCGTTGCAGGTCGGTGAAGCCACCGGGCGAACACAGGCTCTGTTGGAACCCTTTGCTTCAGATCTCTTACCCGGAACACTCGAGGGGTACATGCTGCCGCTGAGTGACGGGTCTGCGCGCAATCGCAAAAACCTGCGCAAAGCGGCCAAATTGCTGGGCCAAGCCGGATGGGCTGTTCAAGATGGGCAATTGCGCAACGATAGAGGTGATCCGTTCTCAATCTCTGTCCTTTTGCGTCAGGGTGACACCGACATGCAGACCGTTGTCGAAATATACGCACGCGCGTTGGAACGGCTGGGTATTTCTATGACCGCCGACAAAGTAGACAATGCACAATATGCAGGTCGCGTTGCAGAGCTTGATTTTCAGATGACCCCCTTTCGGCGCGCGCTCTCGCTTTCGCCTGGGAATGAACAACGGATCTATTGGGGGAGCGAAGTTGCCAACACCCCCGGGACACGGAATTTGATGGGCATGGAGTCGCCCGCAGCAGATGCGATGATTGACGCCATGTTGGCCTCGGAAACGCGCACAGATTTTGTTGCCGCAACGCGGGCGCTGGATCGAATTCTGACTGCCGGTCGCTATGTGATCCCGATTTGGAGCTTTGATGTTGGGCGCATTGCCCATCTCAAAGAATTGAAGCAGCCAGAGGTTGTCCCGATCTATGGCGACGGCCCGCAGTACATGCCAGAACTGTGGTGGTATCAGAAATAGCTCTGTCCGCTTTTTTACACGAAGCAAGAACACTCACACGCAAAAGAAGAGTAGGTCGTTTCAAAAACGCCTAAAATTCGTGCGACCTTTTGCCAGATCCTTACGCAACCGTTACATTCTTAGGCTGCAAGTTGGGGGGAGCGTTTCGATACACCTACTAAGGAATGCTCAAAATGATGAATTGGACAGAACTGACCCTAGATTGGGCTGCTTCTTTTCCACGCGTGAAAGATCGGTTTCCGCATCTGGACGATACGGCTTTGTCGTTCGTGAAACATGACCGAACGCGCTTTGAGGCTTATCTGGCGGACACCCACCAGTTAACCCTGACTGAGGCGCGCGAAGAATTTGCCGATTTTCTATTTGTTGAAGCGCTCAACCGCGAACTTGACAGCTAGGCCAGAACGGCCCGCTGTATCGGGTCACGCCAGAGACGTCACCCACAGGATCAAAGCATCTTCGTCGCTGACGGAAATGACATTGTGGCCCATGGTGCTGTCATAATAACAACTGTCGCCCCGACGCATTTCAATCGGTTCGTAAAATTCAGTAAACAGCTGAACAACGCCTGTCAGGACATACAGGAACTCCTCGCCGTCGTGACGGACCCAACCATCGAATTCTTCCATTGATCGCGCCCGAACGCGGGCCCGATAGGGTAGCATCTGCTTTTTGGTCAGCGTGTCCGCCAAAAGCTCATGTTCATAGGTGGCCGTCGCATGAGCTGCACCCTCACCAAACTTTGTGACCGCCATGCGCCCGTTGATCTGGTCTCGCTCTGGCTGCGTGAACAGTTGCGGCACCGAAATCTGCAATCCCACAGCTAACTTTTTAAGCGCATCATAGGTGGGCGACATTTGACCGTTTTCGATTTTGCTCAACGTTGACCGCGCCAAACCGGCCTGAGTTGCAGCCTGTTCCAGCGTCCAATCGCGGGCTTTGCGCAGCTCTCGCACACGCGCGCCCAGATCCAAAGGTTCGGCAGCGGTTTCAGCACCGGTGTCATGGGCAATACGAATAAGCGATTTTGGATCACGGTTGGTCATGGCGCACTCTATAAGGTGATGCAGGGCAGCTTGCAACGCACGCACGGGCGCGATAGCCAAAGCGTATGTTGTCGATTTTTGACCAAGGCCCGCCCGATCCTTGCCCGTCGCCCTTTAACTTGGCGGCGCATGTCCTGCGTCACGCTGCGCGCCAACCAGATAAAATTGCCTTGTCAATTCTGGGGGCAGCTGGATCAGATGATTGGTCGTATGCACGCCTTGAAAAAGCCATTCGTGGAACTGCGACCGGGTTATTGCAAGCTGACATAAAACCCGGTGAGATCGCATTGATGCGACTGGGAAACACCGTGGAATTCCCGATAGCCTATTTAGGAGCGATTGCCGCTGGTATCGTGCCGGTACCAACATCATCGCAACTCACAGCGCCTGAAACCCAGAAGATGATTGATGAATTGGCGCCTGCTGTGATCTTGCGCGATCCAGATGTCGCCTGCGCCGATCACCCGCGCCAGCTTGATCTGACCGCGCTGGAGGCCATGCGCAAACTCCCCTCTGCGCCCTATGACATGGGCGATCCTAACCGTATGGCCTATGTGGTTTATACCTCTGGGACTTCGGGAAAACCGCGTGCGGTGGCGCACGCTCATCGTGCCATCTGGGCCCGTCAGATGATGGTTGATGGATGGTACGGGCTGACCGAAGCAGATCGGCTGTGTCATGCCGGGGCGTTTAATTGGACCTATACGTTAGGGACCGGATTGATGGATCCTTGGGCGATCGGAGCAACCGCTCTAATCCCGGCCGCGGGGACGGGCATCGACCAGGTGCCTGCGTTGTTGCGCGATCATGACGCGACAATTTTTGCCGCAGCACCCGGCGTGTTTCGCAAAATTCTACAAACAGGCGCGAACTTGAACATGCCCATGCTACGCCACGGGTTGTGCGCGGGAGAAAAGCTGTCGCGTCATTTGCACGAACACTGGCAAGAGGTGACCGGAACCGGGCTATATGAAGCCTATGGCATGTCCGAGGTTTCCACCTTCATCTCCTCTAGCCCCGATCACCCCGCCCGTGGCGAGGCTTTGGGTCAGCCACAAGTGGGACGCCGCATTGCAATTCTCGGTCCAGATGGGCCGGTTGCCCAAGGCGGCGAAGGAACCATTGCCGTGCATCGTACAGATCCGGGTTTGATGCTGACCTATCTCAACGCCCCCGCTGAAGCCGACGCAAAGATGCAGGGGGATTGGTTTTTAACTGGGGATCAAGGTGCCATGGCGGTTGATGGCCAGATCACCTACCTTGGCCGTGATGACGATATGATGAATGCCGGTGGCTATCGGGTTTCACCAATCGAGGTAGAGGCCGCCCTGTCAAAACATCCCGGGATCACACAGGTCGGGGCTGCTGCCGTCGAAGTGAAAGAAGACACTTATGTCATCGCCGCGTTTTATACCGGCCCACAGAAACTGGACGATGCGGATCTGAATGCCTATGTGCAGGAAAACCTTGCACGGTATAAACAGCCCCGTGCCTTCATCCATCTGGACGTTCTGCCCGCAGGCGGCAACGGTAAACTCTTGCGACGCGCCCTGCCCGCATATTTCAAGGCCTAAACCTCATGACCGAACAAACCGTTAAACTTGATATCCTGTCTGATCCGATCTGCCCTTGGTGTTTCATCGGCAAATCCAATCTGGAACAGGCGCTGGCCAATGTGCCCCACCACCCGTTCGTCATCGAATGGCACCCGTTTCAGCTGAACCCCGACATGCCAGACGACGGCATGGACCGCCGTGACTATCTTGAGGGTAAGTTTGGCGGCAAAGAAGCGGCAGTTAAAGCCTATGCGCCAGTTGTCGAATATGCCGAGAAACTTGGCTTGAATATCAATTTTGAGGGTATGAAGCGCACGCCAAACACATTGGACGCGCACCGCCTTATTCATTGGGCAGGGATTGAACAGAAGCAAAATCAAGCGGTTGATGCCTTGTTCACAGCCTATTTCGTAGAAGCACGTGATATTGGCGATCATGAAGTCCTGGCGGATGTTGCAGACAGCATCGGTATGGATGCATCGGTCGTGCGCAAATTGCTCAGCTCTGATGCAGATCGTGAAGACATCCGCAATCGTGATACCCATTCCCGCAAAATGGGTGTAAATTCGGTTCCAACCTTTATCGTAGCCAGCCAGCATGCGGTTCCGGGTGCTCAACCCCCTGAAATGTGGGAAAAAGTAATTGCGGACATCCTGTCCCAACTTGAGACTTCTCCTGCATAAAAACACAGAGGTCTGTGCAATTCTATCTCTGGTCCCAGTCAAAAGCGCGTGATAACGCGATTGGGTAAGGAGTCCCCTATGCCCAGCCGAATTTCCAAGTCCGAATTCATCTCTCTCATTGCGGTGATGTTCGCCACCATCGCATTCTCAATCGATGCGATGCTGCCTGCCTTGCCAGAAATCGCGGCTGAGCTGAGTGCGGGCGACGTGAACCAAGCCCAGTTGATCCTGACATCCTTTGTGCTTGGCATGGGGATTGGGACCTTTTTCACTGGCCCACTTTCGGATGCGTTCGGTCGTAAGCCTGTCGTTCTCGTCGGCGCCGGTATCTACATTCTTGGTGCCTTTATCGCCTGGATCAGTTCCTCTCTCGAGATTGTTCTCGCCGCCCGAGTTTTACAGGGGTTAGGTGCCGCAGCCCCGCGGATCGTGGGTGTTGCAATCGTAAGAGATTATTATTCTGGACGCGAGATGGCGCGCATTATGTCAATCGCAATGATGATTTTCACCATTTTCCCAGCCTTCGCCCCGGCTTTGGCACAAGGGATCATCATTTTCACCGGATGGCGCGGTGTTTTCGTCGCTTTTATCGTCTTTGGGGTCCTCATCAGCCTTTGGGTCGCGCTGCGCCTAGAAGAACCGTTGGCGCGCGAAAACCGGCGCCCATTCCAAGGGAAACTCCTCTGGAGTGCGATGGTTGAGATGTTAGGTCATCCTACCGTGCGGCTGTCTATTGTGGTTCAAACCCTGTGCCTTGGTGCCCTGTTTACAATGCTTACCATGGTTCAACAGGTCTATGGTCAGATCTTTGACCGTGCCGACAGCTTTCCATTCTGGTTTGGCGGCGTTGCTCTGATTTCAGGCAGTGCCAGCGTTCTAAACGCGATCCTTGTGGTCAAACTGGGCATGCGGCGCATCGTAACCTTAACTTTGGGGGCCCAAATTATACTGTCAGCAGCAATGGTGCTTTTGGATGGTGTAACGATGAACGAAACACTTAGTTTTGGTTTATTTGTTGGCTGGCAAGCATCAGTGTTCTTTATGGCCGGCACCACGCTGGGTAATCTGAACGCCATGGCGATGGAGCCAATGGGCCATATCGCTGGCATGGCCGCCTCGGTTATTGGTGCGATTTCAACAGTATTCGCCGCCGCAATTGCTGCGCCTGTGGGTTTGCTGTTTGATGGTTCTCTTTTACCGCTGACGTTTGGCATTCTCACCATGTCAGCTCTCGGGTTCCTACTCATGTTGCGCATGGCCAAAATCGAAGATCGCCAACTTGCGTAACCTGTGAAATCACCTACGCTCCTGATCAATTGGGAGAGATTTCATGGATTCTTATTATGACCTTGGCCATCACAGTTGCCCCATCACAACCTCTTCATCTGATGCGCAACTGTGGTTTGATCGCGGCCTTGTCTGGACGTTTGGATATAACCACCAAGAAGCCGTTGCTTGTTTCAACCGCGCCCTGACACATGACCCTGACTGTGCAATGGCGCATTGGGGGGTCAGTTACGCCGCAGGACCGAACTATAATATGCCTTGGGAACGGCAAGACCCGGCGACGCAGGCGGACTCTCTGGCGACAGCGTATGACGCTTGCCAGCAAGCTCTGGCCAATGTCGATGGGACCACTGCCGCTGAACAAGCGTTGATCCGTGCCCTGCCCGCCAGATACCCTCAACGCGATATTGTTGATGACATGCACCCCTGGGATCAGGATTTCGCCATTGCGATGCGCGCGGCCTTTGCTGAGGTTCCAGATCACCTGGATTTACGCACGATCTTTGTTGAATCCCTGCTGAACCTCACCCCGTGGCAAATGTGGAATCTCGCCTCGGGCGCGCCCGCTGAAGGGGCTGCAACATTAGAGGCGCAGCACGTTCTAGAAGACGCGATGTCAAACATGACAGGCGCGATGTCACATCCCGGCCTTCTCCATCTTTATGTGCATCTCATGGAAATGTCGCCGACCCCAGAAAAGGCGCTCAAGGCAGGGGATGTGCTCCGCACTTTGGTGCCCGATGCGGGGCACTTGGTCCACATGCCCACACATATCGATGTCTTATGTGGTCATTATCAGAACGTAGTGCACTGGAATCAGAAAGCTGTCGAAGCAGACCTGAAATATTACGAACGCGAAGGCGCGTTCAACATCTACACCGGCTATCGCCAGCATGATTACCACTTTGTCATCTATGGCGCGTTGTTCTTGGGCCAGATGCAACCGGCCTTGGATGCCGTGCAAGGGATGTGGGACACAGTGCCCAAAGAGATGCTGGCGATTGAGAGCCCACCGATGGCGGATTATTTCGAGTCTTACATGGCGATGAAGCCCCACATCCTGATCCGCTTTGGACGCTGGAATGAGGCCATTGCACTGGAACCACCAGAAGACCAGCACATCTATCGAACCTTGACGGCAACCACGCACTATGCCCGCGCCATCGCATTTGCCGCCACGGGTCGTGTTGCCGAAGCCGAAGCTGAAGAGAAAATCTTTCTAACAGCTAAGACACGTGTTCCAGCCACTCGGTTGCTTCACAATAACAAGGTTCTGGATCTACTTGAAATCGCTACTGAAATGCTACGTGGTGAAATCGAATATCGCAAAGAAAACTATAACATCGCCTATGCCCACCTCCGTCGGTCCGTCGCCCTAGACGATACTTTACCTTACGATGAGCCTTGGGGTTGGATGCAGCCCACACGCCATGCTTTGGGGGCTTTGCTCTATGAACAAGGCCATGTCGCTGAAGCTGAATCTGTTTATCGTGAAGACCTCGGTTTGGGCGGACAACTTAGCCGCGCCTCAATAAACCCGGACAATGTTTGGAGCCTTAAGGGCCTGCTTGATTGCCTTAAGTCCAGAAAGGAAGAAATTGAAATCGTTCACGTTAAACAACGTTTGGATCTGGCTTTGACGCGGGCCGATCAAGCCGTAGCTGCATCGTGTTTCTGTGCGCAAGCTGCTATGCGTGGGGTCGCATGAGAGTCCTAGCTGCAGCGATGTGTATTGCTCTGACACAACCCGCTTTGGCAGATCGTCAGGAATTCCCGCCCCAAGACGACGCCGCCCAAGACCCAAGCCTTGTGAGCTTTCGTATAGAATTACAACAGGCCGTAGCAGCGGGCGATATCGAACGTTTAGTCTCTTTGGCATGTCCGGATATTTACCTCAGCCACGGCGGCAGCGGCGGTCCCACGGAGCTACGCCAGAACCTGTCTCTTCCATCTGAAACATTGAATTCTTCACATTATGATCAGGCAAATGCGCTGCGCGAAGCCTATTGGAACGATCTGGCCAAGACAATTGCGAGCGCAGGATATTTTGACGACGAAGGTGAATTCTGGATGCCAACGCAGTGGGGTATCCAATTGCCTGCAGCTATGGATCCTTTCGAGACTTACTTTATTAACGGCACCCGTGTTTCCCTGCGCGGTGGCGCAGATAGAAACAGTTCGTTGTTGCAGACTATAAGCCACGAACTTGTAACGGTTCCTGCGTTTGACCCCGAACAGGAGTACCAAAGTGTTTTGCTTTCGGATGGGACCGCAGGATACATGCACCGCGATTTTCTGTGGTCGATGGTTGGGCACCGCGCGGCGTTCTACAAGACCCCTGATGGGGTCTGGCAATTGTGTACCTTTGTCAGCGGCGATTAACCGTCCCAAGCGCCCCTATGAAGAAATCAGATTAGCCCTTTGACTTCGCCTTAACGCGCTTGCGCTCTGCGATCAATTTCTCAGCCAGATCACGTGCAATGGCAAAGGCCCCTTTGATCTTATCACTGTCTTTGCGCCAATCCCGACGCACAACGATCTTATTGTCTCTGACCTTAGCCAAACCATCTTGGGACTGAATGAATTCAACCAACCCCTGTGGCGAAGCAAACTTGTCATTGTGGAACTGGATGGTTGCGCCCTTGGGGCCGCCATCAAGCTTTGCTATCCCTGCGCGTTTGCACATCGCCTTAATCCGCACCACCAACAGCAGTGTATTGACCTCTTTCGGCAGGGTTCCAAAACGGTCGATCAATTCGGCGGCAAAGCCTTCAAGCTCAACCTTGGTGCTGAGACCACTCAGGCGACGATAAAGCCCCAGACGCACATCCAGATCCGGTACAAAATCGTTAGGAATTAGAACAGGTACACCGAGATTGATCTGCGGTGCCCACTGATCATCGGCTTCAGACAACCCTTCCATTTCGCCGGACTTAATTTTGGCAATCGCCTCTTCCAGCATGGATTGATACAGCTCATACCCAACATCCCGCATTTGCCCGGATTGTTCTTCGCCCAGCAAGTTGCCCGCGCCTCGGATATCAAGGTCTTGTGAGGCCAACGTAAATCCAGCCCCTAAAGTATCCAACGACCCTAAAACGCGCAGGCGTTTCTGAGCAGAATCCGTCAATTTGGCCCGTGGTTTGGTGGTGAGATACGCATAGGCCCGCGTTTTAGAGCGTCCGACACGCCCCCGAATTTGGTAAAGCTGAGACAAGCCAAACATATCCGAGCGATGCACGATCATGGTGTTCGCCGTAGGAATATCCAAACCAGATTCAACGATAGTTGTCGCCAAAAGCACATCGTACTTACCATCGTAGAACGCATTCATTCTATCGTCCAGTTCACCCGCAGCCATCTGGCCATGGGCCACGACATAGCTGAGTTCGGGCATCTGGTCCTTTAGGAATTCTTCGATCTCTGGCAGATCTTTGATACGGGGGACCACGTAAAAGCTTTGACCACCGCGATAGTGTTCTCTCAGCAATGCCTCGCGTATCGTGACAGCATCAAACTCGCTGATGTAAGTCCGGATCGCCAAACGGTCGACCGGCGGGGTGCCAATGATGGACAGGTCCCGAACGCCGGTCAGCGACAGCTGCAGCGTCCGTGGAATCGGAGTCGCGGTCAGAGTTAAAACATGGATGTCTGAGCGCAATTGCTTCAGGCGCTCTTTGTGACCAACACCAAAGTGTTGCTCTTCATCGATGACCAACAAACCGAGGTTATTGAATCGCAATCCTTTGGCAAGCAAAGCATGTGTTCCGACCACGATATCGACAGTCCCACGCGCCAAACCATCCCGTGTTTTCTGTGCTTCTTTGGCTGACACAAAACGGCTCAGTTGACGTACTTCCAGCGGAAACCCGCGAAACCGTTCTGCGAAGCTGGCGGCGTGCTGGCGCGCAAGCAGGGTCGTGGGCGCAACCACGGCCACCTGAACGCCAGACATCGCAGCAACAAAGGCAGCGCGCATGGCCACCTCGGTCTTGCCGAACCCAACATCCCCACAGATCAATCGATCCATCGGTTGGCCCGAATGCATGTCGCCCATCACGTCAGAAATCGCGCGCAACTGGTCGTCGGTCTCCTGATAGGGAAAGCGGGCACTGAATTCTTCCCACGCATGCGATGGGGGATCCATGATTGGCGCCTTACGCAATGCCCGTTCGGCAGCAATTCGGATCAATTTATCCGCCATTTCGCGGATGCGTTCTTTTAGCTTGGCTTTCTTCGCCTGCCACGCACCGCCGCCAAGACGATCCAGCAACCCTTCGTCATGGCCGTACTTTGATAGCAGTTCGATGTTTTCGACCGGCAGATACAATTTGGAGCGTTCGGCGTATTCAAGCAAAATGCATTCGTGCGCCGCACCGGCAGCTGTGACCACCTCAAGCCCTCGGAACCGACCGATACCGTGATCAACGTGCACAACGAGATCGCCGGGGCTGAGGGATTGTGTTTCCGTCAGAAAGTTCTCGGCTGTACGCCGTTTTTTGGGGGCTCGGATCAAACGGTCCCCCAACACGTCTTGTTCCGCGATCACAGTCAGATCCGACGTCGCAAACCCATGCTCCAACGCCCAAACAGCCAAATGCAGGCCACGTTTTCCAATCCGCGTTCCATCTGTGATGCTGATGGTTTCAGCAAGACCTTCGTCTTCGATCAGACCTGTCAGACGCTCGCGCGCACCCTCTGAATAAGAGGCAATGACCACCGGCCCTTCGACCAGTCGTGATTTAATGTGATCTGCCAAAGCACCGAAAAGGCTTACACTTTCCTGCTGACGTTCCGGAGAAAAATTACGACCAATACGCCCACCGGCATCGATGACGCCAGGGCCCGTCGCTTGTGGCAACGGATTGAAACTCAGCCGACGACGCCCTTGCAGCGCCTCAACCCACGCCATGTCATTCAGATACAACAGTTCTGGAGGCGTCGGTTTATAGACGCTGTCCATCCGCGATTTCGACTGTAGCGCAAGTTTGCGGGTTTCGTACTGATCGGCGATGCTATCCCAACGGGCCAATCGACTGGGTGTAACCTGGTCATCCAAGGTAACTGTTGCATCGGGCAGGTAGTCAAACAGCGTCTCTAACCGCTCATGAAAAAACGGCAGCCAATGTTCGATGCCCTGATGTTTGCGCCCTGCGCTGACTGCTTCGTACAAAGGGTCATCTGTACCAGCTGCCCCAAATTCGATACGGTAGTTCTGGCGGAACCGCGTGATCGCGGCCTCGTCTAGAATAACCTCGGACACCGGGGCCAGTTCGATCACATCCAGTTTCTCGGTTGTCCTCTGGGTCGCGGGATCAAAGCGGCGCGCTCCGTCCAAAACGTCCCCAAAGAAGTCCAAGCGAACCGGGCCCCCTTCACCTGGTGGGAAAATATCAATGATCCCCCCTCGGATCGCGTAGTCACCGGGTTCCATCACAGTCGGGCTTTGCGTGAAGCCCATCCGGACCAAAAACCCGCGCAGCGCGGTCTCGTCAACGCGTCCCCCCACTTGGGCTGAAAACGCCGCTTCGCGCAGGATCTTTCTGGCTGGGACCCTTTGCGTTGCTGCGTTCAACGTCGTCAACAAAACAAAGCGTGCAGGCATCTGGTGCACCAAGGCTGCCAATGTCGCCATCCGCGCGGCGGAGATGTCAGCATTTGGGGAAACCCGGTCATAGGGCAAACAGTCCCACCCCGGAAACACAAACACAGGCACATCAGGCGCAAAAAAAGCAAGAGCTGCGCGCATTGCCTCTAACCGCTTGTCATCCCGCGCAATATGCAGGACCGGACCGCTTTGGCGTTCGATCTCTTTCAAGATCAACCTTGCGTCGAACCCTTCGGGGGCACCGCCCACGATGATTTGTTCGGTTGCCATGTTCACTGCCTCACGCGGGGAAAGGGAAAGAAAGAGTTAGCCTAGTACACCAATTGACAGGTTCTGGTACATCCCCCAGAGCGCCGTCACGAAAATGGAGACCATTCCAATGAATTGTGTGTAGATCCGGCAGCGGTTCAAACGCTTAATCAAATCGGTCCCTTGCAGATCTTCGGCCCGGATCCGACGCGCACCTGCCAAATTGACCAAACCAACAAGCGACATTGGGAAACCAATTAGAAACAACGCCTGCGCAAATTCAACAAAGTAATAAAAGCCCAAAACTGCTAAACCAGACAGCACAAAACAAATCACACCCAGCAACCACATGCCGGAGAAGTGATTGATATAGAGCATCCGATTCACGTTGACGCGCGCAATATCCTGCAAATCAACCATCGCCTGCCCACCGGTCCGACGAGCCCGCACAACCATGTCAAACGGAACTCCAATGACCCAGTGACTGGCAGTTGACCATCCCACAGCCAAGGCGATCCAGAACCAAAGGTTCGAAAAGCTGCGCATGTCGATCAGCTCAAAAATCGAGTTATACCAGTCCAAATCCCCTGCCCTTTGTTGCCATGGTCCGTTTTACGGCCCGGTCCGCGTATTCAATAGCACGCGACGATTGTTTCTCTTGAGACCATCAGGATTCCATGCCACCCACAACACAATAGTTCAAGGAGCCGCGACCATGAAACCTACGATTGCCCCATTTCCCGCAGCCCGTCCTAGACGTACGCGAAAATCAGAGGCCATTCGCGGACTGGTTCGGGAAAACTCGATCAGTGTAGAAGATTTGATTTGGCCCATCTTTGTCCGCGACGGTGAAGGCATCGAAGAGCCGGTCAATTCCATGCCCGGTGTGATGCGCCGCAGCGTCGACAAAATTGCACAAGCCGCAACCGAAGCGGCGGCTTTGGGCATTCCTGCAATCTGCTTGTTTCCTTATACAGATACCAGCCTCAAAACTGAAGACTGTGCCGAGGCCTGGAGCCCCGACAATCTGACAAACCGAGCCATACGAGCGATCAAATCGGTTGCACCTGACCTGGCGGTTATGACCGACGTTGCCTTGGACCCATACAACATCAACGGGCACGACGGGTATGTTGTGGACGGCGAAATCGTCAACGATGCGACCGTCGAAGCGCTGGTCAAAATGACACTCGCTCAAGCCGATTCTGGCGCCGACATCATAGGCCCCTCAGATATGATGGATGGTCGGATCGGCGCCATGCGGCAGGCTTTGGAAACTGCGGGTCATCACAACGTCATGATCCTGAGTTACGCCGCCAAATACGCCAGTGCATTTTACGGGCCGTTTCGGGACGCCGTAGGTGCGTCGGGCGCGCTGACCGGGGATAAGAAGACCTATCAGATGGATCCAGCCAATTCAAACGAAGCGTTGCGGATGATCCAACGGGATCTAACAGAGGGCGCAGATATGGTAATGGTGAAACCGGGCATGCCTTATTTGGATATATGCCACCGGGTCAAAGACACCTTTGGCGTTCCGACCTATGCTTATCAGGTGTCGGGCGAATACGCGATGATACAGGCGGCTGCCCAGAACGGTTGGATCGACGGTGAGAAGATCATGTTAGAGAGCTTGATGGCATTCAAACGCGCCGGGTGTGACGGTGTTCTCACCTATTTTGCCCCCGCTATTGCGAAATATTTGCAGGCCTAACCCCCGGATCACAAAGATTTCACGGCGACAACCCGCCGAATAGGCACTCTGCCCCCGTGACAGGGCGCCGCATTCTGCGTATGTTGCCCGGCAAGACCGGAAAACCGGCTTTTTCAGGCACGAATACAGAGACAAAAAATGAGCAGTTCCAATTCCCCCCGACTAACCCGTCGTGGCTTTGCCCTTGGTGTAGCCGGTTTATCCGTGACCGCTGCCTGTGGAAACGGCGTCGGTAGCAATGCGTCTGCAACCATAGACGCCCGTGTCAACGCCACACTTAACGAAATGTACGACCAGTTCCCCAACACGGTCGATATTGCGAACAAAGCAGCCGGCATGTTGATCATGCCCCTGATCACCGAGGCCGGGTTCGTATTCGGTGGTGGATATGGTCGAGGTGCCCTCCGAGTGAATGGCGTTACCCTTGATTACTATTCAGCGATCAAGGGCAGTGGCGGTTTCCAAATCGGCGCGCAGCAATACGCCCATGTTTTGTTTTTCATGACCGATGATGCACTGCGCGATTTCCGCCATTCCAGCGGGTGGGCTGCGGGTGCCGATCTAGAATACGTCGTCAGCGATCAGGGCGACTCTTTGGCGGCTGATACAAACACTTTGCGTTCGCCAGTTCTGGCGGCTGTGTTCGGGCGCGCCGGACTGCGTGTTGGCGCGACCTTGGAAGGAACCAAATATACCCGGATCATTCCCTGATTTTCAAAGAACTTGTCCGCAAGATCCAAGGGTGGGGCCAAGTCGGCCTCGCCCTTTTTCTTTGACTTAGTGAGACCTTGGGAAACAGGTAAACACTCTGCCTATTTCTACGCCAAAACACTGCGTTGTACTGAAAATAGACGGCCTCTCATCTTTTCCCTGCAGGCCAGTTCATCTAGGGTGCCGAGCATTGTCACCTATACAGATGGATCACCCATGGGATTGTTGTTTCGCTGGCTGATGCGGCTTGCTGCCGGGCTTGTTGCTCTTGTTGTGGCCAGCGTGGCGTTGGTTTATTACTTGGCCGGCCAATCCCTGCCCGAGTATGATCAGACCGTTGATGTGCTGGGCTTATCCGGTCCAGTGGAAATCGTACGTAACAACGCTAACGTGCCGCATATTTTTGGGGAAAACGATCCAGACACCTATTTCGGTCTTGGCTATGCGCATGCTCAGGACCGCCTGTGGCAGATGACGATATTTCGCCGTACCGTACAGGGCCGATTGTCTGAAGTTTTTGGGGAACGTACTGTCAGAATCGACCGGCTGCTCAGGCGGTTGGATCTATACCGTTTCGCGCAGCAATCTGTAGGCGCGCAATCCGACTATACTCAGGCCGCCTTGCAGGCGTATTCGGCTGGCGTGAACGCGCGCCTTGCTGAAATCAACGACGAAGCATTGGGACGCGGCGCGCCCGAAATGTTCCTATTTAATGCTCCGGTCGCCCCATGGCAGCCCGCAGACAGCATCGCGATCATCAAATTGATGAGCTTGCAGTTGTCTGGGCACCTAGAAGAAGAAGTTCTGCGCGCGCGCACTTCATTGATGTTGAATGATCCAGAGCGGTTGATTGATATTCTCCCAGACACCCCTGGGACAGGCATCGCTGCGCTGCCAGAGTATGCAGCAATTTTCCCCGAAGTCCCGAGATTTGCACAAAGCGTTCCAATGCCAACGGATCCGTTATCCCCGTTTCCCGCGCGTGGATTGGCGGGGGCCTCAAACGCTTGGACCGCCGCACCAGCCCGGTCCGCATCTGGTGGCACTTTGCTGGCCAACGACCCCCATCTCGGGTTCAGTGCACCTAGCACATGGTATTTGGCGCGATTGGAACTGTCCAAAGGTGGGGTTATCGGGGCATCGATCCCCGGCATTCCCGCGATCCTAACCGGCCGCAGCGATCGTTTGGGTTGGGGTGTCACGTCTTCGTACGCGGATGATCAAGATCTGTTCATTGAACGTTTGAATCCTGACAATCCCGAAGAGTATCTGACACCGGATGGGTATAAGACCTTTGAAACGCGCCCTTCGATCATTGAAATCAAAGACGCGCGCCCCATCACCCTAACCTTGCGGTGGACGGAAAACGGCCCTGTCCTGCCTGGCAGTCATTATTCGCTCAGCACAATTACCCCACCAGGTCATCTCGTTGCCTTGGGGTGGAATGCCCTTAGCCCCAAAGATACGACCCTCACTGCCGCTCTCGATCTGATGCAATCCAAATCGGTCCGCGAAGCAATCTCGGTCGGTGAAGGCTTCATCTCTCCATCTCTAAACTTATCCCTTGCTGACAGGACGGATATTGGCATGAAACTGGTTGGAGCAGTGCCCCGACGCGATGCCCGGCATCAAAGCAAGGGACGCCTGCCCAGTCAGGGGTGGCGCGCTGAAAACCGGTGGCAAGGGCGCGCGCCTTATGCTGCCAATCCACAATTTGTTTCACCCCGTGGTGGATTGTTGGGGAACACCAATAACAAGTTGATCAAACGCCCCTTCCCCAACCACGTGTCTTATGTTTGGGGTGACAGTCAGCGCATTCAGCGTTGGCAACGGTTGATGCAATCGCGTCAAGTTCATACCCGCGATAGCTTTATCGAGGCCCAACTGGATCCGGTTAGCTTTACCGCCCGATCCTTGCTCCCATTGATTGGCGCTGATCTGTGGTTCACTGGCGAAGCAGCCCCCGAAGGCACGCCCGCACGCCAAAGGCAGATCGCCTTATCCTTGCTGGCCGACTGGAACGGCGAAATGAACGAGCATCTGCCGGAACCTCTGATTTATGCCGCTTGGATACGGGCACTACAACAGCGCCTCATCGCGGACGAATTGGGACCGCTGGCCGAGGAGTTCAAACATGTTGAGCCGCTGTTCATTGAACGTGTGTATCGCAATGTTGATGGCGCAGCGCGTTGGTGTGATGTGCGACACAGCGCTGCCAAAGAAACATGCACCGAAATGGCCCGCCTCGCCTTGGATGACGCCCTGATCTGGATCGGTGAGCGATATGGAACGGCTCTTGAATCCTTGCGTTGGGGGGATGCGCATCAGGCAACCCACGATCACCCAACTTTGGGTAAGGTTCCTGTGCTTCGCTATTTCGTAAACATCCGCCAATCAACCAGCGGCGGGGATAACACATTGCAGCGGGGCCGGACCTCTGGCGAAGACCCATTTCCGTTCCAGAATGTGCACGGGGCTGGTTACCGAGGCGTCTATGACTTTGCGGCCCCCAACAGTTCAGTCTTTATTTCATCCACAGGTCAATCCGGCCACTTCCTGTCGCGATACTATGATGATCTAGCCCAACTTTGGCGGCGTGGCGAGTACATCCCAATGTCTTTGGATACGAATTTGGCACGTGCCGCAGCGGTGGGAATAACGACCCTGAACCCTCAGAAATAGACCTCTAATTCAACCCCATAGACGTGACCCCCACTTTGACGTAGCCTGATGTTCAATCGGAGGAATTCGTTAATGGCAAGTGCACGTGATATTTTGCAAACCCTTGCGCAGGAATACGCCCTCGCGTGGAGCTCTGGCGACCCCGCAGCAGTCGCTGGATTTTATGCTCAGGACGGGCAAATTTGCATTAACCGAGGCGAGGTTCTGCAAGGGCGCACCGCAATCATAGAGATGGCCGCTGGGTTCTATGCTGAATTTCCGGACTTAGAGGTTCGATGCGATTTGATGCGACGTGCCGGTAGCCATGCCATATTTATATGGACCCTCGAAGGGCACCACGCAGAAACCAAAAACCACGTTGTCGTTGGGGGTTGGGAGGAATGGGAGTTGAACAGCGATTACCAAGTCGTTTCGTCACTTGGTTGGTTCGATGCCGATGACTATCAGCGCCAGATCGACGGGCGCTGATAGTTTTTTTACAAAGAGCCAAATTGCGCCTGTTGTACGGCGGTCCATTGAACGGTCAACGCAAACCCATCTTCGGATTGGGTTTCTGAAATCACCAAATCCTGCTGAAACAGCCACGCCCGTTTTTTGCCTTCAGAAAACCCTAAGACCATTTCGGTCACGTGACGTGCCCCTTGGATTTGTTCGGCGATGGTCGCCAGCAACGTATCCAAACCTTCGCCAGTGACTGCCGAGATACCGAACACTGCAGGGTCACGCTCTGCCCGTGCGCGGACAGCATCGCCTTCCTCTGCGTCGAGAAGGTCAATCTTGTTCCAAACTTCGAGTCGCGGGCGCTCGGGGTCAATCCCTAAGGTGTTAAGAATGGTCTCAACATCTGTGGCCTGCGTTTCTGTATCCGCGTGACTAATGTCGCGGACATGAATAATCAGATCAGCGCCCAGTACCTCTTCCAACGTAGCTCGGAAGGACGCGACCAATTCAGTTGGCAGACTGGAAATGAAACCTACAGTATCGGACAAGATCACTTCGGGTCCGTCTGGCAATTCAACCCTGCGCATGGTTGGGTCCAACGTCGCAAAAAGCATGTCTTTGGCCATGACATCGGCGCCGGTCAATTGATTGAAAAGTGTCGACTTCCCAGCGTTGGTATAGCCAACAAGCGCGACGATCGGATACGGAACCTTAGCCCTTGCAGCCCGATGCAACGTTCGGGTTTTGACCACCTTATCCAATTGACGGCGCAAGCGTACCAATTGGTCATCAATGGCACGACGGTCTGCTTCGATCTGAGTTTCCCCCGGCCCCCCAACGAACCCAAGTCCGCCTCGTTGACGTTCTAGGTGCGTCCAAGCTCGAACCAATCGCGTGCGTTGATAGCTAAGCGCAGCCATTTCGACCTGCAACACGCCTTCGCGTGTGCGTGCGCGGTCACTAAAAATCTCTAGGATCAGGCCGGTTCGGTCCAGGATCTTAACACCCCAGGCCTTTTCCAGATTGCGTTGCTGCACCGGTGTCACCGGCCCGTCAATCAGGACCAGATCGATTTCGGCAGCATGCAACACATCGTGCAATTCTTTGATTTTGCCAGACCCGAACAAGTGACCAGCATGCGCTTTGGGCAAGCGCACGATATCTGACCCGACCACATCAAGGTCAGGCAAAGCCGCTGCCAGAGCGACAGCTTCTTGTAGCGCCGGTTTGGGGTCCCGGCGATCTTGGTCGGATTTTATTTCTGGGTGCAACACCCAAGCACGGGTGAGGACCCTATCATGTTCCATCAAGAGGCGTCTTCGCCCTCATAAAGGCTGATCGGCTGCGCTGGCATAATCGTCGAGATTGCGTGTTTATACACAAGCTGCGACTGTCCGTCGCGGCGCAAAAGCACACAGAAATTGTCGAACCAGGTGATAACACCCTGCAATTTCACACCGTTGATCAGGAAAATTGTGACCGGAACTTTGGTTTTCCGCACATGATTCAGGAACGCATCCTGCAGATTCTGTCTGTCCGAAGCCATTTTATTGAATTCTCGCCTTTGTTCTTACAACGCGCTGCGGATCAACGCGTACCCTGCCCAAAGAGTATGGAGTGCCATTAAGAGAGTTTCCAGCCGAAAAAGCGATAGGTCAACTTGAATGACCCAGTCACGTTATCAGTTTCGCCACAGATTTGGCGTGATCAATGCGATGATTGCCAGAGTTTCAAGACGCCCGATAACCATAGCCGCACACAAAACGCCTTTGGCTGCGGGGCCCAAATCCGTCAAACGGATAGGAACTTCGCTGGCCAATTGAATCAACGGCCCCGTCGTTGTCAGCGCCGAAATGCCGAGGATCAAAGCCTCGTCAAAGCTTGACCCCAATGCAGAAAGAGCGAGGCTGATTACTGCCAGAGACAGTGCGAACATCATAAAGAACACCCAGGCAATAAAAGCGCCGTCTTTCTGAATGCGACGATTACCACCGCCTTCGCCACTGACAGACGATGGGTGCACAAGCCGTTCCATTTCGCGCAGCCCATTCAGGTACAGCGCAAACACGCGCAGTAATTTGACCCCACCCGCAGTTGTGGCGACCCCTCCTCCGATCATCGCAAGCCCCATCAAGATCAACCCCGGAGTTCCCAGACCTGACCATTTCCGGGCTTCTTCCCAATCATTACTTTCAAAGCCCGTCGTCGTGAGAAAGGACATGACCGTAAACATCCCCCCCCATAAAGAACGCAGTCCGAGCCAAAAATTTTCCGAGGTGCTGATCTCGTAAGCTGCCACCCAATGTCGCAAGAACAACAAAATTGGGACCCCAACAACGATCATCAACCCGATGCGAAACTCTGGATCTTTGTCTAACCGGGAATATCCAGTTGTCGCGGTGTCCGAAGAAAAGGTCAAACGAGACAGCGCAAAGAACATGAACAGAAACAGGATCACTTCGCCAGTAA
Organism: Paracoccaceae bacterium; assembly: GCA_965183835.1. Taxonomy (GTDB): domain Bacteria; phylum Pseudomonadota; class Alphaproteobacteria; order Rhodobacterales; family Rhodobacteraceae; genus OMPR01. The sequence goes on along the minus strand of CBCYME010000019.1, from coordinate 32,470 downwards.
GACCTGCAGTGGATCCGCTCATCCCTCCGACCGGGGAAATTCCCGAGGTCGCCAGAACAGACATCGCGTGACAAATCGCAGTTAACCCCTGTTCGCCTGCGATAAGCAACAAGACCCAGACAACGACGGTCAACGCCATATAGATCGGAGCCAAGGTTCGTACGACGCGCAACAGTCTGCCTCGAGGATCAGCGCGTTCAATTTGCGCCAACCCTGCCACCGCCCGACCTGGTTCCCCGCGTGTCGTGACCTCAAACCCACCAAGGGACAATGGCGCAAGGATCGCTGAGGCTGCGATCCACATTAGCAATCCCCCCATCCAGCCAACCATGGCCCGCCACAGGTGCACGGCGGATGGCAACCGGCCAGGGTCCGGAAACATATCCGCGCCGGTCGTTGTGATCGCACTGACCATGTCAAAATAGGCGTTCAGAAAGCTGGTTGTTTGCAAAGCATCGTGCAGAGGCACAGCCAGAAACACTGGCAGGACCGCAAAGGTCGCCAGCAAAGCCAATAGCTGCCCAAGTGTCCCGTACCGCGGGACACGGTTTTGCATCGAAAGCGCGATCATAGTCACAATGATGATGCCCAGAATGCCCGAATAAAAGAAGGATCGGGAAACCGGGTGATTGTCTTGATTGAGAGCCAGCAGCGCAGGAACCCACATAGACAATGCCGTCACGCCCCAAATCAACAGGAACAGAGGCAACCGTCGGAGTGTCGTTAGGTTTTTTTGCTTTCTATGCCGCATTAGAAAAAGTCGATCGAAACCTGCATCAGACGTTCGACTTCGGGAACATCATCGGCCATTGCAAAGATTGCGACAACATCCCCCGCCTCGATCCTGAGCCCCCCCGAGGGACGCACCACCTGATCGCCTTTGCGCACTGCGCCCACCAGGACCCCTTCGGGAAAATCGATATCACGCAGCTTTTGCCCCGCCATCGGAGAGGTCGAAAGCACCTCGGCCTCGATCACTTCGGCTTCGGCATCGCCGATTGAGTATACTTGGCGCACACGCCCATGGCGGATGTGGCGCAAGATCGAACTCACTGTTGTGGCACGGGGATTGATATAGGCGTCAATCCCCAACGGCCCCATAAGTGGCACCAATGTCGGGTCGTTGATCAAAGCAATCGCAAGTGCGCAGCCTTCGGCTTTGGCCCGAACAGCTGCCAGCATATTGGTCTTGTCGTCATCGGTAACTGCCAACATCGCATCCGCACGCGCGATACCAGCCTCGTTCAACAAAGATGAATCCAACCCATCCCCATACAAGACGATCGTTCGCTCCAGAACTTCGGCGGCCCGTTCTGCACTTGGGCGGTCTCGTTCGATCACCTTTGACCGAATTCGACCTTCTTGCTCTTCCAGTGTCTTGGCCACTTCCAAACCAACATTCCCACCTCCGACGATGACAACACGGTCTTGCTTTTTTTGTTCCTTGCCAAAGACTTCCATCGTTCTATTAACATCATCCACATGGGTGAAAACGTAACATTCATCATCTACAAACAACTGGTCATTTGGCTCTGGCGCAAACAACGACCCCTTACGACGTACTCCAACAACGATGGAGCGCAACGTCGAAAACAGATCTGTTAACTGCCGCAATGGGGTGTTCACGATAGGGCAGTCTTCGCCAATGGAGACGCCTAGCAACTGGGCCTGACCCTCCATGAAAACTTCGGTATCAAAGGCAGCCGGGGCCGAAAGACGGCGCATCGCTGCGGCCGCAACTTCGCGTTCGGGACTGATCACAACATCAATCGGCAGATGATCCCGGCGATAGAGATCGGAATAGATAGCCGTCAGATAGCTCTGGGATCGAAGCCGGGCGATTTTGCGCTGGATGCCAAACACCGAATGCGCCACCTGACAGGTCACCATGTTGACCTCATCCGAATGGGTGGCAGCGATGATCATGTCGGCATCCCGTGCACCGGCCCGATCCAGAACATCAGGATAACTGGCGAATCCAGCAATGCCCTGTACGTCTAACGAATCCGTAGCCCGACGAACCAGATCTGGGTTGCTATCCACCACAGTCACATCGTTGTGCTCTCCGGACAGGTGACGCGCAATCTGCCATCCAACCTGACCTGCACCGCAAATGATTACCTTCATGGTTCTGGGCCCTTTAATGCCTGAATGTTTTGAATGGCAGATGCAATTTGGAGCGTCAATTCAATTGTCAAATGGAACCCAACCTCGCACAATAGCCCAATGAGAGTTTCTATTCATTTTCTACCGCTGACGCTCGTGCTCGGTGCCTGCACCGGGCCACTTGATGTATACTACAAACCCGGTGCCACAGTCACACGGCTACAAACAGACGAAACCAATTGCGAAGTCAAAGCGTTGAAAGATGTTCCGGTATCCGAGCAGATCCGGCAACGCCCGCCGATTTATTACCCCGGCTCATCAATATGTAACAGTGCTGGAAACTGTTGGTATCGACCGGGATATTGGGTCGATGGAGGCATCTATTCCGTGGATGTCAACAGAGATCTACGCAACCGCGTCTTGACCCAATGCATGGCAAACAAGGGATATTCCCCTGTTTCAATTCCACTTTGTAGTGCCGGCGTCAAAGCAAACGCGCCAATCGCCACAACAACAACCCTGCCCTCGCTCACGGAAAGTTCCTGCTACCTTAAAAACGAGGACGGTAGTTTTCAGATCATTTCACACGTGAAAAGCAAACAGAATTAAGCCACTTAAGGATATTCTGTTTGCCGTCATGACGGTGGATTATTCCACCGTCTCTTCCACATCATCGACATGCGCGACCCGCGCCCCGGCTTTGTTTGACGTCACCACGCCAAGCGATTTCAACTTACGATGCAGGGCGCTCCGCTCCATCCCAACAAAGCTGGCTGTACGGCTGATGTTGCCTCCGAAGCGATTGATCTGTGTAAGCAGATATTCCCGCTCGAACGCTTCGCGCGCTTCTCGCAAGGGCAACGTTGCAAGAGCTCCGGACAACACGACCCGACCATCTTCGGTGGTTTTCTCTTCGTCATTCGGTAGTTCTCGCGCTTCGATTGGACCTGTGCTGTCGCCCAAAATAAGAACGCGTTCGACCAGGTTTTTGAGCTGACGCACGTTGCCCGGCCAGATCATGGTTTGCAGCAAAGCAATCGCTTCGTCGCTGAGTTCACGCAGGGGCAAGCCTTGGGTGCCATTGCACATCTCAATGAAATGCTCTGCTAAGACCGGAATATCTTCACGGCGCTCTTCAAGAGAGGGAACCGCAATCGGGACCACGTTCAAACGATGGTACAATTCTTCGCGGAACCGATCCGCCTGAATTTCAGTGTCCAGATCCTTGTTTGTCGACGAAATGACGCGCAGATCGACCCGCACCTTGTCTGCGCCACCAACACGCTGGAACTGCTGGTCAACCAACACGCGCAGAATCTTGGACTGTGTGCCCAATGGCATATCCGCGACTTCGTCGAAGTAAACGACACCACCATGAGCTTGTTCAAGCAAACCTGTTTCAATTCCGCGTTCTGATGTTTCACGCCCAAACAGAACCTCTTCGACACGATCCGGTTCGATACCCGCACAGTTCACCGTCACAAAAGGTGCATTGGCTCGATTGGAATTGGCGTGAATATAGCGCGCAGCGATTTCCTTGCCGGAACCTGCAGGCCCCTTAAGCATGACACGCCCATTCGATTTGGTGACTTTATCCAGCTGCCCCAACATGGTGCGATAGGACGCCGAGTTCCCGATCATTTCGGCATTGGTCACCTCACGCCGCTTGAGCGAGCTGTTCTCACGGCGCAGGACTGATGCCTCCATCGCGCGTCGAATAACCACCATCAGCTGATCAATGTTAAAGGGTTTTTCGATAAAATCGTAAGCGCCTTGCTTGATCGCTGCTACGGCGATTTCAATGTTCCCGTGCCCCGAGATAATCACAACCGGCACATCCGGGTTGTCTCGTTTGACTGACTTTAGAATATCAATCCCGTCCATCCGGCTGTCCTTCAGCCAGATATCGAGGATCAGCAGACCCGGAGGCTCGTCATTAATCGCAGCCATGCAATCATCTGAATTGCCAGCTAGTCGTGTGGAATAGCCTTCATCCTGAAGAATGTCAGAAACCAGTTCGCGAATATCGCGCTCGTCGTCAACGATCAGAATATCACTCATATTACCCTGCTTTCACTGTTTGTCTTTGGCACCAGAACAGATGGTGCTTGTTTAGGCTGCCGTTCTGAATTCGTAAGTCGGATAACCGCCTTCGCCCCGAAATGACTTTGCCCGTCAAAAACCGGCGCATCCTCCAGAATGAGCGTGCCGCCATGTTCTTCGATGATTTTTTTAACAATCGGGAGGCCAAGGCCTGTCCCTTCGTCCCGTGTAGTCACATAGGGTTCAAACAACCGAGCCCGATCCTCGGGCAGTCCTATCCCATTGTCGGCAATAGTGATGACACTGCCGTTCTCGACGGAATTGAGTGTCACTTCGATTTGAGGGATCAGTCCTATGACTGTTCCTTCGGCCTTTAAAGTCTCAATTGCCTCACCTGCATTCTTGATCAGGTTCGTCAACGCTTGCCCCAACATCGTCGCGTCGATATCTGCAAGCAATTCCTGATCAGGCAAAACCGAGCGAATTTGCACATCAGGTTGGCCAGTTTGTTGCAAAAGAACCGCGTCACGGACCAGCCGCGTCAGGTTCTCTTCCCGTTTTTCGGGGGCAGGCATCCGCGCAAACTTGGAAAACTCATCAACAATGCGACGTAAATCGTTGGTTTGGCGAATAATTACACCAGTCATGGATTCCAGCTGTTCCCGGTCATCATCCGGCAACATGCGAGCAAATTTCCTCTTTATCCGCTCCGCACTCAGCTGAATTGGTGTCAGCGGGTTCTTGATTTCATGCGCAATACGACGAGCAACATCGCCCCAGGCCGCCATTCGCTGAGCACTAACCAGATCCGTCACATCATCAAACGCGACCACATATCCCTCAAGACCATTATCTTCGCCACGCCGCGTCGCCATTCGTACCAACAGGTTTTCCAACTGCCCTTTGCGCGTAACCTTAACCTCGTCTTGTACGCTCTCGGATCCGCTTGATTGCAGGACTTCGAACAATGGCAAAAACTCGGGCACCGCAACCCCCAAGGCTAATGTTCGCTCATCCCCATGCCAATCCAACAAACGCTCGGCCGAACGATTCACAAAGGTCACACGACCCTCAGAATCCAACCCAACCACGCCAGATGTGACTGAGGACAAAACTGAGTCAAACATACGCCGCCGCATTTCGATATGATGCGTGTTTTCCAGCAAAGCATCCCGCTGGCCTTTGAGCTGACGAGTCATTTGGTTGAAATACCGCCCCAGCATAGCGATTTCGTCATCCCCATCCTCTTCGACGACCTGTAGGCCTAAATCCCCTGCACCGACCCGTTGCGCTGCAGTGGTCAGACGTCCAACAGGACGTGACAGACGTTCCGCGAACCAAAGTCCCAACCAAACAGCCGCCAAAATCAGGATCACGGCGAACCCTAGATACAACAAGCCGAACTCAAACAGGACCCGGCCTCGATCACTTTCCAATTGTTGGTACAGGCGCACGGTTTCTTTGGTATCATCCAGCAGATTCAGGATCTGCCCATCAACGTCACGACTGACGTACAAATACCGGTCTACATAGGCTTGCAGCGGCACCAAAGCCCGGAATTCGTTGTTGTCCCAGTCTTGGATAATCAACTGCCCGCTCGCGGTTGAATCGCTGATTTGCTCTTTGCTCGGTTGTTCGAAATCAAAAAGATAGGATCGGTCGCCGCGCGCGCGAATTTCGCCGACACCATCAATCACATAAGCCTCACGCAACCCCCGCTGAATTTGGGACTGCCCCTGCGCCAGAACATTGCGCAGCTCAGCGTCACTTATAAAGAAGTTTCGCCCACGTGCCTGATCCAGAAACCGGGCCAATGCGAGCGCGTCTTGACTAAGCCCCTGCTGGTGCTCGTCTTCATACGCTTCCGCTGCTGACAACGACGATCCGACAACCTCGCGAACCCGATCAGAGAACCACCCCTCGAGGCCGATATTAACCGTCAAACCCGCAAAGATCGCTACCGTCACTGTGGGAATAAGCGCCAACAGAGTGAAAACACCGATCAACCTGAGGTGAAGCCTAGACCCCGCTGACTTAGCCCGGCGCGCAGCAACCAATCGCCCCACCTGGCCCAGCACCAAGGCGGCCAGAACAAGAATATACACCAGATCAGCGAGCAAAATGAATCGCAGCGCCGGGGCAGATACACCCAGATCAAATGGACCAAAAACGAGATAGGTCGCCAGCGTCAGAACTGGACCCAAAACAACCAACCCTAAGGTCCCGATACTACGAGCCCTTCTGGTTTTCCGCACCCGACTGATCCAATTGATCGGCCCTTGCTGTGACCGAGTTGCCACTTGCTGCCCTCATTCTGATGTGTCGCTTGCGCAACGAACCGCCATATATCGTGGTCTTCTCCATACTGAAGCATGGATGCCACGGTTTGTGTGGCGATATTACATCAGTTTGCGGCGCCGTGTCACCTGAATATCGAGGTCCGTGATTTTTTTCCGCAACGTATTACGGTTAATGCCTAACAGGTCCGCGCATTTCGCCTGATTTCCACCTGTCGCATCAAGCGCAATCTCGATCAAGGGTGCCTCTATTTCACGTAAGATTCGCGGATATAACCCCGGAGGCGGCAACATGTTCCCGTGCAAATCGAAATACCGACGCAGGTGACGTTCAACCGATGTCGAGAGCTTTTCCCGATCGCCCCCGCCCAACACGGGCTCGACCTCTGGCTGACTCCCTAATACCAACTCGACTTCTGCGAGGGTGATTTCATCCGCTCGACTAGTTAATCCCAATCGCCGGATGGCATTTTCCAGTTGGCGCACATTGCCTGGCCAGGAATATACCCGGAACAAGTCAGCTGCCTCTGCGCTCAACCAGCGTTTTGGCATGCCCTCCCGCTCGGCTTTGGCCAGAAAATGCTCGGTCAGAAGCGGAATATCATCAACACGTTCGCGCACAGCCGGAACATGCAAAGGCGCCCCACACAAACGATAATAGAGGTCTTGCCGGACCTGGCCGGCCTCCATCGCTGCAGCCAGATCGCCTTGGCTTGTCGCCATGAACCGCGGCACATGCTCACCCGGGGCATCGATCATGCGCACCAAACGCCCCTGCACCTCGTCGTCGAGATCGGCAATTTCATCCACCAGCAGCGTGCCACCCTTAACTCGCGCCAAAACACGTGCAGGTCCTTCGAGATCTTGCAAGTCTGCGCCCGTTACCGTCACAAACGGCAGCGTTCTGCGATCTGAAAAATCATGCAAGGCCCGTGCAATCAAAGATTTTCCGGTTCCGCTTTCGCCTGATATCACCACTGGCAAATCTGTGTTCATGACCTTGGCGATCAATCGATAAAGCGACTGCATCACAGGCGTGCGCCCCACAAGGGGCAATTCTTCGGGGCGCTCGGAGCTGGTTTGTTGCGCCGGCGAGCTGTGTCGCTGTTTCTGATCAAGCGCGCGCGCCGTGCGTTTCATCAAATCAGGCAAGTCGAACGGCTTCGGCAGGTAATCATAAGCTTCGGCCTCGGCCGCCTGAATGGCCGTCATGATCGTGTTTTGGGCAGAAATCACGATAACCGGCAGCCCTGGTCGATCCTCTGCGATTTTAGGCAGCATTTCCAATCCGTTGCCGTCGGGCATAACGACATCGGAAATGACCACATCGCCCTTTCCCTCGGCAACCCATCGCATCAGCGTCGTCAACGAGCTGGTCGCATGAACCTTGCACCCAGCACGGGTCAGCGCCTGCGTCAGAACCGTACGAATTGTGCGGTCATCATCGGCGACCAGTACAGTACCATCCATCAGTGTGACTCCTCTTGTGATTTGGGGCGCGGAACACGCGATAGGGACAATCGAAACACCGTTCTGCCCGGAACCGAAGTAACCGAAATCCAACCGTCGTGATCCGAGATAATCTTGCTCACCAGAGCAAGGCCGAGCCCGGTTCCGTTTTCGCGTCCCGAAACAAACGGATCAAAGATATCGGCCCTAATTTTTTCCGGCAGTCCTGGACCATCATCGATAATTTCGATCTGCAATGGCAACGATTGACCCGTGCCATCGCTACGCCTCATCCGGAACGAATGCTCATAGTAACTGCGCAACCGAATGGTACCACCCTTGGGGATGGCTGCTTCTGATGCGTTTTTGAGCAGGTTCAAAATGACCTGCAACAACTGATCTGGATCCCCATAGGCCATAGGCAACGAGGGATCGTAATCCTCAATGATGGTCATATGGGCGCCAAATCCCAATACAGCGGATCGACGTGCACGATCCAATACATCATGGATATTGACGGGTTTAAAATCCGGGGCCGATAGATTGCCAAACTGCTCGACCTGCTCCAAAAGCTTAACTATCCGACGGCTCTCTTCAACAATAAGATCTGTTAATTCAAGATCTTCGGATGCAAGGTTCATGCTAAGAAGTTGCGCTGCCCCGGTGATACCGGCCAGCGGGTTCTTGATTTCATGCGCCAACATTTCAGCCATACCAATGGCGGATTGGGCTGCTGATTTTACCGAATGATTTTGCGTCATCCGCCCCGCCAGCTCACGCGGGGTTATGATCAAGATCATTGTACCCGGGTGCCCTTGCAATGGTGCGATCTGCAAGGCGCACTGTAACGGTGCACGTTGACCTGACCCAACATCGATGTCGTTTACAAACAAAGGTGTCCCATTTGAGCGCGCCCGCTCAAAAGCTTCTTCGATGGGCGCATCAATCGCGATCTGATCCCACACGGGATGTCCAGTGATTGCTTTGGCCGATGCGTTCAGAAACCCTTCGCCCGCTGAATTCACATCAGAAATACGATCCTGATCATCGATCAAAAAGGCAGGGACCGGCAGAGAGGCCCAAATGGCGTGATCAGATGTCATGCCATGTCCCTTTGTGCCATCATCAGCGCCTCTGGCAGCAGAGACAAAACCTCATCCGGGGTTTTAGCGGTCAAAACAGCCCTACGGATCGGGACTGGGGTCTCTGCTTCGTCCATGTACCAGCCAAGATGCTTACGCGATACACGCAGGCCGAGATCGACACCATAAAACGTAAGCATCGCCTCGTAGTGCGCGCAAACCAGATCAACCAGATCTTGCTCCTCGGGGATTTGGGGCGCCGGTTGCCCCCATAGATCATGTGCAATCTGCGCCAACAACCAAGGGCGACCCTGCGCACCCCGCCCGACCATCACCCCATCCGCTTGTGACTGGGCAAGTGCCGTGCGCGCGCGCTTGGCGCTTGTGATATCCCCATTTGCGATAACCGGGATGGTCACGGCCTCTTTGACCGCACGGATCGCCTGCCAATCCGCTGATCCTTTGTAAAATTGGCATCGGGTGCGCCCATGAATGGTCACCATCTGGACCCCGGCATCTTGCGCACGGCGCGCAACGTCTGAGGCATTCAACAGCTTGTCATCCCACCCCAGCCGCGTTTTCAACGTCACCGGCACATCGACAGCCCCAACAACAGCTTCAATCAAGGTCAGCGCATGATCCGGTGTTTTCAGCAAAGCCGAACCGGAATACCCATTGGTCACCTTTTTGGCGGGGCATCCCATGTTGATATCAATCATCTGCGCGCCCCGATCCGCAACCTGTCGGGCAGCCTCTGCCATCCAGTAAGCCTCTCGACCAGCAAGCTGCACAGCGGTGTTTTCGACATTCGCACTCAGTTCAGCTTTTTCACGCACACCGGGTTTGGATTGCACCATTTCCTGACTAGCGACCATTTCGCTCACCACCAATCCGGCACCGAACCCCATCACGAGATCACGGAACGGACGATCGGTGATTCCGGCCATCGGGGCCAGCATCACGGGGGCGTTGATCTGTTTATCGGCAAGACGCAGGGTCAATGTGCCTAATCCTTGTGCAAGTGAGACTTTTCTATCGAGAGGACTGTAACTGCACAATGAAACGGTGTGTTTCAAGGCTTAGCAAAACAGCAGTTGCCCAAAATTTAAGCAAGGTGACGCAGGTGATTGCTCAGACAGGCAGCACAGCCTAAATAAAGACGACACGTAACAGAGAGACATTCGATGACCACAGCAGCCCTGATTGTCGCCGCAGGTCGGGGGCGACGCGCCGGTGGCGGCGTTCCCAAACAATGGCACCCTTTGGCCGGAAAGCGGGTCGCCGACTGGACGCTCCAACAGTTTACCTCTGTGAATGTGGATCACATTGTTCTGGTCTTGGCCGCAGACGACACCCAAGCTTGGGCCGAATTTGAGGCCCGCGATTTCATTCTGGCGCGCGGCGGGGCAACCCGGTCTGAGTCCGTTCAAAATGGATTGGCGGCGCTTGTGAGACATGGTGTGACCAAGGTTTTGATCCATGATGTGGCCCGGCCCTGTGTATCGCACCGCATTATCACTGACGTGCTAGACGCATTGGACAAGGTCCCAGCAGCGGCACCCGGCCTGGCGGTTACGGATGCCCTGTGGACAGGCGCATCCGAGTGCGTCACAGGCGTGCAGGATCGCGAAGGTCTGTTTGCTGCACAAACACCGCAAGGCTTTCACTATGATGCAATCGTTGCTGCGCATGCCGCGCATCCAGGCGGCGCTGCGGATGATGTCGAAGTCGCCCGTGCGAGTGGGATGAGCGTTACAATCGTTCCGGGCAACGCAGACAATCTAAAAATCACACGGCCCGAGGATTTTGCCCGCGCCGAAAGACTGTTGAGGACAGACATGGATATCAGACTTGGCAATGGGTACGACGTGCACCGTTTTGGACCGGGTGATCACGTGGTTTTATGTGGCGTTGCTGTTCCACATGAGCGCGGGCTTCAGGGCCATTCGGACGCTGATGTCGGCATGCATGCGGTAACAGATGCAATTTATGGCGCTTTGGCGCGCGGGGACATCGGCCAACACTTCCCCCCGTCAGATCCTCAGTGGAAAGGCGCCGCGAGCGAGATCTTTTTGCGACACGCTGTCGAGCTGGCCCAATCGATGGGCTATCACATTTCAAATATCGACTGCACGCTCATCTGTGAGTTTCCCAAAGTCGGACCACATGCCATAACAATGCGCACTGAGATGGCGCGGATCATGGGACTGAGTGTCGATCAAGTATCAGTCAAAGCAACCACATCAGAAAAGCTAGGCTTTACCGGGCGCGGCGAAGGCATCGCAGCACAAGCCACCGCCTGTCTGGTGTCAGCATGAACATTGCAACATTGATAGGAACCGTAGGCGGAGTTGGCTATCTGCGCCCTGCCCCCGGGACTTGGGGATCTTTTGCCGCTCTGCCCATGGTTTGGGTTTTACACACGCTTGGTGGATTTCCCCTGCTGCTGATTACCACTGTCGTTGTGATCATAGCAGGCATCTGGGCCACGGGTGTGATGACCGCAGGCAAAGACGATCACGATCCCTCGGAAATCGTAATTGACGAGGTTGCTGGCCAATTCATTGCCCTGATGGCCATCTCTTACCCGGCGTGGGCCCATGGTATTCCGATCACAGCTCTCTGGCCGGGCTGGATTGCGGGTTTCGCCCTATTCCGCCTGTTTGACATCACCAAACCGGGTCCGATTGGTTGGGCAGACCGACGCGGTGATGCGTTGGGCGTGATGCTTGATGATTTGATCGCAGGTGTTTTCGCAGCGATCGGAGTTATACTTCTGGCTGGGTTTTCGCACGGGGTGCTCGGGTTATGACAGCTGTAGATCTCTTGAACAAAGCACGTGACCTGGGTGTCATGATCGCAACTGCTGAAAGCTGCACTGGCGGCCTAGTCGCTGCTGCTCTAACCGACATTCCCGGTAGCTCGTCTGTGGTCGAGCGCGGCTTTGTCACCTACACCAATCTGGCCAAACAAGAGATGCTGGGAGTTAAGCAGGCGACGCTCGACGCGCATGGGGCGGTGTCTGAGCAAGTCGCCCAAGAAATGGCCGAAGGTGCGTTGAACCATGCGCCCGTTCAATTGACCGTTTCGATAACCGGCATCGCGGGCCCCGGCGGGTCAGAACACAAACCCGAGGGACGCGTGTGCTTTGGCCTATCGGGTTGTGGGATCGACACACGTGTTGAAACCATCGAATTTGGCGCCATCGGACGTGAAAATGTACGGCTGGCAGCCCGCGACCACGCGCTGGCCTTGTTATACAAGGGACTTTCGCACATCGGTGAAAAACAGGGCGGTCCCCCCTGACAGCGCCACTTTTTTAGTCAATCAAAGAAAAGCGTCAAAAACTGGCGCATTTGAGGCCACTTGCCTCTTTTTTCGTCAGCCTCCTTTCGCTTGAACGCTGGGCAACCCATTCGCGGATTGCAAAGGAGAGGCCCATGAACGGTGCCGATACAGCCTGGATCATAGTGGCGACAGCCCTGGTTCTTTTTATGACATTGCCTGGATTGGCATTGTTTTACGGTGGACTGGTGCGCGCACGAAATGTGCTCAGCGTGTTCATGCATTGCTTTGCGATCGCCTGTTTGATGAGCATTCTTTGGATGGTCGCCGGGTATTCCATCGCCTTTGGCAGTGGAACAAGCGGCTATTGGGGCGGCTTGGACAAGCTGCTGTTGATCGGGATCACAGCAGACAGCCTCAGCGGCACCTTGCCTGAAATCCTGTTCTTTGCCTTTCAAATGACATTTGCCATCATCACGCCCGCCCTGATCGTGGGTGCCTATGTGGAACGCGTTGGATTTGGCTTTGTCCTGTTGTTCTCGGGCCTGTGGATGCTGATCTGTTACGCCCCAGTTGTTCACTGGATCTGGGGGGGCGGGTTCTTGTCTGATGGCGGGATCTTTGGCGAAACTGGCGTCAAAGATTTCGCTGGCGGCATCGTGGTACACGAAACTGCCGGCTTGGCGGCATTGATCATCGCCGTATTCCTAGGCCCACGCCGCCACCGCACAACCCCACCTCACAATCCCGGCTTTGTCATGATCGGCGCCGCGATGCTGTGGGTCGGTTGGTTTGGCTTTAACGGCGGCTCTCAACTTGCGGCAGATGGCGGCGCAGCTATGGCAATGACCGTGACCCATATTTCAGCAGCAGCAGCGTCTTTGACTTGGGCACTGTGGGAAAAGATCAAATACGGCAAAGCCTCTCTTGTTGGTTTGGTCACAGGCACCATTGCAGGTCTGGCCTCAATCACACCCGCTTCTGGCTTTGTTGATCCGATCCAAGCTCTGATGATCGGCTCTGTCGCCGGGATCCTGTGCCAAGAGGCCGTAAACATCGTACGAAATACCCTCAAAATTGACGATACGCTGGATGTCTTTGCAGTCCACGGGATCGGGGGCATCTTTGGCACCATCATGATTGCAGTCTTTGGCTTGGGCACATGGACGGCGCAGCTGGGCGGATTGGCAATTGTCGGTCTCTTCACCACCGTTGTAACAGTTGTGCTGGTAAAAGCGGTTGCACTGGTGACCCCGCTTCGCGTAGACGCCGAAACCGAGACAAATGGTCTGGACCTGAGCGTTCACGGAGAACGGGCCTATGACATGAGCAGCTGAGCCCACCTCAGCATGTTCTGCCCTTACGAGGGTTGAAAAGCGGGCCACATTAATGGGCCCGCTTTTCTTTATTCTGAGCGTTTTGAGACACTCAAGCGGCGTCCAGACGCGCGGCTCAGGGATTGGTCATTTCCCGTACATCCACCTATTGGCAGTCCCGCTTTCTACGAACGGCATATGGGCTGGACCAATCCGCCGCAGCCGGTAATGGGGTGGTCCCAATGGCAGCAGCAAGCGCGTTTGCAGAGCTGTTAAAAGAGGTTTCAAAGACCGCTTGTGGGAATAGGCGGTGAGCATTCGAACGGGAGCTGCACCCCGCCTGTGAAAGTCAAAATACTCAGTTAGTAAGCTTTTCAAATTCGCGTCGTATGCATCCTATAAGGGCGATAAACTCTGCGTTGCCGCACCAATAGGGGATGTTCGTCAAACAGTGCTGCACGATCTCAGCTTGAAGATCGACTGAGCGAACAAAGCGCCCTTAAGTTTTTTGGCCAAAGGCTGCTAACTAACCTACTCGTTCTTCAAATCGCGCACAAAATCCATTGTTTCAATCATACAGTCGTGAAAGCTGCCCGCTAACGCTGCGGAAGCTTGGCTATAGGCACCTGAGCTTAGTGACCGCTTCACTTTACGAGCAGCTCGGTTTTCCCGACCTCTATTTTCTATCCAAATGAACCGTATGACTTCCAAATCTGTTAGTGTGGCATGTTTATTCAGTTCTTTTGACTGGCAAGAAGCATGATGCACGGCAACGTCGCGCCAGTCGATTTGATAGTCAGAGAGCTCACCCGCGTCCTGCGAATAGATTAAGTAGGCGGTTGGAAGGCTCCAGTTGGAGACAATCTCGAACAAAAGGGATTTTTTGTCAGCTCCAGATACAATGTCAGAGGCAGCGGCGGAACTGATAAATGTGAGTGCGACAAACGGGGCTAATCGAAACATGGAGCCTCTCATTCAAGGTGAACGATTACAATGAAAACAACAAAGGTTTCCTACTAAAGTCAAGAAAGTGCTGGGAGTTATCGCGCAGAGAAATCTGTTTGAAAGTCCTAGCGACCCAAAACCAGTTTACTGCAAATATCTCTGTTCCAGTTTGCAAATATCTCTGCCGCGCTGCAGCCGCTCACCCCTCCAACTGCTTCCCTTCCCGTAACGTCATATGCCACGTTCCGTTGACGACCTACCCGGTAGTATGTTTGCCTGACGCCAACTCATCGTCTAATTCAAGGCAGCTATATCGTGACACAAACTGCTCTTTCTCCACGCAATGACCGCTCTGAACGTTATGAGGAATTGCTGTTCGCAGCCGCGCAGTGTTTTCAAAGTCGGGGGTTTGCTGCGACGTCGATTGACACCGTGGCGCGCCATCTTGGGGCCACCAAGGGGCGTGTTTATCACTATTTTCCATCCAAAATGGATCTTTTCAATGCTGTCCGTGATCGTGCAATGGATCACGTCTTTGATGGCACCCGCGATGGGTTTAACTCTGATGCGCCTACGATTGACCGTTTGATTTCCATGGCACGGGGTCATGTTCGGGCCATCCTGTACCAACATCCCTATATGCAGGTGCTGATGGACGGCTTGCAGATGAACCGGTACTCCACCACCACACAATTCCAGCGCGAAGAGATGGAGCGGCATCTGGCCCGTCGGGACGAATACGAAAGTCAGTTTCGGGATGTCATCGCCAAGGGCGCCGCCGAAGGGCAGCTGCATGTTGGCCCATCGCAAGCTATCACGGTTCAAAGTTTTTTCAGCGCGCTCAATGGCCCCGTTTTCTGGTTTCGTCCCCGTGACACAGACACAGCAGAAAGCCTGCACGCCATCACCGAAGATGTTCTGCGCTATTCTCTTTTGGGTCTTGGCGTCACCACTGAAACACAAAGTTACCCCACACAAGAGGTTCCCTCATGAGTTCTGTTCCTGAAACGATGTTTGCCGTGGTGCAATGTCACGACGGTTATTCCGGCAAAGCCACGGGCCCGGCGATTGCCGATGCGGCCGATTGGTTAGAAAACACAGAAATTGCGGTCCCCGCTCCCGGCCCCGGTCAAGTCTTGATCAAGTTGCGGATGGCGTCTGTGAATCCGTCGGATACTCATTTCATCAAAGGCGAATATGGCCAACCGCGCATCAAAGGCGCGCCCGCTGGGTTCGAAGGGTGCGGCGACGTTGTCGCCAGCGGCAAGGGTGCCGGCGCTTTGATGGGACAGCGGGTGGCATTTGTCGCCTCTGGGTCAGGTGCTTGGGCAGAATATGCCATGACCGAGGCCATGATGTGCATCCCCTTGCGTCCGGATATCTCTGACGAGGACGGTTCGGCACAGATCGTGAATCCAATGACCGCCATGGCCATGGTTGATATTGCCCGCTCCGAAGGCGACGCATTTGTTGTGTCTGCTGCCTCAAGCCAATTGGGGAAGCTGATGTGCACCTTGGGGCGCGACATGGGGCTGAAACCCATCGCGCTTGTGCGCCGTGCCGAGGCTGTTGAAACGCTCAAATCCCACGGTGCGGCCGAGGTTTTGGTGACAACTGATCCCGACTTTCTCAAGCAGTTTGCCGCCCTCAGTGCACAATTGAAACCACGTGTGTTCTTGGATGCTGTGTCTGATCAGCTCTCAGAACAGATTTTTGTTGCGATGCCAAACAGGGCGCGCTGGATCAGCTATGGCAAGCTTGATGCCGAAGTTCCGAAATTGACGCAAATGGGCCAGCTCATTCTCATGGGCAAACGGATCGAAGGCTTTTGGCTGACTGCTTGGATGCGCGACACACCACCCGCCGATCAAGCCCGTGTTGCAGCTGAAGTTCAGGCCCGGTTTGCGGATGGACGCTGGAAAACTGACGTTTCGGTCCACGTACCGCTGCGTGACGTTGTGTCAGATCTCGCAGATGCGCTGAAAAAGCCAGACGGAAAGGTGATGATCACGCCATAGTGCTAAGTAAGCCCCCGATGAAGTGAGGAGCATAGGGGGCTTATCAACAGACATCGGGATACCGGTGCAGGGAGGAAAATTTGGATAACTTGCAGCTGCTGATCAGCGGGCTGGCGAATGGCTGTGTGTATGGCCTGATCGCGCTTGGCTTTGTTTTGATCTACAAGGCAACCGAAGCCGTGAATTTCGCACAAGGCGATTTCATGATGCTGGGCGCCTTTGTCACCATCGGACTTACCAACACTGAATATATGGGCCTGCCGTTTTGGATGGCTTTACCACTATCCATGGGGCTGATGGCTCTGCTTGGCTATTTGCTGGATCGCTTTGTCATCCGCCGCATGTTTGGAGAAAGCCAAACATCAGTGGTAATCCTGACAATCGCGCTGGGCTTCGTCATTCGGTTCTTTGCCGGTTTGATCTGGGGTCATGAACCGCAGACATTGCAAAACCCATTGGCCGGGAAAGAACTGGCATTTGGCGGTCTCGTGCTGGGCATGGAAGATGTTGCGGTTATCGTCGTCACAGTTCTGTTGACCTGGGGCTTGTATGTCTTCTTTAGCAAAACCAAACTTGGGCTCGCCATGCAGGGTGCGTCACAGAACCAATTGGCCGCCTATTACATGGGCATTCCGGTCAAGCGGGTGCAGGGGTTCATCTGGGCTCTGGCAGGTGTGGTAGCCTGTGTTGCCGGGATCCTGTTTGCGGCCAAAGGGTCTGTTGATCCAAACACTGGCCTGATGGGGATCAAAGCCTTTGCAGCCGCTGTGATCGGTGGCTTCGGCAGCCTGCCCGGCGCCTTGGCAGGGGGGTTGATTGTTGGCGTAATCGAACCGTTTGCCAGCCGTTACATTGCTGCTGGTTACAGCCAGATCGCACCCTACGCGCTGCTTCTGGCTGTGTTGGTCTTCCGTCCGCACGGGCTGTTCAGCCAAGTGCGCGTCAAGAAGGTGTAACCACATGCGGATTGTTTTCAAAACCGACTACATGCAGGATATTCGCCCTTGGAAAGACGGCTATCAGCTCAGCTTATATTTGCTCCTGTTGGCGGCGGTTATCATTGCCCCTTGGGTCTTGGATGACTTCTATCTCGGCGAACTCACTAACGTTCTGATCTGGGCCATCGCTGGTTTGGGTCTGATGATCCTGACCGGTCACACAGGTCAGGCAAGTCTGGGACATGCCGCATTTCTCGCCTTTGGCTGCTATGCGAACATCATCCTAATCGAAGCTGGTGTGCCGTTTATGCTGGCCTTTCCGCTTGCTGGTCTGATCACCGGAATGGTCGGCGTCATTGTTGCCATTCCAGCTTTGCGGTTGCATGGGATTTACCTTGCGATTGCGACCCTAGCGATGTCGATCCTTGTCGATGATATCATCGTTCTGACCGAACCATGGACCGGCGGTGTGGGTGGCAAATACGCACCAGCCGTGAATGTCTTTGGCGTCATGATTGATCGCTGGAGCACCCCGAAAGAGTTCTATTGGCTCACATTGGCCGTCACCGTTATCGTCACCCTAGGCTATATCAATCTGCTTCGGGCCCCCTTGGGACGCAGCTTTATCGCGGTTCGCGACAGCGAAGTTTCTGCGCAAGCGATGGGTATCGACGTCTCTCGCACCAAAGCCATCTCATTTGGACTATCGTGTGCGGTGACCGGTTTGGCTGGGGCTTTGATGGGGCTTTACGCCACAGCGTTCAACAACGAGACATTCAGCGTCGTGATCTCAATCCAGTTGCTGATGATGATCGTCATCGGTGGGCTTGGGTCGATCCATGGTGCTTTCTTTGGAGCAATTGTTATTGGCTTCCTGCCTCAGTTCTTGTCCATCTCGAAAGAGTATGTGGGGGCTGTGTTTGGCGGGTCAACTGTGGCCATTCCGGGTTTGGAGTTTGGTATTTTTGGCATGATCCTGATTGCCTTTATCCTGTTTGAACCCATGGGGATTTATGGCCGGTGGTTGAAAATCCGAACGTGGTTCGAACTGTTCCCTTTCTACCGCAAGGATATGTTTAAGCGGCAGAAATCCTACCTCAAGACGGAGCGCCTGAGATGAGTCTGCTTGAGCTTGAAAACGTCACCCTTAAATTCGGTGGTCTGACTGCGGTTGATGATCTGTCATTCTCGGTCGAAGAAGGCGAAGTCTTTGCCATTGTCGGCCCTAACGGCGCGGGGAAATCGACCGTCTTTAACCTGATTTCCCGGTTCTATAACCCGTTCGCAGGCAAGATCCGGTTTGACGGACATGACCTGTTACAGGTGAAACCTTCAGGGGTGGCGGCCTATGGGGTGGCGCGCACGTTCCAGAACATTGAATTGTTCGAACATGCCACGGTTTTACAAAACCTGTTGGTTGGGCGGCACCGACACCGCCAGACAAACCTGTTGAGCGAGATCTTCTTTACCCCGTCTGCCAAGCGGCAAGAGATGGACAGCAGGGAAAAGGTCGAAGAAATCATCGATTTTCTGGATTTGCAGGCCTATCGCGATAAGATGATTGCTGGCCTGCCTTATGGCGTGCGTAAAGTGGTCGAAGTTGCCCGCGCCCTCGCCACCGATCCCAAGTTGCTATTACTCGATGAACCCGCCTCGGGGTTATCCGTCGAAGAGACCACCGACATGCGCTGGTGGATTGATGACATTCGCCGTCAAATGGGGATCACTGTCTTGATGGTGGAACATGACATGGGGCTAGTGTCGGGCGTGTCCGACCGCGTTTTGGCCATGGCTGATGGTGCAAAACTGGCGCTTGGCACCCCCGCTGAAGTGCAGGCCCACCCCGCCGTTATCGAAGCCTATCTGGGGAAAGCGTCATGAGCGAAGCCATTCTGAAAATCCGCAATATCGAAAGCTTTTATGGCCCGATCATGGCCATCCGCGGCGTATCCTTGGATGTGCATCCCGGTCGGATCGTGTCGATCCTTGGAGCAAATGGTGCGGGCAAGACAACGTTGATGAAAACCGTGTCGGGCGTGATGGATCCCGAAAAGGGCACTATCGAGTTTGAAGGTCGTCAAATCCAAGGCTCAGAACCGCACAAAGTTGTTCAGCAAGGAATCGTTCATGTACCAGAGGGGCGCGAAGTGTTCCCGCTGCTCACTGTGGACGAGAACTTGAGCCTTGGCGCCTATACCTCGAATGACAAAGCGCAGATCGAACGGGATCGTGAACTGGTATTCAACTATTTCCCGATCCTAAAAGAACGCCGCAATCAAGAATCCGGCACGCTGTCAGGTGGACAACAACAGATGCTCGCCATTGGGCGAGGATTGATGGCCAACCCCAAAATCATGCTGCTGGATGAACCCTCGTTGGGTCTGTCCCCATTGTTGGTGCAGGAAATCTTTGAGATCCTGAAACGGCTCAACGAAGAACAGAATATGACAATGATGCTGGTGGAACAGAACGCAAGCGCCGCGCTTAATCTTGCCCATGACGGCTATGTCATGGAGGTCGGGCGCATTGTCATGGACGGCACGGCCGAGGCCCTGATGGCGTCTGAGGACATCCAGAGTTTCTATCTGGGTGTGCAAGAAGAAGGCGCTCGGGAAACCCGTCGTTGGAAACGTAAGAAAACATGGAGGTGAGCGATATGGATGCACCCACCCTGCCCGCCCAGACCGAGATCAACGGGGTTTCATTCAATGTAAATCCCGGACAACGCCCCGTTTTTGTTGATGGGTCCGACACCATCGTCAGCCTGTTCCAGAAACGCTGTGCTGATCTGGGCAAGCGCACCGCCCATCGGGAAAAAGATTTCGGAATCTGGAAAACCTATTCCTGGGCTGATTACTGGCAACACGCAAAATGGATCGGCTTGGGCCTGCGCAAGCTGGGCCTGCTACGGGGCGAAGTCGTCTCGATTCTGTCCGAAGATCGGAAGGAATGGGCCTATTCTGATTTGGGAATTCAGTGCGTCGGCGGCATTGCCTCAGGCGTGTATACTACCGATTCCGCCAGCCAGTTGGCCTATCTGATCAATGACAGTGACAGCCGTTTCTTGATCGTCGAAAACGAAGAGCAACTTGACAAGTTCCTGCAAATCGAAGCCGACGTTCCAGGCTTGCTGAATGTGATTATCCTCGAAGACGAAGGCCTGCAGGATCTTGAGCATCACCGTTGCATCATGATCGACGACTTGTATGAGATCGGTCGCCAAGCAGAACAGGACGAGCCCGGTGTTTTTGAGACCGAAATTTCTCTAGCCCGCCCTCAGGACACGGCGTTGCTGATCTATACTTCGGGCACCACCGGCAAACCTAAGGGAGGGATGTTGTGCCACGAAAATATCATGGCCGGGATCGAAGCGGGCGCTCATCGCCTGCCCACATACGACACTGACGAACAGCTTTGTTTCCTGCCTCTGTGCCACATCTTGGAACGGAACGTGTCGATCTATTTCCCGCTGGCGACTAAAAGCACCGTGAATTTTGCCGAAAGCCCGGAAACGGTATTTGCCAACCTACAAGAAGTATCGCCCGCAACTTTTGTGGCTGTGCCACGCGTCTGGGAAAAAATCTATTCACAGGTTCTGATCCTGACCCAAGAGGCTACGCCAACTGGCCGCGCCGCCTTTGGTTTGGCTATAAAAGCCGGAATGGAACGCGCCGAATACCTGCTGGCGAACAAGCCAGTTCCCGCAGGTGTGGCTGCAAAGTTCTGGTTCTGGGATCGATTGGTGCTGCGCAACCTACGGCGCATGCTGGGTATGGACAAAATGCGGCGTGGCGGTTCTGGAGCGGCTCCGATCTCGCCCGAGTTGTTGAAATGGTACTGGTCCATTGGCGTGCCCCTGCTCGAAGGCTGGGGCATGACCGAAACCGCGGGTCTAGGGTCCATCAATACGATGGAGGAAAACAAGGTCGGCACCATCGGCAAGGCGGTGCCCGGCTATGACATCCGCATCGCCGATGATGGCGAGATCCAAACAAAGGGTCTGAACAACTTCCAAGGTTACTGGCGCAACAACGAGAAAACCGCCGAGACCTTTACCGCCGACGGCTGGCTGCGCACCGGCGATGTTGGGAGCATGGATAGCGACGGGTTTCTAACCATCACCGGACGCCTCAAGGACATTATCATCACGGCAGGCGGCAAGAACATCACCCCGGCGGAAATTGAAAGCCGGCTCAAGTTCAGCCATTTTGTTTCCGACGCAGTAATCATCGGTGATCGGCGCAAGTATCTGACAGCGTTGATAATGATTGATCAAGAGAACGTAGAGAAATACGCTCAGGACACCAAAGTGCCGTTTTCCAACTTTGCCTCGCTCTGTGCGGCACAAGAAGTCAAAGACTTGATCACCAAGGAGGTCAACGCGGTGAACAAGGAATTCGCGCGCGTTGAACAGATCAAGGATTTCCGATTAATCGACGTGCTTTTGACTGCTGAAGATGAGGAGCTTACGGCAACCATGAAGCTGAAACGCAGTTATGTTGAAAAGGCGCACGCCCATCTGATCGACGACATGTACTAAAAACAAAAAGGTTCCATAGGGAGGAAACACATGAAAACACTCATCAAACGGCTGGCGACAGCCACCGCCCTGACGGCAGCAGCAACGCTGGCGCAGGCAGATACGCAGGGTGTCTCCGATACCGAAGTGACCATTGGGTCGGTCAATGACCTATCCGGCGTGTTTGCCGCTGTAGGGGTTCCGGCCACCAAGGGCGCGAACCTCTACTTTGAAAAAGTAAATGCCGCCGGTGGTGTACATGGGCGTCAGATCAAGTTCATCGTCGAAGACAATGGATACCAGATGCCGCGTGCGATGCAGGGCTATAACAAGCTGCTGAACCGCGACAAAGTTTTTGCCATGCTGCAGAGCCTTGGCACCCCGATGAACCTGGCTGGTTTTAAGCTGTTGGATCCCAAAGGTATTCCCAACGTCGCCCCTCTGTCCGCAGCACGTCAAATGTTGCAAGATCCTGTCCGCAACAAATTCGTCTCCTTCGCGGATTATTTCGAACAGGCACGCATCGGTGTGAAATACTTGGCCGGTGAATTCGGCGCACAGGAAGTGTGCACTATGTACCTGCCGACTGACTTCGGCAAAGAAATCCTAGAGGGATCGAAAGAAGGCGCCAAAGAAGCTGGCATTACCTTTGCAGCCGAAACAACACACAAACCAGACGAGTCAGATTTCGTCGGTTCATTGTCCAAACTAAAGTCCGAAGGGTGCGACATCGTTTCGATGGCGTTGACTGTCCGTCAAAGCATTACAGTAGCAGGCACCGCCAAGAAAATGGGCCTGAATGACATGAAGTTCATGAACACTTCGGCTGGTTTCCTGACCGTGGTGGCCAAGGTGCCGGGCGGCGTGACCGAAGGACTGTATGCGGCGGCCAGCTGGCAGGATCTCTGGGCGCGCGCGGATCAACCCGCCCCCAAAGCGTTCATCGAGGAATATATGGCGGCCAACGGCGAGAACCCGGTGGGATTTGCAATGCTGGGCTATGCCTCGGCCGCGCTCATGGTGCGCGCGCTTGAAGCTGCGGGACCAGACCTGACCCACGACAGCTTTATCGCCGCGATGGAAAGCCTCAAGTACGAGGATGAGCTGGTGGGCAACTACATCGACTTTGCCCCTGATGATCACCAAGGTGCGGACTCTGTCTATGTTTCTGTTGTCGAAAATGGCAACTGGAAAAAGGTCCACGAAGAATAAAGCACTAACAAATGGGCGTCCGACTGTATCGGGCGCCCTTATTGTATCTCTTATCCCAGCTATTCCCCCCGCGAGGACCCCATGCAAGAGCCGCAAACACAACATCGCACCTGCAATATCTGCGAGGCCATGTGCGGCCTGATTATCACGCATGACGCGGATCAAGTCCTGTCCATTAAGGCAGATCCCGATGATCCCCTGTCACGCGGGCATATCTGCCCTAAGGCTGTGGCTTTGCAAGATTTCCGGACTGACCCTGATCGCATCACCAAACCTTTGCGAAAAATTGATGGCCACTTCGTGGAAATTGAATGGGAAGAGGCCCTGGATTTCGCCGCTGAACAGATCCGAACCGTTCAAGATGCACATGGGCCTGACGCTGTCGGCGTTTATCTCGGCAATCCCAACGCCCACAAGTTTGGCAATTTGATGAACCTGCCCGGGTTGATCAAAGCCATTGGAACCAGCAACCGGTACAGCTCAGCGACTGCGGATCAGATCCCGCACCACGTGGCATCTATCCATATGCTGGGCCACCCCATGCTGATCCCAGTTCCAGATATCGACCGGACAGATTTCATGGTGATCATTGGGGGCAATCCACTGGTATCCAACGGGTCAATGATGACAGCCCCGGGGTTTGGCCGACGGATAACAGAGTTGCAAGCACGCGGTGGGCGAGTTGTTGTTGTCGATCCGCGTCGTACTGAAACTGCTGAAAAAGCGGACGAACATCTCTTTATTCGTCCAGAAACCGATGCAAACCTGCTATTGGCCATGATCCACGTCATTTTAGCCGAAAGGTTGGAAAACGCAGGGCATTTGACACCATTGCTTGATGGTCTCGACACGCTGCGCGCGCACGTTTCGCCATTTACCCCAGAGTATGCCGCCAAATCCACTGGCATTGATGCGCACACCATCCGCAATCTTGCGCGCGCATTCTCTCAGGCTGAAAGTGCGGTTTGCTATTCACGCATGGGGGCGTCGACCCAAAGTTTCGGGGGGCTCTGCCAGTGGGCCACCAACGTTCTGAATATCATCACCGGGAACTTTGATACTCAAGGTGGGGCGATGTTCACCACCCCTGCCTTGGATTATGTTGGAATGACATCTCGCAAGGGCAAAGTGCGTAGCTACCCGGAACGTCGTTCACGGGTGTCCGGCCAACCACTATATAATGGTGAGTTTCCGGTTTCCGTGATGGCAGAGGAAATGGAAACCCCCGGCGAAGGCCAGATTAAAGCGCTGGTCACTGTGGCAGGAAACCCCGTCTTGACTGCTCCGAACGGGCGACGGATTGATCGAGCAATAGACGAGTTGGATTTTGTGATGTCCATCGACATCCACTTGAACGACACAACTCGACACGCCGACCTCATTCTACCCGGCACGGTGGCATTGGAGGAGATGATCTATGACATCGTGTTCCACAGCTTTGCCGTCAGAAACACCGCCGCCTATGCGCCAGCCCTGTTCAGCCCGCCAAACAACAATCCGCAAGAGTGGGAAATCATTGCCAGGCTGCAGGCAAAGCTGACAGGAGCCAACACCATTGGCCCGGCACCAGAGCAGGTTTTGACCGCGCTATTGGCGCGTGGTTTCCACGCAGATGACGTGACCATTCCCAAGCTTGAAGCTGCGCAGGGATCTGTTGACCTTGGGCCATTGTTTCCAAATCTCGGCACCAGACTGGAGACGCCCGAGGGCCGACTGTCGCTCGCACCACAAGTCTTTTTGGATGACCTGCCAAGACTGCTGGCACAGGCGGACACTCTGGACCCCGAACGCCCCTTTGTCATGATTGGCCGCCGCCAAGCGCGCAGCCACAACAGTTGGACGCAAAACAGTGAGCGTCTGGTCAAAGGACGAAACCGGTGTACTGTCCAGATTCACCCTCAGGACGCCGACAAACTGGGAATTTCCGACAGTGACGACGTTCAAGTCTCGGCGCGCGTGGGAACAATCACCTTGCCGGCTGAAGTGACCTCAGCCATGGCACCAGGTGTTGTGTCTATCCCTCAGGGATGGGGGCAGGAAAAAGGGCAACTTACAGCGGCAACGCGCGTTCAAACTGTTTCGATCAATGATCTGACAGATGATACCCGCATCGACCCCATAAGCGGCAATGCAGCCTTTAACGGGGTGTCGGTTGCCCTGTCGCCTGCTTGATACTCTACAATAGTCAAAGGGGGTACGATTCTTGGAGCCGTATCCCCGCGAACAACTTGCCGCTGCTCTGCGGAAAGCAGGTCAGCGCCCAGAATATCCCGTGATGATATTGGCGACGTTGAAGCCAAGCGCCTTCATGGCATAACCACCTTCCATGATGAAATGGATTGGTTGGTTGAGCGTCCGTATCCGGTGCCCGATTTCCAGATAACCCGGGCTTTGTAGTTCAAACCAGTCGACGCGATCGCCGGCAAAGCTGTCGACGCCTAAAGACACGACCAGAGTATCGGGCGCAAAATTGGAGCTGTCACGCTTTTGTGCCGCTCCCAGTGCTCGTTTAAGCCAGCTTCCGTTCAAAAGCGACCGGGCTTTTCCAGCCTAATGCTGAGTGTCGGCGGCGCGGATTGTAGAACCCGTTAATGTATTCCGTTGCACGGCAATGGTTTGTTTGCAAACCATGAGAGTGGAAGATCGCCATCTCTGCCTTCCGCCGTGTTTCCCATGAATGCCGCCAGATCAGTTCTGACTTGATGGTTTTGAAGAAGGTTTCGACTGCCGCGTTGTCATAGCAGTTACCCTTGCCGCTCATCGACACCTTGAACCCGTTCTCGCGCAGGATCTTCTGGTCGTCGTGCGAACAATATTGCGACCCGCGATCCGTGTGATGAATGCAGTCCTTGGGTGGTTGTCGGAACGCGATTGCCATTTTCAACGCCCGGATCGCCAGGTCACGTTTCATCCGGTTGCTTACAGCCCATCCAATGACACGACGGGAATGCAGGTCCAGGATCACCGCGAGATAAAGCCACCCCTCGCGTGTCCAGACATAGCTGATATCGCCAGCCCATTTTTGATTGGGCTTGTCGGCGTTGAAATCGCGATCCAACAGGTTCGGCGCAATGTTGAACTTGTGATCGCTGTCGGTTGTGACCTTGTGTTTGCGCGTTCTCACAACAGATATGCCGTTCTGACGCATCAAACGTCCGACACGACGGTGACCGACATCCAAGCCGATCTCTTTCAGTTCTTCGGTCATGCGTGGCCGGCCATAACTGCCCAGACTGAGACGGGACGGCTCCTTGATGTGGGCCAGCGTGACCAAATCAGACCGCTGTCTGCGACTGGCCGGTCGATTGCGGAACGCACGTAAACCACGTGAACTGACATCCATGACCTTGCAAAGACGCGCCGTTTCGAAAGTCTCCGCGTGTTCTTCAATGAACCTGAACCTGAACCTCATGGCTTTTGGCCCGCGAAGAACTGCGTTGCCTTTTTAAGATCTCCCTCTCCTCCTTGAGAATGCGGTTCTCGCGCCGGAGCCGGTCATTCTCTTGGGCGAGGCTCAAATCCTCTTTCGAAACCACATCTGTATCTCGGTGCGCTGTGATCCATTTGTTCAGCGTCGACATCCCGACACCCAAATCATCAGCTACCTGCTTACGCGTTAGCCCACTGGTCAGCGCGATACGCTCCGCATCATGGCGGAATTCGTCCGTCCGTTTCTGTCCCATAGTCAGCCTCCTTTGTTGCAGTAAATGCCATCAAAGGAGCGGCATCAAACCGCGACAGGTCCAGTTGGTTTTTTCGCCTGTGGCATTGCTGCAATTTGAGGCATTACACTGCACAACACTCGCCTAGACGATAAGGCGTAGCAGGCACCGAATTCATTCTGCCTTCGGTTATCGAAAACTATCATATCAAATACCAACTTCCGGGTAATCTCGAAAAACTGAAACGCTCTAGGTGGTTGTTAGATCATAGTCAGGCAAGCAGCCAATCATTTCGATCTTGGTTTTCAAGGTCACATCGCCATAGTTATCGCCAGCGGTCCTGCCAGCATGGCCTTGTATGGCATCTACAACGCGATCAGAGACGCTCAGCTCGCGGCACTGCGTCTTAAGGCGGTGCCGCCATGCGTGATTGGGCTGTAACCCCCCTCCGGTCGCAACCCACTTAGGCGCAACCAGTCTGACAGCTTGTTAGAGACGATCACAGCCGCGCTCTGAAACTTTTCGGGTTCAGTCGTATTATGAAACATTGGCCCGGGTTCAGTATCTGCCACAAATTGAGCGAACCCCTCTTCAAGGATCTGCGGATGCAATGGCACATCGCGATAGCCGCCAGATTTGACAGTGCCAGCGTCCGGAGTGATCCGTGCCACCCAATGCCCGTCGACTTTGCGAATGTCCTCTTTGCGTAGCTGGGTGATCTCAGAAACACGCGCGCCGGTGAATGCGCAAATAATCGGCACCCAACGCTTCAAGTTTGCCATTTGCTCGGACTCGCGCACTCGCCCAGTTGAATCTGGCTTCGGTTCATATGCGCGCGATGCCTTCAAAACCCTCACCGCTTCTGCGTCGGTGTATCCGCGCTCCCGACCATATACCTTACGTGGTTTGGGTTGCTTCCCGTTCTGCGCGGCGTTCTCAGGCAAGCGGTCGTTTTCAACTGCCCATGTGAACAGGGACCGGACTGCAGAAAGATAAATGTCGTTCACAGTCTTGGCCGAAAGATCGTTCATCAAGCGGTCACGCCATGCCAAAAGGTCTTTCTTTGTGATCCGGCTTGCGTTGTTGTGCTTAAGGAACTTGCGCAAATTCTCAATAACCGGGCGTTGCCGCTTGCCGCCATCTTTCATGAAACCAGCCTGAACACGGCTTTTCACATAGTCAGCCCACAAGTCTGTCAGCTTTATGCGCTCTACGAGCTGTTCAGGCAGTTGTGCGTTTTTAATGATCGGTGATGCAGGTTGCCCAGTGTAATCGCCTTCGTCGCGCTCAGCAGCCCGTGCAAGCGCTTCCAGCTCAGCATGGCACAGGGCACGGGCAATCTCGCGCCATTCATCACTACCCGGTTTAGCGTCAAGATTTCCAGCGGCCCGGAAGCGTTCAATCTGTGCGCCTACAAGAACGCTCAGTTCGTCGTTGCCTGCACGACCTGCGATAGCCGCACGCAAACGGCTGACCAGCACATCGTCGATCCCAACGCTAGGATAGCGTGGGTCATTCCTAAGCTGATCGTCGAAGGCAAGGCGCTGTGTGTAGTGGCTGTGTGCGATCTGATCAGGTGCCAGCGGATAGCGTGCCGGAGTCGCTTACGACTTCCCCTGCCCTGCCTGTCGCTCTGCAAGTGCAATCTGGTGTTGTAGCTGCGCCACCGCACCGGGCAGGTGTTTTACGGCGTCCCGGTAGTCACCACCTAGCAGGGTGCGCAATTCGGTCTTTCCCACGATTCCGCGCAGGTCTTTCGGAACAACCAGCCGGGCATGATACCGCCCGTTGCGGTTCACCATGTTTCTAATCTTACCCGTCATATCAAACCCCGATTGTAACCAAAGTTGCAACCTTGAAACGGACAAAGCGCCTGTAAAGCAAGGGTTTTCTTTGATTTCAAAGGGATAACGTGGTGCGGGTGAAGGGACTCGAACCCCCACGCCTCGCGGCGCCAGAACCTAAATCTGGTGCGTCTACCAATTCCGCCACACCCGCACTCTGCAACATTCGGTCGATGCCGTGTTACAGGCGGCTCAATAGCAAAGCTTGCTGCAGAGTACGAGAGGAAAAATCACAAATTCTGAACTTACTTTTTCAGCTATAAAACACAGCTTTTCTTTAAAGTTTCAGGGCTACGATAAAAAAAGACACGACAGTTGCACGATTTTGCCATATTCAGGATGGCAAAATAACGAGGCAACAGAGCGAGAGCGCCATGAAACCGAATACGGTCGGGCGTGAAGGCAGGGATACCCTGCATTCGCACCCCTATTCCCTTCCGACTCCTGAGGTTGGATTTCTATCTGGCACTATTCTGCTAACGCAGGACGGTGAAATGCCAGTCGAATTCATCTCAGACGGAGACAAGATCATCACCCGTGATGCCGGATTTGTTCGGGTCACCAAGGTTGCGCAATCCCGGCAATTGGTTCGCGCCATCTCTTTTGCGGCGGGTTCACTTGGCGATACGCGCCCGGATCAGGATCTTATCCTGCCAGCCGGCCAAGATGTATTGATACGCGATTGGCGGGCCCAAGCTATGTTTGGAACCGAAAAGGCATTGGTTCGAGCAGACGCGCTTATCGACGGTGAATTCATCCGAGATCTGGGTTTACGCCCGATGGATTTGCATCAACTCCATTTTGACGCCCCCCACATCCTTTTTGCGGGCGGGTTAGAACTTGCGAGCCACACCACCCGGCAGGAACTCCGCCCGGCTGCTTAACCTTCTAGGTCATTTAGAACTGCGGGGATTTGCTCTGGCAGATCCTCGGCAATCAACCCCGGCCCAAAGTGCAACGCGCATTCAACATGCACCCACGCGGCGGTTTCACAAGCTTGCTGTGGGGCGGTGCCACGCGCCAACAATCCTGTAATGAACCCCGCCAGCACATCTCCGGATCCAGCCGTGGCCAACCACGGTGCCGCACGATCGTAGTGCGCGGAGTGAACAGAGCATTGCCCATCTGGTCCGGCAATAACAGTATCAGGCCCTTTAAATAAAACAGTGCACCCTGCCCGCTCAGCAGCCTCTCGTGTGGCCGTCACCTTAGAATAGGCCGGACCTCGGGTCGGGGTTTGCCGCAGTCGCGTTGCAATATCGGGGAACAAGCGAGCAAACTCACCCCCATGAGGGGTCAGAACACAGCGATCATGCAACATCTGGAACAACGCTTCAGGCGCTCCCGCAAACGCTGACAACCCGTCTGCATCTAAAACACAGGCGCGGTTGACGGACAAAGCAACTGGAACCAATTCGCGCGCACGGCCCAGTCCCAAACCAGGCCCCAAGCACAAGGCATTGATACGCTCATCCGCCAAAACCTCAGCCAATTGATCCTGATCTTTGACGCGCTGAAGCATGAGCCCCGTTATCTGACTTGCGACCTCCAACTGCGCTGAGGGCGGAACCCCAAGCGTCACCAGCCCTGCCCCAATGCGCAACGCCCCACGGGCAGCCAATCTGGCTGCACCGGTTCGACCGCTCCCACCTGTGAGGACAAAGGCATGACCATAGGAAAATTTATGAGTGCCGACGCGACGTTTGCCTAATAACTCGGCCAGTGGTTGCTTCAAAGGATCTCGGTAATCGCTCACCAATGGATCATCCAAAACAAGGGAAGTTTGCACAGGGCGCAACGCCCCCGCCCGGCCATTCTCAACCTCTGTAAATGCCAGTCGACGTTGTGCATCCCCCCCAAAACACCGCCAGTTTTTGAGGCCAATATCCTTAACGACAAGTTTTCCACAAACTTCGGGCCCGTCTCCAATGAAATGGCCCACCTTTGGGGCATCAAATGCAACCGTCAAAGCCGCATACCTGCTCTGAAACAGAGGCGCTTTAGTATAAGGTGGCCTCTTATCACCTTCTGAAAGTTCCAAGCCCGAAAATGGATCAGAAACCAAAACACGCCCGCTATCCAAGCACAGGCCCGAGGGCGCATCGATTGCCACCAGATTGAGCGAAAAATCATCACCGTTAATACCTGAGAGGTAGCGACCAACGTTGAAGATCTCTCCTTCGAGGGGCCGCTTAAGTCCGGTGCCAAACAGTGCATCTACATAAAGAGCTGAAGGCAGATCTCGCAACGTGCGCTCAGAAAGCGTTTCAATCTGCCCATCAGCGCACCAGATTTCATAGTTTGTTTTAGCATCGGGCGGCAGTTTTTCTGGGTCGCCATACAACAGGACCCGAACAGCCCACCCCCTTCCTTGCAACAACCGCGCGACAACAAAACCATCGCCCCCATTGTTTCCTGGGCCACATAGGATCGTCACGCTTTGAGGGGCCGAAACAAAGGCTGGCCACTCCTCAAGAATCGCCTCGACTACCCCCTTTCCAGCACGTTCCATCAACTCCAACCCCGTCACAGAACCGGATTCAATTGCCGCTTGTTCGATGGCCCGCATTTGCTCTGAGGTCAGCAATTCAGTCATCGTCAGATCCCTACCGATTCAGTTTCGCACGAAAATTGTGCAAAATGCTCAAAAAATAATCACACACTGATTTTCGCTGCACTGCAGCCCCGCCAAATACGCAATCAGATTGTCGCCCCATCTTAGACGTGATCTGAACCGCGGTGACAAGGATGCGAGGACTCTGCCATGAAAAAGATCGAAGCCATCATCAAGCCGTTTAAATTGGACGAGGTGAAGGAAGCGTTGCAAGACGTGGGTGTGCAAGGCCTGAGCGTTATCGAAGTCAAAGGTTTTGGCCGCCAAAAGGGCCACACCGAATTGTATCGTGGCGCTGAATATGTGGTCGATTTCCTGCCCAAGGTTAAAGTCGAGGTCGTGCTTGATGATGACCAAGTTGATGCGGCAATCGACGCGATTGTGGACGCAGCCAAAACAGACAAAATCGGAGACGGCAAAATTTTTGTCAGCCCCGTTGAACAAACAATCCGTATCCGCACCGGCGAAACCGGCTCGGACGCGCTGTAACTGAACACACGAAATCTCTAACAGAGGAAGCAAGAGAATGAGCAAAGACGCGTTTCTTCAGCTGATCAAGGACGAGGGCGCCGAGTACGTCGACGTTCGTTTTACCGACCCACGCGGCAAACTTCAGCACGTGACCATCGTTTCTGATCTGGTCGACGAAGACTTCATCGAAGAAGGCTTTATGTTCGACGGCTCGTCGATCGCTGGCTGGAAATCCATCGAAGCCTCAGACATGAAACTGATGCTCGACACAACCAGCGCCTATGTTGATCCGTTCTACGCGGAAAAAACAATCTGCGTACACTGCTCGGTTGTCGAGCCTGACACTGGCGAAGCCTATGCTCGCGACCCACGCGGCACGGCAGAAAAAGCCGAAGCTTACCTGAAATCCTCGGGTATCGGTGATGTTGCATACATGGGTCCCGAAGCGGAATTCTTCCTGTTTGACGACGTGCGCTTCTCGAACTCGATCAACAAGGTTTCCTATGAAGTCGACGCAACTGACGCGTCCTGGAACACCGACACCGAGTACGAAATGGGTAACATGGGCCACCGCCCTGGCCTCAAAGGTGGGTACTTCCCGGTAAACCCAACCGACGAAGCACATGACCTGCGCGCTGAAATGCTGTCGACCATGAAGCGTCTCGGCAT
>CBCYME010000018.1:0-177011 GCA_965183835.1 Paracoccaceae bacterium | reverse complement strand
GACAGTCAAACTGAATAGTGTTTCAAGGCAGATGGTGACAGGCGTTAGGGGTTTCTGGCGATATTTGTCGTAACGTTTCGTGTGACGCGGCTTCGTGTAACTACAATTGCTATAACGACCAGCACACAGGCAATGAGTTGAGAAAACGTTAGGGTTTCTCCGAATGCAAACATGCTAACGAGGAACATCGTCGGAAGTTCGACACTCCCAATAACCGCAGTGCGCGACGCGCCGATGATTGGTGAGCTTACGGTGTAAATCAATTGTGGGATGAGAGCGGACACGACCGCAATTCCCAAAATCAACATCCATGTGTCAAAATCTTCGGGCAAAATTTCAGCCGATGTCGAGGTTGCCACAAGGGGTGCCAACGCCAACACTGATCCGAGTGAAACTGAAGCGATCCTCGCAAGCGGGGGAATTCGCGAAAGGCGATGAACAAGCACGCATATGCCAAACCCGAACCCTAAAGGGGCCGCCAGAGAGATAACAAGTGTAGACAACTGGTTAGACGGCACCGCAGCCGGATTCCCCGCAATGACGGCGGCCAGAATGATCAAACCGGAGGCAAATAGCGCTCTGCGTGATGGAGTATCTGAAAACAGTGCCCACGCTATGACGACGGTAAATACGGGGTAGGTCATGTAAAGCACACCAACAGTTGACGCAGGTATTGTCTCGACTGCTGTCACATATCCGATCCAGCCTAAACCCATTGCGGCACCCGCGCATAAACCCCAGACAAGTTCACGCCATGCTTTCAACTGGCTCAGAAACGCAGGGAAGAGGATCACTGCGGCGATGACATATCGGTAAAATGCGACTGCATGGGGAGCAAGGCCTTGGTCAGTCAAATTCCTGCTAAAATACGGAACGATACCAAAACAGACCGACGCAAACAGTACACCAAGTGCTGCAATTGTTTGTCTGGAGTTCAGTACTTTCGCGTCTGATAGAGAATCCGTCATGTTAAAGAGGTATCACAGACTCGGTGTCCGCCAAGGTCAGTTTTGTCCGCAGACTACCAGTTCGCTGTCGGCTCGCTTTTGCACCTGCGGCGAAAGTCCGGAATGACGGGCCGCACCGCAGCATCTCGATGCCGTGGTCAATGGCCAGTATGGGCCGTCCGCGCAACTTTGCAAAGGTCGGTATCTGCGCAAAGCTGACATTGAGAGTTACCCTGCGCATTTTTAAATCTTCGGCTTCGGTCCCGGTCCCTTGACCACCTCCTTGGGCATATACCCAGAATTCCACACCCTATCCACAAACTGGACCACCTCAGGATGGTCTGACCACCTGTGCACGTCTATGGGCCTTGAGTGCCAAGGGTCCTCTATCTTTGCCATTATTGTCAGGGGTCCTTTGGGGTAATGTGCTTGGGTGGGTAATCTGGGGCAGTAGGGACTATCTGGGTCCTGATAACAATACCTACTAGGGACTTACGTCGGGGGGGGACCTACTAGGGTCTTCTTCTCCCATTATCTTCTCTTCTTATCCATTACTTATACCTATTACCCAGTGGGTAGGTCTTCCTAAGATTATCACCTACTTACAGGGGGATACCTTGGGGTGACCTCCTAAGCTGCTCCATCCAACACTCCGGAGGACTGCCCTGTCGATCTGCCCCTGTCAGGGACATCAGAGGCCCACCTGATAGTGCTGACTGCCAGAGGCATGCCTTGCTAGGGGCTTGTGTCCAGAGCCAACAGAGAGAGCCCCACGCAGCACCCAAAATGACTGGGGCACTTACGGGGGCATTCTGAGCCGGTCAGGACCAGAGCCTAGGTCGGTTTATCATGTGTGGATTACTGGCTGGGGTGGTAGGATTCGAACCTACGATCTTCAGTACCAAAAACTGTTGCCTTACCACTTGGCCACACCCCATCAGTGAAGCGGTGTCTACTTGGAGTGCGTGGGGGGATCAAGGGCTCTTTTCCAAAAAAATGATGCTTTGGGCAATTTTTTTTCGTTTCGCTCTAAAACACTGATTTCGTGTCTTAATGTCGGTTCTTCTGCGCAGGCTGGGAGCCATGGGTTTTAGGTGCGCTGGTCATGGGGGGCTGGCGGCTGACGCCCGGATACCAAGTGGAAAACCGGGATTTGATGCGTGTTCAAAGACTTATCTGTGCCGCTACGTTCCTGCTGGGCGATTGGGTTTCACCCGCTAGGCTGACCAGAACCGAGGGAGGAGAATCGAACATGAAGGCATTGAGAACACCGTCGGAGCGTTTTGATGGGTTGGTGGACTACCCATTTGCGCCCAACTATCTGGAGGTCGACGATACGGAAGGGGGCGCGCTGCGGGTTCACTATCTGGACGAAGGACCGGCCGAGGCTGCGCCGGTGCTGGTGATGCATGGAGAGCCGAGTTGGTCTTATCTGTATCGCCATATGATCCCTCGGTTAACGGCAGAAGGACATCGGGTGATCGCGCCAGATCTTATTGGATTTGGCAAATCAGACAAACCGACCGAGCGTGAAGATTACACCTATGAGCGCCACGTGGCGTGGATGGGGGCGGTATTGCAGCAATTGGACCTGCGCAACATCACTTTGGTCTGTCAGGACTGGGGTGGTTTGATCGGGTTGCGGCTTTGGGCCGAGATGCCTGATCGGTTTGCCCGGATTGTGATCGCCAATACGGCCCTTCCGACCGGAGACCATCCGATGAGCGAAGCCTTTCGCGCTTGGCGGGCCTTTAGTCAGGATGTGCCGGTGTTTCCTGCTGGCAAAATCGTGTACGGTGGCACCGTTAGCAAGTTGTCCGAAGCAGAGATCGCCGCGTACGACGCGCCGTATCCGGATGAGGATTATAAAGCGGGCGCGCGCCAATTTCCTACGCTTGTACCGGATACACCGGATGCGCCATCTACCACTGAAAACCGGGCGGCTTGGGAGGTTCTGAAAACCTTGGATACGCCAGTCCTGACTGTATTTGGTGCCGAGGATAAGGTAATGGCGGGGGTCGAAAAGGTTTTCCAAAAACTGTGCCCGGGTGCTGCAGGGCAGCCACACGTCATTTTGCCTAATGCGGGACATTTCTTGCAAGAAGATGTCGGTGATGCACTGGCGGATCGAACAAATGCGTTCATTGCATCCACGTCGTAATCGAAAAGTGGTCAAAGCTGACGGGGCTTAGTCCCGCAGCTCTTTTGGGGCGACCCCCCACAGGTCAGTTTTTGGTGCCCATCCTCGGTATCCGCCAGCGGAAATCCGGCACCAGTCTTGGACGCAACTGCCGAGACGCGCGACGACACCCAGTTCAAAGTGCGCGGAAATCGTGGATTGTGGGTCGGCGCTGGAATAAATGGGCATCATGTCTTTTTCGACCAGCACGGTGCGCACGCCAGACAGCAAGGCATAGTGAACCCACCCTCCAGCGCCGTCGCGATCCTGAACCTTGCGCCAATGGCCATGCTCGGCTGTGACCTGTAGCGGCATATCGCGGCGTTTGAAGACCCAATCGATCCGATGGGTCAGCGAAGGGCCCCGGCGGACGTTTCCTTCGGTTGCTTTCATGGAAACATAGCGGGGCAGGGGCAGGTTTGTGACCGGTCCCCGATTGTCTTCGGCCCAAGATGGGGTCGTAAAGGATGCGCCTAAGATTGCTGCGATTGCGACCAATCGCTGGCCGTTTACCAAAAAGGAATACGTCACTGCCTGCCCGCCTGAATGCCTGCGTGTAAGGTTCTTGAAAAAGGCTGCTAAATTTGCACGAGGGGTTCTTGTGCCCGGCCTGTTCATGGGTCACGATGACACGACGCGCACCAAATTGCAAAGCAGTGGGAGGCCTCAAGTGCCAAGAGAACGTCTGAGTGTTGTTGTTACGCGACGGTTGCCAGAAGCGGTCGAAACCCGGTTAAGCGAACTGTTTGATGTCACACTGCGCGATGATGACACACCGATGTCGCGCAATGAGTTGGTTGAGGCGCTGCAAACAGCTGATGTGCTGGTGCCCACCGTGACGGATGATATTGACGCACGTCTGCTGGGGCAGGCAGGACCGCAATTGCGCCTGATCGCCAATTACGGCGCAGGGGTTGATCATATTGATGTGCAGACCGCGCGTCAGCGTGGGGTTCTTGTTTCAAACACGCCCGGTGTTTTGACGGATGATACCGCGGATATGGCCATGGGGCTGATTCTGGCTGTCACCCGCCGCATTCCAGAAGGGCTGGCGCTCATGCAAAAGGGCGAGTGGGAAGGCTGGGCCCCAACCGCGCTGTTGGGCGGTCGTGTGAGCGGTCGCCGGTTGGGCATTCTGGGCATGGGGCGTATTGGGCAGGCCGTTGCCCGTCGTGCCGCTGCCTTTGGGATGCAAATTCATTATCACAATCGCAAGCGACTGCGCCCTGAGGTGGAACAAGATTTAGAGGCAACGTATTGGGAAAGCCTTGACCAGATGGTGGCGCGGATGGATGTGGTGTCGATCAATTGCCCCTCTACGCCAAGCACATTTCATCTGATGAATGCGCGCCGACTTAAGCTGATGAAACCGTCCGCCGTGATCGTGAACACCTCGCGCGGTGAAGTGATTGATGAAAATGCGCTGACTCGTATGATCCGTGCCGGTGATATCGCGGGGGCGGGTCTGGATGTTTACGAGCATGGCACGCAGGTAAACCCGCGCTTGCGGGAGCTGCCAAACGTTGTGCTGTTGCCGCACATGGGCTCGGCGACGCTTGAGGGCCGGATTGAGATGGGCGAAAAAGTCATCATCAATATCAAGACCTACGAAGATGGACATAGGCCACCGGATCAGGTCGTACCTGCAATGCTGTGACCTAAACGACCAGAGATTATTGAGCGGGGACAGGGAACGGTCCCCGTTTTGCATTTTGGCCGGGATATTGGGGAAATCAGGGTTCGGAAAAAGTTGCAGAGCGGGTGAATCCAACTACCATCAACACGCATTCGGGGTGGGATCCGCAGTGTTGATCCGGCGCAGTACCCCAAACAGTTTTCAGGAGAGCGATAACATGAAACGCATTTGGCAGTTCGGGATTTTGGCCTCAGCTTTTGTGGTGGGCGCACCTTTGGTGGCGCAACAAACCGCTGACAGTGTCGCCCCCGAATCCGCGACCGAAGGCTCAGTTCAGGCTGTGTCATCTGTGGTTGCGGATGCCTATGCCGCGCGCGAGGCGGGGCAACCTGTGGTGTCTGAGAATTGGATGATTGCGGCTGCGAATCCGCTGGCAGTTCAGGCCGGGGCAGATGTTTTGCGCGCAGGCGGTAGTGCAGCGGATGCGATGGTTGCAGTGCAAGTTGTGCTGGGGCTGGTTGAGCCACAATCCTCGGGTTTGGGTGGAGGCGCGTTTCTGGTTTGGTACGATGCTGCGTCGAAAAAATTGACTACGCTGGATGGCCGAGAAACAGCCCCCTTGGACGCGACACCAACCCTGTTCCAAGATGCAGAGGGTCAGCCGCTTAAGTTCTTTGATGCGGTGGTCGGCGGGCGGTCTGTGGGCACACCGGGCACACCGGCTTTGCTGGCCCAAGCCCATCGCCGCTGGGGACGTGCGCCATGGCCTTCGTTGTTCACTGCCGGGACGCACCTTGCCGAAGAG
The DNA here is from genome assembly GCA_965183835.1 of Paracoccaceae bacterium. Classification (GTDB taxonomy): domain Bacteria; phylum Pseudomonadota; class Alphaproteobacteria; order Rhodobacterales; family Rhodobacteraceae; genus OMPR01. The sequence goes on along the minus strand of CBCYME010000018.1, from coordinate 171,444 downwards.
GGGTTTACAGTCTCGCCGCGGTTGGCGGAATTGGTGGACCGGGACGCAGACCGTCTGAACCGGTTCCCCGCTACGGCAGAATATTTCTTGCCAAACGGGCAGGGTGTCCAAGCCGGTGATACCCTGAAAAACCCAGCCTATGGTCAAACGCTGCGCACCTTGGCCGAGCAGGGGGCAGATGGGTTTTATGCTGGCCCCATTGCCGCTGATATCGTGCGAACGGTTCAATCCGCGCCCGGCAATCCGGGGGTGCTGTCAGCCGTTGATATGTCGCTGTATCAGGTCAAAGAACGGGATGCTGTTTGTGTTACATACCGGGCGCATGATGTGTGTGGCATGGGCCCGCCATCATCTGGTGCCCTGACCGTTGGGCAGATCCTCGGCTTGCTGGAATCTTATGACCTTGCCGCGCTGGGCGCTGAAAACCCGGAAAGCTGGCGTTTGATAGGGGATGCTTCGCGGTTGGCTTTTGCTGACCGGGGTCGGTTCATGGCCGATAGTGACTATGTGCCAATGCCTACCAAAGGGTTGGTTGATCCCGCTTATCTGACAACGCGTTCCAAATTGCTGGCGGGTGATGATGCATTGCCCGAAGTCGCGCCGGGCAACCCAACCTTTGATCACGCCTCCAACTGGGCCGATGACGAAGCGATTGAGCTGCCTTCGACCTCCCACATTTCGATTGTCGATGCCTATGGCAACGTTTTGTCGATGACGACAACCATCGAAAACGCTTTTGGTTCCCGGTTGATGACCAATGGGTTCCTGCTCAACAATGAGCTGACGGATTTCTCGTTCCGCAGCCACCGGGACGGCGTACCAATTGCCAACCGGCTTGAGCCGGGTAAACGCCCGCGCTCGTCCATGGCGCCCACTATTGTGATGCAAGACGGCGCACCTGTTCTGGCGATTGGGTCCCCCGGAGGTAGTCGTATCATTGGGTATGTCGCCACCGCCATTATCGGCTGGGCCGATTGGGGGCTGAATGTGCAAGAGGCGCTGTCGATGCCGCATCTGGTCAATCGCTTTGGGACCTATGATCTAGAGGACGGCACCGCAGCCACCGCACAGGCCGATGCGCTTAGCGCCATGGGGTTTGAGGTCAAGATTCGCGGTCTGAATTCCGGCCTGCACGCGATTGAGATCAGAGAGACCCTGAAAGGCGGTGCAGATCCGCGTCGCGAAGGAATCGCGTTGGGCGAGTGATGGAACTACGGGGTTGTGGGTATTGATTGCCCACAATCGAACCCGCTAAGTTAACATGATAATCAAAGTGCTCCGGCACGACGGTCTCAGGAGACATCTTATGGTTCAAGCCACCGCATTGCCGCGCAACGAGGTCGGTATCGAAACGGTCCTCGGAATCCTCAAACAACGTTTTGGGGACCGGTTGCAAACCGGGCAGTCAATCTGCGAACAACATGGGCATACGACCACTTGGATCGTGAACCAATCCCCGGATGCGGTGGTGTTTCCGGAATCCACCGCTGAGGTGTCTGAAATCGTCAAAGCCTGCGCTGCGCATAAGGTCCCCGTTATCCCCTTTGGCACCGGCACCTCGCTTGAAGGGCATGTGAACGCACCAGCAGGTGGAATATCTGTCGATCTCTCGCAAATGAACCAGATTTTGACCGTCAATTCTGAGGATCTGGATTGTGTAATCCAACCGGGGGTGACACGCGAACAGCTGAACACGCACCTGCGCGATCAGGGGTTGTTTTTTCCCATAGATCCGGGGGCCAATGCCTCGCTTGGGGGGATGGCGTCGACACGTGCGTCGGGCACCAATGCAGTCCGGTATGGCACGATGAAAGACAATGTTCTGGCGCTTGAGGTGGTGATGCCGGATGGCGAAGTGATCCGCACAGCCCAACGTGCCAAAAAGTCGTCGGCCGGGTATGACTTGACCCGTCTAATGATCGGATCCGAGGGCACACTGGGCCTGATCACCGAAGTTACCTTGAAATTACAGGGCATCCCTGAGGCGATTAGCTCAGCGCGCTGTTCGTTTCCAAGCGTTGATGCGGCGTGCCGTGCGGTGATGATGACGATCCAGTTTGGCATTCCCGTTGCCCGGATTGAAATGCTGGATGTGCAATCGGTTCAGGCCGCGAACGCCTATTCCAAACTGTCGTTGCCAGAGACGCCGCTGTTGTTGTTGGAGTTTCATGGCTCAGAGGCAGGTGTCGTTGAACAGGCCGAAACCTTTGGTTCCATCGCAGAAGACTTTGGCGGTGTTGATTTTGAGGCCACGACATCGACGGAGGAACGCAACAAGCTTTGGCAGGCGCGCCACGATATGTACTGGGCCTCGCTGCAATTGCGCCCCGGTGCCAGCGGTATTTCCACGGATGTTTGCGTGCCCATTTCCCGCTTGGCGGAGTGTGTGACAGCTGCCCAAGACAAGGTTGCCGAATTGGGCTTGATGGGGCCAACCGTAGGGCATGTGGGCGATGGTAATTTCCACACTTTGTTGCTGATCGATATGGAAAACCAAGAGGAAAAGGCCAAGGCGGATGAATTCGTCGGCTGGCTGAACGATATGGCGATATCGATGGACGGCACGTGCACCGGTGAACACGGCATCGGGCAGGGGAAAACGCCCTTACCTGATCAAAGAACTTGGTGCGGCAACCACCTATATGAAGGCGATCAAAGCGGCGCTGGACCCGGACAATATCATGAACCCAGGCAAGATCCTGTAACCGGGGACCCGGGTTGGGCGCAGAAGGCCCATAACAACGAGGTGCAAAAGGGAAAGGTGAAGGTGCAAATCAGCTTCACCTTTTTCAACGTGAAAGAATCCGACCCCTGTCCGCTTTAGAAGCGCGCGTAGGTCGGTTTTGCCCCTTTTTGCGTCGGCTGGACTTGGCCTGATCGCGCCGGGTTGGGCATAAACCCGTGTAAATAGACTCAATCCGGAGAGCGGGCACATGAAAACCCAAGTCAAAGCACTGGTTGTCGGCGGTGGCGCCGTTGGAACCTCGATTGCCTACCATCTGGCCAAAGCAGGCTGGGATGACGTTATGCTGCTCGAACGTGACGAGCTGACATCGGGCTCTACATGGCACGCTGCTGGCCTGCTGCCATTGTTCAACATGTCTTACGCGACCACGCATATCCATAAATACTCGGTCGATTTCTACAAGCAGCTCGAAGAAGAAACCGGCCTGAACGCGGGTTTTGCTGTCGTTGGCAACCTGCGTATGGCGCAAACCCAAGAGCGTATGGACGAATATATGCTCTATTCCTCGATCGCGGAATCTTGCGATGTGCCGTATGAGTGGCTGACACCCGACCAGATCAAAGAACGCTGGCCCCTGATCCGTACCGATGATCTGAAGGGCGCGATTTATCACACCGAAGACGGGTATATTAACCCAGCCGACGTAACTATGGCGATGGCCAAAGGCGCACGTCAGCGCGGTGTTGAAATCGTGCGCAAGATGCAGGCAGATGCGTTCCATTGGACCGGCACCCATTGGGAAGTCACCTGTACTAAGATGGTGGAAAAGGGCGGTAACCTTGTTCCGTCCGACGAACAGGTTGTGATCACCGCCGAACATGTCGTGACCGCATCGGGCAACCATGCACAGCGCACCGCCAAGATGCTGGGCATCAAAATGCCTGCGATCCCGGTGGAGCATACTTTCATCGTCATGGATCAAGACCCCGAGCTGGTCAAATGGCGCGAGGCAGGTAACCCTGAGCACCCCGTTGTGCGTGACGCCGACAATGAATCCTATGCCCGTGAAGAACGCGGTGGCTGGATTCTTGGTATCTATGAAAAGGACGCGCCTGCACGGTTTGAACACGGTGTGCCAGACAGCTTCCGCGCTGATCTGTTCCCGCTTGATCTGGACCGGATCGCGGATCAGTACATGGCGATGACCGAACGTGTGCCGTCCTGTGCTGAGTCCGGCCTCAAGGACGATTTCAACGGCCCGATCTGTTACACACCGGATGGCAACCCACTGGTTGGCCCCGCACCGGGTTTGCGCAACATGTGGCTGGCCGAAGGGTTCTCGTTCGGGATCACCGCAGCTGGTGGCACCGGCTATTACCTGGCTCAGATGATGGTCGATGGCGAAGCCGAGATCGACATGGCCTCGCTGGACCCCAAACGCTACAGTTCCAACTGGATGACCACCGAGTTTGCGGCGCGCAAGAACGAAGAGTGCTATGAACACGTCTATATCCTGCACCACCCAGACGAAGAACGCCCTGCAGCGCGCCCTTTGCGGACTGCGCCTGCGTTTGATCGTCAAAAAGCCCGTGGCGCACAGTTTGGCTGGGTCAACGGTTGGGAACGCCCCAACTATTATGGCCCACTGGATGCACCTGAAAACTTCGACCATGATGCACGCTCGTTCCGCCGTGGCGGCTGGTGGCAGCATGCCGTTGATGAGGCCAAAGCGATCCGCGAAGGTGTCGGCCTGATCGATGCAACCGCGTTCACCAAACATGTGGTTAAGGGCCCCGGTGCCACGCAGTTCCTCGACTGGTTCACCTGCAACAAATTGCCCAAGGTTGGCCGGATCAACCTGACTTACGCCCTGACCTCGGCAGGCACCACACGCACCGAATACACCATCGTGCGCAACGGCGAGAACAACTACTATCTCGTCTCTGCTGGCGCCTGGACCGAATATGACGCCGATTTCCTGCGCAAAGCCGCCGAAGATAAAATGGAAGAATTCGGTTACATCGAGATTCAGGATGTCACGACGCAGTGGGGCGTGTTCGCCATTGCAGGCCCCAAAGCCCGCGATGTATTGAAAGAGGTAATTGTTGATGCAGACCCGGAAACGGCGCTGACCAACAAGAACTTCCCATGGCTGTCGGCCAAGCAGATCGAACTGGGCATGTGCCCTGTGAATGCGATCCGTGTGGCCTATACCGGTGAATTGGGCTGGGAATTGCACCACCCGATGGAAATGCAGAACTACCTGTTCGATCTGCTCGAAAAAGCGGGCGAAAAGCACGGTATGAAACTGGTGGGTGCACGGGCGCAGAACTGGCTCCGTCAGGAGAAATCCTATCGCGCCTTTGGCAACGAGTTGGGCCGCGACGCGACCCCAGCCGAAGCCGACTTGCCACGCTTTATTGACCTCAGCAAAGAGTTCAACGGCAAGGACGCCATGGTTGAAACCGGTGTGCGTTTCAAATGCGTCACCTTGCTGATTGACGGACCCGCAGACGCCGACCCATGGGGCCGCGAGGCGCTTTATGCCGAGGACGGCACCCGCGTGGGTCGTCTGACGTCGGGCGGCTATTCGGTTGCGTTCGAAAAGAGCATCGGCATGGGCTACGTTCCGCCCGCGCTGGCGGTTCCGGGCACCAAGCTCAAGGTGCGGATGCAGGACGAGTTGTGGGATGCGGAAATCACCGTCGACAGCCCTTATGATCCGAAAAACGAAACTATCCGTATGAACGGGTAATCGCGTTTTGTACCAATAGGAAAGGCCGCAGACATCTGTCTGTGGCCTTTTTCGTTTGTTCGGTTTGGCGGATTCTAAGTCGGGCGCTTCATGCGTTCAAACGCATCCATCGTGAAGGGCACGGCATCGCCGCTTTCCCAGTCAAACAGATCCCGTTTGAGCGTCATCAATGGCCCGAGATAGACATGGATCGCCTCGCTGGGGTGCGTGCCCTCAGCCGTAACGGCATGGATCGCGTCTTGGTCCAACAGGATCACGTCGCCTGCAGAGGCCGAGAGATCGCTTATGTGTTCCAGCCCGGCATCACCGGCTTGATACAAAATGCTTTTTTCCTCACCCGCGTAGCAGGCGATGAACACAGGCAGCAGATGTTCGTGCGGGGGCATTATGGTTCCCGGTTGAAACCGGCAATGCCAAATCGACAAGTCAGCGTCCTCAAAGAACAGGGTCTCAGGGTCGCTCAATTGATCCGACGCGGCCAGCAATGGGGCAGAGTTCTGCACCAGCTCCTCTAGAAAGGTGCGGATTGCGACCTGTGGATCTGGCGACCCAACGCAGGCCCGCAGGTCCTGTACCATCGTTTCAAACGAGAATGCGGTCATATGTGTCTCCATCCTATGACCGCAGCCTACGTGCCAACGCGGGCGCGAAACAAGCAAATTGCGCCCAACCTCAAGCTGGGACAATACGACCTATGCGGTCAGTTCGTCGTAACATTCCAATGCTTTGGCCGCATACATCATTGACGGACCACCACCCATCTGAATGCTCATGCCCAGCACATCAGACACTTCTTCGCGGGTTGCGCCAGCTTTGGCCAATGCCTCAACATGTAATGAAATGCAGGGTTCGCACCGTGATGCGATAGAAATGCCAAGGGCGATGAATTCTTTGGTTTTGAAATCCAACGCGCCGCCTTCTTTGACGGTTTTGCCAAGGGCCCCAAAGGCCCGCGCGGTTTCAGGAATGGCGCCATTGAGATTGCGCAGACCAGAGCGGGTTTGCGATAGTTTTTCATTCCAAGACATCAGGGGATCCTTCTTTAAACACATATCATTTTCCTGATGTATTTAACGTTTCCGTCACGCTGACTTTGATCTTGATCAGATGGGCGGTTTTTCTGCCACCAAAGCCAAATTGTTGGCTGGCATCTCGATCACCTCTGCCATCTCTAGCCCCGCGTCCTGTAGCAGATCCATGATGTCGAAATCGTCTTTGTACCCAATCTCAGGGTCTTGAGCGATCAGTGAGGCATGAAACGCCTTGTCGCCATTGCTGATGAGGTCGCCACTTCTTAGGAACGGCCCGTACAGAACCGCACGACCGCCGGGGGTCAAGGCGCTGGCAACCTGTGAAATCAGGCGTTCCGTTTCCGGCGTACTGATCAGGTGCAACAGGTTGACCAGAACGATCAGATCTTGCCCCCCATGTTGTGTCGCCCAACCTGACGCCGTGGCATCCAAAGCTATCGCCGGGCCGATATTGTCGATATCTGCAGCATAGGCATCAATGCTGGCACGCCTAACCGCGTCTATTTCACTGGGTTGCCATTGAAACCTCGGCAGTTGGGCGGCAAAGGCAACGATATGCTGCCCGGTACCACTGGCCAGTTCCAGCGCGCGTGTTCCTGACGGGGCCACTTGGTTCAGTAAATCGCATAGGGCTTGTACGTTTCTGCTGGCCGATGGCGCGACCAGCTTTGCGCCATCGGCCGGGGTCGCAATGCTGGCGGTTTTGGGGGGTACGCGTCCAGACATCAACGCAACCGATCTGGGCGCAGGGCCGCCACGGCTTGGGGATCAATCACGGGCTGCGTTCCCGCAACCAGATCGGCCACCAATTGCGATGCCGCGGGGGCGGTCAAGAACCCATACCCGCCTTGGGCCGCGCACCAGATGAACGATGGGGTGTCCGGGTCTGGCCCCAAGACCAGCGTGCGATCCGGGGCAAAGCTGCGCAAGCCGGCCCAGTTGCTTTCGAGACGGGTGACGGGTACGGTGACCCAGTGTTCATAGCGGGCCAACCCTTCGGCCAGAACCATGTCGTCAGTATAGGCGTCGTGGGGCGCGACAGCGTCTTCTTCGGCGGGGGAGACGAGCAGGCTGCCCGCATCGGGTTTGGCGTACCACGTTTCCCCCAACTCCCATCAGCATTGGCCATGTCCGAACATCCAAACCACCGGGGGCAGGGATGCGAGCCATAGATCGGCGGCAGGGGGTCAATCCGATGGGATCAATCCCGGCCATGGTCGCGATCACATCCGCCCAGGCACCTGCCGCGTTGACCACATTGCGCGCCTCAAAGGTTTCTTTCGCAGTAACACGCCAGAATTGGTCGTGCTGGATCTCTGTCACCTGTTGTTTGGTTAAAACTTGCCCCCCGTTGGCGCGGATCACTTTGGCAAAATCCTGCATCATGCGATCCGTGTCGATATCCAACGCATTCTCGTGATAGGCCGCATAGGTCACGACATCGGGGTTTAGCACCGGGAAATGTTCTATCGCGGCCTCGATCGAGATCGCGGACATGCCCAACTCAGCGGCATCCGCCTCAAACCCTGGTTTTTCATCGGCCCCGGCGATTAGCATCAGGCCCCGCGGGGTGAGGTATCCCCCATTGGCGCTGACAAAATAGTCCGCGCTTGCCCGGCTTAACGCGACCGTTGGGCCAGAGCCATAATTGGCCTCGAACAAGGCGGCTGAACGCCCCGAAGCATGATAGCCAAGCGCGTCTTCGCCCTCCAATACGATGACGGTTCCCATGGTGGACAGACGCGCGCCTGCGCTCAGTCCGGCGATGCCCCCGCCAATTACCAGAAAATCAATCATCACTGTTCCTCAATGCGGTCGGTTGCCGGGGCAGGGGTCGGGCTGAGCGCAGACATCCGGTCATAAAGATCGCCGGGCATGTCAAAGGTCAATGCGGCCAACGATGGGACCAGTTGTTCAGCTGTGCGGGCCGAAATGATCGGCATCGGGGAATACGGGCTGGCAGCGACCCATGCAACAGCCAGGGTTGCCGCAGGAACGCCCACGTCGTCGGCAAGCTGGCTGAGCGCGCGCGCTGTTTCTGGCATCCAGTCCAAGCCATACCGCGCCGCATAACGGTGATCTTCGCTGAGCCGCCCCGTGCCGCCTTGTGCATATTTCCCGGTCAGCATTCCGCCACCAAGCGGGGAGTAAGGGGCCACGGCAATTCCCTGATCGGCGCACATGGGCAGGATCTCAACCTCGGCCTGACGCTTGATCAGGTTGTACATGGGCTGCAGAATGTCGATTGTCAGATCGAACTGCGCGGCAACGGAGACGGCCTTCATCACCTGCCAAGCTGCAGCATTGGAAAGACCGATATACCGGATCTGTCCGGCTTGTTTCATCTCGGCCAAACAGCCAAGGCTTTCGTGCAGATCAACGTCGGAATCAAAACGATGCAAATACAGGATGTCGATCATATCCTGCCCAAGCCGCTGCCGAGAAACGTCAAACTGAGCGCGGAGATTTTGTGCACCCGCACCGCCGCTATAGCCAACCTTGGACGCGACTAAAATCGCTTCTCGCTCAGACCGGATCATGTCGCCAAGCAACGTCTCGGAGGCGCCATCAGTGTAGACATGGGCCGTGTCGAAATGGGTCACACCCGCAGCCCGGCAGGCATCGAACATGGCCCGGGATTGAGTGGGATCTGCCTTGCCACCAAATTGCATGGTGCCAAAGGCAAAGGCGCTTGCGGGGGTGCCATCTAGGCTGATCAGGGTCTGTGTCATATCCCGACAATTACACGGAGAATTCCCATCTGAAAGCCCCAATAATCCCTTTTTTCAACACCTTGCGCCGCAACCCGCAATAGGGACATACTAGGCGCAAATTTCATTCACCGTCGTAAGGAGTTACCCTTGGACAATTCTGCATTACATTCGATGGCTACGGGGCATGTTCCCGGCTATCTTCCCGCGGCAGATGGGAGTGATCCTTTGTTCACTGTTGTCGCCGTTTTCACAATTGGTTTGATCGTTGCAATCGGCGGACTGTATTTCACTCTACATGCGATGCCCGAGCGTATGGCGCATCATGGCAACCACACGCAATTTCAGGTCATTGGCATTTTGGCCCTGTTGGCCTTGTTTACGCATAACAATATTTTTTGGGTTGTAGCCTTGTTGCTGGCCGCCTTCCGAATGCCCGACTTTCTGACACCGCTGAATTCCATTGCCTCGTCTTTGGAAGCGCTCAAGAATCGGGAAACATGATCCATGCTTGAACTTATGGTCTGTTCGATGGTCACCGTCCTTCCGGATTTCCTGTATCGTCGTTATGCACAGGGAAAACGGTGGGGGCATGAGCTCACGTTTTTCTCGGTTTGGTATGAGTTGCGCTGGGGGATTACCCTATGCGCGATGCTGACGATCTCTTTGATTACGGTCGTTTTCTATTACCACCCCGCAACCACACGGGTCGCGTCGTATTTCCGCACCGTCACCATTTTACCTGAAACCGGCGGACGAGTGTCCGAGGTGCATGTTGAAAACAACCAATTGGTTAAATCTGGTGAACTGTTGTTCCGCATGGATGCGTCCAGCCAAGAGGCGGCGATGCAGTCGGCCACACGCAAGATGGAAGAAATCGAGGCCTCTATGCATGTGACTATGGCTGATCTTGATGCAGCCAAAGCGGGCGTTGATCAGGCCGAAGCTGCACTGGCGCAGGCACAGGACGACCTGAACCGGCAGAATGAATTGCTGGCCCGGGGGTCAAGCGCTGTACGCCTGAGCGAAGTGGAGCGACTGGGCAATCTGGTGAACCGTCGTCAGGGTGAAGTCTCTGGTGCGGTGGCCCGCCAAAAAGCGGTTCAGGAAAACATCTCGATCCTGATTCCAGCCCAACAGGCAAGCGCAGTGGCGGCGATGGAGCAGGCGCAGGCCGAGTTGGATAAGACCGTTGTGTACGCGGGTGTTGCCGGTCGCGTTGAACAGTTTTCTTTGCAGGTCGGGGATTATGTAAATCCAATCCTGCGCCCTGCAGGCATTTTGGTGCCCTCTGAATATGAAGATCGCCACCGGTATGCTGCCGGGTTTGGTCAGCTGTCAGCGGGGGTTATCAAGCCCGGCATGTATGCTGAAATGGGCTGTCTGTCGAAATTGTTCACGATTGTTCCGATGGTGGTCGTCGGCGTTCAGGATGTCATTCCTTCAGGCCAAATGCGGCCCACAGATATGCTGGTTGATCCCCAGGACAACGGGCGTCCGGGTACATTGACGGTCTTTCTTGAGCCACTCTACGAAAACGGAGCGGATGGCATTCCGGCGGGGTCTACCTGTGTAGCCAATGTCTATACCAACAACCACGATTTGCTGGACGATCCCGAGTTGAGCACCGGACGCTGGTTGTTCCTGCATATGGTCGACACGGTTGGGTTGGTTCATGCTTTCCTGCTGCGTATTCAAATGTTGCTGCTGCCGGTCCAAACATTGGTCTTTACCGGGCACTGACCCCAAAACCACGATCGATAGAAATGGGGCGGTTCTGCACACGCAGGGCCGCCCTATTCTGTGTGCCCATCCCCCGAAGCAGCGGCCTGTGCCACCCTGCATCGGCGAACCGGGTCACCCAACAAAAAAGGCCCCGCATCGCTGCGAGGCCTTCGTTGTTTTTCTAAGCGATCCGCTTACTGTGGGATGTCGCCTTCGATGCCTTCAACATAGAAGTTCATGCCAGCCAGTGTCCCGTCATCTGCGGTTTCACCTTCACCCAACCAGGCGCTGCCGTCCTGCTTGGTGATGGGGCCTGTGAACGCGTGATAGCTGCCGTCGGCCAGTGCGGCTTTCAGCGCCAGCGCTTCTTCTTTGACGTCGGCAGGAACCGCGTCCGAGATTTCACCGATGCCGACCATGCCAGCGCCGATACCGTCCCATGTGCTGGTCGAGGTCCAGCTGCCATCCATGACCGCAGCAGTCCGCGCGATGTAGTAAGGCGCCCAGTCATCAATGATCGAGCTAACGCGTGGCATGGGGCCATATTCGCTCATGTCAGAGGCCTGACCAAAGGTGATCACGTTGCCTGCAGCCTGTGCTGCGGCCTGTGGGGCGGTTGAATCGGTGTGCTGCAGGATTACGTCCGCGCCCTGTTCAATCAGAACCTTGGCTGCATCAGCTTCTTTTGCCGGGTCGAACCATGTGAACGCCCAGATGATTTTGAACTGAACGTCAGGGTTGACCTTCTTGGCGTGGATGTAGGCCGAGTTGATGCCACGCACAACTTCGGGGATCGGGAACGAGCCGATGTAACCCACGATGTTGGACTTGGTCATGCGACCCGCGATGGTGCCCTGAACGGCGCGACCCTCATAGAAACGTGCGGAATAAACCGACACGTTGTCTGCCTGCTTGTAGCCGGTCGCGTGTTCGAATTTCACGTCGGGGAATTTCTTGGCGACGTTGATGGTCGGATCCATGTAGCCAAACGAGGTGGTGAAAATCAGATCCGCACCGTCCAGCGCCATCTGAGTCATCACGCGCTCGGAATCGGGACCCTCGGCCACGTTTTCAACAAACACGGTTTCGACTTTATCGCCGAATTCCTTTTCTACAGCCAAGCGGCCTTTGTTGTGCTCATAGGTCCAGCCGCCGTCGCCGACGGGGCCAACATAGACAAAGCCCACTTTGGTTTTGTCTTCGGCAACTGCCGCAGTTGCAAGGCCAAGGCCCAGTGCAGCTGTCGCAAGAAGTGAAGTTAATTTCATTAGGTTACTCCCCAGGTTGGATTCGTATGCCCCCCTTGAACGAGGGGCTTGGTTGAATGTGCTACCCTTAGTGGGTGGCGTGGAAAATTCGGCCCAGTGACGCAGGCGCGCGGCTTTTGTCGGCCGAAAGGATCACCAACACAAGGATCGTGATCAGATAGGGCGACATTGCCAGATACTCGACCGGAATGGCAACGCCTGCGGCCTGTAGATTAAGCTGCACAACCGTAACACCGCCGAAAAGATAGGCACCCAACAATGCGCGCCATGGTTTCCAGCTGGCAAAAACCACCAGCGCCAACGCGATCCAGCCCACACCAGCGGTCATGCCCTCGGTCCATTGAGGCACGCGGATCAAGCTGATGTAAGCCCCGCCCAAACCGGCACAGGCCCCACCAAACATGATGGCCATGATGCGGATGCGGACAACTTTGTACCCAAGCGCGTGGGCGGCATCGTGGTTTTCACCCACGGCGCGTAAAACCAGTCCCATGCGGGTGTATTTTAGCATCGCCCAGACCGCGGCTGTCAGCGCAATGCCCAGATAGAGCACGGGATCATGTCCAAACAGGATCGGGCCAACGACCGGAAGATCGGTCAGAACCGGAATGTCCAGTTTGTCCATTTGGGGTGGTTTGACGCCAACATAGCTTTGCCCCATCAGCGAACTGAACCCAAGCCCGAACAACGTCAACGCCAGACCAGAGGCCACCTGATTGGCTAGTGCGACCTGTGTCAGCAGCACGAACAGCAGGGACAAAAGCGCTCCACCAATGGCTGCGGCGAGAAAGCCCAGCCAAGGTGATCCGGTTTCGACAGAAATCGCAAAGCCGCTAATCGCACCGACGATCATCATGCCTTCGACACCCAGATTCAGTACGCCGGCTTTTTCCACCACCAATTCACCAATGGCGGCCAACAGGATCGGAGTAGCTGCCACCATAAGCGAGGCGATCAGCAATACGGGGTTAATTGCAGACAGGTCCATTACGCGACCTCCTTCCGGGCCGCACGGATGCGGTAGTTGGTCAACAGATCAAGCGCGAGCAGGAAGAACAACAACATCCCCTGAAACACTTGAATGGCCGAGGCGGGCAGCCCCAGTTTCGACTGTGCGATATCGCCACCAATATAGGTCAAGGCCATCACGCCCCCGGCCAGCAAAATCCCCACCGGATGCAACCGCCCCAAAAAGGCAACGATGATCGCGGTAAAGCCATAGCCGACATTGAAATCAATGGTGATCTGACCCGCTGGTCCAGCCACCTCGAACAACCCGGCCAACCCGGCCAACATCCCCGATGCGCCCAGACAGAACAGGATCAGGCGGGATGGATTGACCCCGGCAAACTTGGCCGCGCGCGGGGCCTCGCCCGTGAGGCGGATGTGAAAGCCCAACATGTGACGGTTGAGCAGAACATAGGCAAAAATCACCGCGATCAGCGCCGCGACAACGCCCCAGTGCATTCCTGTTCCGGCAAGCAGCTCGGCATTATGCGCGCTGTCATAGGATTGCAGGTTACGCGATCCGGGGAACCCATACCCCTGCGGGTTTTTCAGCAACCCCAAAGACATGGACGCCAGCAATTGCTCGGCCACATAGACCAGCATGAGCGAAACCAAGATCTCGTTGGTGCCGAATTTCACTTTTAGCAGGGCCGGGATCATCGCCCAAAACCACCCGCCCAGTGCCCCGCCCATGATCATCAGGGGAAAGATGTACCACGCCTCTAGCGGATAGAACGCAAGGCCCACCCCCGCGCCGACAATGGCACCCATGATATACTGACCCTCGGCCCCGATGTTCCAGATCCCGGCTTTGAACCCCAGCGACAGGCCGATCGCGATCAACACCAAAGGCGCGCCTTTGATCAGCAATTGGGGCCGGTAATACGAGGCGTGCTCGCCAAACAACGGTTCCCAGAAAATGGTTTGAATGGCTTCAATCGGGTTTTTGCCGAGGGCTGCGAACAGCATCCCGCCGAAAACCATGGTTGCGAGGACCGCAACGGCGGGCGTTGCCATCGACCATGCTTGTGACGGCTGTGGCCGTTTCTCCAGAACGATCATGCGCTGGCTCTCCCGCTTGCGTGTTCTTTTTGGTGTGATGTCAGAGGGGCGGTCTTAAACATGTGCCACCTCCATTCCATGTGCGCCGCCCATCATCAGACCGATCTCTTCGACCGTCAGACCGGTGGTTTCGCGGGGCGCGCTCAGGCGGCCTTCGTTCAAGGCGGCGAAGCTGTCGGAAATCTCCATCAACTCATCCAGATCCTGACTGATGCAGACAATCGCCGTGCCTTTGGCTGCCAGATCCAAGATAGATTGACGGATGGACGCTGCCGCAGCCGCATCGACACCCCATGTGGGTTGATTTACCACCAGCACATCCGGATCTTGCAACACTTCGCGACCAATCACGAACTTTTGCAAGTTTCCCCCCGAAAGCGACCGCGCCGCATTGTCTGGTCCGGGCGTGCGCACATCAAAGGCTTCGATGATCCGCTCGGCAAAGCTCTGCGTCAGTCCCCATTTGAGGAACCCGTTGCTTTCCAACCCTTCACGCACCGATCCGGTGAGCAGGGCATTTTCCGTCAGACTCATATCCGGCGCTGCCGCATGGCCCAACCGTTCCTCAGGGGCGGTTAACAGCCCCAACTTGCGCCGTGCCGTTGGCCCCATACGCCCAACAGGTTGGCCATCCTTCTTAACCGCATCGGCTGCTGTCAGAATTTCGCCAGACAACACGCCCAACAACTCATCCTGCCCATTCCCGGCAACGCCGCCAACACCCAGCACCTCGCCCTTGCGGACCACCAGATGCAGGTTTTTCAACGCCGTGCCGAATTCTGATGGCGACGGCACCGACAGGCCCGAAATATCCAACGCCACCGCGCCGAATTCCCGACCGGAGCGTTCCGGCGTCTGCAACGTCGAACCAACCATCAATTCAGCCATCTCTCGCGCCGACGTCTCAGCCGGAGTACATTCCCCCACATTTTCGCCCAACCGCAGAATGGTCGCGTGGTCACACAGGGTCCGAATTTCCTCGAGCTTATGCGAAATATACAGGATCGAGGTCCCCTCGGACCGCAACTTTTGCAACGTTTCAAACAGGATCTCGACCTCTTGTGGGGTCAGAACCGATGTGGGCTCATCCATGATCAACAGTTTGGGATCTTGCAACAGACAGCGAATGATCTCGACCCGCTGACGTTCCCCTGCAGACAGATCCCCAACCGTGCGAAACGGATCCAGTGGCAGGCCGTAATTCTCTGACACTTCGCGAATACGCGCGGCCAGATCATTCATTGCGGGCGGGTTTTCCATGCCCAATGCGATGTTTTCGGCGACGTTCAGCGCGTCAAACAGCGAGAAATGCTGGAACACCATTGCGATCCCATCTGCGCGGGCCGCTCGGGGTTCTGCCGGGGCAAAGGGTTGGCCGCGCAGAAGCATAGTGCCGCTGTCGGGCTTGACCAACCCATAGATCATTTTCACCAAAGTGGATTTGCCCGCGCCGTTTTCCCCCAGCAAGGCATGTACTTCGCCCTCACCAATATCAAAGGACACGTTGTTGTTGGCGATCACACCGGGATAGGCTTTGGTCAGCCCTTGCAGGCTCAAAAGAGGGGCTGTCACGCGCGCATATCCTTCTGTCGTGTCTCGTGTTGCGCAGGCTGTAGCAATTCGGCTGCCACGCCCACGGCGATCATCTGCGGATGTTTGCCCAGATCAGGACGACCAATTGGGCAGGTGATGCGGCTGATCAACGCCGGGCTATGGCCCAACGCCGCCAACCGCGACCGGAATCGCGCCCACTTGGTAGCTGAGCCAATCAATCCCGCAAAGGCGAAACTGTGCGAAAGCAATCGGTTGCACAGTTCTAAATCCAAAGTGTGTGAATATGTCAGCACCAGATGCTCGGCCTCGGGGGGGGCATGACGCACCAATTCCGCAGGTTTGGCGGCTGGTACAACGGTGACACCGGTCGGCACATCCACCGGAAACCGCTCTGGGCCGGTATCAATCCAAGTGATTGCCAAATCGGGCAGGGGGGCCAGAACATCGACCATCGCACGACCCACATGACCCGCACCCCAGATCCAGATTTGTCGCGCCGGGCGATGCACAGGCTCGATCATCCACCCATCCAGAAACTGCGGTTCAGGTAAAACACCTTGTCCACGCGCCTGCGCCAACAAACGTGTCACTGAAATTGGCTGGTCGGCATCTGCCACGGTTCCGGCAACGGCGCGCGCTACAATTTCACTGTCCAGTGCCGCAACCGCCGCCGCATCATAGGTTTCGCTGAGCAACGAAACGGCCCCGCCACAACATTGGCCCAGATCCGGACCCAACGCATGGTGGCTCAAAATCCGTGCAGCGTCTTGGCGCCGTGCGCTATCTGCTGCCTGAAATTCCAACGTGCCGCCGCCAATGGTGCCGGATTGGCCATCCGCCCAGACCAACATCGCCGCTCCCACTTCACGCGGGGATGACCCGCGCAAGCTTGCAATGACCACGCGCGTCACACGCCCATGGGTTTTGACTGCCTGTCTCAAGACCTCCAGATCAAATCCCATTGTCACCCCCTGCGTGCACCCGACGGACACCGCGCCAAACTTCTTCGGCGGTTGCTGGCGCGTTGAGCGCCGGATAGGTATTGCCACAGGCCCCAACCGCATTGTTGAGCGCAAGATAGGCCGAAATCCCTAACATAAAGGGTGGTTCGCCAACGGCTTTCGAGCGATAAATCGTCTCTTCCCGATTGGACCCACCCCAAAGGGCAACGTTGAACACATCCGGGCGGTCTGAACAGGCCGGGATTTTGTAGGTCGATGGCGCATGGGTGCGCAGCCGTCCTTTGTCGTCCCAGACCAACTCTTCTGTCGTCAGCCAGCCTGCGCCTTGCACATAGCCGCCTTCGACCTGACCCACATCCAACGCGGGGTTCAAAGATTCCCCAGCATCATGCAGGATATCCGCCCGCAAAATACGGTTTTCCCCGGTCAACGTGTCGATCGCCACTTCGGTGATCGACGCGCCATAAGCGAAATAGAAAAAGGGTCGTCCTTGGCCCTTGATCCGGTCCCATTCGATTTTGGGCGTTTTATAGAACCCGGTCGCCGACAGGCTGACCCGCCCCTGATAAACCAGTGCCGCCGCCTCGGCGAAAGTATAGCGTGCCTCGCCGACCTCAACATGCCCATCTCCAAATCGGACCGAGGTTACATCTGCCTGATGCCGCTCAGCCAAAAACGCGGCCATCCGGTCGCGAATGGTGTCACAAGCGGCTTTGACCGCCATCCCGTTCAGATCCGACCCGGAAGAAGCCGCAGTCGCCGACGTGTTAGGCACCTTGGCCGTATCGGTCGCGGTGATCTTGATCGCGCCCAACCCGATACCAAACCGCGACGCTGCAACCTGCGCTACCTTCTGAAACAAACCCTGGCCCATTTCGGTGCCGCCGTGGTTCAGGTGAACCGAGCCATCCTGATACACATGCACCAACGCCCCCGCCTGATTGAGGTGGGTCAGCGTAAAGGAAATCCCGAATTTGACCGGCGCAAAGGCGATGCCCTTTTTGATCACTTCATTTTCGGCATTCCAGACATCAATTGCAGCCTTACGCGCCGCATAGTCTGACGTTTCCAACAGCGCTTTGGTCATCCCATGCAGCTCAAAATCCTCGACTTGCATGCCATAGGGTGTGGAATTGTCTGCGCCTTTAGCGATGTCTTCTGGCGCGGCGTAATAATTGCGCATCCGCACCTCGACAGGGTCCAGCCCCAGATCATGCGCGATGTGATCCAACACGCGTTCAACGCCGATCATCCCCTGCGGCCCGCCAAACCCACGATAGGCGGTGGCGCTTTGGGTGTTGGTCTTCAGCCGGTGGCTTTCGATCCGGCAGTTCGGCAGCAAATAGGCGTTGTCCGAATGCAGCATGGCGCGATCCGCAACCGGTAGCGACAAATCCTGCGCCCAGCCACAGCGGGTGTGGTGCAGGAACGAAACGCCCTGAATGCGGCCCGTATCATCAAACCCAACACGATAGCCGATCCGAAACTCGTGCCGTTTGCCGGTGACGATCATATCGTCATCCCGGTCATAGCGCATTTTACAGGCCCGTCCGGTCAACCGCGCGGCCACGGCGCAGGCCACGGCCAAGGCGTTGCCCTGACTTTCTTTACCGCCAAAACCACCACCCATGCGCCGGGTTTCAACCCGGACCGCGTGCATCGGCATTCCGATGGCTTCGGCCACTTTGTGCTGAATTTCGGTCGGGTGCTGGGTGGACGAATGCACCAGCATATCGCCGCCCTCGTTCGGCAACGCCATTGCGGCCTGACCTTCGAGGTAAAAATGCTCCTGACCGCCGATTTCAAACAGCCCCTCGACCACGCGCGGGGCGCCTGCAATGGCGGCCTCGGCATCACCCTTTTCATAGATGCGTGGGCCGTCTTCGAACCGACTGTCCGCCGCCAGCGCCTCGTCCATGCTCAGGATGGGTGTCTGTTCATCATAGGTGACGTTGCCCAGTGTCGCGCCTTTGCGCGCGATCAGATGGCTTTTGGCCACGACCAGAAACACCGGCTGACCCACATAGTTCACCGTGCCATCCGACAACAGCGGCTCATCGTGGATCGAAGGCGAGACATCATTGGTAAACGGCAGATCCTCAGCCGTCAGAACCGCCACCACACCGGGCAGCGCCCGCACTGCCTCCAGATCCATCGCGGTGATGTTGCCCTTGGCAATCGAGCTCAACCCAAAAGCCAGATGCAGCGTATCGCGCGGAGTTGGGGTGTCATCCACATAGCGCGCTGTTCCGGTGACATGCAGGCGGGCGGCATCATGGGGGAGGGGTTTCGAGACAGGGCCTTGGTTCGTCTTCGACAAAACACTCATGCCGACACCTCCAACACATTGACCGCTTGGCCTTGGCTTTCGGCAAAGTACCGCGCCAACATCGCGGCCGCACAATCCAGTCGATACGCGGCCGAGGCGCGCATATCGTCCATCGGGGCGTAATCCTTGGCAAACTCGGCCTGTGCCGCGCGCACAGTCGCGGCTGCCCAGGGGCGACCGACCAAAGCCGCTTCAACAACGGTTGCCCGCTTGGGCGTCCCGGCCATTCCGCCAAATGCAATCCGCGCAGCCGAAACAACACCGCCGTCGACCGTGATATTGAAACACCCACACACGGCGGAAATATCTTGATCAAACCGTTTGCTCAGCTTGTAACACTTCAGCGTATCGGCCTGACGCGGGAAACTCACCGCCTCGACAAACTCACCCGGCAGCCGATCTTGTTTGCCATAATCAACAAAGTAGTCCTCTAACGTGACATCGCGCCGGGCATCGCCCTGACGCAAATGCAACGTCGCCCCCAATGCGATCAACGCGGGCGGGTTGTCCCCGATGGGCGACCCATTGGCGATATTGCCCCCAACTGTCGCCGCACCGCGCACTTGCACCGATGCATAACGACGGATCATTTCCCCATAAGAGGGATGCAGCGGATCAATCGCGGCCCCCATGGCGTTCATATCCACCATCGCGCCTAAGCGCACCGTATCCTCGGTGATGTCGATCTGTTTCAGATCCTCGCATGCGCCCAGAAAAATTACGTGGTTCAGATCGCGCAACTGCTTGGTGATCCACAGACCAACGTCTGTCGCCCCAGCAACCAGAGTCGCCTCGGGGTGGTCGGCATAAAGCGTCGCCAACTCATCAGCTGATGTTGGCAGAAATGCACGATCCTGATCCTTGGCTGTGGCCGAAGCCGCGTCAGGCATGCGAAAGGCACGATCCGAATGCACCCACTGGGGCACGGGCGCCCCTTCGGTGGCCTCGGCCGCGCGAATGATCGGCGCATATCCGGTGCAGCGACACAGATTCCCTGCCAACTGCGTGTCATGATCGGTCGCGCCATTGGCGTGCGCCGTGACCATCGACATTACAAAACCCGGTGTGCAGAACCCACATTGCGACCCGTGATGCGTGACCATCGCATCTTGGACCGGATGCAAAGCCCCATCCACCTCTGCAACACCTTCGACGGTGCGCACAGCTTTGCCGTGTAACTGCGGCAGAAACAGGATGCAGGCGTTCAACGCTTTGGCACCGGACGGGTCCGACACCATGACGGTACAGGCACCACAATCGCCTTCGTTGCACCCTTCCTTGGTTCCGGTCAAAAGCTGCTCTTCGCGCAACCAATCCAGCAGCGTCGCGGTGGGGGAAACCCCTGCCAGCTCTACAGTCTCTCCGTTCAGAAGAAACGTAATATTCATAAATGAAACCCGTCGCGTTACCCGTTGTGCCCTTGGATGCCCTCCTTCGATGCGACGTAGAAAGAGTGGCGGGCAAGTGTGCTGAGACTTAGGTTAGAAAGGGCCTAGGGGATCTGGCAAGAAAAACTCTTTCTGCGCTGCAGTATTTTCAGTTTTGGTGCACCATTGTGCACAGTAATTGTTCAAAAGAGATGCTTGTATTCAACAACTTGCACTTGGGTCTCAAAATAACCCTTAGAAACACCTTCTGGATTTTCAAGAAAGTGTCGCGCGATTATCAGATGCGCGATGGCAATCGAGGAATCGATACTTGCCCGCTGTGAACCGACAAAAACGAGGCAGGTTTTTTGCTTGCAGCGATCATTCGCCATTCCGCGTCGCTTGTCTCTTTCCGCTTCTGCCACGCTGCTATAGCTTGCACAAATGAGCAGCACACCCCGATTCATACATCTCCGCCTCCACACTGAATATTCCCTTCTCGAGGGCGCTATCCGGCTGAAAAAACTGCCGGGCCTGTGCGAAAAAATGGGCATGCCGGCTGTTGCTGTGACGGACACCAACAATATGTTCGCCGCACTGGAATTTTCTGTTGGGGCGAGTGATGCAGGTGTTCAGCCGATTGTCGGCTGTCAGGTGGACCTGACCTACGCCAAGGCACAGCCGGGTGAAAAACCGAAAGAGCCTGCCCCCTTGGTGCTGCTCGCTCAAAGTGAATTAGGATACGAAAACCTGATGAAGCTGAACTCTTGTCTCTATGTGGACAAGGGGGGGCAATTGCCACAAGTGACACTGGATGAACTTGATGCGCTGTCCGCGGGTTTGATTTGTCTTTCGGGTGGCCCGAATGGGCCGATTGGAATGCTGTTGCAAGCAGGCCAGCGCCCCGCAGCCGAGGCGATGGTGGATCGGCTTGCCTCCATTTTCCCCGACCGGCTCTATATCGAACTTCAGCGCCATCCGGGCGAGGGCGGCCAACCCGAGGCGGAGCGCCTGACGGAACGTGGCCACGTTGAAATGGCCTATGCCAAGAACCTGCCCTTGGTCGCGACCAATGATGTCTATTTCCCCACCTCGGACATGTACGAAGCACATGATGCGCTAATCTGTATTTCCGAAGGGGCCTATGTGGATCAGCAAGAGGGCCGTCGCCGTCTGACGGCGCAACATTACCTCAAAACACCGCAAGAGATGGCGACCCTGTTTGCGGATCTTCCCGAGGCAATTGATAACACGGTCGAAATCGCGCAGCGCTGCGCCTTCATGACCTACCGCCGCGATCCGATCCTGCCGAAGTTTGCCGATGACGAAGTCGCAGAATTGCGCCGTCAGGCTAACGAGGGTTTGCAGCGCCGTCTGGCCGTGATTCCACATGCTGTGTCCGTCGAAGCGTACCAAGACCGGTTGGATTTCGAGCTCGATATTATCGAAGGCATGGGATTCCCCGGCTATTTCCTGATCGTTGCGGACTTTATTCAATGGGGCAAGGATCAGGGCATTCCCGTCGGACCGGGCCGGGGCTCTGGTGCGGGGTCTCTGGTGGCCTATGCGCTGACCGTGACCGACCTTGACCCACTTCGCTATTCCTTGCTGTTCGAACGCTTCTTGAACCCTGAACGGGTTTCGATGCCCGACTTTGACATCGACTTTTGCATGGACCGCCGCGAAGAGGTGATCCGCTACGTGCAAGAGAAATACGGCCGCGACAAGGTGGGGCAGATCATCACCTTTGGTGCGCTCCTGTCCAAAGCGGCCGTGCGCGACATCGGGCGTGTTCTGCAAATGCCATATGGCCAAGTGGACCGCCTGTCTAAGATGATCCCGGTCGAAGGGGTCAAACCGGTCTCGATCGAAAAAGCGCTGCAAGACGAGCCACGCCTGCGCGAAGAGGCCAAGAACGAAGAAGTTGTTGCTCGCCTGTTGACCTATGGCCAGCAGGTCGAAGGGTTGCTGCGGAACGCCTCAACCCACGCGGCGGGCGTGGTGATCGGGGACCGCCCCTTGGATCATTTGGTGCCGCTCTATCAGGATCCACGATCCGATATGCCTGCAACCCAGTTCAACATGAAATGGGTGGAACAGGCCGGGCTGGTCAAATTCGACTTTCTGGGCCTCAAGACCCTGACCGTGATTCAAAACGCTGTTGATCTGATCCGCCAATCCGGGCGCGATCTGCATGTCGCGGCTGACGGGACCGAGCTGTATGAGCCGCCCGAAGGGGCCATAAACGAAATCAATGCTATCCCACTGGATGACGAGGCCACCTATAAACTCTATTCTGCCGCTAAAACCGTCGCTGTGTTTCAGGTGGAATCCTCGGGCATGATGGATGCGCTCAAGCGCATGAAACCCACATGTATCGAAGACATCGTTGCCCTTGTGGCGCTCTATCGCCCCGGCCCGATGGAGAACATTCCGACCTATTGTGAGGTCAAGAATGGCCTCAAAGAAATCGAATCCGTTCACCCACTGATCGATCACATCCTTGAGGAAACCCAAGGCATCATCGTTTATCAGGAACAGGTGATGCAGATTGCGCAGGTCATGGCGGGCTATTCGCTGGGCGGTGCTGATCTGTTGCGCCGTGCGATGGGTAAAAAGATCAAAGAGGCGATGGACGCCGAACGCCCCAAATTCGAAAAAGGTGCGGCTGAAAACGGCGTTCCGGCCAAAAAAGCATCCGAAGTTTTCGACCTTCTGGAAAAATTCGCCAACTACGGGTTCAACAAATCCCACGCGGCTGCCTATGCGGTGGTCAGCTATCAAACCGGTTGGCTCAAGGCCAATCACCCGGTTGAATTCATGGCCGGCGTGATGAACTGCGATATCCATCTAACGGATAAATTGGCAGTTTATTTCCAAGAGGTGAAAAAGGGCCTCGGGTTGCCGTATATTCCACCCTGTGTGAACCGATCCCTCGCGACCTTTAATGTCGTGAAGGGCGAATTGGTCTATGCGCTGGGCGCGCTCAAGAACGTCGGTGTCGAGGCGATGAACCTGATCGTCGCGGGTCGGGCTGAAACGCCGTTTGCAACTCTGTACGACGTGGCACGCCGGGTCGAGTTGAAACGGGTCGGGAAACGTCCGCTCGAAATGTTAGCCCGCGCTGGGGCCTTTGATCAACTCGATGGCAACCGCCGCCGTGTGTTCGAAAGCCTTGATGCGCTGGTGAATTACTCCGCCGCGATCTTTGAACAAAAGAACTCCAATCAGGTGTCGCTGTTTGGCGAGGCAGGCGATGACTTGCCCGAACCCCGCATGTCCCAATCACCGGACTGGCTGCCCGCCGAACGTCTGAGCGAAGAGTTCAAGGCCATCGGGTTTTACCTGTCCGGTCACCCTTTGGACGACTACATGCCCTCGCTCAAACGCAAGGACGTACTGACCTTGGACGAGGTGCTCGCCAAGGCCGAGCGGGGCCCGATGTTGGCCAAAATGGCGGGTGTTGTCGCCGGACGACAGGAACGCAAATCCGCGCGCGGCAACCGCTTTGCCTTTGCACAGCTCAGCGACCCCACCGGCGCCTATGAAATCACCCTGTTCTCGGACACGTTGGAAAAATGCCGCGAATTTCTTGAAACCGGTGCCCATGTTGTGATCACGGCCGAGGCGACAATGGAAAGCGACCAGCTCAAACTGCTCGGCCGCTCCGTTGGCCCCATTGATGCGGCCATTGCGCAGGCGGGCGGATCCAGTGGCCTTAAGGTGTATCTCGAAGTTCCCGAAACAGTACCCACTGTCGCCTCGGTTCTGGAAAATGCGATGCAAACCACCAAAGGCGGCAACAAAGGCCCCATCACGGTCTGCCTGTTGGCTGCGGGTCTCCCCGGTGAGGTCGAAATGGATCTGGGGCAGGATTTCCCAATCAGTCCTCAGATCAAAAGTGCAATTAAATCGCTCGACGGGGTGATGACGGTCGAAGAACTGTAAGTCAGGGAAATGTCACAACAGCTGTATCCGGCTCCCATGCCGGATACTTCGTCATGATCGCTTGAAACCGGTCTGATATCAGAAACAGCTCCAACCAGCGCTGCAAATCGGGCCAGGGCTGCGCGTCAAACCAGGTTTTGTCGATAAAGGCGAACTGCCGCACAAACGGCAGGATCGCATAATCTGCCAATGTCGGGCGGTCAAAAATCCAATCCCCGATTTGTGCATTCAGATCTGTTAAAAATGCAGCAGCCGCCGCGCGATGCGTGTCGGTGTCCTGATCGGGATAGCGCGTCGCGTATTTGGTACGATCCAGCGCATGTTTGAACGGCCCATCCGCACGCTCAATCCACGCCCACCCGGCGTCTGGCATGTCGCGCCAGCCCTCAGGGTCTTGTTGCCCAAGCGCCCAGATCATCACGTCCAGGCTTTCGTCAATCACAACATCCCCCACCTTCAGGCAGGGCACCGTTCCACTGGGCGAGGTCTCAAGAAACGCCGCTGGCTTGTCGCGCAAAACAATCTCGCGCAATGCAACCTCAACCCCAGCGGACGCCAATGCCAATCGCGCCCGCATTGCATAGGGACACCGCCGAAAGGAATAGAGGACGGGCATCATACCGCTGGCCTTCTCAGTAATGCGGCGGGCGTTCGTTTCCAAACACCGCGCCACCGCCGCCATCCTGTTCGCGATGGGCTTCGCGTTCCATCAGCATCTGAACCCGTCGCGTCAGAACGGCAAGTTCACGCTCCTGACGCGCCATGACGGCACTCATCTCATCCACCGTCTTGGTCAAGTGGGCGATCTGTTCCTCGAGATGTTGCATGGCGGGCTCCTTGGGCTTTGGCCCTGTCATACAGGCGCAACGTCACACTTGCCAGACCCTGCTCTCTGCTTCGAAGCTGTCTGCAAAGGGAGAGAGCCATGACTATCACCATCGACAGAACGGACGGGATCATGACGATCACGATCAACCGCCCTGAGGCCCGCAATGCCGTTGATCCCGAAACCGCTCGTCTGTTGTACGCAGCCTTTCTGGAGTTTGAAAGAGACGCAAGTCAGGGTGTGGCGATCCTAACTGGTGCAGGGGGCTATTTCTGCGCCGGGTTTGATTTGAAAACAGCGGGGTCAGGCGCGGCCAATGACTGGATGGCCGCGCTGGCGATTCCTCAGGATTGGACCGACCCGATGGCCCAACCGATTCCGGGACCGATGGGCCCATCGCGCCTGATGCTGTCCAAACCCGTGATTGCCGCGATCGAAGGTCCCGCAGTGGCCGGCGGGATGGAGCTTGCAGCGTGGTGCGACATGCGCGTGATGGCCCAAGGCGCGGTCACCGGCGTGTTCTGTCGGCGCTGGGGGGTGCCCTTGATTGATGGTGGCACGATCCGGCTGCCGCGTATTTTGGGGCAGGGGCGCGCCAGCGACCTGATCCTGACCGGGCGCTCTGTTGATCCATCCGAGGCGCTGGCGATGGGATTTGCCAATCGCACTTGCCCAAAGGGGCAGGCGTTGTCCGTTGCGCGTGATCTTGCCGCCGATTTGATCCGCTTTCCACAAGCCTGCATGCTGGCCGATCACCTGTCGTCCCGATTGGCTCCGGCAGATCTCGCCGAGGCATTGCGGCGCGAATGGGCGTCGATGGCGACCTTTGCCGCCGAAGGGCAGGCCGGTGCGGCGCGTTTTGCGGCAGGCAAAGGGCGCGCGGGAGATTTCGAAAGCATCTGATCCCTGCCTGTCCTGTGGGCATCGGTGAAATTTTTCCAACGTTTGCTTGCGCGAAACCGCGCGGCAGGGGTGCAGTGACTTGCCCCGCAGCGGGGCATGGGCTAGACCCCGGCCCGACAGTAAAGCCCCCCTGAGGATGCTCCCATGGCAAAGACCAAGAAACAGCCCCGCCCCAAGGCCGCCGCGCCAAAAGGGTTCCGCGACTATTTCGGTTCCGAGGTCACGCAGCGCACCGAGATGCTGCAGCAAATCGCTGGGGTCTACCATCGATATGGGTTTGACGCGCTTGAAAGCAGTGCCGTTGAAACGGTCGAAGCTTTGGGCAAGTTCTTGCCCGACGTGGATCGCCCCAATGAGGGTGTGTTCGCATGGCAAGAGTTTGACGAAAAAGACAACGGCGACTGGATGGCGCTGCGCTATGACCTGACCGCGCCTTTGGCCCGCGTCTATGCGCAACACCGCAATGATCTGCCGACTCCGTATCGCCGCTATGCGATGGGTCCGGTCTGGCGCAATGAAAAGCCGGGTCCGGGGCGCTATCGCCAGTTCTATCAGTGCGATGCAGACACCGTCGGCACCGCGTCGATGGCCGCAGACGCCGAAATCTGCGCCATGCTCAGCGATACGCTGGAAACCGTCGGAATTCCGCGCGGCGACTATCTGGTGCGCGTCAACAACCGTAAAGTCATGAATGGCGTGCTCGAAGTTATGGGCCTTGGCGATGACCAAGCCGCCCGCGACAACGTTCTGCGCACCATCGACAAGTTCGACAAAGTCGGTGAAACCGGCGTGCGCGAACTGCTGACCAAGGGGCGTCTGGACGCCTCTGGTGCCTATATCGACGGTGTGGGTCTTAGCGAAGATCAGGCCGAGCCTGTGATTGCTTTCCTGACCTCCAAAGCGGCTGATGCCGCCGGAACGCTCGCCAATCTGCGCGCGGCTGTTGGTGGCTCTGCTATCGGTGCCGAAGGTATCAACGAGCTGGAACAGATCGGTGATCTTCTGGCCGCTGGTGGGTACGGCCCAGACCGCATCGAAATCGACCCCTCGGTTGTGCGCGGTCTCGGCTACTATACCGGCCCAGTCTACGAGGCTGAACTGACCTTTGAAATCTTCGACGAAAAGGGTCGCAAACGCCAGTTCGGCTCTGTCGCGGGGGGCGGACGCTATGATGACCTAGTTAAGCGCTTTACCGGTCAGGAAGTCCCTGCAACGGGCGTGTCCATCGGCGTGGATCGCCTGTTGGCGGCCCTGCGCGAAAAGGGCCGTATTCAAGCCGTGGAAACCGGACCCGTGGTCGTCACCGTGATGGATCGCGCCCGCATGGCCGATTATCAGGCGATGGTGGCAGAGCTTCGCAACGCAGGCATCCGGGCCGAGGTCTATCTGGGCAATCCCAAGAATTTCGGTAATCAGTTGAAATACGCGGACAAGCGTAATAGCCCCATCGCCATCATCGAAGGCGGCGACGAAAAGGCCAATGGGGTCATCCAGATCAAGGATTTGATCCTTGGGGCAAAAATCGCCGAAAGCGCCACGCTGGAGGAATGGAAAGAACGCCCCAGCCAATTCGAAGTGCCACGCGGCGATCTGGTCGCCAAGGTGCGCGAAATCCTCGCCAGTCAGAACGGATAGGACAAATGCCCACACGCTCTGAAACACTCGAACAGGCGGCACGCCTGCGCGCCCATTTTGAACAGGCGGGTGCGATGTTGGTGGAAACGCCCATCCTGCAACCTGCGGAAACCCTGCTGGATCTCTACGGGGAAAACATTCGCGCCCGCGCCTACATCACATCTGATGCTCTGCGTGGTGAACAGATGCTGCGCCCGGACTTTACTGTTCCAGTCGTACAAAAACACATGGAAGACGGGGCTGAACCGGCGCGGTACACGTATTCCGGCGAAGTGTTTCGCCGTCAGGAGCACGACCCGGATCGCCCCAACGAATACCTACAGGTCGGGTACGAGGTGTTTGACCGCGTCAACCCCGCCGCAGCCGACGCCGAGGTGTTCGCGCTGATCGCCGAAGCGCTTAGTGGCTTGAAGTTACGTGCTGCAACCGGGGACATCGGAATTTTGATGGCCGCTGTGCGCGGGCTGAAAACAACAGAGCGTCGTAAGGCGGCTCTGATGCGTCACATCTGGCGTCCGCGCCGGTTCCGCGCATTATTGGACCGTTACAGCGGTCGCGCACCAGTGCCCGCCTCGCGTGCGGCTCTGCTGGCTGCGGAACACCCGATGGAAACCGCCGGGCCGATGATCGGCAAACGGGGGCAGGCTGAAGTCAAAGGTCGGATTACCGCGCTGAAGGCTGACGCCGAGGCCGCGCCGATTTCAGATAATGAAATGGCGGGTCTGGAAACCTTGCTGACGGTTCGCGAAACCATGCCCTTTGCGCTGGAACAACTGCGCGATGTTGCGGTGGATCTGCCGCAAATTACCCCGGCGTTGGATCGTTTAGAGGCTCGCATTCAAGCCCTGAGCGCGCGCGGTGTTGATGTGGAAACGCTCGATTTCGAAGCCGCCTATGGCCGGACCTCGATGGAATATTACGATGGGTTTGTGTTTGGCTTCCACGCCGAAACCCGCCCGGACCTGCCATCGATCGCCAGCGGTGGGCGCTATGACGCGCTGACCCGGCGATTGGGCAACGGGGCCGAAATTCCCGCAGTTGGCGGGGTTCTACGCCCCGGCCTGATGCTGCAACTCAAGGAGACGGCACAATGAGCTTGAAATTGGGTGTGCCCTCTAAGGGGCGGCTGATGGAAAAGACCTTTAGCTGGTTCGAAAAGCGCGGCGTGACCCTGTCCCGGACCGGGTCAGATCGGGAATATGCTGGTGCGGTTGACGGCATCGATGGCGTTTCGTTGGTGCTGCTGTCTGCGGGTGAAATTCCGCGTGAACTGGCCGCTGGTCGCATCCATCTGGGCGTGACCGGAACCGATCTGGTGCACGAAAAACTGCCCCGTTGGGAACAACAGGTTGAAGAGGTCGAGCGCCTGGGTTTCGGGCAGGCGGATCTTATTATCGCTGTGCCTGCTTGCTGGGTCGATGTGGATACGCTGGATGATCTGGATGCGGCTTCGGCTGCGTTTCGGGTACGCCACGGCCATCGGATGCGGATCGCCACAAAATACCACCGATTGGTGCGGGAGTTTCTGTCTGACAGTGGCGTCGCCGATTTTTCATTGGTCGACAGTCAGGGTGCAACCGAAGGCACCGTCAAGAACGAGACAGCCGAAGGCATTGCCGATATCACGTCAACAGGCGAAACACTGCGCGCTAATCACTTGAAAATCCTGTCGGATGGCCTGATTTTGCGGTCTCAAGCCACCCTGTGGCGTAGTCGTGTTGCACGCTATTCTGATGCTGACAAAGCGACACTCAAGGCCTTGATGGGGATGTTTGACAGCGCGGATTGATAAAGTTTGAAAGACTTTCATCCGGAGAGTGTGGTTTATTGTCAACAATGACGACAAATGGTGCATTGCCATCTATCTATGTTGCTCGCCTGTAGGTTTTAACAGTAGCTGCTCTGCTCGTTTAGCGGGGCATACCACTCTGTT
This sequence comes from Paracoccaceae bacterium, assembly GCA_965183835.1. Taxonomy (GTDB): domain Bacteria; phylum Pseudomonadota; class Alphaproteobacteria; order Rhodobacterales; family Rhodobacteraceae; genus OMPR01. The sequence goes on along the minus strand of CBCYME010000018.1, from coordinate 141,741 downwards.
GAAACAGCTTTGCGGCTACAAGAAAGATCTGCCTGTGAAACCAACCTCTATGTCGTTGACGTCCCCTATCCAGCTTATTCATCACACCCAAAATATCTTTTCTGCAGCAATTCTTGGTGTGATGATCTTGCCAACCACTGGATCGGCGCAAGAAGTTTTAGTGTCTTATGGGGTAGACTTAAAAAGCGACTATGTCGTGAACGGGCTGACGCAAACACAGGGGCGCCCTGCGATCCAACCATGGGTCGAAGCCACATATGGTATGTTTTATGTCGGCGCACTTGCCTCGAATGTGCAGTACGCCGGGGTAAAAGATGTCGAGTTAGACTTGTATGCCGGGATCACACCAGTTTGGGGTCCGGTTGAGTTCGATTTCGGATACGTTCACTACCTATACAAAGACGACCCAAGTACGTTTGGCGATATTGTGCTGGGCGCGGCAACCGAACTTAATCCCAATCTGGTTGTAGAGGGCAAGTATTACTACGAAACCCGAACAAATGATCAGTGGGTGTCTGCGCGCGCCAGTTACGAAGGGCTGCCGTGGGGGATGGTTCTTTCTGGGGGATGGGGCAGCGATCTGGGGAGGTCGACAATTCCCGGGCAACTTTCTAGCTTTGATCTTGGGGTTACAACCCAATTCACTGAGTTCGCGGAACTTGATCTGCGCGGGTATCACAGTTCGGAAGAGGGCTCGAAGTTCTTGGCAGAGCTGTCCTTGTTTTGGGGTGCACGCGCGCATGAAACCCGCGCTTATTGATACGCGGCTATAATACGCCGATCTCTCCCAGGGCTCGGCTTAGTTCTTCGGGCAAGATATCCCCACGGTTTGGCGCTGAGCCAAGGTCCGCTGGGGAGTCTTCTGGTTTCAGATAACGCCAACCTTGAAATGGGCGTTTCAAGGCCGATTGTGTACGATGCAGGTTTGGATCCAAAACAATGGCACAGCGCCGAATACCGTCGGCTCCGATTACCTCATCCATGCGTATGATTTTCTGGCGGCATTGGATTTCGCCTTTGATAACCCAGTATATTGATCCGCCAGACAGAATTTCCGCCTCGCGCTTGGGCCACATGCGGGTGACGTGACGCGGGTACCCGTCATCGGTTTGGGCCGCTTTGCTACGGTGCCAATCCTCTAACCTTTCCACGCTTTCCGTGCCGACAGAAAGCTTGATGAGATTTACATACTTATCCACAGATCATCCCCAGAGTCGTCCTCAGACGTCAGGGTATACAGTTTAACGTGGATGTTGGGAACGACAAGGTCTTGTGGTATGTTGGGTTAGAATAGACATTCACCACTAATTGTAGTGTTGTGATCTGAGCGAAAATCATTGTAACTCTGCCACTCTAACGCCACGAGGGATTCGATCTATGAGCCGTTTTGCTGCCCCCATCGCCGAGCAGATTTGGGACATGAAGTACCGTTTCAAACAAGCTGACGGTGCGCCAATTGATGTCACTGTCGAAGACAGCTGGCGTCGGATCGCCCGCGATCTAGCCCGTGTCGAAAGTGATCCGGCCCATTGGGAAGAGCAATTTTTTGGCGCGCTCGAAGATTTCAAATATCTGCCAGCTGGCCGTATCACGGCCGGGGCAGGGACCGCACGTCAGGTCACCCTGTTCAACTGCTTTGTCATGGGCACTGTCCCAGATAGCATGGGCGGCATCTTTGACATGCTGAAAGAGGCCGCTCTGACCATGCAGCAGGGTGGGGGCATCGGTTATGATTTCTCGACCATCCGCCCGCGTGGCGCGGACGTTCAGGGGGTCGCTGCTGACGCGTCTGGTCCGTTGTCTTTTATGGATGTTTGGGACGCCATGTGCCGCACCATCATGTCCGCTGGCTCGCGCCGCGGTGCGATGATGGCGACCATGCGCTGTGATCACCCGGATGTGCACGATTTCATTACCGCCAAATCTGACTCTGCCCGCCTGCGCATGTTCAACATGTCAGTCCTGATCACAGATGATTTCATGGATGCCGTAAAAGCAGACGGATCTTGGGAGTTGGTGTTTGATGGCAAGGTGTATCACACGGTCCAAGCGGTGGATCTGTGGAACAAAATCATGCAGGCAACCTATGATTATGCCGAACCCGGCGTGATCTTTATCGACCGTATCAACAAGGCTAATAACCTCAGCTATGTTGAAACCATCGCCGCCACCAACCCATGTGGCGAACAGCCTCTGCCGCCCTATGGGGCCTGTCTGTTGGGGTCGATCAACATGGCGCGCCTAGTGTCAAATCCGTTCGAAGCGGATGCGGGGCTGAACCAGGAAGCTATGCAAAAGCTCGTCGCGACGGCTGTGCGTATGATGGACAACGTGGTTGATGCATCCAAATTCCCGCTGCCTGAACAGGCGGCCGAGGCTCAAGCCAAACGTCGTATCGGTCTGGGAGTTACAGGGCTGGCCGATGCGTTGTTGATGCTGGGCCTGCGCTATGGGTCTGACGAAGCGGCGCGTCAAACCGAGGATTGGTTGCACGCGATCGCCCGCGCCGCCTATCTGGCGTCGGTGGATCTGGCCAAGGAAAAAGGCGCGTTCCCTCTGTTCGATGCCGAAAAATATCTCGCCAGTGGCACCATGCTGGCCATGGACGAAGATGTGCGCGACGCGATCCGGGAACATGGTATCCGGAACGCGCTCCTGACCTCTATTGCCCCGACTGGCACCATCTCGCTTTATGCGGGCAACGTCAGTTCGGGCATCGAGCCTGTGTTTGCCTATGCTTACACCCGCAAAGTCTTGCAAAAAGACGGGTCGCGCACCGAAGAAGAAGTTGTTGATTACGCTGTTCAAATGTGGCGCGATAAATTTGGCGACAAAGAGCTGCCGGATTACTTTGTGAACGCTCAAACCTTGGCCCCGGCGGCGCATGTCAAAATGCAGGCCGCGGCGCAGAAATGGATCGACAGCTCGATCTCGAAGACTATCAACTGCCCCGAAGACATCTCTTTCGACGAATTCAAAGATGTTTACATGCAGGCTTGGGATCAGGGTTGCAAAGGCTGCACCACCTACCGCCCCAACGATGTGACGGGGTCTGTTCTGACTGTTTCGGAAAGTTCGGAAAAAGCACCGGGCGAAAGCGCAGATGCGCCGCACGAAGCTGATGGCGGCGAAGTGATCTATATGTCCGAGCCGCTGGATCGTCCGCAGACGCTTGAGGGCAATACCTACAAGCTGAAATGGCCCGACAGTGAGCACGCGATTTACCTGACCATCAACGATATCATCATTGGTGGCCGTCGCCGTCCGTTCGAAGTGTTCATAAACTCAAAGAACATGGAGCACTACGCTTGGACGCTGGCTTTGACTCGGATGATCTCAGCAGTGTTCCGGCGGGGTGGTGATGTATCCTTTGTCGTGGAAGAGTTGAAAGCGGTCTTTGATCCACGCGGTGGCGCATGGGTGCAGGGTAAATATATCCCTTCTATCCTGGCGGCGATTGGTGGCGTGATCGAGACACATTTGGTTGCCATCGGGTTCCTCGAAGGGGAAGGGATGGGCCTTAAATCCGACCCACAAGCGCAAGTCGTCAATACGGATACCAACCGAGGCAAAGCCTGCCCAAGTTGCGGTCAGTTCGACCTGCGCATGGTCGAAGGTTGTATGACCTGCGGAAGCTGTGGCCACTCTAAATGCGGCTAAGGTGAACGAATGAGCTGTGGACGTGTCTTGTGAAAACCAACAAAAGTTTGCAATTTGACCAGCTCAGATTGCAATTTTGACCACTAAAAGTTTACCACCGCCCTCAAAGGGGCGGTGGCTCTCTATTTTGGGATGTGTCGTGATGAGTTGGGTGGCTTCACATTAGGTATTCGTAGCCTCGCAAGGCTCATCTAAACTCAGATAGTTGAAGCGTTGCTTTGGACCTGTCGCGGTTTGATGCCGCTCCTTTGATGGCATTTACTGCAACAAAGGAGGCTGACTATGGGACAGAAACGGACGGACGAATTCCGCCATGATGCGGTGCGTATCGCGCTAACCAGTGGGCTAACGCGTAAGCAGGTAGCTGATGATTTGGGTGTCGGGATGTCGACGCTGAACAAATGGATCACAGCGCACCGAGATACAGATGTGGTGTTGAATGTCACTGAGAACTGACCCGGTATTGTCACCGAGATTTGACCCGCTCAGTCGTTATGCTTTGTTCGTCATGATGTGGTCAATGCTGGTGTTTCCTTCCGTTTCTGTTTCGCAATCTCGGAGCTGGCTTTGAAGCGATAGCTGTCATTGCCAGTCTCGAGAATGTGGCAGCGGTGGGTAAGCCTGTCGAGCAAAGCAGTCGTCATCTTGGCATCACCGAACACCGTTGCCCATTCGCTGAAGCTGAGGTTGGTGGTGATGACCACGCTGGTGCGCTCATAGAGTCTGCTGAGAAGGTGGAACAGCAACGCGCCGCCTGATGTGCTGAACGGCAGGTATCCAAGTTCATCAAGGATCACGAGGTCTGTCTTCACCAGTGCCTCAGCGATTTTTCCGGCCTTGCCGAGGGTCTTTTCCTGTTCCAACGCATTAACCAACTCGACTGTTGAGAAGAAGCGCACGCGTTTGCGGTGATGCTCGATGGCCTGAACGCCGAGGGCGGTCGCAACATGCGATTTCCCTGTGCCTGGCCCTCCGATCAGAACAACATTCTCAGCCCCTTCCATGAACTCACAGCGATGCAGTTGCTGGACCAGAGCTTCGTTGATCTCGCTGTCGGAGAAGCTGAAGCCGGACAGATCCTTGTAGGCCGGAAAGCGCGCTGCCTTCATGTGGTAGGCGATGGAGCGCACCTCTCGTTCGGCCATTTCCGCCTTGAGCAACTGCGAGAGTATGGGGACGGCTGCATCGAATGCAGGTGCCCCCTGTTCGATTAGATCGCCCACGGCCTGCGCCATGCCCGGCATCTTCAGGCTGCGCAGCATGATGATGATGGCGGCACCGGCAGGATCATGACGCATGACGCGTACCTCCTTGCCGCAGCCCGTCGTAGCGGCTGACATTGGCCTCAGGTTCCTTGTCCAGGGCCAGGGCTGAAGGTGGCGTTACATCGGGTTGGTCGGTCGGAGTGCCATCCACCAGCCTGTGAAGCAGGTTCAGCACATGAGTCTTGGTCGGCACGCCCGCTTCCAGCGCCATTTCTACAGCGCAGAGCACGGCCTGTTCATCATGGTGCAGAACCAACGACAGGATATCGACCATTTCTCGGTCACCGCCCGGCTTTCTCATCATAAGATCCTGCAATTGTCGGAAGGGATCGGGCATTTCCATGAACGGGGCACCGTTGCGCAGCGCGCCCGGCTTACGCTGGAGCACAGCCAAATAATGCCGCCAGTCATAGATGACGCGGCCAGGCTGACGGTGTGACCTCTCAATGATGCGTTCATGCCTGCAAATCACGGCCCCTTCGGCCACGACGACCAACTGCTCGGGGTAGATGTGCAAACTGACCGGACGGTTCGCGAAGCTCGCCGGAACGCTGTATCGGGTACGATCAAAGGTGATCAGGCAGGTTGGTGACACCCGCTTACTTTGCTCAACAAAGCCGTCAAAGGCCGTTGGCAATGGCATCAACGCAGGTTTCTCAGCCTCCCAGATGTCGGCAATACTACCGGGTAAGCTACCATGTGCCGTCTCTGCCCAAAGTACCTTACAGCGCTCTTCCAGCCAGTTGTTCAACGCTTCAAGATCAGAGAATTCTGGAGCGACCTGCCACAGACGATGGCGCGCATCGCGGACGTTCTTCTCAACCTGGCCTTTCTCCCAGCCCGCGGCCGGATTGCAAAACTCAGGCTCGTAGACGTAGTGGCTGGTCATGGCCAGAAAGCGCGCATTCACATCACGCTGCTTGCCACGACCAACCTTGTCCACTGCCGCCTTCATGTTGTCGTAGATGCCGCGGCTTGGGATTCCGCCAAAGACACGGAAAGCATGCCAATGGGCGTCAAACAGCATCTCGTGTGTCTGCAACAAATAGGCCCGCACCAGAAACGCCCGGCTATGTGACAGTTTGATATGGGCGACCTGAAGCTTGACCCGTTCACCGCCGATAATGGCCCAATCCTCGCTCCAATCGAACTGGAACGCCTCGCCAGGTTGAAACACCAGCGGCACGAATGTCCCCCGCCCAGTCGTTTGCTGCGCACGCTGCCGATCCACCTTCCACACCCGCACAAAGGCCGCGACCCTCTCATACGACCCATCAAAGCCAAGCTTCACCAGATCGGCATGCATCTGCTTGGCCGTGCGCCTGTCTTTGCGCGATTTGCGCTGCTCCGTCACCAGCCAGGTCGACAACTTGTCCACGTAAGGATCCAGCTTGGTTGGCCGCGAAGGTGTTCGAAACTGCGGCTCAACAATCCCCTCACGAAGGTATTTTCTGATGGTATTGCGAGACAGCCCAGTTCGCCGTGAAATTTCGCGAATGGGCATCTTGTCCCTCAGTGCCCACCGTCGAATAACGCTCAAAAATCCCATGTCTATCACTCCAATAACCCCCAACACATCCCGTCAGGAGCACGGTTACACACGGGTCATTTCTCAGTGACAATTCTGACCTCTACCGGGTCAGTTCTCAGTGACATTCAACATGGCAGGAGGTCGATTTCGAGGCTAAGGTTTGGTCTATCCCTGCGGCCAAAATGAAGATGCGTCGCGATCACAATGTGCCGTTGCCAAACCAAGCCACCGAACTTTTGACGGAGCTGCGGGAGATTTCAGGCGATGCTGAATATCTCTTTCCATCGTTGCGTTCTTGGCATCGGCCTATGTCGGATAACACATTGAACGCTGCCTTGCGCCGCATGGGGTATTCCGGCGACGAAATGACCGCGCATGGGTTTCGCGCTAGTTTTTCCACGTTGGCGAATGAAAGCGGGCTGTGGAACCCTGATGCAATTGAAGCGGCGCTTGCACATGTCGAACGCAATGAAGTGCGCAAGGCATACAATCGGGGGAAATATTGGGATGAACGTGTAAGGCTTGCAGATTGGTGGGCGACGATGTTGGATGGTCTCAGACCAACCTGAGCATTGATTTGAAAAAGATCTATAAACTTAAACAGTGGTATTCTATTCAAGATGCTGCGGAGAGACTTTCTCTAACGCTTGAGGAAGAAGTGAGTTCAGCTACGGTTCTCGAGCTGGCGCTTGACGGCCATATTTGCCTTCATTGGTTTATGCGACATGTCTCTACCCGAGAAGTTGTATATCAAACTCGTTCGTTGCCACTGTCGTTCGACAAGGAGAACAAACCTATTCTGCCTTCGGGAGGGGAGGGTAAGACAGTGAATGTTGAGTTCAAGGATTTTTTTCCTTTGGAAGGTCGAAAGAGTATTTCGATTTTGGACGGCCCACATCGTTTGCTACTAGAGCTATGTGGTGCATTGGAAGACTATCTGAGAGCGCATTTGACGAATACCGGAGGGGAACTGGTTTCCTTAGATGGGTTTTTTGTCGAAAGTGATGATGGACACGTTTTCCAGGTAATGGAGTCTTTCGATAGTGTATCCATAAAGAGCATGTTTCCAGACGACCGATTAAGCATGCATGACGTGCGCGGATACTACCCGTCTGGAGATTGGCCAGCTTTGTCAGAGTTGGGGTTCACTAAGCAAGAGTTGGAGCGTTTTGAAGGTACACTTCAAGACAGCGGTCCAAAGGAGGTTGCCAGTCGCGAACGTCAAACTTTGTACAAGATGCTGATCGCGATGGCTTTGGATGGCTATGGGTATGATCACGCCGCTTCAAGAAGCCCATTTCCTAAGGAGTTGGAAGGTATTTTGGAGCGGCTTGGGCTCCCTGTCAGTGATGATACCATTCGCCAGAAACTCAAAGAAGCTGCGGAATTGTTGGGTCGAGACGTCGAAAAATAACCTAATTCGGTTTCGCCCAAACCTAGTTCCGCCAGTTACACTCCCGACCAAGTTAGACCTGATCCATCTTCAACAAACGAGATGGAACAATGTCTGATACTAGCAACTTCCCCCTTACAGGGTTCGTGAGACTTTCTCAAATTTTGGCTCCGGCGGGCCCAATTCCTGTTTCAAAGTCGACGTGGTGGCAAGGCGTCAAAGATGGGCGGTTTCCGCAACCGCAAAAGCTTGGGCCGCGCACAACAGTTTGGAAAGTCGAACACATTCGGGCTCTTTTTGAGGATCGGGAGAATGGGTAAACGCGCCAACCCGATGGCGGTCAAGGCAGCACTCACATACGACATAAACGAAGCTGCGGCTGCTTTGGGCAAAACACCTGCGACCATTCGCAGTTGGATCAAAGACGGCCTCCCAGTCATGAGTTCCCGCAAGCCGTACCTTCTTTCTGGCGAGTCAATCCGTTTCTATCTTCGGGGAAAGTACAAGGCTGCCAAGCGTCCACTTGGGCCGGATGATTTCTTCTGTCCGGGGTGTGGAGCTGCCCGACGGCCTGTCGGGATGGCTGCGATAGTATCCCCTATCAAAGGCAAAACGGCTTTGTTGAAATCCGAGCACGCAACCGGTGAGCTGTCTCATAGTTGCCCTTAGCTTCGACTTTGCGAAGACACATCAGGATCATTGGCGCGGTGATTTCGGTGATGGGTTTTCGTCCAAAATCCGCGTTCGCGAGTTTCAAATGATAAATCGTTTTGTCGAGAGTGGCTTGGGTTTTGCCCTCTTTGCGTTGCTTCTCCAGAAACGAATCCCCAATCTTGGCGAACGTATGGCTTTGTGCTTCCTGGGTTTCGCGCTTGGCCTCCTGCTTCGCTTCGGACGGATCGGTGCCTTGAGCAATTTTGGCGCGGGCTTCCTCTTTCAGCATTCGAGCCTGTGCAAGAGAGATGGCTGGATACGCACCCAGAGACAGTTTTTTCTCCTTGCCGTGCAGTCGATACTTCACATTCCAGAGCTTAGATCCGGAGGGGGTCACAAGAATGAAAAGCCCCTCAAAGTCGGAAACTTTGTAGGATTTGGCTTTGGGTTTTAGATTTCGAATCTGAACGTCACTGAGCGGCATCTGGGGGCCTCGCCATTTCACCAAAGTCACGAAGCCCCCAAAAAGCCCCCCAATCTGGGGGCATTCCACCAAACGCCCTAGGACGGCACCGGACAAAGAACATCGCCAAAACCCATGTATCACAGGGCTTTTCGGATGTCTTTGGACTTTAATGAATTGGAAATTGGTGCCCCCACACGGACTCGAACCGCGGACCTACTGATTACAAATCAGTTGCTCTACCAGCTGAGCTATAGGGGCCGATGGCGCTTCAATAGTATCAAAGATCTTCCTCTGCAAGATGGAAAAAGGCCCGAAATGCGCAATTTTCAAATTCTTTTTCATACCCCTCCTGGAACGTTCTGGCTGGAGGTCGAAGGCGGATCATTTCGTAAGTCCTGTCGTGTCTGAAATCGCCTGAACCAGTCGGCAATCCGTCTTCTAAGGGCCGGGATCCTGTCTGCGTTTGAGTTGATGGCGCTATGTCTTGTAGCGCTTGGACTGGCATTACCAAAGGGTGGGAGGGCTTTCTGTTTGCCACAAGCGCAGATCTTGAGATGAGGTGTCCTCAAGCGGCGTGAATTTTTTCACAATTGTCAGAGTGCGGTCCTTTCTTGTTTCTGGTGGCAGAACATGGAGATCACCTTGCCTGATTTAGCTTTGCCCCACCTTGCGGATAACCTGCGTGCCTCGCGCCAATCCTTTGATGCCATACCTGTTGTCGATATCGGGCCTTTGCTGGACGGCCGTGATCCCTTTGGTGTTGCCAAAGAAATCCGTTGGGCCCTGTCCAATGCTGGGTTCATGTATGTAAAGAACCATGGAGTGTCCTTTGGTATTGTTGAGGCTGCATTTGCGCCGGCAAAGGCGTTTTTTGACCTGCCAATTGACGACAAGATGGCGTTGCATGTGGGTAATTCTGGCGTTGCGATGCGGGGGTATATTGAAATATTCGGTGAAAATACCAACCCCGCGAAAACAAAAGACCTGAAAGAGTGTTTTGATCTTGGGCCGGAAACACCAGGTGTTGAGATGCCGTTTTTCGGAGCCAATCAGTGGCCAGATCAGCTGCCTGCCTTTCAGCCGGCGATCTATGCCTACCACGAAGAAATGAAAAAGCTGTCCTTGATCTTGTTGCGTGGGCTCGCGCTGAGCTTGGATTTGTCCGCTGAGTTTTTCGCCTCGAAAATGCGGAACCCGATCAGCATTCAGCGATTGCTGCATTACCCACCTCAGGTTGGCAAAATAGATGAAAGCGTGATGGGGATCGGGGCGCATACGGATTACGGCAACCTAACCATTCTTGCGCAGGATGATGTCGGCGGGCTGCAAGTCATGAACCGTGATGGTGTCTGGGTGCAGGGACCACCGATTCCGGATACCTTTGTGATCAACATCGGGGATCTGATCCAGCGGCTAACCAATGACGTTTACCTTGCGAACTTGCATCGGGTCGTAAACACGAGCGGGCGTGAACGGTATTCCATCCCGTTTTTCATTGATGCGGATTATGATGCGGAATTTGCCCCTATCCCAAGTTGTATCAATGCGGGCAATCCCGTGCGATATGATCCGGTGACCTGTGGACGGCACAAGTTTGGTCGGTTCCTGGATAGTTTTCCGCATTTGGCCGCAACGTTTGGCTAGGTCGGGCTAGGGGGTGGTAAGCCCTGCTGCGGTTGCTTCGGTGCGCGTGGGGGACCACAATTTTTCACTTGGTGTCTCAAACATTCGGGTGAGAAATTGCAGGCTTACGCCTTGGTCGCGGAAAAAGGCACGGTCTTTGTCCTGTTCCTCTTGCAGGTCAAGATGGGGCAGGGCGGTGGCAAAGTTCAGGGCATATTGATGAAACCCCAAACTGGCTTTGGGGGCGAGGCTTCGTTTTGTTCCTGCAATGAATACCAGAGTGCAGGCCGAGCTGCAGGCGCCGACCGCCTGCGTGTCCAGCTTTTGATTTAAAATCAATCGGGCGAAGCCTCGGGCTTCGTAAATGTGGCCCCCCGCACTTGTCAGGTTTACGGATCGCAGGGTGGGGTTGGTTTTGATCAATTCATCCGCGCGTTTGGTCAGGCCAAAGGTGATATCGCCAGAGAACAGCAGCGTTTCACCATTTTCAGACACCCTAAGGGTATATGCGGCGGCGTGTTCTCGATCCATCCGATCGGTAAACAGCTCAGCCTCTGGCGGGGCATAGGCCGCTAAACCTAATCCCCACCATTGCGCGCTCATCAAAGAGGCCGCCAGCAGCAACGCAAGATAGCCACCCCAAACCGGGATCATACTGCCAAGTCCCGAGACATAGGCATCAGCTGAGCGTTGAAACCGCAAGGCCTGCCAGCAAAAGAACGCGATATCGCAAACCATCATCACGTAAAGCGGGATCAAGGGCAGGGTCAGAGCCGCCCCAACTGCCATTAAAGCAGCATAAATGGCAACGCGTGGTACGGCCACCCAAAGCCAGAACACACGCGCCAAAGAGGGTGGATCACTCTGCATATCGCCACAGTGCGCGGCTTCGCACTGTGGATCAATTACAAAGACGACATCATTCTAGAATGGTGGCAATCTGATCCATGGGTTTCTTCATTTTAGCCACCTGCGGCACCGTCGCGTCTTGGGCTGGGTGCCCCACGGCAATGATCATCGTTGGTTTCTCAGAGGCGGGTCGGCCCAACGCTTCGTTCAGGAAACGCATCGGGTTCGGGGTGTGCGTGAGGGTGCTGAGCCCGGCGTGGTGCAGGGCAGCCAGCAAGAACCCGGTCGCGATGTTGACGCTTTCGGGTACGTAATAGTTTTTGTAACGAGTTCCGTCTTCGAATTGCCCCCAACGCTGGGCAAAAACAATGATCAGCCAAGGCGCAACTGTCAGGTGTTCTTTGACTGCGTTGGTGCCGATGGGCTCCAGCGCCTTTATCCACTCGTCCCCAGCGCCCCCTTCGTAAAACCGGCGCTCTTCTTCTTCGGCTTCCTCGCGGATGCGCTGTTTCAGGGCCGGGTTGGCAACGGCCACAAAATGCCAGGGCTGATGATTTGCACCTGACGGGGCAGTGCCAGCCGTTTCAATGCAGCGTTCGATGATATCCCGAGGAACCGGCTGATCCGTGTAATCGCGCACCGTGTGCCGTTTGCGCATAACGTCGTAAAAGTCCAATGCAGCAGCGCGCATTTCTTCGTCCGACAGGTCGACACGGTCGGGCAGGGGCAGGGTGGTGTAGGTCAGGGCTTCGCGGGCAAACATGCACAGATCTCCGATGGGGTTCCCCATTATTGGGGCTGCTCAGGCTGGGATCAACCCTTTGGATGCAGCGGCGCATACGGCTTGTGTCAATGGTTGCAACACCGGGGCCATGATACGGCTGACTTGCCATGTCAGTGGCACGTCCAACGGGCTGTTTGCGATCAACGGAACCAAACGGCCATTGCGGATCGGGCCGCGTACCAATTGTGCCGGGTTCATGCCCCAGCCAAGTCCCAACCGTGCCGCATCTACAAACGCCTGTGTGGATGGCAAAAAATGCGATGGCGGAGAGATGCGGCGCCCAAATTGCGCGTCGATCCAGGCCTTTTGTAACCCATCTTTGGCGTTAAAGGTCAGACAGGGAGCCTGCGCCAATCGAGGTGCTGTCACCCCATCGGGAAACCATTGTTCCATATAGCTGGGACTAGCTGTTGCGATGTACCGCATCTTGCCCAAGGGGATCACGTCACACCCGGTCACGGGTTTCGTCGTTGCGCTGATAGCCGCGCTCACCTCTCCGCGTCTGAGCCAATCAGCTGAATAGTCCTGATCATCGATTACTAGATCAAACAGCACATCCGGGATCGCAGCCATCGCCGCCACAAACCACGTGGCAAGTGAATCTGCGCTGACCGCGATTTTCAGGCGTGTAGGGCCGGGAGCCACATCCAACGACAGCTCTCTGCTCAATTGCGCTTCAAGCAACCCGACGTCTTCGGCGTGTTTTGCAAGGCGAATGCCTGCGGGTGTGCCCGTGCAGGGCGTGGCGCGATTGATAAGGGCCACCCCGACTCGGTCTTCCAAGGCTTTGATCCGTTGGGAAATCGCTGACGGGGTCACCGACAGGTCTGCGGCGGCGGCTTCGAAGCTGCCTCGTTGCAGAATGGCGGACAGGGCAGACAGGTGCTGGGGATCGAACTGCATTAGCAATCCTTAATCTGTGTCAGTATCTTTAATTGGATTATCCTGTCGATAGGTCGTAGTCAAATGACGGCCTACTGAGCGGAGCGCACATGACCTACTCTTTCTTTCCCGGATTTGCCTTGGGATTCAGCTTGATCCTTGCCATTGGGGCGCAAAACGCATTTGTCCTGCGTCAGGGGTTACGCCATGAGCATGTGTTGCCTGTTGTTCTGACCTGCGCGATCTCCGATGCGATTTTGATTGCGGCAGGTGTCGCGGGCTTTGGTTCACTGGCGCAGATGGTTCCCGGCTTTGAAACGGTGATGCGATATGGCGGGGCGGCGTTCTTGATCTGGTACGGTACCCGCAGTTTGATCAGTGCGTGGCGCAGTCATGCGGGGTTAGAGGCGGACCCGCGCAATGGGGGCACGACGCCGCTCAGGACTGTATTGTTGACGGTGCTGGCTTTCACGTGGCTGAACCCGCATGTCTATTTGGATACCGTCGTGTTGATTGGCTCAATTTCGGCGCAGTATGATGATCGGCTCAGCTTTGCACTTGGTGCGATGACCTCCAGTTTTGTGTTCTTCTTTGCGCTTGGGTATGGCGCAAGATTGTTGGCCCCCGTTTTTGCGCGTCCAAAGGCATGGCAAGTGTTGGATGCGGTAATCGGGTTGACGATGTGGGGCATTGCCCTGAAATTAGTTACCATGTGAAGTCTTGCCCCCGGCCGCGATTGGGTGTTCAACCGTTTGTATGACAACAACCATCACTTCTGAACCTCGGCCCCTTGCGGGAATGATGTGGATGCTCGCAGCTGGGTTTAGCTTTGTTGTGATGACCGCATTGGTTAAATCACTCGGGACAAGCCTGCATCCGATACAGTCGTCGTTTCTGCGTTATGCGCTGGGGTTGGTGTTTGTGCTGCCAGCCATTCGCCCGTTGATGAATGCAAAACTGACGCCCAGACATTGGGCGTTGTTCAGTATTCGTGGGGCGATTCACGCGGTTGGGGTCATGCTGTGGTTCTTTGCCATGACGCAAATCCCATTGGCCGAGGTGACCGCTATGAACTACCTGACCCCAGTTTACGTGACCCTGGGGGCGGTTATCTTTTTGGGGGAAAAGCTGGCCTTGCGCCGGATTTCAGCCGTGGTCGTTGCGGTGATTGGGGCTGCGATTATTCTGCGTCCGGGGTTTCGTGAGATTTCACCGGGTCACCTCGCGATGCTGGCGACGGCTTTGTTATTGGGGGGCTCCTACCTGTTGGCCAAGGTCACTGTGGATGAGGTCCACCCAGCCGTGGTTTTGACCATGCTGTCCGTTTGGGTCACGATCGCACTGACCCCCTTTGCAATTGCGGTTTGGACACCACCCAGCTGGTCAGATGTCGGGGTGCTTTTTGTTGTTGCCTGCTTTGCGACGGCTGGGCACTATTTCATGACATTAGCGTTGCAATCCGCGCCTGTGGCGGTCACCCAACCCGTCACGTTTTTGCAGTTGATCTGGGCCACGCTGCTCGGCGCGTTGGTGTTTGACGAGGGCGTCGATATCTGGGTCGTGGCGGGGGGCAGCCTGATCTTGGCCTCTGTCAGCTTTATCACGTGGCGCGAAGCCGTCCTAAAGCGCCGCGCGCTCACGCCACACAGCATCGCGCCCAAGCTCTGAAGCGAGGGTTTGGGAGAGCTGATCAGTTCTTTGATTGACGAGTCAATAAAAAACCCCTAGCGTTTATGGAATGTAATCGCGGAGGGCGGAATGCCAAAACTTGGAATGGAGCCAATTCGGCGGGATGCGATCGTTCGCGCGACGATTGCTGAGCTGGGTGTAACCAAGTCTCTGGATGTAACCGTCAGCCAAATTGCCAAACGGGCCGGGATATCTAGCGCGCTTGCGCATCATTACTTTGGCGGCAAAGATCAGATCTTTCTGGCTGCTATGCGACGGATTTTGTCTGATTTCGGCGCAGAAACGCGGGAAGAACTAAACACAGCGCCGAAACACGAGCGGGCGCAGGCCATTATCCGTGCTTGTTTTGCGCCCTCCTGTTTTACCCCCGATGTCGTTGCGGCTTGGATGACTTTCTATGTTCTGGCCCAAACGAATGATGACGCATTGCGCCTTTGGCAGATTTATCAGGCGCGGATGCGCTCCAATCTGGTGAACGCTTTGCGCCCGCTAGTCGTGGATCCGGTTGAGAATGCCGAGAACATGATCGCTCTGATCGATGGGCTTTATATTCGCGCAGCCCTTGGCGCACCCGAAGAGCCCCAACTTGCCGTAAATCACGCACTGCGTGTGTTGAATACTATGATCGAGGCGGGACAATGAGCCAACCCAATATTCTGATTCTGATGGTTGATCAGTTAAATGGAACCTTGTTTCCAGATGGACCAGCGGATTGGCTGCATGCGCCGAATCTGAAAAAGCTCGCCGCTCAATCCGCGCGCTTTGCAAATGCTTACACTGCGTCACCTTTGTGCGCGCCGGGGCGGGCGTCTTTTATGTCGGGGCAGTTGCCATCGCGCACAGGCGTCTATGACAACGCCGCCGAGTTCCGCTCGGATATTCCCACCTATGCGCACCATCTGCGCCGGGCAGGGTATTACACTTGTTTGTCGGGCAAAATGCACTTTGTCGGACCGGATCAGATGCACGGGTTTGAGGATCGCCTGACAACCGACATTTACCCGGCTGATTTCGGCTGGACGCCAGATTACCGCAAGCCAGGTGAGCGGATTGATTGGTGGTATCACAATATGGGCTCGGTCACTGGGGCAGGGGTTGCGGAAACCTCCAACCAGATGGAGTACGATGACGAAGTTGCGTACAATGCGACCGCGAAATTGTACGAACTGTCGCGTGGGTTGGATGATCGGCCCTGGGCGCTGACCGTCAGCTTTACCCATCCGCACGATCCCTATGTGGCACGCAAAAAGTACTGGGATCTGTACGAAGATTGCGAACATCTGCTGCCAAAAGTTCCGGCGATGGACTATGAAGATCACGATCCCCACGCCCAGCGTATCTTTGATGCAAATGACTGGCGCACTTTCAATATTACCGAAGAAGATATCCGCCGTTCACGCCGGGCCTATTTTGCCAACATTTCATACCTTGATGACAAGATCGGTGAGATCCTGAACGTGTTGGAAACCACCCGGCAAGAGGCGATCATCCTGTTTGTGTCCGATCACGGGGATATGTTGGGCGAGCGCGGATTGTGGTTCAAGATGAGCTTTTATGATGGCTCTGCGCGGGTGCCTTTGATGATTTCTGCACCTGATCTGCCAGTTGGTCGCATAGATACGCCAGTGTCGACGCTGGATGTGACCCCGACCTTGGGGGCATTGGCCGGTGTGGATATGGCCGAGATCGCCCCATGGACCGATGGTCAAAATCTTGTGCCGTTGGCCAAAGGCGAAGAGCGCACAGAGCCAGTGACCATCGAATACGCGGCCGAGGCATCTTATGCGCCTTTGGTTTCGTTGCGGTATGGTCCTTGGAAATACAACCGATGCGCTCTTGACCCGGATCAGCTGTTCAATTTGGAAAACGATCCACACGAGTTGTCGAACCTTGCAGATGATCCAGCGCACGCCGGGACACTGGCCACGATCAAAGCCAAATCAGAGGCGCGTTGGGACTTGGATCAATTCGATACCGACGTGCGCGCAAGTCAGGCCCGTCGTTGGGTCGTGTATGAGGCATTGCGGCAGGGGGGGTATTATCCATGGGATTACCAGCCGCTGCAAAAAGCCTCGGAGCGGTACATGCGCAACCACATGAATCTCGACAATCTAGAGGAAGATAAACGCTTTCCACGCGGTGAGTAACCTCTCGACCTAAATAACCATAATCCCGCCGGGACCAACACGAAATGAACGCCCCTAAGTTGGGGGCGATACCGGTGGGCTTGCCAGGAGCCAAAGAAATGGAAGCAGATTTTGTCATCGTAGGGGCCGGATCCGCCGGTTGTGCTATGGCCTATCGGCTGAGCGAGGCGGGGTCCTCGGTGTTGGTGATTGAATTCGGCGGCACCGATGCCGGCCCGTTTATTCAGATGCCAGCCGCGCTGAGCTACCCTATGAATATGTCGCGCTATGACTGGGGATATCAGTCAGAACCTGAACCACATTTGGGCGGGCGTCGGCTTGTGTGTCCACGTGGAAAAGTCATAGGCGGATCGTCTTCGATCAACGGCATGGTTTATGTGCGTGGGCACGCCATGGATTTTGACCATTGGGCCGACATGGGCGCCGATGGCTGGTCCTATGCCGACGTGCTGCCGTATTACAAACGGATGGAAAGCTGGGATGACGGCGGGCATGGCGGTGATCCGACTTGGCGCGGTACGGATGGTCCGTTGCATGTCACGCGTGGACCCCGATCCAACCCGTTGTTCAAGGCGTTTGTGGACGCTGGCCAACAGGCCGGATACGAAATCACCAACGATTACAACGGCGAAAAGCAAGAAGGCTTTGGCCCGATGGAGCAGACCGTCTATAAGGGGCGGCGCTGGTCTGCGGCAAATGCGTATTTGCGGCCTGCTTTGAAACGCCCCAATTGTGATCTGGTGAATGGATTGGCCACGCGCGTGGTGATGGAAGAGGGGCGTGCGGTTGGCGTCGAAATCACCCGCGGTGGTAAGACCGAGGTGATCCGGGCCCGTCGTGAAGTGGTGCTTGCGTCCTCGTCGATCAACTCGCCGAAACTGTTGATGTTGTCGGGGATCGGTGCGGGGGCACATCTGGCAGAACACGGTATCGACGTGATCGCAGATCGCCCCGGAGTGGGCTCAAACCTGCAGGACCATCTTGAACTTTACATCCAGCAGAAAGCCATTCAACCCATCACGTTGTACAAGCATTGGAACCTCATTTCCAAAGGTGTGATTGGGGCGCAATGGTTGTTCACCAAGACCGGGTTAGGGGCGTCGAACCAATTCGAAAGTGCTGCATTCTTGCGCTCAAAACCGGGCATTCCGTATCCCGACGTTCAATACCATTTCTTGCCGATCGCGGTGCGCTATGATGGCAAGGCCGCAGCCGAAGGGCACGGATTCCAAGCCCATGTTGGGCCAATGCGATCGGAAGCACGCGGGGCAGTGACGCTGCGGTCCAACAGGGCCGAAGATGCGCCCAAGATCCAATTCAACTACATGAGTAAAGAACAGGATTGGGAAGATTTCCGCACCTGCATTCGCATGACGCGCGAGATTTTTGGTCAAGAGGCGTTCAAGCCTTTTGCCGGGCATGAAATCCAGCCGGGGGATGCGCTGCAAAGCGATGATGAGTTGAACGGGTTTATCAAAGAACACGCCGAAAGCGCCTATCACCCCTGTGGGACCTGCCGGATGGGGCGTGCGGATGACAAGAATGCAGTTGTCGACCCTGAGGGGCGCGTGATTGGTGTTGACGGATTGCGGGTTGCCGACAGTTCGATCTTTCCCCGGATCACCAACGGCAATTTGAATGCGCCGTCGATCATGGTGGGTGAAAAAATGTCGGACCATTTGCTGGGCAAAGACCCATTGGCGCGCGCCAATGATCAGCCATGGATTCACCCTGAGTGGGAAACCGCGCAGCGTTAACCTTTCTTAACAACTGTGGTTGAATGCGCGGCTTTGGCCGCGCATATCTGACCTATGCTAAGATATTATTTTTGTTTGATTTTAGCGTTGGCCCCTCTGGGGGCCAGTGCTGAATTCTCTGGTCCTGTTCGGATTGTTGACACTGATACCTGGGATGTGGGGGCGGTGCGTGTACGCTTGCATGGGATTGACGCCCCAGAGGCTGGTCAACCTTGTCAGCGGCGCGATGGCGCGGGGTGGAATTGTGGCGCGTGGGCGACCCAGAAAACTCGGGCGCAATACGAAGGCCAGCAGGCGAAATGCGAGGCAATAACGCAAGATCGCTATGGTCGGACCGTCGCACGGTGTTCGGTGAATGGGTTGGATGCCGGGCAGGATTTGGTGGCGCGGGGGCTGGCGTTTGCGTTCAGAAAATACTCAGCCGCTTATATCGGGACTGAACAGTCCGCGATTGCGCAGCAGCGTGGCATTCACGCGGGGCGTGTTGACCCGCCATGGGTCTATCGCGCCAGTCAACGCGCGCCAAAACGGGAGCGGGTCTGTCAGATCAAAGGCAATATTTCCTCAAGCGGGGAGCGGATTTTTCATGTGCCGGGACAGCAGTTTTATGCGCGCACGCGGATCAGCGAACAAAAGGGCGAACGGTGGTTTTGTACTGCTGCTGAGGCCCGTCGCAAAGGCTGGCGGGCTGCCTACAGATAGGTGCGAAAAAAGTGGGGTTTGGGGTGCGAATTTGATCCGCGTCAAAGTGGGCGGCGGCTGGCTGTCCTAGCCTGTGTTCGAAACCGAAAATAAGGAGCGAACAGATGTCTCATACCCCCCATGAACTGGCAGAAGAATTCCCAGACAAAGTGACCGCGATGAGTGAGCTGAAACAGTCTGATGCGCATTTTGCCAAGCTGGCGGATGAGTATCATGAGGTGAACCGTGCTGTGCACCGCGCCGAAACCAATGTTGAGCCGATCGAAGAGCTGGCAGAGGTAGATCTGCGCAAAAAACGCTCGGCTCTGAAAGACGAGATCTGGGGCATTCTGGCGAAAGCTTGATTTGCTAATAATTTTAAGAGATCGGGGGCCGACGGCCCCCTTTTTTGTGTCTGCAAGATCATCGTTGTTGGAGGTTAATTCACCTCATAGGGCAGGATACTGCGTTGATCTGCATTGATGGTTAACCGTCGTTCCAACGGTGGAACAGAGCGCTGATGGCAGGTTTTGCGTTCACAGATACGGCACGAAATCCCGATGGGCTCGTAGGCGCTGTCGTTGGACACATCCATGTTGTCTGCATAGACTAGGGCATCGGCATGGCGAACTTCGCACCCTAAAGCGATGGCATATCGGCGCACTGGCGCGCCAAATGATCCTCCGGGTTTCGACACATCCCGCGCAAGGGAAATATAGCGAATGCCATCAGGCGTTTCTGCAAGCTGTCGTAGGAAATGCCCGGGCGTTTCAAAGGCCCGATGTACGTTCCACAACGGGCAGGCGCCGCCGAACCGGGCAAATTGCAAACGTGTTGCCGAGTGTCGTTTGGTGATGGTACCGGCTTGATCGACGCGGACAAAGAAAAACGGAATACCCTTAGCCCCGGGGCGCTGCAGGGTCGAGAGGCGATGCGCCACCTGTTCGACCGAGGCCCCGAACCGCGTGCTCAGCACTTCTAAATCATGGCGGCTTTCTTTGGCGGCGTTTAACAGCTGTGTGTAGGGCATGAGGGCCGCGCCCGCGAAATAGTTGGCCAATCCGATCTTGGCGATGGAGCGGGCCTCTTCACTCTGAAAGCGCGCAAAATCAAGAGTGGCCTCAAGCAGCTTATCCTGGCTGAGTAGGGCCACTTGCAGAAGTAATTGAAAGAGTTGAGTTTGAGGGGCGATGCGGGACGACAGGCGGAGGGTGCGCGTCACGCTGTCGTAACTACGCAGCGTCGGCGTATCGCTCAACTCGATGCGGATCCCCATTCCTGTCAGGCGTTCAAAGGCGGCGGCGCGTATGCCGCCATTTGGGGTAGCGCGTTCTGAAAAGCGCTCGGCAGCCCGATCAACCGCATCGATGTAGTTGTCACAGTAGTGAAAGAAATCGCGCACTTCCTCCCAGGGGGAGCTTTGGATTTGCGCATCTTCGCGTCCCAAAGCTTCGTCAAGCGAGGCCAGCCTTTCATGGGTCTGTCGATAACTTTTGTGAAGTTCGATGAATGCACGTGCCAAAGCAGGGGCGTTTGAAGCGGTCAGGCGCAGGTCGGCCAGCGGGGGAATGGCATCAGAAAAAATTGGGTCTGCAAGGGCTTCACGCATGTCAGACACCAGCCGCTCACTGTCACCGGTGCTCAGCTCGGTCACATCCATGCCGAATTCTTGAGCAAGTGCGAGAACAACCGTGGTCGAGACCGGGCGGTTGTTGTTTTCCATCTGATTGAGATAAGGCAACGAAACGCCAAGCTTGGCGGCAAAATCTTTCTGGGTCAGCGTTAGCCGTGTACGCATCTCACGCAGCTTTGCGCCCGCATAGAGTTTTTGGGTGGCCATAGGGTGCCTTTGCAAGTTTACCTATTGGCTAAGCTAACTTTGCAAAGAGGGCAGTGCAACCTATTGCAGGCCAAGTTGACGTTCCCGGTTGATAACAACAGAAATCGCAACGACACCAAACAGGCCGGTCACAACCATGAGGTACAGTAGCGGCATTGCGTCTGTTTCGGGACCCAGCAAGGCCCCGGCAAGGGCGCTTAGGCCAGCGCCACCTGCCAACATAATTGCCCCGGACAGACCCGACGCTGTGCCTGCCAGATGGGGCCGTACGGACAGGGCGCCCGCGGTGGCGTTTGGAATGGACATGCCATTGCCAAGGCCCACAAAGGTCATGAACCCAAAGAAGCTGAGCGGTGAACCGTACCCCGCCCACATCACGATAACAGAAAACACAACGCCGAGGGCGTTCAGCCAGCATCCCCAAAGCACCATGTGGTTCACGCCGATGCGTGTCGAGAAGCGCCCGCTGATGAAGTTGCCGACGAAGTATCCAACAGCCGGAGCGCCAAAGTAAAAGCCCAACTCACTGGGGGACATACCGTAGACAACGGTCCCGACAAACGGCGCGCCGCCGAGGTAGGCAAAGAAAGAGCCAGACGAGAAACCGCAGGCGAGGGAATAGCCCCAAAACCGTGGGGATTTCAGCAGCTCGGGGTATTCCCTGAACTGGGCGGCGAGCGTTTTGCCGCTTTTGTGCGCTGTTTCGCCAAAGTCAACATAGGTCAGCGCCAGTGTGATCACGCCAAGCCCGAACAGCAGCCAGAAGTTGGCGTGCCAGCTGAACCATTCATCTAAAACGCCGCCAAGTGCCGGGCCAATCATTGGAACAACGGCCATGCCCATCGTGACATAGCCAATCATCGAGGCCGCCTGATCCTGTTCGTACATATCGCGTACGGCTGCACGGCTAAGAACAACGCCGACGGCGATGACGGCCTGACACATACGGAAGAACAAGAAAATCTCAGCCGTGGGCGAGAAAATGCATCCCAATGTCGCCACAAGGAACAGGGACAGGCCCCACAGGATAACGGGTCGACGCCCTGCCTTGTCTGCAAGAGGGCCGATCAGGATCTGCATGATTGCGTTGATGAGCAGATAAAGAGCCACGGAAAGCTGCATCAAACGATAATCAGTCTGATAGTATTCCGTCATATTCGGAAGACTGGGGAGAAAGATGTTCATTCCGAGCGCAGACAGCCCTGAAAGCAGGATCAACGTGGTGATCTTTGGTGGGCTGCGGTGGGGGGCGGTGGTCGCGGGATCGGAATGCATACTTCGCATCTATGCCTGCGGTTGGGATATGTCCAACACTACGTGTGGTTAATATGATAATTAGCTAATTTGCATTTAGCTTTGCTTGGCTTTGATTGAATTTGCAAATTTGCGGAAAAAGACTTTGGCCTCGCGGCAACTGAATATATGGTCCGCTAAAATTTCATAGGGGACAATCGTCATGAAGGACATCCTTTCCGAGCTCGAAGATCGCCGCGAAGCCGCGCGACTGGGTGGTGGGCAAAAGCGGATCGATGCGCAGCACGGGCGCGGTAAACTGACAGCCCGCGAGCGGATCGAGCTGCTCTTGGATGAGGACAGCTTCGAAGAGTTCGACATGTTCGTTGCCCATCGTTGCACCGATTTTGGCATGGAAAAACAACGCCCTGCGGGTGATGGCGTTATCACCGGTTGGGGCACGATTAACGGCCGCATGGTTTATGTTTTTTCCCAGGACTTCACCGTGTTTGGTGGGTCGCTGTCTGAAACGCACGCTCAAAAGATCTGCAAAATCCAGGATATGGCGATCCAGAATGGTGCGCCTGTCATCGGCATCAACGACTCAGGCGGTGCGCGTATTCAAGAAGGCGTCGCCTCGCTTGCGGGCTATGCCGAAGTGTTCCAGCGCAATATTATGGCCAGTGGCGTAGTGCCGCAGATCAGCCTGATCATGGGCCCTTGTGCGGGTGGCGCTGTGTATTCGCCAGCGATGACCGACTTTATCTTTATGGTCAAAGACACCTCTTACATGTTTGTCACGGGCCCTGATGTGGTCAAGACTGTGACCAACGAAGTCGTGACGGCCGAAGAGCTGGGTGGCGCGTCCACGCACACCAAGAAATCCAGCGTTGCTGATGGTGCCTTTGAAAACGATGTGGAGGCTTTGGCCGAAGTGCGTCGTCTGGTGGACTTCCTGCCGTTGAACAACCGCGAAAAGCCCCCGGTTCGTCCGTTCTTTGACGAGACATCCCGCATCGAGACATCGCTTGATACGCTGGTGCCAGAAAATCCGAACACGCCGTATGATATGAAAGAGCTCATCACCAAATTGGCGGATGAGGGCGATTTCTACGAGATCCAAGAAGATTACGCCAAGAACATCATCACTGGTTTTGTCCGTCTCGAAGGGCAAACCGTTGGTGTTGTTGCGAACCAGCCGATGATTCTGGCCGGGTGTCTGGACATCGATTCCAGCCGCAAAGCGGCGCGGTTCGTGCGGTTCTGTGATTGTTTCGAAATTCCGATCCTGACCTTGGTCGACGTGCCTGGCTTTTTGCCGGGAACCAGCCAAGAATACGGCGGCGTTATCAAGCACGGTGCAAAGCTGTTGTTTGCTTATGGCGAAGCAACCGTTCCAAAAGTCACTGTGATCACGCGTAAAGCATATGGCGGGGCGTATGACGTTATGGCGTCCAAACACCTGCGTGGCGATTTCAATTACGCTTGGCCAACTGCGGAAATCGCGGTGATGGGTGCCAAGGGTGCGACCGAAATCATCCACCGTGCGGATTTGGGTGATGCGGAAAAGATCGCGGCGCATACCAAGGATTACGAAGACCGTTTTGCCAACCCGTTTGTGGCGGCTGAAAAGGGCTTTATCGACGAGGTCATCCAGCCCAAGTCGACTCGCAAGCGCGTGGCGCGGGCGTTTGCATCCTTGCGGAACAAGTCGCTCAAGAACCCGTGGAAAAAACACGACAACATTCCGTTGTGAATTTGAGGGTGGGATTATGAAATTTCTGACTCTTTGCATCGCTCTTCTTGGATCCATTTGGGTTCAAGAGGTGGCAGCACAGTCACTAAATATTACCAGCGAAAAAAAGAAACTGTTCGTTGTTTCTGTGAACAAAAAGTTTAACACCCCCCGAGTGTACGGCTCTTTTTGTAAGGCAGAAGGCAAGACACTTGACGGTTGTCTGCCGAGGCGGCGTGGAGCGAGCACCTTTTTACCCTATCCGACTTACTCTGAACAAAAGTCTCGTGATACGGGCCCCTATAGTTTTTTCATGATGTATGGAAAATTCAAAAAACCATCTGGACGGTACTACCTGACCTCTGGCTCAGAGGGTCAAACCATTAATATCAAAGACGTCACTTATTATGGCGATTTCGCTCCGGGTACGGTGGTTGTCTATAATCTAGACGGTATTCCTTCGAAAGCGGCGATGGAAACTGCCAAGGCATTCCTTGTCCGGGTGGCCGGGCAGAAGATGGCGAATTTGAAATATGTCTTGGGAGGTGCGACTTCCCTTAAATGCCAGAAAGTCAATGAGAACTGCCAAATCGGAAAGCCGATCCCTATCGAACGTGTCAAGGCACAGCGATTTTTTGGGTCTTGAAACTTAACTAAACTCTTACCTGACTGGAAAGGCTCACGTGTCCCAACTTTGGAAAAACCAAGCGTTCTCAATCTCGCATGCGGATGACTCGGCGTTTGTGGGGCAGGGTTTGCGGACGTTCTTTGAATACCGTGATCTTGGCATCAAGGATGCCACAAGTGGTAAGTTCGGCGCGCACGTGATCCGGGCGGTTCCGGGGAGGGAAAGTCCGGCGGCTTGGCATAGCCATGAGCTGGATTTTCAGATGGCCTATGTGACCAAAGGTTGGGTTGTGTTTGAATACGAAGGGCAGGGTGAACAAGTCCTGCGCGCCGGGTCGTGTGTACTGCAGCCCCCCGGAATAAAGCACCGTGAGGTGCGCCACTCTGATGATATGGAACTTATTGAGATTATTTCGCCCTCTCAATTTGACACGAAGGATGAAACTGCGCCATGATCCGCGCCAAGCGACATAGAACAGCGCGCGCCGCAAGCGCAGCGCAAGCAGCCCCGGCAGGAGGAGCTCGCATCGCGCGAGGTCGGGGCTGCGTATATGTCTTGTCGTGTTTGGCATTCATGAGCACTGCGACCGCAGGGGCCGAGGCGTCACTGCCGGTGCCTTCGGGGCAAAAAATCCACCTGAATGATGTTCTGCTAGATGAAAATCCGGGTGAGCTGTGGGTGCGGTTCCGTTTTGTTGCGCCGCGGATCGGCAGCTTGGCGGGGCAGATTGGATATGATGTCGCCGCGATCGATATGGATCATCTGTGCGCATCGTTGGCGATCCCATATGTGACGCTGCATGATCTCAAGCCCAGCAGGGTGGTGATCTCTTTGGCGGACCGGGTTGTGTCCTTTGGTGACAGTAATCCCGAAGCAACGCAGTTTTTTGAAGCATATCGGCTGGAAAATGCCCGCTGTATCTGGGAGGAGTTCTGATGACGCCACAACATGTTGCGGCTGGAACTTCAACCAACAGAGGTTTTGAGGCTTTGGAGACACAGACAAAGATCCTGCCCCTTGTCGGATATATTTCCGCAGGGTTTTCGGTTATGATCCCGGGCGGTGGCCGTGGGGCTGCCGTAACTTCGAAATTGAGGCAGACAGGGGGAACGACCCTTGTTCGTTTCGAACAACAAACCAGGAGATACAGATGTCGAAGAGCATCAAATTCCTTGCAGCCTTCGCCCTCGTCGGTGTCGTTGCTGCGTGCGACAATTCACCGAAAGAAGAATTCGTTATCGTTGACCCCGAGCCCATCTCGGTTGAGCCGGCTTTCACCGGTAAATACAAATAATCGTGCATCGGGATCCCCCGTTAGGTGGGTCCCGGACACCCTGATGCAGGCACTTTGGCCCGCGCACCTTAAACGGGAGGCCGCGCCATGCTAAAGCATCGGGGATTCCCCGGCCGTCTTGCCGGAACAGATTTTCAATTCACAATTCGCCGCCCCAATCCCAAAGGGGTCACGCCGTTGACATCGCGCGAACGTTTTCGCGACCGTCGTCCCCCGGATCGGAGAGCCGATACCGGTTTCTTTGAGGCATTGTGGTTGCAGTTTGGGGACCAACCCTTTGAGCGCGGCAATCTTGATGCCGGGCGTCTGAGTTGGTTCTTTGGACGCGAAGTGATCGCGGCCGAGGACCCGTTTGATCCTGCAAGTTACGAAGCACTGCTTGTTATCGATGTAAAAATCGCGCGCCGTTCTTATCCAGAAATTGTTGGGGATTAATCGGCGTGAATTTGCGGATGGCTCATCAAATTCGGCAGAAAGCGGCCCAATACCAAACCTGCGTCAGCGCGGGCTTGGAGGCTGGCTGTGTGTCGGGCAGGGTGCCCCTTGTCGCCGCAATCAATCTGCCTTTTGTGGCGGCTGACGGAAACGTCCCTTCCCCTTCTTTGAACGGGCAGATATATGTGCCTCACACTCTTCTGCCCGTTCCTTTTTTTGGACAATGCGTAAGTTTTCGCCGGTCCGCCTCGATCGGTCGGCGAGGGGCTGCTCACCGGAACGCAATGTCTCGTCCGCGCTTGCGGGCTATGGGTCAACCATTCCATATCAATGCACTTAAACCCAATCACTCAGAAGGATGGGAACAGTGCGAGCAAAACAAATCTCAGCTGCTTTGGCGGTCTGCATCAGCTTGGCCGCATGTGGCGACACGCAAACAGAACAGGCGCTTTATGGCGGCGGGGCGGGGCTCTTGGGGGCCCTTATCGTTGACGGAAACCCGGTCGCTGGCGCGGCTGTCGGTGCCGCAGCCAACCTGCTGTATTGCGAAACGCAAAACACCTGCAACTGACGGGCTCTCCGTCACGAACATCCAGACCTCATCGGGTCTGACAATATATGCGCGATTCACCGTTTCGGGCCCAAGGGCTCGGGGCGGTGTTTTGCGTTCTCAACACCTCAAGACAAAGGACATCGCATGTTCAACAAGATCCTGATCGCCAACCGCGGCGAGATTGCCTGCCGGGTCATCAAGACCGCGCGCAAAATGGGTATTTCGACCGTCGCCATCTATTCCGATGCGGATAAGCAGGCGCTGCATGTCCAGATGGCAGACGAAGCCGTACACATTGGGCCGCCCCCTGCGAACCAGTCCTATATTGTTATCGACAAAGTGATGGAGGCGATCCGTTCATCCGGCGCACAGGCCGTGCACCCCGGGTACGGTTTCTTGTCCGAAAACGCGAGCTTCGCCCAAGCGCTGGCCGCTGAGGGCGTTGCGTTTGTAGGCCCACCAGTTGGCGCCATTGAAAAGATGGGGGACAAGATCACCTCGAAAAAGATCGCCCAAGAAGCCGGTGTTTCGACAGTTCCCGGGTACATGGGGCTGATCGAAGACGCCGAAGACGCGGTAAAGATCTCCAACCAAGTTGGCTATCCAGTCATGATCAAAGCCTCGGCCGGTGGCGGTGGTAAGGGCATGCGGATTGCGTGGAACGATCAGGAAGCTCGCGAAGGGTTCCAATCGTCCAAGAACGAGGCGGCAAATTCGTTCGGTGATGATCGGATATTTATCGAAAAATTCGTGACTCAGCCGCGCCACATTGAAATTCAGGTTCTCTGCGATAGCCACGGCAACGGCATCTATCTGGGTGAGCGCGAATGCTCGATCCAGCGCCGGAATCAAAAAGTTGTGGAAGAAGCACCATCGCCTTTCTTGGACGAAGCCACGCGCAAAGCGATGGGCGAACAGTCGGTCGCTCTGGCCAAGGCGGTTGGCTATGCCAGCGCCGGTACTGTTGAATTCATCGTTGATGGCGACAAGAACTTCTACTTCCTAGAAATGAACACCCGTTTGCAGGTGGAACACCCTGTGACCGAGCTGATCACCGGTGTTGATCTGGTGGAACAGATGATCCGCGTCGCCAATGGTGAACCATTGAGCATCACGCAGGACGACGTGACTTTGACAGGCTGGGCGATTGAAAACCGTTTGTATGCCGAAGACCCGTATCGTGGTTTCTTGCCATCGATTGGCCGTCTGTCACGTTACCGTCCGCCGGCAGAAGTGGCCTCTGGCCCATTGCTGGTCAACGACAAGTGGCAAGGGGATGTCCCTCAGGGTGAGACTGCGGTTCGTAACGACACTGGCGTCTATGAAGGCGGCGAAATCTCGATGTATTATGACCCGATGATCGCCAAACTCTGCACATGGGCACCCACACGTGGCGAAGCAATCGAAGCAATGCGCACTGCCTTGGACAGCTTTGAGGTCGAAGGCATTGGCCATAACTTGCCGTTCTTGTCCGCCGTGATGGATCACCCGATCTTTATCGATGGAACCATGACCACGGCCTTTATCGAAGAGCAGTATCCCGAGGGTTTCCAAGGGGTAGAACTGCCAGAAGCGGATCTGCGCCGGATCGCGGCGTCGGCAGCAGCAATGCACCGCGTTGCCGAAATTCGTCGCACCCGGGTTTCAGGCCGGATGGACAATCATGAACGCAAAGTTGGCACCGAATGGGTCGTCTCCTTGCAGGGTCAACATTTCGAAATGAGCGTTGCTGCGGACCCTGAAGGATCGACTGTTCAATTTGCCGATGGTGGGTCTCATCGAGTGGCGTCGACCTGGACGCCCGGGGATCAGCTGGCCACGCTTGACGTCGATGGCAGCCCCTTGGTGCTGAAGGTTGGTAAAGTGTCCGGCGGCTTCCGGTTGCGGTCGCGTGGGGCGGATTTGGTCGTGCATGTGCGCACGCCGCGGCAGGCTGAACTGGCTGCTTTGATGCCTGAAAAGGTTGCGCCTGACACCTCCAAGCTGCTGCTGTGCCCAATGCCGGGTCTGATCGTCAAAGTCGACGTCGAAGTGGGCGACGAAGTGCAGGAAGGTCAGGCGCTTTGCACTGTCGAGGCGATGAAGATGGAAAACATCTTACGTGCCGAGAAAAAGGGCGTGGTGTCAAAGATCAACGCAAATGCAGGCGAAAGCCTTGCGGTTGATGATGTCATCATGGAATTCGAATGATCGGGTAACCCCGGTCATTTGACCAAACCGGAGACTGGATCTGTGCCAGAGGGCAAGACATTTCATTGGAAACGCTGCCAAACAACGGGCGGGGCGAGGATCTATTTGGCCTCGCGCCGTTCGCGGATTTCGCGTTCTCGCAATGGGAATTTGTCTATGGAACGGCTCAGTTCGCGCACGCTCCAGGGGAACGGTTTGCGCAGTTTGACCCCACCGTCCTTGCCGATCAAAACCAGCTGGAATCCACGCGGGCGCAGTTTTTGGCGCAGGGGGGATTTTGCCGCGGGGTCGGTATCGGTCAACACGATGACATCGCGGTCGCGCATCATGGGTTCGCCTTGGCTGAGCAAGTCGATCTGTTGCTGGAACCGTGGGTCTGCTGGTGTATCTGCAAACACGACCACAGGTCGGTTCGTCCATAAAAATTCGCTCAAATCGCTTTCACCAGCGGGTTGGACAAAGGCCGGTTCTGGCGGTTGTGTGGCGTCAGTTGCCAGACCAGCGACTGGAAATAGCAAAGACAAAACAAAGGCTAGCGTGCGGGTCATTGGGTCTCCTGTCTCATTGAATATAGACCCGGTTGCCGGGATTGCGACACGGGAAATGCACCGGGGCCGCAAAAATTTTAACGTTAATCGGTTCGTTAGGGGTTTGGGATGACAGTTGTTCCATTCCCAATACACCGGCTGCAGAACGTAGCCCCGGTCGCACGGACGGGCGAACCCATGGACGTTACTCTGCATATCGGAGCGCATCGCTGCGCGACGACCACTTTTCAAACTTATATGCGTAAGAATGCCGACAAACTGGCCGAGGATGGCACAGGTTTCTGGGGGCCGTGGCGGACTCGCAAGGGTCTGTTCCGTGATATTGTTCCGGGCCCGTCGCAGGCATTGGGGCGCAATTTACAGCGCTGTGCTTATGGACGGGTTCAGATTAATTTGGATCGCTCAAGTCAGCGCGGTGTAAAACGTCTGATCGTGAGTGATGAGAATATGCTGGGCTCTATCCGGCACAATGTGCGCCATCTTCGCCTGTATGGCGGGGCAGGCGAGTGGACATCACGCTATGGCGAAGCATTTAAGGGCTACGTCACAGATGTGGTTCTGAATGTGCGCAGTCTCGATCACTATTGGGCGTCAGCGTTGGGCTATGCGGTATCACGGGGGCGGGGTATTCCGGATGTGGCGGCGCTTGATCGCGTGGTCCAATGTCCGCGCAGCTGGCGAGATGTAATCGAGGATGTGGCGTGCGCGCTGCCGGATGTTCGGCTAAGGGTGCTGCCGTTTGAGAACTTTGTCGGCAGCCCGGACCGCCAGCTCCGCGCGATTACGGGATTGGCTGCGCCACAGACCCATCGTGATTTGTGGAAAAAATGCATCGCCGCGGCTGCCGGCGTTGCGCGAACTTTTGCCATCTGACGTGTCTGACCGGCTTCCGGCGGGCGATGCGCGTTGGAATCCATTTACCCCGGAACAGGCCGTGCATCTGCGCGAAACCTATGCCGATGACCTGATGTGGTTGACTGCTGGGGCCGACGGCCTGGCGCAGCTGATTCAGGACCCTGATAAAAAACCGGTGGGGCGAACCCTGCCAATGACAGAATTGAAAAGAGGAAGACCCAATGACCAAGACCGACGATTGGCGGGCGCTGGCTGAAAAAGAACTGCGCGGACGTGCGGTAGATGATCTGACATGGACCACTCTGGAAGGGATTAATGTCAAGCCGCTCTATACCGAAGAAGACACCAAAGACTTGCCACACATGGGGACAATCCCGGGCGAGGGGCCGTTTACCCGTGGGGTAAAGGCAACCATGTACGCGGGACGTCCGTGGACCATTCGCCAGTATGCAGGGTTTTCCACCGCCGAAGAATCCAACGCCTTTTATCGCCGCAATCTGGCGGCAGGTCAGCAAGGTGTTTCGGTTGCTTTCGATCTGGCAACGCACCGGGGCTATGATTCCGATCACCCGCGTGTTGTCGGCGATGTTGGCAAGGCAGGCGTGGCCATCGACAGCGTTGAAGACATGAAGATTCTGTTTGACGGCATTCCGTTGGACAAGGTTTCGGTTTCGATGACCATGAACGGGGCGGTTGTGCCGATTTTGGCCAGCTTCATCGTTGCAGGCGAAGAGCAAGGTCACGACAAGGCGCTGCTGGCAGGCACTATTCAGAATGACATTCTGAAAGAGTTCATGGTGCGCAACACTTATATTTACCCGCCTGAGCCCTCGATGCGGATCATTTCGGACATCATCGAATACACCTCGAATGAGATGCCGAAATTCAACTCAATCTCGATTTCCGGCTATCACATGCAGGAAGCGGGCGCGAACCTGGTTCAGGAACTCGCCTATACGCTGGCGGATGGTCGTGAATACGTGCGTGCCGCGATCGAGGCAGGCATGGACGTGGACAAGTTCGCGGGCCGTTTGTCGTTCTTCTTTGCCATCGGCATGAATTTCTTCATGGAGGCCGCCAAGCTGCGCGCCGCGCGTCTGCTGTGGCACCGCATCATGACTGAATTTGGCGCTAAGTCGGATCGTTCAAAGATGCTGCGAACGCACTGCCAGACATCTGGTGTGTCGCTGCAGGAACAAGACCCCTACAACAACGTTGTTCGTACGGCCTATGAGGCGATGTCGGCGGCTTTGGGTGGCACACAGTCGTTGCACACCAACGCATTGGACGAGGCGATTGCCCTGCCCACCGATTTCTCAGCCCGGATCGCGCGGAACACGCAGCTGATCCTGCAAGAGGAAACAGGCATTACCAACGTGGTCGATCCGCTTGCGGGGTCGTACTATGTTGAAAGTCTGACAGCAGAGCTGGCTGACAAAGCCTGGGCCTTGATCGAAGAAGTCGAAGAAATGGGCGGCATGACCAAGGCGGTTGCGTCGGGCATGCCAAAACTGCGGATCGAAGAGTCGGCAGCGCGTCGTCAGGCGATGATCGACCGCGGCGAAGAAGTCGTTGTGGGCGTCAACAAGTATCGCCTGAGCGAGCAAGATCCGATTGATATCCTGGATGTGGACAACGTCGCCGTACGCGAAAGCCAAGTCGCGCGTTTGGAAAACATCCGCGCCACGCGGGACGAGGCAGCCTGCACCGCAGCGTTGACTGAATTGACGCGCCGCGCCAAAGAGGGGGGCAACCTCCTTGAGGGGGCTGTCGAAGCTGCCCGTGCCCGCGCATCTGTAGGAGAAATCAGCATGGCGATGGAAAACGAATTTGGTCGTCACCGCGCCGAGGTTAAAACTCTGGCCGGTGTCTATGGTGCAGCCTATGAGGGCGACGAAGGCTTTGCAGCCATTCAGAAAAGCATCGAAGAGTTCGCCGAAACCGAAGGACGCCGCCCCCGTTTGTTGGTGGTGAAGATGGGGCAGGACGGTCACGACCGGGGTGCCAAAGTCATCGCAACGGCCTTTGCTGATATCGGTTTTGACGTTGACGTTGGCCCCTTGTTCCAGACCCCAGCCGAAGCTGCACAAGACGCGGTCGATAATGATGTGCACGTTGTTGGTATCAGCTCGCAGGCGGCGGGTCACAAAACGCTGGCACCGCAACTGGTGCAGGCGTTGAAAGAGGCCGGCGCAGAGGACGTGATTGTGATCTGCGGTGGGGTGATCCCGCAGCAGGACTATCAGTTCCTCTACGATAATGGCGTTAAGGCGATCTTTGGACCGGGCACAAACATTCCTGAAGCAGCACAGGATATCCTGAAGCTGATCAGTGAAACGCGAACCTAAATGGGCAAACGGGGACAGATCTTATTCGGCATGGCAGGTGGTGCGCTTTGGGGCATTCTTGTCTGCGTCACACCGATGTGGCTGGATCTGCCTTATGTCCCTGCGGCCCTTGCTTTACCCGGCGCGTTTCTCGCGCCGGGTCTTTTCTTGGCCCTTGTGATTGGTCGGCTGGCCCAGCGTCGGTTCTTTGATGATGCGATCATCGACGGCGATCCGTTTCACACAGGGTCTGAGGCAGAGATAGATCAGCGGGTTCTAACGAACACTGTTGAACAACTGATTTTGGCACTGGTGCTGTGGCCCTTTGTTGCGATGTCTCTTGGCGGCGCAGTTGCGATTGCCCTTGGGATGTCATTTGTGCTGATGCGGGTGTTGTTCTGGATTGGGTATCACCTGTCGCCGCCTTTGCGGGGGCTCGGATTTGCAGGCACGTTTTACCCCACACTTATCGCGACACTCTGGGCCTTTGCGGCCTGGGCAGGCTAAGGATGCTTTTCAGCGACCTCGTGCCCTGACGGCTCCTTCGTCGTTTTGGCGTTGTGCTTGGGCGACTGCTTTGTAGGGTACACTGCAAAGGAGAGTTTGGCATGCAATTGGATCATTTGGCGGTCGCGGGCGAAACCTTGTCTGATGCGGTTGCGCATTTAGAGCAGGCGCTAGGGGTTGCGATGCAGCCCGGCGGGCAGCATCCGCGATATGGAACGCATAACCGTTTGATAGGATTGATGGATGGGCTTTACCTAGAGGCCATCGCGATTGAACCCGGTACGGCCCCGGAAAGTCAGCCCAGATGGTTTGATTTGGACACTTTCAAAGGGCCTGCGCGTCTGACAAACTGGATTCTCCGGTCGAGGGACTTAGAGAAAGAGACCGAGAAACTGTTGCCCCATGCACGTCAGTTGGTTGCCATGCAGCGGGGGGATTTGAGATGGCTGATGACCGTGCCGGTGGACGGGGTTCTGCCCTATGAAAATCTGTACCCGGCTGTGCTGGAATGGCAGGGGCGATTACCGGCGGACAGTTTGACACCGTCGGGGTGTCGGTTTCTGCATCTGACGATCAGCCATCCGGACGGGGAAGCATTGCGTGCAGATCTGGCCCCCATCTTGGCTGACCCCAAAATTGCTATCGAGTCAGGCCCGCATGGGATGAGTGCCGAATTTGAAACCCCACACGGGCGTCGTGTGTTGGAATGAGGGTCCGTCCTGCGGCGCACCAAGATGCAGATGCGATCTGTGCGATCATGAACGCCACGATAAAAGACACTCTAAATACCTTCACGACCACACTGCGTGATCCTACGTCTGTTGCCGATGATATTGCGCAACGCGGTGCTGCGTTTCTGGTTGCTGTGGACTCGGAGCAGGTAGTTGGGTTCGCGACATACCGCCCCTTTCGCAGCGGGCCGGGCTATGTACACACACAGGAACACTCGATCCAGCTGACAGCTGAGGCACGTGGGCGCGGTGTCGGGCGGGCCTTGATGGTGCAGTTGGAACGCGCTGCGCTGCATGCGGGTATTCACGTTCTGGTCGCGGGGATCAGTTCGGCAAATCGAACCGCGATCGGATTTCATAGCGCACTTGGGTTTACCGAGGTCGGGCGCATGCCCGAAGTGGGGCACAAATGGGGGCAGTGGCTGGACCTGATTTTGATGCAGAAAAATCTTGCTCTGGTAGTAAAAGCCGCACCTGACACTTCTGAAGAGTGCGGTTAGGATAGTTTTATGTCACTCTGGACCCGTATAACCGACGCACTCAGCGCGCTCTCCCAAGGCGAAAGCCTGACGCAGGTCTTTGATCGCCTGCGCACCCCGCCAGAAAAATCTGTGGCTTTTGCCATCGCGGTGATCGCGTTGGGGGCGAAAATGGCCAAGGCGGATGGGCAGGTGACCCGGGATGAGGTCACCGCCTTTCGCGAGGTGTTTCAGATCGCCCGTGATGACGAGGCGGGCGCGGCACGGGTCTTTGATATGGCCAGAACAGATGTGGCGGGCTACGAAGACTATGCACGCAGCATTCATCAGATGTTTGCAGATGATCCGACAACCCTGTGCGATCTGATGGAGGGGCTGTTTCATATTGCGATGGCCGATGGGTTCTATCACCCCGGCGAAAATGAATTTCTGTCCGAAGTCAGCCGGATCTTTGGACAGAATGAACAGCAATTCATGGCCCTTAGGGCTCGTTTTGTTCCGGACGCACCCAAAGACCCGTATACGGTTCTAGGCGTGCCGGCGGATCTGCCCATGCCAGAAATCCGTAAGATCTGGCGGCAACTGGTCCGCGAAACCCACCCGGATGCAATGATCGCGCGTGGGGTTCCCGAAGAGGCGATCAGGCTGGCTGAAAAGCGCATGATCGACATCAACCGGGCCTGGGATGAGATCAACGGCGCACGGATCTGATCAATGCGTTTGGCGACCTACAATGTGGAATGGTTTGCCAATCTTTTTGACAACGACGACCAGCTGATCAGTGATAGCAGCTGGTCCGGGCGTTATGATGTGATCAAGGCTGACCAGATCGAAGCGATCGCCACGGTTCTGACCGCGCTCGATGCAGATGCAATTTTGATTGTTGAGGCCCCTAACACCGGGCGCAAACAAAACACGATCCACGCCTTGGAACGGTTTGCGGCCACCTTCAATTTGCGCACCCGCCGTGCCTTGATGGGGTTTGCCAATGATACGGATCAAGAAATCGCACTGCTATATGATCCGGATGTTTTGACCGCAGCCCATGATCCAAAGGGCGAAGAGACGGGCAAGCGCGGCAGCACGACACCGCCACGGTTTGATGGCGTGTTTCGGATAGATCTGGATATTGACGCAACCGAAGATTTGATACGTTTTTCCAAGCCCCCATTGGAACTAGCTGTTCAGAGCGCCAATGGAACACGATTTCGTCTGATCGGGGCACATTTGAAATCCAAAGCCCCGCACGGGGCAAAAAATCGGGACGAGGTCATTCGCATTTCAATTGCCAACCGGCGCAAGCAGTTGGCACAGGCGATCTGGTTGAGCGCACGTGTGCAGGACCACCAAGCCGCCGGAGAAGAGGTGATTTTGCTGGGCGATCTGAACGATGGTCCGGGCTTGGATGAGTTCGAACATCTTTTTGGGCGCTCATCGGTCGAAATCCTGCTGGATGCCGGGCTGTATGACCCGCATGCGGATAAAGCCATTCAAAAACGCGCCCGCGCCGTGCCCACCACTGCCCGATTTAAAATACGGGGGGAAGGGCGGTATCTGCAGGCCTTGTTGGATTACATTATGGTGACGCCGGGGTTGCAGGCGCGCCGCCCCGTCTGGCGGATCTGGCATCCTTTTGACGATGCCGAATGCTGGAAAGTTCCTAAATTGCGTGATGCATTGCTCACGGCGTCGGATCATTTCCCTGTCTCAATGGAAATTGACATATGACCTTTGAACCGAGAACTGAGACCCATATATGAGAGATATGAAACAGATTGCTTCTCTGGCCCTCGTGGTCACGCTCGCCGCCGCCCCGGTCACCGCCCAAGATACAGGTGACACGGATAAATCTTTGATGGAGCAGGGGGCTGAGCTGTTCTTTAAGGGGCTGCGCGAAGAAATGGAGCCAACGCTGGATAGCTTGCGCGGGTTGGCAGAAGAATATGGCCCCTCCATGCGCAGTTTTTTTGAAGAAATGGGACCGGCATTGGCGGATATGGCAAGCCAGGTTCAGGATTGGAGTGCCTATCACGCGCCTGAAATGTTGGAAAACGGCGATATCATTATCCGCAAAAAGATCACACCCGAGGGGGAGGTGCCTGCCGACCCAGCCCCTGCAGATGATCCCCCTCAAGGGGCCACAGATATCTAGCCTTTGATAATGACCTCGTGCTCGGCGTCTAGTGCATTGGCCAAAGAGTCAAACCGCGCCTGAGCCACTTCGCTGTACAGTGGCACGGTGCTTTTGGGCAGGACCATCTCAAGCCGGCGCTTTTTTGGATACCACTGCAGTTTGCCCATTTTGGTGTCTTTCTGCATCCATAGCATCGCCCCCAAACGCATGGCTTTACCCAAAACTTCGGCCTGTTTCTGCTCTTTGTCGGTGAGCAGTTCATACAGGGGTTCAAATCGGTTCCCGGCGCGTTTATTGCGGTATCGGTGTTGCAAAGCGAGTCCCAGAAAAACACGTTCAGAGTGTTTCAACCCGCCCAGATTGGCACGGGTTGCGTTGTCGAAACAGACCTCGGCCCGATAATCAGGATGTGCGCGCCAGCTGACGTCATGCAGCAGACAGGCGGCTTTTGTCAGGCGCACCTGTGCCTTTGGGGCGGATTTGTACAAGGGCATCACAAAATCAAACAGTTGCTTACCAAAGCCGGGCAGGCGGGCGTCTTTGTTTTCGGCCCAATAGCAGGATTCGATCAAAGGGTCGCGATCCCGCAGCTTTTGCGGCATTTGTTCATATAGTAGACCCTCGCGAATTCCGTAGCTGGAAATCGCGATATCCTTGGGTTTGAAGGTGCGTACAAGGCGCGTTAAAACATCCATCGCATAGGGCACCAACGCCATCCGAGACGACGAAACACCGGCCCGGCTGCGCAGTTTGTCCAGATCACTTTGTTCGATGAATTTGATTGTTTCGCGCACATCCGTCACGGTCATGCGATATTCATGCAGAACCTTCAACGGGTAGCCGCGCCGCACCATGTCGATACGGGCAATCGCGCGCCAGCTGCCCCCAACAAGGAACAGGCGATCGGGTTGTGGCCCCATCTGTTGATAGAGCCCCTCCATCACCTCTTTGATGTGGTTCTTGAGACCGCGTCGTCCGCCTTTGATGTCCCGCAATTTGAGCGGGCCAAGTGACGAGGTCACCCGCTTTCCCACCGTACCGTCGTGGATTTCAGCCAATTCCATGGACGAGCCGCCGATGTCACAGATCAACCCATAGGCGCCCGGCCAGCCCAGCAATACGCCTTGGGCGGATAGGCGCGCCTCTTCCTTGCCGTCGATGACCTGAATGTGCAGGCCGGTTTCTTTCAATACCTCGGCGCAGAAATCAGGGCCATCCTCAGCATCGCGAACCGCAGCTGTCGCGACCACGTGCAGGGGGGGCATGTCCAAACCCTGTGCCAGATGTTGGAACCGATTCAAGGCGGCAAGTGCGCGTTCCCGACCTTTTGGGTTCAGGCGGCTCGTTTCGGACAATCCAGCCCCGAGCGCGCACATGACTTTCTCGTTGTAGAAATAAGCAGGTGAGCGGGCCGCGCCGTCGAACACAACCATACGGACAGAGTTCGATCCGACATCGACCACTCCGACGCGGGACAAAGCCCGGGCACTGGGATCATCGAACAAAGGCCGTCCAAACGGACCCCAGTCAGGGGCAGTTATCGCAGGTGAATGGTCCATATCATCCCCGGAATTTTTGGAGTTAAGATGCGCAATTGGTCCGCTTGGGTCAATCGCGCTGTCGTCTCATGCGACATCTTCGTTCAATACTCTGATGGCCAGTGCCCGTGTTATCGGGCGACTTTCAGTCAGCGCGATCCGGTCTAGGCGGTCCACGACCTGTGCAGCGGTTTCAAACCGCCGGTCCATGTGTTTCACAAGGTACGAGATAACATCGGGTTTGGGAAACAGCTGGCGGTCTACAAACAGCTTGGCCAGCACCGCACAGAGCAGGGCATCATCCGGTGGATCAAGTGCCACATGATGCGCGCCCTGGATACGACTTTGTAGATCCGGCAACGGAAGTTCCCAGAACCGGGGGGCGAGGCGTCCGGTCATCAACAGCGTGTGCCCCTCGGCGAGGGTCAGGTTGTGCAGGTGAAACAACGATTTCTGGATTTCCAGATCCGCGGCCACAAACGGCACGTCTTCAATGGCGATGGGCCCTTGTGCCAGCTCTGGTACGTCTTCGTATCGCAGATCAGCGGCATTCAGAATGCGCCCGCCCGTTTCGCCAGCCCACACATGCGCCAGATGCGTTTTACCAGCCCCAGCGGGACCGGTCAGAACCAATTTGTTCCCAGGCCAAGAAGAGGCCGAGATCATCGCAACCGCCAACGCATTGGACGGGGACACAAAGAAGTCCTCGCGGCCCAATGCGGTTTTGGCCGGCAAATCAAAACTAAGCTGTTCGGCCATTTATTCGGCGTCCTGTCCCGTGATTCCTTGGTACAACCGACTGCTCAGGTATTGCCCGGTTCCGAACCGTGCCAATACGCCCAACGCTGCCGCAACGGGGACCGCGATCAGCATGCCAACAAAGCCAAACAATGCACCAAAGACAGACAGAGCCAATAACAACCAGACGGGATGCAAACCGACGGAACTGCCAACCAGTTTCGGGGTGAGATAATTCCCTTCGATCACCTGCCCAAAGGCAAAGATCGCGCCGACAATCCCGATGGATGTCCAGTCGCCCCAGAACTGAAACAGGGCTAGACCAATTGCCAAGGCACCGCCGATCAGCGCGCCGAGATAGGGGATAAACGTGACCAAACCAGCGATAAACCCAACGATCAGGCCAAATTGCAGCCCGACCAGCATCAGCGCCACGGCATAATAGGTGCCCAAGATCAGGCAAACGGTGCCCATACCACGCACAAACGAGGCCAGCACAGCATCTACATCGGTCGCCAATTGACGAATGACGGGCGAGTGGTCGCGTGGCACAAGGAAATCGATCCGCTCGATCATATTGTCCCAGTCCAGCAGCAGATAAACAGCCACAACCGGGACGATGACCAGCAACACCACAATGTTGATGGCAGACCCAACGGACCCCACCAAGGTTTGCAGCAACTCACCTGTTTTGGATTTTAGCGTTTCCCCCAACGTGACCAAAATCTGATGGGTGTTTGATTCGCGGTCTAGCAGTGATGGGAATTTCTGATCGACAAAGGTGCGCAGGTCACGGAACAGTTGCGGCAACACATCAATCAGGTCGATCAACTGTGTGATCAAGGCCGGGACGACCATCAATATCAGGATGACAAAGATCAACACCGAGACCACCGTAATGACCGCTGTTGCAGCCATACGGGACAGGCCCCATCGCTCAAGCCTATCCGCGACCGGATCTATGAAATAAGCAATCGCCCCGCCAATGACAAAGGGCAACAAGACGTCCCCCAAAAACCAAAGGACGAGAACAAACACAGCGGCGACAACGCCCCAGTATCTAACCTGATCTTTTGCCGAGAGGGCCATGGGTGCTCCACATGCGAGGACGTTTGCCCCTTCATCGCTCAAGGGTCGGTTGCATGCAAGTGTCGCTGTTTCAGAACACCACGTTAAGCATCGCGAGAGAGACGATGAGGAACAAAATGGTCATAATTCCGCCGGAGCGTACAAAATCCATGACCTTGTACCCAGCCGGTCCCATGATCAGAGCGTTCACTTGATGGGTTGGGATGATAAAGCTGTTTGAAGTCGAAATGGCTACGGTCAGCGCAAAAACAGCCGGGTTGGCCCCGGCCGCGCTGGCGATTGAAACCGCCAGAGGCACCAAAAGAACAGTTGCCCCAACGTTTGACATAACCAGCGAAAAGACCGTTGCCAGTAGGGCGATGCCCGCCTGCAAGGACCAGATTGGCCAACCATCAAGAACCACCAATATCTGTTGTGCGATCCAAGCCGCAGTGCCGGTATTCTGTACAGCCTGACCAAGCGGGATGAGGCTGGCCAACAGAAATACCGTATTCCAGCCAACGGCGCGATAGGCTTCGTCGACCCTTAGAACGCGGGTCAGTAACATACCGACCGCGCCGACCATCAGACACAAAGACAGGCGGATATCTGAAAACAAAATAAGGCTTAGAGAGATCGCAAAGAAAAGCAGGGCCCAACCCACTTTTTGCGGGCGCAATTCCTCTTGCGGGAAATCAGAGGTCACGACAACAAAATCTGGGTCGCGTTTGAGCCGGGTCAGGTTGTCCCATTTTGTGTGAGAAACCAACATGTCTCCGGGTTGAAAATTGACCAGACCAATGGCTGTTGGTGTGTGGTCCTCGGTCTCAACATGGCTCAGCGTGTCTTCGCCGCGGTGAATGGCCAGCAGGCTCAGCCCATATGTTTTTCTGAGAACCAGCTCGCGTGGGCACTTGCCGATCAATTGGCTTTCTGGGGGATAACCAGCTCGGCGATACCCGCATTGGTAGGGGCGAATTCCTCGGCAAAGACATCTAGTTCGGCGCGAATGGTCAGTCCGTATTCTTGGGCAAACCGGGAAACAACCTTGCTTTTACCGATGATAGCCAACCGACACGGTGCGGCGATTTCAGCGGTCAAGATTTGCACCATCGACACTTTGCCGCGGTAAAACGTTGAGATGATATATAGGTTGTTCTCAAGGTTAATGTCCGCAAGGATTTTGCCGACCAGGGGGCTGTCCTCGGGGACATCAACTTCAAAAACTTCGGCCTTAAGGCCATACACGCGCTTTAGGTAGGATCGCGTACTTTGGGCTGTGGTTCCTTCGGTGCGAGGTTCGGCGGCGGGCAGGACCCAACGGCCCAGCACAAGAAAATACAAAACCCCTGTCAGGATCAGAACCGCACCAATCGGGGCGACGGAAAACAACGCAAACGGAGCCATCTGTTGATCCGCAGGCAGGCCTTCGTTCGCAGTTGCCAGCAGGTCGTTCAGCAGGATGAGAGGCGACGACCCCACCATTGTCAGCGTGCCCCCCAGAATGGCGCAGAACCCCATGGGCATCAGCAGGCGGGACAGTGCAATGCCCGACCGGGATGAAATTCGGCTGACAACCGGCAGGAACAGAGCTGCAGCCCCGACATTCTGCATAAAGCTGGAGATTATTCCGACCGTGCCTGAAATGATCGGCACGATCCGGCTTTCGGTTGTTCCGCCATATTTCAGGATGATCGCCGCGACCTTGTTCATCAGCCCGGTTTTATCCAACCCGGCCCCAACAATCATAACCGCAATGATCGAGATCACGGCATTTGAGGCGAAGCCATCGAACAGGTGATTGACGTCAGCCAGCGCGCCCAACCCAGATAGGTAACTGAGCAATCCGATGAGAACGAGAACCAGCATGGCGCTGAGATCGATACGGATCAGTTCGGAAACAAACAAGAAGACCGTAAAACACAGCAACCCTGTGACCACGGCCATTTCATAGGTAAAGGCAATGTGCTCCATCTCGCTCCAGGGACTTATATGTGACTTTCATATACAATTAAGCCCGAAAATTAGGCATTTGTCATGAAGTTTTCACTTTTCACCCTCTGGGTTTAGCTCTGCAAGGTCCCCAGTTCCGGAGTATCGTCTGTTGCGTCTTGGTCTGGCCAGTTGGTGCGCCAGACCTCTGCAGACCAATGGCCACAGTGAACTGAGGGGCGGGCAAACCCCGGTTGTGGGGGTAACAGCGGGGCCACCACCGTGTCGTGGCGGGGAACTGCAAAATAGGGAAAGGAGTATCGTTCCTTGCCTGATGTGTTCACCACGCGGTGCGGGGTCGATACCAAGCGCCCCCCAGACCAGAGCTCAAGCATATCCCCGATATTGACGACAAACCCGCCGGGAGGGCAATCCTGCGTGATCCAGCCTTCGTTGCGGGTTTGCACTTCTAACCCGCCAACCGGATCAGGGGCTATGATTGTCAGGGCGTCGGTGTCTTTGTGCGGGTGAATGCCAAATCCGGCTTCGTCAGCGCCTTGGGGCGGGTAATGCAACAAGGTCATGTTTGTCAGAGGCGTGTCAAACGGGGCTTGCAGCGCAGCAGGCGGCAGGTCGAGCCCTTGGGCCAGTGCACCCAACAGGTCATGCGCTACCTGATCGAGTTGCGCCCAGTAACCAAGCATTATGTCCCGCGCTTCGGGATGTTCAATCGGCCAGCGGTTTGGACCATATAGGGCACAATCATGGATCACCGGGTCATCCGAGGCGACCTCGTGGTGTAGCTTGTAGCCTTCGTATTTATCGGCGGTGCCGGATCCGTCATTGGGGGTAAATAACCCAAACGGGATGTATCCCCGGTAATTGTCACGGGTGATAGCCTGGTCCCACTTGCGGGGTTCGGGAATGGCAAAAATCGCGCGCACACAGGCTCGCACGTTGTCCACTTGTTCGGGGGGGATGCCGGTGCCCGTGATCGACAAAAAACCGATATCCGTGCAGGCCGCTAGGATTTGCTGAACCACATCGGCGCGATCGGTGTGGTTTGACGCGCTCAGGGGCGAGATGTCGATTGTTGGGATTGTTTGCATGTGTCGTGTCCTTTGCGGCCTGTTTTCCACAGTTTCGCGTCAGTTGGGGCTGGTCAATCCAAATTCCGACAGGGTTGAGTCGCGAAAGGCTGAATGGCAGATTGCCTGATGCCCCTGGATGGCATAGACCGCCCAAAACGCTTTATGACGAAAGAGACCGCCCATGCGCCTGTCCCGTTATTTTCTGCCTGTGCTCAAGGAAACCCCAAGTGAGGCACAGATTGTCAGCCACCGCCTGATGTTGCGGGCGGGTATGATCAAGCAGTCCGCTGCTGGGATCTATTCATGGTTGCCCATGGGCTTCAAAGTCCTGCGTAAGATCGAGAACATCGTTCACGAGGAACAAATCCGCGCGGGTCACATCCCAATGCAGATGCCCACCATGCAGTCGGCTGACCTGTGGCGCGAGAGCGGTCGCTATGACGACTATGGCGAAGAGATGTTGCGCGTCAAAGACCGTCATGGTCGCGACATGCTGTTTACGCCCACAGCCGAAGAGTTGATCACGGATATTTTCCGCGGTCATGTCAGCAGCTACAAAGACCTGCCTCTGACCATGTATCAGATCCAGTGGAAATTCCGCGACGAGATCCGCCCGCGCTTTGGCGTGATGCGGGGCCGTGAGTTCTATATGAAAGACGGATATAACTTTGACCTGACCAAAGAGGACGCGTTGCACGCCTACAACCGCCACTTGGTCAGCTATCTGCGCACGTACGAGCGTATGGGTTTGCAAGCCATTCCGATGCGGGCTGACTCTGGCCCGATTGGCGGCGATGACACGCACGAATTCCTGGTGCTGGCCGACACTGGCGAGTCCGAGGTGTTTTACGACAG
The DNA here is from genome assembly GCA_965183835.1 of Paracoccaceae bacterium. Taxonomy (GTDB): domain Bacteria; phylum Pseudomonadota; class Alphaproteobacteria; order Rhodobacterales; family Rhodobacteraceae; genus OMPR01. Next base: position 97,649 of record CBCYME010000018.1, on the reverse strand, counting down.
CGAAGTGACTGATCTGAAGTTTGGCGACCGTGAAATTGACTACGATAGCGTTGAACAGTGTCAGTCGGTGCTGGAAGAGTTCACATCACGTTATGCCCGCACGGATGAAACCCACGACGAAGCCTTGTTTAATGAGGTCCCAGAAGAGCGCCGTCGCGTGGCGCGCGGGATCGAAGTTGGTCAGATCTTTTACTTCGGCACCAAGTATTCCGAACCTTTGGGCGCAACTGTTCAAACCGCTGATGGTGGCAAAGTCCCCGTTCATATGGGGTCGCACGGCATTGGTGTCAGCCGTCTGTTGGGCGCGATCATCGAAGCCAGCCATGACGACAACGGCATCATCTGGCCCGAAGGGGTCACGCCGTTCCATTGTGGTATCGTGAACCTGAAGCAGGGTGACGAAGCGGCAGACGCGGCATGCGAACAGTTGGAAGCCGCGCTGACAGCCATCGGACTTGAGCCGCTCTATGATGATCGCAAAGAGCGTGCGGGCGGCAAATTCGCAACTATGGATCTGATCGGTTTGCCATGGCGCATCACGGTTGGTCCGCGCGGCTTGAAAAACGGTGTTGTTGAACTGACCAGCCGCCGCACCGGCGAAAGCGTTGAAATGACACCTGAAGATGCGGTTAAGAAAGTGGCGGAAATCTATGCGCCACACCGTGTTGTAGGTCTCTGATCTAATTACGATGAATTTGGCTTTGGCTGACCGTTTGGTTGGCCAAAGCGTTCTGGACTAGACGATACGGCGTGGGGGATGGCGCAGCACTTCTCCATCTGCTGATTGTCCCGCATACGCCAGAACATAAGGTCGACCCAATCGGGCGACGAGGTCCTGCATGCGCAGACCTAAGAACCGCAGCCCACATATCCGCGTTCCACTTGATTGATCCGTGAGACACAACAGGCCGCTGCGAAAGGCAAGGTGGTATCCTTTGCTCTGCAAGGTATCGATCAGACCTGTCCAGCCGGTGGCGCGTTCAAATATCGGTAGAAAGATGGCCCGCAGCAGGATTGCGGTTTCGCAGTCAAATTGTGCAGGGCCGTGCGATGCGTGCTGTTTGAAGCGGGTCTGATGACTTGTTGGTTTGGTATGTGTCAGTTCCATTTGAACACCCCTTTCACAGATGCCCCCCAGTTTTTTCATGCTGACAGTTTGATCAGCTTGATTCAAAATTTGTCATGAATTTTTGTTAACTTTGGTTAATTATTGCGGCGATTTGCTGCCAATGTGGTGTCGCTTTGCCTTATTGTTTCGAATGCCTCGACAAACAGAGGGCGCGAACGGATGACCGGATCCCGTATGGGGGGGTTATTCCAAACCCAACTGAGGTGAATTTACATGGCGCAGGCTTGCCGATCCGCATGTTCGGTCGGTGGCATGGGCTTGACCCCAGTGCCCGATAACCCCACTCTCCGCGCCAAATAAGAGCAGGAGCCGAAATGGCCAAATCTCCAGCCCCATTTGCCCCTTTTGAGTGGAAGATCGCGTGGCGATATCTGCGGGCCCGTCGTGCCGAAGGTGGTGTAAGCGTTATGACCTGGATCAGTTTGATCGGGATAACCTTGGCTGTGTTTGCCTTGATTGCCACATTGGCGGTCCGGTCCGGGTTCCGGTCTGAGTTTGTTGGAACCATTCTGGGCGCAAACGCCCATGTGACCGTCTATAATTCGGGGCAGGTCAGTGAAACCGGTCGTTTTGACAGAACGATTGCTGATTTTGACGCAATGGCCGCGCGCGTGGCAGAAGTTCCCGGCGTGACTCGTGTGGCACCGCTGGTCAAAGGGCAAGTCATGGCGGCCCATCGCAATCGCAATGCAGGGGTTCAGGTGTTCGGCATTTCTGCCGATGATTTGAACTCTTTACCGGGGATCGCGGAAAGCGAAGATTCTTATGGCAATCTGGCCCGGTTCAGCGAGGGGGTTTCGATCGGATCAGGCGTCGCCCGTGAACTGGGTGTGACCGTTGGGGACCGGATCAAGCTGATATCGCCCAACGGGGTGAAGACGGCGTTTGGCACCAGCCCGCGGGTGAATGCTTATGAAGTCGTGCACGTGTTTTCCGTCGGGCGCTATGATATCGACCGCGTGCGCGTTTACATGCCCTTTGCCGAGGCGCAGAGCTATTTCAACCGCGAAGGGGTCGCGGATGAGTTGGAAGTCATGGTGACGGACCCCGAGGCGCTGAGCGCGGTGACCTTGAAGATTTTGCAGGCGGCTGGCGAGCGCGCCCAGATTTGGACGTGGATGGATGCGTCGGGTGGGTTTTTGCGCGCGCTCGAAGTCGAAGACAACGTGATGTTCATCATCCTGTCGATCCTCGTTTTGATTGCCGCGATGAATATCGTTTCCGGGCTGATCATGTTGGTTAAAAATAAAGGGCGCGATATCGGTATCCTGCGCACAATTGGCCTAAGCGAAGGGTCCATTCTGCGAGTGTTCTTTATCTGCGGTGCGTTCACGGGGATCATCGGAACGGCGATGGGTGTCGTGCTGGGATGTTTGTTCGCGATCTACATCGATCCGATTTTCTCGTTTGTGAACTATGTCATGGGCGGCGGGGTCTGGGACCCGTCCATCCGTGGGATTTACGCTTTGCCAGCCGAGTTGCACCTAGAGGATGTGATGTCAGCGGTTGGTCTTTCGCTTGGCCTGTCGTTCTTTGTGACCTATTTCCCTGCGCGTCGTGCGGCGCGCCTGAACCCGGTAGAGGCGTTGCGGTATGAGTGAGCCAACATTGACCCTGAGCGGGATTACCAAGACCTATAATCAGGGCACACCGGGTGAAGTGCGCGTGTTGCAGGGCGTCGATCTGACTGTAAACGCGGGGGAGGTTGTGGCGTTGGTCGCGCCCTCCGGCGCCGGGAAGTCCACCCTTTTGCATATCGCGGGGCTACTTGATACGCCAGACGCAGGTGCGGTTCAGATGCTTGGTCAGGATATGACTGGCAAAGGGGATCGGACCCGAACAAATGTGCGCCGCAATGATGTGGGGTTCATCTATCAGTTCCATCATCTGTTGCCCGAATTCTCGGCTTTGGAAAACATTACACTGCCTCAGTTGGCCAACGGCGTTCCCGAAGCGGCGGCTGTGAAGCGGGCGATGGACCTGCTTGGCAAGGTCGGCGTGGCGGATCGCGCCCATCATCGCCCTGCTGCTTTGTCCGGAGGAGAGCAGCAACGTGTCGCATTCTGTCGCGCCTTGGCAAATGAACCTCGGCTATTGTTGGCCGATGAACCGACAGGCAACCTGGATCCCGGAACCTCGGACCAAGTGTTCGGGGCGCTGATGGATTTGGTGTCAGGCACAGGGCTGTCGGCCCTGATCGCAACACATAACATGGAGCTGGCAGCACGGATGGACCGTGTTGTACGGCTGGAAGCGGGCGCACTTGTTGCAGCGTCTGAAGAGGAGACAACAGATGGTTGAGGTAACACTGGCTGAAATCGGCGCGCTGACGCAGCGGGCTCTGACAGCACATGGTGCGGATGAATGGATTGCGACCGAAGTGACCCGAGCGGTGGTCGAAGCGGAAGCAACGGGGAACAAGATCTGCGGTCTCTACTATCTTGAAAGCTATTGCCAGCAACTGCGGACCGGGCGTGTAAACGGAACGGTTGAGCCTGTCGTCGCGCGTGAGCGTCCCGGCTTTGTTCGGGTGGATGGCAAGCTCGGCTTTGCGCAGGCTGCATTTGCCAAAGCACTGCCCGAAGCCTTGGCCGCAGCGCGGGAAAACGGCACGGCGGCCTTGGCCGTTGGGCACACACACACCTGTACCTCGCTTGGGTTCTTTACGGGCCAGATTGCGCGCGCGGGTTTGATCGCGCTTGGTATGACCAACGCATCGCCCATCGTTGCGCCACCGGGCGGGAAAACCCGCGTGATCGGCACCAACCCGATCGCATTTTCGGTGCCGGATGGGCAGGGCGGTGTTGCGATGCAGTTTGACCAGTCCACGACGACGGTGGCCCTGGGTAAGATCACCATGGCCAAAGCAGCAGGGCAAAGCATCCCCGAAGGGTGGGCCTTGGACGTGGATGGAAACCCAACCACTGATCCAGCCGCAGCCTTGGGCGGATCGCTGGTATCTATGGGCGGCTACAAAGGCTGGGGATTTGGTCTGATGGCTGAAATTCTTGCGGCTGCGATGACGGGGTCTGTTTTCTCTCGTGATGTGAAACCGTTGAAAGCCCCCGAAGGTTCGGCCCATGATCTGGGCCAGTTCTATATGCTGATCGATCCTAGCGCCTCTGACGATTTTGGGGCGCGCATGGTGGAACTCGCTGCAAGCGTCACACAAGACGACGGCGCACGGATGCCGGGGCAGGGGCGCACATTGGCCGAAACCGTTGTGGTTCCGGACGCGCTTTGGGAACAGTTGTCAGCCATGCGCTGAAGTCGCTTAGGCCAACTGAGTGACGAAAACGCCAAATGCCATGATCGTTATACCCCCCGCCCGCATCAGCGTGAGGGGGGTAACCTGCGCGCCAAATAGCCCAAAGTGGTCAATAATAGCCGCCGAAATCAGCTGGCCGATCAGAACAAAAAACACCGCGTTTCCGATGCCGAAATGGGGCGCGACATAGGTGATGGACAAGACGTAGAACGCGACCAGAGCGCCGGCAAAGAACAAATGTTTGGGGGCGCTTGCCACCTTGGTCAGGGCTTGCGTGTCAGACATCACTAGCATGACGCCTATGGCTGTGGTCAAAGCCACGGAAAAAAGCACGACACCCGCAGCAAAGGGCGATCCGATCAGCTTGCCCAATGCGGCGTTCAATGCCGCGAGAACGGGAATGCCGATCCCGGCAACCAGCATGATCACTGCGTATTCGGTCATCTTGTTCATCCCTTGCCTTTGCTCTGCTCTCTGGCCAATGATCTGGATCATTGCGTTCTCGGCCAAGATGTACAAGCCTGAGTGTTCATATGCGACGCGGTGTCATTTCAAGTGTTGGCGGCGCTGCAGGATCATTCATGAATTTGAGAAAAAGGAATTAGCTATGACCCGGATTTTTCTTGCCTTTTCAGCTCTTGCGACCGTCACTGCCTGTGCGTCACAGCAGAGCATGCCGGACGCCAAAGAAGGCGAGGCTCTGTTTGTTGAAAACTGCGCAGCATGTCACAGCTATCGCGGTGAAGGTGGCACGCTGAGCGGAGGGCAGCATGCGCCGAACCTGTCGGAAATCGCCCTGCGCAATGACGGGGTTTTCCCACGTGCCACGGTGCTGAGCAAGATTGACGGGTATCAACACGGCAGTGGTGGGGATCGGACGATGCCCGAATTCGGCGCGTTGCTAAGCGGTGAACAGGTTCCCGTCGAGGTGGATGGGGTGATGACGCCGACGCCACGCACACTGGCTGCTTTGTTGGCCTATTTAGAGAGCATTCAGGTCGAGGCTTAAGCGCAAATCCCTTCCAGTTTCGCGTCTTTCCAAGGCAGCAGGACGTCGTTCTCGCGCGATTGTGGAAGATCCTGTACGGGTAGGGCTTGTTTCAACATCGTGTGCAGGCGTTGGGTGCGTGGGGCCGTGGGCGCAAGGGCGCGGCAACAGACATATTCTTCGACAATGGCGCCTTGTTGTTCAAACCCATAGTCCAGAAAGTTGGGCGCCTCAGCTAAATCAAACAGATAGGGATCGTCGTCTTTACCGTGTTCGGCAGCCGCGCGCAAAGGGTGATAGCCGGTGCGGTCTCGATTTTGCCATTGCCACACATGGGTCAGTTCGTGCGCCAGCAACATGGCGGCGATCAAATGCAGGCGATCGGGGTATTCTGGCAGGTAGTTGTCTGTGTACCAGTCTTTGGTGAAAAACACACGATTGAACAGGGCAACCGCGGCGGGCGACGCGGTGACGATCTCTTCTTTTGCGGCGGGCAGTATCCGTTCGCGGCAGGTCACACGAGGACGCGCTTTGCGTTTGAACGTGACGCTTCCAACAGGGGCGCCTTCGACCAGGCGGGTACGTTTCAGATCCAACTGGTCGCCATGGATGATCTGTGCAAAATCGGCCTCGGTGTCTGTCAACGGGCGTCCGCAAGCAGCCAAAGACACTAACAGCAAAAGAAGACGCAAACTCATACAGGGAATCCTAGACCGACAGTGCCAGAACACGGCTGATTTCCGTGAGAGATCTGTTTGATTGCTCCATCCATGTGTTAAAGGCAGCTTGCACCTGCGCCATGGATTTCTTGGACCCTGGCTGCTTGTCTATGACGTTCTCTGCGATCAGGCGGGCGACGACATCGCGCGATAGGATGAAACTGTCCCGGCCACTAAACCGCATTGCATATTGCGCGGTTGCTCCGCCAAGACGGGATCCGCGCTTTTTCAACACCTCAAGCAGCCCAATATAGTCGTCCGACGGCCATCCCCCGAGAGTTTGCGCAATGCCACCTGCTTGGCGCAATTCCAACAGCAGGGCCGCGTTTTCCCGCACTGTGGCGATTTTGGTGCCATTCCGGACAATGCGAGTGTCTTGCAGTGGGGCGTCGAATTTCTCATCATCCATAAAGGCGCACCGCCCCACATCAAACTGGTCAAAGGCGGCTTCGAACCCGTCCCATTTTGCCTCGATAACTTTCCAGTTGAACCCAGCCTGAAAGATGCATTTGGTCAAGGTGGATAGCCAGCGATCATCTGGGATGGCCAACAGATCTGTTATTGGTAGGGGCTTGGACAATTTTGCCTCAAGCGCCGCATGCCCGCCATGGCGTTCTGCGGCAATGGCCAGAATATCATCAAAATGGCGCATTGGGTGTCCCCCTTGAAGTGAATTCAGCGCAAGCGTCCCAGCAGGGTTAGTGTTGGATCACGGCGCAAAGAACGTCGCGGTTGCCGTTGCAACGATTTTACCGCTGTCTTCTTCGGTCATATCTGCACGTGCAAAGACCAAGGATCGACCTGCGCGCACAACTTGGGCGCGGCAGAGGATTGCAGTCCCGACACCGGGTCGCATGAACTGGGTGTGCAGATCTGTCGTGGCATAGGGTTTGAATTCACCGCTGTGGGCCACTGCCGACAAAACCATGGTGGTGTCAGCCAAAGCGGCTAGGGCTTGCCCCGAAACAATGCCCCCCATGCGCTTGAGGTGATCGCCCAGTGGCATACGGATCAGCACGTGATCGGTTTGCGTTTCCAGTACTGTCAAATCCAAGGCCTGCACCCATTCGGCGAAGTGAGCCTTTAGAATATTCTGCGCTGCGTCTGGGGTCATGATGAGGTTTTGAAAAGCAAAGCGGGGGATCCTTTGAAACTGGGGGGCTTAGACGTTTGAGGCCACGTGCACTTAGTCAGCGAATGGATCCGCCTTTTTGTTGGATTTCGCAAAAGGATCGCTCTGAGAGTTTCGTGCTGCCAAATAGGATCTCTGGCAATTCATAACTTCTTCAAAGGCAGCCCGCGATCCCTTGAGGGTGTATCGGCCCAGCGTGGTATCTGCATAAGACCACGTCATAGAGCTTTCGCCTTGAAATTCACGGATGAACAGCTTTGCCTCGTCGGATTGGGCGTCGATCACGATGTTGAGGCCGGGAAAGTCATCGGTCCGCAATCCATCCATTTCAAGCGACCAAGGGCTTTCGTTACCGAACTTTACCGCAATGTCATATTCCGTGCCCTTTTCGATCGAGGCCCACTTTTTGTCCAAAAGGGTGACGTCGAGCAGCAAATCGCCATCGGAGTTGTCAAAGCCAATGAAGAACGCGGTGTCTTCTTCGAACAGGGCAAATGCCTGACAGCCATCGGATGCGGGGTAAAACGAAATGTCCCACCCGCGCACGGTTTTCCAATCAATGGGGGAGGCGAGGGTCGCCGTTCCGAAGAGGCCAGTAGCAATCGCCAAAAGGCCGCAACGTAATATTCTAAGCGTCATGATCAGGGTTCTCCGCGTCTTTAAGCTGATCTTATTCGGGTTTTTTTGCCCTGCCAAGTCGTTGCTGGCCTTGCAAACTTTAGAAAACCGGCGGGGTGGGTGTGAAATAACTCGACAAACAGGTGGTTTCAGGCTGTAATTGACTGGTCAATCAACAACCTGAAAACGGGTAAGCGCGTGACACTCCCTCCGGAAGGGGGGTAAGTTGGCGTAAAGATATAAAACTGGGAGTACCTAAGAATGCAAAAACTCAGCCTTGGAATCGCATTGACTGCACTGGCGGGATCCGTTCATGCCGCTGATATGGGCGCCGTGGACGAACCCATCAAACTGGCGATCAATGAATGGACGGGCCAGCACATCACCACGCATGTTGCCGGTGAGATGCTCAAGGCCGCTGGCTACAAGGTGGAATATGCGACGGCGGGCATGATGAACCAGTTTCAGGCGATCGCGGATGGCGACATCCACGCGACACTGGAAATCTGGTCGTCCAACGTCTCGGATGAATACGCTAAGAAAATCGCCGAAGGCAACGTGGTAGAGATTGGGGATCTGGGTCTGGATGCCAAAGAAGGCATCGCTTACCCCGCGCACGTGGCCGAGCTGTGCCCGGGTCTGCCTGCTTGGGAAGCGTTGAAAGACTGCGCCCAGAATTTTGCCACTGCCGAAACCATTCCGAATGGTCGTTTGGTGGATTACCCTGCGGACTGGGGCACACCCGGGGCCGATCGCATGACCGGTCTTGAGCTGCCCTTCAAAGCGGTTCCAGCGGGATCAGAAGGGGCGTTGATTGCAGAATTGCGCGCCTCTACCGACCGCAAATCGCCGCTGTTGATCACATTCTGGCAGCCACACTGGGCGATGTCAGCGTACGACGTGAAATTCGTGGATCTGCCTGCTGGCGAAGAAGCGTGTTTCAACGACCCAGCATGGGGTCCAAACCCGAATGCGATCAATGACTGTGATTTCTCACCAACACGGATTTTCAAAGCCGGTTGGGTTGGGATGCAGGACAAATGGCCAGCGGCCTATGAAATCCTGTCCAACTACGCACTGAGCGTCGAGGCACAGCAGCCCATGATGGGCGAGATTGACGTGGACGGTGGTTCAGTTGAAGACGTTGTGGCCAAATGGATGGCAGACAACGAAGGCAGCTGGCGTCCGGTTGTCGACGCAGCGACCAAGTGAGCCACGACACGTGACTGACGTAACACCGCCAGCCATCGCCTGCCAGAATCTCTGGCAGGTGTTTGGCAACGGCGCAGACAAAGCCCTGACCGACGCGCTTGCTCGGTCAGGGGGGGATGCTGACGCTGCCGCCAAGGATCTGCGCGAAAAGGGGTTTGTCCCCGCCGTGCAAGACGCCAATTTTGAAGTCAAAGAAGGCGAGCTTTTTGTCATCATGGGCCTGTCCGGCTCGGGCAAGTCGACCCTGATCCGCTGTATCTCACAGTTGTTGGATGGCACCGGGGGCGGAATTGATATTCATGGCGAAAACATCATGGAGGCCAGCAAGCAGCGCCTGATCGAATTGCGCCGCAAAAAACTGGGCATGGTGTTCCAGCATTTTGGCCTGTTCCCGCATATGACTGTTCTGGACAACGTGGCTTATCCGCTGCGTGTGCAGGGGGTTTCCCGTAAAGCGCGGTTGAAAAAAGCCATCGAAGTGATTGAACTTGTTGGGCTTAAGGGCCGTGAGAAACATTACCCGCGTGAGCTGTCTGGTGGTCAACGTCAAAGGGTGGGCATTGCCCGGTCCTTGGTCGCGGATTGTCAGGTTTGGTTTCTGGACGAACCGTTTTCGGCGCTTGATCCGTTGATCCGGCGACAGTTGCAGGACGAGTTCCTGCAAATTCAAGAAAAGCTGAAGACCACGATTGTTTTCATCACACATGACATCAATGAGGCGCTGAAGCTGGCGGATCGCATTGCGATCATGCGGGATGGCAAGATTGTACAGATTGGTACGCCGACTGATATCGTGTTGAACCCGGTCGATGACTATGTCCGCGAGTTTTCCAAAGATGTCGCCAAAGGTCAGCACGCGCATGTGTCATCCGTGATGCAAGCGGGAACCGAGGGCGTCGGCCCCGATGATCCCGGGTTGCGCACAGATATGACCTTGGATGCGGCTCTGGCGCGCTGTATGGAGCTGTATGAGCCGGTTCCGGTTCATGACAAGGCAGGTAAACTGGTCGGGATGGTGAACCCGGCCGATCTGGCGGCTGCCTTGCAGGTGGAAGAGGCATGAGCGCGCCTGCGGATGTTTTCTCTGGCTCTGTCTCTCTGACGGTTGGTGCCAAAGCCGCCTTGATCACGTTGGTGGTTGGGGCGATCTGCTTGATATTGGAACCCTATGCGCCGTGGCTGGTGGCATGGCCCAAAGGCTGGGTTCTGCCCACGACCGATTGGGTTGGCAGCAGCCTGACGTGGTTTTTGGAAGGCATTAAACCGGCTGCACGGATGTTCTCGGAGGTGATGCGGTATCCGATGGATTGGGCCAATTTCGTCTTGAACGGCACACCTTGGCCGCTGGTCATTGGGTTGGTGACGGCTTTGGGGTGGTACCTTGGGGGTCTGTCGATGGCCGCGCTTGGGTTTCTGGGCCTCAGCTTTGTGTTGGCCTCGGGCTATTGGTCCGAAAGCATGAACACGCTGGCGCTTGTGGCGGTATCTGTACCGCTGGCGCTGGTGATGGGCGGCGCGATTGGCATTTTGGCGAACGAAGTCTCGCGCGTGAAGAATGCGCTGCAGGCGTTGCTGGATATTATGCAGACCGTTCCGACATTTGCCTACCTGACACCGCTCTTGTTGTTGTTCGGGTTTGGTCCTGTGGTGGGCCTGATTGCCTCGGCGATTTATGCGGCCCCGCCCATGGCGCGCAACGTGATGTTGGGTCTTGAACGTGTTGAATCCGAAGTGAAAGAGGCCGCGATCATGGCCGGTGGCACCCGGATGCAGCAGCTGTTTCAGGTCGAGATCCCCTCCGCCACGACTCAAATCATGGTTGGGGTGAACCAGTGTTTGATGGCCGCGCTGTCTATGGTGATCATTGCCGCTGTGATCGGCGGGTTTAACGATATCGGTTGGGAAGTACTGCTGACCATGCGCAAGGCGCAATTCGGCGAGGCGCTGTTGGCAGGGATGGTCATTGTGGTTTTCGCCGTGATCATTGACCGGATGAGTGGGGCCTTGGCGACGGAACGCAAACGCTATGACCGGCGGGTGTTTTGGGCAATGGTCGGGTTTGCGGTTATGTTCACTGTGGTGTTTTGGTCTTCGATGCCTAACGCATCTGATTTGACACTGTTGGATCCTTTGGCGGCAACGGTAGACCAAGGGTTGACGGACTTCACCCGTGCAAACGGGGTGTGGTTGGACGCGCTCAAGAACAACTCGATGTTCTATGTATTGCTGCCGCTGCGCATCGGGCTGGATCAGGCTGTGTTGCCGTTTACGTGGGGCTTTTCGTGGACCGCAGGCATGAGCCAGGGATTGTTCCTATTTGGCGCCGTTGTCGGCGCGCTGATGGCGTGGCGTGGCAATCTGACTGGCGGCCTGGCGTTCTTGATTGCGATCGGGATGCTTGAAACCGGGATTGCCAATTTGCCTTGGCCGTTTGTTCTGACGGGGGCCGCCGCCTTGGGGTGGGTCGCCGGAGGGCCACGTTTGGCGATGCTGTCTGTCGGGTTGTTGTCGACAATTCTTGTGTCGGGCCTGTGGGACCGGGCGTTGCTGTCGCTGTACCTCAGCGGTGCGGCAGTGTTTTCCTGTGCCATTGTCGGCGGGGGCGTTGGTTTGCTGAGTGCTGTCAGTCCCTTAGCCTGGAAGATCGTGCGGCCAATCTGTGATATGTTGCAGACCATTCCGCTGTTTGTTTTCCTGATCCCGGTGTTGATGGTGTTCCAAATCGGCGAGTTCTCGGCGTTTTTGGCGATCTGCGCCTATGCGGTCGTTCCGATGATCCGATACACGCGGCATGGGCTGGTCAACACACCGGACGAGATGATGGAGGCTGCGATTGCCAGTGGGGCGACTGAGTGGCAGATCATGCGGGACATTCGTGGTCCGTATGCAGCGCCAACCATCTTGCTGGGCTTGAACCAAACCATCCTCTATGCCTTTGCTATGTTGGTGATTGCCGCGTTGATTGGGACCACTGGGTTGGGTCAATCGATCTATCTGGCACTTGGTCAGGCTGACATAGGGTTGGGGATCTCTGCTGGGGCTGCGATGGCTATTCTGGCGTTGATTGCGGATCGCATGGTGCAAGGGTTTGCCGAAGAGCGACGCAAAGCTTTGGGTCTGTAGGTCCTTGGAAATATTGAATGAATGGGGCGTGGCTGTTGGCTGCGCCCTTTTCTTTTGAGTGAAGGTACTTATCCTGACTTTTTTGATCTGGAACATGTTCAGCTCTGATCGCTTGTGTCATGTGAGGTCAAACAAAAGGACCCGGTATGACCGAATGGACTGAATTCCTGTTTGCGCTGTTGGTGTTTCTGCTCAGCCACGTGATCCCGGTGCGTCCGCCTGTGCGGCCGTGGTTGGTCGCGCAACTTGGGCGGGGTGGGTATTTTGCGGCCTATAGCCTTGTTTCCACTGGGATTTTGGTCTGGCTGATCGTGGCGGCGGCGCGTGCGCCTTATGTTGAAGTGATCCCGCCGCTGGATGTTTTGCGCTGGGTTCCGTTGCTGGTGATGCCTTTGGTGTGTGTTTTGATCTTTGGCGGGATGGCCATCAAGAATCCGTTTTCTTTCGGGGGGTTAGGGCGAAATGCGTATAGTGCAGATCGGCCGGGTATTCTTGCGCTCAGCCGCCATCCGCTGCTGGTGGCGCTGATGGGGTGGTCTGTGGTGCATGCGTTGGCGAATGGGGATCTGGCGCATGTTATTCTGTTTGGCTTGTTTGCGCTGTTTGCTGGGTTGGGTATGGTGCTGATTGACCGGCGTAAGGCGCGCGAGATGGGGTCTGACTGGACCGGGCTGAGCCGCACCACTGCGCGGTTTTCGGTACGCGGAATCGGGCAGGTGCCGCTGTTGGCTTGGGGCGGTGGGTTTGCACTTTATGCCTTATTTTTATGGGGCCATGCGTGGGTAGTTGGGGTTTCCCCATTGCCGTTTTGACCCTTTGGTGGTCGCAGAGACTGGGACATGTTATGTGCATGTCGAACGATGGATGAAAGGATGCGTTGAGATGCATTTGGCTTATGTAACGACAGAAGCGCGCGGGGGGACGGATCGGTTGCTCAGCGCGATTGCGGAGCGGCTTGAATCCAAGGGCGTGACCCTTGCGGGGGTGGTGCAGACCAACACGGAATGCGCCGATGATGCCAAGTGTGATATGGACCTGCGCGTCTTGGCGAATGGCGAAAAAATCCGTATTTCTCAATCACTTGGCGCGGGGTCGCGGGGGTGCCGGTTGGACCCGGCGGCGCTGGAAACCTCGGTCGCTTTGGTGATGGAATCGCTGGAAAAGACACCGCGGTTGTTGATCATCAACAAGTTTGGCAAACATGAGGCCGATGGGCGCGGGTTTCGGCCGGTGATTGGCGACGCATTGATGCGGGGGATTCCTGTGCTGGTGGGTGTTAACGGCTTGAATGAACAGAAGTTTTTGGATTTCACCGAAGGCGCGGCTGAGAAGATGGAGGCGGATCTGGACGCGATTGAGGCGTGGCTGGATCGTGTGGCCCCCGAGGGATCAGAAGCCGCCTGAACCGACTTAAATACGTGATTTAGCACTCGTCCGTTTGTGGCGGGTGTTTTGCGTTTGGGGGCTGCGTTCGCTGTGTTAACCCACGTTTTGGGGGCCGATCTGCGCCCTGCGCGGGGGACGGACCCGGGTGTTTTGGGGACTCTGGGCCTGATTTCGTACGAAACGATTGGCTGAAATCGGGGTCTGCGGGGGCGGGTTTAGACGGTTTGGGGAGTTCCTACGTGATTTCGTACGAAATGGGGTGCTGGGCCGTCAGGGCGGCCCCGACTCAGGTTAATTTGAGGGAATGTGCCGCAGTTTGAGGGGGCTGGCGGGGGGCTTAGGCTGCCCGGTGGTTTCGCGTGCGCAGAGGTGGACCCGTTGGGGTTGGGAGGGCAGGGGATGGCACGACCCGCACCTGTGTTTCGGCCCCGGAGCGCACGCCAGTGCGCGGAGGGACAAACGGCCCGGGGGACTGTTTGAGGCGGGGACGGGCGGGGCCCTTCGCATCGGAGGGTTCACATCAAAGAGGGGCGTGTGCTGGATTGCGTCTTGGGGTGTGGCGCGTCGCGGCAGGCTCGCGCCTGAGCTTCGGCTTGGGGGGCGAACCGGTCCGCGCGGTGGCAGAGGCTGTGGCAGAGGGTTTGAGGTTTGGACGGGCGGAGGCCTGTGTGGCGTGATTTGCGGAGTGAAGAGGGGCGTTGGTTGGGGTGTGGTTTGGGTGCGTTTTATTGAGGGGAGTCACGGAGGGACACGACCCGCGCCTGACCTTCCCCTTGGGAGTTCACGCCGGTTCCCGAAGGGACAAACAGTCCGGGGGACTGTTTGAGGCGGGGACGGGCGGAGCCCTTCGCACTGGAGGGTGCATATCAAAGCGTGTCGTTTGCTGGATTACGTCTTGGGGGGTGGCGCGTAGCGGCAGACCCGCGCCTGACCTTCCCCCCGGGAAGGCGCTTTACGCCTCCCCAAGGTCAGGCGCGGGTCTTTTGTTGAGAGGATTGGTCGCTAAGATTTTGTCTAATAGTTTGAGGGTCCCAATACCGATATGGCGGCAAATAAATTGCGGAGGGACACTTCATAGCATAGTTTGGACGTAGAACTTTCCCGGAAGGCCCAAGTCCGAGGCCAATTCCACAATTTTCAACGTAGAGGTCTTGAATTTTAACAGCCCCTGCCTGAATTCCTTTTTCTTTCAAGCTAATCTCTTCATCGAAGATTTTGAAGTTCCCGTCGACTTCGACCTGATCTCCGCGAAAATCTATTTCTAGAAATATGTCGCCCTTTTTCCTTCTAAATTTGATCCAGTTGGTTTTGAATTCGATATCCCAAAACCCCTGTGTGCTTGCCACTAGATTGTTTTGGGAAATTTCTACTTCTGGCCAAAAGTTCTGGTCAGGTAAAAAAACATCCAGTAAAAATTCGCCCTCGAAGTTG
Organism: Paracoccaceae bacterium; assembly: GCA_965183835.1. Taxonomy (GTDB): domain Bacteria; phylum Pseudomonadota; class Alphaproteobacteria; order Rhodobacterales; family Rhodobacteraceae; genus OMPR01. The sequence goes on along the minus strand of CBCYME010000018.1, from coordinate 82,643 downwards.
CGATATTTAAATAGTGGATTTCCGGCGTAATCTATAGGAACACGGCAATTAAGAGCAGTCATGCCTCCCAATCTGATCGCTTTTTGAATTTTGTTACCCCCTAGGTAACCTTCAATTCGCCCGTGTCGGATGTTGAAAGGGTCCCGTTTGGCTTTATATGATTTAGCCTGAGATAGCTTCCCATATTCGGTGTGGCATTTGGGGCACAATGCAACCATGTGTTCCGGCTCAAAATGCTGTCGCTCCTGCCATTCAATGATATGATGATATTCAAGGATAGGGCATCCACAGACGGCACAGCCAAACCCTGCTTCTTGCCGTAATTTCCTTGCGACATCTGCAGGAGGAGTTCTGGATTTAAACATCCAACTCCTCAACAAACCGCGCGTTCTCTTGAATGTACTGGAACCGCAGCTCGGGTTTTTTGCCCATGAGCTGATCGACCAGAATGTCGGTCTCGCCGGGTTCGTCCTCGTCAATAGTGACGCGGATCAGAACGCGCGAGGCCGGGTCCATTGTGGTCTCTTTCAGATCCTTGGCGTCCATTTCACCCAGACCCTTAAAGCGGGAGACGTCGATTTTGCCTTTGCCGCCAATGCCTTTTTCGAGCCACTCGTTCTTTTCGCTCTCGTCAATGCAATAGACGCGTTTGGGGCCTTGGGTCAGGCGGAACAGGGGCGGGCAGGCCAGATAGAGGTGCCCGGCGTCAATCATGGGACGCATCTGGGTAAAGAAGAAGGTCATCAGAAGCGCAGCGATGTGGGCGCCGTCGACATCCGCATCGGTCATGATGATGACCTTGTCATAGCGCAGGTCATCGACGTTGAATTTGGTGCCCAGATTGACGCCAAGCGCCTGTGTCAGGTCGCTGATTTCGGCGTTGGAGCCGAGTTTGGAGCTGGCGGCACCAAGGACGTTCAGGATCTTACCGCGCAGGGGCAGCAGGGCTTGGGTCTTGCGGTTGCGGGCCATTTTGGCGGATCCGCCCGCTGAGTCGCCCTCGACAATAAAGAGTTCGGTGCCGTCGCGGGTGTTGGACGAGCAATCGACCAGCTTGCCGGGCAGGCGCAGTTTCTTGGTGGCGGTTTTGCGCTGAGTCTCTTTTTCCTGACGGCGTTTGAGGCGTTCCTCGGCGCGCAGGATCAGGAAGTCGAGGATGGCCCCGGCGGATTTGGTGTCGGCGGCGAGCCAGTTGTCAAAGTGATCGCGGACCGAGTTTTCCACCAGACGCTGGGCGTCAACGGTGGCAAGGCGGTCTTTGGTCTGGCCGACAAATTCGGGTTCGCGGATAAAGCACGAGATCAGGGCGCAGCCGCCGGTGAGCAGGTCGTCGCGGGTGATTTGCGCGGCTTTTTTGTTGTTCACCAGCTCGCCGTAGGCTTTGATTCCTTTGACGATGGCGGACCAGAAGCCTGCGACGTGGGTTCCGCCCTCAGGCGTGGGGACGGTGTTACAGTAGGATTGGATGAAGCCGTCGCGCGCGGGGGTCCAGTTGATGGCCCATTCGACCTTGCCCGGCGTGCCGAATTTTTCCTTGAAATCCACGGTGCCCGCGAAGGGCGCATCGGCGTAGGTGGAAGCCTTGCCCAGTGTCTCGGTCAGGTAGTCGGACAGGCCGCCGGGGAAGTGGAAGGTGGCGGTGGTTGGGGTTTCGCCGTCGTCGATTTCGGATTTCCAGCGGATTTCAACGCCGGAGAACAGGTAGGCCTTGGAGCGGATGGATTTGAACAGGCGGGCGGGTTTGAAGCGGTGGTGGCCAAAGATCTGTTCATCGGCGTGAAAGGTAACGGTAGTGCCGCGCCGGTTGGGGGCTGCGCCGATCTTTTCCACGCCGCCCAGTGGGATGCCGCGGGAAAAGCGTTGTTCAAACAGTTCCTTGTTGCGGGCGACTTGCACAACCATGGAGTCGCTGAGCGCGTTGACGACCGAGGCACCAACCCCGTGCAGACCGCCGGAGGTTTCATAGGCGTCGCCCGAGAATTTGCCGCCTGCGTGCAGGGTGCAGAGGATGACCTCGAGCGCGGATTTGCCGGGGAACTTGGGGTGTGGGTCGATGGGGATGCCGCGGCCGTTGTCACGGATGGTGACGGCGTAATCGGCGTGGAGTTCGACCTCGATCCTTGAGGCGTGGCCCGCGACGGCTTCGTCCATGGAGTTGTCGAGCACTTCGGCGACCAGGTGGTGCAGGGCGCGTTCATCCGTGCCGCCGATATACATGCCGGGACGTTTGCGTACGGGTTCCAGCCCTTCGAGCACCTCGATCGAGGAAGCGTCGTAGGTGGCGGGGGCGTTACCGCTGAGAAGATCGTCGGGCATGGCTGCTGCTCTTGTTTTTGGGTTTGGGGTATTATGGCAGGTGATGTGGTTGGGGGGAAGGGGGACGCATGGTCTTGTGGATAAGGTTGGTTAGGTGCCGAACCCTGTGTCTGATCGCAGGGCGCATTGATTGCCGTCTGGGTCGTGGAATTCAGCCGTTGTGCCCCATGTGTGGGTGAAAAGCGTGGTTGCGATGCCTTTGTCGCGCAGATGGGCACAGGTGGCGCGCACGTCGGGGACATTGAAGCGGAGCTTGTCCTTCCATCTCGCCCCAGTGGTGGACCACATGCTCAAAGAACTCAAATCATCGAACAAGCTGTTTGCTGATGAGACCCGTTGCCCTGTACTCGACCCCGGGCGTGGCAAAACCAAAACAGGTTACCTCTGGGCTATCGCCCGCGATGAGCGCCCCTTTGGTGGCACAGCGCCGCCCGGTGTGGTGTTCTGCTACGCTGACGGGCGTGACGGCAAACATGCGAGCGAGTTTTTGACGGGCTTTAGCGGCACGCTACAGGTTGACGGCTATACAGGTTACAACGCCCTGACCCAACCGGGGCGCAACTCTGGCCCCGTCAAGCTGGCCTATTGCTGGGCCCATGCGCGTCGCAAACTCAACCCACAAACAGAACGATTGGCCGCCGACACCATAAATCCCGCAAAAAATGCAGGAATTATCCGCTAGAAACCGCTAACACAAATCATAGCAAATTCTTTGCGTGCAATGGGAGCATTTTTATGAAGTTTACACCTCTACAAGGTCGAATTTACGGGGAGACACGAATAGGATGAGCTCACCATCAACAAGCAATGACCAGAATGCCCTCGCATTGCCTACGAGATTGGCACTTGAGCGAACACGTGGTGCCTATGAGCGCACGATGATGGCATGGGTCAGAACCGCCATGTCACTGATCACGTTCGGGTTCACTGTGTATAAGTTCTTTGAGTCCGACATGGCCAAAACAAACTTTGAAGTTGGCATTTTTGGCCCACGGGGGTTTGGTCTTTCACTGATTGTCATTGGATTGCTCTCCCTCGCAGTTGGAAAGATCGAACACCGTCGCGACTTAAACCTGTTGAGCAAAGACTACCCTGGAATGCCCTTCTCTGGGACCAGCCTTATCTCTACCCTCGTTGCGATACTCGGTGCTCTGGCGCTTATCGCTGTGGTCCTGCGGATCTAGATGCGGAACTAGTTCTACTTCGGCGGCAAGCAAACTCTAGGTGGATGTATTATGTCGTCTGATCCTGATCATCGCCAAAGGCCATATGCCTCTCCAATGGAGCTGCCATCCTCCAAAAGCTAACCCTTAGTGTATTCCGCAGCGAACGGCCAGTTCCGCCCTCTGGTATCAAATTGACCGATTGCTGCGCTGAATTCCAAAGACCGGTTTGGGATGCTTCCGTAGTATTAAAGCGCTCTCCACAGCGGGCCTCAGAGGGTCGTTAGACCTGAGATGGAGGTAGTTGCATCGGGTCCCCATACCGTAGCCCTGCGGGTCGAAAACAGATTACATTACGCGACCGTCTTTGATAGCCCGACAGACGTACGATAGTTCGCTTTCACTGCGGTACTCACGCTCCATGTGTCAGCCTGTCCGTTGTAAATTTAGGGTCGCGCCACGGCCATAGCCGCGCTCACGAAACCGTCTCAATTCAGCACCGATACCTGCAACTGTCTGATCGGAAGGTGCCCAATGTTTGTCAAAGTGGACTTGAGCAATGACACCGATCCAACACAGGAAAGCCGGACGAATCCTTCGCCATTTGTGCCAGATGAACGGCTTTTGTATAGAACGGCAATAATACCCACAAGAAAACATATTTAACATCAGGAAAATTATCGCCGTGTATGGTCGTCCGGGCCCGTTGCAATTTGATGTCTGCAAAGCCTAGACTTGACATGTGACTTTGCATGGGTTGTCTTGGACAAGACTTGTCACGTCAGAAACGCGGTTATGAAACAAAAAGACCTTCCTCATCTACCGCCGTACCGTTTGCCGCCCACTGAAATTGTTGTGGCAGGGGACGGAACTCTCTCTCGACCACAGCGCTTTGACGGGTTACGCCGCCCCCTGCGGCATCTGCGTGAGGAATTCAAAACGCTGACAGGCTGGGGGTTGCATCCACCCGTTGAGGGCGCATCGGTGGTGTCGCGCCACACCCTCGGCGCCGACAACGACGGGGTTTGCCTCAGCTATCTGACGTCTGGTATTCCAGCGGCCCGGCGGATCGTGTTTATACATGGCAGTCCAGGGCGGGGCGACGAATGGCTTCCCTATTTGGCGAACTGCCCTCGGGATCAATATAGGGTGGCGGTTGATCGGGCGGGCTATGGCGAAAGCTTGCCTGCCAAGGCTCTGCCCACGATCAAGGCGCAGGCGCGCGCACTTGTGCCCTTGTTGGCTCAAGATTGTTTTATCGTCGGGTATTCCTACGGAAGCCCTGTCGCCCTTCAGCTGGCGTTGGATTGGCCAGATTTGGTGGCCGGGCTCTTGCTGATCGCAGGCCCCATAGACCCGCAACTGGAACACGTCCGCCCGCTCCAACGTATCGCCGCGACGCCGGCCGTGTCACGGTTTTTGCCGCAAGGGTTGCGATCATCGGTACTGGAACTGGTTCCATTTCGGTCGGATCTGGAGGATCTGGTCAAGAAGTTGGGGCGCATTACGGCGCGGGTTACGGCGATGCAGGGGATGCGTGATACGATTGTCCCGGCAACGAATGCGACCTTACTGGCCTCATATCTGACCGGGCGCGCTGCACTGCGCAGCATTCTGATACCCGACGGCGACCACTATTTGCCGTGGACGCACCCCCAAACCATCGAAGAGGCGCTGGACTATGTTCTGCGTGATTGCCAGATCTGAGCAGAAAGCCCTGCGCGGTTCAATTTTTGCAAGCACAGTCTTGTTCATCATGTTAGAAAAATTCAGCGGGGTTTGCTGCGTTTTTGTCGCCTATTTGGGTCTTCACCCGACCGCTTCCGAACCAATAGGAAAGCACTCAATTGAAACGCGCCCAAAGAACAATGCTGATTACAAATTACTGCTGGCTGTGGACATGTGCGGGGGATCACTATGTCTGCTGACGTGGCCCCAAATGATGCGGCTCTAAGTCCTGGCGCAAGGCTGTTGCGTATTGTTGAAAGCCCGGCAGTAAAAATTACAGTTCCGCTGCTGATTGTCGCGATTGCAATAATTGTTCTTCATCAACTGGCAACGCATGTCACTTGGTCGGATGTCAAAGCCGATGTTGTTGATGTCTCCCCCCTGGTGATCTTGGGGGCCATTGCCGCCACTATTTTCAGTTTCGTTGGGATCTCGTTTTATGACGTGTTTGCTGTTCAAAGCATTGCAAAGGGCAAAATCCCACTGCGGATTGCAGCCTTCACCGGGGCATGTGGCTATGCGGTTTCCAATTTACTTGGTTTTTCCTATCTGACCGGAACTGCGGTCAGATATCGGATTTATGCGTCGCTTGGCCTTGACCTGAGTTTGGTTGCGGGGGTGATCGCGACGTCCTGGGTCGCGTTCTGGATGGCGCTGGTCGTCATTCTGGGCGGGTTGTTTACGTTCCATCCTACCGGCCTGAATACGGTTCTGGGAATAAGTGACAGCGTCGAGACCGTGATTGGCGCGGTGCTGCTCTGCGCGATTGTGGCTTTCTTCATCTGGCTGGCGAGTGGGAAACGCCGCGTGGCGGCTTTTGGTGTCGGTCTCAATCTCCCGAGCTTCAAACTGTCGTTGGGCCTGACCGGGGCAGGTTGCGTTGATGCGCTCGGCGCGGCACTGACGCTCTATGTTTTGATGCCTGCTGATCTGGTTCAGAGCTTTCCTTTTTTCTTCGTCGTCTTCATCGCGGCGATCAGTCTTGGCCTGCTTAGTCACGCGCCTGCTGGTCTGGGTGTCTTTGAAGCCACGATAATTGCCGGTCTGGGCGCGTCTGTACGCTCGGATGTTCTGGCGGCCCTGCTGCTTTACCGTATGATCTATACGGTTATGCCGTTTTGCCTCGCGACGCTGGGTCTTGCGGGTATCTGGGTCAAGTCAAACAAGGACGGCATTGGATCAACCGCCAACTGGTCTTACCGGGTTGCAAAGCCGCTTGTCCCGGTAATCGCCGCCGGGGTGTGTCTGACCGCGGGCGCAACGCTTTTGGTTTCCGGCAGCTTGCCATCTGACAGCGCCAGCCTGAGCAAATTGAAAGACGTCCTGCCAGTATCGTTTATCCAAGCCTCGCACATGGCCGGCAGCATCGTCGGGCTGTTGTTGATCATCATCTCTCGAGGCCTTTACCGCAAGCTTTTCAGGGCTTGGCTCATGGCATTGGCGCTTATGGGCATTGGCTTGATTGTTTCACTGGCAAAAGGCCTCGACTGGCGCGAGGCGATGTCACTGGCCCTGTCATTCCTTGTGCTGCTGGCGTTCAAATCCGCCTTCTACCGTGTCGAAGCAGCATCGATATTCAGGCTGAACCGCGCCTGGATCATCAGCATAATCCCCTTGCTTGCTGTTACAATCTGGATTGGCTTCTTTGCCTATTCGCATGTGGATTACCAAAACGAATTGTGGTGGCAATTCGCCCTGCACGGAGATGCCCCACGGTTCATGCGCGCATCACTTGTTGTGACGATTATTTTTGCGGTCATCGGGGTGAATTCGATCATCCAGAACCGGGGCGACGTTGTTTTGGCACAACCAATACCGGATCAGATCCGAACTCTGGTTGCGGCCAGCGAAGACGCGGATGCGCAGATTTCCCTGACCGGGGACAAGGCCTTTTTGATCGCAGAGGATAACAGCGCCTTTCTGGCCTATGCAGATACCGGGCATTCGCTGATTGCCAAAGGTGATCCGGTTGGTGACAAGGTGGCCGGTGCCAAGCTGATCTGGCAATTGCGGGAACAGGCGGACAAGGCTGGGCGTCGCTGCGCGTTCTATTCCGTTTCCCCCGAATACATCCCGACCTATCTGGACCTTGGTCTGTCGGTCATGAAGATCGGCGAGGTCGCGCGGGTCAATCTGACGTACTTCAGCCTCGACGGATCCTCGAGGAAAGGGTTCCGGCAGGCCAAAAACCGCGCGGCACGTGAAGGATATGTGTTTGAAGTCATCCCGGCTGCGCAAGTCGTGGAAATCTTGCCAGAGCTGCGCCGAATATCGGATGCATGGCTCGCGTCGAAACAGGGGGAAGAAAAAGCGTTTTCGCTTGGCGCCTTTGCCGACGACTACAACCGATACTTCGACCACGCCGTCTTGCGCAATTCCGAAACCGGCGAGATCGCAGCCTTTGCCAATCTGTTCCAGAGCGGCAACAGAAACGAGCTGTCATTGGACCTTATGCGCTACCTTCCGGACCGACAGAGTTTTGTTATGGATGCCCTGTTCGCAGAACTGATGCTCTGGGGGGCAGAGCAAGGATTCCACTGGTTTTCGCTTGGGGCGGCGCCGTTTTCCGGGATAGACAATCATCGGTTGGCATCATTCTGGAACCGGGTGGGCGGATTTGTTTATGAACATGGCGAACATTTCTATCACTTCGAAGGGTTGCGGTCTTTCAAGCAGAAATTTGACCCTGTCTGGACACCAAATTACCTCGCAAGCCCCGGCGGGCTGGCTGTGCCGCGCGTGCTTTACGAAGTGAATGTGCTGGTATCCGGGGGGATCAAAGGACTGATGAAATAAGTGAATGCCAGTCCGTTCTCCTCCGGAAAGTGTTTCGGAAGTATGAAGCCTCTGCAGTGCAGAAACACAGGCAGCAGGACCCCCTGAAGCCTCGCTTGTTTCAGCAGATTGGTGTCGGCCAACTCCAGCAATTCGTCTCGCGTCCACTACAGCGCATGAATTCATGTTTGATCTGCGCGACCGCCTGACAAACCGCGTCCGGTGTGCAGTTGGTCGGCACCTTAAGTGCAAAAGAACACGTTCAAATAGTGCTTCCTTGCAGCTTGTAAGCTTTCTGCAAGGCGATCAAGGCGTTAGCGCTGACGCGCTTGACCTCAAACTTTGCGATGGGACTGCCGATCGCGAACGCGTGAATTTCTTATTTTGGTGGCCCGGTAGCACCGACTTCGCTCGGACCCGCCTCCCAATCCGCATAGCTTGATCCGTTGGGCAGCTTCCAAAGAATTCGGCCGTTTGCGCTCGCTCCGATCACGGCTGCCGCAGCGGCTGAAACTGATGAAAAACTATAATTGCTGGTAAACAGGAGAAACTTTCCGTCTTCACGCAACACGCCCTTTTCAACCAGCGTGGAGCGCAAAGTCGTGGTTCCTCTGGGGATTGTGGATGTCGTTCGAAGCCGCGCTTTTGACCCCGCTTGAACGATGAAATCTCCAGACGGGCCGACCACCATTTCTGCTGAAAAACCTTCGCCACGGAAAAAGAACTTTGGGCTTTCGCTCGGTTCAGGCTGTGGCATGCTCTCTTCTGTTGGTGTCAATTGCGGGGCACGCCCACGCATCTCGCGAAACACATCCCAGCCGAGAGCGCCGACCAGTGTCTTCGTCTGATCGACAAATTCGTCCATGGCCGCTCGATCAGGAAGCGGTAGCTTCCCGGCATCGTTGGACGGCATTCTGGTATTGGGGAGGGTCCAGCGAGGATTGCTCCCAGCGCTACGGATCAAACATGCTTCCACGTAGCGAGCATGGCTCTTGGTTAGGTTCTCATTGAACCAGACCGGGTTTACCGGAGAGCATGAAGCTTGGAAGGTAAGTCATGACCAAAGGAAATTCAGGGAACCGTTTTTCGACAGAAGTTCGGGCGCGCGCAGTGCGTTTGGTGCTTGAGAATGAAGCGGATTATAAGACGCGATCTGAGTGCTTCAGATCAATTTCGCAGAAGATAGGATGCAGCCCCGAAACGCTTCGGGACTGGGTCAACAAGCAGGCGGTTGAGACCGGGGATCGGGAGGGTTTGACGCTGTCTGAGCGGGCGCAGATGAAAGAGCTTCAGCGCGAAGTCCGTGAGCTGCGCCAGGCCAATGACATTCTGCGTAAGGCCTCAGCTTTTTTCGCGGCGGCGGACCTCGACCGCCTACGGAAGAGATGATCATGTTCATAGACGACCATCGTGAGCATCTTGGCGTCGAGGCGATTTGCAAGGTTTTGCCGATCGCGCCGTCCACATATTACCACCACAAATCGATTGAGTTTAATCCTGAGAAAGCCTCTGCCCGCGCAAAGCGTGATGCCTTCTTAATGACCAGGATCACCCATTTCTGGGAGAAGAGCAGGAAGCGATATGGGGCCGTGAAAGTTTGGCATGACTTGCTTGATGAGGGACCGTCGCCCGTTGCAGTGTCTTCGTCTGATCGACAAATTCGTCCATGGCCGCTCGATCAGGAAGCGGTAGCTTCCCGGCATCGTTGGACGGCATTCTGGTATTGGGGAGGGTCCAGCGAGGATTGCTCCCAGCGCTACGGATCAAACATGCTTCCACGTAGCGAGCATGGCTCTTGGTTAGGTTCTCATCTTTGCTTATCAGGACAACCGTATTGACCTGCTCCCCGAAACTTCCCTCACTATAATGTAGAGTTTGCTCAACCTTCGAAGGAGCAAACAAATGCGACAGAGTCGTTTTACCGAGGCCCAGATTATTGGGATGATCAAAGAGCAAGAAGCTGGAATGCCAACGGCTGAGGTGTGCCGGAGACATGGCCTGAGCCCTGCGTCGTTCTACAAGTTCAAAGCCAAATATGGTGGCATGAACGTTTCTGACACCCACCGCCTCAAATCGCTGGAGGATGAGAACGCTAAGCTGAAGCGTCTGCTGGCGGACACCATGCTCGACAACGTTGTGCTGAAGGATTTGCTGGGAAAGAACTGACGACATCGAATGTGCGACGGGCTGTTGCGCGCCAGGCAATGCGGGATCACGACATCTCGCAACGTCGGGCGTGCAGGCTTGTTGGTGTCGATCCCAAGACCGTCCGGCGCGACAAACCGCCAGATAATCCTGAAGTTCGCGAAGAGATGAAGGCGATTGCCAGTAAGCGGCGGCGGTTTGGCTATCGCCGGATCGGCGTGCTGTTGGAGCGCAAAGGAATGTTCATGAATCATAAGAAGCTATACCGGCTTTATACTGAGGAGAAGCTGGGTGTTAGGCGGCGTAGGGGCCGTAAACGTGCGCGTGGATCACGAACACCTATGCCCGTGGCTTTGCGCCCAGGAGAGCGTTGGTCGTTGGATTTTATATCTGACACGTTTGGCGCGTCTCGCAAGTTCCGCATGCTAGCTGTGAATGACGACTGCTGCCGTGAGAACCTGTGCTTGATGGCTGACACCAGCATCTCGGGTGCCAGGGTTGCGCGGGAACTAGATGCGCTTGTGCGCGTCTATGGTAAGCCAGCTTGTATTGTCAGCGATAATGGAACGGAGTTCACCAGTCGCGCGATCCTGAAATGGGCTGGCGATAACGACGTGGATTGGCATTATATCGATCCGGGCAAGCCCCAGCAGAATGGCTTCATCGAAAGCTTCAATGGCAGCCTGAGAGACGAGCTGTTGAATGAGGAGATCTTCGACACGCTAGATGATGCCCGCCGCAAACTGGCCCTTTGGCGATACGACTACAACAATGTCAGACCACACTCATCGCTTGGAAACCAAACACCCGTAGAAGCACGTCGGGCACTTGAGCAATTTGAGGGCTCTGCAAGCAACGCGCTTGTCCAAAACGATACCACCGACTATGAAATCCAAACCCGCAGACTCTCGTTATGAATGAGGGAGCCTTGGGGGGCAGGTCAGTATCTGTCCAAAAACCTTTGGCATCTCGCCCGCTTTCATTCGAGTTGTGAGTGGATAGCCTACCACCAATACCCTCAGATTCACCGATATAGGCGAGTTGCTGATCAGCCTGATTGTCATCGGCGCCGATCAAGATATAGACGCCTGGCCGCTCAATCTCAGGGAAAGCCTCGCGAACACGGCGCAGTTGGTTGCGGCGGAAGGCGATTGCCTGGATCGTTGACATCGAGATTTGCGCTACCCGAATCCCGTTCGGATCGCCGTCAAGGAGGAAGATGTTGATCGAGCGGGGTTTCATCACGCCGCACGACCGACGATATCCATCAGCTTTGCGTAATCAGTGACGACCTCGTATTTCACCTTGTCTTGCGAAATCTTCTGACTGATTTCTTCAAAAAACTTTCTGGCGCACTCGATTTTGGTCTTCTCAATCTCGCGCAATTTCATCGTCGACATTGAACCTTTGGTTTCGGCCACGAAATAGATATGTTTCACGCCTCCATCCTTGAAAGAGATCGCCCAATCTGGGTTATAATCTCCGACTGGCGTTGGAATGAGGAAGCCGCGAGGAAGCTTCGCGTATACGACCACTTCTGTGCTTGTATCCAAGTCTGCTACGAACCGCTTCTCTACATCTGAGTCGGTCACAACATAATCGTAGACGTGGTTCTTCAGCTTTGCGCTTGCGCGCGAGAAATCTTGACCGGTCTGATTGGCGGTAAAGATATCGACGTCGTAGCGGTCTGCGACCTCGTCATAGTTTAGACGCTCGATGATCATCGTCGCCTTCTGCTCGGCGATAATTCGCGATGCCTCTGCGATGAAGTGCTCTGGATTCTGCTGAAACTGTGCAAAGACACTGGCCTCTAGGCCTGAGAGGATTGCGGCGGTCGATTGACGCGTCAGCTGGGAATTTTCTGCGATCTTGCCGACCAAGTCATATTTCACCCGGGAGTACACCGAGCCACCATGTTGGGTGGAAGTGCTGGTACCTGCCCATCACCCAGGGCGGTGCAAATCTCTTCTTCCAACTGGTGAACGCCCGTTATGAAAAAGGCGCAATGATCCTTACATCCAACCGAGGCTTTGCCGAATGGGGTGACGTCTTCGGCGATCCCGTCGTCGCCACCGCGCTTCTGGATCGGCTGCTTCATCACGCCGTCGTCGTTCAGATCGAAGGTGCCAGCTACCGTCTGCGCGGCCATTCAGATCTGATCCCAGAACACGCGCGCACCAACGCACCCATCACACCGCCGCCCGCTCCAAAGCGCCGTGGCCGTCCACCCAAAAATGGAGCTGCAAGTCACTGAAACCGGCTGACAAAGGCAGGCTTCCTGACGTACGTTCGGTTTTCACGTTCTCTCTGTGCAATGTGGAGGAGCTTCTGCATGAACGCGGCGACGTTGTGAGCCACGAAATCATCCGTTTCTGGTGGAACCGGTTTGGTCCGCTGAGATCCGTCGAAATTGTGCCCATAGCCTCCGCGCGCATTCCAATTGGCGGTGGCGCTTGGACGAGGTTTTCGTGAAAATCAACGGTGTCCAGCATTTCCTATGGCGTGCGGTGGGTCACAAGGGTGAGGTGCTTGAAAGCTACGTCACCAAGCGCCGAGATCGCGCCGAAGCTCCTAATTTCTTGAAGAAAAAGGCAAGTTCCCCGGCCGCAAACCTGTCCAAAACGGTTTGTCCACTTCAGAAATCATCCCGTATCGCGACGATACCCGATTTACCCAACCAGAAAATAGTAAAACCCATAGTAGGCTAGGAACAGGAAATTCAACATCAAAACATAGAGGCCGGTCATAAAATACGCTTCAGTCCAAAGCGTCTTGGATTGAAGCACCAAGAAGTATCTTGCCGAGGTCGGCCCCCGCACGGCTAAGACAATCAGTACAGCAATAATGATTGCATGCCCTACAGCGTCGATGAGACCGAACATATAGATTGCCAGCATGAAAATCGTGTTCAGAACCAGCGCTAACATACGTGACGCAACCGATGCAGACGACAACAAGATGAAGGCCAAATTGAATTCTACAAACCCTGCCAGCGTCATATAGAAACCTGGCTCCATCCCCATCAGCAGAAAAGGTTGATCCTGCAATAAAGGATAAGTCCATTGGGGATAAGCGAATTTTTCGATAGCCCCCCAACCGATCGTCAAACCCGTGCTGGCAAACAACGTGACATACCGAACTCGTGTCCATCGTTCATTCTTAAATGGCAAAAGGATCAGGAAAACGGCCAGGCCCAAAAAGAACATGTAGTCAATCAGGTGATACAGCCCATAGTGCTGGATCGAAATTGCATACAGAACCAGGATGCCCAGTCCGGCGATCGGGGTTGTGACCGACCAAAACAAGGCGAGTACTATCGCCAGTTGCATCCACTTAACAAAGGGCAGCCCCGTGTACAGTTCCGGCGTTAAAAACAACGCGTTGTTCTGCAGCCCATAGAAAAATAGCATGATGAAGAGAAAGGCTGTTGCGCCTCGGATGATCCCCCCTGCAACTTTCTGTGAAACAATCAGTTTTCCAAGGTGATCATTCAGAAATTCCTTACGAAACCAAAGCCGGTCAATGTAAAAGAATATGAAAATGCAAACGATGGACAAGACGTAGAGACCTGCAAAACCAGAGGTAAGAACCTCTCCCATGTTCTTGGGGGTTTGTGAAAGATCGTAAGGATAGAACCATTTGACATGTGCCGTTGCAACGGTTGGGAAGAACGCACAAAGAAGTATCAGGTAGAAGCTAAAGTCGGTCCGGCGCATTACAGGTCCTCAAAGACGTATTCAGATATTTGACCTGTACCGTGACGAGCCGACAGGGCACAGGTTCATGTCGGCTATATGCACTGCGCAGGGCGAAGACTGCTAAGAACTTTTCAATCTTAGGGCATTCTGCAAGTTCTTTGCCCAGTTGCCTAGCGTAAAGCCCTCTTTTGCTGGAAATTGTTCGCATTGACGCTGGCAGAGGCACCCATCGGTTTTCACGCAGGACACAGACCGGGGCTAGCCATGTGATTTCCAAGAACAAGGGCATGCCCACTCACTCGGAAACACGGTTACCTTCCGGAGGTGACAAAAATCGCATCATCAGGCGCACGCAGGCAAAACCGATCTGAAAAAAGGCGCCGAAGGCAAAAACACCAACCGCGTACACCAGCATCTGATCGCCAAGGTCCGGGTATGTTTCAGCCTCGCGTAAGACGACAGCGACACCTTCATTCACACCGATAGCAACGCCGACGCCGGATGACATGACCAGAACGGTGAAGGCGCGCACAAGATTGGGTAAAAACAAGAGTGCGGCCGATCGTGAGCCAGCCCGCAACCCCTCGATAGCGGCCCTTCCATTGTCGACGACATAGGCGATCGCGTAGGGCGCCAGCGACAATGCCACAATCCATTCGGGCGCCAGTATTATGTCGATCCCGAAAACCTGAAAATGTTGCGGAACAGTGTTCATCAGGAAAAACATTACGACAAAGGTAGGGGCCGCGCGCATCAGGCCATTCAAAGTATTCACTGTACGAGGCACGACGGGGCTCGAGACCAAAAACAGGACGCCCAACACTAGGCCAAGCGTCAAGGCAATGATTGATATCTGGAAGTTGATCACCATCCCGGCCAATAATTCTACCGGATAATCTGAAGCCAACACGGTCTGCAAGTTGCTCACGCCCGGTTCTCCTTCTTTTGCGGATCAAGCCGTTTGCGCAGAGCATCACAGGCCCAGACAACGCAGAACACAACCGTGATGTAGAACACTAGAACCAGCGAATAGGTGGTCACTCTGCCCGCCGCGAATGAAGTGATATCAGTGAGCGCACTCAAAAGCTCTGGTGCTCCGGTGAAACTGGCAATGGGTGTTCCCTTGGCGGCGTTGATCAGAAAGGACAAAATTTGGGTCCGTGACCGCCTTATGGCCTCGCGGTAAAGCGGTAGGCTGAACCCCTTGCCATGCTGTCCGTCCTGACGCAGGCTATTTGCTGCTTCGCCAATGGCCTGACCCGCGTTACAACCATTCATCAGACCCAGAGCCACGATCGCCGATCCAAGCGCCACGGTCGGAGAATAGGTGAAGATTGCATTTGCAACAGCCCCAGCAACCACCAGCGTCAGAATCACAGGTGAAGACTGGATGGTAGCGACCACAGCCCAGGTCAGAAAACGTGTCAGACGATTTGGCAGGGCCGCGAAAAACCCGACGAACAATGCAATGACAAGCGTTGCCAAAAGCGCACCAATGACAAGCACAATGGAGTTAACAATTCCGGCAATAAAGAGGTCAAATGCGGGTTGGCTGGACAGCATCGGCAAGGCCGGAGCAGCACCAAAAAGGGCTTCCATCCTGTGCTGTAACAATTTGACTTGGTCCGCAAAGGCCGTCGGCGGCGGGGTTGCATCAAGCGCAGGTAGAACACAGGCCGGGTCCGTAAGTGCCGAAGTCGTGGCACAAGCCGCGCTTTGCCAGAGATCCCTTTGGTCTTTCAGAAACTGTGTAAAGATTCCGTTTTCACGTGCCAGTTCAAGCAATTCCCCATCGCGATGCATGATCTGACTGATCAGTTGCAACACCCGGGCCAATTCATCACTACCGGTTTGCGCCACGGCCATCCCCCAGGGCACCGGATCGAAACCGAATTTTGGTTCGAACCGGCTGCCAAGAGCTGGGTCCGCCAAATACGAGGCCAAGAAACTGTCATCATGCGCAACCAGACGACAGATTTGTTCATCAAGTGCTTTTGGCAAACGCCCGGCATCCCTGAACAGTGTCAATCGAAGGCCCTGCGAAACCAGATTTGAATTTGCGTAATTTCCTATGGTGGTACAAATCCGCTGACCGGAAATATCTTCCCATGACGAGACATCGGCCTCACGTGGGCCGACGACGATGGTCTCCGACCGGTAATAATGTGGGCGGATGAACGTTGCCTGACCGTCACGACGCGTGTTGTGCCCCATGGTTGCAATGACCACATCGGCGCCATCTTCAGCCAGAGTTGAAATCCGGGTCGCAGCGCGCACGTGCACCCATTCCGGCACGACCCAAAGCCGCCGCGCGATGGCCCGGGCTACATCGGTATCATAGCCAATCCGGTCTGTTTGGTCAGCGTTCCGGGTGGAAAAAAAGGGATAATGACCTCTGACTCCGACGCGGATGCGCCCAGAGCATAGAATTCGGATCAAACGATCTGCCTCAGGATTGTCGCAGGCCGCTGGCAACTGGGCCCGCGCCGCGCTCAACAGCTCGTCGAGCGCCTCATCCGGTGTCTCAGCACCGGCGGTTGCAATACCCCAGACCCAGATTTGCAAGCAAAGGGTAACTAAGAAAAGAGCCGCACGTGTCAACAGTGATCTCCATCCGCCAAGGACAGCGTAAGGCGTAGCACCGCTACCGTTCCAAAGGCGAAACAGCCGAACCTGAAAATTGTCTGGCCGATTTCACGCGCCAGAACAGCCGGAGTCATCACTGCCAGTTTTTCCTTTGGCAGCGGCACCATGAAGCTGTCGACCACATTGACTGACAACCCCAATAGAGCTGCTTTCTTGCGGGTTGTTTCGAGATCAATAAAGGCGTTGTGCGTCACCAGAGCCTGCCCCCCCGGTGCCAAATGTGGCAATATCCCATCAAGGAAGCCGTCCAGCAATTTGCGCCCGTCGGCCCCACCGGTACTCCACGAAGAAAGACGTCCGTCGATCGCAACCTGCTCCATAGGGAAATGCGGAAGGTTGGCCAATACCAGATCGAACTGACGCCTGTTCACAGGAGCAAAAAGGGCTCCTTGATGGATATCACTCACCGACATGTAACCCTGCTTGATTAGCAGCGCGGTCGTCGCAGACACGGCATCTTCCTCAATATCCACTCCGGTCAGACTTGCTGCGCCCGCAGCACCAGCCGCGGCCAGCAAAACCCCACTGCCGCAGCCGATTTCTAACACGCGCGCTCCTTTGATCCGCTTCTGGTCAGCCAGCAGGCACTGGACAAGTGCAGCGGTGTAGTCGCTAGGCCGAAACCGACCAGTTTCTGGTGCTTTGCCTTGATCAAACATCGCCAACCTCTGGTATGCTGTCCTGAAGGGGCTTGTTGTCCGCGCGCTCTTCAAGACGTTTCACATGCCTGCTGGCCACAGGATCATTGGGCCGCTTAACCAAAACGTCACGATAGGCAGCCAAAGCACGTGTCTTATCACCAGCAACCATGGCATCAAAAGCGCGGCGCGTTAGCTTTGCGATCTCCAAGGTTTCTTCGGACGGCTCAAACGCGGCGCCGACGCCATGGGCGCCCAAAAGCTCGTAAATGGTGACCTGCGCGCGGCGTCCCTTGACCTGCAACTCGTCGATGGGCCGCACACACAATTGATCGCCCGCCTCGCGGAAAGTGTCATGACTGATGCAGATGTCTGTACCGTAAAGTTTGTTGCAGCCTTCCAGACGTGCCGCAATATTCACCCCGTCACCTAGTACCGTATAGCTCATCCGTTCCTGTGAGCCGACGTTGCCCACCAATACCACATCCGAATGGATCCCGATCCGCAGCCGCATCTCAGGCACATCGGTATCGCGCCAATTCTGATTTAGTCCCTCAAGATCACGCTGGATGGCCAGCGCCGATACACAGGCATGAAAGGCATGTTTTTCCAACGGCGC
The DNA here is from genome assembly GCA_965183835.1 of Paracoccaceae bacterium. Taxonomy (GTDB): domain Bacteria; phylum Pseudomonadota; class Alphaproteobacteria; order Rhodobacterales; family Rhodobacteraceae; genus OMPR01. Next base: position 64,915 of record CBCYME010000018.1, on the reverse strand, counting down.
TGGCGCGCCCCAGAACGACATCACACCATCACCCACAAATTTGTCGATGGTTCCTTTTTCCTCGTGCACGCGATGGGTCACAACACCAAGCAGAGCAGAGACCCGGCTGAGCAAATCGCGCGCGGCAATGCGCTCTGCGAGGGTCGAGAACGCTTCGACATCACAAAACAGGATTGTCAGGAACCGGCTTTGCCCACCGAGCTCCAACTTTTGGTCCGCTTCCAGCAATTGCCTTACAAGCGCCACCGGAACAAAACGCGCAAATGCCTGTACGGCTGTGTCGAGTGTTTCAATCGCTTGCGACAAAACGGCAACTTCCCGAACTCGAGACCGAACCAAGGTAATATCCGAGGCACTTTCAAGCGACTGGATGCGCGTTACTTTACGCGAGAGCCTCTGAAGTGGAGAAGCCACATAACTAGCAATGATGGTTATAGTTATCAGCTGGATCGCCACCGCCGCCAGTCCGATGATCAACATAAGGCGATTACTTGTGTTGAATTCCGCCGTAAAATCGCTGAGGGGCGTGATCACCATCAGGCGCCATGGCTTCCCCAGTTTCTCTTGGAAGGAAGACAGTGCAACGATGAATTCCTGCCCCTCATAGGTAAAGTTGAAGACCTCGTCTCCGTGGACTTCATGCCGTTGACTGTAAGCCATAGACACAACACGGTTTTCGACATCGGCGACATGAGACAGCGCCACCTGATCATTGTCGTTACCGAAATGCGTCGTGCCATCTGACGCTGCCAGGACCAAACCCCGGTCATCCAGCATGTAGCTCAGGCTATTCGGGCTGACGGGTTTTTCGGCTAGATACCGAGAAAAGCGATCAAGTGTGACATCCGTTGCCACCACGCCCGTGAGCTGACCGTCAATACTATAGGGTGCGGCCACAGTAAATCCGACCAGACCAAACGCCCAGAACAGTTCGGGGTCTGTGATGACTGTGCCGCTGGCATTCACAGCCATATTGTACCATGCCCGACGGCGTGGATCGTAGCCGCTGATAGCTGAGGCATCGCCCAGCACAGTCTGGTCAGCATCAAGGAATATATATCGGTCAAGGACTGGGGGGCCTTTGTTTGGGTCGACCAACCGATACGCGTATTTGGCCCCTTTGGGGGGCACGCTGCCGTGAATTTCGGCATCCGGGTCATGGATATGCCGTGCCTGCCAAAAGGCGCCGTCTTCAGTACCGACATAGACATTTAACAACGTTTCGCTGTGGCTAAGCATGGTGAAAAAATAGGACAGCACCCGGCTATCTGTAAACAAGTCCGGGGCCCGCCGACCGAGTTCCGCCGTTGTCGTGATCAGCGACGTCAATGTTTCGAATTCCGATACGACTTCGCGGATTGTCTCGGTTCTGAAACGTTCGACCATCTCGCCTGCATGTGCCCGAACAACCCGTTGGCTGGATCGATAGTTGATCTGAATGATTGCAGCCAGAAATGGAATGGTTGTCAGGAAGAACACCACAAGGATCGTCGTCTTGAGAGGCAGAGAAAAGCGACGCTTGGCCTCCTGCGCTTCTGTGCCGGTCACGGCATCAGATTGATCTTGCACTATGCGTTGCATGCAACTTTGCTCCGGCTGTTCTTCACTCGGCTCTTGCTAAAGCCAGGGTATATATTTCCGATAAACTTGAGAGAACTGGTACGATTGGGACTAAAGCTCTGCACTAAAATCTTCGACAGGAACGACACCGTCGTGGCAATCCTGAGCCAACACGGATTTCATACGGCTGCTCATACTGCTCAACAGGCTAAGGCTGGCCTCGGGCGATGTCTTGATGTGTTCCAGAAATACCTTTTGAGGCAACACCATTGCCCGCACGGCCGAAGATGCAACCACATCCGCAGTGCGCATATTGCAAGAGGAAAACAACGCCAGCTCGCCGAAAACATCACCTTCGGACAATTCAGCCATCGGCATAGATGTCTTTGGATGCAAAACCACGGCTGAGCCATTGACGATTACATATGCACAATCGCCGATATCACCTTTGCGGATGATCTGCTCGCCCTTTTTGAAGATCATGCACTCATAAGACTGGATCATGTTATAGGCGATATTCTGTTTGGCAAAATGAACAAAGGTTTCATTCATTTCATCTATATGCAGCAGATACGGTACAAACCCCACATTTAGATGCGGCGCTATTTGCTCCTCCTCAGTTACGGGTTTTCCCCCAACACGACGGATCAAATTACCGATGTCCGGGTTAAGTGGCATACAGGCATAATCCACTTTATTCGCCATTGCATAATAGCTGCACATCAACAGCAACCCGCTTGCAACTGTGGCGTTGCGATGGGGCTTCTCGACGCAAAACATTCCGACACTCATCAGCCGGCTCTCTTGCGGAACATGCGCACGAAAATCGAAATACTCATCCGATGGCATCCCCACTGGATTGTCCATTGTGACGCGGACACTGCCGACAACCTGATCGGCCTCATCCAGGGCCACAAAAATCCGAGAGGCCGGAAAGGTGTCGAACCGGTCCATTACAAGCTGTGCGCCATCGGTCTGGAAAAAGTTCCCTTCTTCGCAAAAAACCTGATGCCGGAGCCGGAACACCTGATCAATATGTTGCTCGGACTGGGCCAGACGAATGCGGATTGGCATGGGCTATTCCTGTCTATTTGGTGTGCATGCAACCACAAACTCGCCCAAATGGACGGGAGCTTTGGTCAGCGGAGAGAGATATTTCTTCTGCATCTCATGCCCGTCCGTAATTTGATCCAGGGCATAGTTCTGCATTGTCAGAAACTCTTTGATTTTCGATTTTTCGATGCACCAATGCAGCGGTTCACCTAAGCGGTGCAGGTGCCGCTTCAGCAACCAGGTGGCATTGGTATTGGGGCTGTGCATATCTGGCGTTGCAGTAAAGACAAACTTCACCTCGCCTGAGGTCGCTTGGGTTAAGGCCGTAAACACCCGCTCAACATCTGTTGGGTCGAGATACATCAGGACCCCTTCGCAAATGAAACAGCTCGAGGCGTTGGCGTCGAAAGCCGAAACCTGAGCCAACGCATCGATGAGCGAGGTCACAGAAAGGTCCACAGGATGCAGATGCAAATTTCCTGGCGCATCAACTACAAAGGCTTGGCGCTTTTGTGTTGCAGTCGCCGGATGGTCCAGCTCGATAAACGTAAGGTCGGGGAGATCGCGGCTGAGTTCGTACATCAGCGTATCGAAACCGGCCCCAATGTTCACCACCTGCCTGACGCCTTTTGCGATGCTTGCCTTTACAATATCCTCGATCGCCATTTTGCGGGTCACATAGTGGACGGCGATCCCGGGCAAAAGAAATCGCTGCAACATCATTAAACCTGCAGAGACCACCGGATTGCGCAACTGCCGGAGCCTTTTGCGGCCCTCGTCTGAACTGTTGAGAATGTTCAGGCAAGCCGATAACTTATCCGTCGACACCAAGCTTTTCGTGCGCCTGTTTCTACCGGTGTGAACAACACCTTGTAGCACAGTATAAGCCGTGTGGCTTGCCTTACTGTCATGCATATTTGTCTCAGATGGTTTGAGTTACATTCTTGTGCCGGATTGACCCCGGAGTGATTGAGCGCCGCAAAAATCGCCTCAGCCTGTCACCAGCTTACAATTCTATTTTGCCCCACTTGGTATTCAATTTCAAGGAGGTGCATTGTGGATCCCCACTAGGACCACCTGTGATATCGCCGTCCCAGCTGATCAGGACGCTTACCGCTTCAATGTAGAGCAAAACCAGTACCATTTCTGACCGGGAACACTGTCCCGGATCGGTTGATCAAAGACAGGCACAGTGCGCCATCCGCCTTAATGATATTGTCATTCACCACAGGGATATTCACCATCTTGCGGAGTTGATCCGCAGTGCAACTGAGATTTTCCCCGCAGGGTCGGTAGCCCTTTATGGTCCTTTTGCTGAGGATGACACCTTGTTGTGCGCGGGCACTCGCGCGACGGCCCTCATCAGTTGAATAGAACAGCGACACAGACCCTGTCAGCGCGGGCTTATAGACAAATTTGACCGCAACCACTGAGTGACCCCTTCGCGTGCAATCCCAACACCCCTCCAGCCTGGCTACGCGCGCAATAGTGCTTGATGAACTGATGCGCTCCATAGCCAGGCGTATCTCACCCAGGCGGACGGACAAAGTTTCTGGTGGCACTATAAGCGCTCTACACGCGCAAGAATGCTAAGAATTTAGCAATCACATCGGCCTTCGGTATTTTTTCGGCAAACCCGAGACCGCCTGTAGCAAACCTAAAAGATGAGTTGAGTGGTCAGTATGACAGATGCTTAGCCCGCGCCGCATCAATCCAATCAGACAAGGATTTTGCATCAGGGATTTCAATGGAGCCGTATTTCAGCACAATCAACCCTTCGCCCTCAAGCTTTTTCAACGCTTTGCCTACTGAGACACGAGACGCTCCAAGGGCGGTTGCCAGTTCTGACTGACTCCAGTTCACGACATCGGGAACTTCGGAAGCTTCGAGCATATTCAAAAGCAACACTGCCGCGTTGGCGGGCAGAGGCAGTAAACGCAGGTCGTCCAGCATGCTCAGGGCCACATTCAACCGGCTCAACGTGATAGGCAAAGCTGCACTTGCGATTTCCGGGTACTTGGCCATTAGCAACAAAAAGTCCGCCTTCTGGACGTATCCAACGGTCGTTTCGCCAATCGCCACCGCGTTATGGTTCCGCTTACGACCTGTCAGTAGCCCCATGATACCGATAAAGTGACCTGCGCCGAGCACAGCAAGGATCGTTTCGCGGCCATTGGGGTTGATGCGACCCATTTTGACGCCACCGGAACGCACAATAATCAGACGATCTCCGTCATCACCGCTAGAGTGAATCATACGACCGTCCTCGTATGTGCGACGGCGTTCTACCGTTTCGATTTCAGCCTGAACCTCGGGAGTGAGCATGTCCAAGAATCTGAGACTTCCATGATCCAGCAATCCAGTCATTTCACGGGGCCCCTTCAAGTGACTCGCTCCAAGTGTGACGGAGACCATCAACTTAAGTAAGGATGATGGCTAAGACAAAGAGAAAAGTAGCAAATCGCTACTCTCTTGACGTCCATGCAGGCGCGGTCAGGATGGCGTTTTTAGCGCCCGATCTCATACGAAGGGCAGGCCAGCGCGATTGTAGCCTTAGCCCCAGGATCGGTTGTATTTCCCAAACTTTAAGCGGATGGGTCAAACAAGCCGATAAGGACAGCGATATGGGCGACAGAGGGATATTCGAAGCGCGGGCATTGTCAGAGGAAACTCGGTTGTGAAGGGCAGGGCGCCGATCTGGGTTCTTGCTATGACAAAGCGCTCCTCATTCCGCTATTTCAAAACCAGTCCGAAGATCATTCGCTTGGCGGTGATGATGTATGTCCGGTTTCCGCGTTCTCTGCGCAAATTGGAAGATCCACTCCACGAACAGGGCGTCGTTGTGAGCCACGAAACGATCCGTTTTTGGTGGAACCGGTTTGGTCCCTTATTCGCAGCCGAGATACGTAGAAAAACGTGCCAGCCGGATGCGGAGTTGCTCGAATCGACGATGGCACTTGGACAAAGTGTTTGTGAAAATCAACGGTTTCCAGCATTACCTTTGGCGGGCGGTGGAACACGAAGGCGAGGTGCTGGATAGTTACGTCACCAAGCGCCGAGATCGCGCCGAAGCCCTTAATTTATTGAAGGAAGAGATGAAACGCTGCGGCAAACCGGAGGTTGTCGTCACCGACAAATTGCGATCTTATGGTGTCGCGATGAAGATCATCTGGAATGCGGCCAGGCGATACTGCAAACCAGAACGGGGATCAGCGATGAGAAAAGGGTAAAACATGGTTTGCCTGCAAATAGAGAGAATAACGAAGTTTATTGAGCAGCCAATCTAAATCAATGATCTATATGGCTTTTACGGATTATTATTCAGCGAATGTAGCAATTGCTGTTTCTATTCGCCCGGGTAGTACTGGAAGAGTTCTTCTGGCCCACGAGGGCGAGGGCGGATGAAAATATCCGGTTTCGAACTCAGTCGCGTTTACAATGATTGGGATTCTAACCGGAAGTTATAAGATTAAAATCAATTGGTTAGGCGGTAGAGAGGGTTCGCTGCCAGTCGCGTTCCCTCCGCCACTTGCCCTTGAGAAACTGTTCTCTAGATCCGGCTGCGGCCGGATTTTCCCGTTGTTTTCGAGGGTTATGCACGAGGAGCTGTTCACCGGCCCCGGTGCGAAGAGGGCCCAAAGCGTTCTCTACGGGCTGATATTCTCCGGACCTGTTGACTGCGCTGATTTAGTGAAGTTCCACAAGTGAATGATATTATTATCATATTCCGGTCACATGGTTTCATTTGGACAGCGGTCTCGTTTGGTTCAGCGGCGACTAGCGTCGGAATTTCTCAGGCCATTATCCTCTCTAGGCGTTGCTTCCGGCGCTCCCAATCCGGCATCACCCGGTCCAGCAGGTCAAAGAAAGCCGTGCCGTGGTGCGGCTCAGCGATGTGGCAAAGCTCGTGGGTGATGACATAGTCGATGGCGTCAACCGGGGCCTCGACGAGACGGCGGTTCAGCAAGAGACGGTGCGCCGGCGACATTGACCCCCAGCGTTGTTTCATCTGGCGGATGATCATCCCTTTCTGTTGAATGTCACTGAGAACTGACCCGGTAGAGGTCAGAATTGTCACTGAGAAATGACCCATGTGTAACCGTGCTCCTGACGGGATGTGTTGGGGTTATTGGAGTGATAGACATGGGATTTTTGAGCGTTATTCGACGGTGGGCACTGAGGGACAAGATGCCCATTCGCGAAATTTCACGGCGAACTGGGCTGTCTCGCAATACCATCAGAAAATACCTTCGTGAGGGGATTGTTGAGCCGCAGTTTCGAACACCTTCGCGGCCAACCAAGCTGGATCCTTACGTGGACAAGTTGTCGACCTGGCTGGTGACGGAGCAGCGCAAATCGCGCAAAGACAGGCGCACGGCCAAGCAGATGCATGCCGATCTGGTGAAGCTTGGCTTTGATGGGTCGTATGAGAGGGTCGCGGCCTTTGTGCGGGTGTGGAAGGTGGATCGGCAGCGTGCGCAGCAAACGACTGGGCGGGGGACATTCGTGCCGCTGGTGTTTCAACCTGGCGAGGCGTTCCAGTTCGATTGGAGCGAGGATTGGGCCATTATCGGCGGTGAACGGGTCAAGCTTCAGGTCGCCCATATCAAACTGTCACATAGCCGGGCGTTTCTGGTGCGGGCCTATTTGTTGCAGACACACGAGATGCTGTTTGACGCCCATTGGCATGCTTTCCGTGTCTTTGGCGGAATCCCAAGCCGCGGCATCTACGACAACATGAAGACGGCAGTGGACAAGGTTGGTCGTGGCAAGCAGCGTGATGTGAATGCGCGCTTTCTGGCCATGACCAGCCACTACGTCTACGAGCCTGAGTTTTGCAATCCGGCCGCGGGCTGGGAGAAAGGCCAGGTTGAGAAGAACGTCCGCGATGCGCGCCATCGTCTGTGGCAGGTCGCTCCAGAATTCTCTGATCTTGAAGCGTTGAACAACTGGCTGGAAGAGCGCTGTAAGGTACTTTGGGCAGAGACGGCACATGGTAGCTTACCCGGTAGTATTGCCGACATCTGGGAGGCTGAGAAACCTGCGTTGATGCCATTGCCAACGGCCTTTGACGGCTTTGTTGAGCAAAGTAAGCGGGTGTCACCAACCTGCCTGATCACCTTTGATCGTACCCGATACAGCGTTCCGGCGAGCTTCGCGAACCGTCCGGTCAGTTTGCACATCTACCCCGAGCAGTTGGTCGTCGTGGCCGAAGGGGCCGTGATTTGCAGGCATGAACGCATCATTGAGAGGTCCACACCGTCAGCCTGGCCGCGTCATCTATGACTGGCGGCATTATTTGGCTGTGCTCCAGCGTAAGCCGGGCGCGCTGCGCAACGGTGCCCCGTTCATGGAAATGCCCGATCCCTTCCGACAATTGCAGGATCTTATGATGAGAAAGCCGGGCGGTGACCGAGAAATGGTCGATATCCTGTCGTTGGTTCTGCACCATGATGAACAGGCCGTGCTCTGCGCTGTAGAAATGGCGCTGGAAGCGGGCGTGCCGACCAAGACTCATGTGCTGAACCTGCTTCACAGGCTGGTGGATGGCACTCCGACCGACCAACCCGATGTAACGCCACCTTCAGCCCTGGCCCTGGACAAGGAACCTGAGGCCAATGTCAGCCGCTACGACGGGCTGCGGCAAGGAGGTACGCGTCATGCGTCATGATCCTGCCGGTGCCGCCATCATCATCATGCTGCGCAGCCTGAAGATGCCGGGCATGGCGCAGGCCGTGGGCGATCTAATCGAACAGGGGGCACCTGCATTCGATGCAGCCGTCCCCATACTCTCGCAGTTGCTCAAGGCGGAAATGGCCGAACGAGAGGTGCGCTCCATCGCCTACCACATGAAGGCAGCGCGCTTTCCGGCCTACAAGGATCTGTCCGGCTTCAGCTTCTCCGACAGCGAGATCAACGAAGCTCTGGTCCAGCAACTGCATCGCTGTGAGTTCATGGAAGGGGCTGAGAATGTTGTTCTGATCGGAGGGCCAGGCACAGGGAAATCGCATGTTGCGACCGCCCTCGGCGTTCAGGCCATCGAGCATCACCGCAAACGCGTGCGCTTCTTCTCAACAGTCGAGTTGGTTAATGCGTTGGAACAGGAAAAGACCCTCGGCAAGGCCGGAAAAATCGCTGAGGCACTGGTGAAGACAGACCTCGTGATCCTTGATGAACTTGGATACCTGCCGTTCAGCACATCAGGCGGCGCGTTGCTGTTCCACCTTCTCAGCAGACTCTATGAGCGCACCAGCGTGGTCATCACCACCAACCTCAGCTTCAGCGAATGGGCAACGGTGTTCGGTGATGCCAAGATGACGACTGCTTTGCTCGACAGGCTTACCCACCGCTGCCACATTCTCGAGACTGGCAATGACAGCTATCGCTTCAAAGCCAGCTCCGAGATTGCGAAACAGAAACGGAAGGAAACACCAGCATTGACCACATCATGACGAACAAAGCATAACGACTGAGCGGGTCAAATCTCGGTGACAATACCGGGTCAGTTCTCAGTGACATTCAACAGGAGGCGCTGTTCGAAAGTGACGCCATCGTAGAATACATCGAAGAAATCACCCCCGCGTTGGTTGGGGGCGTTTCCCCAGTGCAACGCGCCAAGGATCGCGCTTGGGCATATCAGGGCACCAAACACTATTTGGTGCAATTTTCGACCATGCAAAGTGCCGACAAAGACACGCTGCTGGAGCGTAGCGCCAATTTAAACAAAGCGTTCGAGAAGGCCGAGAAGCAGTTGGGCGACGGACCCTTTTTTAATGGGTCGCTCATGAGCAATGTGGACATCGCGTGGCTGCCCTTGCTGCATCGGGCATTGATCGTGAAACAGCATAGTGGTTATGATTTTCTGATGTCCTATCCCAGAATGCAGGCGTGGCAATCGGCCTTGGCAGAGACTGGGATCTTTGAAAAGTCGGTGCCCGCGGATTTTAAAGACGCGTTCACGAACTTTTATCTGTCGCCCAGAACATTTCTAGGGCGCGGTGCGGATTTGAGTGAAGGGATCTCCGATACTGGGTCTCCGAAAATGTCCGGTGGGTGCTGTGGCTAGGGACTGAAAATTAGACCTGCCTCCCTGTGTTGGGGGGCGGGGCAGCCTAATGCTGGGACAGTTGCCAAATTGATGGAGTGTTGGTGAGATGCATGTCCCGCGCGGCTGCAAATCGGGGCCGAATCTTACGAAAAATAACGTTAAAGTAAAATGTTCAGGAGAGAAGTGGCAGCCCGTAGGGGAATCGAACCCCTCTTTCCAGGTTGAAAACCTGGCGTCCTAACCGATAGACGAACGGGCCACTCTTGCTGTGTGGCGCTTTTAGGGTTTCGACCTGCCCGGAGCAAGTGCTGATTTTAAGATTCTTGAGAAATTCGAAATTTTTTTGCCTGAAGGGGAAAAACGACAAACAGAAGGGACCAAAGAACACCGCCGATTTCCCCTAAGCAGTGGGCTGAGCTTCGCTAAGTGCCGTCTCAGACAGAGTTGAACAGGCGGTCTAACCCTTGAGTGTCTATTGTGTGTGCTGGGCCAATACACACCACAGCGTGCTCTGTTCTGGCGGGGCAGGCTGTGGTTTCAGCCCGGCGTCCGATGATTTGGAGCAATACAGTTTCTCCTGTTGGGGTCGGCACAAACCCTTTGGCCCGCGTTATGCCAAGTTCAGGAGAAGTCAGGCCCGTCACAAGCGCCTCAAGGTTAATGGGGCGAGAGATGGGGAAAACCGTACTTTCAAACAGAGCATCAGAATGTCGGCTGTGTTCTTGGGGCAGCTCAGGAGTTCTGGGGCCAAGGATGACGTCTGAAGCAACCCGCCCTTGGGTGGTGTGAACCAGCGCGGCGCGCGGCGATACGGTCGCTAACCAATCCCCAAGGTCCTGAGACCATGCATCGGTCACCAGATCTGTTTTGGTGGCAATAACCAGATCTGCATCCTTTAACTGGCGTAGGATTGTATCACCGAGATAGGCATCCTGAGACAGGTCACGCACCGTTTCACTATCGGCAAGAACCACGACGCCGTTTGGCTTTAGCCCTTGTATCAACGACAGGCTGGCGGCGATTGCCCCGGGAATCGCAACACCAGACGCTTCGATAACGATATGGTCCGGGCGGGGCTGGCGCTGCATCAGATCCATCAACGCACCAACAAGGTTGTCCCCGAACGAACAACAAATACAGCCGCCTGCGATGGAAATCAGGTCATCATCCTGGCGCTTCGATCAGATCCTCATCAATAGAAAGCGCGCCAAACTCATTGACTAAGATTGCCAATTTTTGCCCATCGGGATGGCGCAGCAAGTGATTGATCAATGTGGTTTTTCCAGCGCCAAGATACCCGCCGATTGTTGTAATCGGTATCACAGATCATCTGCCGCGAAAATGCGCCCACCTTGAACAGTGCCCCAGACGCCGATGTCTTTTAAGGCCATGGGGTCGCAGGTCGTCGGATCATCTTGCAAAACAGCAAAATCAGCGCGTTTCCCAACTTCGATAGATCCAACTTCGCCATCCAGATGCAATGTATAAGCCGCGCCAAGGGTGACCGCTTGCAGGGCCTCAGCAACGCTGATCTTTTCAGCCTCGCCTTGCACCCGCCCGCTGGCTGTTATGCGATTCACTGCACACCAAGCGGTAAAGAGGGGCGAAAGTGGCGTAACAGGCGCATCCGAGTGCACTGTCATCGGGACATCGTTATCCAACGCGGTCCGGCACGCATTCATGCGTTCCGCGCCGTTCGGGGGCCGACAGTCAGGCGATAATGTTCGTCCCCCCAGTAGAAATGATGGTTTGCGAACAGATTAACGCACATGCCCAGTGACTTCATACGACGGAATTGAGCCTGATCAGCCAACTGGCAGTGTTGCAGCGTGAACCGGTGGTCTGGCCGCGGATGCGCGGTTAGGGCAGGGGCCAGCATATCAAGCGCAAGGTCGGTCGCCTGATCCCCGTTTGTATGGGTGTGGACACAGATGTCGGCCTCTAGCGCCCGATGATAGATTTCGGACAGTTGTTCAGGGGCAATATACCAAAGCCCGTTTTCTGCTCCGTTGTGGTACCCAGGCCAACGCAGGCGAGCGGAGAACCCCTGAATAGACCCATCTGCAATGACTTTGATTCGCCCCAATCGCAGCTGATCTGTTGACTTCTTTTTGTGCTCCAATGTTATGGAAATCAGCTCTTCTGGGGTGTGTCCCATAAAGAATTTCAGCGGTACGATCCGGGCCGGAAACGTGGGTTCGCCGGTGACCCGCAGCAGCATCTCAACCGCATTGTCGTCCAATCGCGATGCGAGATCCGTCACAGTTGTCGTACCCGTTCGGACGCAGAGCTTGGCAAAATCGCGCAACCCGGGTTCATCTGCATCTGTCGCGGCACGATCCAATCCGACAATCGGGCCAACAGGCATATACACTTCGGGTGATTTAAGGACCCCAATCGACATCCCATCCGCACCCAGCTCGATTCCGGGATGGTTCAATCCGGTGCGCAGCATCCCTGCCAGCTCTAATGCCTTGGTGTTCACGTTCAGGATGTGCCCCGAAGCATGCAAAATGCCGATGGGACGTGTTGCGGAAACCTGATCCAGATCGTGGCGGGTGACTGTGATGTTATCCATATAGATCGGGTCAAGCTGGAACCCGGTCAACGGCGCATCAGGGTCGGTCATCTTGGCTTCGGCTTGTTTCAGGCGATCCAGCACACCGTCTAGCGTTTTCAAGCCATCCCAGACTTTGCCATTGGGATCCATCCGGTCAAAGTAGCCGCAATAAACGTGGCGCCAGAGCGTCCCCTCCATTGCGTGCGCATGGCCTTCTACAAAGCCGGGCAGCAGAGTCATATCCGCAAACTGGGTGTTCAGTTCATACGCACCCCAGCCTTGGAGATCTGTCAAAGATCCGACACCCAGAATGCGTCCATCCCGGACGGCCACGTGGGTCGCGGTGGGCGCGCTGGGATTCATTGTGACAATGGATCGTGCTTGGAAAATCGTGATGCCTGTCATGGAAACCCTCGTGCGTTGAACCTGAATCGGACGTGTTCAGCAAACGGTAGGGGGCTTTGCATGATTGGAAAAATGGTTTTTACTGAACTATAAGAGCGAAAAAATAGTGAAAGGCGACTGGCGATGAATTTCACACTAAAGCAACTTCGGTATGTCGAAGCGGCGGGGCGACTGGGGTCGATTGCACAAGCAGCAGGCGAAATGTCTATTTCCCAATCGTCTATCACGGCTGCGATTGATGGGCTTGAAACCTCGCTGACCTATGACTTGTTTGTACGCACGCCTGCCAAAGGAATCAGGGCAACCCCTGCCGGGGATGAAGCCCTGCATTTGATCCGGGCATTTATTCATCAATCGCGCCATTTCGAAACCGAATTGACGTCGGTTGGAGGGGACACATCCGGGCATGTTCGGATCGCTTGTTATGCGACTGCGGCACCGGCCTTTTTACCACCAATTTTGAAGAATATATCCGACTCCTTTCCGGGGATGTCCGTTCAGGTGTTAGAGGGAAATCTAGAAACAATTCTTGAATTCCTCAACGAAGGCAAAGCAGATCTGGTGTTCACATACACAGAAGGGCTTACAAAAAACCATAATTTTCAACCGCTGTTCGAGGCACCGCCTTATGCGTTGGTTGGACTGGGTGATCCACTGGCGCAACAGCAGTCCGTGACGTTTTATGAATTGGTCGACCGGCCTATGGTGCTGTTGGATCTGCCCCGAACTCGTGACTATTTCACCGGCCTGTTCGAGCGGCGCGGCCTACGTCCCAACATCGCACACACAACGCGATCTGCAGAGATTGCGCGGGCGCTTGTGGCCGGCGGATTTGGATATTCTATCCTCAATATTCGTCCGCCGGATTACTATGAGGAAAAGGTCGGATACCGTGCATTACCGATCCAAGGCGCGCCTTCGGCGCAGAGTTTTGGCATTGCGACGCTGGCTGGTGCACGAGAACCTAAGATTGTGCGGGCCTTTATCGCGAACTGTCAACGATTGCAGCGCGAAGGGGCCTTTGACACGCTCACTGTCTGGGATACCGAAAATCAATAACCCTAAAAAACCAAACAAGGTTACATATTAAATCTGTTTTCTGGTGTAACAATGCTGGGCTACGCTTCATGGTAATAACCAAAAGAACATCTGGGAGGATGATCCATGAAGCACTTTTTGAAGGGGCTGGTTGCCTCTGCTGCGCTGAGCGCAGTTGTAGTGGGAAGCCAGGCTGCGGCAGAAGAACCGGTGCGGGGAGGCACTTTGGTAACGGTGATTGCGACCAATGTTCGGAACTTGAACTCATCTGTTCAATCCGGGATCGCAACAGGATACCCCGGCGCACAGTTGTTCGCCTCGCCCCTGCGCTATGACGAAGATTGGAACCCTCAACCCTATCTGGCAGAAAGCTGGGAAGTCAGCGAAGATGGCCTGACTGTGACCTTGAATTTGGTGAAAAATGCCAAATTTCATGATGGTGTGCCGATCACGTCTAAAGACGTGGCGTTTTCAGTCGACGTGATCAAAGAGAACCATCCGTTCAAGTCGATGTTTGCCCCAGTGTCTTCGGTCGATACACCAGATGATCACACAGCGATCCTGAATTTGTCGAAACCCCACCCGGGTCTGATGTTGGCGATGTCAGGTCAGCTGATGTCGATCATTCCACAGCACGTGTATGGGGATGTTCCTATCAAAGAGGTGAAAACTCACCCTCGAAACAATGAGAATCCAGTTGGTTCAGGGCCCTTCAAACTGGTCGAATACAAATCTGGTGAACACATCATTTTGGAACGGTTCGACGACTTCTTTATTGAAGGACGCCCGTATCTGGACAAAGTGGTGATGCGGATTATCACCGACCCAGCCGCGCGTGCGATTGCTTATGAAAATGGCGAATTGCATATGGGTGCATTCGAATCCCTGCCGCGTATCATCAATCGCTTGAAAAAAGTGGATGGTTTGAATGTGACCCCGAAAGGGTACGGTGCAATTGGTCCGCTTGATTGGCTGGCGATGAACACCCAATCGGGTCCGCTCAAGGATGTTCGTGTCCGCAAGGCAATTGCCTATGCGATTGATAAGAATTTCATCCAAAAAGCCCTGATGCTTGGCACGTCAGAGGACAGCCGGACAGGTATCCACCCTGATAGCCCATTCTATAATGGGGATGTCGAAGGTTATGACGTCGATCTCGACAAGGCTAACGCCCTGTTGGACGAGGCCGGTTTCCCAATGGATGGTGATAAGCGGTTTTCGCTGACGATCGATTTTGGCTGGCCCGGCGTAAAGCCGCAGGTCGAATATGTCAAAGCGGCGCTGAAAAAGGTTGGCATCGATGTGTCAGTCCGCGCGAGCGCCGATTTCCCGACTTGGGCCAAGCGTATGGGGCAAATGGACTTCGACATGAGCTGGGATACCGTCTTCAACTGGGGCGATCCTGTGATCGGTGTGCACCGGACATATGTGTCAGATAACATTGGCAAAGGTGTCTGGTCGAACACGCAGGGCTATTCCAACGCACGTGTGGATGAGCTGCTTGATATGGCCGCGCGCGAAAATGATCCGGAAAAGCGCAAAGCGATGTATGGTGAATTCCAACAGATCATCGCGGATGAGCTGCCGGTCTATCACACCAACACACTCCCATATCACACGGTGTATTCCGACAAAGTTGGCAACCCACCATTGGGCATTTGGGGTACGTCGACGCCAATCGACAGGACCTACCTGAAAAAGTGATCTGAACGGCCGTGGCGGCAAAGGTCGCCACGGCTTTGTTTTGCAAGGGGCCACGCGTGTGAAATTTCTCCAGACTACGATGATCCGGGTGATCTATGCTGTACTGCTGTTGTTGGCAGTGTTGGTGTTGAATTTCTCGTTAATGCACCTCGCGCCGGGGGATGTGGCTGATACGATTAGCCAATCGATGGGCGGGGCAGATCAAGAATTGCTTGACCAAATTCGAGCCGACTATGGGTTGGATCAACCCTTTATCGTTCAATTGGGCCGCTATATCGGTGGCGTTCTACAAGCCGATTTAGGGTTTTCGTTCTTCTATAATCAGCCTGTCACCAAGCTTATTCTCGAAAGATTGCCCGCTACGCTGTTGTTGGTGATCACCTCGCAGATCCTGGCATTGGGATTGGGCGTTTTGTTGGGGGTGATCTCTGCCCGCAAGCCCAATGGGATCAGCAGTCACCTCGTTACTTTTTTGGCTCTCTTTGGTTATTCTGCGCCTGTTTTCTGGACCGGAATTCTATTGCTGATTGGCTTTTCGCTCCAGTTCCAGTGGTTCCCAGTTGCGGGAATGCGGGATGTCACGATCAGCGGTGGGTTTTGGGTACATTTCTGGGATGTAACGCGCCACCTTGTGCTGCCGACAATCACGCTGTCTTCGATCTTCTTGGCGCTGTATTCCCGTCTGTCACGCGCAACGATGATGGAGGTTCTAGGCTCCGACTATGTACGCACAGCCAAAGCAAAAGGGCTGACAGAGCGTCAGGTGGTTTACAAACACGCGCTCAAAAATTCGCTTTCTCCGGTGATTACACTGGCTGGCTTGCAGCTTTCGGCTGTGGTGTCGGGCGCGGTGTTGGTTGAGACCGTCTTTAGCTGGCCCGGCTTGGGAACGCTGGCGTTCCAGTCGATCATCGCACGGGATACGCCTACAATACTGGGAATCCTGTTCTTTTCCGCCTTGGTTGTGATCGTTGGCAACCTGTTGACTGATCTGGCCCTGCGGCTGGTTGATCCCCGTATGAGGGAGAGGGCATGACCATGAATAATGACCCTATGAACACCCCGACCGAAGCCCCTGTTGAACAAGCTCGTTCCCCATTTGCCGAGGCATGGAGCATGTTCCTGCGCAATCATGCGGCTGTGGCTGCATTGGGTGTGCTGTTTCTGATCGTGCTGGGCGCAATCATTGGACCCTTCCTATATCCAATCGATCCGTTCGAAATGGTCTGGGCCCCGTTTTCCCCACCGGGCGAAGAGGGGTTCTTGTTGGGCACCGATTATCTGGGCCGGGATCTGTTGGCGATGATCATCAACGGGGCGCGGGTGTCCTTGTTGATTGGCCTTGCCGCGGCTGTGGTTTCGGTCGTGATTGGTGTCACGGTTGGCGCGCTCGCGGGGTTCTATCGGGGCTGGGTCGAAGAGGTGCTAATGCGCATCACCGAGTTCTTTCAGGTCCTGCCCACATTGCTATTTTCGATGGTTATTGTCGCCCTGTTTGGCGCATCGCTGACAATGATCACCTTCGCCATTGGTATCGTCAGTTGGACCGCAGTGGCGCGCATTACCCGCTCAGAATTCCTCCGTATCCGCGAGCTGGAATATGTCACGGCCTCGCGCGCTGCCGGGGCCAGCCCGATGAACCTGATGTTCGGGGTCATTTTGCCCAACGCTATGCCGCCAATTATCGTGCAATCTGCGCTGATGGTCGGCTCTGCGATCTTGTTCGAGGCGGGCCTGTCGTTTCTGGGTTTGACTGATCCAAACGTCGTCAGCTGGGGGCAGATTATCGGCTCGAACCGGCAATATATTCTGGATGCAGGGTATACCGTCACCATTCCGGGACTCGCGATATTTGTGACCGTACTGGCGATTTCGCTGGTCGGTGATGGATTGAACGACGCCCTAAACCCCAAGCTGAGGCAGCGCTAATGGATCCGCTACTGAAAATCGAAAATCTGCGGATCGAATTGCAGACCCGCGCTGGGGTGGCACCGGTTATCGACGACTTGTCCTTTGAACTGGCCGCAGGCGAAGCCATCAGTTTTGTCGGAGAATCCGGCTGCGGCAAGTCCATGACGGCACTCAGCATTATGGGGTTGTTACCTGAAGGGGTAGGCCGTGTTGCCAGCGGCTCAATTCAATTCGCGGGTGAAGAACTGACAACCGCAAGCCGGCCGAGATTGCGGGATTTGCGCGGCAACGACATTTCGATGATTTTCCAGGAACCAATGACCTCGCTTAATCCGGTGTACACGGTTGGGGAACAAATCGCCGAAGTGTTACGCGCCCACCAAGGGTTGTCGCGCAAAGCGGCATGGGACATGGCGATTGAATTGCTGGATGCCGTACGTATTCCAAATGCCAAAAGCCGGGTTTCCTCGTACCCGTTTCAAATGTCAGGCGGACAGCGTCAGCGCGTGATGATTGCGATGGCATTGGCCTGTAAGCCAAAGATCCTGATCGCAGATGAGCCGACCACCGCATTGGATGTCACAGTCCAAGCGCAGATTTTTGACCTGTTACGGGATCTTCGGCGGGATACGGGGACTGCAATCATCATGATCACCCACGATATGGGGGCGGTTGCGGAAATGGCCGATAGGGTCATCGTTATGTACGCGGGGCGAAAGGCGGAAATCGGACCGGTCGAACAGATCATTGAACACCCGCGCCATCCCTACACCAAGGGGCTGATTTCCTGCGTCCCGCATATCCATACCCCCTTGACCGAAGAGCGCGAGGAGCTGACGGAAATTCCGGGCATCGTTCCCTCGCTCAATGATTTTGGCGCGGATTCGTGTCTGTTTGCATCAAGATGTGCATGGCGAACTCCCGATTGTATTAAGGCACGCCCTAAGCCGGTGTCCTTTGACGGTGGGCAGATTGCCGATTGCTGGCATGCGGAGGCAATTTGATGGCTGATCCTTTTGTACAGGTTGAGAACCTTTCCGTACACTTTGCGCTCAAACGCAAAGGCATGTTCGGTGCAAAGTCGGTCTTGAAAGCTGTCGATGACGTATCGTTTAGCGTGGGGCGGGGGGAAACCCTTGCGATCGTGGGCGAAAGCGGGTCGGGCAAGACAACAGCGGCTCTGGCCGTGGCACAACTGGTCAACGCAGCTGGTGGATCGGTCAAACTTGACGGCGAGGAGGTTCTGGGTGTTCAGGGCGATGCGCTTCGATCCATGCGTGAACGGGTTCAGTTCATTTTCCAAGATCCCTATTCCAGCCTGAACCCACGTCGTCGCGCCGAAGATCTGGTGCGCGAACCGCTCGACAGTTTGACAGATAAAACCAAGGCTGAAAAACAGCAGATTGTGGATGAGCTGTTTGCAGCCGTGGGACTGCGCAAAGAGCAGCAACGCCTGTTTCCGCATCAGTTCTCTGGTGGTCAACGCCAGCGGATCGGTATTGCGCGAGCTTTAGCAACCCGGCCCGAAGTCATCATTTGTGATGAACCGGTCTCTGCTTTGGACGTGGCTGTTCAGGCGCAAATTCTAAACCTGCTGCGTCGTTTGCAAACCGAATTTGGCCTGACATTCCTGTTCATCAGCCATGATTTGGGGGTTGTACAGCATGTCAGCGACCGGATTGCGGTGATGTACATGGGCCGGGTGGTCGAACTTGCGGACCGCCTAAGGCTGTTTAATTCTCCGCGTCACCCCTACACCAAAGCTTTGCTGTCGGCGGTGCCTGCGGTGTCACGCAAAGATCGGGCCGCGCGTCAGCGCATTTTGATCCCGGGTGATCCGCCCGATCCCGTCAATCTGCCTGCGGGGTGCCGTTTTGCCAGCCGTTGCCCACACGCGATGCCCATCTGCAAAGAGCAGGAGCCAGGGATGACACACGTGGGCACGGGCCACCAAACGGCCTGCCATCTTACAGAGCAGGAAGAGGCCACGGTCTAATCTTGGTTGAGCGCACGCCCGCGCGGGCCGTGCGCTCAACCCGTAGACAATCGTATATGACTTTGGGTTTCCGCCACATCTGGTAGGGCCCTGATTTGATCCAGAATTCCGTCCAGCCGTTTCAGGGACGATGTGCGGATTTCAACAACAATATCAAAATTCCCACTCAGCGTATGAATGTCCATCACAGCTTCCATCCGTCGCAAAGACGCTTGGGTCACCCGTCCGTTGTCGGCCTTGAGGCGGATTAGGGTAAAAGCGCTGACTTGGTGGTCTTCTTCTGACGATCCGAGTTCCACAGTGAAGCGATGGATAACCTTCAAGTGCAGGAGCTTGTCGATCCGGTTTTGAACGGTCCCCCGGGAAACACCCAGATCTCGTGCCAAGTCAGTGCCAGAGGCGCGGGCGTCTTTGGTTAGCCGTAAAAGCAACTTGTGATCCAGATCATCCATGGTCGACCCTTATGTGAATCGGTGATTGACTTTTTGTCAATAATTTCACGAATTGCAAGAATTTCTGTCGTTCTGATTAGCACGCGGGTTTTGTTCACTCTTTGCATCAAGATGCACTTACGCGCGAAAAAGGATCCTCCCGATGCAGCACGACAGCATAGAAATGTCCCACACCCCCATTCTCCACTCTGCCGGTTTCAGCGATGCTGAGCTGCGGTCTGGCCCGCTTGCGGTGCGCACGCCGGTGGATGGGTCCACGATTGCCGAACTTGCGATGCACAGTGTGGCCGAGGCCGAGGCGCAGGTTGCCAGCGCTAAGGCGGCGTTCAAAGCGTGGCGTGTGGTGCCCGCCCCGCGACGTGGGGAACTGGTGCGTTTACTGGGCGAAGAATTGCGGCGCGAAAAGGAAAATCTGGGTCGGCTCGTGACGTTGGAATGCGGCAAGATCTATCAAGAGGGGCTGGGCGAGGTCCAAGAGATGATCGACATCTGCGACTTTGCCGTGGGCCTGTCGCGCCAGCTGTACGGCCTGACCATCGCCAGCGAACGCCCCGGTCATGCGATGCGGGAAACCTGGCACCCGATGGGCCCCTGCGGTGTGATCACCGCGTTCAATTTCCCTGTCGCGCCTTGGTGTTGGAACGCGGCGCTGGCGCTGGTCTGTGGCGATCCGGTGATTTGGAAACCGTCCGAGAAAACGCCCCTAACCGCGCTGGCGGTGCAAAAGATCTGCGACCGCGTGTGCCGCGACTTTGGCGATGACGCGCCCGAGGGGCTGATCCAGACTCTGATCGGCGAACGGGATCTGGGCGCGGCGCTGACCGCCTCCAAGGACGTCGCGATCATCTCGGCCACCGGGTCGGTGCCGATGGGGCAGGCCGTGGCCAGCGATATGGCCACGCGGCTGGGCAAGACCATTCTGGAACTGGGCGGCAACAACGCGATGATCGTGGCGCCCTCGGCGGATCTGGAAATGGCGCTGCGGGCGATTGTGTTTTCGGCCGTTGGCACCGCAGGTCAACGCTGCACCACCCTGCGTCGTCTGATCGTGCACAACGACGTCTATGACGCTCTGATCCCGCGCCTGATCAAAGCCTACGAGGGGCTGCCGATTGGCGATCCGCTGGCCAGCGGAACCTTGGTCGGGCCGCTGATCGACAGCGGCGCGCTGACGGCGATGGACGCAGCTTTGGTGCAGGCCCAAGCCGAGGGCGGTGTGGTGCACGGCGGCGGGCAAGCCCTGACCGAAAGCCACAGCGCGGCGGCCTATGCCCACCCCGCGATTGTCGAAATGCCGGATCAGTCGGCGATCATGCACACCGAAACCTTTGCGCCAATCCTTTATGTGGTGAAATACAGCGATCTGGATCAGGCGATCGAGATGCAGAACGCGGTGCCACAGGGTCTGTCGTCGTGCATCTTTTCGACCGATGTGCGCGAGACCGAGTATTTCCTGTCCGCCGCCGGATCAGACTGCGGCATCGCCAACGTCAACATCGGCCCCTCGGGCGCGGAAATCGGCGGGGCCTTTGGCGGCGAAAAGGAAACCGGCGGCGGGCGCGAAAGCGGCTCGGACGCCTGGAAGGCCTACATGCGCCGCCAGACCAACACCATCAACTACTCCCGAAACCTCCCCCTCGCGCAGGGCATTACGTTTGATATCTGAGGTGAAGAACATGAAAAAGATTGCTGTACTCGGATTGGGTAAGGTCGGCACCCTTGCAGCTGAACTGTTGCATGCCTCGGGTTTTGAAGTCACTGGCATTGATCAGGTAGCACCCAAGGCCGCGTTGTCGTTTTCCGTCAAAGCGTTGGATCTGAGCAATGCTGACGGCGTGGAACAAGAATTCGCTGCCCAAGATGCCGTCTTGTCGTGTCTGCCGTATCATTTGAATACGCAGCTTGCTGAGATCGCGCACAAGGTGGGCATCCACTATTTTGACCTGACCGAAGATGTGCCAACGACCAATCGCATCATTGAGTTGAGCAAGACGGCCAAAGGGTTGATGGCGCCGCAATGTGGGTTGGCTCCGGGGTTTATCGGAATCGTGGGGGCATCACTGATCGAAAAATTCGATGATTGTCGCAGTTGCAAAATGCGGGTGGGGGCTTTGCCTCAGCATCCAACGGGCTTGATGGGGTATTCGTTTAATTGGTCCCCCGAAGGGGTCGTCAACGAATACCTGAATGATTGCGAAGTCATCGAAGAGGGGAGCCGCAAACTGGTTTCGGCCATGGAGTGGTTTGAAGATATTTATATTGATGGCATCAAGTTGGAAGCGTTCACGACGTCTGGTGGATTGGGCACGATGTGCGAAACCTATTTGGGGCGCGTTGCCAATATGGATTACAAAACAATGCGCTACCCAGGGCATGGGCAATTGATGAACTTCTTCTTTCATGAGCTGTTGATGCATGAACGTCGCAAAGAGGCAGGTGAAATCTTGGTGAATGCAAAGCCACCAGTAAACGATGACGTTGTTTATGTGCACGCCGCTGCTGAGGGGGTTATCGATGGGCGATTGAAGCGCGAAGAGTTCGTGCGGGGGTATCGCCCGATTGAATTGGCAGGGAAGATGCGCACGGCGATTGCCTGGACAACGGCCGGGTCGGTGGTCGCGATTATCGAAATGGTCCGTGACGGAAAACTGCCAAGTCAGGGCTTCTTGAAACAAGAAGACATCCCGTTAGAGACGTTCTTGTCCACCCCAACTGGATCGCTCTACGCGGCATGATCCCGCCAGAAACCTCAGGCTGCGATCTGCCTGAGGTTTCGTGGCCGCCTGATTTAGCTTTGCAGGAAAAAGGCCACGGACATGACAAGGCCGACGACAATGACAATGGCACGAACTGTTTGTATGGACATGCGCCGCGCCAATCTTGCGCCCACATACCCACCGAGTGTTGCGGCAACCATCATAACAATTGCTTCGGGTATATAGACGATGCCAGCTAGTAAAAACGTTACAACGGACGCGCCAGACAAGATGAAAGACAGCGCGTTCTTGAGGCCGTTCATCAGGTTGATGTCGCGAAATCCTAATCCAGAAAACAGCGCCAACAAAACGATCCCAAGGCCCCCGTTGAAATAGCCGCCGTAGGTGGTGACAGCGAGTGTCACCAGGGTTTTACTGACGGGGTTTATGTCACCCTTACGGCTGGCCAGCGCACGAATTTGCTTGTCAAATGCGAACAGGATTGTGGCAAACAACAACAACCACGGTACTACAAATGTGAAAACTTCTGACGGGGTTACCAGCAAAAGCAACCCGCCAGCAATCCCGCCCGCAATGGATAGAATGAACAGCACGGCGAGCGCGCGGCGATCAAAATCACGTAATTCCTTTAGAAACCCGGCTGCCCCGCTGAGGTAGCCGGGAAAAACCGCAACTGCACTGGTGGCATTCGCGGCGATTGGGGGCACACCAACAAAGACCAACGCAGGAAAGGTCAAAAAGCTTCCGCCGCCAGCGATTGCATTCAAGCCCCCCGCCAGAAAGGCGGACACTAAGAGAATGATGAGATCCAGCAGGGTTTCCAAGTGATATTCCTCGTAAGTAAGCCCCTGAGAGCACCTGCACAGGGGGCAAGGTGGGTGTCTGTAAAAGGCTGCTGAGTTGACGTTAAAGGGAATTCACTTGTGTGTGGGATTCACCGGGTTCGTCGGCACCATTCACCGCCAAATGAAATGCGTCAAGGCATTGCGATTGATTGCGGCTTGGCATTTCAATGATCAGCGATAAAGAGGGGGGCACCGTCGCAATATGCTGGTGCGGCACACACAAGACGTATCTCCGATGATCGTACTGTATCTGAGAGGGTGTGGGGAAGAAGTGGCAGCCCGTAGGGGAATCGAACCCCTCTTTCCAGGTTGAAAACCTGGCGTCCTAACCGATAGACGAACGGGCCACTCTTGCTGTGTGTCGGCTTTTAAGGGCAATGATCGCGCCCCGCAAGCGATAAAATCAGACTTTTTGAGTTTTTTTCAAAGCGCCGCGTAAGTTGTTTATTTTCAGGGCTTTGAGGTCTCGGCCGCATCATCTAAACGCAATTGGACGGTCTGCCTGCCACCCCAGGTATTGATCTCTAGCCGACCTGCGAAATGAAACCGGGCACCGCCATGATTGCTAAGCCGTTCGCCGAGCGGGGAATCAAATGCTCCGAATGCAATCGCGTCAATCCCACGCGACATGCCATCAGAGAGCGACAGTTTCAGGTGTGATTCACCGATCCGTTTTGCGAAACGGACCTGCAAATCGGGTAGGGCGTATCGAGGTGCCGCGGCCCCGGCGC
Organism: Paracoccaceae bacterium; assembly: GCA_965183835.1. GTDB lineage: Bacteria > Pseudomonadota > Alphaproteobacteria > Rhodobacterales > Rhodobacteraceae > OMPR01. The sequence goes on along the minus strand of CBCYME010000018.1, from coordinate 40,895 downwards.
CAAAGGGTCCGGCCTGCTCGATCTGGTTGATCAGATCCACCGTTGCAGCTCCGGGCATCAGGGCACCATCCAGCTTTAGGTCTGCCGGTCCACCTTGTCCCGCGCCTTGCTTTTCCAGCAATTCGGTGAGGCGCTCCATGGCGGGTTCAAGCTGATCGCGCATCACGGTCAAGCCCGCCGCCATCTTGTGACCGCCGCCTTTGGCCAGTAATCCCTCAGTGACGAGCCGTTGGATGGATGCGCCGAGATCAACGCCTGAGACGGAGCGACCGGACCCTTTGCCTTCGTCGCCGTCAAAGCCAATCACAATTGCCGGGCGGTTGGCGTTTTCTTTCAGGCGGGACGCGACGATCCCAACAACACCGGGGTGCCAGCCTTCTCCGGCGGCCCAAACCAAGGGGGCCTCTAATCCGCGCTCCTCGGCCTGTTCCAGTGCCGCAGCGCGGACTGCACTTTCGATGTCACGGCGTTCCGTGTTGAGTTGATCCAAGCGTTCTGAAATCGCTTCTGCTTCGACCATGGAGTCCGTGCTCAGCAGGCGAGCGCCCAAGTCGGCTTTGCCGATGCGTCCTCCGGCATTGACCCTTGGCCCCAGCATAAAGCCAAGGTGATATGTATTAGGTTGTGATTCCATCCGCGATACATCTGAAAGCGCCACCAGCCCTGGGCGTTGGCGTTGGGCCATCACTTTCAAACCCTGACGCACCAGCGCCCGGTTTGCGTCGATCAGCGGGGCAACATCCGCAACGGTGGCCAAGGCCACAAGATCCAGCATAGCCATCAGGTCCGGGCCTTTGGCGCCGGCCTCGCGCAATTGGCGCCCAGCTTCGACCAGCATTAGAAACACCACCCCGGCGGCGCACAGATACCCCTGATCCCCGGATTCGTCCTGTCGGTTAGGGTTTACGACGGCAACACAGTCCGGAAGAGTTTCGCCACCCAAGTGGTGATCCAGAACAATGACATCCGCGCCTTTGGCTGCGGCGATGGGTTCGTGGCTCAGCGTGCCGCAATCCACACAGATGATCAGGTCGTGGTTGGCGGCGAGTTTTTGCATGGCCGGGACATTGGGGCCATACCCCTCATCAATACGGTCCGGAACATAGAGTGTCGCCTGTAGGCCCATCTGGCGCAACCAGACCAGCAGCAGCGCTGCGGAACTGCCGCCATCCACGTCATAATCGGCGAACACTGCGATGCGTTGTTTGCGTCGCACGGCCTCTAGGAACCGCGCTGCGGCGGGTTCCATATCTTTCATTAGGCGGGGATCAGGCAGCAGATCCTTTAGGGTCGGGTTCAAGAACCCTTTGGCCTCTATTGTGGGGACGCTGCGTCGGGCTAAGACCTGACAAACCGGGCGGGGCAGGTCGGTTTGTTGGACCATCATTTCAGCGGCACGTTCGATGTCGATCGAAGGGCCGACCCAGCGTCTGCCCGTTAGCGATTGTGAAACATCGAGAAAATTCATGTTTTGCCCCTAGATATGCCAAGGCCGGACCCAATGAGGATCCGGCCAATTCATTTACCCAGAATGTTTACGCTTGGAAAAGCGATGACATTTCATTTGGGTGCGCCGGATTAGACCGGAGTGCGATACTGCATGCGACGGACCGAGCCGGTCTTTGAGCGCATCAACAACGTAGTGGTTTCAACCCAACCCGGCTGACGCTTGATCGGAGGCAGCAGAGAGCCACCCGTCACGCCCGTCGCGGCAAAGATAACATCCGCGGTGACCATTTCATCCCGTGTATACACACGGTCGAAATCGGTGATGCCTGCCTTGGTGGCGCGGCCACGCTCGTCGTCGTTGCGGAACAACAGGCGACCAAAGATCTGACCACCCATACATTTCAGAGCCGCAGCAGCCAAAACACCCTCGGGTGCGCCACCGGACCCCATGTACATGTCGATGCCGGTGATTTCGCTTTCGGCACAGTGCATAACGCCAGCAACGTCACCATCGGTGATCAGGCGGATTGCAGCACCTGTTTCGCGGACTTCTGCGATCATGGCTTCGTGACGGGGGCGTTCCAGAATGCAAACCGTGATATCCGAAGGCGCACAGCCTTTGGCTTTGGCCAACGCTTCGACGCGCTCTTTTGGGCTCATGTCCAGCGAAACAACGCCGTCTTCAAAACCTGGGCCAATGGCCAGCTTGTCCATATACGTGTCAGGTGCGTGCAGCATCGAGCCACGTGGGCCCATTGCAATCACGGTCAACGCGTTGGGCATGTCTTTTGCGGTCAGGGTGGTGCCTTCGAGCGGGTCCAGCGCGATGTCAACGCCGGGGCCATTGCCTGTGCCGACTTCTTCGCCAATGAACAGCATGGGGGCTTCGTCACGTTCGCCTTCACCAATCACCACCACGCCAGCAATATCCAGCAGGTTCAATTGTTCGCGCATGGCGTTAACGGCGGCCTGATCGGCGGCCTTTTCGTCACCACGACCCACCAGCGAGGCAGAGGCCAGAGCGGCTTGTTCAGCAACGCGGGCAAGGCCCAGTGAAAGCATGCGATCGTTAAAGTCGATGTCCGAAGAGCTCATATTCAATATCCTTTGGTCACGAAGACAGTTGTATTCGGCATACCCCGGTCAGGACAATCCCCGCAAGGGGGATCAAACGCCGGGGGAGAGGGGGCGCAATGTCAGATCAAACCTCTTCGATGCGCAGGGCGACAGGGTCGAGGGCAACAACATCGGTGTCACCAAGAGTGGCAAGGGCGATGTCCAAAGCCGCGCGGGTGGTTTTGTGGGTGACGATCAAGACAGGTGCAGTCCCGTTAGTGTGCCCATATTGGCGCATCCGGTCGATCGAAACACCTGCATCCCCCAGAATGGAGGCCACTTTGGCCAAGGCACCGGGTTTATCCAACAGTGCAGTGCGCAGATAATAGGGGGCGGGCAAGCCGGTGCGGGCCGGTTGTGCGGCTTCCAGCAGTGTGGCGGGCTGCCCAAAGGTCGGGATCCGCAGGCCGCGCGCAATATCGCAAATGTCGCCCAGTACGGCACTGGCTGTGGGGCCTTCACCGGCACCGGGGCCGCGCAGCACGATCTGCTCTACGGCATCACCTTCGAGGACAACCATGTTTGTGCCGCCTTCCAACTGCCCAAGGGGCGAGTTTGCAGGCACCAGGCAAGGCTGCATCCGCTGCTCAAGGCCACGCGCAGACCGCTGAGCAACGCCGAGCAGTTTGATGCGATAGCCCATGTCGGCGGCTTGGTGGATATCCTCCAGCGTGATGCGCTGGATGCCTTCGATGTCGATGCCATCAAAGCTGGGTTTCGTTCCAAATGCGATTGACGACAGAATGGCCAGTTTGTGCGCCGCATCAATGCCGCCCACATCCAGATTTGGGTCCGCTTCTAGATAGCCAAGCTCGGCGCATTCATCGAACAGCGCGTTATAGCCTTGGCCTTTGGCTTCCATATTGGTCAGGATATAGTTGCAGGTCCCGTTCATGACGCCCATGACGCGGGTGATCTCGTTGCCGGCTAGACCTTCAGTCAGCGATTTGATCACGGGGATACCACCGGCAACTGCGGCTTCATAACGGATTACCTGACCGGCAGCTTCGGCCTGTTCGGCAAGGGCCTGACCGTGAATGGCCAGCAAGGCTTTGTTGGCGGTGACAACGTCTTTGCCAGCGGCCAATGCAGCCTCGGTTGCGTCTTTGGCTGTACCTTCGGACCCGCCCATCAATTCCACGAAGACATCGACATCGTCACGTTTGGCCAGAGCCACCGCATCGGTTTCCCACGTATAACCTGACAGGCTGACACCACGATCTTTTTCCACATCGCGCGCACAAACGGCCTTGATTTCGATCTTACGCCCGGTGCGGGCTTCCAGCATGGCAGCCTGCCGGCGGATGATCTTAACAACCCCCACGCCGACCGTCCCCAAACCTGCAATTCCAAGCCGCAGAGTCTGTGTCATCGTGTGGGTCCTTCTGTTCTTATGAAATATAGGCCCGCGCACAGGCCACTGGTCGGGGGTGCCTTAGCGGGTTCGGCGCTTGGGTGCAACGGATCAGATGCGGTTACTGACTGATCCCAGTGTTCAGGCGGTCCCGTGTGGTGTCATCAACCACCGAAGCTTGTAATTGGGTGGCACGATTGCGCAGCCGTTCACGGCGCCCGACGAGTTCGTTTTGCAATTTGGAGGCTTCATCTTCCGGGTTCACGGCCGGTCCGAGAGCCGAGTCCAGCGGAATCAGATCTGGGAAATCGGCTTTGCTCATGTCTGAAGTGACTGTGTCTTTGAGTTCGGGCACTTGAGTACAAGCCGCCAGCAGGGCGAGAAAAACAATGGAAAGCCGCACAGTCATACCAATCTTGATGTCGCAACGTTGATCTGTTGATGCCCGTAAATTAGGGTATGCGCAAGTCTGGTTAGGCGGCAAGCCCTGCGATGCAGCAACCGATTCCCGCCGAATGTATTGCTCTCATCGCTTTGAAAAGGGGTGGGGTGGATCTTTACCAGCGGAACCTGTGAAAGATCCACCCCGAGGCGCGTGAGTGGTGGCAGTGCCTCTTGTTCCACAATACCCAGAAATGCGGCCGCGTCGTGCGCTCAACCGAATAGTATACCTATCCAAAAGTATAAGGGATCTATTCTAACGTCACAGATTGGCGTAGTTTTCCGGTTGTTTTGTCGAAAATTAGAATGCGGTTGTCGTCAGTAACCACCGCATACCAGTTCGATCCAATCGTCACCGCTTGGGCGCTGGCCCCGTCTGGAAGGGTGACATCCTCGGGTAAGGTGGGGGTCCTGTCAGACAAGCGGATGACAATCAGTGCAAATGTGATTAGAACGCCGCCAATCATCACCGCCGTCAAAAGCATCACAAGGCGTCTCAGCAGTTTCAGTTGCGGCGTTTCCTGTGGTTCAGGATCAGAAGGGATCGTCATGGGCACCCGCCAGATAGAATTTGTTATCGCGGCTTCACCGCCTTCGCGTCTTGATAAGGCGCTTTCGCGAGATGTTCCAGTCGAGGCGACACTGTCGCGTACCAGATTGGCGCGATTGATCGAAGCGGGCGGTGTTTCCATCAACGGGGTGGTTGTAACAGACGCCAAGGCCAAAGTGGCTGAGGATGCGCAGGTCTTGATCACGGTGGAAGAAGCCGAAGAGAGCCACATTGGCCCCGAAGACATCCCGTTGGATGTTGTGTTCGAAGATGACGATCTGATCGTGGTGAATAAACCGGCAGGGATGGTTGTGCATCCCGCGCCCGGATCACCCAATGGGACGTTGGTAAATGCGCTATTGCATCATTGTGGCGCTGATCTATCCGGCGTTGGGGGGGTGAAACGCCCCGGTATCGTGCATCGGATTGATAAAGAAACCAGCGGGTTGCTTGTTGTTGCGAAATCCGATGCTGCGCATCAGGGGCTTGCGGCTCAGTTTGAGGCGCACACCGTCGAACGCTATTATCAGGCGCTATGTTACGGCGTTCCCGAAGCCAGTGATCCCCGTTTGCGTGGGATCCGAGGAGCGAGTTTTGAGGCCGGGAACATCCTGCGGATGACAACGCAATTGGCGCGGCACAAAACAGACCGACAGCGTCAAGCTGTTCTGTTTGAGGGGGGACGTCACGCGGTGACCCGGGCGCGGATCGTTGAACCGTTTGGGGTGCCGCCTGTGGTGACATTGATTGAATGCTGGCTTGAGACGGGTCGCACGCATCAGATCCGGGTGCATATGGCCCACGCAGGGCATGGGCTTCTTGGGGATCCGACCTATGGGGGCAAGCGTAAACTGCCAGCCAAGGCCCTGTCTGTCGAAGCAGCACAGGCGATCCGTGATTTCCCGCGCCAAGCTTTGCACGCGGCGGTTTTGGGATTTGAACACCCGGTTGGTGGGGAGCATCTGCGGTTCGAGGCCCCGATTCCATCCGATATGTCTGATCTGATTGAACTGCTGAAACGCCCAGCGGCACAGTGATGTCATGAAACGCACATCTGTGTGAGATACCAATTCTCATGTTTTCTTAATGTAAGCTTAATCACAATATAGTAGCCCAGATACTTGAAAGGGCAACATAGGTGACCCATATCCTATGTTAAGTCCTTGAACATTTAAGGGAGGGACAAGAAAATGGCTAATTACGCAAATCTCCCCGTTCCGACGCCCGAAGGCGGTTTGAACCGTTACATGCAGGAAATTCGTAAGTTTCCTCTGTTGGAACCCGAAGAAGAATACATGCTGGCTAAGCGCTGGGTCGAAGAGCAGGACACAAAGTCCGCTCATAAGATGGTGACATCGCACCTGCGCTTGGCTGCAAAAATCGCGATGGGATATCGTGGCTATGGTTTGCCACAGGCCGAAGTTGTGTCCGAGGCCAATGTGGGCCTGATGCAGGCGGTCAAACGGTTCGATCCTGAAAAAGGTTTCCGTCTGTCGACCTATGCGATGTGGTGGATCCGTGCCTCGATCCAGGAATATATCCTGCGGTCTTGGTCTTTGGTGAAACTTGGCACGACCAGCGCGCAGAAGAAGCTGTTTTTCAACCTGCGCAAAGCCAAATCCCGTATTGGCGCCTTGGAAGAGGGCGACCTGCGCCCTGAAAACGTCAAACGGATTGCGACCGATCTGGGTGTGACCGAGGCCGAAGTGATCAGCATGAACCGACGGATGTCGGGCGGGGATGCGTCGTTGAACGCGACCGTCGGATCCGAAGGCGAAGGCACAATGCAATGGCAGGACTGGCTGGAAGACGAGGACGCAGATCAGGCTGGCGATTACGAAGCTCGCGACGAACTGGAATCGCGCCGCGAGTTGCTAGCCCTTTCGCTTGAGGTTCTGAATGATCGTGAAAAGGACATTCTGACCCAACGGCGCCTGTCGGAACAGGCGGTTACGCTGGAAGATTTGAGTGGTCAATACAACGTCAGCCGTGAACGTATTCGTCAGATCGAAGTGCGTGCCTTTGAAAAGCTGCAAAAGAAAATGCGCGAATTGGCGCGTGAACGCGGGATGCTGAACAAAGTCTGATCCCTTGATACATTAAGAGAAAGCCCATCGTGCAACCGCGCGGTGGGCTTTTTGCTGCGCTGTGGATCGTCGGGGCGGCACTTGTTTTGGGGAGTTTGGTCGTCATTTTGTACGAAAATGTCGGCGGGATGGATTTGAGCGCAGTGAAATGCCGATAGCGTTCTTGGAGATATGCCCCTCAATTAGACTGCGCCTAGACTGCGCCTGGATCAAAGGACTGCCGAAATGCCTAACTTGCTTGATCCGTTCCAATTGAAACATCTAACCTTACGCAATCGCATCGTCAGCACGTCACATGCGCCCAATTATGTGAAAGACGGTCACCCTCGGGATCGGTATCGGCTGTACCACGAAGAAAAGGCAAAAGGTGGCGTCGCGCTGACGATGATCGGGGGATCAACCAATATCGCCCCTGACAGCCCCTCGGTTTTTGGGCAGCTGTATGCGGGGGATGACAGCATCATCCCTTGGTTTCAAAAGCTGACGGAGGGCGTCCATTCTCATGGCGTGGCAGTCATGTGTCAGATCACCCATATGGGACGGCGGACGGCTTGGGATGATGGGCATTGGCTGCCTGTTCTTGCACCATCGGCTGTGCGGGAGCGGGCACATCGCGCTTTTCCGAAAGTAATGGAGCAGCACGACATTGATCGGGTAATTGTGGATTTCGCCGCGGCAGCGCGGCGGTGTCAGCAGGGCGGTTTTGATGGCATCGAGTTGCTCTCGCATTCGCATCTATTGGGTCAGTTTCTGTCGCCCCTCACCAATCAACGCGACGATGCCTATGGGGGATCTCTTGCGAACCGGCTGAGGCTGACGCTGCAGGTGCTAGAGGCTGTGCGCGCAGAGGTGGGGCCAGAGTTTATCATCTCGATGCGCATAACAGGGGATGAATTGACCCAAGGTGGGCTGAGTGCAGATGACTGCGTAGAGGTGGCAAAATTGTTGGAACAGTCCCAGCAGGTTGATTTGCTCAATATTCTTGCGGGCGCGCCTTATGACGATCTGGGTCTGGCGGAATGGGTCCGTCCGATGGGGATACCAGCGGCACCGCACATCACTGTAGCGGGGCGGATCAGAGCAGCGGTTGATATTCCGGTGCTGCATGCGGGCGGCATTGCCGACATTGCGACAGCGCGACACGCTGTATCGGGGGGGCATGTAGATCTGGTAGGGATGACGCGGGCGCAGATGGCGGACCCCTATTTGGTTGCTAAGCTTGAACGCGGCGAGGAGGAGCGCATTCGCCCTTGTGTCGGGCTGGGGTATTGTGTGGATCGGGTCAATCAGGGCAAACCAGCGGTGTGCGGCCATAACGCTGCCACCGGGCGGGAAGAGATATTGCCGCACGACATTACACCAAGCAGCGCGCCGAAAAAGGTGGTTGTCGTTGGCGGCGGACCGGGTGGGTTGGAAGCCGCGCGCGTGAGCGCCCTGCGAGGGCATGAGGTCGTGCTGTTCGAGGCCTCAGACCGTTTGGGGGGGCAGCTTGGCCTTGCGGCCAAGGGGGCAACACGCCGTCAAATTTGGGGCGTTGCGGATTGGCTGATTTCAGAGGTTGAAGCGCTGAATGTGACACTCCGTTTGAATAGCTATGTCGAGGCAAGCGATGTGCTTGCCGAAGGCCCGGACCTTGTGATCATCGCCACTGGCGGGTGGCCCGAACCGTTGGCAATTCCGGGGGCGGACCTTGCGATTTCCAGTTGGGATGTTCTGTCAGGCGAAGCCCGCATTTCGGGCAGCGTCCTGCTGTTTGATGAAATCGGGGATCATCCTGCTGCGGTGACTTCAAATGTGATGTCATCAGCAGGCCATTGCGTCGAGCTGGTGAGCCCTGATCGTGCGCTGCTACATGATCTGGGTCCGACGACGAGTGCGGTTGCCCTGCGCGATCTGGCGGCGAAAGGGGTCACGTTCACTTGTCTGGAAGAACTTGCCGAGCTGTCTCGGCAAGGAAACCAAATCGTTGCGCGGCTGCGTCATGTTCTGACTGGCGATCTGCGCGACCGGTTGGTTGATCATGTGGTTGTCGAACATGGGTTAACGCCGATGGATGCATTGTATCATGATCTAAAGCCCAACTCGCGAAACCTAGGGCAGGTTGATCAGGCGGCGATGATCACAGGGGCATTCCCGTTCGAAGACCTTGAGCAGAACAGTCCGTTCTATTTGGCCCGCGTCGGGGATGCGGTTGCGAGCCGGAATATGCATGCCGCCATTTTTGATGCGCTGCGTATGTGCCATGCCTTTTGATCGGGTGCGAGACGGACGCATTTTCCACAGGTCCGTCAGCGCGATCTAGCACGACATCAGGGCAGGGGCGCCGTTTGGTACAGCCGGACTTTTAAACCACCATGTGCGACTGGCGCGGCAAGTGGTTTGAAGGGAAGCCCTGTGGCTTTGGCCAAAGAAGGCTCGTTTGTGATGATGCCCACGCGCCATCCTGAAAAGCGAGACAAGAGCGCCTTGCCCAAAGACCCATGTAGGGCAAAGAGGTGTTTTTTGTCACCGATCCGGCCCCCATACGGCGGGTTCACGATAACCAAGCCCTTGGGGCCTTTGGGCGGGGATATTTCACCTGCGCTGTGCTCATTGAACTGGGTCAGCGCGGTGATGCCAGCCCGCTCTGCATTGGCGCGGCTGTTGCGGATGGCGCCAGCATCCCGATCAGACCCGTAAAACTGCACTGAAACCGCGTTGGGTTCTGACTGTTCCTGCAGGTCGGCCCAGGTTTCAGCGTCAAAGGTCGCCAAGTCTTCAAATGCAAAATGACGGGATCGGCCAGGGATGAGTCCGGCAGCAATTTCGGCCGCCTCGATAACGAACGTGCCCGAGCCACACATCGGGTCCAGTACAGGTTCAGTCCCGTCATACCCACACTGACGCAGAAATAGCGCGGCCATGTTTTCGCGCATGGGGGCTTTGCCAACCGCTTCTTTATGGCCGCGTTTGTGCAGCAACTCGCCTGATGTATCGACGCTCAGTGTGCAGAGGTCGTCTTCGATACGGACCTTGATGCAGACCTGAGCCTCGGCAGAGATTGGCGCGCCGAGCTCTTGTGTAATGGCACGTTCGATGCGTTCAGCGGCGGCCCCGGCGTGATAAATGCGGGACTTTTTGCAGGTGACATCAACGCGGACAGGGATATCTGGGCGCAGGATCTCGTGCCATGCGAATTCGCGGGATAACGTATCCAGCTGCGCCAAATGCGTGACTTTGAAGGACCCGATGCGCGCCAGCACGCGCGCCGCGCCGCGCAGCATCAGATTTGCCCGCCAAACATCCGCCCAGTTGCCGCGAAAGCGTACGCCGCCCTCGGTTGCTTTTGCCTTGCGAAAACCAAGGTCTAGCGCTTCGTCCCGTAAGGCCAGTTCAAGACCGGGCGAGACAACAAGGAAGATTTCAAATTTGCGATGCATGTTCATCCTGTCCCTCTAGCGGCAAACCGTCGACACATCGACCACTTTTGTAGGGGGCAAACAGAAAACGGCCCCGATGTGGGGCCGTTCAGGATGTGATATGCCCAGTTCCAGTTTCAATCCGACAGGCGCGCGCGCAGGACACGCACCATGTTTTCACCCATGACTTTGCGGATTTGGGGCTCGGTCACGCCTGCATCGAGCAAGGCAGAGGTCAGTGCTGCCAATTCAGAGGTGTCAAATTTCGTTTGCACGGATCCATCATAGTCAGAGCCCAAAGACACGTGATCCTCACCCAAGACATCAATCGAGGCTTTGATCATTTTGGCAATTCCGTCTGGGGCGAAATCATTGCACGATACCTCATCCCAATAGCCGATCCCTATGACGCCTCCGGTTGCGGCGATGGCCTTCATCAACTCATCAGGAAAGTTCCGCTTCACCGGGCAATTGCTGTAGAGGCCCGTGTGACTGACGATCAGGGGCATGTTCGTGATGTCAAGCGTATCCCACGCCACCTGCGGGCTGGAATGTGCAAGATCCAGAACCATGCCACGTTGTCCGATCTCGGCCACCACAGCGCGACCGAAATCGGTCAGGCCTGTGTTCGACCTGCCATGCAAAGATCCGCCAAGTGCGTTGTCAAAGAAATGCTGTAATCCGATGACCCTATGGCCGGCCTGTTCCAGGGTATCCATGTTTTCCAGCTTACCCTCTAACGGATGCGCACCTTCGATCCCCAGCAATCCACCGATGATTTTGGAGCCGTTTGCGCGGGCCTCAAGCACCTCTTCCAGATCGGACCGTGTGCGAATGATCTTGAGCTGATCGGGCGCGTCTTCTTCAAACTCGTGCAGTTTTTCGGCTTGATACAGTGCGCGGTGCAGCAGGCTGTCCCATGTGTTCATCGGCCAAAGTTGCCCGACGGCCAAAAGGGTTATGTTGTCAAACGCATCGTCTGAGTTTTCGTCGTAGTTTTGCCCGGCGGGGCTTTTGGTGACAGCGGTAAATACTTGGAGCGCGACATTCCCTTCTTGTAGGCGCGGAATATCAACCTGTCCGCGATTTCCACGTTCCGTGAGATCGCGCGACCACAGCAGGCTATCTGCGTGCCAATCCCCGACGATCATATTGGCGTGCAAGGCGCTAGCGGTGTCTGTGACGGCGTAGGGGGCGTGTTCAAAGACTTTGTTGCGGGTTTTCTCGACATAGGGCGGAAGAAAACCAAAGAAACCGATCCCCCCGACAACCACTATGAGCAGAAGTAATCGCCCAACCCATTTTACAAAACCACGCATTTGACTCTCCCTCAAGCTGATTAAGTGCACGATAGAGAGAGGGGGATGGCGAACAAGGTGTAACTGTACGTCGTTTGCGTGTCTGGCCACATCCTGTCCGACGATCTACAGTTAAGCGTGTGAACGTGAGAGGACCGGTTATGGCGGGTGGATGGGCGCGCGACGGCGCAGTGAGCGAACAGATCGAAGCATCCGTGAACGATGAACTGGCCCGGATGCAGGCGCGCCGGGGTCAGCAAGGCGAAAGCCTGACGCATTGCGCGGAATGCGAGGAACCTATCCCCGAAGCAAGGCGCACAGCGATCCCGGGTGTAAAGCTGTGCATTGAATGCATGCAGGACCGGGATGGTCAGCGTCAGCAGCGCGGCGGGATTAACCGCCGCGGCAGCAAGGACTGCCAGCTGAAATAATCAGTGCGACATCGGTGGGCTGTTTTCCTGACGCAACTCGCGCGCTGTCAGGTGGTGAGCAGTGCGAAAAGACCGGGCAAAGCTGGATTGAGATGTAAAACCAGTTGCCACAGCGACATCCATCAAAGGCATATCGGTATCAGTCACCAGACGCCGCGCCTCAGCCAAACGCAGTTGCAAGTAGTGGTCTTGCGGCGTTGTGTTCAGGCGCAAGCGGAACTGTTGCTGCAGGGTGCGCGGGCTGGTGCCAAGAGTTTCGGCAATTTCAGCAACAGGCAGGGGCTCGTCCAGTGTCGCCTCCATCAATGCGTTGGCCTTGGCGGTCACGCCATTGTGGCGATGGGGGGCACCGGTGCGTGACTGGGGTTTGGTTGGGGCAGGGGCGCCATCGTACAGGAACAGGCCAGACACCCGCGCCGCAAACCCCGCACCATGGCGGGCCGAGATGATGTGTAGCATCATTTCAATGGCAGGCATTGCCCCACCGCTGGTCAGCCGGTTCTCAGAGACGGTGAACCGGTCACGCACGGTTGAGACATCGGGGAACCGGCTGGCGAAGCTGTCCAGATCCTCCCAATGGGTGGTGGCGGCATGACCATCCAGCAATCCGGCCTCGGCCAGCAACCAGGGTCCACCGTCGATCCCGGCAATGGTTGTACCGCTGGCCGCGATCCGACGCAGGCTGGCAAGCAGGCTGGGGGTGGCATGGCGCGCAAGCTGGAAGCCGGCGATGACAATCAACAGATCGCAGCCATCAAGCCGGGTCAGGGATTGGCCGGGTACAGCCAACCCGCTGGTCAGATGGGCGGGTTCACCTGTCGCGGTGACATAGTCCCAATCAAAGGCCGGTCGCCCTGCAAGCCGGTTGGCGGCCCGCATCGGATCCACGGCCGCAGCAAAGCTGAGCGTGTTGCATTCGTCGAGCACGAGCACGGCGGTTTTCAGGGCCTGATGTTCAGGCTGAAGGATGTTTTTTGCGGATTTCATCAAGTCGATTCGCATCATGTAAAGTTATCATGACAAAGCTGCGCCAGACTCGAGCGTGAACGCAAATTGGAATCCGTGGACAAGCCTGGGGATAAGCCGGGGCAAAACACGGTAAATGTAGGGGAAAACGCAATGCCGTTGGAAATGAGCCGAGAAGTCTTCATTACCTGTGCCGTGACAGGGTCGGGTGGAACGCAGGATCGCAGCCCTCATGTGCCCCGTTCACCGCAGCAAATTGCCGACAGTGCGATTGCCGCAGGCAAGGCGGGCGCGGCGGTTGTTCATTGCCATGTGCGGGACCCCGAGAGCGGCGCGCCGTCGCGGGATCTGGACTATTACCGTGAGGTGACGGACCGCATTCGGGAGGCTGACATCGACGTGGTTCTGAACCTGACCGCAGGCATGGGCGGCGATATCGTATTCGGGAATGTTGAATCTCCATTTCCGGTAAACGAAGCGGGCACCGACATGATTGGCGCGTCCGAGCGGGTCGCCCATATCGCGGAATGCCTGCCCGAGATCTGCACGCTGGATTGCGGCACGATGAACTTTGCCGAAGCGGATTACGTGATGACCAACACCCCCGGTGCGCTGCGCGCCATGGGGCAGATGATGACGGATTTGGGCGTAAAGCCCGAGATCGAGGCATTCGACACCGGTCATCTCTGGTTTGCCAAGGAATTGGTGAAAGAGGGCATTCTGGACAGTCCTGCCTTGGTGCAGCTGTGCATGGGCGTGCCATGGGGCGCACCGGATGATCTGAACACGTTCATGGCGATGGTCAACAACGTGCCGGCTGATTGGAACTTCTCGGCCTTTGGGTTGGGGCGCAATCAGATGGCCTATGTGGCGGCGGCTGTTCTGGCGGGCGGCAACGTGCGCGTTGGGCTCGAGGACAATCTTTGGCTGGGTAAGGGTGAACTGGCGCAGAACTGGCAGTTGGTCGAACGCGCGGGCACCATCATCGAAAACATGGGTGCGCGCGTCATTGGGGCGCAAGAAGTGCGCGAAAAGCTGGGCCTGACCAAGCGCGCACCTGCAGCAAAATGAGGCTGTTAGCGGGGGGTGACATGCGTACACCGTGCGTGCACCCCCCGTGCACCGTCGCGGCACAGCATGACGTCGTTGACTGTGAGGGCGTCATCTGGATCAGCGACCGTGTTTGTTCAGTTGGCGCGATAAATCCGACAGAGAAAACAGTTGTTGCTGGCACTGCGCAGATCGACAAAGGCGATGTCATCGCGATCCAGCAGGTGGGCGGCATAGGTCGTCAGGTCAGCGCGCGGTGTAACCGCACCGGTGCCATAAACGATCCGCTCGTCCGGTCCGTAACCGCGCAAAAGGTACTGCGTGGCGGACAGGAACGCGGGCGGTTCAGGCGACGGTTCGGCGCGGGTGCAGCCCGGATCGCACAGGTATATCGGCCCGGTTTCGGTAAACGGGTTGCGCCCCTGAAACGGCCGGTGTGCCAGTGCGAGAAAGGGCAGCCCTTGGGGCACGTTCTGCAAACAGTGGCGACAGGGCATTCCGTCCTGTTCGGCGCTGGCGTGGCGTTCCACCGGGTCGCCATAACTATCAACTCCGGTGCGGTGTATTGTTTCGACATCCGCGCTGGGCAGTCCATGAAATTCAAGTCTCATCATCGGTCTCCTTTGGGTGCGACCCTGCCTTGGCGCAGGGCATCCGGGCGACCCGAAACATGCGGGAAAGACACATGACGAAAACAGCAGCAATCATTGGTGGTGGCGTAATCGGCGGCGGGTGGGCCGCGCGGTTCCTGTTGAATGGATGGGACGTGCGGGTGTTCGATCCGGATCCCGAAGCCGAGCGCAAGATTGGCGAAGTGATGGACAACGCGCGCCGGTCCTTGCCGGGTCTCAGCGATGTGCCACTGCCCGACGAGGGTACGCTGAGTTTTCATACGGAACTGGCCGACGCAGTTGCGGGCGTGGATTGGATTCAGGAAAGCGTGCCCGAGCGGTTGGATCTGAAACTGAAGGTCTACAAAAGCCTGCAAGAGGCATGTGATCCGGGGGCGGTGATTGGGTCGTCGACCAGCGGGTTCAAACCGTCTGAGTTGCAAGAGGGCGCGCTGCGCCCTGAACAGATCATGGTGACGCATCCCTTTAACCCGGTCTATTTGCTGCCGCTGATCGAAGTGGTGCCGACCGAGGCGAACAGTGCGGCGTTTGTGCAAAAGGCCAAGGATCTGCTGACCTCGGTCGGGTTTTACCCGCTGCATGTGCGCAAAGAAATCGACGCGCATATTGCGGATCGCTTTCTTGAGGCGGTCTGGCGCGAGGCGCTTTGGCTGGTTAAGGATGGTGTCGCCACCACCGAAGAAATCGACGAAGCCATCCGCATGGGGTTCGGTATTCGTTGGGCACAGATGGGGTTGTTTGAAACCTATCGCGTGGCGGGGGGCGAAGCTGGCATGAAGCATTTCATGGCGCAGTTCGGCCCGGCGCTGAAATGGCCTTGGACCAAATTGATGGATGTGCCCGAGTTCACCGATGAGCTGGTCGATCTGATCGCGGGCCAGTCGGATGAACAATCCGGTCATCATTCGATCCGCGAGCTGGAGCGTATTCGCGACAACAACCTGGTTGGTATGATGCGGGCGCTTAAGGCGCAGGACTATGGCGCGGGTGCGGTGCTGAACAAGCATGATGCGGCGCTGAAACCCGGTGCGTTGCCAACGTTGGACGAAGCGGACCTGAGCCAGCCGATCCGCACACTGGCCCGCGCGGTGCCGTTGGATTGGACCGATTACAACGGACACATGACTGAGTCTCGATATCTAGATGCTTTTGCCTGTTCGACCGACCGGTTCATGGAAATTGTGGGCTGCGATTCCGATTACATCGCCTCGGGGGGGAGTTATTTCACTGCTGAAACACACATTCGTCATCTGGATGAAACGCACGCCGGGGCAAAGATCGAGGTGCGCACGCAGCTGTTGCTGGGCGCGGGTAAAAAGCTGCATCTGTTCCATTCGATGTTTGAGGGCGACAAGCTGCTTGCGACCGGCGAGAGTTTCCTTTTGCACGTGAGCTTGGCTGATCGACGTCCCTGTGCGCCGTCCGCCGCGATCGAAGCGGCACTGGCGCGGGTGACTGAGGCGCAGGCGGCATTGCCGTACCCAGAGGGGGCGGGCAATGCGATCCGTAAACCCGCATGAGCCAGCGGGTTTTGATCACGGCAGGCGCGTCCGGAGTTGGGCGCGCCATGGCCGAGGCCTTTGCTGAAGCCGGGGCGCAGGTTTGGGTCGCGGATGTGGACGATGCGGCGCTGGCGGCCTGTCCTGAGACGTGGCAGCGCAGCCGGGTGAATGTTGCGGATGAAGGGTCGGTTGCGTCCCTGTTTGCCGAGATCGCTGCCGCGTGGGGCGGGCTGGATGTGCTCTGCGCCAATGCCGGGATTGCCGGGCCAACGGCCTTGGTCGAGGATGTCTCGCTTGACGATTGGCGCGCGTGTTTGTCGGTCAATCTGGAAGGCGCATTTTTGTGTTCCAAATACGCAGCCCCGATGATGAAGGCGCAAAAATCGGGTGCGATCCTGATCACCTCGTCCACAGCGGGCCAATACGGCTATCCTAATCGCGCACCTTATGCGGCCGCTAAGTGGGGTATGGTTGGATTGGGCAAAACGCTGGCGATGGAACTGGGGCCGCATGGCATCCGGTCCAACGTCATTTGTCCCGGTTCTGTCGAAGGGCCCCGGATCGAAGGCGTGATGGAGCGCGAAGCCGCCGCCAAGGGCATGACCCGCGATCAGGTCTATGCGGGCTATGCCTCGGGGACGTCGATGGGCAGCTTTGTCGAGGGGCGTGATATCGCGGCGATGGCGGTGTTTCTGGCCTCAGACGGGGCGCGGCTGGTGTCTGGGCAGGTGATTGCCGTGGATGGTCATACGGTGAATCCTGATCCCAAGGTCTGAAGGTATTGGAACACGCCCCCGATTAGCTGGGGGCGTGTTTTATGTGTCTGGCGCAATGCTTGCACGCATATGGCGCAGGTGCGTAGGGAAGTTGCGCGCTGTCAGATCAGCTTCACGCACCAATGTATCAAAGTGGCGCGTAAAGGTTTCTATCCTGTCGCGATCCCGAAACGCCATATAGTGGCCACCGGCATAGAACACGCAGAGCAAGGGCCCAAACACGGTGATCGGTGACGCGTAGAGCCGTTTGGCATCAAACAGATAGATCCTGAGCCGGGGGTAGAGTTGTTCGCTAAGTGCGAGCAGGCGGTCGATCTGTTCCAACCGGATGTCGAGCGGCAAGCCCTGATAATATCCGGTGCCATGGACGAAACTGTGGATTTCAAAGAGCGGCATAGCGATTTCATAGTCGGACTGGGCGCTGCGCATCCATGTCAGGCGATCCTCGGACGCGCCAATGGCCTGATCCGCTGTGCGGCCCAGATGTGGCGCGTATTCCCATTCCAGCAACGCTCGTGTTTTCAGCATGTCAGGCAAGGTCGCAGGCACGTAGCGGATTTTGTATCCGGCGGCCTCTTGGTGCCAATCAAAGATCCGTTCATCCACCAAGGCACGGGGGGCTTCGGTGACGGACAGGGACCCGGCCAGCAGCTCGGCTGCGCTTTCTGGGCGGTCTGACAGGCTGAGCAGCCAATCCGCCGACACCCCAAGAGCACCGGCGCAGGCGCCGACCACATGGGCATTGGGCAGGCGTGCGCCATCATCGGTCAGCAACTGGGAAATGGTCGAGCGATCCACGCCGACCTGACGGGCGAGGGCGCTCTGACTGGTGGCGCTGTCTTGCATGGCGCGGGCCAGTCGCGTTCGAAATTGAGCGGCGCGGAGTCGTTTGTCGATTTTTAGTGTCATATGGTGATATTTATCACGGTTGCTGAGTTTTGTTAATCATATTCAGAATGTTCACAGGCCCCCCAAGCGCATAACAAAGTTGTGAGGACTAGAGGCAGGAGGCAACATGGAAACGCGACGGAGATCGCTGGTGAAGGCGGTGATCTGGAACCTGTTGGGGTTGGCATCGATGACATTGGTCGGGGTGATCGCAACTGGATCAGCTGCTATTGGGGGAACCCTTGCGTTGGTCAATACGGCAATCGGATTGACCCTCTATGTGCTTTACGAACGGATTTGGGCCGGTATCCACTGGGGCCGGAATGTCTGAGCAGGACACCGTGCGCAGCCCTGAGTGGGGCACATTTGGATTGGTCTTGATCTGCTACAGCGCATGGTTGGGTGTTGTGTTTGGGCTGGCACAGGTTTCTCTGGTATTGGCCGTTCTTGCGGGCGGCGTTGTGGCTGCATTGCATTCGTCCCTGACGCATGAGGCGTTGCATGGGCATCCGTTTCAAAC
Organism: Paracoccaceae bacterium; assembly: GCA_965183835.1. Lineage (GTDB taxonomy): Bacteria > Pseudomonadota > Alphaproteobacteria > Rhodobacterales > Rhodobacteraceae > OMPR01. Next base: position 22,437 of record CBCYME010000018.1, on the reverse strand, counting down.
CAAATGGATCAACGAGGCGCTGATGGCACTGCCGTTGACCCTGTGCATTCCTTACAACCGATTTCGTGATTTGCATTTGGCACATCATCTCGATTCCAATTTGACCGACCCTTATGATGATCCTGAGACCAATTTTCAGGATCCCGTCGTTTGGGCCAGCATGCCGCGATGGAAACGGCGGTTGTACCGCGCCAACAATACGCTTTTGGGTCGAATGGTTTTGGGACCCTTGATCGGACAGGTGATATTCACTTGCGACGAGGGTTTGGCCGCCCTGCGTGGGGATCGTGATGTGTTGCTGGCCTGGGCATTGCACCTGCCCGGAGTTGCCGTTGTTATATGGGTCGTGGCGCAATCTGCGATGCCGATCTGGGCGTTCTGCCTGTCGGCCTACCTGGGGTTGGCTGTGCTTAAAATCAGAACCTTTCTAGAGCATCGCGCACATGAAAAGTCGCGATGCCGCACGGTGATCATCGAAGACCGGGGACCGTTGGCATTTTTGTTTCTCAATAATAACTTCCACGTTGTTCATCACATGCACCCCAAGGCCGCTTGGTATCAGTTGCCCGGGCTGTATCGGGCGGGAAAGGCCCGATATCTGGAGTGCAATGAGAGCTACGTGTATCGGTCGTATGCCGATGTCTTTCGGCAGTATTTTCTGAAAGCTAAGGATCCCATCCCACATCCGCTCTGGCCTCGTTCCTGAATTGAGGTCATACGAGGATCATGCCTATTTGGATCCTTGTGTCAGTCGCCGCCGCCACGTTTCAAACCGTGCGGTTCATGTTGCAAAAATCGCTGAGCACAGTGAAGTTGAGTGCTGCGGGGGCAACCTTTGCGCGCTTTGCCTATTCCGCGCCGTTGGTAGCGCTGTTGCTGGCGCTATATCTGGCGGCCACGGGGCGCAGCCTGCCTGCGTTATCAGCAACGTTCTGGGGATTTGTTGCCGTTGGGGGCACTGCGCAAATTCTAGCAACCGTCTGTGTCGTGGCGTTGTTCAAACAGCGCAATTTTGCTGTTGGCATCACGTTTAAGAAAACCGAAGTCATCCAGACGGCCTTGGTCGGCTTTCTGGTGCTGGGCGAGGGCATTTCGTTTGGTGGATTGATCGCCATTCTGTTGGGGCTGGCTGCCGTTTTGATCCTGTCCAAAACACCCGGCGGTGCGGGGAAATGGTGGCAACACCTGAGCAATCGGGCATCGATGTTGGGGATTGGGTCGGGAATTTTGTTCGCCTTTTCAGCAGTCAGTTATCGCGGAGCGTCGCTAGAGATGGGGACGTTAGAGCCCGCATTCCGCGCGGCCGTGACACTCGCTGCGGTGACCCTGTTTCAGATGATCACAATGGGCGCATGGTTGTTTTGGCGGGACCGGGTCGAACTGCGGGCGGTCTGGCAAACGCGCCGCACTGGGATCTTTGTGGGGCTCACCAGCATGAGTGGATCGTTTTGTTGGTTCTGGGCCTTTACCCTGCAGAATGCGGCCTATGTCAAAGCCGTGGGGCAGGTGGAACTGATCCTGAGTTTGCTGGCTTCTATCCTGTTCTTTAAAGAGACGATCACGCGTCGGGAAGTTTTAGGGATAGCCCTGTTGGGGGCGTCTATCTTAGCGCTGATTATCGCGATCTAAGGCAAAAAAAAGCGGCTCTAAAAGAAGCCGCTTTTTGTTTGGTCTTATGTGGTGCGCTTTAGCTGGCGCGACGCTCGTCAAAGCTGAGCGCGATAAAGCTGGGCAGGTGATCGCCCATGCCTACAACCCGGCCACCGCGATCCCGCCCGCGTGGTTTTGGGTTGGCTTTGGGGTTTGGCTTGGGCGCAGCAGGCGCGGCCTGTTGTTCGACTGGCTTTTCAGCCGGCTTCTCAACGGGTTTGCGGTTGCGCGGCTTTCTCTCGGCCTGTCTCTCTTTCGGGGCGTCCGCCTCTTTCGGAAGTTCAGGTTTTTCAACTTTGAGTGGGTTCTCGATCCGGGGGATCTCTTTCTGAACCAAAGCTTCGATTGCATCAAAGTTCTTTTCGTCACGTGGCACGCAGATCATCACGGCCTTACCGTCGCGACCGGCGCGGCCAGTTCGGCCAATGCGGTGGACGTAGTCCTCGGCATGGCTGGGCACGTCAAAGTTGAACACGTGGCTGACGCTGGGCACATCCAAGCCGCGTGCGGCGACGTCTGACGCCACGAGAAAGCGCAGTGACCCTTCGCGGAATTCATCCAGCGTTTTCATGCGCTGGCTCTGGTCGAGATCGCCGTGGATGGGCGAGGCATTATAGCCGTATTTTTTCAACGACTTGGCGACGATATCCACATCCATCTTGCGGTTGCAGAAGATAATCGCGTTGGTGCATTTTTCACCTTCACCGTCGATAATTTTACGCAGTAACTTGCGTTTTTCGCTGGCTTCGCGATCCCGGCGTGAACCTTTGAACATGACAACGCCTTGTTCAATATTCTCAGAGGTCGTGGCTTGACGCGCGACCTCGACCCGTTCGGGGGCCGAAAGGAAGGTGTTGGTGATCCGTTCGATTTCCGGCGCCATGGTGGCCGAAAAGAACAGGGTTTGACGGGTGAATGGCGTTAGCGAAAAGATGCGTTCGATATCGGGAATGAACCCCATGTCGAGCATCCGATCTGCTTCGTCGACAACCATGATCTGCACGCCGGTCAGCAACAGCTTGCCGCGTTCGAAATGGTCCAGCAGACGACCGGGGGTGGCGATAAGAACATCGACGCCGCGGTCAATCAGAGCATCCTGTTCCTTGAACGAAACGCCGCCAATCAGCAGGGCTTTGGTCAGTTTCAGGTGCTTGGAATAGGTGTCAAAGTTTTCAGCCACCTGAGCCGCCAATTCACGTGTCGGGCACAGAACCAGCGAGCGGGGCATACGCGCACGAGCCCGGCCACGCGCAAGCATGGTGATCATAGGCAGCGTGAAGCTGGCGGTTTTGCCTGTCCCGGTTTGGGCGATACCCAAAACATCGCGACCCTCAAGAGCGGGGGGGATGGCACCGGCTTGAATCGGGGTCGGAGATTCGTATCCGGCCTCGTCAATCGCTTTGAGTACCTTGGCGTTCAGGTTCAGATCACTAAATTTTGTCATGTGTTTCCGTGGCTTACGGACACTGACTTGGCCCGCACATCTGGTCTAAGCCGGATCCGTATGATCCTGCGCTAAATGCGCATGATGGCTTGGTCGGGGGCATAGCAAAATCCCTGCCCAAGGTCAAATCTGCTGAAAATCGACAAGGAAAAGGGGTAAACTGTAGGGGTTTTGACCCCAATTTATTAAAAATCGGGAAAGTGTTTCCGCAAAGCCGTATTTAGATGCAGAGGGCAGGCGTGCAGCATACCCTGATTCTGCAGGGTTTGGCGTACCTTGGGGTCGACGGCGTTCAATTCGTCGTAAAAGTGTTTTAGGCCGGATTCGCCGCTTTCGTCTTCGATCACGCTGAGCAATTCGTACATGGTCAGGCCACCCTCGGCGCGGGATTTGTTGGGGGCGAGTTCTGAGCGGTATGACCCCTGAGCCAGTCGAAAGCGATAGGCGGCGATCCAGTCGTCCCAGGTTTGAGCGTGGGCGTGGCACAGGGCCATGGTGTCCAACGTTTGGTGACCGGGGTTTGTCTGACCGTTCTGAAAGGCGTTGTGAATGCGGAATTCGATGTCGGGCAGGCCGGTGCGGACAAACAGTTTGCCTGCGACGTGGCTCATGAAGCCACCTTTTACATAGGCGCCGAAGGTGGGGTAGATCTGTTGGGTGATCTTGTCCCGGTCTGGGCCAGAGGGAACGCAGTCTTTGAACAGCTGGGTGTCACCGGGCAACGCCTCGCGCGGGCGCATCCGGGCGCAGTTGATATGGGGGGGGAGGGCTGACAGGGCGTCCGCAACCGTGGTTTGTGGCCAGAGGAATTCATCGACGTCGATATGCGCCAGCCAATCGGTTTCAGCCTGACGCCGATACGTGCGAGTGGCGTTAATGGTTTGACGAACCTGATGTTTTTCTGGGCGTTTGCGGTTTTTCCAATAGCGGTCGTCGCATTGGGTGACGCGCACCTTTGGATGGGCCTTGAGCGGCGCATAGGTGGCGGCATCGGGGGCATCCAGATAGATGTGAATGCGATGGGCACCAAGGTCGAGGTGATAGGCGACAAAGCGCAGAACCTCGGCCGTTGGGGCCTTGATCGTGGCGACGAGGCCCCAGGTATCTGTCGCATGCGCCATGGGCTATTTTCCTTTGTATCGGCGCATGCGGGCAAAGATAGTGCGTTTGTCTGTCATCACCATGCCGAGCATGCGGACCCCAAGCGGGCGCAGGATCGGATCGTCTTCGGCCAAGCGCCATAGGCGGGCCAGCATGATCTTATCCAGATCGCCATTGGTGAGAGAATATCCAGTCATTCCAAAGGCGAGAGGGGGGATCTGGCGACCGCTGACACGTGAATAGGCGTGATCATTCGCACGACCAGAGACCCGGCGTTCACTGTCGTGAAGCTTGATCAGATCAAAGAGCATCGCCAGCCCCGCGCCGCCTTTGATCTGCTCGGGGGTCTGCCCGTGGTCGCCAAAGGTGGTGGCGGCTGAGATCAGCCAACGTACCGATAGGGTCTGCCCCAGATGCTGCCCCTGTTCGGTCCAGAGACGAAAGAACAAATCCCGCGCTTGTGTCGGGGCCGGAGAGCGGCGCAGCAGAGAGATGACCAGCGCATGCAATAGGTGTAAGGCGCTGCAGCCGTCGAATTCCTGTTCCAGCGCGTGCAGCTTGCGACGCGCATCGCGCAGATCCTCGGGGGGGATGTGGTCGGGATCAAAACGCACGATTTGATCCCTGAGGGCGGCCAAATCCAGATCAGCCGCCGGGAGAACGGTTTCGGGGTGGGTGTAAGGGGCTTCCTTACGGTCCAGAAACCGCATCAAGCTGTAATAACTGCCGGGGTAAACCGTGTCTTTGATCTCCATATCCGGCAGCCTAGGACAACTGTAGGGTCACGTCATCATCTCTTTGGTCGCGGTCAGTTTCAGGTCGGGGTAATCCCGTTCGACCCGATCAATATCCCATTGCAGGCGCGTCAGATACACCACGTCGCCATCATGGTCGTGGGCGATGTGCTGTTTGTTGACGTTGATGAATTTATCCAACGCCGTCTTGTCGCCTGCCACCCAGCGCGCCGATGTGAATTGCGATTGTTCAAACCGCACCGGCAGGCCGTATTCCATTTCGATCCGGCTGGCGAGCACCTCAAACTGAAGCTGCCCGACAACGCCAACGATAAAGCCCGACCCGATGGAGGGCTTGAACACTTTGGCCGCGCCTTCTTCGGCGAATTGCATCAGGGCTTTTTCCAGATGTTTGGATTTCATCGGATCGCCAGCACGGACGCCTTGCAACAGTTCCGGCGCAAAGCTGGGAATACCACTAACACGCAAAGCTTCACCTTCGGTTAACGTGTCCCCGATTCTGAGCTGACCGTGGTTGGGAATGCCGATGATGTCGCCGGCCCATGCCTCGTCCGCGAGTTCGCGATCAGAGGCGAGGAATAGAACCGGGTTGGAAATCGCCATCGGTTTTTTGGTGCGGACATGGGTCAGTTTCATGCCGCGTTTGAAGTGACCCGAGGCCATGCGGACAAAGGCCACGCGGTCGCGGTGCTTGGGGTCCATGTTCGCCTGAACTTTGAAGACAAAGCCGGAAACCTTTGTTTCTTCTGGAGAAATCTTGCGTGGTTGCGCGGTCTGGATCTGCGGTTCGGGGCCGTATTTGGCGATGCCGTCCATCAGTTCCTTGACGCCGAACGAGTTGATCGCAGAACCAAACCAGATCGGGGTCAGCGTGCCATCCAACAGCGCCTGATGATCCAGCGGTGGCAGCAGTTCGCGCGCCATTTCCAGCTCTTCCAACAGTTGTTCGAGCAGGTGTTCGGGCACGTGCTTGGCAAGATTTGGATCATCAAGCCCTTTGATTTCAATGCTTTCCGCAATCTTGTTGCGGTCGGCACGGTCCATCAGTTCAAGACGATCGCGCAGAATATCATAGCAGCCGATGAAATCACGGCCGACCCCGATGGGCCAGCTTGCCGGGGTTACGTCGATGGCCAGGTTTTCCTGAATTTCATCAATGATTTCAAAAATGTCACGGCTTTCGCGGTCCATCTTGTTACAGAAGGTCAGGATTGGCAGATCGCGCATCCGGCAGACTTCGAACAGTTTCTGCGTCTGGCTTTCAACGCCTTTGGCGCCGTCAATCACCATGACCGCAGCGTCGACTGCCGTCAGCGTGCGATAGGTGTCTTCCGAGAAATCAGAGTGACCCGGAGTGTCCACAAGGTTGAACCGAAAGTCATTGTAATCAAACGACATTGCAGATGCAGAGACCGAGATACCCCGGTCTTTTTCCATCTGCATAAAGTCCGAACGGGTGCGCCGGGATTCGCCCTTGGCGCGGACCTGTCCGGCCATCTGAATGGCGCCACCATAGAGGAGGAACTTTTCAGTCAGGGTCGTCTTGCCGGCATCCGGGTGCGAGATGATGGCAAAGGTGCGACGGCGCGCGATCTCGGGCGGCAATACGGGGCGATTTGTGGCGGTATCTAGCATGAGCGCGCGTATAGGTAAGATATGGGCCCGAGGCAAGGAAAACGGGGGGTGACATGCGTGCACCCCCTGTGCACCGGCTTGCACCGGGCGCTGATCTTGGGCGGTGTTAACCTTTGGCTTGCATGGTTGGCGGGCGTTTAATGAGAGGTAAAGACATGGTCAGCCGCAATCAGGCCCGCAATGAAATGCTGCACGAGCTGGAGGCGCTGCAAGAGCGGCTGGCTAGCGATTGGCTGGATCACAGCCTGCCCGAGGACTGGCACGGGCTGGACACATGGCACGGGCCGGTGCGCGACAAAACGCGGGTGACGATCCGGGTGGACGCCGACATGGTGCGGTGGTTTCGCAAGTTGGGACCGGGCTATGGGGCGCGGATCAATCAGGTGCTGCGGATCTAGTGGACGGCGCTGTTGTGCGGTCACATCAAAGCGCATCAATACGACAACACGCTGCCGCGCCTGATGCTAGAGGCACAGCGCATTCAACGCGAGATTGGGGCGTGAGGGGGACGTGATTGCTTGGCTGGAGGTCATGGGGGGAGATATCGAGATGCAATCAGAAGTTGGCGATGCGCAGTTAGTGACCTTTGCAAAATCACGCGAACGGTCCAGAGCTGCCATTCGCAGTGTCGTGCGACGTAGCATTACAACTTTAAGATTGGTGCTCCCTTCTCGTCAGGTGCAGTTACGTAGGCACTGCACTTTTTCTTTCCCCTTAAGTGATCCAAAAATTGCACTGGCCCGTAGCATTTGTATGATGGAAACAGTGTTAGACCGACATTCCCCAAGTGGCCTGCCATCTGGCGCAATGATCACCTGATCAGGCCTGCGGATCAAGTATCTTTTGCCTCTGAGCGTCTCCGGAGTTGCGGAAACGCCTGAATGCGGGTGCCTCATGCTTCGAATCGGTGCCGTGCTGGCCCGGAGGCGAGGATTTTCAGCGCGTTGGACAGACCTGTCCTGCCGCTTTCGTTCAGTTTGGGGTTGGACCCCTGTCAGGCGCATGACGGCCGCACTCGCAATCGGTGAATGGCGGCAAGGATAGCACGGACCATCGGGCCGGTTACTGCGACCTCGGCCAGCTGGAAGGTGATGGCACGGGCGTGGCGGACAACGCGAGCGCCGATTTTGATCAGTTTCAGCTGGAGGCTGGTCAGTGACCAGTCGGCCATCGCCTCGGGCAACTCGATGCAGCGCAGGAAGGTCGCGAGATTGTAGGCCAGCGCGTGCAGTTGCAGCCGGACCTCGTTGTCGCGGAACCGCTTGCACGACAGCCGCGTCCAGCGGAAGGCATACTTTCCTTCCTTGATATGCTGCTCGGCGGTGCCGCGCTGGTTGTAGAACCGCACCACCCAGTCTGGTTCCATCGGCAGGTTGGTGACGATGAAGCCGACACGCGGGAACAGTTCGCCCGGATGCCATTCGATCTTGGCGATGACGCGGCGCTCCTTGCCCCAAGACGCCGCCTGATACTCGAAATCCTCGTAGAGTCGCTTGACCTTGGTCTGCGACGGACGCCCCGCAGGCCGCGTCAGCCGATGCGCAATCTTCTCGCGGAGGACGTTGTTGGCCGGCAGCCGGATGGCGTAAAAATAGTCCGTCTCCTCCAGCCGCGCATAGATTGCAGGGCGGGCATACGCGGCGTCGGCGCGGAAGAAGCGGCCACCAAGCTTGCGGCCAGCGTAGCGGGCAATCACCGGGTCAAGGACATCCCGCCAGCCGTCAGCGCTGTGGACGTTGCCATTGCGCAGGGCGCAGCGTTCCAGCATTCCGAACTGGTTGAACAAGAAATTCGGGTGGTAGCAGGTGCAGTCGAAATGCCCGTTCCAGACAGACCCTTCCTGATCACCATGGGTCGGGCTGACTGAGCTGTCCATGTCCAGCGCGATGTACTTGAGCCCGTTGCGATCATGAAACCGGTCGATCCACTGCCCGTTCAGATCGGCCAGCGCTTCCCGGTTCTCGGACAAGGCCAGCGTCTCGGTCTCGAACCGTCCCATCTGCGAGGCCGAAGCCGCCTGAGCGTCGACAGCCCGACCACCTACAACCTGACGCATGACCGGGTCGAGGGCGAGGCGATCAGCATCGTTAACATCCTCGTAGCCCGCCAGCCGCCCGAAAACTGATTGCCGGAACAGCCCGTCGAGCCGGTGGACCGTGTTCTTGCCACGGCGGTTGTCGCACAGGGCAGCAGACGCCAGATTGGACAGACCGAGCGCGTCATCAAGCTCGCGCATCACCAGAAGGCCGCCATCCGAACTGAGCTGCGTGCCTCGAAATTCTAACCGCACGCGAGGGTCAAAATCTACCCGATCAGCCCGCTGTAAGCCCGCACCCTCTGGGTGATCCATGAAATGCTCCCGTCTCAGCCACCAACACCATGATTTATATGCGAAATACAACGGTCAGGATAGAAAAATCAGAAATTTACTTGGGGAATGCGGGTTAGAACATCCGCTTGCAGGCCGCGCGCAAAATGGCCCGCCCCAAACAGGACGTGCCGTGCAGTTGAAAACTCCGCAAATGTCCCAGATGACGGTCTGGTTGGTCGCAGTGCGTGACCAGCGCGATCGCGATGCTTTTGGGGCTTTGTTCGATTACTTTGCGCCTCGTTTAAAGGGCTTTATCATGCGCTCGGGCACAGGCGCGGCGCAGGCCGAAGAAATTGTTCAGGATGTCATGCTGACCGTGTGGCGCAAGGCTGCGATGTTTGATCCACACCGTGCTCAGGCCTCTGCGTGGATTTATCAAATCGCGCGAAATCGGCAAATCGATGTTATCCGCAAAGAGAACCGACCTGTTCCGGATGAATTGGCGCAGGATCTGGGGTCTGAACCCGATGCCAGCCAAATCCTGGCCTTTGACCAAGAGGCTGAGCAGTTAAAAAGCGCTCTGGATCAACTTCAACCGGAGCAGAAAGAGATGATCGAGAAAGCCTACATGGGGGATCTCACCCATAAGGAAATCAGCGTTCAAACCGGACTGCCACTTGGCACAGTGAAATCACGCATTCGCCTTGGCCTTAACCGCTTGCGCAAAGAATTAGAGGGGTTGCGATAAATGTCGGCAATCATACACCATATCCCAGATGACATGATGGCGGCTTATGCTACTGGCACATTGCCTCACCCCTTTGCCATGGTTGTTGCTGCCCATATTTCTCTTTGTGCGGATTGCCGTGCGGCTTTGGGTGCCTATCACATGGTTGGGGGAGCATTGTTGGAGCAGACCGAAGATGTCGCGGTCTCTAGCGGGTTGAAGTCCAATTTGATGGCATTGTTGGATGAACCAGCAATCCCCGAACCTGTTTATGAATCACAGGGCATTTACCCAGGTCCGGTGATGGAGGCCTTGAACGGCAGGCCGCCGCGCTGGCGAACGCTTGGCATGGGAGTGAAGCAAAGCATCCTGTCTGAAACTTTCGGTGGATCAGTTAGGTTGCTCTATATCCCGGCAGGTCAAGCTGTACCCGATCATAGCCACAACGGGTTAGAGTTGACACTGGTCCTCCAAGGCAGCTTTAGCGATGAAACCGGGCGATTTGGGGTTGGGGACGTGGAGATCGGAGACGAAGATCTGGAACATACTCCAATTGCGGATGCGGGCGATGCCTGTATCTGCCTCGCTGCCACCGACGCGCCCCTGAGGTTCAACGCCTTTATGCCGCGATTGCTACAACCCCTGTTCCGCATATAGACCGCTGTCATATGACTGTCTCCGAAAAGCCCGTAGATTGCGGGCTCTTCATTTAGCATACTGTTTTAATAATATTTTTGCGAGATTAAGATCCGCAAAGCTACGGATCCAGTAATATTCACACGATCCACAGATGGAACGGAAAGCACAGGCCCTGCTGAACAGCGGGGCCTCTCTATTTGAACCGATAGATCAGCCAGTCAGGTAAAATGGCCAAGGCCTTGATCGCCCAAGAGAAGGGGCGCGGGAAATCGGTTCGGAACCGGCGCCGCTGCACGGCTCTGAGCACATGATCTGCAGCCTCCTCTGCCGTCATCAGCTGCGGCATTGCAAAATTGTTTTTGTCTGTCAGTCGTGTCTCGATGAAGCCCGGATTGACAAGACGCACCACAACACCGCTCTCTCTCAGGTCGTGGCGCATGGTTTCAGCCAGGCTGATCAGTGCTGCCTTGCTGGCTGCATATCCAACCGCCGCAGGCAATCCGTGATATCCCGCCAAGGAGCCGATAAAGGTGATATCGCCCTGACCTTTGGCAACGAATTGCGGCAGCACATGCCCCAGCACCCGCAAGGCGCCGGCATAGTTCACATCCATCATCGCCAGGGCCTCAGCGCTGTCCCAGTCCTGGCTTCGCATCGGGACATAGGCGCCCGCATTGTAGATCACCCCGTCGATCTGACCCAGGCTCTCGGCAGCTTTCTTCACGGAACCAGTGTCAGTGACGTCCATCGGCAGCGGTGTTGCCGCCCCAAGCGCCCAAGTTAACTCTTGCAGCCGGTTCTGTGATCTCGCGGATAGGATGACATGGGCGCCAGCCCCCACCAGAGCCTTGGCAATCTCCCGCCCCAGCCCCTCGCTCGCGCCTATCAACCAATAGGTCTTGCCGCTCAGCCTGCTCACGATTTTATCCTGAAAGAGCTGCTGTCAGAAATCAGAGGTTTGGGCGGTTTAGGTTTGCGCAAGAAGGGTGCGCCTTTGGCCCAAAGTTTCACCGCCTGCCAATGAATCAGCGCCACAACCCGTACCACCCCGAGAGGGCGGCGCAGAGCCACCCCTGCCAAAGCGGCGGTGGTGATCGGGCGGCGCACCCCATTCAACGTCGCCAAAACGCCCTGATCGCCATGTTCATAGGAAATGCGGATATTAAAGGCCCGATCTGTCATCTCAAAGTTGAAGCGGTAGGTGCCTTTTACCTGCTGGAACGGCGACACATGCATCAGTTTTTCGGCTTCAATCTGATCAGTGCGTTTGATGGGGCGGAAATCAGGATGCGCACAGAAATAGCAATGGCGGTGACCAAATGTATTGTTCACCTCGGCAATGAAGGCGCGTGGTGATCCATCAATTTCCGCAATCCAAAAGCTTACGGGGTTGAAGTGAAACCAAAGAAAGCTCGGCTGGGTCAAAAGCATAAGTTTTGCCTGCTCAACCGGAAAATCACGCTTTTGCAGCTCTTCGCGAAACCACGCCAAGCCTTGGCCCTTTCCGCGTGGGCCGCCATGGTGTCTGTCGTGTAGCGAAAACAGGTTTAGGCGGTTGCGGGACAACAACGGAGCAGAGCCTCCGCTCAGATCTGTCAAAACGTAGTCGACACCGTAGCGAAAGGCGTTTTTTAAACTACCACGGCGGGCGTGATAGGTTTGAGCTGATACAAGTTCAATCATACTCTATTTACGCAAAGACGCGGCGACTGGATCACTGCGAGGCCATTATTATTAAACAAAAGTGATCCGTAACTTCAGTCCACGCGTAATGCCCTCATTACTTAGTATAAAATGAGGACAGCATGCTGGATCAAACCCAAGGCCCGCGCCGCAATGTCGCGATCATCGGAGGCGGCATTTCCGGACTGTCCGCAGCCTATTATCTTGCTGCATCGCATGACGTGACTCTCTACGAGGCCGCGCCACGCTTGGGGGGGCATGCCCGAACGGTTCTGGCTGGTAAGAATGGTGACCAGCCGGTTGATACGGGCTTTATCGTTTTCAACTACGCTACGTACCCCTATCTGACGCGCCTGTTCCATGAGCTGGACGTTCCGGTCATCAAAAGCGAGATGAGCTTTTGCGCCAGCATCGACAATGGCAGGATCGAATATGGGCTAAACAGCCTGTCTGCGATCTCGGCGCAAAAGCAAAACCTGATCCGGCCGCAGTTCTACAAGATGATTGCTGATATCCTGCGGTTTGGTCGCGAAGCCGAGGCGGCTGCAACTGATGACACAAAAACCATAGGTGAACTGGTCGATGAGCTGGGTCTTGGCCAGTGGTTTCGCGAGAATTACCTCCTGCCCATGTGTGGAGCGATCTGGTCCACGCCGGTCACGGATGTCGATGCCTTCCCTGCAAAATCCCTGATCTCGTTTTTCCGAAATCACGCTTTGCTGGCAGGAACTGGTCAACATCAATGGTGGACTGTCAAAGGCGGCAGCATTGAATATGTTCGCCGCTTGGAAGCGGCTCTCAACGCGCGCGGCTGCGCAGTTCACACCGGCGCGCCTATTGAACAGGTTACCCGAGATGCGCGCGGAATATCACTGGTCGTTCAGGGTCAGGGTGAACAGTATTTTGATGAGGTAGTCTTTGCCTGCCATTCGGATCAGGCGTTAAGAATTCTAGGCCATAGTGCAACTGCGGCTGAAACCTCGGCGCTTGGCTCTATCCGTTACCAAACCAACTCTGCCGTCCTACATTGTGACGAAGGGCAAATGCCCAGACGCCGCTCTTGTTGGTCAAGCTGGGCCTATCGCAGCCAAGATGGGGGGCCGGGGGTGACCTATTGGATGAACCGACTGCAGAGCATTCCGGAAAGTGATCCGTTGTTTGTGACGCTGAACCCAACCCGCCCAATCCCCGACGACAAAATCTACGATCAGGTCGACTTTTCCCATCCGGTTTTTGACCAGGCCGCCCTGCAAGCGCAGCGTGATCTGCGGGCTATGCAGGGTCAGAACAACACATGGTTCGCAGGTGCTTACAACCGCCATGGCTTTCACGAAGACGGCATCGCCAGTGCGATGCGCATTGTCCGCATGATGAATTCCCAGACCCTAGTGACCGCAAAAGGATCCCAGCATGACATTGACGAACAAAGCGATGAAAACGCAATTTCTGGCAACCTGCGCGCAACTGCGTGAGGGGCGCCTGACCCTGCGCACGCCAGACGGCGCGCGCTATCAGTTTGGTGATCATGGCCCTGAAGCCGAGATGCATATTCGAGACTGGGCGGCGGTCTCTGCGATGGCAGCGCATGGTCAGGTCGGGCTGGGCGAGGCCTATGTTCAGGGGCTTTGGGACACGCCTTCGATCGAGGGATTGATGTCATTGGCCATGCTAAATCGCGAGCATCTGGGAAGCTATGATCAGGCCAGCCCCTATAATCGTGCAAAATTTCGCATTGTTGACCGGGTCTTGCGAGCCAATTCCAAACGCGGATCGCGCAAGAATATTCGTGCCCACTATGATGTTGGAAACGAGTTTTATCAGCTCTGGCTGGATGAGGGCATGACCTATTCCGCAGGCCTCTTTGGCGACACTGGCGATGATCTGGCCCAGGCGCAGACCCGCAAGAACGAACGCGTCTTGTCCCGTCTTAACCACGGAGAGCGGATCTTGGAGATCGGCTGTGGCTGGGGCGGCTTTGCCGAACAGGCCAGCGCAGACGGGCGTGACGTGACAGGCGTTACCATTTCGCGCAACCAACACGCCTATGCGGACTGCCGTCTGGATGGGCGGGCGGATATTCAGTTGCGCGATTATCGAGATGTGCAGGGGCAATTCGACAATATTGTCTCTATCGAAATGATCGAAGCCGTTGGGGAGAAGTACTGGCCCAGCTATTTTGATACCTTAAAATGCAATCTTTCGGCGGGTGGCCGCGTCATGCTGCAGGCGATCACGGTTCCCGACAGTTTCTTTGAGACCTACCGCACCTCCTCCGATTACATCCGGCAATACGTCTTTCCGGGCGGTATGCTCTTGTCGGATCAAGTGATCGCTGATCAGGCCCGTGCGGCAGGCTTGCAAGTGAAAAACACATTCGCCTTTGGTGAGGACTATGGCAAGACCTGCCGAATCTGGGCGCAGCGTTTGGTGGCAAATCACCGCAAGATCAAAGACCAGGGCTACGATGAAGAGTTTTTCCGCAACTGGCAGTATTATCTGGAGATCTGTGCGGCCTCCTTTGCAATTGGACATACCGATGTTGTCCAGGTTGAGTTGGCCCATGCGTAGCCTGCTGTTGTGGACCTGTCTTTGTCTGACTCTTCTTGATGCCGCTGCCTCGCAGGCCAGAAACCTGCCGCAAGGGGCAGAGCAACGTGGGGAAGCGACGTTCAGTTTCCTGGGCTTTCAGATCTACAAGGCGCGGTTGTTCACACAGGGTGGTCAGGCGCTGGATTGGTCACAGGATTTTGGCCTTGAGCTGACCTATCAGCGCCGCTTGAGCCAATCTGATTTGGTGGACGCCACCCTGCAAGAGATGGCCCGCGTGGGAAATCCTCTTCCCATTCGGAGTCAATTACAGAAATGCTACCAGCCTGTTGGGCCCGGAGACAGCTATCTGGCGGTCAGTGACGGGCCCGACCGGCTCAATTTTTGGCGCAATGGGGTGGCTGTCTGCACCCTGACCCAAGATGAGATCAAAACCCGCTTTATGGAGATCTTTTTGGGCGAAGACAGCCGTTCTGCGCGGTTTACACGGGTGCTTTTAGGCAAATGACACAGTATCCAAGGGTCAGCCTTTACGCTCTGATGCTGGCCAGTGCAGGGATCCCTTTGTATATTCATCTGCCGCAGTTTGCGGCAACCGATCTGGGCCTGAGCCTTGGTTCCCTCGGAGGTATTTTACTGGCGATCCGGGCCTTTGATCTGGTGCAAGATCCCCTGATCGGCTGGGCGGTGGATCGCTGGCCGCAATACCAGTCCAGCTTTGGCTGGGCGGCGGCCCTTGGCCTTGCTGTGGGGTTCCCGCTCTTGTTTGGATTGCAGCAAGGACCCTATCTGTTGGCCAAGATGACCGTGATCCTGATGTTGCTGTTCTCGGCCTATAGTCTGGGAATGATACTGCTATATGGGCGCAGTGCTACGCTGAGCACCTCTGCAAAGCCGCGCGATTTGATGACGCTCGCCGCTTTTCGAGAAAGCGGCATGCTGATCGGTGTGATCTTGGCGGCCATTGCCCCAGCGCTGTTGGTTGGATTGGGGGCCGAACGGCAGGGATATTCGGCGTTTGGTCTTTTCTTAGGGGGGCTCGCCATCCTTGCCGCCGTCTTGACCGGGCCGATCTGGCGGCGTCAGGCTGTGGTGGGGAGACCTCTCAGGTTCTCCAACCTGTGGCACTCCGGGGCGTCGCATCTGCTGGTGCTAGCGGTTCTCAACAGTCTGCCCGTGGCGTTGACCTCCACCCTGTTTTTGTTTTTTGTTCAGGACTACCTGGCATTGCCGCGTCTGGCTGGTCTGTTCTTGGTGCTGTTCTTTTTGTCTGCGGGGCTCAGCGTGCCTGCCTGGACCCTGCTGAGCCGCAGGATCGGTGCAAAGCCCACGCTTTTGATTGCTATGCCTTTGGCAATTGTCAGTTTTGTTGGCGCTGCCTTTCTGGAGCCGGGGGATGCGGTGGGTTTCACCCTGATTTGCATGGCTTCGGGGGCGGCGCTTGGCGCGGATATGTTGCTGTTACCTGCCTTGTTCAGTATCGCCTTGACCAAAGCCGGCCTCAGCGCTGGTGCGGCCTTTGGGATCTGGTCCTTTGCAGGGAAACTTGCCTTGGCCCTAGCTGCAGCAACCGCTTTGCCCCTGCTGGAGGCGCGTGGTTTTGAACCCGGCAAAGGCAATACCGAGGCCGCGCTGGCCGCGCTCGTCACCGTCTATGCCATCCTTCCCTGTTTCCTGAAAACCGTGGCCTTTTGCTTTGCTCTGAGGCTGCCTACCGAAAGTCCCTCATCATGAAGTTGCTCGTTGCCTGTCTCGTGATCCTTCTCATTGCTGTCTTTGCCAAAACCTATCTGTTCAGTTTCCGGTTCCAATCACCGCGCGACTACGCAGAAACCGGACCGCAATTTGACCTCAAAACCCATCTGTCCGGGGAAATCCTGTCCGAAGGCCTTATATTTGGGCCAAACGGAAAAATGACCAATAGTTTCACCGCCAAAATGGTTGGCACCTGGGACGGAGATACTGGTACTTTGACCGAGGAATTCACCTATTCAAATGGCAAAACCCAAAGCCGGAAATGGTATCTGACCCTCGGCCCTGACAAGAGTTTCACTGCAACCGCTGATGACTTGGTAGGGGAGGCTCAGGGCGTTGTGTCTGGTGCAACTGTGCGCTTGAGCTATGAGATTATTCTTCCCGAAGAGTCTGGGGGACATACCCTGCAGGCCACAGATTGGATGTACCTGACAGCAGATGGAGCGATCATGAACAAATCAGAGATGCGCAAATATGGCCTCAAGGTCGCGGAGCTAATCGCAACAATGCGTCCTATGTGAAACGTCATCTAGGGTTCTGTCTGAAATGCAGCCAGTCTGCCTGCCGAACGATTCAATTTTGTGCATCTAGAAGAACTAGGCCAGCATCATGAAGTGAGTCCTCTGCGTTTTCGACCCTTAACCCAAGAAACTAAGCGTGAAGGCGGACTTCTGGAGCCGTGGATGGCAGTAGTGCTCTTGGTCAGAGTTCATCAATGCTAGTGCAGCTAAGGTCCGGAATCCGCCGATTCTGTTGAAAAACAATGTGTTGCGGGCGCAGGAAGTAGCGGTTCAAACAGAGTGCGAGCGCCTCTCTTGTCAGGCTTTGCGCATTTGCTGCGGTGCAGGAACGATCTTGGCCAATTTGCGGAGGTTTTGGGCGGTTGCGGCGAGGAGGAATTCGTCATTTGCGCCGCATGCCCCGCCCGGCAGGGTCATGGCATAGCCATGATCCCGAGAGGGACCACGTAATCTCAGCCGTCCCAGCCCGAGGATGCGTTTGAGGTGAGCAAACAACATTTCGACCTTCTTTCGCAGATGCATTGAGATGGCATATTGCTTGGTCTTTGCCCCTCTCGTGCATGTAAACATGCACTGCCGGGCAGTGGATGTCGCGGGCGACCTGTCGAGCATCCTCGTGCTCTTCGCGGGTGATCTTGCGCGCATTTGCGTTCGGGCAGCACTTCATCTTTGACGGGCAGGCTTGGCAGGTGTGCTTCAGAGCTTGGTACTTGGCGACGCCCTTGCCACTTGGACCGCGATTGGGATCAGAATAGTTGCGGCGGAACTGTTGAGCGGCTCACCTTCAGGGCAGATGTATTGGTTGTTCTCGGGGTCCCATTCGAAGTCGATGCGGCTCCATGTGCCGTCTGTCCGACCCGCTTTATCCAGTACAGGAATATGGGGGTTGATGTCGCGGTCAACGAGCCATCCCAGCATTGGCCCTGATCCATAAGCACTGTCTGCAAAAAGCCGTTCTGGGTCAATATCATGCTGTTCCTTGATCCGATCCAACATGGTGCGCACGGACCCAACCTCCGCTTGTCGGATTGATTTTGTACCTTCCACATCCACGATGACGCTGTAGTCGGTGTCGATCAGGTAATTGGTGGAATAGCTAAAGAATGCAGGTCCTTTACGAGCCGCAGTCCACTGGCTGGATGGATCGGAATGGGACGTAAACTTGGGTTCCACGGTGGATGCAGCACCAAAGGCCGCGTCATCCAAGACATCCAAATACTCCTTCACAGCACGCGGCGCATCGTTTGGATCAATGGTACTGCGATCCCAATCTTCCTTTGGCGTGGAGTTCTGTTTGTTCGCGTCGGCCTCGATCAAGCTGGCATCTGCCGCGAGGCGTTGTCCGCTCACCAAACCATCTGCAATGCAACGTGCGACGGTCTTCTCAAACAGGTGGCGCAGAAGTTTGCTGTCCCGAAAGCGCCCGTGCCGATTTTTGGAAAATGTCGAATGATTGGGTACGGGATCAGAAAGATCGAGACGACAGAACCAACGATATCCGAGGTTCAGATGCACTTCCTCACAAAGGCGGCGTTCCGACCGGATACCAAAGCAATAACCAACCAATAGCATCTGGATCAAAAGTTCAGGATCAATAGATGGACGGCCTGTATGGCTGTAAAAATCTGCGAGATACTGACGGATGTCGTCCAAATCGACGAACCGGTCAATCGACCGTAGCAGATGATCTTGTGGCACAGGATCGTCTATCGAGAACTCGTAAAACAGTGCGCCCTGGGCTTCTTGCTTTGGTCCTAACATCGTCAATCCCCTGTATTCACAGGTAAATTGAATCAGTCATGGCTCCTCAAATCAACAAGAGTTTTTCAACAGAATTCGCCCGGAGTGTCGATAGCCTATGTCCGCTTTGGGCTGGGAGCAGCCACCCGCGGGGAACGGCAACTATGCGCAGGAAGCGGACTTTGCAAAGTGTGTCCTGTTATCAGAAAGCGGACATTGCCAATGGTTCAATTTTAACAGTTCAGCGTATTTGGTGTGATGAGCTCTAAGGTCTCATTTTGAGTTGACTTCTTGCGGCGCAAAATCGAAGTATAATGATATTTGTGGAAAATTTTTTTGGGTCAATTAATTCATGTCAACATTTCAGCTTTCCCGTCTCAACGGTACCAACGGGTTTCGCCTCGACGGGATCAACGCGTATGACCGAAGCGGATATTCCGTTGCCTCAGCCGGTGATGTGAATGGCGATGGATTTGACGATATCCTTATTGGGGCGTATGCAGCCGACCCAAGTGGGCTGAGCCGCGCTGGGGAAAGCTATGTGGTGTTTGGTGCGGCGACTGGATTCGCCGCCGCGCTGTCTCTGGCAGACCTGAACGGTACTAACGGGTTTCGCCTCGACGGGATCGACGCGGAGGACTGGAGCGGTTATTCTGTTGCTTCTGCAGGGGATGTGAATGACGATGGGTTCGATGATATCCTTATCGGGGCGCATGAAGCCACTCCCGGGCTAGGCAACACAGGAGAGAGCTATGTGGTGTTTGGCGCGGCCGCTGGATTCGCAGCTTCGCTGTCTCTGGCAGATCTGGATGGCAGCAACGGGTTTCGCCTCGACGGGATCGACGCGGGTGACGTGAGCGGTCGTTCAGTCGCCTCTGCGGGGGATGTGAATGGCGATGGGTTTGACGACATTCTCATTGGCGCGTCTGCATCTGATCCAAACGGGCAAGACCGTGCAGGCGAAAGCTATGTGGTGTTTGGCGCGGCGACTGGATTCACCGACGCGCTGTCTCTGGCGGATCTGAATGGCAGCAACGGGTTTCGCATTGATGGGATCGACGCGAATGATCAGAGCGGTTTTTCTGTTGCCTCTGCAGGGGATGTGAACGGCGACGGGTTTGATGACATTCTCATCGGTGCGTATGGTGCCCATACAAATGGAAATGCCCGCGCAGGGGAAACCTACGTGATCTATGGTGCAGCGACTGGATTCACCGCGGCGCTGTCTCTGGCGGATCTGGATGGCAGCAATGGGTTTCTGCTCGACGGGATTGATTTGAATGACCACAGCAGTGTTTCTGTTGCCTCTGCCGGGGATGTGAATGGCGATGGGTTTGATGACATTCTCATTGGTGCACCCTATGCCGACCCAAACGGGCGAGATAACGCAGGCGAAAGCTATCTGGTGTTTGGCGCAGCGACTGGTTTTGCTGCCGCGCTGTCTCTGGCGGACTTAGATGGCGGCAACGGGTTTCGCATTGACGGGGGCAACGCCTATGACAATAGCGGCCATTCTGTTGCCTCTGCCGGGGACGTTAACGGAGATGGGTTTGATGACATACTCATTGGTGCGCTCACTGCCAGCCCAACTGCGGAAGGCAGCGCGGGCGAAAGCTATGTGGTCTATGGCGCAGCATCTGGATTCGCCGCCGCGCTGTCGCTGGCGGACCTGAATGGCAACAACGGGTTTAGCCTCACCGGCATCGATGGGTTTGATGCCAGCGGTCGTTCCGTTGCCTCTGCGGGGGATGTGAATGGCGATGGGTTTGACGACATTCTCATTGGTGCGAGTGATGGCGATCCTAACGGGCAGGACCGCGCCGGGGAAACCTACGTAGTCTTTGGGGCCGCGACTGGTTTCTTTGTGGCCGACGTCGTTCAAGGCACGGCCGCCAATGACTGGCTGAACCTGCCTGTGATCGGTGCCGGGGGATTGGATTCGATTGCTGGTGGGACCGGGATCGACATGATGTCGTTCGCCAGCCTCGACACCAGCATTCACATCAACATGCATACGGATCATGTCCGGTCCCAAGGGTCCGCACCGTTCTCTCTTGTGATGGATTCAATCGAAAACGTGACAGGCACCAGTTTTGATGACGTGTTCTACGGCTCAGACCGGGCCGAGACCTTTCGCGGGTTGGGCGGCAAGGACACGTTCCATGGCTCGGATGGCGGGCGTGATGTCTATGACGGCGGATCTGGTCAGGATCTGCTGAGCTATGCTCTGTCGACGGCCGGCGTTTCCGCGTCGTTGCTGCGCGGCCGAGGCTGGACAGGGGAGGCGCAAGAGGATGTGTTTCGCAGCATCGAAAACCTGACGGGCACCAATCACGATGACTTTCTGTGGGGGGATCACGGCGCCAACAAGCTAACCGGCGGTCACGGCGATGATATGATCGGGGGATATGACGGCAATGATTACATCCTTGCAGGTCACGGCACTGACACCATCGTCTTTTCCGGCAACCGTGCAGATTACACCATCACCCAATCGGGCATTCGCACGGAAGTAATCGATAACGTGGGGCGTGACGGCCACGATGTGATCGGCCACGCCGAGGTGTTACGGTTCGCAGATGGAGACTTCGTTCTATAATCGAATTTTGGCATTACATGTGGCGGGCTCCATGCCGCGTGTAATCCTTTTCATCCAACAGTCGGCATGCCCAATTGGATATTGAGGTTCGAGGTGCGGGTCACAATATGCTCCCGCAAGGTAGTCTTATCATCTCCCAATTGAACGACCGCTTTCGCTCTAGCCCCAAACTTGGCGTGGGTCCGCATTGGGCTGGGAGCCGTCAAACGCTGAGGCAAAACCTTCACGATTTCCTCTCTGTCGGCGCAAACGTTTCGCTGCAACGCCGCATGACTGCTTGAGCCCAGCCTGACTGATGCGCAACAAGTATGAATGACAGCTGTTGCGTTCTTGACGCTGAAACTAATCGAGTCGTAGCTTGGATGCCGACTGACCTTAGTTACTTGGCGCGTTCTGCGCTATTTCTCCCAATTTCATTTGTGGTAAAATGGTGCATGCAAAAATTCTGGACTGACTTATTTAATGGGGAACAATATGCAGTTCTGTCTGCGTGTATTGCCTATGCCTTGCTCATGGGGATCGTTAGCATCACAGCATGTTGTCGCATACGTCGCTGGCCTCATACGATTGGAAAACTTACGGAAGACGGGGTTTCTGGCATTGGAAGCTATGATGAGAGAATGCACGCAGCACGCGTGAGGTATGAATATTCCGTCGACGGCATACCCTATTCGGGCGAACGGTTAAGCCCATTCATTGTTCGCGCTACTGGAACCACAATGGCGGAGTGGCAGAAGGGCGGTATCCAAAGGCATGAAAGTGATCGCGTTACTGTTTTCTACAATCCTGCCCGGCCCCACAAATCGTACCTGATCGTACCCTCAGGGGCCGCAATCGCAGGGATATTTCTGCTCTTTGCGACTGCGGTGATTGTGTTTTGGTTTGCTATCTAACTTCGACGCACCTTATGTCGGGCGACGATGTTTCAGCCGACAATATGCCGCGCCGAGCACGAATGTCTGCTACGATGAGCCGTACTGTGGCATATTGATTGGGTGGCCAAGGTCGGCTCTGGGCTGGCTCCGGTCATCCACGCTAGACGAAGCGCACGTCGACATTGATGAAGATTTTCTGATGCGGGCCAGAGTGTGCGGTTGCGGCTTGGCGAGAGGGTGGCCCGCGTTGGAAAATCTCTCAGGGAGGAAGCCGCGGGGGCTGGGCGGTATCTATGGGGAAAGAGCGCTGTGGGCTGGTTTTGAAGCTGCTGCGGATGCGTTGTTTTGCGGATTGAAGGTGGCTGTTTTGCCGTTCGGCAAGCGCGGTTGCCGTGGAATTGGCCTAGTGCGCTGTCGATTTGCACCTTTTATGTGACTTCTGGGATCGCTGCGCA